>NZ_BNAH01000001.1 GCF_014653195.1 Thalassotalea profundi
TCTTGTCATTTTGTCACCTAAATTATCTATGAGGCGATCATATCAGCCTCTAATTAAGTGGCCAAATTCGTTATACCACTACAGAAGAACTATTACTTAAAGTAAAAACACTTGAAGAATTATTAAATAGCTTAGGTAGCTATATATTCACTAAAAATGTAGATGGTTGTTATACCTTTGTAAATAATGCGGTCGTTGAAGTATTTGGAGTGCCTACAGAAGACATAATAGGTAAGGATGATAGTCACTTCTTTGATTTGGATATATCTGAGCAGCTAAAGATCAATGACCAAAAAATATTAAACGAAAACACATTAATTTCTTCAGAAGAAGAAAACTTTATTAAATCTACTGGTGAACTAACGACATTCCATACTGTTAAGAAAAGCTTAGTAAGTGATGATGGGAAAATTGTTGGAATGTGCGGTATTTCGACAGATATCACTAAACAAAAGAAATTAGAAAACTTAGTAAAAGAACAAAATAAATTGTTAGATGCAGTCCTTAATAATGTTGATGCATACATTTATATGAAAGATGAACAGCGACATTTTCGCTATGTTAATGATAAAACAGCAAAAATGTTTGGTAAGCCAGTTGAAAAAATTATTGGAAAGCTTGATGCCGACGTTATTGGTCATGAATTAGCAGATCACTTTTGGAAATCAGATAAGCAAGTTTTTGAAACGAATGAAAAACAAGTGTTTGAAGAAATTGCGCATGATGATGACGGGAAAATTCAGCATTATCTTAGTACTAAAATGCCATATCAACTTGATGAAAACTCACAAGTATTAATTGGTTTTTCAACTGATGTAACCGAATTGTATCAGCTTAAAGAGGAATTTAAAAAACAAGCTAATACTGATGCACTAACGGGTTTATATAACCGTAGATACTTTTTTAATCATGCTGAAAAAGAGTTTAGTCGAGCTAAACGTCACGGATTAAACATGGGGGTTATCTCTATTGATATTGATTTCTTCAAAAATATAAACGATAAATATGGCCATCCTGTTGGTGATAAAGTGTTGATTGAAATAAGTAAAAATATCCTTTTAAGTATTCGTCAAGAAGATATTCTTGCTAGGGTTGGTGGTGAGGAGTTTGCCGTTATTCTACCTGAAAGCACTTTGGAAGAAGCCAAAAAAGTCGCGCAGCGAATATCCATTACTGAAAATACATTTTTAATGAATGCACAAAATAAAGAATATGTTGATATAAAGCTTAGTATAGGTTTAGTATCGAAAAGAATAGAAGACGAAAGCTTTGATGAGCTTTTTATACGTGCTGATAATGCTTTATATCAAGCGAAAAAGCAGGGGAGAAATAGGGTGTATATTGCTTGATAACTGCAATTGTCGCCAACAGTTGTCTTATTAATATATTTAAAAAAGGGTAATAACAAATTCATGTTATTACCCTTTTAAATAACTTAAGAAAGATTATTGTTTGCAAATTAGCTTCGCACGTGACCATCGCCTGAAACTAAAAACTTTTCTGTGGTTAATGATTCTAATCCCATAGGTCCATAAGCATGTAATTTAGTGGTCGCAATACCAATTTCAGCGCCTAAACCAAGTTGGCTACCATCTGAAAAACGTGAAGAAGCATTTACCATAACCACAGAAGCATCAACACAGCGCTGGAATAATTGTGCACGTTCAGTGTTTTCAGTACAGATAACTTCGGTATGATTACTACCAAATTGATGAATATGATCAAATGCTTGTTCCATGCTATCCACTACTTTAACAGCAATTTCTAGATCTAAATATTCCTGACCAAACTCGTTATCTGCAAGTAAATGAGCGTCTTCAAAATAAGATAAACTTCTAGAACAGGCATTTATTTTAACGTTGTGTGGAGCAAGAGCTTTAGCAGCTAGAGGTAAAAAGTCGTTAATAACATCTTTGTGTACAACTAATCCCTCTAAAGCATTACATACGCCGGTTCTCTGCGTTTTACCATTGAGTAGTATCTTTATTGCTTTGTCAAAGTCAGCATATTTATCGACATATAAATGGCAAACGCCTTTAAAATGTTGAATTACAGGTATTTTACTATTATCAGTTACAAAGTTTATTAAGCCTTCTCCGCCACGAGGAATAATGACATCAATATATTTTCGTTGCTCCATTAAATCCATTAATAAACTACGATCAGCATTAGGAATTACACTGATAAGTGCTTCTGGTAGGTCATTATCTTTGAGAATCTTTTGTAAAACACTCGCAATTGCTTTACTTGAATAGAGCGCTTCTTTTCCACCTCGTAAAATAATGGCATTACCTGATTTAAAACATAGGGCTCCAGCATCAGCGGTAACATTAGGTCTTGCTTCATAAATCATACATACAACGCCAAGCGGCATACGCATTTTACTAATTTTTAAGCCGTTGGCTTGCTCGCCAATTTCACGTAATTTACCCACAGGATCAGGTAAGCTCGCGATAACTTCTATGCCTTCAGCCATATCATCAATACGATCTTGAGTTAGTAATAAACGGTCAAGCATCGCTGAAGGTAAATTATTTTCTTTGGCTTGCGCCATGTCATTTTTATTAGCCTCGAGAATATTGGCGCTGTTATTTCTTAATGCACTCGCCATTGCTAATAATATTTGATTTTTTCTATCTTCCGTTAAGTTTATCAATGTTCTAGCAGCTTGTGCTGCTTGTTTAGATATTTCCGTAATTAAACTCATGCGTCTCCTAAAACAGCTATATTTTCTTTTGAAATAATTGAATTATTTTGAGGTAAAACTTGTTTGTTACTCCATTTATCATCTTGCTCTTGAGCAATATAATTGAGCAAACAGCTACTAAAATTTGTTTTGGCTTTCGCTATTTTAGTACCATCTTCAGTTGTCACTAATATAGTGTCGCCCACTGAAAACTCACCTTTAACTTCTAATATGTTATCACTGGTTAAGATCTCTTCATCGCCTGTGAATGCATATTCTTCATCATCAATAATCACCTCACCACGTTCTCGAACCGTATGTGTTCTCCAATGCACTGCAGGGCTCATTGGTTCAGGGTTTGATAAGAAGTGAGTGCCGGGGTTATTCCCTGCTAATAATTGGTTGAATGATTCAACTTTAAAACCATTAATAATCAGAGTATCTATACCATGTGCAGTTGACTTTTCTGCGGCTTCAATTTTTGTTTGCATACCACCCGTACCCATTGAGCTTACGGCTCCTCCAGCCATTGCATAAATAGCAGGCGTAATATCAGAGACTTTTTCTAATAATTTAGCGTCAGCATGGCTATGTGGGTTTTTATCAAATAAACCATCAACGTCTGTACACATAATCAACATGTCAGCATCGATAGAGGCGGCAGCCATAGCGGCTAAATTGTCGTTGTCGCCAACTTTTAATTCTTCTGAGGTCACTGTGTCATTTTCATTAATAACAGGCAGCACATCGTGAGCGAGTAACTCTTCGATTGTTTCTTTTATGCTTACATAACGTTCGCGATTACATAAGTCGGCATGGGTTAATAATATTTGTGCTAATGGCATATCAAGCAACTTAGACCATGTTGCCATCATATCGTTTTGGCCAGTTGCTGCCATTGCTTTTTTCATCGCCTTTGAAGGTGATTTTTCACTATTAAACCATTGGCGACCTGCTGCAACAGAACCAGAAGAAACTAATATGACTTGCTGACCTTGTTGGCGACAACGTTGAATAAAGTAGGCAATATTACGCAAATACTTTGTACTACAGCCTTTATTTCCTGGTGCTATTAAGGCGCTACCAATTTTAATAACTATGCGTTTATGTGTCTTTAAATTCATGATTTCTCTTTACTAATTAAGGTTTAGATTAAGATGATCTTTGTATTAATTGATGATTCATTGCTTTAAAAGTATCAGTAATACTTTTCGATGGTGATGTATCCCACAAGCTTACGCCCCAAATAGTAATAGAGCTGATAATAAAGCCGGGTAATATTTCATAAACAACACTACTTAATGTCGAGCCGTCAGCCAGTACAGGTAAATAAATCCACAATAATACAGTCACGGCGCCACTAATAATCCCAGCGATAGCACCTTTGTAGGTGACACGCTCCCATAACAAGCTAAATAAAATTAATGGACCAAATGCGGCACCAAACCCTGCCCAAGCATTACTGACGATATTCAATATACTACTTGATGGATTCATGGCGATCATCGCTGAGATTAATGCAACAACAAACACACATATTCGCCCCACGTTAACTAAACGTTGTTGTGATAATGTCTTTTTACTAAATGTACGGTAAATATCTTCGGTGAGTGAACTTGATGATACGAGTAGCTGCGACGAAATTGTACTCATTACGGCAGCTAAAATTGCAGCAAGTAAAAAGCCACTAATAAGCGGATGGAACAATACATTTGAAAAGAAAATAAATATCGTTTCAGGATCACTTAGCTTCACATTAAACTTATTTACATAAGCGACACCCGTTAAACCCGTTGCAAGCGCGCCAATAATGGTAACAGTCATCCAGCTCATACCTATACGTCTTGCGACCTTAATATTTTTAACTGAATCTATTGCCATAAATCGCACTATGATATGTGGTTGCCCAAAATAACCGAGCCCCCATGCTAAACTAGAGCAGATAGCTAAAATAGTGAGCTCTGCGTAACTTTCACTAATTGAAGGTATTTTTTCCATCGTAAAAGCCAGCATAGATTCTGAACTATCAAAATGATTAAATGCAACGATAGGTACCATGACAAGAGCGATAAACATAATTACGCCTTGGACAAAGTCAGTGAGACTCACCGCGAGAAAACCACCTAATAAGGTATAAGCAACAACCACTAGCATAGTAACCATTACGCCAATTTGGTAATCAACACCAAAGGCTGATTCAAATAATTTACCGCCACCAACTAAACCCGCAGAGGTATAAAGTGTAAAAAATATAATAATGACGACAGCCGACACTAATTTGATTGTGCCATCATTCTTATCAAAACGTTGCGCGAAAAAGTCAGGTAATGTTAAAGCATCATTGGCCACTTCCGTGTATACGCGAAGTCTTGGTGCAACGAGTTTGTAATTAGCCCATGCCCCGAATACTAAGCCAACAGCGACCCATAAAGTATCGAAGCCAGAAATAAACATTGCACCAGGTAATCCCATTAACATCCAACCACTCATGTCTGATGCGCCAGCAGAAAGTGCCGTTACATGAGGACTAACTTTACGACCACCTAGCATGTATCCAGAAAGACTTGATGTTGATTTTTTTGCGGCATAAAGACCTATTCCAAGCATTAGCGCAAAATAAAGCGTTAATGTTAAATATGTATAGTTCATTATTTTCCTGCTTTTTTATTTTGAATAGATTTGACTGTGCTTATTATATAAATTTGTATTGACTTTACATTTGATGCAAACAAACTTTCACCTCTAATAGTTAGACTTCTAATTAATATGATGACAGGTTTAGAGTAAAAGTTCAACAGTTATATAATTAAAGTACTCTATAGCTGTTGATTTTAAAGGGGTTCAATGAAAGTTGTTTTAATTTATTGTATACAATAAATTAGTGTTGTAATGATTGTTTTCATGTTAAAACGATACAATTAATATGATAATGAAGTTTTTTATAGCTGTTTTTGATAATTATAAGTGAGTAAATTTAATCGTTGCTCTCTAAGTATCAGCAACAAAAAAGGCCAATATTTATTGCTAAACATTGGCCTTGGTACGTTATTAATTTAAACAGTTAATTGCTGATTTTATTAGCGCGTGCTTGATGAAGTTTTTTATAACTATCGATCAGTCTTAAATGTTTATCTAGCCCTTCAAGTGCCATATTAGTTTGAGTTAAACCAAAGAATCTAACTTCACCAGTGACTGAGCCAACGACATTTTCCATAGTCTGTTTACCAAACATACGGTTAAAGTTATGTATAAAGTCTTCAATTGCCATATCTTCACTTAAGGTAACTTCAAGTACTGCGTGTATGGCTTGATAAAATAAGCCGCGTTCAACTGTATTATCGTTGTACTGAAGAAATTCGCCGACTAATTCAATTGCATCTTCTAGCGCGCCTAAGGCTAAGCAGATCAGAATTTTTAATTCAAGAATGGTTAATTGACCCCAGACGGTATTTTCATCGAATTCAATACCGATCAGTGTGCGTATATCAATATAGTTATCTAATTGACTGTCTTCTAAACGCTCGAATAAGCCCACTAATTGTTCTTCTGAAAGCGAATGAATATTTAAAATATCTTCGCGGAAATTAAGGGCTTTGTTGGTGTTATCCCAAATCAGATCTTCAACAGGGTACACTTCTGAAAAATCAGGCACTAATATTCGACATGCTATTCCCAGATCTGAAAACTCAGCAATATAAGCTTCTTTACCCAAGTCCTTTAAAATGGCAAATAACTTGTCACATTCTTGTTCATTTGTCCCTGAAAAATCCCATTCACAGAATTCATAATCATGTTTCTCACTAAAGAAGCGCCATGAAATTACACCGGTTGAATCAATAAAATGTTCAACAAAGTTTTCAGGCTCTGCAACGGCCATACTATTAAACGTTGGTTTAGGCACATCGTTTAAGCCTTCAAAGCTTCTACCTTGAAGTAACTCAGTTAAACTGCGCTCAAGTGCTACTTCAAAACTAGGGTGGGCACCAAAAGACGCAAATACACCACCTGTTTTTGGGTTCATTAGGGTCACACACATTACAGGGAATTGCCCGCCTAACGATGCATCTTTAACAACAACAGGAAATCCTTGGTCTTCTAAGCCTTTAATACCAGCTAAAATGTTGGGGTATTGCTCAAGTATGGCTGATGGAACATCAGGTAATACAATTTCTTTTTCAATAATTTGCCTTTTTACAGCGCGCTCAAAAATTTCGGATAAACATTGGACTTTAGCTTCATTGAAATTATTACCGGCGCTCATACCGTTACTTAAAAATAAGTTTTCGATAAGATTAGATGGAAAGTAAACAGTTTTACCATCTGAATGACGAACGTAAGGAATAGAGCAAATACCACGCTCTTTATTTCCTGAATTGGTATCAATTAAATGAGAGCCTTGTAATTCTCCCTCAGGATCATAAATTTCACGACAGTATTCATCTAAAATATCTGCGGGTAGGGCGTCGTCATCTTCTAGTTTGAACCATTTTTCATTGGGATAGTGTACAAAGTCACTATTGGCGATATCTTGCCCTAAAAACTGGTCATTATAAAAAAAGTTACAGTTCAAACGTTCAATAAACTCACCAAGTGCCGAGCATAATGCGCTTTCTTTGGTTGCACCTTTACCATTAGTAAAACACATTGGTGAGGCAGCATCACGAATATGCAAAGACCACACATTAGGCACAATATTACGCCAAGATGAAATCTCAATTTTCATACCTAGATCAGCAAGTAACTGAGTCATGTTGGCAATGGTTTGCTCAAGGGGAAGATCTTTCCCTAAAATATAGGTGCTTTGTGAGTTCTCAGTTGTTGTCATTAACATTGCTTGAGCGTCTTGTTCAAGGCTATCAACTAATTCAACTTTAAACTCGGGGCCTGTTTGTACGACTTTTTTCACCGTACAACGGTCAATCGAACGTCTTATGCCTAAACGATCTTTTTCTGAAATACTTTCAGGCAACTCAACTTGTATTTGAAAAATTTGATTATAACGGTCTTCAGGATCAACAATGTTATTCTGTGATAGTCGAATATTCTCAGTAGGAATATCGCGAGAATTACAGTAAACCTTAACAAAATAAGCGGCGCAAAGTGCTGACGATGCTAAAAAGTAATCGAATGGACCTGGTGCTGAACCATCACCTTTGTAACGAATAGGTTGATCTGCGAGCACCGTAAAATCATCAAACTTAGCTTCAAGTTTGAGATTTTCTAGATAGTTTACTTTGATTTCCATTGCATGGGCCTGAATTGATATATTGTTAATAAGCATATTCTACTATGTTTATATCGAAGTATTTAGTGCTACTCGTCGATATTTTTTAATATTCAAAGAAAAATTCTTTTTCAACTCGATATAACTTCTTTAATACTTAACTAAAAAAACTCTTGTCAAAAAAACAACACCGATTTTTATGTGGAGTTAAAGTTAATTATTTTTATTTATCAAGTGGTTATGTTTTTGTTGGTGTTTTTTTTGTTGAGTTGGTGTTTAGGTATAACTTTTGCACTTCAGTCAATACATTGTACTTCTTCCATGGTAGGATTTATGTTAAAAAAATTATCTAGTATCGCTATATTTATGTCATGTGCTATCTATGCAACAGAGCAATCTGTTGCAGAATACACTGGCAAAGTTTCCAACCTTTATATAGGAAAATCTGAGAGTATTAAGGTAGGAGTTGTTCATGAAGAAGCCAACGAGCTTGAATGTGATTTAAACAATAGCTCAGAGTGGTCGTTATATTTTGAGCAAGGACAGCCATACTCTAAGAATTGGCTTGAAATTCTTAATTTGGTACGCCGTACTCAAGAGACTATTCGAATTGGCTACCTACCTAATAGCAATTCACGATGTTCGATTGAATATTTAGCTTTATTAAAAGGCGACGGTACAGATTCAACTTCAGGCGGGATAGGTGACTACTTAACTCGACATGGTCAATATGGAAATATTGCTTTAATCTATAATAATAATCTTACTGAAAGTAACTATAGTGCTAGTGATCATTCTGGGGGCGATATAGCTGCTGCCGCTTTTGATGGTTATATATGGCAACAACAAATTGATAAAAACCTTGGTTCGTTAATTAATAGAGGAATTTGGGTTGTTGAAAAAGATGCTCAAGATACTGAAAAAGAGTATTGGCTACAAGTCAGATTTGATGATGTTGTAAATGTTACTGGTTTTCGTATCATGGTCAATGAAAAATCAGTGGGATTAGGTCGAAGCCCAAGAAGTATAACAGTATTAACCTCAATAGATGGTGTAGATTTCACCGATAATGGAAGTTATGTTCTTTCCAAAGCGATTGATCAAAGAGCTAACCTTGATTCTATAATTGAGCTGAAATATTTAAGAATTAGAGTTAATTCTAATTATGGTAATTCATACATAGAAATAGATGAATTGGAAGTGTATTCTGATTACTAACTCTAAGCTATTATTAGCGGGCGTATAAGCTACTACCGTTGAAAGGTAAAAAGTTAAAAAAGGTAATATGTATTACCTTTTTAACTTTTATAAGAAGCCTATATTTTACTACAGGCAATAGCGCGAGCATTTTAATAACTTTATTTTGTTACTGAAGAAAGTTCTAACGTTACTTGGTCAATACCGTACTTTGCAATACGGCTATTTAATTCAGCTTGTTTACTTGAAAGTAATGAAATCCCTTCCACTATTAAGTCAAAAGCTTTCCACTCTTGTGCCTTTTGATCATGGCGCATCATAAATACCATGTGAATTTCAGGCTTGTTGGTTTCAATAATAGTTGCGCCAACTGATACAATTTTCTTTGAACCTGTATCTTGTATGGGCTCATAGTTAACTTTCTGGTTTTTATATTGGTTTAGAGCAGTTGCATAAGTTCTTACTAAATAACTACGCATTGAATCAACAAATTTATTACGTTGTTCATCTGAAATTTTTCGTAAGTTAGCCCCTAAAATTTTATAAGCGGCATACCTATAATCAATTACTGGCATTAATTCTTCATCAACAATTTCACGCATTAATTCAGGAAATTTACTTAGCTCATTTTGCTGAGAACTAATCCGAGTAAATAGCTTATCTCCTGTAGTTTCAACAACTTGATATGGTGATACTAGCTCAACTGCATGAGCTAGTGGGAGAAAAACAGTTGAAAAAGCTAGCGCGATAAAGAAGTTTTTCATTTCTAATCCTAAATAAAGCTTACGTGAATATTTTTAATGTGTGTATTCTACATACCGACCAAGCGGTTTGTAAATGATTATTTGTTATTTCATAGATCTATTTTTGACAGGTATGCCTATTGCTTGCGCAAATGGTAGATATATGCACACAGTTCATTAATAACTTGTGAAAATAAGTCTTTGTTTTTAGAGCCTTTACTAAGGTTTGAAGCACCATAAAAGCATGAAATAATAAAATAGGCGACTTGTTGAAAATTAATATCATCACGTAATTGAGATGACACACGAACCAAATTGGTTGCGATTAAGCTATTTAATTGTTGTTGCATATTTAATATACGTAAACGAAAACCTTCATCTATCCCAGACATTTCCTGACAAAGGTTATTTAACGGGCAGCCACATACAATATCTTCACAGCTCAAATTGGTTAGCATTGACTGAAAAAAGTCGACTAAGCTTTCAATAGGATCGTTACCGGATACTGCAGGTTGCCACATCGCAAGAAATTCAGGGGTATAAATCTCTTCAAATACGGCATAACCCAGCTCAAGCTTATTGGTAAAGTGATGATATAAAGCACCTTTAGAAATATCACAACGCTTTAAAATGACAGAAAGGCTAGTGGCCGTAAAGCCGTGCTTGCGTATTTCGTCAGCACTTATTTCTAAAATTTTTTGGCGGGTGTGTTCAGAGACTTTTACCACGGTTACCTCTTCGTTAACTATCTTTCTTACTTAACTATCATACCGACTGGTTTGTTTGTTGCCAAGTTTTAGTTATCAATAAAACGCATTAGTAAATTTCTTATTTGGTTGACACCAACTTGAAGTATTGTGTAATGTAATAATGCATTTACATTGGATTGTATCTTAAATAATAAGGAAAATTATGAAAACATTTCAAAACATTTCAAAACATTTCAAAACATTTCAAAACATTTCAAAAAAATAATACTATGCATTACTTTAGCAACAACGGCTAGCTTGGTTTATGCAAATGAAATATGTAGTACAACCACATCATGTCATGAAGGTAATTGTATTACTGTAGAAGTTTGTGTTCCAGGCCCAACACTTCCAGAGTTACCACCAATTGTAATTGACAAGCCTAAGGGAGGAAATTAACGTTAAGTTATTGCTATATATTACATAACAATATTTAAAGTTAATTAGTTAATAAACAGGAAAATGTAAGTGCAACAATATATACAAGAGAAGACTGAATTTTCATTTCTAGTTAAAGCCTCAATTATTACCGCGTTAAGCTTTATTATTAGCATTTTAGTGTATGTAATTGTTATTAAAAATGATGAGATTCCAACGCAATATAGCCAATTAATGTTGGTTGAATCGCATTATAAACCACTAAAAATTAAAGGGATAGGCGCAATAGTACCTAGTAGTAAAACTATTATACCTGCGCCATCGAAAGGAAATATTGTAAGTTTAACCATCAGACCTGGTCAATTGGTTACTAAAGGGCAAGTATTAACAAAAATCAACAATTATGAGCTAGAGCAGCAACTGCAAGAAAGTAAGTATGCTTTAGTGAATTTACGTTCAGAAGTTGCTCTTAAAAAAAGTGATTTGCAAATTAAACAAAATCAACTAGAAGCTGATTTAAACCAAAGAAAAAACTTTAAAAAGAAGCAAAAGTTAGAATTAGATGCTTACAACAAACTAATTAAAAAAGGCATTGTTTCAAAAATAAAATTTGAACAATCTAAAATGGCATACGAACAAATGACCCTTGACGTTGAATCAAGTGAACGGCAGCTAACATGGTTTAACAAAAACCTCTTGCAACAACAAAATGCCTTAAACACTAAAATTACAGCGGCAATGGAGCAATTGGCATTTATTCAAGAACGCAAGAACAGCTTAACCGTGCGGGCGGATAGTTCAGGTATCATTAAAGAGGTTAATATTCATGTTGGGCAAATGGTTGCTCAAGGTCAAAATTTATTTGAAATAATCGACAACACTAAGTTACAAGCTGAAATTCAAATTCCTCAATACTCATCTGCAAATATCGCGCTTTATCAACAAGCTGAAATACTAACACCTAACGGAAAATTTGAAGCTCAAGTTGAACACATTGATAGTGTTATTCGACAAGGGGCTGTTAGTGTGTATTTGTCCTTTATAAATACGCCACCTAATTGGGTGAGGGTAGACCAGTCAATTGAAGCAATCATACAGACAGAAAAAGTAGACGAACGCTTTTTTATTAGAAAGCCTTTACAGTTTGAACAACATGCTGAATGGGCTTTATATGTTGTAGAGAATGATAGTTCAATTACCAAACTCTCAGTTGGTTATTCAGTGGATGAAGATAATTTGTATATCCAGTCAGATAATTTTAAAGGAAAAAAACTATTGCTGGTCCCCGATAGTTTCTCTATAGGCACACATTATGATAAAGAAGAGCTATCAAATTTATGAACGCTAAATTAATTACAGTAAATAATTTATCTTTTCGTTACCCGAAAGCAGAAAATGATACACTGAAAGGAGTAAGCTTTGAGGTAAATAAAGGCGACTATATTGCTATTGTAGGCACTTCGGGTAGTGGGAAAAGCACCTTGTTGTCAATTTTAGGCTTATTAAATAAACCTACCACAGGCAGTTATCAAATATTAGGGACTAATACAACAAAGCTAACCAATAACTCATTATCGTTATTAAAAAATAATGAAATAGGGTTTATCTTTCAAAATTTTAATTTGTTAAGCCAATTAACTGTTTATGACAATGTTGCGTTGCCTTTAACTTATAACCCATTAATTAAACGTGGCGACTATAAAGAAAAAGTTTATAAAGCATTAGCATATGTCAATATGGAAGATTATGGAAAACGGTTACCTGAGCAACTGTCGGGTGGTCAACAACAACGTATCGCTATTGCGAGGGCGCTAGTAAATGAACCTTCATTAATATTGGCCGACGAACCTACAGGTAATTTAGACTCGAGTAATAGCCAGCAAGTGTTTGAATTACTCGGCCGTTTAAATAATGACGGCAATACTATTTGCTTAATTACCCATGACATGGAATATGCAAAAAAAGCTCAGCAACAATGGATAATGTCTGATGGTCAGCTGGTTACATAAGGTTAAAAATATTCAATGGATATGAAGTTAGTTATTGATTTAAGTGTAAGTTGGTTTAAGCAAACCTGTAAAAGTTACCGTTTTTTATTGATTTTAGTCTTATTAGCATTTCCTATCGCTTTACTGATTCACTTTAAGCTAATTCAGCAAAGTTATTTATCGGCGTCATTTTTAGGGTTGAATAATAAAAGTCCAATAGTAAATGCCATGTTATATGATGAGCATAAAGGGCAAGCTTTAGAAGATTATTTGTCTGACGCTATCGTTGATAAATGGCCAGAGTTAACGGTGAGTTATGAACGCACAATATCGTTAAGTACAGACCTACATGGTGACACAAAAACGCAGAATATTAGCTTCTTTTCGGGAGGTTATAGTTTACTTGGCTTAAAGCCAGCTTTTGGGTCATTTAGTCAACTAGAGTTTCCTGTGGCGGGAGCGGAACTAGTTGCTGCAATATCACACACTTATTTTATTAACAACTTTTCATCTCGTGTTGAAGCACTCAATACAAAAATAATTATTAATGGGCAAGCTGTTACTATTGTTGCGGTGATGCCTAAAGCTTTCTCTTCTTTTAGAAAAAATCGCAGTACTCAACTAGTTATGCCTTATAGCCAGTTAGCGCCTATTTTAAACCAGTCACAGTCATCAATATCGCCAGATACAACTAGTTATTTAATTGGGCCGATAAAAAATATTGAAAGACTAGAAAAGAGCATGACGCAATACCTTAAAGATGAAATTTTAATATTAGATGAAAGCTCTCTGATATTAAATAAAGCCATTGGTGTTAACTCAAATGAATACGTAACCGTAAGTAAACGGGTCTCGTTGCTTAGTCTACTTTTCTCTATTTTGTTGATATTTAGTTTTATTGCGTTTATTGCCTTTATTTCAGGAGAAAATAATAAAAAGCAGCAAGAATTTCTAGTACGTTCTTATTGTGGTGCTAGTAGTAAACAATTGCTGTTGCAGCGTTTGATTGATGTTATCTACACCTTGGTCGCCGTGGTTTTTATTTGCGGTATTATTCTGCCTTTAGTCAAAGATTTTATGATTATTTTGCTGCCGCAAATGCAAGGAGTAAAAGTAAGCTGGCAAAGCGAGTTTGTATTGTCAATTATTTGGTGTTTTTTAGGTGGCTTTTTGTTTTTGACAGCGTTGATCTTTTTTTTGCAAGAGAAGTTTATTAAAACACACGTAGGGCGGGGGGAAAGCGCTAGCTTAAGCGTAAAAATGCAAAGTTATTTTTTGCTTTCATGCTTGTTGTCGTTAACCTTAATCGTGCTTTATGTCGCGGTATTATTAGTTAAAAGTCAAATAGCACTTTATAAAACAGACTTAGGGTTTAGCGCAAATAATCGGTTTGTTGCTAGCTTTGACTTCCCAATAACGTCTTCTAAAAAGTTCATGGCAGACCAATCTGCAAAAATATTGATGAGCGAGTTGAATAATGTGCCTGAATTTTTAAATGTTGCATTAACAACAGCGCCCCCATTGTCTGGGCGAGTAAGTTATGAACAATGGCTTACGCCAACGAATAAAAAGGTGGGTGTAGGGGAAGATAGTAACACTAAAGTTAACATTATTTCCCCTCATTATTTTAAAGCATTAAACATTCCAATTAATCAAGGACAAACGCTTTCTTGGCGTAGCCCTTTTGAGGTAGTTGTTAACCAAAAATTATGGGATAGCTATTTTGCTGGTGAATCACTCGCAGGAGCTAAATTAAATAAAGTTTATTCTCCAGGTAATCAAAAGGTAGCGTCTAAAATTGTAGGGGTTGTTGCAAATGAGCTGACTCAAGGGCCCGATTCACCTGCAGAACCTATTGTTTATCAACCAATAATAGTATTAACAGGTCTTGAAAGCATAATAATTGAAACTTCTTTATCTTTAAAACAAATAACAAGCATTATCACCCAAATAATGTCGTCGATTAATACACAGTTTACCAATATAAAAGTTACTTCATTATCGGCATTAATTGAAAAAGAAAATAAACCTCGGGTAGTTTTAATGACGGTTGCATTACTGAGTGCTGTCATTATTTTGATGTCGTCGATGATCTTTTTTTTAGTGACTATTTCGCAATTGTGTGAAAAAAATGCCAGAGAATATGCCGTTCGCTTTTGTGCTGGAGCAAAAACAACAAGTTTAATAATCAATGAGCTAGTGATATTTGTTTTTATGCTATTGCCTACATTGTTAACTTTTTTAGCAGGCTTTTATTATTTTAGTGATTTATTGAGTGCACATTTAGTTCAAGTTGCTTTATTCGATTATGCGGTAATGATTGTATTATTGATGCTTTTTGTTTCAACTTTGATCACGGTATTTTATTTAAACGTTCATAGAAAAGTACGCCAAGCTTGGCGTTATTTATCTTAAGGAAAATATATGCTGATTAAACGATTAACTTTTTTATTTAGTTTGTGTTGTTTCACAAGTGTTTCCCAGGCTAAAAACATTGATATTACTCATAGAGATATAATTAAAACTCACATTCATAATTCTGCGCCACAACTGTTTTTATATAATAAAGAAGGCCAACTAATTCATTACAGTAGTCGATATTTTCCAGCTATAAAAATAGCATTTAATAATAAAAAACATATCAATGGTTATAGCGATCAAACGGAAGATCTACTTAAATTAATAAACGGTGATGAAAAAGATTTTGACCACTATGATTTTACATTGTTCTTTGTAAATATGGATGAAAATATAGGACCTTGTCCGCCATGTAGAAAACAAGAAAAAATTATTGATAAGTTAAAAAGTAAGTTCAAAAAAGTAAAGATTAATTATCACCGAATTAATATTATTCAGGAAACTTATTATATCGATTAATTTGGGGAAGGAAATATCATGAAAACAAAATATATATTTTACATTGCATTTTTTGGTGAAGCTTTTGTTTGAAATTATTTTACTATACAGAAAACATTACCATTTCGCACAAAGAGGGGGGTTGGTGAGTATAGTGCCTTTAGTATTACGGGTAGGGCAAAAGTGGTTATCTATAAATAAAATGGTGTAATGCATGTAAATCGTTAAGACTATATTTAGTGAAAATATAAAAACCTTGATATGAATTTGTTAAATACAACCTATCCTTTCCAGTTTAATTATTACAGGTTAAATAAAATCTGTTGTCTCAGAATAAGCACGCTTCAACTCAAAATTAATATTTTTAGTTACTGGTGATATACATTTATTTTTAAAGGCCACACGCCCTAAGTCTTAAAACAATTAAAAATTTAATTGCGTTGTTATAAGGTATATATTCAATAAAGGGTTTCTTCTTATCAGTGGAACAGAGCTAATTTTTATATGATGAATTTAATGCAACAGTCACGCACAGAAAGCCCGCTTGAAATTGAGCCACAAGCATTTTCAAAACAAAGCCACCAATTTTGGACTTTACAATTCACTGGTTGGCTTGGTTATGCCATTGTGGTTTTTATTGCGATAATTCGCCCTCAATTTGAAGATCCTAACTTTAATTTCTCAGGCCAAATGCTTAATCTTTTTGCGGAAACGTTTAGTGGCTTTGTATTGTCTTATCTTCAATGGCAGTTAATTCGTAGAATTGTACATCTACCACTCAATAAATTATTGTTTCTAAGTTTCAGTGCCGCCGCTTTATTGGGGGTTGCTTATAATATTATTAAGCTAAGCTTATACAAGATAATTGTTTATCATCAGCAGTGGAATGAAGCATGGAATATGTTGGAGTTTGGTGGTTGGTTACTTTTTTCACTCACCACTATGTTTGCTTGGACTTCAATTTTTTTCATTATGTTGTATAACACTAAGCTGCAAAAAGAACATGAAATGTTATTAAGAGCGCAAACCGCCGCGAAAGATGCACAACTACAAATGCTACGTTATCAATTAAATCCACATTTTATGTTTAACACGATGAATGCTATTTCCACCTTGATTTATAAGCATGAAAACGATCGCGCTAATGAAATGCTTGATAAGTTATGTGAGTTTTTCCGTTATTCGCTTGATCAAAATGCTAAAAGTAAAACTACATTACAAAAAGAAATTGAATTATTAGAACTTTATTTATCTATTGAAAAAGTACGTTTTGGTGAGCGCTTAAATATAAACATGAACATTTGTGAGCGCGCGTTAATGGCACAAGTGCCTAGTATGTTTTTACAACCACTGGTAGAAAATGCGATTAAATTTGCAATAGAACCTAAGAAAACTTCGGGTATTATTACTATTTCAGCACAAATAGAAAACGAGAGATTATTAATTAATGTTCATGATGATGGCTATAAAGTAAAAGCCACGATAAGTGATGGTTTCGGTATTGGAATAAGTAATACCAAAGCACGTTTAAATGCTATGTTTAATGGAGACTACCAGATAGATATTTGTGAAAATGCGGAGCAAGGCACAATAGTCACTATATCAATCCCTTTTGATCGATGAGAACGTAAATGACAAAACCATTAACTGCCATAATTGTAGATGATGAACCTCTTGCACTTGAGGGATTAAAGTTACGACTTGAAAAAATTCCAGAGATAAAGGTAATTGCTGAGGCTAGTGATGGCGACCAAGCGATTCAACTTTGCCATGAATATAGTCCTGATATTTTATTTTTAGATCTACGATTGCCTGGTTTAAATGGAATTGAGGTGGTTCAGTCGCTTCAGGCAGATGTAATGCCAATGATTGTCTTTGTGAGTGCTTATGGTGAATATGCATTAGACGCGTTTGAGCTCAATGCCATTGATTATGTATTAAAACCAGCGAATTTAGGCCGATTACAAAAAACCGTCGAGCGCATAATAGAAAGACGAAATACGCAAAGTATTGATACAGAAAAATTTAAGTTATTAAAAGCGCTGGGGGAAACCTCAGGTATTTCGGTATCGGAATTAGAAAACTGGTTGGAAAGCGATCGGCCATTACCTAAAACGGGTTGCCAAGAACTCGTGATAAAAAATAATGATAATGAAAAAGTATTTTTACCGGTAAAAGATATTCGTTGGATTGATGCGGCGGGTGACTATATGTGTGTGCATACGAATGAAGAAACCCATGTTGTACGTATTACCATGAAAAAGCTAGAAAGCCAGTTAGACGAACAAGTATTTAAACGTATTCATAAATCAACATTGGTCAACATAAACTGCATTAAAAGTATTCGCTCGATGCGCAATAGCGAAAGTATTTTAGATTTGGGTGACAATGTGCAGTTAAAAGTTAGTCGAAATTACAGTTCAGCCATTCAAGCTTTAATCGAATCCAAAAGCATTTAGTTTGTCGGTACACCATTCGTCTGGATATTGTTTCGTGTTATCGCATTAATTCATAAAAAATTAATGATGCCGCAACAATAGCGCAAGACACCGCATTTCAATTGTAACACTTTTTTAATTCACACAATATATTGTTGCACTAAATTCACCAATTTAGTGTGGGGGACAGCTTAAACCGTTTTAAAAAATATAATAAGTAAGCTGTTTTACTATCGAGTCAGTTAAATAATGCAATAGATAAAAAATACAACAGCATTAAATAACGGGCAAAAAGTAAAAATCGGGTATTTGGAAAACATTATGATTAAAGTTGCAAAAAAAATCACACAATTGTGTGTTTTAGTTTCAACTACATCCTTAATTGGGTGTGGTGGAAGTGTTGAAACTAAAACAGACCCAAGTAATTTCGAGCCAGAAAAACCAGTCAGTAATTGGGAAATGGTTTGGTATGACGAATTTGATGCTAGTTCAATAGATAGCCAAAAATGGACGCATGAAGTTAACTGTCAAGGCGGCGGTAATGCCGAAAAGCAATGTTATACAGAAAGTAGCGAAAATTCATTTCTTAGCGACGGAAAACTTATCATTAAAGCTTTACCTGCAGAAGAAGGTGCTGAATTACCTTACACTTCTGCACGTATCGTCAGCCGTCATAAAGGTGACTTTAAGTACGGTCGTTTTGAAATCAGTGCTAAATTACCTAGTGGACAAGGAAGTTGGCCAGCATTTTGGATGATGCCAACAGACAGCATTTATGGTGGCTGGCCTAAGTCAGGTGAAATCGACATTATGGAAGCCGTTAATATTGGTGTTGTTGATGACGAAGGTAATATCGAAAACAATGTCCATGGTACCTTGCATTACGGTAAAGAATGGCCAAACAATGCCCATACAGGAAAAGCTTATAGTTTTCCTGATGGCGTAAACCCTTCTGAAGGTTTTCACACGTATGCCGTTGAATGGCAAGAGGGTGAAATTCGCTGGTATGTAGACGACTACCTTTATGCCACACAACGTAAATCAGTGGTTAGAAAAAATAGTAAAGATCAGGCTGTAGGCTTAGCGCATCGCGGCTGGTTTACCGAAAACTTTGATAACGTTACTGGTGAATTAACGACATACTGGGATAACGCACCGTTTGACCAAGAGTTTTTTATGATATTAAACTTAGCGGTAGGTGGAAACTGGCCTGAAAACGTTAACAATTTAGGCATCGACGCTGAAGCCTTTGCTAATGGTCAAACTTTCGAAATAGATTATGTACGTGTTTATCAATGTAACTTAAATCCAGATACGGGCAAGGGCTGTGAAACTGTTCGTGGTGGTTACGACAGTCTTGATGATGCGCTAGTTGAAGGTGCAGCACCTATCCCATCTCCTCCTTCTACAGGTATTGCGCAAAACTTAACAATTTTCGCGGGTAACTTTAATGCAAACTGGCCTGCATGGGATTGTTGTGGTGGCTCTGTGCCGGCGATTGTTGAAGATGCCGAGCAGGGCGATGTAGTTGAATTTATTGTGGGAGCTGCTCCGACGGTAAATGGCTTTGTTACTCGTGATGAATTTATTGAAGATCCTGATGGCAAAGCAACACCTTTTGATGCTTCACCTATGATCGAAAACGGTACTATTACCTTTGATATGAAAATAGTATCAATGCCTAATGATGCCAGTGCGGCATGGCTTTTTAAAGTAGAAAGTAGTGGCGGTAGTACGGCTGCTGAAGTTTCATTACTTGATAATGTAGAAGGTGTAGTTCCTGTTGCAGGACAATGGCAAACCTATACTTTTTCTTTACAAGCATTAGCTGATGCTGGCTTAGATTTAAGTGCAATCGATGTTGTTATGATCTTCCCTGCATGGGGGGCTGGTGACGGTGCAGTGTACCGTGTGAATAATTTAATGATTGGCGATGATAGTGCAGTTTCACCTAAATTAGTTATTTTTGAAGACGAAGAAAACACGAGCTGGCCTGCATGGGATTGTTGTGGTGGCACTTTCCCAACCACAGAAATTGATGATGAATCACATGGCGCAGTTACCGAATTTATGATTGGCGCAACACCTACCGTAATGGGTTTTACTACAAGGGAAGAATTTATTACTGACCCAGAAGCTAAAACCTCACCATTTGATGCTACAGGCATTTTAGCGAATGGTGTTATTCAATTTGAAATGAAAGTAGTGGCTCTTCCTAATGATGCTTCCGCGCCTTGGATATTTAAAGTTGAGGCTGATAATGCGGCAACAGCAGTTGAACTTGATATTTCAGAAAGTGTAGAAGGACTTGCTCCTACTGAAGGCCAATGGCAAACCTATACCTTTAAACTATCTGATTTAGCGAATGCTGGTCTAGACGCCAGTGCTATTGATGTCTTAATGATTTTCCCAGCATGGGGAGCTGGCGATGGTGCTATTTATCGTATTGATAATGTTAAAATTTATGATCCTTTAGCCGTTGATAGTTTCGCTGGTCATGTACTGTTTGATGATCAACCTAAAGAACAATGGAGCATTTGGGATTGTTGTGGGGGAAGCACTCCAACGATTGAAAATGATGATACCGAGCATGGTTTAACGGCTGAATTTGTTATTGGTAGCACACCAACTGTCATGGGTATTCTTGCTGACGACGATGTTTATTTAGACGCAAGTAACTTACTTTCTGGCGGCATTGTGCAATTTGAAATGAAAGTTGTTACAGCACCCAATGATGCGAGTGCACCTTGGTTATTTAAAATAGAATCAGGTGATGCAACGGGCGCAGTAGAGCTTAACTTAACAGACAGTCAAGAAGGTGTTGCCCCTGTAACCGGTCAATGGCAAACCTATACATATTCATTACAAGCGTTATTTGACGCTGGCTTAGATATTAGTCAAATCGATGTACTCATGTTTTTCCCTGCATGGGGATCGGGTGATGGTGCGGTATACCGCATAGATAACGTAGTTATAAAAACGCCGTAATCACTTGTCATTAACAACAGAGTGGCGTTAAGCGACTCAATCGATACTAATTTTAAGTAAGTAGGTAAACATGAAACATATTAATTTTACTAAAAAACGTTTAACTGTTTATATTTCAGCAATTATTGCCGCTAGTGTAAACAATACAGTAATGGCGGAAGAAACGACTCAAGCTAATAATACCGAAATAGAAATAATAGAAGTCAGTGGTATTCGTGGTGGTTTAATTCGTTCAATGGATTTAAAGAGACATGAGTCGGGTGTAGTTGATGTTATCTCAGCTGAAGATATGGGGAAGTTTCCAGATACTAACCTTGCTGAATCATTGCAACGTATTACCGGGGTATCTGTTAGTCGTTCAAATGGAGAAGGCAGTCAGATAACCGTACGTGGTTTTGGACCAGACTTTAACTTAATCACCTTAAATGGTCGTCAAATGCCAGGTACAGGGAATACGCGATCTTATAGTCTAGAGAATTTATCATCAGACGGTGTGTCTTCATTAGAGGTATATAAAACTGCACGCGCTAAAAATCCAAGTGGTGGTTTAGGGGCTACAGTCAATATAGTCACCTTAAAACCTTGGGATAGCCCAGGTGAGCGCTACTCGCTTTCAGCTAAAGCTATTCACGATTCATCAAACGTTGAAGGTGACGATGTAACGCCTGAATTATCAGCATTGTATTCAAATACATTTAATGATGACACTTTAGGTTTTGCAGTGTCGTTTAACCATCACCGCAGAGACTTTCAAAAACAACAAGCGAGCATTCAAGGCTGGCAAGCAAATGTTGCATTACCCACTAATTTAGACGCTGATAAAGTGGTAGATCCTCGTTTATTAGATGAAGAGGGGGAGCGCATAGGTAATCACTTCTTCCCACGAGATATGAATTACGGTATCGAGAATATTCAACGAGAACGAACTAACGGCCATGTGGTTTTACAATATGCGCCAATCGACGATTTGACCTTTTCGTTAGATTACACAGGTACTCGTGCCATTACCGGAATGAACTCTATTGGGTGGGGAATGTGGAATGACTATGGTGGTAACATTAATGCCTATGAAATTGATGCAAATGGCACCGTAATTTATGCTGATATTAGCGGCAATGACGGTTCTTTCACTGCCTCTAGATCAACCACTGAAGTTGAAGAAAAATCATTAGGTTTTAATATCGAGTGGCAAGCGACAGATACATTATTTTTATCACTCGATTATCATGACTCAAGTAGTGAAACTGATAATGGTATTGATGAAGGCTTAGGCAGTCATGGTTCTTTGGTATTAGGCTCTGATCAACTTGAGACTAAAGTGTATGACTATCGGGAAGGAGATATTCCGCAAGCCGAAATTTTCTGGAAAAACGGTACGAGCGTGTTAGCTCCAGGTGAAATAGATACGCATTTTAGCCAATTTATTCATTCACCAGGGAAATCTGAAATTGAACAACTTCAACTTCACGGTTCTTGGGATAATACCTTTGATATACCATTAGTTGATGTCAAATTTGGAATCGCTCGCACAGAACAAACGATGGGTGGTTCTAATGCATGGAGTGGTTTAATTGGCGGATTTTTATTTAATCCAGCTTGGCCTGAAATGTTACCAGACGGTATGTTTACTTATAATGATACCAGTAATTTTCTTGATGCTTTTGAAAGTGGTGGTAGTAATTTAAACCCTAATTATTACTACACTTTTGATTTTGACGAAGTGGTTGCTCGATCTGAAGCTTTTCTAACGAATGAAGTATTAGGTGGTGATGATTATTTTGCGACAACAGCCTATCATGATATGGGTACTTATTCTGCCGGTTCAGTTACAGAAGAAACCACCAGTATTTACGTACAATCAAGCTGGGAGTTTGAAGTTGCTGATTATCCCGTACAACTCAACTTTGGTGTGCGCTATGAAGAGACTGATGTAACAAGTCAAGTATTACAACCTATTCCAACAAGTGTTTGGTGGAAAGGTGGTAGTGAATGGCATACCCAATATATAGATGGAGAAGATACCTTTTTAACCTTAACAGGTAAGCACGATGTTTTCTTACCTATGCTCGATATCAAAGTCGATATTACTGATGAACTTGTTGGGCGTTTTTCGTGGGGTAAAACTATTGCAAGAGCGCCACTCGGTGCATTAGCAGGTGGCAGAAGTTTATCCGGAAGCCCTAAAATTGGCTCACGAAATGGAAGCGAAGGCAATACCAACTTATTGCCATTTGAGTCAACCAATCTTGATTTAAGCCTTGAATATTATTATGCCGATGGGAGTTATGCGGCTATTGGTTACTTTAAAAAAGATGTTGAAAACTTTATTGGTAATGAAATCGCGTCTTTAGAGATAGATGGTTTTTATGATATTTATCTTGGGCCACGTTGGAAACAAGCAGAAAGTGATTTAATTGCTAATGGCGAGCAAGCCACTAACGATGCAATATTTGCTCAAATGCAAGCCAATGGCGCTACGTTAAATGCGCAAGGTTATATCGAACCTGTATCGGGTGATCCATTAATGACATGGGATATTAGCCGCCCCTTTAACAGCCCAGAAACTAAATCAGTAGATGGTTTTGAACTGGCCTTACAACATTTATTTGGTGAAACAGGTTTTGGTGTAGGTGTAAATGCTACTTTTGTTGACGGTGATGTTGAATTTGACGTGAATAGTTTAAGCCAACAAACACCACTTGCAGGACTAAGTGACTCAGCAAACTTCCAAGCTTTTTATGAAAAAGAAGCGCTGTCAGTAAAAGTCACCTACGCATGGCGAGACGAATACCTTATTGGTGTGGGACAAAATGAAGGTTCTTCAGATAACCCTCCTCAATTTGCTAAAACATTTGGTCAATGGGATATGAGTATTAACTATAACCTAACTGAAAACCTTACGGTGTTCTTTGAAGGTCTCAATCTTAATAACGAGACTGAACAAGGTTACGGTCGTTATGAAGAGCAGTTTTTATTTGCTCGCCAGTACGGTCCACGTTATGCCATAGGTGCAAGATTTAGCTTTAAATAAAAACACGTAAGCGCGGTGTTTACAAGGAATTAAACACTGCGTTTTTGTTTTAAATATTATCTAAATTTCACCCAACAATTTTTTAATTAAAGGATTTTTGATTATGGCTTCAATGTCGATAATTAATGAACCACAACATAATGCGCAATCAACTCAATTAGCAAGTGGTAATAGATTTGCGTTAGTGTCTTTAACGTCGTTATTTTTTATGTGGGGTTTTATCACGTGCCTTAACGATATTTTAATTCCGTATTTAAAAGGCACGTTTGACTTGTCATACACACAAGCCATGCTTATACAGTTTTGCTTTTTTGGCGCATATTTTATTGTGTCGCTACCTGCGGGAGCGTTAGTCGGTAAAATTGGTTATAAAAAAGGTATTGTCGCTGGTCTTACTATTTCAAGTATTGGTTGCTTGCTCTTTTATCCCGCGGCGCAACTGCACATTTATGCGTTGTTTTTGTTTGCTTTATTTGTATTGGCCTCAGGCATTACACTTTTACAAGTGTCGGCTAACCCATACGTAAGTGTATTGGGACCAAGTAAAACGGCCTCTTCACGGTTAACTATGACTCAAGCTTTCAACTCTTTAGGCACAACCGTTGCGCCATTTTTTGGTGCTTGGCTTATCTTTAGTGGAATGGATAGTGGGGTTGAAGGTACGAGTGCACAAGCTGAAGTAATAGGGGCTTCTGCCGTTCAAATGCCTTACTTTTTAATCGCATTTACCTTATTAGTTTTAGCGGTTATTTTTTCTTTTTTGAAATTACCAGACTTAGGAAAAAGTGATGATAGTCAAACTACCCCTAAAAAATCCTGGCAATATCGTCATTTAAAATTAGGTGCAATCGGTATTTTTCTTTATGTCGGTGCTGAGGTTGCTATTGGTAGTTTTTTAATTAATTTTCTTAATGATCCAAACATTGCAGGACTAAGTGAATCAGAAGCCGCTAAGTTTATTGCCTATTATTGGGGCGGGGCTATGGTTGGACGATTTATTGGCGCATTAGTTATGCAAAAAGTATCAGCAGGTAAAGTATTAGGCTTTAATGCCTGTATTGCCATGCTGTTAATTGTTATTGCCGTTATGTTTGATGGGGCATTAGCTATGTGGTCAATACTTGGCGTTGGATTATTTAACTCTATTATGTTTCCTACCATTTTTAGCTTGGCTATTAATAACTTAGGCGATGCAACAAGCCATGGCTCAGGTGTTTTATGCTTAGCGATTGTTGGTGGTGCGATTGTGCCATTAATTCAAGGCGTATTGGCTGACTCAATTGGAGTGCAGCTTTCATTTATTTTACCCATTGTTTGTTATCTCTATATTGGTTATTACGGCTTAAAAGGCTGTAAACCTGTACTTAATTCATCACCTTCACTTAAATCTAACTAATTGTAATAAAGGTAATTAACTGTGAAATGTTCCAAAAAATTCTTTTTTACTGCCAGTGCCTTTGCTATTACGCTTAGTGGCATAAGTGCGTGCAGTAATGATAGTCATATTACTGATAAACATAGTGCAAATTCGGCACAAATACAGTCGTCAAAAGCTAAAAACAACCATGAAATCTGGGGCAAGGTTAATTCAGCTGTTGCTAAAGATCCTGTTATAGAGCAAAAAGTCTCAGACTTATTAGCTACCATGACTTTAGCGCAAAAAGTTGCGCAAATGATCCAGCCTGAAATTCGCGATATTAGTTTCGACGATATGCGTAAATATGGCTTTGGCTCTTACTTAAATGGTGGTGGCGCTTTTCCCAATAATAATAAACATTCAACGCCTCAAGATTGGATCGCGTTAGCCGAGCAAATGTATCAAGCTTCTATTGACGACTCACTCGATGGTTCTTCAATTCCAACCATGTGGGGAACGGATGCTGTACATGGTCATAATAATGTTATTGGTGCAACGTTGTTTCCTCATAACATTGGCTTAGGCGCAGCCAATAACCCTGAATTAATTGAAAAAATTGCTCAAATAACAGCAACAGAAGTTATGGTTACAGGGATTGATTGGGTTTTTGCTCCGACAGTTGCAACGGTAAGAGATGATCGCTGGGGAAGAACCTATGAAGGCTATTCTGAAGATCCAGAAATAGTTAAGTCTTATGCTTCGGCTATTGTGAAAGGTTTACAAGGTCACGCAGATAGTGATTTTTTAGGTGATGATCGCGTGATCAGCACAGTAAAACATTTTCTTGGTGATGGTGGCACCGTTAATGGCGACGACCAAGGTGATAATATTTCAACAGAGCAAGAGTTACATGATATTCATGCTCAAGGTTATTATGGCGGTTTAGGTGCTGGCGCTCAGTCGGTGATGGCGTCTTTTAATAGCTGGCATGGTAAAAAAAGCCATGGTAGTCATTATTTATTAACTGAAGTGTTAAAAAATAAAATGGGTTTTGACGGCTTTGTTGTGGGTGACTGGAATGGTCATGGGCAAATAAAAGGCTGTACCAACAGTGACTGCCCACAAGCGATAAATGCAGGTTTAGATATTTATATGGTGCCTACCGATGCGTGGAAACCTTTAATGGAAAATACCATTGCACAAGTAGAATCTGGCGTTATTCCAATGTCACGCATTGATGATGCCGTTTCTCGTATACTACGTGTTAAATTTAGAGCAGGGTTATTTGATAAACCAAGTCCGGCTAAACGTAAATTATCAGGAAAAACGGAGCTTATTGGTAGCGAATCACATCGTAAAGTAGCTCAACAAGCAGTGCGTGAATCGCTCGTGCTACTTAAAAATAACGACAACTTATTACCGTTATCACCTAAAATGAATATTTTAGTAGCGGGTGATGCGGCTAATAATATAGGTAAACAATCAGGAGGTTGGACAATAACTTGGCAAGGCACCGGTAATAAAAACACTGATTTCCCCGGTGGAAGTTCTATTTATGATGGTCTAAAGCAACAAGTTGAAGGGGCTGGCGGCAAAATCGAGCTAGATGAACAAGGTGATTATACCCATAAACCTGATGTAGCTATTGTTGTTTTTGGTGAAGAGCCCTATGCCGAAGGTCATGGCGATTTAGGAAATTTAGCCTATCAACGTGGTAAAAAAACAGATCTTTCCTTATTAAAACGCTTGAAAGCCCAAGGCATCCCCGTGGTTTCAGTATTTATTAGTGGCCGACCAATGTGGGTAAATGCCGAAATTAATGCTAGTAACGCTTTTGTTGCTGCTTGGTTACCGGGCTCTGAAGGTAAAGCTGTTGCTGATCTACTCTTAACTGATAGTAACAATAATATTCAGCATGACTTTAAAGGGAAGTTGTCTTTCTCTTGGCCTAATTCACCAACCCAAATAGTGAATCGTTTTGATACCAATTACCAGCCACTATTACCTTATGGCTTTGGGCTGAGTTATGCTGATAAGAGTGATAAAAACGTATTGTCTGCTACATTAAACGAAACATTCATTCCCGATAAAAACAGCGTAAAAGCAAATTATATATTTGCTGGCAAAGTGGTTGCCCCATGGCAAATGCTTTTAGTGTCTGAACAAGATCAAGCCGTTATTGATTCTAATAGTAAAACATTATCGGGCATCACTTATCGTACTGTTGATAAAAATGTCCAAGAAGATGCTTTTCGTATAGTGCTTGATGGCAGTGTAAATGCAGGCATACGCTTTATTAATAGCAATGGCTTTAGAGAAGATCTTTCATCTGAGTTAGAAAATAACGCAGCGATGGTTCTTTCAATAAAAAGAGAAAGTGATATTTCAGCCCCTGTATTTATTTCAATGAACTGTGAAACTATTGGGGCTGAGGCAGGTAGTTGTAGCGCTCATTACGATATTGCGCCGCAACTTAAAGCAAGCGAGAAAGGGCAATGGAACACGCTGTCTATTAACTTAAGCTGCTTTGCTAACCAAGGTATTGAGTTTGACAAAATAGCGGTACCGTTCGAACTTCGTTCGTCAGCTGACGTTAGTCTTGCTATTAGCGACTTACATTTCGAACCACAGTTAGCACAGCACGCTGATATTCAATGTCAGTAAAGTGTGAAAATTTTCATATAAAGGTTAGATATTAGCTATTTAATATGAATACTTAAGCAAATCAAATCAAATACAGCCTATAACTGCAACAACATCGCATTTATGGGCTGTATCACTTTATAAACACCTGCTGTGTTGATAAAGGCTAACGCTACTCTAGTTTTTTAACTATTTATGCCAATTTTTCGCTTTCATGCAATGTATTTAAAGCACTAATGTAAATTTACTTTGAAGTTTAATGTATTACGATATAGTGTTTATTGATAAAAAGTTAAAAGAGGGGGTTTATGGCGAGTAATAAACGATAAAACTCCTCTTTTTAAGTTGTTAGGTGTTTAGTCATGGATTTGAGGTCATCATATAAGGATATAAATTATGAATCGTGTCACTAAATGGATTATTTTAGCCATTTTAATTTTAGCTGCTCTTGCTTGTTATTCTTATGGTAATTCGACGGGATTATTTGTTTTTATGATTATGGGTGTCATCTTCGAATTGGCATTTTGGTTTGGTGTTTTTTCAAAAAAAGGCAAGCATTCCAGTTCGTAAAAATATGACTAGCGAAGTATTAATTTTATTTAAGGTTAAGTAACAAGTGACTTCTGCGCTCTAGTTAGGATTGTTTGCTGGTGGGCATGATCGCTCTTGGGGTGAGAATTACAGCATTGTGGCATAATAGAAAAGTGCGTCGAAATCGTGAAATTGCTGGGTAGAATGTAAAGCTTTACACTGTTAGCTTTCATGATGCTTTGCGCAATATTTATTTTTATTTAATACCGTTTAACACAGTGTGTACTCGAGAGATTTTAGTTTTATGACTAACGCTAACCCTATCCCCAGCTCAGCAAACTCTGTGGCATTTTCTACTTCGAAAGATCTCGGTCAATGGCTCAAGAATAATCATGCGAGTGAAAGTGAGTTATGGATCAAGATATACAAAAAAAATACAGATATTCCTAGTGTTACTTGGAATGATGTAGTAGTTGAGGCGTTATGTTGGGGTTGGATAGACGGCATTAAAAAGACAGTAGATGAACACTCTTATTTACAGCGAATTACTCCAAGAAAAGCACGGAGCAATTGGTCGAAAAGAAACACTGAACATGTAGAGCGTTTGATTTTAGAGGGTCGAATGATGGCATCAGGGCTAGAGCATGTACAAGCAGCGAAAGCAGATGGTCGTTGGGATAGTGCTTACGTGGTTAGTGAAATGGAAGTTCCGGAAGATTTTTTAGCCGCTTTGGAATGCAAACCCAAGGTGAAACGCTTTTTCGACTCTTTGACTAAATCGAGCCGCTATAGCATTGCATACGGATTGTTAAGTGCTAAGAAACCTGACACCAGACAACGGCGATTTACAAAATTTATGGATATGCTGGTTCGTGAAGAAAAGCCTTAACCCGCGTAAACACCGAGCTACAATAGAGATCTGGTTAATCTACTATCTAATTACTTTAACCTTGTTGGTTTACCAAACATAAGCTTTATTGCGGCGAGCGCACTGTCTTGCTGTTTAATATTACGAAACAGTATTCGCCAAGGCGTAAATACTACGTCAAAAAAAGACACTTTATATTGATAACCTACCACGCCATAACGTGGTGCTTCACCGTTTGAACAAACAAAGGTGCCAAACAGCTTATCCCAAATAATTAACACGCCCGCATAGTTTTTATCAATATATTGAGGGTTACTTGCATGATGTAAACAATGATGTTGTGGGGTATTAAAAACTTTACCCAGTAATTTAAATTCAGGACCTGTTTCCGTATGAACAAAAAATTGAAAGGCTAAGTTTACTGCCACAATAGTGAGTACTAGTTCAGGTGGATAACCTAAAAGAATCAGGGGTAACCAAAACACCCACATGCCAACAATAGGGTAGAATAGGCTTTGCCTCATGGCGGTTGAAAAATTCATGTTGTTTGAACTGTGATGCACAATATGCGCCACCCATAACCAGTTGCATTGATGACTGGCACGATGAAACCAATAATATAAGAAGTCTTGTAAAATAAAGGCTCCAATGACAGTAAAAATATTGAGCTCAAAAGTAAATAGTGCAAAATTTAAGTGTAGCCATAGAAATAATGGCATCAGTATCAGTATTGCAATAATATCTGATGCTTGATGTGATAATGCTAAGGCAACATTTAGAAAGAACTCTTTAACTGAATAACTTTCTTTTTTCCTGAATAGCTCAAAAACAATAGCGATTAAAAAGAGTGGGCTTAACAATAATAAAATGTATTCAGCATTCATTAATTGCTCTCCGCAGGCGTTTTGCCATTAATGTAAAGTCGTATTTCATCACAAGCTTTAGTAACCATGTAGGTACCCAAGTATTACTTTGACCATATATTCGGTAATGCAAATAATGTTTATCTTTTGTTTTAATGTAGCGAATATCCCCTTGATGATGTTTTACAGGGCCATTGCCTATTATTTGGTAAATGAGTTTGGTTTCTGATAAATGAACAATTTCTTCATTGAACTGATGACCTCGCATATTAATGACACGTTTTGGTCGTTGATCATCTTGTTCATTTTCCTGATTTAATTCGGTAACTTTGTCGGCAAAAATTTTACTTAGGAAAGTGCAGTCAGCTAGGCAATGCAGGTTGAATGGTTTATCTCGGGGGAGATCGATAATCATATTCAATAAAGTCATGCTAATTGTTTCCAATAGGTGTTAAGTCGCTTAATGCAGTAAAAACTAATACTAGCTTAATCGCTTTTAACTCGACATAATTGGCACTATGTGTCATTTATTTGTCTTTAGGCGCCAATATGTCAGATGTTAGTCGTGAATATTGCCAAGTTATTACCGATTATATTTCCGCTGAATGGAAAAACAGCCAAAGAGTGCCTATGAACGTTTATTTAAAAGGCTTAGACGATGGCGCAGCCGCTATGCAAAATAGTTTATGGGGTTTTACGCTTGGCCAAAACATTACCAGCGCAGAATATGGCTTACTGGGTTATTTAGTTGAATCAAGTGGTACTTTGCAATCAGCACTTGAGGCGTTATTGCAATTTGATAAAACGGTTGCTGATATTGGCCAAGTTCAATTTAATATTACTGGTGAAATAGCAACACTGACATGGATGCCTTATTTTAATAATCGCCATGCAGTGCTTAGAAATATGACGGCATGGATTGCAACAGTGCGCCGCTTAACTAATAAACCATTAACGCCGCATTGTATTTATTTTCAAGACAACTTTAACGAGAGTGAATTAAATACCTTAACACACTGGTTTGGGTGTGAAGTTAAGGTATTACAAAACACTAATAGCATTACATTTAATATTGCTTTATTAGCTATGCCTATAGTGACTCGCAACGAATTAGTTAATAGCCATTTATTACTAGCAACTCAAGAAGCTAAGCAGCTTTATACGAATAATCATGGCTGGTTAAGTGAATTACAACCTGTGTTACAAAGTGCAGATTTACATACTTTAACGGTAAGCTCTTTAGCTGAATTACTGTGTATGTCTACCCGTACATTACAAAGACGCTTAACAGAAAAAAGCACCAATTTTAGCCAATTAATTGATGATGAACGCAAACGTCGCTTTCAACAATTTAGCCACAAAATGCGCAAACAAATGTTAAGTGATTTATTAGGTTACAGTGAACAAGCCTCTTTAAATAAAGCGGTTAAACGCTGGTTTAATTTGTCACCAAGTGAGTATGTCAGAAGTGCTAAGTTAAATTTAATTGATGGAAAATAATAACTGATACAGTGAATATTGATATGACTTTATTTTAATAAATTCTCTATCATCAATTTAGTTTTAGTGTATGTTATTATTTTATCTATGTTTAACGGATTAATAATACAGCCCCTATGATTTATGTAACCAATATAACCCATGCGATAACTCGATTATTGGCACTGTTCACCTTAATGTTTTCATTATCTGTGCTGGCGTCAACCACACCTGAGCAGCAAGGAAAATCAATAAAACTGCCTCCGGCAAAAGCCTATTCAGCACTTGATAATCATATTGTAAAAATAGGTGTTTTTTATACCAGTGATTTACTTGATGAATTTACCATTGAAGAAATTAATGCATATGTGATGGAACAGGTTAATGCGGCAAATGTTGTGATGGAAAATAGTGGCTTAGCCATTCGTCGTGAACTGGGTTACTTGGGTGTACATCCTATTGAAAATGATCCAAACCAATTAATTGAAGACTTTATCGCTCGTATACGTGGTAATGAAGGTAGCGAAAATAGGGCGATAGCTGCTCAATATGGACTTGATTATGTGACAGTAGTTCGTCCAATGAATGACAATCGTTTTTGTGGCTGGGCGTATTACGATGATCCTTATGCAATTTTACAAATGGGCGGTCGCTGTACCAGTAATACATTAGCGGCTCATGAATGGGGTCACAATGATGGTGCGGTTCATGATGCCCAAAATACAACATCAACACCTATACGCCCTTATGGTTACGGCTATTTCTGTGGTGGTGAAGGTACCATAATGAGCTCGCCTTCGGGTAATAAATGGAATACTCGACATAATTTTTATTCTTCGCCTGATATTACCGCTGGTGGCGAAGCTTGCGGAGAACAAGACACAGCCAATGTTGTACGAATGTTAAATGAGATCAAAGAAAGCTCCTACCAAATGGGTAATAGAAAAGAAGATCCTGTACAACTCGCTTTTATTCGATTTTCAGCTGAACAAAAAAAAGTAGTGAAAGAGTCAAGTGAATCATTAGCAATTACACTGGAGTTGGTTAACGCTCAAGGCGAGTTAACCACATTAGGACAAAGTGCCACTATTGAACTCTATACTCGTGAGGGGAGTGCATTGGCAAACTCCCTTAATTCAGCTATTGATTATCAAGGATTTGCTCAACATATTGTCTTTAATTCAGGAGAAAATACAAAAACTATTAATTTGGCAATTGAAAGTGATAGCGTTAATGAAACCGATGAAACGCTTTTTCTTGCATTGAGAAATGGTGATGTTGTTAGTGCTTTAACCTCGGAAATTGAAGTGACTATTACTGAAAATACTGTTGTTGATCCAAGTTATATTTCTATTGAACAAACAGAGCGTTTAGTATTACAGGCAGGTCAAAAGGACAGTATTACCTTATCAAGAACAGGGAATGCTGATGTTGAATTTACCGCTTATTTATCCATGTCTAACGATATTGTGACCTTGTCAGCATCAGAGGTAACCTTTGGTATTGGTCAAAATACTTCAACAGTAGAGGTAACTGCTAATCAAGCTATCAAAGGTGAAACAACAACAATTCAATTAATGAATGACGAAAGCCAACTAGGAGATAATGCTAGTATTGAAGTGTATATTTTAGCCGATGAAGTGATTAGTTTTAATGAAAGTGCTGAATTAACTGTTGAAGCAGGCGATACCTTAACATTTACCTTAACACGCACAGGAGAGCTACTGACGGCTATTGATGTTGAGGTAACTTTTAGTGATAGTTGGATGACTATGGCAAATAGTGCGGACACTGTAGTTAAGTTTGCCGCTGAGCAAAGCAGCCAAAATTTTAGTGTAGCTATTAGTGATGACAGTTATAGCAAAACGGGTACAGTGAATTTAAATCTACCGGCGGTTAACCAAGGGAGCATTATTCAACGCACAATTAATGTTTCAGCTAAAGTGGTTACACCAACAGAACCACCGAAAACCACCGAACCCACTTCTTCTGGTGGAGGTAGCATACATGTATTTTTATTATTGGGCTTATCTTTGTTGGTCAACAGAAAGTTAAAAAAATAATTGCTATTCTTAAAGCATAAAAAAGGAGCAAAAGCTCCTTTTTTATTAACTAATTCTATATAAGTCTTTAGATTATATAAATATAATTACCAAATTTTCACACGCTTTTCAGGCGAGATATACATAGCATCGCCTTCTTGTACGTTAAATGCTTTATAGAATTCAGGCATATTAGAAAGTGATCCTAATGCACGGAATTCACCTGGCGAATGAGGGTCCGTAGCTACACGGTTACGCATTGACTTTTCAACAATTTTTGAACGCCAAATTTGTGCATAACCCATAAAGAAACGTTGATCACCTGTTAAGCCATCAATTACCGGTGCTTCTTTACCATTTAACGAGGCTTTATAAGCTTTATAAGCAATAGTAACACCTGATAAGTCACCAATGTTCTCACCTAAGGTAAGCTCACCATTAACGTGCAGATCGTCAAATACTTGGTATTTGCTATATTGGTCGACTAGGATTGCGGTACGTTTACCAAATTCTTCTAAATCAGTTTCAGTCCACCAGTTGCGCATGTTACCTTCTGCGTCATAACGACTACCTTGGTCGTCAAAACCGTGGCCCATCTCATGGCCAATTACTGCACCAATGCCGCCATAGTTTACTGCATCGTCAGCAGCCATATTGAAAAATGGTGGTTGTAATATTGCCGCAGGGAATACAATTTCATTTACTGTTGGGTTGTAATAAGCATTTACCGTTTGTGGTGTCATACCCCATTCCCAATCACGAATTGGTCCACCTAGCTTTTCAACTTCTTTTTGATGAGAAACTTGGCTAGAACGAATACGATTACCTACTAAATCATCAGCTTTTATTTCAAGTGCAGAATAGTCTTCCCATTTGTCTGGGTAACCTATTTTAGGCGTAAATGCGGCTAATTTAACTTGAGCGGCTTTTTTCGTGTCTTCAGACATCCATTCAAGTTCGTTAATTGAAGCACCGTAAGCATCACGTAAGTTTTCAACTAATTCGCTCATGCGAGATTTAGCTTCTGGCTTGAAATGACGTTTTACATATACTTTACCAATTACTTCACCAAGGTTGCCGTTTACAACACTTACGCCACGTTTCCACATTGGACGTTGCTCTTCACGACCACTTAACTGTTTTGAAAAGAAATCAAAATTTTCATTATCAAGTGCCGTTGTTAAAGAGCCTGCAAAAGTACTTAAGGTATGAAAGGTTTCGTATGTTTTCCAATCTTCAAGTGAGGTTTCAGCAAATGTTTCACCAAAACCTTTGATGAAGCTCGGTTGATTGATAATAATATCTTTTTGCTGTGCTACACCTTGAGCTTCTAAAAATGCATTCCAATTAAAAGCACTTGTTAGGGTGTTTAAATCAGCTACATTAAACTTGTTATAACGTTTAGCACTGTCACGAGACTCCACACGAGTCCAGTGAAAACCAGCGAGTTTAGTTTCAATGGCCATGATGGTTTTAGCCGCTTCACTGCCATTTTCTAAACCGGCTAAGTTATACATATTTTCGATATGTTTAAGATAACCTTCACGTAATTTTACAAAACGCTCTGCTTCGTTAAAGTAGTAATCTTTATCGGGTAAGCCTAAACCACTTTGCCAAATATGTGTGGCATAACGTGATGAATCTTTTGCATCAACACTAATATAAAAAGCTAATGGGCTTGAAATACCAGCTGACTGATATTTACCTAAGAAGGTAGCTAGTTCATCTTTGTTTTTAAGCGCTGAAATAGTATCGAGTATGCCTTGAATAGGTTTAATACCTAAAGCATTACGAGTTTCTGTATCCATGTATGAACGGAATAAATCAGCAACCTTTTGCTCATCGCTACCCATTTTTAAGTTTTCTGTTGCCGCTAACTCTTCGATAATGGCTTTTACATTATCGTCAGCCGTATCTCTTAAATCGTAAAAAGAACCAACGGCTGTTTTATCTGAAGGTATGTTAGTGTTTTTTAACCAACCACCATTAATATAACGGTAAAAGTTATCTTGTGGACGAACAGATTCATCCATATTAGCTAAGGTAATACCAGAGGTTAGTGCCACTTTCTCAGTTGCAGGTATTTCTGTTTTAGTTGTTTTAGTTGTTGAGTTTTGCTCTGCGTTATTGCAACCAGCTACTAAAAGTAGGGAAGAACAAACAGCACTTGCGATAATTAACTTCATTAATAGTACTCGTATTTAGTCGATATTGAGGGTTATACCAATCGGATTAATTTATCCTGCGAAGTGCCAATAAAATTAATCCGTTTAGTATTACAATAAAAGTAACCAAAAGTGTTTTAGAACGAAATTTAAAACAAACTTGCATGGCTAAACAGTGATTGTGGAAAACTATAGTAAGGGCTGTATGCAATTATTACTAGCGTACGACACATCTATTTACATATTTTTGTCACTTTTTTGTATGCATTTTTGTACAAATAAACATATTTGTTCTTTCAGTAGCCAAAATATGTATTTGCTCAATAGTTTTGCTGGTTTTGTTCTGTTTTGACATGAATATTTACGTATTAATTCTAAGCGTAATTTTATTTAATTGTGTTATGCTTTTGCCATCTTCTTGTGTGTGTAAAGTATTACACCTTTAACTGGTTAATTTTACGGTCAATGTTTCAGCCTGTTAGTTTCTTTATTGGATTGCGCTATAGTAAAAGCCGAAGTCGAACAGGCTTTGTTTCTTTTATCACTTTTTTCTCTATTGTTGGTATTTTATTGGGCGTTGCTTCTTTGATCACCGTTGTGTCGGTAATGAATGGTTTTGAGGGAGAGTTAAAAAAACGCATATTAGGTTTAGTTCCTCATGTTTTAATCTCTACTAAAGAGCAATCATCATTTGAGCAATGGCAAACGCTTCGACAAGATATTTTAGCCATTAGTCATGTCAATCACGTCACTCCCATCATTGAAAGTGAAGCACTTATTCAGTCAACTAAAACCATTAAAATGGTACAGTTACAAGGGTTAACTCCAACATTAGAACAGCACAATATTGTGACTTCAAGAATGAGTTATGGCGAACTGACAGATCTTGATAAACATAAATATTCTGTGGTGATGGGCGAGTCTTTAGCGCGCGACCTTGGTGTCAATATTGGCGATAATGTGAGGTTGTTGTTACCTAATAAAACCGTTTTTACCCCTATGGGGCGTATGCCTATGCAACGTACCTTTATATTAGTGGGCTTATTTAATGTTGGCTCACAAGTTGATAAAGATATGGTGTATTTAACTAACGAAAGTGCAGCTAAAATGTTGAGACGACAACATGATGATATCAGGCAATTAAGACTGTACTTAGATGATGCCTTTAATGCCGATCAGGTTATAGAAGAACTTAAGCAAGGTTTTCCTGAACTTAATTTCTCATCGTGGAAATCATCACAAGGGAGTTTGTTTGGTGCTGTTCAGATGGAAAAGAACATGATGGGATTAAGTTTGGCTCTTATTATTGCTGTTGCTGCGTTTAATATTGTGTCGGCTTTGGTGATGGTGGTGATTGATAAACGAGGGGAGATTGCCATTTTACAGACCTTTGGTATGACGCGCGCTAACATAGTGAAAATATTTATCAGTCAAGGAATGATTAACGGTTTATGGGGCACATTGCTTGGTGTTGTGGCGGGTGTATTACTCACTATAAACCTCAATAGCTTGATATCAATATTAGGTTTAAATTTACTTGGCGCTGGTTCTGGTGCTCAACAACTCCCTATTGCCTTAAATGGCTTAGATGTATTGGTTATCGCCATTGGCGCTTTATCAATGAGCTTTTTGGCCACACTATACCCTGCATATCACGCCTCTAAAACACAGCCAGCAGAGGTTTTACGAAATGAGTAATAGCATGAATACAAGTCTACAATGTACTGGTTTATCTAAAATTTATCAGCAAGGAACCCTTGAAACTAAAGTGTTAACGGCTTTAGATTTAACCGTTGAAAAAGGGGAGTCATTGGCGATTGTTGGGAGTTCAGGCTGTGGAAAAAGTACCTTTTTGCATTTAGCTGGAGCACTTGATACTCCAACTAGCGGCCAAGTACTGATTAATGACGTTGATATTGCAACATTATCAGAAAGTGAAAAAGCTAAATTACGTAATCAACATATTGGCTTTGTCTATCAGTTTCATCATTTAATGATGGAGTTTACCGCACAAGAAAATGTAGCAATGCCATTGTTAATTCGTGGTGTACCAGTAAAAAAAGCGAAAATATTAGCTGATGCTATGTTAGCAAAAGTTAACTTGGGGCATCGAGGTCATCATTTACCGTCAGAGTTATCAGGCGGAGAGCGACAACGAGTCGCTATTGCTCGCGCTCTTGTGACAGAGCCTTCTTTAGTATTAGCAGATGAGCCTACGGGAAATCTAGATTTTGATACGGCAGAGCAAATCTATCAATTAATCAGAGAGCTCAATCAGCAATTAAAAACAAGCTTTGTTATTGTAACTCATGATTTAACTTTAGCCGCTAAGATGGATCGTCAACTTCGCCTTATTCACGGTAAATTGTCTAGTATAGAGGCAGAAGAAAAATAGTCATGTTTAATTCATTAAGCTTATTTTTAGGTATTCGATATATTAAGAGTCGTCAAAAAAACGGCTTTGCTTCTTTTATCTCTGCGTCTTCAACGATAGGAATTGCCTTAGGCGTTACCGTATTAATTGTTGTTTTATCAGCCATGAATGGTTTTGAACGAGCACTTGCTAAACATTTATTATCTGTTGTGCCACATACTGAGCTCATTGGCGTTAATGAACCTATGAAAAATTGGCAAAAAGAAGCACAGGTTATTGGTCAACATCCTGATGTGCTTGCGATTGCGCCAATTATAAAAATACAGGGGATGATGCAAAAGAAAGATCAACTTAAAGGCGTTGAACTTAGAGGTGTTAATATTGAACTTGAGCAGCAAGTATCAGCAATTAAACAGTACGTTACTGAAGGTAAATGGCAAGATTTATCGAATGAAAATGCCGTAATTATAGGCTCGGGTATCGCTAAAAAACTCAATTTAACCGTTGGCGATCAAGTACAAATATTACTCCCAAATAATAATCCTCAACAAGATTTAGCTCAGCAGTTTGCGTCTCCAATAAAACGTTACTTGAATGTGGTGGCTATATTTAATTTTGGTGGGGTAATTGATCAAAGCCAAAGTTATATATCACTTAAGCTTGCTCAAGACTTAATGAACTACAATGACGGGCAAGTACAAGGCCTTAGATTAACCGTTAATGACGTGTTTAATGCGCCTAGAATTGCTCGACAAGCGGCAGTGAAAACCGATCATTATTTGTATATTTATGATTGGACCCATGTGCATGGTAGTTTGTTTAATGATATTCAATTGGTACGCATGGTGATGTATATCGTATTGGTTTTAGTTATTGCAGTGGCAAGTTTTAATATAGTGTCAACATTGATTATGGTGGTTAATGAGAAAAAAGGCGATATTGCTATATTAAAAACCATGGGCGCAAGTCATTATACGATAATGCTGACATTTGTATTACAAGGCGTAATGAATGGTGTTGTAGGTTGTGTTGTCGGTGGTATGCTCGGTTGTTATTTGGCGTTAAATTTAACAAATATTATTAGTTTTATAGAAACTAGCTTTCAAACAAAGTTTTTATCTTCAGATATATATTTTATTGACTTTTTACCTAGTCACTTAGAAAGCCAAGATGTGATTTCAACCCTTGTTATTGCGCTATTATTAAGCTTAGTCGCTACTATTTATCCTGCGTGGCGCGCCACCAAAATAGAGCCTGCACAAGTATTAGGTCAAATGTAATTCGATGTTAACGGTTTTTTCTTTTTTTCCATTCTTTATTAACTGAGTGTCGCCATAAAAGGTGAATACTAAAGTAGCCAAGAACAGAAAAGAATATGGCTAAAATACCACAGCCGAGGAAAAATGAAGGACCTATGGTAGAAATACTTTCTAAGACCCATTGCCAACTAGCTTCAAAGGCGAAGTTCTGCTCAGGCGCTCCTAAAATCCAAGTCCCTAATAAATAACAAAAATAAAAAATTGCAGGCATTGTCAATGGGTTAGTAATCCAAACTAATGCCACAGACAGAGGCAAGTTAGAATGTACTATAATAGCTACACCTGCGGCTAAAACCATTTGAAACGGCACAGGGATGAATGCGAAAAATAAACCAACAGCAAATGCTTTAGCAACTGAACGACGATTTAAATGCCATAAATTGCCGTTATGAAGTAAGTCACCAAAAATCCGTAAGTGCTTATTTGACTTGATTTTTTGTGGCTCTGGCATGAAGCGTTTTATGGTTTTTTTGGGCATGTTTTCACTAAAAGTTATTAAGTTTTATTCATTTACGGTAAGCAATCACTATGGACTGGTGGCTAGTTACATTTTTTATCGGCGCTATATTCTCACTTTTCCTGCCTGTAGTGCCAGCGTTTTTTTATGTATTTTTGTTTCTGTTGTGTTTTCTGCTTGCTTATTTCAACAAACCTACTCGTCATTATTCGGCTGTTTTTTTAGGTTGTGCTTGGATGCTATTTTCAGCAAGTCAATATCAAACAATTTGGCAAGTTAATAATATCAATGAAACATTAATAGCTAATCGGGTTCATACAATTACAGGAAACGTGAATTCAATGCCTAGTTGCATAGAAAACTACTGCCGATTTAATTTTATTGCTCAGCAACTCAATAATACCATATTAAATGAACCAGTTGTTATTAAGCTTAATTGGAATAGCCCTAAAACAACGCTAAAGCAGGGGCAGCAATGGCAATTATTTGTAAAATTAAAACCCGCACATGGTTTAGCAAACCCAGGAGGCTTTAGTTATCAAACATGGTTACGTAGACAAAATGTTCATGCAACGGGCTACGTGCGCGAAAAGCAGGAGAATCAATTACTAAATAAAGCGATCAGTCATAGGCAGAAGCAATTTTCTAGTTTCAATCAAGCATTACCTTCACACGATTTAACGCCTATTATTCAAGCGTTAACATTTGGTGAGCGAAGTGGTTTAGATAAAAGGCACTGGAAGGTATTACAGAACACACAAATTCAGCATTTAATCGCAATTTCCGGTTTACATATAGGGATTGTCGGAGGTGTTAGTTACTTAGTCTTTTTAATCATTATTCGCTTGCTACCATTAAATAAAATATTAATAACTCACTCATATATTATCTCAAAAAAATCACAAGCTAAATCAAATGCTTTGAAAAATAAAAGCTTAGTAAATACTTGTTTAAATAATAATATTCGTATATTTGCTTTATTATTTAGCGCTATATGTGCAGGGTATTATGCCTATTTAGCTGGTTTTTCAGTACCTACTTTACGTGCGTTAGTGATGATTTATTGGTTTCTAATCTTTCGTTTATTAGCGATAAAAGTTGCTATTCATACATGGTTTGCTTTGTCAGTATTTTGTATTGTTTTGCTTATGCCAATGAGTGTAATTTCTATAAGTTTCTGGCTTTCTATTTATGCGGTATTGTGTATTTTTATTATCATTTGGCTGTGGGGGAAATATTTTACCCAATATCAATTAGCAGATGTCTCGTTTTGGCATAAATTTATCATTAAAGCTAAGCAACTTTTGTTATTGCAAAGTCTTTTAACATTATTAATGTTACCACTTGCCACTTTGTTTTCAGGGCAAGTGTCAATAGTCGCTATTTTAGCCAATATTATTGCAGTTCCATTAGTAAGCTTAGTTGTTTTGCCTTTAATTATTTGTGCTTTATTAGTTAGTCAGTTTTCTGCCCAACTAACGAGTTTCATTATTGATATTGTATTAATGCTCTTGTCTTGGCTTTGGCAGTATCTCACTTTTTTATCAGAATTGCCTTGGGCTGTATCGAACCTAACTCAATTACAGTGGGGGCTTTTGTCTATTGCGATTCTACTGATTCTGCTTGCAATTTTTGTTACACCTAATATTAGAAAGTGGCTATTGTTTCCTCTAGTTTTAGTAATAGCGAATATAAAAGCTTATTCAGTTTTTTCAACGAATAGTTGGCAAGTCAAAGTAATGGATGTTGGGCAGGGCTTAGCAGTAATTGTTGAAAAAAATAATCGCGTGTTGCTTTATGATACAGGAGCTAAATACCCCAGTGGTTTTTCAATGGCTGAATCAGTGCTGTTACCTTATTTTCAGCAACAAGGGATTGAACAGCTAGATTGGCTAATAATTAGCCATGATGATAATGATCATGCCGGAGGCTTTAATTTGTTAAATAATAGTCTCTTGATTGAAAACTTAATGGTTAACGATTTAAATATTAATGCTAATTATCGATGTTTAGCTGGCGCTAAATACAATTGGCAAGGGTTAACAATTGAGGTGTTATCGCCAAATGAAATGAAAGGAGATAAAAACGATGACTCGTGTGTAGTGCGTATTTCTGATCAACAGCATAGTGTTTTACTGCCAGGGGATATAAGCCAAAAAATAGAAAGGCGCATAGTTAAGCAATTTAGTACTCATGATAAAGTTAACACTACAAATGAAAGCCAAAAACACCAACAATTAGCATCTACTATCATAATTGCTCCGCATCATGGTTCTAAAACATCTTCTAGTCGACCTTTTTTACAAGCTGTCTCTCCACAATATGCTGTTTTTAGTGCTGGGTTTTTAAATCATTGGTATATGCCCGCCAAAACAGTAGTTGAGCGCTATCATAAGCTAAATATTTCAACCTTTAATACGGCAGAAAGTGGTACTGTTACCTTTAAAATTTCAAATAAAGGAATTGAGGTATCTCAGTATCGATTAGATGAATGGCCTTTTTGGTTTGCAAATTAGCACTTAATCACTTGGTTAGCATGCTAATTAAGGCTAAAATAATGAAATATTAAACTAATTACTGATTTACGGGCTTATTGAGAGACTTAATGTCAGCTATCCCTGAACTAAAAAAACAAGCAGATCACCAAGCGCTGCAAATATCCACTTGGCAAAATTTTAAGCGTTTAATGCGCTATGCAAAAGCATACAAAATGGGGTTTGTTGTTTCCATTATCGGTATGTTGGCGTATGCGGGTGTCGATTTACTGTTTCTTTCGAAATTACAACCACTCATTGATGATGGTTTAACTGGTACAGATCCTAATTTTATGAAATGGGCGCCTGCATTTGTGATTGCTTGTTTCTTTTTTCGAGGGTTAAGTCATTTTATTGCCAATTTTTGTCTGGCTTGGGTAGGTAACCATGTCGTTGCTGATCTACGCCAGCATATTTTTGAGCATATTATGATGATGCCAGTAAGTTTTCATGATAAAGAATCAACAGGCTCTCTTATTTCTAAATTAACCTATGATACCGAACAAGTGTTGAACGCAACCAGCAAAGCCTTGCTTACGTTAGTTCAACAAGGTGTTTTTGTCTTGGGCTTAATTGTAATGATGTTTTATTTCAGTTGGCAATTGTCTGCCATATTTTTACTCATCGTTCCTGTTATTGCTTTTGTTATTACTCAAGTATCTCGTCGTTTTCGTAAGGTTAGTAAGGATATTCAAGGGGCAATGGGAGAGGTAACTACTGCCGCAGAGCAAACTTTTAATGGTCATAAAGTGGTATTAACGTTTGATGGTCAACAACGTGAATTTGAACGATTTAACGTGATAAATAAAAATAATCGTCAGCAACGTATGAAAATGGTTATTGCGAGATCTGCGAGTGTTCCTATTATTCAAATTATCGCATCTTTCGCTCTTGCGTTTATTCTCTATATTGTGACTACGCCTGAAATGTCTGACATTAAGCCTGGGGCTTTTATAGCGGTAGTAACGTATATGACAATGTTGATGAATCCGTTGAAACAATTAACCAATGTAAACAGTGAATTTCAAAAGGGCATGGCGGCTTGTTCTAGTATTTTTGCTGTGTTGGATCAAGATTTAGAAAACGATACAGGCACTTTATCATTAGACAGAGCTAAAGGGGAATTAGCTTTTGAAAATGTTAATTTTTCTTATCAAGGTGACGATAGCTTATCACTTAAACAATTAAGTTTTAATGCCAAAGCTGGAGATACCGTAGCGCTTGTTGGGCGCTCAGGTAGTGGTAAAAGTACGGCGAGTGCTTTATTACTAAGATTTTATGAAGCTACAGCGGGTAGGGTATTAATTGATGGTGAAAACATCCTTGATTATAAATTAAAAGATTTACGCAAACAGTTTGCTTATGTATCTCAACAAGTCGTGTTGTTTAATGACTCTTTGGCAAATAATATCGCTTATGGTAAGCCTGATGCAACGCGAGATGAAATTATTGATGCGGCTACCAAAGCCCATGTAATGGAATTTGCTAACAATCTTAGTGATGGTTTAGATACGAATATTGGTGACAATGGTGCGTTATTGTCGGGTGGGCAACGTCAACGTATTGCTATTGCAAGGGCATTATTGTGTGATGCGCCTTTTTTAATTCTTGATGAAGCCACGAGTGCTTTAGATACAGAGTCTGAACGCCATATTCAAGATGCTTTACGCCTTTTACAACAAAACCGAACCAGTATTGTGATTGCTCATCGTCTTTCAACTATTGAGAGTGCTGATAACATTATTGTTATGGAGCAAGGTGAAATTGTTGAACAAGGTGATCACCAAACATTACTTAATAAAGATGGCGCTTATGCACAATTACATCGTTTTCAATTTGGATAAAGTTGTGGCTTTACTTATAAAGTTAAAGGCAAGCTATGCGATTAATTGAAAAAGTTTGGTTTTATCAACACCCAGCTAAGTGGCTATTGGTGCCATTATTATTTCCTTTGTCGCTCGTTTTTTATTTATTAACAAGTTTAAGACTGTTTTTATATAAGAGTGGTATTAAGCGTTCAATTAAACCGATTTTACCTGTGGTAGTTGTGGGAAATATTGGTATTGGAGGTAATGGAAAAACTCCCGTCGTTATTTTTTTGATTGAGCAATGTCAGCGAATGGGAATAAATGTTGGTGTTATTAGCCGTGGCTATGGTGGTAAAGCTCAGCACTACCCCTATTTACTTGATGAGACCTCAACGGCAATAGAAGCAGGAGATGAACCCTATCTTATCTACCAGCGTTGTAATGTACCTGTTGTTGTTGGCGCTGATCGTATTAAAAGTGCAGCGTTACTTGCTGAGCATGGTTGTCAGTTAATTATTTCTGACGATGGCTTGCAACACTATCGTTTACAACGAAGTTTAGAAATTATAGTAATCGATGGTAAAAGGCTTTTTGGTAATGGACTTCTATTACCCGCAGGCCCTTTACGCGAATGTACTTCGCGATTAACAACTACGCCACATTTAATTGTTAATGGTCAGTTATCATTAATTGATAAAGTTAATTTTCCCTATGTTTCTATGGAACTTACTGCAAGTAAGGTTATTAACCTTAAGTCGGGAGAGGTTATATCCATTGACGCTTTTTGTGCACAGTATGATAAAGTAAATGCTATTGCTGGCATTGGAGATCCTCAACGTTTTTTTAATACATTAACTCAACTTGGATTAAGCATTGAAAGTTGTGAAGGTTTTGTTGATCATCAAACGTATAGCCAATCAAGTTTTGACAGATTTAACGAGAATATTCCATTATTAATGACAGAAAAAGATGCGGTTAAATGTTATACGTTTTCTCAAGCGCATTGGTGGTATTTACCGGTAGATGCCAGTTTTAATGATGAAATAAATAGTTTAATTAATGATATTAAAAACTTAGTAAATACTTAATTAAGTGTTTATGAGTATTTTATAAAATATAAGTAGAGATAAGAGAACACTAATGGCCTTCGATATTAAATTATTAGAAATTTTAGCGTGCCCAGTTTGTAAAGGAAAACTAGATTATAACAAAGAGCGAAAAGAGCTTATTTGTAATTTTGATCGTTTAGTTTATAACATTGTTGACGATATACCTGTGCTTTTAGAAAGTGAAGCACATCGCTTAACTGATACCGAAAACACATAGAGTAATATTATGTCTTTTGTTGTAATTATTCCTGCTCGGTATGAGTCGTCTCGATTACCGGGAAAAGTGCTTGCTGATATTGCTGGCAAACCAATGATCCAATGGGTTGTTGAAAAGGCAAAAAGTAGCGGGGCAAGTAAAGTTATTGTCGCAACAGATAATGATAAAGTAGCATTGGCTGTTGAAGGATTTGGGGGAGAAGTTTGTCGAACGCGAGCAGATCACCAGTCGGGTACTGAACGTTTAGCTGAAGTTGTAGAACTATATCAATTTCCAGCTGATCAAGTGATTGTTAATGTACAAGGAGACGAGCCTTTTATTCCACCTGAAAATATTAGTCAGGTAGCCCATAATTTATCAAATCAATCAAAGGCTAGAATGTCTACACTATCAATGACTATTGATGATGTAGAAGAAGCGATCAACCCTAATGCAGTTAAAGTGTTATGTGATAAAGACGGCTATGCATTATATTTTAGCCGCGCAACTATTCCATATGATCGAAATCGCTTTTTAAACAAGGACAGCATCACAGAAATAGGTAGTTTCTATCAACGTCATATTGGTATTTATGCTTATCGTGCAGGATTTATAACAGACTATGTCACTTGGCCAGCGAGTCAACTAGAGCAAATTGAATCTTTAGAGCAATTAAGGGTGCTATGGCAAGGTGAAAAAATTCATGTGGCAGTTGCACAAACGCGATTACCGGTTGAAGGCGTAGATACACCAGAGGACCTTGAAAAGGCCAGAAAGTTTGCTCAGAGCTTTAACTAAAGTGATTCTTTTTTCATAATAGTTTTAGGAAAATGTATTACTAGAGTTGATAAACCAACATTGAATTTAGTATATACCTTTTCCTAACTAACATATTCTTTTTTATTTTCATTATATTGATTTGTATCACATTTTATTCATATATGCTTAGGTATAATAACAAGCAATTATAATCATAGATGGATATATATTATGCCTATTTCACGTGCTCGTAGCACCCAACATAAAGTCTTCATACCTAAATCAGCGCGTAGCAATCAGTATATTATGGTTAAACTTCCGCTAACGGACGCATTTGTTGCTAAACATGCGAAACTTATTAATAAAGACAGTGAACAACCATACAAGGCGCTTTATCAAAACCTTGAAGAAAGCTTTTTTGAAATAAACAATAAGCATGATATTGAAAGTGGGCAATTTATTGCTAGCGATAAATTTGTACGTGTACGTTATAGCCCTGAAAGACTGACGGTAGAAACTACACAACAAATATTGTTTTTGTATAATCCGCGTAATCATTATAGTCAAAACAGTTATATAACGGGTGAAAAGCAAGTAGAAAAAATCACTTTGTTATATCTAGCTAATGGTGATGATGTTCGCGTGGACTCAGCTAAGTTTCATCAAAGAGTCTCTAATGCATTAAAAGAGTTTATGGAAAAAATTGGCGCTCAAGAGAATACGGTGCGTTTTTGTGATCACCAGCATTTAACGTACGACTTGTTTGCTAAAGATAAAGGTGTTACAGGCACTACTGCTCATAAATTTAGAACGATTAAAAACCGCTATGCGGTAGACGAAGTCACCATGCCTGAAAAAAGAGATGTGTTAACTTACGTTGTTGCTGATATTCCTGTAAATCGTCGTATTAAAAATTTAGTTGATTTTGATAAATCAACTAATGAACCTTATCAAGCGCTTTATAATGAAGTTAATCTTGCTGTGTCTGCGGCGGCAAAGCAGTTTGGGTTAACTGATGGTGCAGTTATCGCCAATGATAAATTTCCTATTGTTCGTTCAAGAGATAAGTTAAGAATTAAAGCTGATGGAGAAATTTTAAAGTTAGGTTTTAATCCTTTTGAACCTTGTAACACAATTTCGTTTATTAGTGATGGTAATGACTTGGTTGATTCAATACAAATAGTCTTTGTTGCCACAAAAGATGATAAAACAAGTTATGGTTATGGTAAGTTTTTGAACCATGTTGAACTGGCGTTACGTTCAGTGGCAAGTAAACTTAATTATATCAATGAACGCGAAGAATTAGTCGTTCGTGTACACCAACATATTGGTTATGATTTATAATTTATATTAGATTTTGAATGAAAAGAAAGGGAAGTTAACAGCGGTTAACTTCCCTTTTTTATAATATGTTGTCGATGGTCTATAACTTTAGTCTTGATCAGCTTGATCAAGTGAAGACATACGGTGGCCTGGTTTTGCTATAATCTCAAGATAAAACGATTCAAGTTCAAGCTTGTCGGCTTCATCAATACATTTATTAATGGCAGATAAGTGTATTTCTTTCGCATCGTCTTTTGTTTTTCCGTATTGGCAATCGAAGTCTAAATAATCAGCGCCTTCAGGTAATGTTTTATTACGCTCACGTTTAATATATTTTTTGACTTCATGTTTAATCGCATCAACCAAGCGTGGGCGTTTAATTTTTTCGTGAACGAGTGAAAACGTTTTTTTCATAACAATCCTAATGACCAAGTAATGTCGAGATAAATACGGGTGATGAACCCAAGTGAGCCTATTATAACTGATAAATACAATGAAGAGATTAAATAGTTAAATAAAAACATATTTATAAGCATTCCACATAAAGATGCAGGATTCAACTGGAATTATAAACGAATTTAGTCACGGATTTATTGCTCAAGATCCAATCTAAGTTTTCAGCGAACAGTATCAATTTAACCTATTTATCGGTTACAGTTTAGTGCTTAAAAGTAACCTCAATAAAAGCGATTAATGAAAATACACTCTTCTCTTGTTATAAAATTATTTAAAAAAGGCTTCTGGGATATGTTACCGCTAAATTTGGCGGTTATTCCTTGGGGGATATTATGTGGTTCCCTTGCTATTCAACGTGACTTTACTGTACTTGAAGCGCTACTCATGCCTTTAATCGTATTTGCCGGTTCTGCACAATTGGTTGCTACTGAGCTTATCGCTAACAATGCACCATTGGCCACCATTTTATTTACCACCTTTATTATTAGTTCTCGTCACTTTCTGTATGGCTTAGCATTTCGCGATAAAATATCAAAATTACCAACTAAATGGCGGCTTAGCTTAGGTTTTTTGTTAACGGATGAACTCTTTGCTCTCTCGGGTGATAACAAAGCGTTTAAAGGGGTTTATCGACTTTTTTATGCATTAGCCGCAGGCGGTAGTTTTTATTTATGTTGGTTACTGTGGAATATTATTGGTATTTTTGCGGGTGCATACTTACCTGACTTAACGACATTAGGTTTAGATTTTGCTATTGCCGTTACCTTTATTGCTTTAGTTATTCCAAGTGTGACTAATTTTCCTATGCTTATTACTGTGCTTGTTGCGGGAATTTCTGCTGTTGTGTTTAAGTTATGGCAATGGCAATTAGATTTGGTTGCCGCATCATTGCTGGGAATGTATGCAGGTTATATTAGCTATAATATTCAGGCTAAATTTTCTTTAGCACAAACGGCTAAGGAGAAGTAATAACATGACATTACTCACTATTTTCTTACTGGCACTCATTACTTTTACCACGCGCTATTTGTTTTTACATCCTAAAATTCCTGTGAGACTAGGCCCTAAAATGATCCGCTTTTTAAGCTTTAGTGCACCAGCGGTACTAACGGCTATTTGGGTGCCTATTATTTTTGTACAACAAGGACAATTCATTCAATCTTGGACAAATCCATATTTAGTTGCTGCAACTGTTGGCGTAATTACAGCGGCTAAAAGTAAAAGTGTCTATCTGACGTTGTTTATCAGTATGGCTGTTTTTATTGTCATGCGTGTTGGCTTATAAAAAGAGATGAACCTTTCTAGTCTTTAATTCGTCTATGGGGTACAAGTCGTTATAAAGGGCGAAAAAATTCTAATATGGAACAAGCAAAAGTAGAATTACTGGTGATTGAAATGCAGCAAGGCAGTGAACCTGCATTTAAAGAAGTATTCGATTACTTTCAACCAATGCTTTTGCGCTTTGCCTACAAAACTTGTCGAAATGAGCAAATGGCGAAAGATGCTGTGCAAAATAGCTGGTTAAAAATAGTAACATCTATTAAGAAGTTAGAAGATCCAAGAAGGTTCAAAAGTTGGATTTACCAAATGGTTCGCTGGCAAAGCTTAGATTTAATCAAAAAGGCAAATAATGAAAAGATTGATTTTACAGATATGGAAGTTAATGAAGGGGAGCTAAATTCAAATAAAGTAGATGAAAAAGAAAATTCATTATTAGCCATTATAGATCTATTACCTGATATAGACCGTCAAGCTATTTACCTTTTTTATTTGGAACAAATGCCAATTAAAGATATTGCCATTATTTTATCTATACCAATTGGCACAGTTAAATCTCGACTTAATCGAGCACGAAATACACTGAAAGTTAAACTGCAATCGTTAGGAGAGTAATATGAATTTAGATGAAAGAATTAAACAAGAATTGAGTGATGAAGCCGAGCATTTGGACCAGTTACTAACCCAAGACCAAGGTATATTTTCGATGCTTGCTAATGCTTATAAAGGGTCATTAGGGCGATGGTTAGTTATTGTCACTGTTGCAGCGTTACTTGTTTCTGGATTGATGTTGTATTCTGGGTATCAGTTCTTTTTTATTGAAGGAGATAGTGCTTTTAAACTTCAATGGGGATTAACCTTACTATTAGCGACTATGGTGCAAATAGCGTTAAAAATGTGGTCTTTTATGGAAATGAATCGCCAGTCTAGCTTACGGGAAATTAAACGTTTAGAACTTATGGTAGAAACGCTTATTAATAAAATAAGTAATGAAAAAACGGGTTAAAATTCTACTTTGTCGACGTTTGTTTACTTCTTATCGATAAATACTTGTCATAGAGGTTTATTCGCTTTTATTATAAAGGGGAATTTATCTAAGGAATTAAAGTAATAATGAATTTTAAATCAGCCTTAACTGCCGTTGCAATAGTGAGTGCATTAGCACTTTCAAACCAAACTTTGGCAGCAGATGAAAAAAATAACGATGAGAAAAAAGAGCAAGCCTCAAGTTGGTTAAACCTATCTCAAGGTGAATTAAAAGCGGTAGAAGCTTATGCAACAAACTATAAAGAGTTTATCTATAATGCACCTACAGAGTTAACGTTTGTTAAAGAAGCGATTAAACGCGCTGAAGCGAATGGTTTTAAACGTTTAACTGAAAAAAGTAATTTAAAGCCAGGTGCTCGATTTTATGATGTAAACCGTGATCGTGCTATTTCATTAATTGTTATTGGTAAAAAGGGCTTACAGCAAGGTACTCGTATTGTTGGTTCACATATTGACTCTCCGCGCTTAGAATTAAAAGGCCGTCCACTTTATGAAAAGCAAAAATTTGCATTATTTCAAACCTATGTTCATGGCGGAATTAAAAGCTATCAGTGGGTTAATATTCCATTAGCGTTAGTGGGGCGTGTTGATAAAAAAGATGGAACGGTTGTTGAAATATCTATGGGGTTTGATGAAAAAGATCCTATTTTAATGGTGCCAGATCTTGCTCCACATGTTGATCACCCTAACCGCAATCGAACAAGTCGCGATGTTATACAAAAAGAAGAGCTTGATGTCATTATTGCGTCTAAGCCTGACTTTGAAAAATCAATTAAACAGGTAGTAGAAGATTACTTAACAGCTAATTACAACATTAGCGTAGAAGATTTTGTTTCAGCTGAATTAGCCTTAGTGCCAGCGATGAAACCAAGAGATGTTGGCTTTGATCGTAGCATGATCGCTGCCTATGGCCATGATGATAAAGCTGCATCTATTGCCTCTGTTGCTGCAATTATGGAACAAAAATTACCAGAGTATACCTCTATCGCTTTTCTTGTTGATAATGAAGAAGTGGGGAATATTAATAATACAGGCGCAAAGTCTAGTTACTTAGTCGATCTATTAAGTGGCATGCTTTATAACCAGCAAGGCAAAGACTATAACGAGTATAATCTGAGAAAGTTATTAAGAAATACTAAAGTGGTTTCTACTGATGTTAACCCAGGTGTTCACCCAACTTGGTCAGGTGTTTGGGAATTAGGTAATGCGCCACGTTTAGGAAATGGTATCAATATCAAACTTTACGGTGGTGGGTTTAATGCCAATTCTGAGTACACCGCATGGACACGTAATTACTTGGACGAGAATAACATTAAGTGGCAAACTTCTACATACAAAGGAAAGGCTTCTGGCGGTACTATCGGAAGTTCATTATCGGACGATAATATGGAAGTTATTGATTTTGGTGTACCGATTTTATCTATACATTCGCCGTATGCTGTTGGCTCTAAGGTTGATTTATACTCACTTTACAAAGCAATGTCGGCATTCTTTGCGCAGAAGTAGACAGTTAAGTTAGTAAAGGGATCGTTTGATCCCTTTTTGTCTTTAATATCTATAACTTAAACGTAATTACTACTAAACGTGATCTATATCATTGGCTGTTAATGATTTTTTTGCAAAAACCGGGTTTGCATACATCGTTAATAGCCAGCGTTTTTGAACTTCGCTTAAATCTTTAACACGTTCGAGTAATTGTGGAATAAGCTCATTTTCAGGAATTTCGTTATGGAGTACTTGATAGGCTGATTGGTTGCTTTCGTAGAGTTTATAATTATTGATTATTTGCCTGTCAATTTCTGCGGCTATAGCTTTACTATCAGTAAAGTCACCAATAATTGGATCACCAAAGGCGATATGTATGCGACCTTTTTGACCCACAATACCTTGGGTAATACTTTTTAAATCTTCATCGGCAGTCTTTTTATAATCACCATTAGTTTCTTTTTGAGCTAATTCAATGGCTTTATCATGATCGCAAGGATCGAACTCATAAGAAATTGATACAGGAACTATATTTAATTCGGCTAAATAATCACTAATAGGCATTGCTTTATCTTTATTTAACAACAACATTGAGATAAGGGCGGCGTTAGTTTTATCCATTCCATCTTTAGCACGACCTTCACGCTGAGCTATCCAAATGTTTTGCTGATTATCAGTTAGGCTATGATGGATATAAGCAGATAATGTTTTTGACGCAGTTAACATCTCTCGTTTTGTTTTTTCGCTGCGTTTTACAATAAAGCTTTTATTAATCCGCATTAAATCAGCAACCCACGTTTTATGTAATAAATTATCACCAACGGCGGCTTCTACAGTTTTTGCATTACATTTAAATAAGGCCCAATTAATCAAAGCGACATCTAAAACAATATCTCTATGATTGCTTATAAAAAGTATTGGCTTATTAAAATCTAAGTTATCAACACCATCATACGAGAAACCTTTGGTAGAATTCTCGACAAGCTTATGTAGATATTTGGCTACGTGGAGTTGAATATCATCGATAGTACGCCAATTTTTTATTTTCTTCTTCAAAGACCATTGTACTATTTTACGCGTTAAAGAAGGAAAGCGCTTAGTTAATTTAGGTACTAAAAATGTGGCTATCGCGTTAATGAGTTCAGGTTCATTGGCAAGCTTTTTCAATACATCTACAACCTCATTATCACGATAAGGTCGAATATCTTCAAACATTTAACTATCTCTAATCTTCATTAATAGGTGATCTATAATAGACAGCATTGTAACTGATATTAATGTGAAATATAGATAAAAGGATGAAATAATCTTAACGTTAGTTATAAAATTTTTACGACTGTTTTAGTTATTTATAATTTTCTAAAGTAAATTATTACTGATGATTTTTATATTTATTGTTTAGCACAAAAATTTTTGAATATTAATTCGTTGTAATAATAGGGGCTTGTAATATTTATTTAATTATTTCACTTTTTTTACTTGCGTTTTTTGGGTTTAACCCCAAGTCTTATAGTGAGTAACAAATATAAAAAGGAAAACCAAATGAAGATAAATATTTCTGGTCACCACGTCGAAGTTACTAAATCTGTTAGAGAACATATTGAGGAAAAGTTCTCAAAAATAGCATCACATTTCCCGACACTTATCTCGATAGATGTCATTCTTTCCAAAGTACACGGTAAGCACCATGTAGAGCTTACCACCAATTATGAGGGGGTACGAATTGCGACAGAGTGCACAGATGCAGTAATGTATCCAGCCATTGCCAGTGCGATTAAAAAATTAGATTCAGCCCTTAAGCATAGAAAAGGTCAACTGAAAGCAAATTTACATGCTAAGCCTACTTGTACCAGTGATGAAATTGCACATGAAAAAGTACAATCGCTTGATTTAGCTTAGTTACTATTCATTTATTCAGAGGACGGGGAGCTTAGCTTCCCGTTTTTGATCTTATTATTTAATTCGTAGATTGCCTTTGCCTTCAAGGATGGCAGTTGTAGGTCAATTCAGGGGTACTTATCTTACAAGCCAACAAACGCATCACCATTTTTCCTTATAAATACACGGCCTATAATTGAATGTGTTATGACTTAAATCGAAAGCTAGATAATGATATAGTGTATTTTTATTTAAGAGGCACTTTTAACACGTGATTGCAATTTCAAATACTGTACAACTTGCCGATAACGAAGTTGAATTAGTGGCTATTCGTGCACAAGGTGCTGGTGGTCAGAATGTAAATAAAGTTTCTTCTGCGATACATTTGCGTTTTGATATTCAAGCTTCTTCATTACCTGAGTTTTATAAAGAAAACTTGCTCGCATTAAAAGATAAACGTATTACAAAAGACGGAGTGATAGTGATTAAGGCGCAACAACATCGCACTCAAGAACTTAATCGAGAAGATGCAATAGAACGCCTCGTTGAGTTAATTAAAAGTGTTGCTGTTGTGCAAAAAATTAGACGAGAAACTAAACCCACACGTTCCTCTAAATTAAAGCGTTTAGAAAGTAAGACCCAGCGTAGCCAAGTTAAACAACGTAGAGCAAAAGTGACAGGAATAGAATAGTGATATCTACAAAGTAGGGTTGTAGATACAACGCTATGACAAGATCAAAAAAGCCGAATATGACATTCGGCTTTTTACGTATCTAGACAGGTAAGTTTGAACTTATCTGCGGCTTATCCCACAAACTTACGTGCATTTCTAAACATTCGTACCCAAGGTGAATCTTCTTGCCATTCATCGGGGTGCCATGAATTTGAAACTGTTCTGAACACACGCTCTGGATGTGGCATCATTATCGTTACACGACCGTCAGTTGTGGTTAATGCGGTAATTCCATCTGGTGAGCCGTTAGGGTTTGCCGGATAAGTTTCAGTTACTTTTCCGTAGTTATCAACAAATCGCATTGACACTGTACTAGAGTTATTCGCTGCACTAATTGCTTCATCAGAAGAAAATTCCGCGTGGCCTTCGCCATGAGAAACCGCTATTGGCATGCGTGAACCTTCCATGCCTTTAAAGAAGATTGACGGACTTTCTTGAATTTCTACTAATGAAAAACGCGCCTCAAAACGTTCCGACTTATTTTGAACAAAGTGTGGCCAAGTCTCTGTACCTGGAATAATTTCTTTTAAATTAGATAGCATTTGACAGCCGTTACACACACCTAAACTAAAAGTATCTTCGCGGTGGAAAAAGGTTTTAAACATTTCGCGTGCTTTAGAGTTAAATAGAATTGATTTTGCCCAACCTTCACCAGCGCCTAATACATCACCATAAGAGAAACCGCCACAAGCAACTAAGCCATTGAAATCAGCTAAATCTACTCGACCGGATAGAATATCTGACATGTGTACATCAATTGCGATAAAGCCAGCACGATCAAATGATGCTGCCATTTCAACATGCGAGTTAACCCCCTGTTCACGTAAAATAGCCACTTTAGGGTTGGTAATATTAGGTGCGTCTTTAGCAATTAAATCAGCGACAATATCTTCATTAATATCAAAGGTTAGATTAACGTTTAAGCCGGGATCTTCAGTATCGTATTTAACATCGTATTCTTGTTGAGCACACGCAGGATTATCACGTAACGATTGCATTTTTAACGTAGTTTCAGCCCAAACTGTGCGGTAATAAGTACGAGAGTTTTCTAAGACAACTTCTTCATTGCGAGTAAATGTGATCATGTCAGTATTGTTTAAACTACCAATATCAGTACACAATTCAAGTATGCCATGTTGCGAAAAGACTGCGTGAACAGCCTCTACATCACTTTCACGAATTTGAATAACAGCACCTAATTCTTCATGGAATAATATTTCTAAATTAGTCCCATTGAATGCTGATAAATCAATATCAACGCCCGTGTGTCCAGCAAAGGCCATTTCTGCAACTGTAGTAAATAAACCGCCGTCAGATCTGTCATGATAAGCTAATAGTTTTTCATCACGTACTAAGGCTTGTATCGCGTTAAAGAAGCCTTTTAAGTGCTCTGCGTTATCAACATCGGGAGTTTCTTTACCAAGTTGCTTATAAACTTGTGCTAAACATGAACCACCTAAGCGATTTTTACCATTGGATAAATCAATGGCTACTATACGGCTATCACCTTTATCGGTTCTTAATTGAGGAGTTACTGTTTTACGAATATCTTCAACACGGCCAAAAGCGGTGATCAACAATGAAAGTGGTGATGTTACAGATTTTTCTTGTGCTGTGCCGTTATTATTCTCAGTCCATGTGGTTTTCATCGACATAGAATCTTTACCAACAGGAACGGTTAACCCTAATGCAGGGCAAAGCTCTTCACCTACTGCTTTTACCGCTTCGTATAAACCGGCATCTTCACCAGGGTGACCTGCTGGTGACATCCAGTTAGCTGAAAGCTTAATACGATTTAAATCGCCAATATCAGTACCGGCAATATTAGTGAGAGACTCAGCAATCGCTAAACGTGCTGATGCGCCATAGTTAAGTAAGGCTACCGGCGTACGTTCACCAATTGACATGGCTTCACCGTGATATGAATCAAGTGCCGCTGCTGTTACACCACAATCAGCAACGGGGACTTGCCAAGGACCTACCATTTGATCTCTAGCTACCATACCCGTAACTGAGCGATCGCCAATAGTAATTAAGAACGTTTTTTCCGCAATAGTAGGTAAACGTAACAGTCTATCTGCCGCTTCACTCACACTTACAGTACTAAGTTCTAGGGTTTTCCCCGTTTCTTTAGATGATTGAACATCTTTAATAATTTTAGGTGTTTTACCTAATAATACGTCAAGGGGTAAATCAATAGGGGTGTTTTTTTCTGGATCATCAGCAAAGTGTGAATCTGTAACGGTTAAATGTTCTTCTTCGGTAGCTTTACCAACAACGGCAAAAGGAGCACGTTCACGGGCACAAATTGCTTCAAAAATAGGAAGTTGTTCATCAGAAACCGCTAACACATAGCGTTCTTGAGATTCGTTACACCAAATTTCGTGTGGTGCCATGCTGCGTTCGTCGTTTGGTACATTACGTAATTCAAATTTACCGCCACGACCGCCGTCTGAAACAAGTTCAGGAAATGCGTTTGATAAACCACCGGCGCCCACATCATGAATAAATAGAATTGGGTTTTCATCACCTAGCTGCCAACAACGGTCAATTACTTCTTGGCAACGGCGTTCCATTTCTGGATTTTCACGTTGTACCGAGGCAAAGTCTAAGTTTTCTGCTGATTGGCCTGACGCCATACTAGAAGCTGCACCGCCACCTAAACCAATATTCATTGCTGGGCCACCTAAGGCAATTAAGTTAGCGCCAACACAAATTTCGCCTTTTTGAACATGCTCATCTCGAATATTACCTAAACCACCGGCAAGCATAATAGGTTTATGATAACCACGCACTTCTTCGCCGTTAAATGAGTTTACTTTTTCTTCGTATGTGCGGAAGTAGCCTAAAATTGCAGGGCGACCAAATTCATTGTTAAATGCTGCGCCCCCTAATGGACCTTCAAGCATAATATCTAATGCGGTAACAATACGTTCAGGTTTACCGAAGTCAGTTTCCCATGGTTGTTCAAAGCCGGGAATACGTAAGTTTGATACTGAAAAGCCTACTAAACCTGCTTTAGGTTTTGAACCTACACCGGTTGCACCTTCATCACGAATTTCACCACCAGAACCTGTTGCTGCACCAGGGTAAGGTGAAATAGCAGTAGGGTGGTTATGGGTTTCAACTTTCATCAATATTTGAATATCTTCATGATGATAACCATATTCGTTGGTTTGTGGGTCAGGGAAGAAACGACCTCCTTCAGAGCCAACCATTACTGCTGCATTATCTTTATAAGCACTTAATACATAATCAGAATTAATTTCATGAGTATTACGGATCATTTTAAATAATGATTTTGGCTGTTTTACTCCATCAATAGTCCAGTCAGCGTTAAAGATTTTATGGCGACAATGCTCTGAGTTTGCTTGAGCAAACATATACAGTTCAATATCATGAGGATTACGGCCAAGCTTGATAAAGTTTTCAGCTAAATAAGTAATTTCATCGTCAGCTAATGCTAAACCTAAATCAATGTTGGCTTTTTCTAATGCTTCACGACCACCACCAATAACGTCTACCGAGGTAAATTCGCCAGGCTCTGCGGTCGAAAATAGTGCTTGGGCATCGTTAAATTCAGCAAATACTGACTCCATCATGCGGTCAGAAATTAAATTGTTTAATTGTTTTTCTTGCTCTGAAGTTAACGTGTCGTTTGATACATAGTAAGCAATACCACGCTCTAAACGAATAACTTTATTTAATCCACAGTTATGGGCAATATCAGTAGACTTTGAAGACCATGGTGAAATTGTACCAGGGCGTGGTGTTACCAGTAATAAGGAGCCTGTTGGTTCGTGTTCTTCAATAGTAGGGCCATAGGTTAAAAGTTTTGCTAATACATTTGATTCATCAGCATCTAGTTCTGCTGATAAATGTGCAAAGTGGGTAAACTCCGCATAAATGTCATTAACGGGCAGGCCCGCTTCAGCACACTGAGAAAGTAGCTTTTTTATTCTAAAATCTGATAGTGCCGGAGCGCCACGAAGGGTTTGGATCAACATCGCCATTAGTCTACTCACTGGTAAAAATAATTAGGGGGAAAAATCGCGCGTATTATAGAGGAATTAACCTGTTTTGATAAGGAAAAGTTTGCAGGATTGAAACTATAATAAAAAAGTCCTTTATCAATAAATAAAATAACGACACAATATGAACCATGAACCAATATAAATTTAACGTTTTTAAAAACGGCTATTTTTCCACGCTGCTGTGCATTGTACTCATTGCATTGCTGCAAGGGTGTAAAAGTGAACCCGAACATGCCAGTTTATCGCGTATTATTGAGCGAGGTTATATTACGGTTGGCACTTCGTTTGGTTCTACAAGTTATTATATTGGTGCTGAAGGCCCCACCGGTTTTGAATATGAATTAGCGCAAAAATATGCAGAATATTTAGGTGTTGATCTTAAAGTAGTACCTAGCTATAACCTAGATGAGCTTTTCTCTAAGCTTGATTCTGGCGAGGTTGATATACTTGCCGCAGGCCTTACGGTAACCCCTAACCGAGTAGCGCATTATAACTTTTCCCCAAGTTATAACCGTATTAGCCAAAAACTCGTTTTCAAGCAAGGTAAAGACCGACCACGAAATCTAGATCAGCTTAACGGTAAATTGTTAGTGACGGCCAATTCTAGTCATGTTGAAAACTTAGAAAATCTTAAAATAGATAACCCCTTACTCACTTGGGAAGAAACTGTTGAGCTAGACATAGAAGAGTTATTACTTAAAGTTTTAGATGAATCAATAGATTACACAATTATAGATAGTCATACTTTGGCAGTGAGTCGGCGTTATTACCCTGAAATAAGTATTGGCTTTACCGTTCAGTCAGAACAGCCATTGGCATGGGCAATAAGCCGAAAAGGTGACGATAGTATTTTTGCTAGTACTATAGAGTTTTTTGGCCAAGTCCATCATGATGGTACCTTACTTGCCCTTGATGATAAATACTATGGCCACGTAGAACAGTTTAATTATGTTGATACCCGACTATTCATTCAGGCGGTAGAGCAAAAATTACCAAAGTATCGTCATCTGTTTGAAAAATATGGACAAGAAATAGATTGGCGTTTATTAGCTGCTATTAGTTATCAGGAATCTCATTGGGAACCTCATGCGCGTTCATATACGGGCGTACGAGGTATGATGATGTTGACCTTGCCTACAGCCAAGCAAATGGGTATTAAGAGTCGTCTTGATGCTGAACAAAGTGTACGTGGTGGGGCAAAGTATTTTAAGCGCATGTTTGATCGTATGCCGGCTCGTGTACCTCACCCTGATCGGCTTTGGTTCGCTTTAGCCTCATACAATGTTGGCTTAGGACATTTAAACGATGCACGTGCTATCACTAAAAAACAAGGTGGTGACCCTGATCGTTGGGTGGAAGTAAAAGCACGATTGCCATTATTAAAGCAAAAGAAATACTATAAGCATACACGCTATGGCTATGCGCGGGGGGATGAACCCGTTAATTATGTTGAAAATATTAGACGTTACTACGATACATTAACGTGGATGGATGATAAACAACGGCAAGAAAATGAGCTAAAAAATAAGCTATTAACACCTGAAGAACAAATTGTTACAACTGAAGTAGCGGAAACAACAGGAGGTTGAGCTGTTTCGCTGGACAAAGCCTTGAAATTGTCATAAAACGGTCATAGTTATAGTGAATACTATAAACAATTAATCAATTAGTGATCTGCATATGCAGATTATAGTGAAGACAAGGTGATTAATTACATTAACTTTACAGGAGATAACTATGTTAAATAGATCGAGAAGACTTTCTCAAGCAATACAACGTAAACGTGTACAAAACAGGCTAAAACAAAAATTAAGTTGCCGCCGACATTCTCAGTTTATACAAGAAACCCATAGCCAATTAGCTCAATCATAATTGGCTTTTTCTTTTCTATCCCCTTACTTTATTACTAACATTCAACTTATAATCCAGCCCCTTTATCGTTCAATGCTATTTATCTGATGTTAATTAGGCTATGTTGCTAATAACAATATTACAATAAATAGGTTTTTATATGAGTCGTTTATTTACTCAGCTTTTGGTGGTAACGACCACTATTATCTCGTTAACTGCTTGTCAAACCACACCACAAAAAATAAGTGCTGACCAAGCCTTTGATAGCACAGTAGAGCAATTATTAAATCAACGTGCCGGTAAAGGTGCCTATAAAGTTGTCTCAGCAGATAATAAAAAGCGTTATTGGCCTGATTTATCACCACAATATTTACAAACTCAGTTTGCACAGCGCCAAGCATTAGCGACTCAATTTGAACAAATAGATCAAACGGCATTATCAGCTGAGAATAAAATTAACTACGCTATTATTAAAGCGCAGCTTGATAACCGAATTGCCAATTATCAGTTTAAATCACATTACCTACCACTTAATTCAGAGTCAGGGTTTCATTCTAATGTTAATTTTATGATTGACAGTACTGAGTTTTCAACGGAACAAGATATTGAAAATTATGTGAATAAAATGGCGGCTTTGCCTGAATATTTTGAGCAAAATATTTATTGGATGCGCCAAGGCTTAGCGTCAGGGATTACTCAGCCGCAAGCGGTATTAATTGGATATGAACAGTCAATTAGTGCCTTTATTCCTAAAAATATAGAGCAATCAGTATTTTTTAAACCCTTTGCATCAGTCTCTAACTTACTTGATCAAGCTCTCGTAAAAGCACAGCGCGATAAGCTTAGTTCTTTGTTATCAACACAAATTATTCCAGCGTATGAAAATTATTATCAATTTTTTACGCAAGAGTACTTTCCTAACGCTCGAAAAAATATTGCGCTATCGTCCACACCTGATGGTCGCGCTTTTTATGAAAACAGAGTCAAGCACTTTACGACCACCGCGATGAGCGCAGAAGAGGTTCATCAATTAGGCTTACGTGAAGTTGCACGAATTCGCGCTGAAATGGATGAAGTTATTCTGAAAACAGGCTTTGAAGGTAGTTTTGCTGAATTCACTCACTTTTTACGTACCGACCCACAATTTTATGCAAAAACACCACTCGAATTAATTAAAGAAGCATCGTATATTGCAAAACAAATTGATGCCAAGCTGCCTTCGTTATTTAAACATTTACCGCGAACGCCATACGGAGTATCACCAGTACCAGAGGCTATTGCGCCAAAATATACCACAGGACGTTATAGTAGACCGGCAACGGATCGTCATGCGGGTTCGTACTGGGTAAATACCTACGCATTAGATAAACGTCCGCTTTATGCTTTACCTGCGTTAACACTGCACGAAGGAGTGCCAGGTCATCATTTACAAATATCACTTAATAGTGAATTAGACAATCTCCCTTCGTATCGTCAACGTGCTTATATTTCAGCTTTTGGTGAAGGTTGGGGGTTATACTCAGAATGGTTGGGTATAGAAGTTGGTATTTATACCGATCACTATGCTGATTTTGGTCGACTCAGTTATGAAATGTGGCGTGCTGCGCGTTTAGTTGTTGACACGGGTATGCACATGAAAGGCTGGTCAAGAGCGCAAGCAATGGACTTTATGAAAGATAACACGGCGTTATCACTGCATAATATAAAAACTGAAATTGACCGTTATATTTCATGGCCGGGACAAGCCTTGTCGTACAAAATAGGTGAAATAACCATTAGAAAATTACGCCAACAAGCAGAAACTGAATTAGCGCGTGATTTTGATGTACGTGAATTTCATTATCATGTGTTGAAAAATGGCTCTGTACCATTAAGTGTATTAGAACAACAAATTGAAGATTACATTCAACAAGTGAAATTAACTAGTTTAGTAAAAGCGTCGTTAAAAAAAGCAAAAGTATAAAAAAGGCTGTTGTTTAAATTGCCAAATTTTATAAGCGTGTGTCCTAGTCAATCTATTGAAAATCAATTTTAATATCTAAATTAAACTACATTCATGGTGTATTCTATCATCATGAATGTAGTGTTTATTCAAATTATTCTCTTTATTTCTAAGTATTTGACTTTCTATTTTTCATCGCTTTTTTCTCAGCCCTACGGCGTTGAAAAAATGTGGATAACTGCTCACTGCATTGCTCAGCTAATACTCCTGAAACCACTTCAATTTGGTGATTTAATTTCTCATGATGGGTTAAACAAAACACACTGCCAGCACTACCCGTTTTAAGATCGGCAGCTCCAAACACTAAACGTTTAATACGGCTATGCACTAATAAACCTGCGCACATAGGGCAAGGCTCTAAAGTAACGTATAAAGTGCAATCGATCATGCGATAATTATTAAGTACGTTACCTGCTTGGCGAATCGCTAACATTTCAGCATGGGCAGAAGGATCATTAAGCATAATAGACTGATTATAGCCTTCACCAATTATCTCATTATTCGCCACGACAACAGCGCCTACCGGTATTTCATTATGTTGCTGGGCAATATCAGCTAATGCTAATGCACGCTGCATATAGGTAATATCAAGTCGTTGTTGTATATCGTTTTCAATCATGGCTTTTGGGGGCTTGTTAGGCATATTAAATAGTTAAAAACATTTCAAGTAAGTCATTAAGGTAACGATGACCTAATTCTGTTACCTGCCAATTTGAGTCAGTATGGATCATTAAGCCTTTTGTTTCTGCAAGGGTTAAAATGGGTAATATTATTGAAGCAGAAAGGCCTGTTGTTTGCTCAAAGTGTTCAAGGGTAAAGGCTTGTTTTAAGCGCAGAAAATTCATCATAAATTCAAATGGTAGTTCATCTGTTGTTACTGTGACTAATTTATCTAATGCTTGTCGATTAACATCTAAATAGCCTTTAGGATGTTTTACTTTTACTGTTCTATGTATTTGGTTGCTCACTGTGTCGGTAACTTTACCGTGAGCGCCACAACCGATGCCTAGGTAATCCCCAAACTGCCAATAATTTAAATTGTGTTGGCATTGTTTACCTGTCTTACTATAAGCCGATATTTCATATTGATGATAACCTGCTTGGGTAAGTAGTGCTAAGCCTTGTTCTTGAATGTCCCAAAGGGTATCGTCTTGCGGTAGCTTAGGTGGCTTTGAATAAAAGGCTGTATTAGGTTCGATAGTGAGTTGATACCATGAAATATGATCAGGGTTTAATGATATCGCAATGCGTAAATCGTCTAAGGCATTTTCTAATGACTGATTCGGTAAACCATGCATTAAGTCTAAATTAAAACTTTTTATCCCCGCTTCTTTAGCTAATTTTGCGGCGACTTTTGCTTGTTTGCTATCGTGAATACGTCCTAGCTTTATGAGTTTATCGGAGGCAAAGCTTTGTACACCAATGGAAAGGCGAGTAACACCGGCTTGGGCAAAACCTTTGAACTTGTCTGCTTCTACTGTACCCGGATTGGCTTCTAAAGTTATTTCAATGTCACTGTTATGTTCAAAACGCGATAGAACTTGCTCAAGTATTGAACCAATACCTTGGGCAGAAAATAAACTGGGGGTGCCACCGCCAATAAAAATACTATGAAGAGGGCGGTTTGTTAATGAAAAATGTTTAATATCATCATCTAAATCTTTAATAAGCTCTTCAATATACGCTTGTTCTGGTATTTCTTTTTGGCCTTTACCTTTGCCAAATTCATGTGAATTAAAGTCGCAATACGGACATTTTTGTACGCACCAAGGAATATGAATGTAAAGCGAAAGGGGAGGGGCAGTCAGCATCGGTTATTTTACTTTTTTTAAGTGTTGAACTAATTGTTTTAAGGCTTGGGCACGATGACTCAATTGATTCTTTAACTCTCGTGGTAATTGTGCTGAGGTCATTTGTTGTGCTTTAAGCCAAAATAAAGGATCGTAGCCGAAGCCTTGCTCACCTTTAGCCTCGGTTAAAATACTGCCTTCCCAAACACCGTGACAAACAACAGGCGTAGGGTCTAAATGATGTTGCATAAACACTAAAACACAGTGAAAACGTGCGCTACGATTTTCAATATTCTGCATTGCTTTTAATAGCTTGGCATTATTAAGCGCATCGTTTGCATGTTCACCCGCATAGCGAGCCGAGTAAATACCAGGTGCACCGTTTAGTGCATCAACTTCTAAGCCTGAGTCATCTGCAATTGCAGGCAACCCTGTTATTTCTGAGGCATGTCTGGCTTTAATAATGGCATTTTCAATAAATGTTGTACCTGTTTCATCAGCATCTGAAACGTTAAACTCGCTTTGTGGTTTAATGTTAATGCCATATTGCGAAAGTAAGTTATCTAGCTCTTTTACTTTACCAGGATTACCTGTTGCCAGTACGATTGTCGAATTGAATGTTGACATAAATTACCTTGCCCTAAACGGTGTTGTTTTCAGCGCGCATCATATCTTATTCACTATAAAAGTGACAATAAATGTGGGGTACTGAAATAGCTAAAGCGGATAAAAAAACGCAAAGCGTGTACTTTGCGTTTTAATAGAGAAAATGTCTTGGTGATTATGTATTAGTTAATCCACATAAAATTTTTGAGAAAATTTAAGTGTTTGGGTTTCTTTACCATCAGTAATTGATAAGTCAAAAATGATGGTTTCATCATTTCTGTAGTTAACTTGGCCAAGATAATAAATAGCGTCACCTTCTTTTACTTCGGTAAATTCAAGATCTTTCTTTTGACCCGTTAAATTTTTAGCCGTACCAGTAATACTGACAGTTTTTGCTGGATTGCCCTCAACGGTATTATCCATTACAGAAATATTTACTAATCCGTTAAAACGGCTACGCTCAATATTATAGGCCGTGGCAATTTCAGGGGTTAAAAACGTTGCTGAAATTGCTATGTAATGAACATTCATGTTACCAAGTTTTTGCATGTTATCGGCAATGCTATGAAATGATAACGCAAGTGTAAGTAATAAAAATGTAATGACTTTACTCATCAAACTATTCATTGTTGCTCCTTTGTTGTGTTGTAAATAACAGGCTTAGTATTCAAAGTTAAGCTTGTTGTTCTTTACAGCATTGCCCAATAAGGTATCCATCCTGACAGTAAAATATTAATGACATTTAATAATAAAAAAGCAATTAATACGGATAAATCTAAACCACCTAAACTGGGGACTATTCGGCGAATAGGATTTAAAAAAGGCTCCGTTAGTTGATGTAATATAGCTTGAGTAGGGTTATAACCTTGTACTACCCAGCTCATTACTGCCATCGCTAACATGAGAATAAATAATAAAAAACCGACTTGTTTAATTGAAAAAAGCAGACCAAAGTACATTGCCGCAAGCGGGTCAAATGGGCCACCATTAAGCATAGGTATAATAATAAATTTAGCGCTGGAAACGATAAGTATTAAAAGAATACTCGCGATATCTAAACCCGCAAAGCCAGGGATTATTCGGCGTAATGGTATAACCATTGGATTGGTGACTTTCACAATAAATTGGCTAAGGGGATTATAAAAATCCGCTTTTACCATTTGTAGCCATACGCGGAAAATGAGTACTAAAACTAAAGCATCTAAGACAAACTTAAGCAAATAATTAATTGCTTCCATTAAAAAACTCCAAAATTATTGTTTGTTCATGTTTTTAATTAATATAAATGGCTACTCTTTTGCCATTTCTTGAGCGCGTTTAACTGCGCTATCCATTGCATCTGTTACTAACTGTTCTAAACCACCTTCAATTAATGTGGTTAAAGCCGCTTGTGTCGTACCACCTTTAGAGGTGACATTTTGACGTAATTGACTAATGGGCATATCGTTATTAATGACCATTTGCGCTGCGCCAAGGGCTGTTTGCTGCACTAAAGCACGGCTTTCTTGTTCTGTAAAACCATATTCTATCGCTTTGTTCTGCATGGCTTCCATAAATAAGAAGAAATATGCAGGGGCTGATCCCGAAACCGCTGTTATATGATCAATACCTGCTTCACTGTTAAGCCATTTTATAATACCAACAGATTCCATTAATTCGCTTGTTTGTTGCTTTTGCTCATCATTAACTTCATCAGATGCAAATAAACCACTAACCCCAAAGCCTAATTGAGATGGTGTGTTAGGCATTACACGTATGACGGGTTGTTTACTATTTAATGCTTGTTGGATCTGTTCAATAGTACAACCTGCGGCCACCGATACAAAGCATTTGTTGGCAATAGAAGTGTTACTTGAAATGTCAGCGCATACTTGAGCAATTAAATAAGGCTTTACACCTAATATGATGTAATCTGCAAAGTCGACGGCTTCAATATTAGAATGAGTATTCAACACTGAGCATTGTTGGCTTAATGCTTCACGTTTTGGTGCCGAAGGGTTTGCAACGATAATGTTTTTGGGTGAAAACCCTTTATTTACTAACCCTGAAATGATGGCACCATTCATATTTCCTGCACCAATAAATGCTAGCTTTGTCATATATCTCCTTAAGTTAAATAGTTAATTATTATCACTATTAAAAAATCAATGTAATTTTATCATAAGCGCAATTACCTTTCACCAAAAATGGCTGTGCCAATACGTACCATAGTTGTTCCAGATGCTATTGCTTCATTCATATCGTTCGACATTCCCATCGAGAGAGTATCAACGGTTTTATAGCGCTGTTTTAAGTCATCAAATAAGCGTTTCATTTGCTGAAAGCTGTGTGTCGTATTATTTTTTTCAGGTATGGCCATTAAGCCTCGTAAGGTCAAGTTAGGAGATAAATGTACTTGCTCTGCAAGGGGAGCTAACTCATTAATGGCAACCCCTGATTTTGAACTTTCTTGGCTAATATTCACTTGTAAACAAATGTTTAGCGGGGTATGGTTGCAAGACCTTTGTTCATTTAAACGAGTGATAACTTTGGCTCTATCAACACTTTGCACCCAATCAAAATGTTCAGCAATAAGCTTAGTTTTATTAGACTGAATGGGACCAATATAATGCCAAACTATATGTTGCAAATGTGTCAATTGACTAATTTTATCAACGGCTTCTTGAATATAGTTTTCACCAAAACAGCGTTGGCCTGTTTGGTAAGCCTGTTCAATCATTTCAATAGGTTTTGTTTTACTGACGGCAAGCAATGTAATTTGCTCTGGCGATCTGTTGGCTTGTTGACAAGCATTTTCTATTTGCAGATTTATTGCTGCAATATTATCTTTAATACACATCATAAAATAAGTATAGCCTTTCAGCGTTTCGCTGGAAATCTGTTAAATCAAAGAGGTTTTTATGGATATTACCGAATTACTCGCGTTTAGCGTAGAAAATAATGCATCTGATTTACATCTTTCTACAGGCATTCCACCATCGATTCGTGTTGATGGTGATGTAAGAAAATTAAATATTCCTGCTTTTGACGCGAAAGACGTTAATGGCCTTGTTTACGATATAATGAACGATAGACAGCGCAGAGAGTATGAAGAAAACCTTGAAGTCGATTTCTCGTTTGAAGTGCCAAATTTAGCACGTTTCAGGGTTAATGCTTTTAATCAGAATCGGGGGCCATCAGCCGTATTTCGTACCATTCCCAGTAAAGTATTATCACTTGAAGACTTAGGCTGCCCTGAAATATTTAGAGATATATCAGACACGCCAAGAGGCTTGGTATTAGTGACGGGGCCAACGGGTTCGGGTAAATCTACCACTTTAGCGGCTATGGTTGATTATATTAATAAAAATAAATATCACCATATTCTGACTATTGAAGATCCTATTGAATTTGTACACGAAAATAAATCTTGTTTGATTAACCAACGTGAAGTTCACCGAGATACATTAAGTTTTAATAATGCATTACGTTCAGCACTACGTGAAGATCCTGATGTGATTTTAGTGGGTGAGATGCGTGATTTAGAAACCATTCGTTTAGCAATGACAGCCGCAGAAACGGGGCATTTAGTGTTTGGTACCTTGCATACCACGTCAGCCCCTAAAACTATTGACCGTATTATTGATGTATTCCCAGCGGAAGAAAAATCAATGGTTCGCTCTATGTTGTCAGAGTCGTTACGTGCTGTTATTTCACAAACACTAGTGAAAAAAGTGGGCGGTGGTCGAGTGGCTGCACATGAAATAATGATTGGTGTGCCTGCTATTCGTAACTTGATTCGAGAAGATAAAATTGCCCAAATGTATTCTGCTATTCAAACGGGTATGTCTAATGGGATGCAAACCATGGATCAGTGTTTACAAAACCTAATAAACCGAGGGTTAATTTCACGTCAAGATGCGATGGAAAAAGCGGCGGATAAAAATCAATTTAAAAGCTACTAATTTGTTTGATTAGTTAATGTAAAGAGCACAAAATGAGATTTCATAATTTACTTGTAAAAATGGTGCAAGAAGACGCATCAGATATGTTTGTTACGGCTAAATTGCCCGTAAGTGCGAAGATCAATGGTGAATTACAACCTATTGATTCAGAAGTATTATCAGCAGATGAAGCTTTGAACTTAGTGCACGATGCTATGAACGAAAAGCAAAAGAAACAATTCAATGAAGAAAAAGAATGTAACTTTGCTATTTCAATTGATGGTATTGGTCGATTTCGTGTATCAGCTTTTTGGCAAAGGGATATGGCGGGCATGGTTATTCGTCGTATTGTGACTGAAATTCCAAGTGCAGATGAACTAGGATTACCCTCAGTACTAAAAGATGTGGTGATGTCTAAACGTGGCTTAGTGTTGTTTGTTGGTGGTACTGGCACAGGTAAATCAACTTCAATGGCGGCATTAATAGGCTATCGAAATAAAAATTCTCGCGGTCATATTCTAACGATAGAAGATCCGGTTGAATTTGTTCATGAACATGGTAAATCTATGATCACCCAGCGTGAAGTGGGCTTAGATACAGAGTCGTTTGACGCCGCATTAAAAAGTTCATTACGCCAAGCGCCAGATGTAATTTTAATTGGTGAGATCCGTTCGCAAGAGATCATGGAACACGCATTAAGTTTTGCGGAAACAGGTCATTTATGTATTGCCACTTTACATGCTAATAATGCCAACCAAGCCATTGATAGGATCATGCATTTAGTTCCTGCAGAACAACATGGTAAGTTATTATTTGATCTTGCCTTAAATTTACGGGGGATTATTGCCCAACAACTTATTCCAACTCGAGATGGTAATGGGCGAGTTGCAGCAATAGAAATTTTATTAAATTCGCCTTATGTATCTGAACTTATTAAAAAAGGTGATGTAGGTAGTATTAAAGAAGTGATGGAGAAGTCGAATGAGCAAGGTATGCAAACATTCGACCAGGCATTGTTTAATTTGTATCAGCGTGGCTTAATTAATTATGCTGATGCCTTACATCATGCTGATTCACCTAATGATTTACGCTTAATGATTAAATTACGTAGTAACGATCAAGGCGGTTCGGGGTCATTGTCTGGTGTTACTTTAGATGGTTTAGAGCCTAAAGATTAACTTTATTGTTTAAGATTTAAGTAATTGATTCATATTCAAAGCTAGCAATTATGCTAGCTTTTTTATTTGTATTTAGTGCTAAAAATTAAAAGTCAGCATCACATTGAAAATGCATCTTGGCTCTAGTGATAGGATGATTAAATTCAAGTGACTCGGCATGTAAATGTAAGCGTTTAGCTTTTTTTCCATAAAGATCATCACCAACAATGGGGGAATTTAAACCGTTAATGTGCGCGCAATGCACGCGTAATTGGTGGGTTCTTCCGGTTTTAGGTGATAAATACAAGCGACTGTGTTGTGCAGTTTTTGATATTAATTGCCATGTGGTTTCCGCACTTTTTCCATGTTCATAGCAAACAAGTTGTCTTGGTCGATCGTGAAGATCACCTCTAAGCGGTAAAGTAATTATTCCCGAAGTTTTTGACAACTCCCCAGCAATAACCGCCATGTAACGTTTTTTAATTTCTCGGTTAATAAACTGTTTTTGTAAGCTTTTATGAGCTCTTGAGTGCAATGCTAGCACCATTAAACCTGAGGTTGACATATCAAGTCGGTGAACAATTATTCCTCCGCTTGCATGGGGGAATAGCTGTTGAATTCGGGTGAGTACCGAATCGTTAATATTTTTACCTGGCACTGAAAGTAACTCCGCAGGTTTATTCACTACTACTATATCATTATCTTGGTAGATAATTGTTAAATGCTTTTCTTGTGCTGGGTTTTCAAACATAGGATTGTTATCGACTAACATCCCTTCTAACATGTGGGTTAAAATAGGCTGACATTTACCGTTACAAGCTGGGTAATAATTACCATGTTGTCTTATTTCAGATTTTGGAGACGCCCCCCACCAAAACTCAGCCAGGGCTATTGGGGTGAAATTATTAGCAAAGGCATATTGTAATAGTTTAGGGGCGGCACATTCACCCGTGCCTGCAGGTGGTGGGTGCGGTGAGTTTTTAAACAACTCGTTAATGTCTTTTTTATCACCTTTAATATTAAGAAACTGATATTGCTCAAATATTTTTTTCTGTAATGCATTTGAACGTGTTCTACGTAACGCTTTTAGCGTGTCTAATCTATTGTTATAAGTGAAAAGTTTCTGCTCTAATTTGGATATTTCATTTTGCCATGTTGCTTTTAACATTTTTAAGCTATTTTTATTGGCAATACTCTTGGCATTAAGGCTTTCATCTAATTGGATGTATCCATCGGCAGTCATTGAGGCTTTTGCTAGCACTCTTTGGGCTTTACGCTCTTTGCGTTCAGCGGTATGTTTTTGTTGTAATTGGCTTATTTCAAACGAGGATGTGGCAATATTATCTGACAGTTGTTGCTTTATAGCATTGAATTTAGGGCTTTCGGTTAGCGTATTAATTTCATCGTTAATATCGTTGATGGCTTGTTGTTCGGTTAAAAAGAAATTGTCTTTAACTAACATATCAAAAACAGGTGGAACAAAGCCTTTATGTAAGTTTTTATTGGCCAATTTTCCAGAAAATGCGGCTAAGTAGCCAATATCACCAACATTATTTTTAACAACTAATACCCCGAACATTTTACCGCTCGCATTATCTTCATTACCTAATAGACCAAAGTTATGCTGCCATTGGTTTTGCTCACTTAAATGCTGTTGTAGCTCTTTTGCTGCTATTTCGCATAGCGCATGAGGTTGGTAATAAAAAGGAAACGTAAAGCGCTTTGGTAGTTCAATATCAGTGATAGGCTGTTTAAAACGGGTAAAACAGTTGAGTAGCTTTTCTGTCATGTGATTTACATCTTATCCATTGATAAAAACCATAGCCAACATGGTATTGTAATTAAGCAACCAAGTGTTGAAGCAACAATAGTGCCCGCAACAGTTTCACGTTGTATGTTTTGACTTTTTGCAATCAAATAGGCATTAACTCCTGTTGGACACGAGCTAATGATAACTAATGTACAAATCACTTCGAAAGGTAACTGTAGTAAATATTTACTGGTGATATAAACCAGTGTTGGCAATAAAATCAACTTGATTATCGAGGCTGCAATAATAAAGTATTTTTGCTGGCGAATACGGTAGAAGGTTAAAGAACAACCCAGTAAAAATAAAGCTAAAGCTATAGCCGGACTACCAAGTAAAATTAGCGCATTATTAAGTATTGTGGGTAAGTTAATAGGTAAAAGGTTAACGATTAACCCTAAGGTGATACTGGCGACTAAGGGATTAAACACTGTTTGCTGCGCTAATTTAGACCAAAGTGTGTTGGTTGAAGCATTTTGTGAATTGTTGTTAATGCCTAGCACACCGGTAATGGTAAACAATAACGCACTATGAAAGGTAATGATTAAAAACACTAAGCTAATGGCTTTATCACCAAAAGCGGCTAGTAATACCGGGATACCGACAATAACAGTATTTGAATAACTTGCGCCTAAAGCGAATACTCCAGAAGGTGCTGAATGTCTTTTATGAATACCATGAAAACAATAATTAATGGTAAAAGCGATAGTATAAGTGAGTAGTAAAGGACCATAAAATGCTAAGAAGTAATTTATATTTACATTGCCAGCAAGTTGGGCGGTAGACATTTTTTGAAATAAAAAAATGGGAATTAACAGTTTAAAGGTTAATTTACTGATTGCATCAATGTCTTGTTTACTAAGCCATGCTAATTTGGCGCAACTATAACCTAAAGCACAAATTAGGGCTAAGGGGAAAATTATTTCAATAACATTCATGGAAGACTTTTAAAAACAGGGCAGAGTTGCTTATTATATACGAATTAAACGGTCTTTAGTAAGTAGGCGCAGTTTGTAGAATGAATAAACCTTAGGTGAGTTACTACGCATTATATTGCGCTTCAAAATAACTTTCGATGATCAGTGCGGCAGATAATGCATCAATATTATCCTTTTGTAGGTTTTTAAAACCGCCATGCTCAAATAAGCGTTCTTTAGCGTCGGCTGTGGTCAAACGTTCATCCTGAAAAATTACTTGTTTGGAAAATTGATTAGATAAGCGATTACCAAACTTTTTCGCATCTAATGTCAGCTGTTGTTCGCTACCATCCATATTTAAAGGTAAGCCAACCACAAATAAGTCGGGTAACCATTCGTTAACATATTTTGCAATATCCGGCCATTGTGGGATACCATCTTTCGCTTTAACCGCACCAAGTGGTCTTGCACTACCTGTGAGTTCTTGCCCAAGCGCAAGGCCAATATATTTTTTACCAAAATCAAAACCAATAATGGTGCGTTTGCCCTTGCTATTATTGCTAGTGGTCATTACGCATGACCAACGTCAGACGATAAATGGGCAACATCAATGCCTAATTTTTCTGCAGCTTTTTGCCAGCGCTTTTCTATTGGCGTTTTAAATAAAATTTCACTATCAGCAGGCGTTGTTAACCAAGAGTTTTCTTGAATTTCTTGCTCGAGCTGTCCTGGTCCCCACCCCGCATAACCGAGTGTCACTAAATAGTCTGGCGGAGAAAGTTCAGTACCTAGTGCCATTAAAATATCTTTTGACGTAGTGATCATTATTTCGTCGCTTAATGCTAATGAACTTCTCCAGCTATTTTGTGGACTATGTAATACAAAACCTCTATCGGGAGATACAGGTCCACCCGACAATACCATTTGTTCGAGTGATGGTAGGCTTTTCTTATTGGCGTCTAGCTGAGACAAAAGTTCATTTAAAGTAACATTAACAGGTAAATTAATAATTAATCCCATGGCACCTTCTTCGTTATGTTCACAAATATAAGTGACCGTTCTATTAAAGAATGAATCCCCTAGACTTGGCATAGCAATAAGTAAATGATTTTCTAAACTGTCCACTTTTCTACCTTGTAATAGCTATTAATGTTGTTATTTCTTGGCCAAATGTTCTTCAATGGCGTCCATCAGTTTTCCACTGATATTAATTGGATATGCTGCTTCTATTTCTCTGATACATGTAGGGCTAGTAACATTAATTTCGGTAACTTTATCACCAATAACATCTAATCCTACAAAGTATAGCCCACGCTTTTTAAGTTCAGGGGCAATAGTTTCAGCAATGTATTTATCTGTAGCTGAAAGTGGCCTTGCTTCACCTCTGCCACCTGCGGCTAAGTTACCACGTGTTTCGCCTTTAGCCGGTATCCTTGCCAGGCAATAAGGCATAGGTTCGCCATTAACAATTAAAATGCGCTTATCGCCATTGCTAATATCAGGGATAAACTCTTGTACCATAGCGTATTGGTTACCATGCGCCGTTAATGTTTCTAAAATAACCCCCACATTTGGATCATTTTCTTTTAAGCGAAATATTGACGAGCCGCCCATACCGTCTAATGGTTTTATAATAACGTCTTTATTATCTTGATGAAATTGACGAATACGCTCATTACTTCTTGTCACTAATGTTTTCGGTGTTAAGTCAGCAAACCAGGCAGTAAATAGCTTTTCGTTACAATCACGTAAGCTTTGCGGTTTATTAACAATTAATGTTCCTGCTAATTCAGCACGTTCTAGCATATAAGTGGCGTAAATATACTCAGTATCAAAAGGAGGATCTTTACGCATTAATACAGCATCAAGTGACTCTAATGCGATATCTTCAACCGCTTCTAGGTCATACCAATGTTCAGGGTCGTCATAAACCTTTACTTGTTGGACACTTGCACGGCATTGCCCTTGAGTTAGATAGAGATCTTTCATTTCAATGTAAAAAAGTTGATAACCACGTTTTTGGGCTTCAAACATCATCGCCATAGACGAGTCTTTACGCACGTTAACTTGTGAAATGGGGTCCATTACTATGCCAAGTTTAATTGTCATTTTTAATTCCTATTCTTATTGCTAATATCATCGCTAATTTACTACCAAGGCTACTTTATATCGCCATAACGGCATTGTAGTGCGGTGATTGCGGTTAATGCGGCTGTTTCTGTTCGTAGTACTCTTGGACCTAATAATACCGCTTGAAATTTATGTTGCTCTGCGGCGTTAATTTCTTCATCGGTTAAGCCGCCTTCAGGACCAACTAATAGTCTAACTCTATCATTGATATCAGGTATCGACATAATAGAATGCTGGGCTTTTGGATGTAAATTTAACTTTAATGCTGATGTTTTTTGAGCGAGCCACGCGCTTAACACTTCTGGTTGTTTAACCATTGGTACTGAGCAGCGGCCACTTTGTTCACAGGCGCTAATAACTATTTTTTGCCATTGCTCTTGTTTCTTATTTAAGCGTTCGCCACTAAGTTTAACACCACAACGTTCAGTAAATAACGGGGTAATTGTGTTTACTCCAAGTTCTACTGATTTTTGTAAAGTAAAGTCCATGCGATCACCACGAGATATACCTTGTCCTAAATGAATATTAAGAGGAGATTCATTATTTTTTTCTGTAAAAGAAATGATCTTAGCTTGGGCATTTTTCTTACTTACATTGGTTAGTTCAGCGCTAAATTCACCCCATTTTCCATTAAATAGCGCACTATTAAACAAAATGATTTTATCACCATTATTTAAGCGTAACACACGAATAATATGACCAAAGGCATCTGCATCTAATTCAATAGTTGCGCCAAGTGTGAGTGGGTGATTTTGATAAACTCTAGGATTTCTCATTTAAGATACAGAATTTAGATTGTTAACTTACTATGGAAGATAAGGTCCACCTAGTGAAATTTCAATGTTTATCTAGTGTATAAGTATAATTATTTTATCGGATTAGTATTCGCAAACAAGCGATAAATAAGGGATAATGCGCGCGTTTAAGCTTTAGTTAATTGTTAGGTTGGGGAAAGTAAATGCGGTATGCGCTAGGCATTGAATATGATGGTAGTAAATACTATGGTTGGCAGCGTCAAAAAAGTGTAATTAGTGTTCAGCAAACATTAGAGAAAGCATTATCTAAAATTGCAGATGAACCTATTGAGGTCATTTGTGCTGGCAGGACTGATACTGGTGTAAATGCAACTAATCAAGTCATTCACTTTGATACGACTAAAATTAGGAAGGATGTCGCTTGGACGTTAGGCGTTAATACTAACTTACCTAAAGATATTGCGGTGACTTGGGTAAAAGAAGTAAGTGACGAATTTCATGCTCGTTTTAGCGCTACTGCCCGTTGCTATCGTTATATTATCTATAATAATCAACAACGCTCAGCCATTTTAAGTCATGGTTTAAGTTTTTGTCATTATCCACTCGATGAAATCTTAATGAACGAAGCTGCACAGTTTCTTGTGGGTAAACATGATTTTACTTCATTTAGAACGGTACATTGTCAATCTCATTCCCCGATCAGAACACTTTATCATTGCAATGTGACTCGTAAAGGCGATTATCTTATTTTAGATGTTAAAGGCAATGCGTTTTTACATCATATGGTACGTAATATTGCCGGTAGCCTAATGAAAGTAGGGCAAGGGTTGAAACCAATAGAATGGATAGAAGAAGTATTGTTGGCAAAAAATAGATGCCTCGCTGGAATGACGGCAGCATCAGCAGGCTTATACTTTGTTGGTGTTGATTACCCAGAAGAATTTAATTTACCTAAACGTAAATTAGGTCCATTATTTTTGGAATAACTAGAATTTTAAACAAAACAGACCAGTTTTTTATGTTCAAAATACCGTATTTTGTGGTCTAATTAGTGGTTATTCTTGATATTAGTAATAATTTGATGATAGTTTCTTGCTGTTATCAGGTTTTTCTCGCGCAATAGGCAATTTATTATGAGCTGGATAGAAAAGATTCTCCCAAAAGCAAAAACGACTGAACGCAGCAATATTCCCGAAGGTGTATGGAGTAAATGTACCGCGTGTAATGCAGTATTATATAAAGCTGAATTAGATCGACAAATGTCTGTTTGTCCTAAGTGTGACCACCATATGCGTATTACAGCACGTAAACGTGTTGAAGGTTTTCTTGATCAGGGTGAACGAATTGAATTAGGGGCTGAATATGAGCCACAAGATATATTAAAGTTTAAAGATTCAAAACGTTATAAAGATCGCCTTTCATCAGCTCAAAAAAGTACCGGTGAAAAAGATGCCCTTGTTGTTATGAAAGGTGAGCTTTTAGGTATGCCTGTCGTGGTTGCTGCATTTGAATTTTCATTTTTAGGTGGCTCAATGGCTTCAGTTGTTGGTGCTCGGTTTGTTAAAGGTGTTGAATACTGTTTAGAGCATAAAGTACCGTTTGTATGTTTTTCAGCAAGTGGCGGTGCGCGTATGCAAGAAGCATTATTTTCATTAATGCAAATGGCTAAAACGAGTGCGGCATTAGCTAAAATGAGTGAACAAGGCCTACCTTATATATCAGTACTAACCGATCCTACCATGGGGGGTGTTTCTGCTAGTTTAGCTATGCTAGGTGATGTAAATGTGGCAGAACCTAAAGCCTTAATTGGTTTTGCAGGTCCTCGTGTTATTGAACAAACGGTGCGAGAAAAGTTACCAGAAGGCTTTCAACGTAGTGAGTTTCTTTTAGAAAAAGGCGCTATAGATATGATTGTTGATCGTCGAGAAATGCGTGATACATTAGGGCGTTTATTAGCTAAGTTTACTGGCCAGCCAAGTTTAACTAATTAGTATTGAATGTAGATATACACTATTTATGATAGAAAATTTTTTAAGCCACTCAAGCGAGCATTCTCTCGATGAGTGGCTTTCTTATTTAGAGTCACTACATAGTAGTGAAATCGATCTAGGGTTAACTCGTGTAGGCGAAGTTGCTGAGCGTTTATCGATTGATTTTTCTTTTGCTAAAGTGATCACTGTTGCCGGAACAAATGGAAAAGGCACCACTTGTGCGTTTATCGAACAAGTATTGCTGAGCAAAGGTAAGAGCGTTGCAGTGTATTCATCACCCCATATAGAGCATTTTAATGAAAGGCTCCGTATTAACCAAGATGATGTTGCCGATCAGCCTATAATTGATGCTTTTAAACAAATAGAACAAGCGCGCGCAGAAATTAGTCTCACCTATTATGAATACACTACCTTAGCGGCATTTCTTATCTTGATGAGCGAACGTCCTGAGTTTATTGTGCTAGAAGTTGGCTTAGGCGGTAGGCTTGATGCTACTAATATTATCAATGCTGATATTGCGGTGGTCACAACAGTTGATTTAGATCATCAAGCATTTTTAGGTAATGACAGAGAAACCATTGGTAGAGAAAAAGCCGGTATTTTACGTACAAAGCAACATGCGATATTAGGAGAGGTATTTCCCCCTGAGAGTGTGTTGAAATATGCAAACGATATAAATGCTAATGTATGGCAACGAGAGAAAAGTTTTTGTGTTAGCTTTAGCGATGATAAAACATGGTTCTGGCAAAGTTCAAGCCATAACTTTAACAACTTACCTTTACCGTATATTCCACTTGATAATGTTGCTACAGCTATAATGGTAATCACTTTATTAGTGCCTGAAATTACTGAAATGGATTTAATAAAGGCGATTAATAAAACTCGAGTTGCAGGGCGTACAGAGCATTTTAAAGCAAGCTGCGATGTGGTGCTTGATGTTGGTCATAATCCTTTAGCCGCACGTTATTTAAGTCAGTATGTGAAACAATATGTACAAAATAAACCCGAGGCAAAAGTATATGCAGTAGCTGCTATGCTTGCTGATAAAGATATTAAAAGTACATTAATTGAATTACACAAAGATATTGATGCTTGGTATGTAGCAAGTCTTACTGTATCACGTGGTGCTAGAGCACAAGTATTGGCTGAATATTTAAGTGTAGCTGAAGGTTCCGTGAATTGTTTTGACAAAGTAGAGGATGCCTATAAAATGGCTCTATCTAAAGCGCAGTCAACTGATTTAATCTTAGTATTCGGTTCGTTTTATACCGTTGCAAGTATTAGAAAATTGTTAGTTTAGGAGTTACCTTGTCTACACCATTTCAAAATCGACTTGTGGGAACCGTTATTGTAGCGGCGATCGCAATTATCTTTTTACCTGACATCTTAGATGGTGAGAAAAAAACTTATCAAGAGGAATTTGATCAAATTCCTTCCGTACCTAGCATAGATTTTAAACCAACTAATAAACAACTTGATGAACAAAAATTTGAGCAATTAGTGCAAGACGAAATCTCTGATGAAACAGCATTAGATGATGAGCCAGCCTCAGGTAATGATGATACATTAGATACTCGCGATGATAGTCAAGTAGTCAAAGTATCCTCGTTACCTGATAAAGAAACTATCATTGGAAATCCTCCTGCTAAGTTACCAGAGAAATCTGTGTTAAAAGAAGCTTGGGTGATTCAGCTAGGTAGTTTTCGTCATAAAAAAAATGTAGATGAATTACTTAAAAAACTTAAAGACAATGGCTATACCGCATTTAGTAAGCCAATTAAAACGCGAACAGGTAATTTAACTAAAGTCTTTATCGGCCCTGAACTCATTCGATCAAGCTTAGAGAAAAAAATCCCAGAATTGAAAAAGTTAACGACTGTTGAAGGTAAAATAGCGCGCTTTAAGCCAACGAATACGAATTAAAGTTAAAAAGTCTATTAATGTACGCGATTCGTTACTTGATATGAATCACAAAAAAATTGGCTAAATAGAGTCCTATTCTGTTAGAATGCGCGCCTCTAATCAATGAGAACACTCGACTTATGATTTGGATAGACTATGCCATAGTGGCAGTCATTGTTATTTCAACACTTATCAGTTTAGTGAGGGGCTTTGTTAAAGAAGCTGTATCACTTGTTATATGGATCAGTGCCTTTTTTGTAGCAAGTTCATTTTATGCTGACTTAGCGTTGCACTTAACCAATATTACCGATCAATTACTTCGTAATGCCGCCTCTGTTGCTATCTTATTTATCACAACACTCATTCTAGGCGCGTTAATTAATTATATTATTGGACAGCTAGTTGAAAAAACCGGTTTATCAGGAACAGATCGTGTACTAGGTATTGTTTTTGGTGCCTTGCGAGGCGTTTTAATTACCAGCGCAATACTCTTCTTTTTAGATGCTTTTACACCAGCGGCACAAAGTGCATGGTGGAAAAGTTCTCAATTGATCCCAGAATTTACATTAATTATTGAATGGTTTTTTGAATACCTCAAACAATCATCAAGTTTCTTAAATAAAGCTTAGTTCGGCGGAGAATAACTTTATGTGTGGTATAGTTGGCATTGTTGGTAAAACACCAGTAGGTCAGGCAATTTATGACGGTTTAACTGTTTTACAGCATCGTGGACAAGATGCGGCAGGTATTGTCACTATGAACGATAATACTTTTAGATTGCGTAAAGCTAATGGCTTAGTAAAAGATGTGTTTCATACGCGTCATATGCTACGTTTACAAGGCAATATTGGTATTGGTCACATTCGATATCCAACAGCGGGTACTTCAAGTTCATCAGAAGCGCAACCGTTTTATGCAAACTCACCATTTGGAATTTCATTGGCGCATAATGGTAACTTAACCAATGCAGATGAATTAAAAGAATGGTTGTATAATGAAGCTCGTCGCCATGTTAATACGACATCAGATTCTGAATTATTACTTAATATTTTAGGTCACGAGTTGCAACAAGCAGGGAATATTAGCTTAACACCTGATGATATTTTCACCGCGATTGCTAATGTACACAAGCGTGTGCGTGGTGCTTATGCAACTACCGCATTAATTATTGGGCATGGGCTTATTGCATTTCGCGACCCACATGGAATTCGCCCATTAGTGTTTGGTAAACGTGAAACTGATCGTGGTACTGAATACATGGTTGCTTCTGAATCAGTTGCATTAGATGCTAATGACTTTACTTTTGTACGTGATGTGGCGCCAGGTGAAGCTATATTCTTTACCGAAGATGGACAAATTCATAGTAAACAGTGTGCCGAAAATCCTCAGTATAATCCTTGTATCTTTGAGTATGTTTATTTTGCTCGCCCTGATTCTACGATTGATAAGATTTCTGTTTATGGCTCACGTGTTGAAATGGGTCGAAAGTTAGGTAAAAAAATTGCGAAAGAATGGGCTGATGTTGATATCGATGTCGTTATCCCAATTCCTGAAACTTCTTGTGATAGTGCCTTAGAGATTGCTCAAACATTAAACTTACCGTATCGACAAGGGTTTGTTAAAAATCGCTATATCGGTCGTACGTTTATCATGCCGGGTCAAGAACAACGTAAGAAGTCAGTACGTAAAAAGCTTAACGCTATTGGTGCTGAATTTGCCGGTAAAAATGTATTATTAGTCGATGACTCAATCGTTCGAGGTACTACGTCAGAGCAAATTATTGACATGGCGAGAAACGCCGGAGCTAAAAAAGTATATTTTGCTTCAGCAGCACCAGAAATTCGTTTCCCAAATGTTTATGGTATTGATATGCCAAGTGCCAATGAATTAATTGCTCATGGTCGTGAAGTTGATGATATTTGCCAACTTATTGGTGCAGATAAGTTGATTTTTCAATCAATTGAAGATCTAAAAGCTGCAGTATCGGTAACTAATCCAAGCATTAAAGGCTTTGAAACCTCTGTTTTTAATGGACAATATATAACTAACGATATTGACCAAGGGTATTTAGAAAGACTCGATGCAATGCGTAATAATGAAACTAAAGAAACGTCAGATAAGAATGCAGATTCAATTATTGATATGCATAACGAAGGCGCAGAATAAAGCTTAATTCAACAAAAAAGGCATAGTAATTACTATGCCTTTTTTGTTTATATAAAAAACCTGTGGCGTTGTTAACTAATTTAAAATGGCCACATTAACAAATACAACACTGAGTAAAATAGGGCAAACAAAACGGATATAATTGCCCCAAATCGCTAACCATTGACGACCTACTTGCAACGATTTGTCACGTAATTTATTACCTCTATTCCACATCCATCCAACAACAATAAAATAGAATAAACAGCTCAGTGGTTGCAATATTGTGGTTAACGCTTGGATCACTATACCAAATAGTTGATCGAAAAATGCAATAAGCAACATACTTGCACAAAAGACAATTGCGGAAACTAACCATGTAGCTTTAGGGCGAGCAAAGCCTTTATCTTCCATTAAGTAAGCAACAGGGACTTCTGTTGATGAAATTGTTGACGTTAAAGCGGCAATAGAGAGTAAAGAGAAAAAAGCGCATGAAACAAATAAGCCAATATTTCCCATTGAGTTAAATAGCTCAGGTAGAATATTAAAAATAAGCTGCCCTTCACCAATCAGTTTATCCCCTTGAAATACATCTTGCCCTGCTGTTTGTGCGACAAAAAGGGCTGGGATTATCAATAAACCTGCTAGGAAAGCAATACAAGTATCAAGTGCGGTAATCGATAATACTAATTTGCCAATATCTTTGCCCTTTTGCATGTAAGAGCCATAAACCATCATGCCACCTACACCAATAGATAATGAGAAAAATGCTTGCCCCATTGCAGAAATAATCAATTTTGGATCTGTTACTTGGCTAAAGTCCGGCACTAGGTAAACTTCAAGACCTTTTTCTGCGCCGGGTTGATTTAAGATATAAATAATCAATCCGATTAACATGATCAGTAGTAAAGGCATAAGTCGGGCAGACCACTTTTCGATACCTGCATTTACGCCTTGATGAATAATGCCTGCGCCAAGTAAAATAAATATAGGTGTGAAAAGTAAATTTCTTTGTGTACTTGACGTGGACAACCAAGTTGCTATGTCGTTTGCATTAAGTAAAGAGGCTAAAGCAGCAAGTGCGTGTGCTAACATCCAGCCCGCCACTATGGTGTAGAAGCTCAGCATCATTATTGCGCCACATAAGCCGATTAACCCAGCTTTGCGCCCTAAATTTTCTGAGATATCTTTACAGGCGTCGCCTAGTGCAGAAACGGGGTTTTTTTGTGCTTGATTACCAATATAAACTTCAGCGTATAAAGCCGGTAGTGCCAAAAGCAAAGTGACAATTAAATAAACAAATAGAAAGGCACCACCACCGTTATTTGCAGCCTGTGTGGGGAATCCCCATATATTACCTAAACCAATAGCTGAACCAGCGGCCGCTAGTACAAAGCCAATGCGGGAATGAAAAGAATCTCTAACTATAGACATATATTGAATTAATTATTTTTTATTTGAGCAGAGCTTACCGAGTTCAATGGCGTTAGGGAAGTATAACTAGCTAAATAATTTGCTGTTTTAAATAAAATATTCTTACTTGAACTTTAAAACACTACCCCAACATGAATAACATACGTTAAAATGTGCTCTGATATATTTTTAAAAAGGCTTGTTATGTTGCAATACCAAATTATTCCTGTCACCCCATTTCAACAAAATTGTACATTGTTTTGGTGTGACGAAACTAAACAGGCCGCGGTGGTTGATCCTGGCGGAAATCCTGAATTAATTATCAATGCCATTGAGCAAAAAGGCCTCACCTTAACAAAAGTATTATTAACTCATGCTCATATTGATCATGCAGGGGCTACAAAAGCAATATCAAGCCATTATGGGGTGTCAATTGAAGGGCCACATAAAGAAGATCAGTTTTGGATTGATTTAATACCTGAGCAAAAAGCACGTTTTGGGTTTGAAGACGCTGAGCACTTTGTAACAGATCGCTGGTTAAACCAAGGCGATAACGTCACTTTTGGTAATATTACGCTTGAAGTGTATTTTTGTCCTGGGCATACCCCTGGACATGTAGTATTTTTTCATCGTGAGTCAAAATTAGCACAAGTGGGTGATGTACTTTTTAAAGGTTCAATTGGGCGTACTGATTTTCCTCGTGGTGATTACAATACTTTGATTAATTCGATTAAAAACAATTTATTTTTACTAGGTGATGATGTGCGCTTTATCCCTGGTCATGGACCTATGAGTACATTTGGTGAAGAAAAACGTTCAAACCCTTTCGTTGGTGTAAATGCAAGATAACTTATGAAAAATATCTTTGTTATATCAATATATTGCTGTTAGTGAAATGGAATAATTAATACATGCCCTCTGTTATTTTAACAATACAAAATCGGTTAAAACGCATTGATGCGAGTCCTGTATTTCAATGGTCAATTATTGTGGTTATTTTGTTATCAGCCTTATTAATAGGCGCTAAAACCCATAATTTGCCAGATAATGCAATGCAGCTGTTAACAGTGCTTGATGTAATAATAACGATATTCTTTTTGTTTGAAATCGTGATTCGTTTTTTAGCTTTTAAAGATAAAAAATCTTTCTTTAAAAATGGCTGGAATATCTTCGATACGATTATTGTGATTGGTAGTTTAATTCCTGAAGGAGGATCTGGCGTTTTACTTGCACGTTTATTACGTGTTTTTAGAGTACTACGTTTAGTCTCTATGGTGCCAGAGCTTAGGCTACTGATAAACGCATTATTAAAAGCTATCCCTCGTATGGGGTACATCGCATTATTAATGTTTGTTATTTTCTACATTTATGCTGCAATTGGTAGCCTTGTGTTCCATGACATAAACGAAGTGCTCTGGGGCGATGTTTCTATCGCTATGTTGACTTTATTTCGTGTCGCGACGTTTGAAGATTGGACAGATGTTATGTATGAAACAATGACCGTGTTTCCGATGAGTTGGATCTTCTATTTAACCTTTATTTTTCTAACGGCATTTATCTTTTTAAATATGATGGTTGGTACCATTTTAGAAGTGATGAGTAAAGAGCATGAATTACATCGTGCAGAGCAGCATGGTGAATCGGGTGAGGGTGGAGAACCCGCAAGCCGTGCTCAAATTGAAAAGCTAGAGCAAGAGCTGGCAGAGATTAAACAATTACTCAAACAACAGAAGCCTCATTTGTGATTGTTAAACTACAACGTTTAGCTTGATACTGACATAGCACACTAAATTCTGTATTCGTATCAAGCTAATTTTGATAGAGTTAATCTCTTTTGATTAAAACATATAGCTCATTGGTAGATAAACACATCGGCTATTGTTACTTTAAACACATCGGCAATTTTAAAAGCTACTTCTAAAGAGGGAGAGTATTTATCTTTCTCGATTGCGACAATTGTTTGCCTTGATACACCAACCAAATCAGCCAAGTCTTTTTGTGTCATCTCATTATAGTTAAAACGCAGTTTTCGAATGTTATTGGTTATTTTTTTAGTCACACTAATAACCTCTACGGTAGTAATACAGCTTGGTTACTTCGTGTATTATACTTGATATTAGTAGTCCTAACATTAATACATTAGCCATGTTATAAGCTGTAGATACATTTGGTATGATCAAGAATGAAATTTCACCATTCGTAATAAAATGCTGCACTAAAAACAATTGGCTAAAAGTAAAAAACACAAAAACATATAAAGTCCAACCACTATTTCTTGTTGCTGTTAGCTCAAAAATATTGTCTCTTTCATCAGTACCTTTTTCCGCCTCTTTAGCGTTTAAAATCGCCAAAATGACATGAACTATTATACTTGCTGCGATAATCCAAATAAAGCTTATAGAAAGAAGCCTTAATATACTAATATCGGTAATATTTACCGTTATTAATTCTCCAACATAATTTACTAATACAATAAGGGTTATTAGTAGCGTGCCCCATGATGCCTTTTCTTGATATCCCATTTTATATTCCTTGTGAATAATATATTTTACTTTAAGTCAAGTATTTTTGACATAGGTAAATATTAATCGTTGTGTATTATTGAGTCAAATATATTTTACATAGTGTAAAATATATTTGATTTTCAATGTATGTTAAAATTTATTGAGTGAAGGTTTTAGGCATTAAAAACGGATTTTTCCTATTAGTATATCTTTAAACATAACCCAATCTCCTATTAAACTATAAATAGGGTATTGAAATGTTGCAGGCTTGTTCTTTTCAAAGAAAAAGTGTCCTAACCAAGCGAACCCATACCCTACAATAGGTAATAACCATAAATGACTTAATTTCATTGTAAAAAGGCTATGAAACAATAGATATAAGACTAACAAACTACCGATAAAATGCAGTCTACGACAAGCTTTATTCTGATGCTGGCTTAAATAGAAAGGGTAAAAGTCATTAAAGTTTTGATATTTTTTATCCATGTAATTTGCTCTTCTTATTGGGCTAGTGATGAATGACTAATTAAGGATTGGTTGCACACTTAGTTTATCTTCGTGGTAATCACTTTGATTCCCATAATAATCATGGCACTGCCAAGAATTCGATCTAACCAATGACCTAATTTTTGAAATGCATAATTAACGCGCGGTCGTGAGAATAATAAAGTTACACAAGAAAACCATAATAATTGAATCATCATCATCCATAGTCCATAAATACAAATGTGCATGATAGGCATATCAGGAGATAAAACTATGGTAAATAATGCGACAAAATAAATAGGTGCTTTTGGGTTTAAAGCATTACATAAAAAACCTAAACCAATGATTTGTATAGTTGATTTTTGATGAGCTGTAACAGTGTTATTGTCATTGGTTAAAGTTTTGATACTTAAAGTTGCTTTAGCTTTAATTCCTTTTATTCCTAGATAAAGCAAATAACAACCCCCTAATGATTTTATTAACCATAATGCCGTTTCAGAACTTGCTATAACAGCGGCTAACCCTAATGCAGAATAAATGATATGAATTGATAAGCCTAATGCTATCCCAATGCTACATAATAAGCCGGCTTTTTTGCCTTGTGTTAATGTCTGTTGCGTTACTAATACAAAGTCAGGTCCAGGAGAAGCAGCTGCCAATAAATGAATGCTGGTGATAAGTAATAAGCCCTCAAATAGGTTCATAAAATGCTCATTAAAAGTAATTTATTACGTTAGCCTATCACTGCAACAAATATTGTCAATTTACTATTAGATAAGTATTTTTAGATGCGAGAAGGCATTTCTACAGGAGAAATACTGCTTATATTCTCTCATTCTAAGCCATTAAAAACACTATTGATCTTAGATAAATTAAACGTAGAATGTAAATATATTATTAATTTTTTGTAAGGCATGTCATGGAAGCAACGTTTTCACAATTAAGATCAAAACTTCTGTTAATACTGATGAGTATTGGTCTTTTTATTGGTGGCCAAGCATGGGCACAAACCTCAACACTTGAATATGAAAAAGCTCGACTAGTTAGCAAATTTGCTAAATTTGTTACTTGGCCTGATGATGCTATTAAGTCTGAGTTTATTATTGGGATATATGAAAATACGGAAAAATATGAATACTTTAATGAGTTTTTTAAAAATAAAGGCGTAAAGGGCAAAGATATTACCGTGCGCTTAATTACATCTTTCCAAGAAATTAAAGACGTAAATATTTTATATATCACATCAAGTAGGCGAAATCTGCTAAAGCTATCGGAGCGAAGTATCAGAGGTTCTAATGCACTTATTATCACTGAAAACAGCTTTGAACTTGATAAAACAATGATTGATATTACCTATGATAAAGATCAATCAGCGCTAACCTTTAGTGTTAATGATGTAAATTTGCTTTCAGAAAAACTAGAGCTTCCTGAACTATCACTTTTTTTAGATACCAATAATAACGAAGAAATTTTATCTGACAGCCCTTCATATATACTTCAAAAACAAAAAGAAGAGCATTTATTAGTTGTAGAAGATTTATTAAAACTACAAAAACAATTTGCTCAACAAAAAACAACATTGAATACACTGACTAAAAAATTACAAGTAAGTGAAGAAAGCTCGAAAAAATATAACTTAGCGCTTCAAGAAGCTTCTAATAAGTTAATGACTCTCCAAGAAGAAAGCAAAATTAAAAGCGAAGATCTTGATGCAAAAAATGCTGAGTTAAAAACCTTAGCAGCACAAATTAATACGTTAAAAACACAGTTAGAAAACAATGAAAACGTGAGTCAAAATGTTGATGTAAATGAGCCGAGTAGCAGCGCAGAAGATGAACAATCTTTAACTGATTTAACAGCTAAACTTGCAGAACAGAAAGAAGTTAATGATAAAAATATTTTAGTATTGGCTAATGTTAAGCAAAAATTGGCAAGTGTTAATAAAGAAAATAAATTACTAACGAGTTTTCAGTTATTATTTTATGTTTTTGTAGTTATAACATTAATAGCCTTGATTATTGCATTTTTAATGTGGAGAAAAGCTAAATACTCTTCCCCTACATCTTTACCACTTGACGGTAATGAGAGTAATAAGTTGTTACCGGTAAGAGAAGAACAATTAATTAAGTCTGAGAATGTTGCGGCATTGGGTTATGTGGCAACTGACGTAACCTATGCTGTTGGTTTATCTTTAGTGGACTTAAACGATGAGTTTGTGACGAATGGGGATAAAGATAATGTCGCTAAACTAAAACCTATTGTGACATTATTAGAAAACTTTAACCTTATCGCTGCGGATCAAGATGATACTGATATACAACATTTTGATCTAGTTTCTTATATGCAAAAAATGATGATGCTTTATGAATTTGAGTTTAGTCAAAGTGACATTGATTATCGCTACTTAGGTGAAAAATCATTAATGATCAATTCAGTACCCAGCTATATTGCTTTAGTTTTATTAAACTTAATTAATAATTCTTTAAAGCATGGTTTTGATAATAAGGGTAATGGTTCAATATTATTAAAGGCTGAAAAAGGGGCTAAAAATGGTATTACTATAACCTATGCTGATGATGGTAAAGGCATGAGTCAATCTACTTTAGCGCAAGTGTTTACTCCATTTTTTACCACTCGTAGTGATCGAGGTTATGTAGGTGTAGGGATGAGTACGACTTATGACATTATTAAGAATAAGCTCAGCGGTGACATTAAAATAGAAAGTAAGGAAGGCAAGGGCACTACAGTTATTATTAATCTTACTTAAAGGTTTAAGCTAAAATTAATAGGGTAATTATTACATTGTATTACCCTATTTTTTTGTCGTACTAAACGAAATACCTATTTGGTTTTCACTTCACACCCTGATTAAATTTTGATTCACGCGTGTAAAATAAACATATTCATTGATAGCTGATATAATCGATACCATCCATAAAGTGAGTAGTTAGCATAACCATGCGCTTAGATAAATTTATTTGTAAAAGTACTGAATTAACCCGAACTGAAGCAAAAAAAATGCTTAAAGCTGGCACCGTCAAGGTTAATGGTGAAATAGTTAAAAATGCGGCACAACAAGTACACGAGAACAATGAAGTAACAATAGAAGGGCAACGTTTAACAGCACGTTCATCGCGTTATATTATGCTACATAAGCCTTTAGACACCATATGCTCTAATGTGGACGAGCTTTATCCCTCTGTACTTAATTTTATTGATGTTGACAAAGCATTCGATCTACATATTGCGGGGCGTTTAGATGCAGATACTACTGGGTTAGTATTAATCACTGATGACGGGCGTTGGTCGCATAATATTATTTCCCCTAAAAAACAATGTGAAAAAGTTTACCGTGTTTGGTTAAGAGATGATTTAAAACCTGATACCGCATCACAGTTTACTGATGGCGTGCAATTGCAAGGTGAAAAAAACTTAACATTACCAGCCAAACTTGAACAAATAGCTTCAAGAGAGGTTTTACTTACGATAACAGAAGGTAAGTACCATCAGGTAAAACGAATGTTTGCGGCTGTAGGCAATAAAGTTGTAGGACTTCATCGTGAGCAAATAGGAAATGTTAAGCTCGATAAAGAGATTTTATTAGGACAATGGCGTTATTTAACCGATGATGAAGTCAGTTGTTTTCTTAGTTAGAACGTCGACTCGTTTGTTGTAGACCATTAACAACTATTTTGCAAAAAAGTTAAAGAATTTCTTTTTATTGACGATAACTTAATCAAGTTTAATTAACATGTGAGTAAAAAGGATACTACGATGGATGTTTTCGCTGAATTATTGCCGTCAGCGCATTTAGTTAAATCAGAAAATACAGCAAAAGATCGTAAGCAGAAACCTAAACATTTTCGAAAAATTGAAAACCTATACCGAGATGATGCTGAACCTAAGCAAGAAAAAGTAGGTGTTACCAGTACTACTTGGGATGAAAAGGATCGCCGCTCAGGTGAAGATCGTCGTTTACAGAAAAAAAACCGTGGACGTTTCCTCGACTCTCGTGAATCTAAAGATCGTCGCCAACAATCTAAAGGTATTTTTGTTAAAATATAACTTTAGCTATCATGACTTAAATGTTATTCATTATCACGTATTCTGACTCTTACCAATAGAAATGTAAGCGCTTATAAAAAATAAAATAAAGATCACTAAAATACCGATAAGACTTTGGTCATACCTTAGAATATCTAAATAAAATAGACTATTTTCAATCATTGCTATTACTATTCCTAGAATAAGTAATGAGTATTTATGCATGAAACCATCTGCTTTTAATAATTTAGCGAGAAAATAGCCAGACACGGGTATAAAAGCCCAAATGAAAAATACGGCAATTGAAAAAATAACGGCTGAAGTTGCCATATTAGAATGAGCCAACTTATTGATTAACGGGTAAGTTTGAACCAAGAGATACCCAAGATATAGCCACACGTTATTTTCCTTCCTATCAATACAAGTCATCTTAAAATTACGGAAAATTATATCAATGAAAACAATCATCGATATGATGCTAATCAATAAAAATAGTACTAGTGTATATTTATGTTTATATCGTGATGTTGAATGATTTTAACGACTATTGCTCATGAATAGATAAGTTGAATTATTTAGTAATGTATTGATAACACTATTGATGCGTAAATTAATTGACATTGAATATGAGAGTGAATCTAGCAAATGATTAAAAAGTCAGCGCAAAAATACTTTCAGTGCTGCTCTAAGCGCTTAGCCCAGTTTCCTTCATGATCTTTTAAGCAATTGTCTTCGCAGTCATAGGAAATATGAGCGGTTATTTTTTTAAACTTAACCCCCATAGTATTAAGTTTTGCTTGGATTAATGGGGGTAACATCTTGTCTTTTATTTTTTTGTAATGCTTAAGATTTTCTTCGCTGTCAAACACGCAAATAATATGTAGACTTTCTGGAAAATTTGAGTAATTCACTCTATGGGTTAACCATTGAAAGCCTTCAATGCTTTCACGCGCTGAATCACACACTTCAGTGAGTATGACTCGCAGGTTATTATCAATTTTCTTGTCAGTTTTGCGCATTTAGGTATTTATTTGCTGTTTAGCTGATTAAATTTAGCAAGCTGCTCTTCTGTTGCAGGAAGTTGATGCTTTTCTTTCCATTCATTGTAAGGCATACCATAAACTTGTTCTCGAGCTTGATCTATGTCGACGGTAACACCAAGCTTTTCTGCTTCTGCAACTGTCCATTTTGAAAAACAATTACGACAAAAGCCCGCTAAGTTCATTAGCTCAATATTTTGTACGTCTTTTCTGCTATCTAAGTGTCTTAATAAGCGACGAAAAACCGCCGCTTGAATTTCAATTTCTTTTTCCATTATTTTCTCTTTTATTAGCTTTAAACTTTGTTTATTGAATGCCTTCAATCTCACTTTCGATTGGCGGTTCAGGGCGTGTATGTCGACGAATTTGTACAATCATACCTAAATATGGGTGATCAAAATAGTGAGTTTCGGTACTGATCACTTGGCGGTGTTGTTTAAATGATATGGTTTGAAGTGCTAGTTCGGCATCAGGTATTAGTTTAATTGTTTCTTGTTCAGCTAAGGTTAAATTCAGCATATTAAAATCAGCAATGATATTAAGACGGTTATTATTATTAATATATATTTGCATAAAACCTTGTACATACCAGGGCTGTAAAGGCTCTGTTGGTGGCGATAACATTAAGTTATTGTTTGCTACTCCTTCCATATTAATCGAGGTTGGAGCTTGTTCAATCTCATCAATTAAGTGTGTTGTATCGTTGGTGATTAATGAAAGCTGTTCAATAATATTCTTTAATTTTTGTTCTTTATTTTTAACAAGTTGCTCTTGCTCTGTTAATACCATTTCAGTGCTGTCGTTATTTGATAGTATCGTATTGAACGATTGCTCTTGAGCTATAACTTGACTTTGCTGTTGCTGATATAATTTAAGTTGTTCAATATAGTTCTGTTGCAAATTATCGCCAGCAAATAACTTAATTGGAATAGCATTACGTCTGCTATGTACCGGTTGTCGCCAAGCAAGGTGTAAAATAGGTCTAAAATCTCTACTACGTTTAAGTTGTGTAACAATATTATTCAGTGCTAAAGAGTCATTATTAAGTAAGTAAGGCTTTGGATTAAAAAGATCTTCGATTGCACTGATTTTACTAGGCACTTCTTTGACAGCAAAACCTAAATAGCTATAGATGTTGTTATCAGGTGATAATTTATCGAATTCCGCTTTAGTGATTTGACAGAGTAAATTCTCATCATTAGGGGCTAGCAAAGTCTGTGAATAGGTTAATTGTATGGGCGAAAAAAACTGCTCAGCTTCATTAACCCATGCTATTTGCTCTGGCGTTATTGTTTGTGATAATTCGCTATCAAGAGTGGGAGAAGTATCATTCACTAATGATATTTGTGTTAGCTGCTCTTCATCTACTTTTTCTTTCTCGGTAGTTACTCGATCAAAAAAGTCATCATTTTGATAACTTGAGTCGTGTGTTATTGTATCAGTGTTGTTTGGAGTCGAGTCGCTTTCAGGTAATGCCTGTGTAGTCGTTATTGCTTGGTTAGTTTCTTCTTCAATGACGGCTAATGGTTTTAGTGTGACGATTGAAGGTTCTTGCACTTTTTCGTGATAGGTAAACAGTTGATTTTTACTATTACAAAAAGGCAACTGTTGTTTTAAAGCGTGAATATCAGGGTTTAAATAAGGGGTTAATAAATCAAGTGGATTATTAAATGAAGGCAATTTTACATTATCAGCAAAAATTTCATTCAATTTAGCTTTATCTCCAAGTTGGCTTATTAAAATGACTTCAATATCAAACCAACGGCCACGGTCTGGGCTTGCCGCTAACACAGCACTAGAAACAAGTAAGCTTGATAATAAGGTAACCGCTTGTTTAGTTTTCATTTAATTCCCAAATAAAGTATACCAAGTAAAGATAATTCTTATGAAGTATAACGCTTATTATTTAATTTATGTGCTTTAAAAAGCAATCCTATTGTAACAAAGATAATTTTCAGAATAACGTGCTATTTTTATTATTTAGTACTGTTTTAGTTTAACTTTTTTGATAAATCATTCAGGATCGATGTCATTAGCATCAGTCTAGATTTAGCATCTTCACTTTTAAGTACAAACTTTAATTTATTCGCGCCTTCCATTTTAAATACCTTAGGCTGTTGCTGAATTAAAGTAATAATAAACATAGGATCTACTTTAGTATTGTCACTAAATTCAATAGATCCCCCTTGGGGCCCCGCATCAATGCGGTCAATTCCAATGGCTTGTGCTTTGAGCCTTAGTTTTGCTATCTGAATGATATTTTTTGCAGGCTGTGGTAATAAACCAAAACGATCAATAAGTTCAATTTGGACATCGTCTAGTTGATTTTTATTAACACAACTAGCAATTTGTTTGTACATACTTAAACGTAAACTTACATCAAAGATATAGTCTTCAGGTAATAGTGCAGGTATGCGTAAGTCTATTTCCGTTTGTTTTGCTAATACTTGATCAAGGGAAGGCTGCTTACCTTCTTTTAACGAATTAACCGCATGATCTAACATTTCCATGTACAAGCTAAAGCCTATTTGACTCATGGAGCCACTTTGCTCTTCACCAAGTAACTCTCCTGCACCACGAATCTCTAGATCGTGAGTGGCTAAAGTAAAACCAGCACCTAAATCCTCAAGAGAAGCGATAGCATCAAGACGTTTTTTTGCATCTTTAGTGATAAGCTTTACGTTTGGAGTTAATAGATAGGCATAAGCTTGATGGTGTGAACGGCCAACACGTCCTCTTAACTGGTGAAGTTGTGCTAAGCCTAATCGATCCGCTCTATCCATTATAATAGTGTTCGCGCTAGGTACATCGATACCTGTTTCAATGATCGTTGTACAAACAAGGACATTAAAACGCTGATGATAAAAATCGCTCATTATTCGTTCTAATTCGCGCTCGCGCATTTGTCCGTGTGCGGTGATAACATTCGCCTCGGGTAATAGTGCTTTGATTTCTTCAGCGGTTCGTTCGATGGTATCAACATTATTATGTAAGAAATATACCTGCCCCCCCCGAAGTATCTCACGTAAAATTGATTCTCTAATTAGTGCATCATCACGTTGTCGTACAAAGGTTTTTACCGCTAAACGTTTTTGAGGTGGAGTGGCAATAATAGATAAGTCACGCATGCCACCCATCGCCATATTTAATGTACGTGGAATGGGGGTTGCTGTTAACGTTAAAATATCTACATTACTACGAAGTTGTTTAATTTTTTCTTTTTGTTTTACACCGAATCTGTGCTCTTCATCTACAATTAGTAAACCTAAATCTTTATATTTGATACTATTTTGCAAAAGTTTATGAGTACCAATTAAAATATCAATGTGCCCTGATTCTACTTTGTCGATAACGGCATTTTGTTCTTTAGTTGTTTTAAATCGAGATAGTACTTCAATGGAAACTGGCCAGTTGGCAAAACGATCTCTAAAGTTTTCATAATGCTGTTGAGCAAGCAGAGTTGTGGGCACTAATATGGCAACTTGCTTTCCATCGTTAACAGCAACAAATGCTGCACGCATCGCCACTTCTGTTTTACCAAAGCCTACATCTCCACAAACAAGTCTGTCCATGGTTTTTGGAGAGAGCATATCGCTGATAACGGCGTTAATGGCTTGCTGTTGATCATGAGTTTCATCGAAACCAAAACTATCAGAAAAAGCGAGATAGTCTTCTTTGTTACGTTTAAAACTATAGCCTTTATTACTTGCTCTTTTCGCATAAATATCAAGTAATTCAGCTGCAACGTCTTTGACTTTTTCTGCCGCTTTTCGTTTCGCTTTACTCCATGAATCATTTCCTAGTTTATGTAGGGGAGCATGTTCAGCATCAGTCCCTGAATATCGACTAATGAGGTGTAAAGAAGCGACAGGTACGTATAATTTAGCGTCGTTAGCATAACTTAACGTGAGAAATTCAGTAGTGATGCCGCCCGTTTCTAGTGTTTGAAGCCCTAGATAGCGACCAATACCGTGATCAATATGCACCACAGGTTGCCCGATTGACAATTCCGCTAAATTTTTAAATAACGCATCGGCTTGAATATCTTGTTGTTTATTGCGCCTTCTAGTTTGTCGAACCCTATCACCTAACAGCTCTGTTTCGGTGATCAGCGCAATGGCATTTTTTACTGACTCTCCTTTATCTTGAAAAACGAAACCGGCACTAAGACTGTTAACCGTAATACCAATTTTTTCATCAGCATTAATAAAGTCTTCTATCGTTTTAAATTGTACAGGAGTTATATCAATTCGCTGTAATAATTCTAAAACACTCTCTCTTCTTCCTTGGCTTTCTGCCACAAATAAAATTTTACTTGGCGTCGCTTTATCAGACAAATAAAGTTTAATTAAATCAAAAGGGTGTTTTAGTTGATGATCAATAGTTAAATCTGGTAATGGTTTAACGTTATATTCAATAACACCACGTTGTGAAATAACTAAATTTTCGCTGTTAATCTCTACATTTTGATTGATTGTATCATCGGGAGAAATTGTTGAACTTGTATTGATTGCAGACTTTATGGTGATCCTATCAAAAGGCTTTAACGCACTGTATAACTCTTCACTAGTTAAGAACAATGCGCTAGGAGCTAATAAAGGACGAGTTTTATCGTATCGGCGGTCTTCATAACGATAATTTATATCTAACCAATAATGCTCAAGGGCTTTGTCGATATTTCCAGAGACGATCACAAGTGTATTATCTGATAAATAATCGCAAAGGGTATTAGTGCTCTCAAAAAAGAGTGGTAAATAATACTCTATACCAGCGGGTAAAATGCCATTACTTACTTGATGATAAATAGACTCTTTATCAATAATACTTGGAAATTTCTCTCGGTATTGCTGACGAAACATGTTTATGCCATCAGTATCGGTAGGAAACTCGTGAGCTGGCAATAGATCTATTTTGTCAACTTTATCACTTGAGCGTTGGTTTTCAGGATCAAATAAACGTATTTCTTCAATTTCATCATCGAAAAAATCTAACCTATACGGAGTAGTGCTCCCCATAGGGTAAATATCTAATATGGCGCCACGTGCAGAAAATTCACCGTGCTCCATTACTTGGTCTACACAGCGATAACCACTGGCTTCTAGATTTTGTCTTAGTTGATGTAAATCTTTTTTATCGCCTTTATTAATTAATAAACTATTACTTTCAAGATAGGCTTTAGGAGCTAGTCTCTGAGATAACGTTGTCACAGGTACGATAATAATGCCACTGGTCATTCTCGACATCTGGTATAAAGTGGCTAGACGTTGTGAAATAATATCTTGATGAGGTGAAAAAGAGTCATAGGGTAAAGTTTCCCAATCAGGAAATAAGCAAATTTCTAATTTATGACTATTTAAACTGAGTAATTCATGCTCTAGCTTTATTGCATTAGGCGTGTCGTGAACCACTATTAACAGAGGTTGTTTTGACTGAACCGCAGCTTGATACATAGCAATCGTGGCACTGCTACCTGTTAGATTACTCCAAATTTTTTTATCTGCATTTTTGCCACGACGACTGGTAATTACTGGAGAAAATAATAGGTGTTGTTTACTCATTGATTATTGACTATTTTATTTAATTAATAGAGGGAACTAACTCAAAACGTTAGCGAGTTTAAGAAGACTATCTTATCACGACTTTCGCTACTTTTTGATGTAAAAATTAACTTATATGACGACTTATCTATAAACACTGTGAAAATGTAAGTTAAAGTCTTTAGAACAGAGTATAATGCGATTATTCCTCAGGTTATCAATGATAATTTGGGTTAAGTAAGTATTTTATATGTAATTCACTTTTATATTGTGAGTTTAAGCCTTTGGAGAACTAGGTGACTAATAACGACGTGTTGCGACGTATCCGCTATGCTTTTGATTTAAGAGATACTAAGTTAGTAAAGATTTTTGCCAATGCTGGATTAATGGTAGATCTTGAACAAGTAAAACGTTGGTTAAAAAAAGACGACGATGAACAAATGCTTGAGTTAGCAGATGTTGAATTAGCGAGTTTCCTTAATGGCTTTATTATTGAAAAAAGAGGTCCTAGATCGGATGGCAAAAAAGTAGAGGCGGAAACGACTTTAACCAAGAATCTTATTTTAATGAAACTTAAAATTGCTTTGTCACTTCAAACTGATGACATAGTGGGAATGTTAGCTAAAACCGGCTTTAGCATTGGGCAGTCTGAATTGACCGCATTTTTTAGAAAACCAGATCATAAAAACTATCGTCATTGTAAAGCGCAATTTTTACGTAATTTTATTCAAGCGATTCAAGAACAATATCGACCTTCTACTACACAAACTCGTAAAGTAAATAATAAGGTAGACACGTTTAATAAACCAAATGCAACTAAAAGTAATCAAGAGTCAACGGTTAAAAGTTATGCTAAGCCTCGTAGTAAAAAAACAGGGGCTAAAACACTTTATGTTAACCCAAATGCGAGTAAGCCTGAAACCAAATTGAGAGTTCGTAAGGTATTAAAGTTAAAACCAGAAGATATTTATAAGCAGTAATAGTTAAGTTTATCGATATGACAGCCGTGATCCCATTGATTAGTCAATTACCTGAATCAGAGAAAGAACAGTGGCTAATACACTTAAATAGAAAACTTGATCCTCATAAAGTTGTTTTATCTGATGACATGAGTCATCAAGAAAAACTAGGTGTAAAAGTAGCTATTGTGGCAAATCCAGAACCAATGAAAGTGCTCGAGTTTCCAAGTCTTGTTTGGGTGCAAAGTTTATGGGCTGGTGTAGACCGCTTACTTCATGAAATCCCATTACCAACATGTAAAGTGGCTCGCTTAGAAGATCCTTATTTGGCTGATACAATGGCAGAGGCAGTTCTCACTTGGACCCTCTACTTACACCGAGATATTCCTCAATATGCTGCTCAACAAAAGCGTAACGAATGGCTTCAGCATAAAGTTTTACCTGCTTCAACGCGTAACATAAGTATATTAGGGCTAGGAAATTTAGGGCAGGTTAGTGCAGAACGTTTAAAAACTAATGGTTTTAATGTTTCTGGGTGGAGCCTAAGCCCTAAAGTGTTGCCAGGTATTACCTGTTACCATGGAGAAGCTGCTTTAACTGAGATGTTAGCAAAAACTCATATTTTAGTTATTCTATTACCATTAACGGGCAAAACGGACAAATTAGTTGATCAGGATTTATTATCAAAGTTGCCGAAAGGTGCACAAATAATTAATTTTGCTCGCGGCAAAATTATTGATATAAATGCGTTAGTTTCTGCTTTAGATAATAACCACTTAAAGCATGCTGTGTTAGATGTATTCGAGCAAGAACCTTTACCCATAAAAGATAGCTTATGGTGTCATGAAAAGATAACTATTTTGCCCCACATTTCCGCCCCAACCAATTTAATATCAGCTAGCGAAATAGTAAAGAATAATATTTTTAACTACTTACATGATGGTATTTTACCTAGGGTAGTGGATATAAATCGAGCATATTGAGAAAGCTTGATGTAAATCAAAATGTAAAAAATTAACCCTGTTAGTATTATGGATATTCAAGTATATAATGCTGATAAGGAATTAATTTTGAATACTAAACCTATTGTCTATGCCTGTACTGGCTGTTCAAATGTAGCTCGTATTGCCCATGATATAGCATTAACCCTTGATTCTGATGGGCTAGCTGAAATGTCTTGTGTTTCAGGTGTTGTTGGTAATGTCGCACCGATAAAGGCGATTGCCAAATCAGGTCGTAAAATAATTGCTATCGATGGTTGCTCATTATCTTGTACTAAAGCAGGCTTAAATACGTGTGATATAAAACCTGATTTTTATTTTACTATTACTGATTTAGGCATTGATAAAAGAGATAAATGGCAAGACTCGCTAACGGATAATAGTTTAGCTATTAACAGCATTTATAAAGCTTTAGATAAAGAGGGGATTAACTTTGTCAGATGACTATGGTGATAAGGTATTTTACCTTTTTATTATGGACATTAACGCAGGTGCCCGTCTAAGAGCCTAGACTTGGTCCTATTTGAACATTATTATTTAATAACAATTAGTGCCTAATCAAACGCTTAATAATAATGGATAATCTAGATAAATTTCAAAACATCATCGTTGGAAAAGTTATTAAACTGATCCCATTGTCACTGTTACATAAAAGCGAACTTGTTGCTGCTTCATCTGACGGTAATCTCTCAGAACTTTGGTTTACCAATGTACCGAATGAGAAAACAATTGATCAATATATTGATGTTGCCTTGTCAGGAAAATCAAAAGGAATAGCATTGCCTTTTGTTGTACAGGATATTGCATCAGGGAAAATTGTAGGCTCAACGCGATTATGCAATATTGATATCGACAACCGCAGAGCTGAAATTGGTTACACTTGGTATGCTAAAAGCTATCAGCGTTCAGGTGTGAATACAGATTGTAAACTATTAATGCTAAGTTTAGCATTTGAACAGTTAAATGCCATCGCTGTTGAGTTTAGAACTCACTATCACAATCATGTATCGAGAACCGCAATTGCTCGTTTAGGTGCAAAGCAAGACGGCATTTTACGCAATCATCGCATACATCCTGATGGAGAACTTAGAGATACAGTTGTTTTTTCTATTATTGAAAGTGAATGGCCTTTGGTAAAAAAATCTTTATTATTTAAACAATCACAATATTTAAACTAACCATTGTTCAATTATTAATATGAAAGCTTTTGGTATCGTTAATAAAATTTTTCCTGATGATAACAAGGGGAGTAGGCACCAAAAATTTACGGTTATGTTAAAAAATAAACAGACAGTTTTAATTGTACATAATATTGATATTGGCAAAAAGATCCCTGATTTACATATTGGAGATAAAATTGAATTTAATGGTGAGTATCAATGGAACAGTGCGGGAGGAATGGTACACTGGACCCATCACGATCCTCATGGTCGCCATAAAGATGGTTGGATCCGACATAAAGGGCAGCTATATCAGTAAGATAAAGCCTCATAAAGAGGCATTATTAGAATAAATTAAAGGTGTTTGTCTCGATAAGCATCACAAGCAACTTTATCTTCACATTCACCATATAAATATAGGCTGTGATTAGTTAATTTGATTTTGTGGTGTTTAGCAATATCTTCTTGTCGCTGTTCGATAACATCGTCTTCAAATTCGACTACTTTACCGCATTTTAAGCAAACTAAATGATCATGATGTTTATTTTGAGTGAGTTCAAATACAGATTTTCCGCCTTCAAAGTGATGTCTTGATACTATACCCGCATCATCAAATTGGTTTAAAACACGGTATACTGTTGCTAAACCAATCTCTTCATTTTGATCAAGTAATATCTTATAGACATCTTCAGCACTGATATGTTGATTTTCAGGTTCCTGTAATATCGCTAAAATTTTAATTCTAGGCAATGTTATTTTTAATCCTGCCCTTTTTAGCTCTTCATTTTGGCCTGCCATATAAATTGCTTCTCGAAGTTATTATAAAACGAAAATTATAGGTTGTTAGCGTCAGGGTTTAAAGGGTTAATTTACTTTAATTATCTAATAAGGTGTTTTTCTTTGAAAACTCAGGTGGTACGATGAGATGATTTTAATTAATTTGTTGTATAAAGATGTTTAAAAAAGCTTGGGTAATGAAGTTGTTGCTTAATATCTGGCCACCTTTTTTGTTTTGTGGCATCCGTATTGTGTATTTATCAGCTGATTTTCGTGAAGCGAAAGTCGAGTTAAGAATGCGTCCTTGGAATAAAAATGCTTTTGGGGCTCATTTTGGGGGGTCACTTTATGCTATGACAGACCCTTTTTATGTATTGATGCTAATGCCGCAATTGGGTGATCAATATTATGTATGGGATAAGAGTGCTGATATTGATTATATAAAGCCTGGTAAGGGAGTTGTTTATGCTGAATTTCATATAAACGAAGCGATGGTTGACGATATTATTAACAATACCGCTAGTGGTGAAAAGTATTTACCTGAATACTCTGTCGTAGTCAAAGATAAACAGGGTGATGTAGTGGCGCAATTAAATAGAACACTTTATGTACGTAAAAAAAAGCGTCATCGTTAACCCCTGTAATACCAATTCTAACTTAAGGTTATTTTAAGGTTACCTGATTACTATTATATTATTCAATGTAAGTAATCAGGTGTACTGTTTAAATGCAGCCAACTCAATTAAAGATTTTTCTTGTTATATTCTTTTTGATTATCAGCCAATTAACTCATGCAGAACCTATTGCTGAGTTTGAAAGTAAACTATCTAGATATCAAGGAGATATTGTCTATATTGACTTTTGGGCTTCTTGGTGTGGCCCGTGTATTAAATCCTTTCCTTGGATGAACGAGATGCAATCTCGGTACGAACATAAAGGGTTGAAAATCATTAGTATTAACCTTGATAGTGATTTCTCATTAGCTCGTAAATTCTTATCAAGTAATCCAGCAACCTTTGATGTTATTTATGACCCTGAAGGTGTGCTTGCGAAAAAATATCATTTAAAAGGGATGCCTAGTAGTTTTATTCTTGATCGGAAAAGCAATGTCATTAGTGCTCATGTCGGTTTTACTGAGCAAAAGAGTGAACAGTATCACAAAGAAATTATCGCTTTATTGACAAAATAATAATTTATATCGTTATTGAAGGTATCTACATGAAAATAATCTCAAATCAAAAAGTATGGTTACTTATAGGAGTTCTATCTTTATCTGCTTGTAGTTCTTTAGGGGTTGAACCTTGGGAGCGGGATAAACTGGCTAAAAAAGAAATGCTACCCAATTCAGCACCAATTGATGCTGCACTTGATGATCATATTTATTTTAGCAAAGAAGCGTCAAGTGGTGGTCGAAGCTTTGGTGGTGGAGGTTGTGGATGCAATTAACAGATAAGAAAAATGTGAAGGCGTTACTATTAACGGCGACGACAACGTTACTTGGTACTGCAAGTGTACAAGCAGCTGAAACGAAAGCTGATGAATGGCAGTTTGACACAGCGCTAATGTATTACGGTGAAACCGATCGTGTTACTGCTGTTGAAGCGATTATTGCTGGTAGTAAGCAGTTTGGTAATGATGAAATATTATCTTTAAAGCTAACAGTTGATACATTAACGGGAGCTTCTGCTAATGGGGCTGTTGCACAAAATACCCCGCAAACTTTTACTCGTCCATCTGGTAAGGGGCAGTATCAAATAAAGGCTGGAGAAACGCCGTTAGATGATACATTTAAAGATACTCGCTTGCAGTTAACAGGACAGTGGACTCAACCTTTAACTGAGCGTGATATTTGGAGCATTGGCGGCAATTTATCAAAAGAATATGATTATTTTTCTGCGGCAATCAACAGTAATATAGCGAGAGACTTCAATAAAAAGAATACCACGGTATCTGCGGGGGTTTCCTTTGCGTTTGACCAAATAGATCCAGAAGGTGGAATTCCTAATGCGTTTCATACAATGCTAATTGGTGATGTAGACTCTTCAAACTTTGCATCAGATTTCGATGCTACACGAAAAGAAAGTGGTGATGATAAGACAACTGTTGACTTACTTTTAGGCTTAACTCAAGTGATTAATCGCAATATGTTAGTGCAATTAAATTATAGTTATTCTGCTAGTAGTGGTTATATGACCGATCCATTTAAAGTATTGAGTGTGGTTGATCAACAAGGTATTAGCCAAACTTACTTATATGAAAATCGCCCTGACTCACGAAAGAAACACGCATTTTTTGGCCAAGTGAAATATCATTTTGATACCACGATTTTAGATACATCTTATCGATATATGATGGATGATTGGGAGATCGACTCACATACTGTAGACACTAAATATATTATCCCGTTGGCTAATGGTCATACGATAGAGCCACATTTTAGGTTTTATACCCAAACGGCGGCAGAATTTTATAAACCATTTTTATTAGAGGGCCAAGTAATACCTCAATTTGCCAGCGCGGATTACCGTATTGGTGAAATGGATGCTATGACTATTGGTATGAAATATGGCATACCTTTAAGTGATGGTGAGCATTTATCTTTTAGGATCGCATATTATCAACAATCACCAAAGAGTGATGGAACACAAGCTGTAGGACAGTTGAATGATTTAGAGCTTTATTCAAAAGTAGACGCTATTATGGCTCAAATAAGTTATTCATTTTAACGGTTGATTGTGAAGCGAAATATAGAATGCCACTCCCGATGGGGTGGCTATACTTTTTTATTTAATTGTATGGCTAGTCCGTGTGAGGTGCTGATTGATTGTAACGATAAGCTTTTAGCAAATAATATAGCATCAGCAATAGCTAAAGAAGCTTGGCGAATAGAAGATAAATATTCACGATACAATATTCAAAGTGTTTGTGGGCAACTTAATGAAAAAGCAGGGCAGTCGTGCGCTATAGATAATGAAACCTTCTTACTTTTGCAATTTGCTGATCAATGTTTTCAGATTAGTAACGGTTTATTTGACATAACCTCAGGTATTTTAAGAAAAATATGGCATTTTGATTGTTCAGATAATATACCTACTCAAAAGGAAGTCAGTCACTTACTTCCTTTTATTGGATGGTCGAAAACATCTTTGACGGACGCTACGTTTACCATGTTGCCAAATATGGAAATTGATTTAGGGGGAATAGGTAAAGAGTATGCTGTTGATAAGGCTATATTAATTGCGAAAAAAATGTCTACTTATCCAACTTTAATTAACTTTGGTGGTGACATTGCTGTAACAGGGCCTAGAAATGAAAATCAAGCTTGGCTTATTGGCGTTGAGCATCCTTCTCTTAAAGAAAAAAATAATGTAATGGTAAAGATAAAAACAGGCGCTATAGCAACAAGTGGCGATGCAAACCGCTATTTATTAAAAAATGGCAAACGCTACGGTCATGTACTAAATGTTAAAACAGGTTGGTCAGTTGAAGAACCGCCCAATGCCATTACTGTTGCTGCTCCGCAATGTATTCAAGCAGGGTTTTTAGCCACACTTGCTTTATTACATGGAAAAGATGCGGAGTTATTTTTATCTGATCAAGACATTAAGTATTGGGCAATTCGTTAATTGGTTTAGCATGGTAACTTTATGAGAATACTACTAGTAGAAGATGACAGACCATTAGCTGAAGGTTTACAACAATCATTACGCCGTGAAGGGTATTCAGTTGACTGGGTGAATAATGGCAAACAAGCTATTGATGGTATCGCAGGGGGGGATTGTGAATTAGTGATACTCGATTTAGGGCTGCCTGATGTTGATGGTATTACGGTGCTTAAAGAAATTAAAAATTCAAACAAAGCCTTACCGGTATTAATTTTAACAGCAAGAGATGGTATTGAAAGTAAAGTAACAGGTCTCGATTTAGGTGCCGATGACTATATCGCTAAACCATTTGACATGGATGAACTACATGCTCGATTACGTGTGATAGAGCGACGCATAGGTACCAGTTCAAGTGCTCTAGTTTGTATAAATAATGTTGCATTAGATACCGCGGCACACTCTATTACTGTTGATAATCACCCAATTAATTTATCTCGGCGTGAGTACATGATAATAAAATCCTTAATGGAAAATGCAGGCCGCATACAATCTAAAAGTCAGTTAGAGACGCGTCTTTATGAGTGGGGCGATGAAGTTGCAAGTAATACTATTGAAGTGCATATTTCAAATATTCGTAAAAAATTGCCTAAAGAATTTATTAATACTGTTCGTGGCGTTGGCTACATAATTCATCGTCAATAATGTAATTGTATTTAATTTACATGTATCGCATGATGAATAACCGAGTAACTTATGGTGAAAGAATGATGGTTATTAAATAAATGAGCATACAGCGTCATTTGATCATACTGATCATTTCAATAATTACGTTATCATCTTTTTTTGCTGCATTGCATGGGTATCGAGCGAGTATGGAACAGCTTGATAATTTATTTGATCAAGAGCTTATATCCATTGCCAATGTTTTGGTGAATGCAAAGCCTAATGCAAATACGACGAACCAAGAGCGATCATTATTCTATCAAGTAATTGAAAATAAAACGGTAATTAGTCGTAGTGCTATTGCACCAAATGAGGTATTTACCAGTACGAATAGTGACTTTTTTCATTTTACTTATAATGCCCAGCGTTGGCGTAGTTATAGCCTAAAAGTTGATGATTTACTCATCATTGTAGCAAGGCCAATTGCGCAACGAATTCAATCAGCTGAAATTGTTTTATATAAAGCAATATTTCCTATTGTGATCACGATCCCATTTATTGCACTTATTATTTTCTATGTAATACGTAAAAGCTTAAAACCTTTAAGAAACTTATCTAATAATTTACAAGCAAAAGAAATAAATGAGCTATCTCCTGTGAATGTAGATCATAATGTTAAAGAATTAAAGCCGATAGAATTAACGTTAAATCGATTATTTAAGCGATTAAATTCTGCATTTGAGCGTGAACAACAGTTGGCTACAAATGCAGCTCATGAGTTAAGGACTCCGATAAGTGTTTTAAACATTACGACACATAATTTAATAGAAGCTTATGCTGAAAATGGTATCACTTATGAGAATTTGAAAGAATTAAAAAACAACGTAGAACGCATGACTCAGGTGACCGAGCAAATTATAGCGTTATATCGTTTTTCTCCAGAGTATTTTAACGAAAAATTAATACCAATAAATGTAGAGCATTTATTACAACAAGTTATTGCTAATAATTATAGGGATATTACGAAAGCTACACAAAATATATCATTAGAAAGCATACCTTTAATGGTGTTAGGTGATGAATTTTCATTAGTAACATTGTTCGAGAACTTACTTAAAAATTCGATTAAATATGCTGGAGCAAAATCTGAAATTTTAATAAGTACTGTATTAAAACATAACCTAGTAATCATAACGTTGGAAGATTCTGGTGCCGGTTTAACCAAAGAACAGCGTAAAATGATGTTTGATCGTTTTTATAGAGCGAATGAAGATACAACACGAGTGAAAGGTAGTGGTTTAGGTTTATCTATTGCTAAACATATTGTTGAATTACATAACGGTACTATTACTGGCGAGCGTTCAAGCTTAGGCGGGTTAAACGTTATCGTAACACTTCCTCATTATTTTAAAGGGGATAGTCATGTGGAGTAATTTGCTAAATAAAATTTTAACTCAGTTGTTACTCGTTAGTTTCTTAATTTTAAGTACAGAAATTGAAGCTGCAGATAATACTTATTATTTAGTTATAGAAAATCATGTGTTTAAACCTTCAGTCATTGAAATACCACCCAATAAGAAAGTGAAGCTTGTAATTCATAATAAAGATAAATTACCTGAAGAGTTCGATAGCTTCGATCTTAATCGTGAAAAAGTGATTTTTGCAGGAAAAAAAAGCACAATTTATATTGGACCGTTACCCGCTGGTGAATACTACTTTATTGGTGAGTATCATCCTGTATCTGCACAAGGGAAAGTGTTGATAAAGGAGTTAAAAAATGCTGATTAATACCGTTGTTTTGTTATTAAGAGATTTGCTGCCTGTATTTGTCTTACTCACTTTTTTACGTGCCTTTATAGTACCTGATGCTTTCTCTTATAAAAATATTAGAAACGTTGCAATTACCAGCTTTTTATTTGTTCTACTGATCATTCAAATTGTTGAACCTATTAGTGAATGGTTTGAAGGTGCAGGACTTGAGCTTATGCAAGTGAGCTTAATTATAATGAGTTTTATGCTTTTTTTGTTAATAACATTGCTCCGTATTCATCGACAAAATACTAACATATGCATTCGTTTAGCGAATATCGGCTTAGAAGTATTTATTGTGGTTAAAACCAGTAATTTTTTTATCTTTTTACACGTATATCTTCAAGATAAATCACAGGTATTCAATGTATTTATCGGTGTAATGCTAGGCATAGGTATTTGTATGAGCTTTAGTGCTATTTTTTATTATTTGTTAAAAGAATGGCAAGAGACCTCATTGAAAACTTTACTGTATATCCCTTGGTTTTTATTTCTATCAGGCATGATCAGTCAAGTCTTAGCATTATTAGCGCAGGTTGATATATTTTCTTTATCAGCGCCGTTATGGAGTAGTGAGCATTTGATAGAAAATAGCTCTGAATATGGACAACTACTTTCAGCTTTAATAGGTTATCAGTCAGCACCAGCAAGAGAGTTTTTAATTCTATATAGCATTGTATTTTTAGGATTAGTGTTATTAACAGCTATCACTCATTTTTTCGTCAAAAACCGTCAAGGACTTCCTCATGAGTAAATTAATCCCCCTTATGTTAATCATGCTCTTAATCTGTAGCTATAGCACGGCCACCTATGGTGATGGTTTAGTGGTTGATAAAGTTTATCACCCATATGTACTGGCTAATGAACAAGAAGTGGAATGGCGATTTATGTCAAGTCAAACAGATACATATAATCGTTTAGGACAACGTTTAGGCTACGGTCGTTCACTCAGTGATACCTTTGCAATAGATGTTTATTTAATTGGCCATCGAGATGATAACTTAGATTTTGGCTTATCTGCTTATGAGATTGAAGGTCGTTGGATGCTAACTGAACAGGGCCAATATTGGGCCGATTGGGGGATGTTATTTGAGGTAGAAAAAAAATATAGAACTAACGATTGGGAAGTCACTACAGGATTCATTGCCGAGAAAGAGTTTGGTAAATCAAGCTTAACTGTAAACTTCTTTATTGTACAAGAGTGGGGCGATAATATTCCAACAGAAATGGAAACTGAGTTTAGATTGAAATATCGTTATCGGTTTATGCCAGAAGTGCAACCTGCTTTTGAGGTTTACTCTGGAGAAGACTTTTTTGGCCTAGGCCCCGCATTTATGGGAATACATCGCTTTGAAGGCCAAAAACAATTGAAGTGGGAATTAGGTTTTATCTCTGAGGTTTCTCATTCAGGTAAAGATCACACTTTACGTTTCGCACTTGAATATGAATTTTAAATGAGCAGAAAATAATAAACCCACCAATAAGGTGGGTTTATTATTAATTTGTACGATAAAGGCTGATTAATCAGCTAATTCAGCTAAACACATTTCTTCGTAAACTTGTTTAACCCATTTATCAACGCGCTCTTCGGTTAATTCTGGCTGACGGTCTTCATCTATACATAAGCCAATAAAGGTATTTTCATCAATTAGGCCTTTAGATGCTTCAAATTCATAGCCTTCAGTTGGCCAGTTACCCACTAAAATAGCACCTTTAGATTCAACTATATCGCGTAATGGAGCCATAGCATCACAAAAATATTCTGCATAATCTTCTTGGTCACCTAAGCCAAATATAGCCACTAATTTATCGGTAAAATCAATTTCTTCTAATTCAGGAAGAAAGTCATCCCAGTCACATTGATTTTCACCGTAGTACCATGTTGGAATACCTAAGATAATGAGATCAAATTCAGCGATCTCTTCTTTAGTGCTTTTAGCAATATCTTTTACATCAACTAGTTTTTTACCCAACTTCTTTTGGATCATTTTACTAACTGCTTCAGTATTACCCGTATCACTACCGAAAAATAAACCTACAATTGCCATTGAATTACCTTTTATATCTAAATTTAATCTTGTTGCTTTGCTAGTGCTTCGACTATCAATGCTTCAATTAGCTCACTTCGGTTTACACCTTTATTATTAGCTAATTGCTCTAACTGTTCGATTACGCTTTGATGAATTTTAAACTCAACACGTTTTAAGCCATTGCTTTTGTCACGCTTAACTTGGTTGCGTTTATTGATTTTTATCTGCACGCTCCGAGAATAAGGGTTGGTTTTCGGACGGCCAGGACGTTTGTCGTCACTGAATAAATCAATAGTGGTGATATCTGCGTCTTGCTTTGCCATTTTATTAACCTACGCCTTGGCTTTCCCAAATAAATTGGATAACACCTTTAGCGATAAAACCAGCACAGCCAAGAAAAAGCACTAAATATACAACTAAGCGGCCTTTTTTAGGCACATTATTTTTTGTCATGACATCATGTATTGATAAGCCAATGAAAATAAAGATAAAAGCAAAAAATAAATCGAGCCCAATGGCTTCAATCGTAACAAAATATTCTGCAAGCATAACTCACCCTATAAAATTCACGCGCACTATAGCATAAGCGTGACTTTAAGCACATATCTTTTCTAATAATAAGGTTGCATATGCAACATAAATGCGAGGGAGATGTGATTTTATTGATAGATATCAAATTTTATAATCATTTATTTATATTTTATTGGGTATTTTTAGCAAGAAAATCGAGCACAATTTTATTGAAAATTGTAGTTTTCTCAGCATGTAACCAATGGCCTGCACCTTGAATTATCTTAGCTGAACTCGTTGGAAATAATTTTATAATAGTTTGTCTGTGTTCAGGTAAAATATAATTGGAATCACCGCCCTTTATAAATAGGGTAGGGCCTGAAAATTGTGCTTCTCCTTGATAACCCATCATGATTTGTGGGTAGCAATTGTTAATATAGTCGAGATTACATTTAAAGTGCCAATTATTACCGTCCGATATTAAATTTCTTAATAAAAATTGCCTAACGCCTATTTCTTTCACATAAGGCGAGAGCTGATTATCAGCGTCTTTACGTGATGAAATACTGGGTAAGTCTATTGCTTTTAGGCCTTCCAAAATTTTTTGATGATGTGCAGGGTATTGTACAGGTGATATATCGGCAATAATTAATTGTGAAACTCTTTCTGGAAACTCTAAAGCAACTTGCATGGCAATTTTTCCGCCCATTGAGTGGCCCAGTAGTATACATTTATTAATATTGAGATGGTTAAGCAACGCGATTATATCTTGTGCTAATTCAGCGTAATCCATAGTGTTTTTTTGAAATGAATTACCATGATTTCGAACATCCACACTGGTCACACAATAATTATCTTTCAGGCCTTTGGTAACCATGTTTAAGTTTTCTAAACTGCCTAAAAGCCCATGAATTAATATGATGTTCTCACCTGAGCCTTGTTGGTTGTAATTTAAAATTGTCATAATAGTTCACTGAAAATAACGATAAGTTATTGTCCTTGTTTTTGTTTTATGATGCAAAATGAAAATACAGATCTATTGTTTTTTTAGTTGAATATAGGTGAAATCTAGTGATTGATGCGAATCAAGGCTAGAGACTTGCTCTTAAGGTAAGTATAATTATCTCAGATTAACCGAATATTTTTAATTATTTAGGCTTTTAATGAAAAACATTGAAGTAGATGAAGAGTTGTACCAATACATAGTAACAAATACGCAAGAAATTGGTGAAAGTGCCTCCTCAATTTTAAGAAGATTACTTAAACTTAATGATAATAATATCGATAAAGTGACATTAAACGAGCAACTTGCAGAAAAAGACATAGTCAATAATGTTCAAGTGAATCAGCAATCTGAATCAACACAAGCCACTGTATCAATTAATTCACTATTCGATGTTATCAATAAAGAAGAATTAGCCATGCAACGTGGTGCTGTTGGCCGTTTTTTAATTATTTTAGCAGCATTACATCGTGTTCACCAAAGCCAGTTTAGTAAAGTATGTGAGATCAGAGGACGAGATCGTTTATATTTTGCGACAAGTGAAACTGAACTTGAGCAAAGTGGCAGTAGCACTAAGCCTAGACAAATACCCGATAGTAACTTTTGGGTTATTACTAATTCTAACACCACACGTAAAAAAATGATGTTAACAGAAGTAGCCAAAGAAATGGGCTATACAGGCAAAGATATTGAAGCAATAAGAGATTTATTATAAAAAGGATAAACCATGTCAGTGCACCCTTATGCAGGAAAACCCGTACGACCAGAAGATAGAGTTAACTTAGGACGTTTAGTGAGTGACTACTTTCTAAAAACACCTAACGTCAATATTAATGAGCAAAAGGTGACTTTTGGCACTTCAGGTCACCGTGGCAATGCTAATTTAAATAGCTTTAATCAGCAACACATCGCTGCTATTTGCCAGGCGGTTGCAGAATATCGCACAGCACAAGGTTATAAAGGTCCTCTTTATTTAGGTAAAGATACCCATGCGTTATCTGAACCTGCATTTGCAACAGCACTTTCGGTGCTTATTGGAAATAATGTTCCTGTTGTTATTCAATCTGATCAAGGCTATACCCCAACACCTGTTATTTCACGATTGATCATTGTTCATAATAAATCACAGGGCAAAAATAAAAATCAAGCAGATGGTTTAATAATTACCCCTTCTCATAATCCACCAACTGATGGCGGAATAAAGTATAACCCGCCTCATGGTGGGCCTGCTGAAGGGGAGGTTACCAAGCTTATTGAACAACGTGCTAATGACATTATTGCTGGCAATATGGTTGAGTTACAATCAGTGGAGTTTGATGATGCCTTAACGTCAACGTTATTATCCAAAGAAGATTTTATAGAGTTTTATACTGAACAACTTGAGCAAGTAATTGATTTAAAATCTATTAGCCAAAAATACATTCGAATTGGTGTTGACCCTTTAGGCGGTTCCGGCATTGATTACTGGCCTGAAATTGCCAAGCGCTACAATTTAAATTTAACCATCGTAAATCCGGTAGTTGATAGTAGTTTTGCCTTTATGCCGCTGGATAAAGACGGCAAAATCCGTATGGATTGTTCATCTCCTTACGCAATGGCGGGCTTAATTGCTATGAAAGATGATTTTGACGTTGCTGTAGGCAATGATCCTGATTTTGACCGTCATGGTATTGTTACTAAATCGGGCGGGTTAATGAATCCTAATCATTTTCTAGCGGTTGCTATTCATTATTTAATGACACATCGGGATTGGGCAACTACTTGTAAAATAGGCAAAACTTTAGTTTCAAGTAGCTTAATTGATCGTGTAGCTAAATTAATTAACCGACCGCTATCTGAAGTTCCTGTAGGCTTTAAATGGTTTGTTGATGGTTTGCATACAGGTGAATATGCTTTTGGTGGCGAAGAAAGCGCAGGTGCTTCATTTTTAGCAAAAGATGGTAGCTGTTGGACTACAGATAAAGACGGTTTTATCATGGCATTATTGGCCGCTGAAATTTTAGCGGTTACAGGAAAAGATCCCTATCAATATTATTTAGCGCTAGTTGGACAATTAGGTAAAGCCTGTTATGGGCGTGTAGAAGCAGTTGCATCGTTTGAACAAAAGCAAATTTTAACGTCTTTATCGCCAGATATGGTAACGTCTGATACGTTAGCGGGCGAGAAAATCAATCAAGTCTTATCTCATGCACCAGGTAATGGTGCCGCTATTGGTGGATTAAAAATTGTCACAGATAACGGCTGGTTTGCTGCTCGTCCATCAGGCACAGAAGATATTTATAAAATTTACGCAGAAAGCTTTATCGATGAAGCGCATTTACAGCAAATTATTACCGATGCACAAATGCTAGTGAATACGGTTTTTAAAAACGCAGGCTTGTAATCGCTAATGTTGTAGGTTGGGTGAACCCATCAGAATATGTTAAAATATTTTGTCGGTATAAACACCGACCTACAATATTTATTTCCCCCGAAAGAGTAATTTTATCCCCTAAAAGGCCTTAAATTTAATACAATATAACTATCATCAATGATTATCATGAAAGTTATATGGAATTATTACCTGAGCAATTACAAAAAGAATTAATCCTTAATGGCGACTTTTTAGCGCTAACTCGTCAATTTCCTGAAAAATTTGGTACCAGTTTTAGTTTTCAAATTACTAATAACCAACAAAAAATTAATGTTAAAGTCCTAGAAACTGGTTTGATTTGCTTTGAGCCTGTAGAACAAATTACATGCCGAGACATTGTGCTTTCTAGTGGTGTTCACGGCAATGAAACTGCACCCATTGAAATTTGTGCCGACTTAATAAAACAACTTCTTTTAGGAAAACTGTACTTAGCTGAGCGTGTATTATTTATTTTTGGTAACCCTGTGTCGATGAATATTGCTAAACGTTTTGTTGAAGAAAATATGAATCGATTATTTTCTGGAGGTCACTCCCAAGATCAAGGGCAAGGTGCAGGTTTAATCAATAAAGAACGTATCAGAGCTAAACTGTTAGAAGATACAGTGCGTAGTTTTTATCTTGAGGGAAGTAAATTAAGTACTGCTAGAACACGCTGCCATTATGACTTACACACCGCTATACGTGGCTCTAAGAATGACAAGTTCGCAGTGTATCCATTTCGCCATGGTAAGCCTTGGAAAAAAGAACAACTATCTTTCATGCAGGCTTGCGGTGTAGATACCATTTTACTCTCTCATTCGCCTACTACAACATTTAGCTATTTTTCTTCGAATGAATTCGATGCCGATGCTTTCACCGTTGAACTGGGTAAAGTCATGCCGTTTGGTGAAAATGATATGACTAAATTTACTCAAGTTAAAGCTACATTAACAGCATTGATATCGGGTGAACACTTGCAGTTAAAACCTTTTGATGAAGCTGATTTCCATATTTATGAAATTCATCAAATTATTAATAGAACGCAGGAAAATTTTCAATTGAATTTTGCTGATGATGTTGAGAACTTTACTGATTTTCCTAAGGGAAGTGTTATAGCTATGGACGGTGAAAAGGAAGTAATTACTCAAGTTGAAGGTGAAGCGATAATTTTCCCCAATGCTAATGTAGCTATAGGACAAAGAGCATTACTTACCGTTATCCCCGCTAAAATTTAATCAACTTAATATCTGCCTTCTTCATCTGTAAACTTTTATGCTCATTATCATAAAAGTTTACATCAACTGTGCTTGGAGAAAACTTGTTTTTCAGTTTACGTAAAGGTAAAGTGCTGGCATTCAAATTATTCAACATCATATAAGAAACCACTTTAATCATTACCTTAGTATTTTAGTTAAATGCGATAGTTTATATATAGCTCATTTAAGCAACTATACTGAAAGTGTATTAAAAACAGTTTCACCTTGCATGCAAGGATTACAACAAGAGAAGGCTATGAACACTGAAATTTATAAAGAAAGTCAGGTGGTGCATACCCCAACTTTCATTGATGGTCATTCAGTAGAAATCCCCATCCTCAAAATATTAAAAGAAGACGGTACCGTATATTCGGGTGCTGAATTACCGGAAATTGATCAAGTAAAAGCAACGAAAGTTTATAAAGCATTAGCATTTCATCGTGTGCTTGATGAACGTATGGTTGCTGCTCAGCGTCAAGGTCGTGTAAGTTTTTACATGGCGGCTCTTGGTGAAGAAGCGGCAAGTGTTGGTGGTGCAGCAGGCCTTGAAGATCAAGATATGATCATGGCGCAATATCGTGAGCAGGGGGCTTTAATTTATCGTGGCTTTTCTCTTGAAAACTTAATGAATCAAATGTTTTCAAATGAAAAGGACTTAGGTAAAGGACGTCAAATGCCAATTCACTATGGATCAAGTGAATTAAATTACATGACAATATCATCACCATTAGGTACACAAATACCACAAGCAGCAGGATATGCTTATGGGCAAAAGTTACAAGGTAAAGATGCCGTAACTATTTGTTATTTTGGTGAGGGAGCAGCGTCTGAAGGTGATTTTCACGCGGGCTTAAATATGGCGGCTGTTCATCGCGCACCTGTTATCTTTTTCTGTCGAAATAATGGTTATGCTATTTCAACGCCTTCTGATGAACAATATGTGGGTAATGGTATTGCCTCACGTGGCGTTGGTTATGGTATTAAAACAATACGTATAGACGGTAATGATATTTTAGCTGTACTTAAAGCCACGCAAACTGCGCGTAGCTATGCACTTGCCGAACAAAAACCTGTCATTATTGAAGCTATGTCTTATCGCTTAGGTGCCCATTCTACCTCTGATGATCCATCTGGTTATCGGACAAAAGAAGAAGAAGAAAAATGGCATATGCATGATCCTATTCTTCGAATGAAAAACTGGATGTTGGCACAAAAGTGGTGGGATGAAACGCAAGAAACTGAACTATATGAGAAATTGCGAGAGCAAGTGCTTGCTGCGGTTAAAGTAGCAGAAAAAATTGACAAGCCACCTGTAGAAGATTTGGTTACTGATGTTTACGACCAAGTGCCAGCGCATTTGCAAAAACAATTAGATGAATTAAAAGTACATATTAAAAAATACCCTGAAGCATACCCTTTTACAGCAGGGAGAATTAAATAATGGCACAAATGAATTTATTACAAGCAATAAATAATGCACTCGATATTGTAATGGCTGAAAATGATAGTGCATTATGCTTTGGTGAAGATGTTGGACATTTTGGTGGTGTATTTCGTGCAACTAGTGGTTTACAAGAGAAGTATGGTAAAGCACGCTGTTTTAATACTCCATTAGTTGAGCAAGGGATTATTGGTTTTGCTAACGGTTTAGCTGCCCAAGGATCTACTCCTATTGCAGAAATACAGTTTGCCGATTATATATTTCCAGCATTTGACCAAATAGTGAATGAATCTGCTAAATTTAGATATCGTAGCGGTAATGAATTTAATGTGGGTAAATTAACTATTCGTACCCCTTACGGTGGTGGAATTGCTGGCGGTTTATATCATAGCCAATCACCAGAAGCTTACTTTGCGCATACCCCAGGCTTAAAAATAGTGGTTCCACGTAATCCTTACCAAGCAAAAGGTTTATTATTAGCATCGATTCGTGACGATAATCCAGTAGTGTTTTTTGAACCTAAGCGTTTGTATAGAGCATCGGTAGGTGAAGTGCCAGTAGAAGATTATCAATTACCTTTAGGTAAAGCCGATATTATGCAAACAGGCACTGATATCACTTTACTTGCTTGGGGCGCTCAACTTGAAATCGTTGAAAAAGCAGCAGATAAAGCATCTGCAGATGGTATTTCATGTGAAATTATTGATTTACGTACTATTTTACCTTGGGATGTAGACACGGTTGCCAATTCAGTACGTAAAACAGGACGTTTATTAGTGAGTCAAGAAGCGCCATTAACCGCTGGTTTCGCCAGTGAAATAGCCGCTACTATTCAACAGGAATGTTTTTTACATTTAGAGTCGCCAATAGAACGCGTATGTGGTTTTGATACCCCATACCCACTTTCGTTAGAAAAAGAATATGTGGCTGATCATTTAAAAATATATGAAGCGATAAAACGCAGTATAAATTACTAGGAATTTAAACATGAGCATTGATTTTATATTACCAGATATTGGTGAAGGTATCGTTGAATGTGAACTGGTTGAATGGCTGGTTAATGAAGGTGATATTATTGCTGAAGATCAACCGGTGGCTGATGTAATGACTGATAAAGCATTAGTACAAATTCCTGCAATGCATTCAGGAGTGGTTGATAAACTTTATTATGCTAAAGGTGATATTGCTAAAGTACATCAACCTTTATTTGCTATGACACCTGCAGATAGTTCATCTAATAATGCTAACGTAGAAGTTGCTAAAGAAGTATCTAAAAACGTTAATGGAAATACTAGTTCTGAAACTATTATTGAAGATTTTATTTTGCCTGATATCGGTGAAGGTATTGTTGAATGTGAAGTCGTTGAATGGTTAGTCGCAGAAGGTGACATTATTGAAGAAGACCAACCTGTTGCTGATGTAATGACTGATAAGGCATTAGTACAAATTCCAGCGATGTATTCAGGCAAAGTGGTTAAGTTACATTATGCCAAAGGTGAAATAGCAAAGGTGCATGCACCTTTGTTTGCACTTGAACGTGTCGGTGTTTCAGGTAGTGGCGTTCAAGATAAAAAAGCGGTAAGTGAAACACAGAACCATTCAGCTTCTACTCAATCTATAGCCAAAGCACCTGTATGTTCACAAGGCTCTGTAAATAAAGCCGTTAATCCCCAAACTAACGCTAAAGCCCTTGCTAGTCCCGCAGTAAGACGAGTTGCACGTGAAATGAATGTGAATATTCATCAAGTACCGGGTAGTGGCAAGAAAGGTCGCGTATACAAAGATGATGTAGTGGCATTCTCCAATGGTAATACTCAAGTGTCTGTTGAAACTAATAAAACGGCAATTGGTGGCAAACGAATTGAAGCTATTCGCGGCGTTAAAGCAGCTATGGCAAAAGCCATGGTTAATTCAGTATCAACTATTCCTCACTTTACTTATTGTGAAGAAATAGACATGACTAAATTAATTAAATTGCGTCTTGAGCTTAAAGAAATTTATGCTAAACAAGATATTAAATTAACCATGATGCCATTCTTCATGAAAGCTATGTCATTAGCGTTAAAAGAGTTCCCGATTGTTAATTCACAAGTCAATGACGATTGTACTGAATTGACTTATTTTGATGATCATAATATTGGCATGGCAGTAGATTCAAAAGTAGGTTTATTGGTGCCTAACATCAAACAGGTACAAATAAAATCAATTTTAGATTTAGCGAAAGATATTACGCAATTAACCAATGATGCACGATCTGGTCGTGTAGCAAGCGCTGATTTAAAAGGTGGCACTATTTCAATATCGAATATTGGCGCAATTGGCGGCACGGTTGCAACACCGATTATCAACAAACCAGAAGCGGCTATTGTGGCATTGGGTAAATTGCAAACCCTACCGCGCTTTAACGATAAAGGAGAGGTAGAAGCTCGTTCTATCATGCAAGTGAGTTGGTCTGGTGATCATAGAATTATTGATGGCGGCACAATTGCTCGCTTTAGTAACTTATGGAAATCGTTCTTAGAAGAGCCGACTAATATGCTTGTACATATGTCATAATTATCAGTTTATATTTTAATCGTGATTTAAGACCTGCTACGGCAGGTTTTTTATGTTCAACTTATTGCACATTTTATATCTGGAAATAAAAAATGCCTTAGTAAAATTACTAAGGCAAAAATCCAGGTTCAGGATAATGTAGGAGGGAGATCCTAATGTCATCTAGAGATCACTCATTTGCACTAAGTGCTAATTAAGTAAGGCTATGGTAATCCTACTTTATTACAGTAATATGACGCAAAATTAGATATTTAATAAATGCTAAAATATTTAATCTGATTAGCAAAATAGCATAGAATAGCTTGGAAGAGAGCAAGTGGGTTTACCCTCATACCCAATAAAAATTTATAGCATTAAGTTTTATTGGGTACTTGGTTAATTAACTGATATTTAATGCATAATTGGTTTTGGTGTTTTATCCGTTGAAGGAGGCAATTGAGGTAAAAGTACCTTTGGATGTTCACCGGTCAATGAGACTAAAAATGCTGTAATTTTATTTGCTTCATCATCTGTGAGCGTTTGTCCTGTTTGAAGATCCGCCATAATCTTTACAGCTTCTTTAAGACTCCATACTGCACCATCATGAAAATAAGGGTATGTAAGTGATATATTCCGCAATGTAGGTACTTTAAAGACGAATTTATCGCTATCTTTTCCTGTTATTGCTGAACGACCTACGTCAGAATTCTTAGTGTAGTAAGGTTTTATTAACCCCATTTTTTGATAGGTACTACCACCAACTAAAGCGCCACTATGACAAGCTATACAACCTTTTTCCTTGAAAAGTGCATAGCCTTCCTTTTCAGTTTTGTTTATAGCTTCATCATCACCTTTTAGCCATAAATCAAAAGGTGAGTTAGGTGTACGTAATGTTTTTTCAAATTCAGCAATTGCCATTGCAACTTTATCAATAGTGATACTGCTATCATTAAAAACTTTTTTAAATTCTTCCTGGTATTGTGGAATACTGTTAAGTGTTTCTACTGCTAATGTGTGTAAAAGCCATTTCTTTAGGGTTATCTATAGGGCCAGAGGCTTGTGCTTTTAAGTCATGAGCACGGCCGTTCCAAAACTGAGCAATGTTTAGTTCGGCATTAAGCACTGTAGGAGAGTTGATTGGACCTATTGTCCATTCGTGCCCAATAGAGCTAGGTAAGTTATCTACACCGCCTTTTGCTAAGTTGTGGCAAGAATTACAAGAAATAATATTAGATCTAGATAAACGGGGTTCAAACCAAAGCTTTTTACCTAACTCAACCATACTTAAATTTAAGTTTGTTGCGGGTTCTATTACCTTTATGGGTTCATTGGTTAAACGATTCGCGTAACTATTAGTAACTAACAATAGTGATAAAATAAGGGCAAAATGGTATTTCATATTAAATTCCTATATTTAAAAAATAGAGTCACAATTCAACATCTTTCTATAACTATATGTTTACAATTAATAAGGGTAAACGCATTCTCTAATATAAAAAACGAAAAAATCAGGATTAAATTAAGCACTTTATTTCTAACGTATTTAAAGTAATATAATTTACTTAAACTAATACTTGGTAATTTTGTGAATCAAAAAATACTCAAACACTTTTATATTGCCGATGAGCAATCGATTTATCTTTTAAGTCATAAGGATGCCACAAAATTAAAAAAATGGGTTGATCTGTGTCAACAACAGTTGTCTTTATTGGGATATAAAAATATAGAGATGGTAGGCAAAGGTGCTTATGGTTTTGTATTTTCCGGTGATGATGAACAAAATAATGCTTATGTATTTAAATTTTCTAGAATTAACTTACCACCTCATGTACAAGACCGTTTAGCTGAAGAAGCGGAAATTCAGGCAGAGCTCAACCATTCTCGTATTCCTAAAGTATATGAGTATTATAAAATTAAGCGCCAAAATATTTTACATATGCAGCGAGCTCCAGGTATTGATTTAGAGAAACTTTCCCGCCTTAAAGGACCTTTAGCACCAGAATTGGTAATGAATATAACTATTCAAATAGCTGAAATTTTACGATATTTACGTGATCCAAAAAATCATAGTAAAGGTAAACCTTATGTGCATGGTGATATAAAACCGTCAAACTTAGTTTATGACGAGCAACAACAAAAAGTATACTTGGTTGATTGGGGATCTGCGGTAGTCGCTCAATTAGACATACACGGACAAACAACAGCTAATAATATTATGGATTTAATGAGTAGTGATCTTCAAAATACCAACGCACGACTGGGTGATGTTTACTTTATTGGCCCAGAACAAATTGATGGTCAAATGTCATCACCTCGCTTTGATGAACAAGGACTAGCAGCAACGATATATGCGTTAGCATCAGGCCAATCATGTCGGTATGGATCAAAGGTGATCACCCCATTATCTTTAGGGTTACCTAAAGTGTTGGCTCAAATTCTTCATGGCATGCTAAGTGATGATAAAAAAACACGGGATAAAGCCGGAGATTATCTTTTTAAAAACTTGTCATTACTTAAACAAACTGTATTAGCTGTTAATCCGACAGCTCCAACAATTAAAGCATTAGTACCCATATGGGTAAAAGCCACATTGGGAGAAATTGATACGGTTGTTTATGGTTCTAGAAAGTCATTCTTACGTGAACTTGATGGCAGTGATGAATTAAGTGAAATTGATGATGTTCAACTTGAAAAATATTATAAAAATTACTTGATGGGAATGGGGGATACTGAAAAAGCCTTTATCGCTGCAGTAAGTCGACTTGGGCAGTTTCCTGTAGTCGGTGGTTTAGCTATTCGTTGGGAAAAAAACGGTGTTTATATCGACTCAAATTTAACCTTATTTGATAATAATCTTAAAGTTTCATTTCAAAGTGCGGTGAATAATATGGTTAATTTAGCGCAAGGAATATTTCGAGTAGGGGTGTTTAAAAGTTGTTTGTTTAATGCCCGTAATACTTTACATATTGAGCGTGATAAAGAAGAAGATCCTTTTATTGCTTCGCCGGAGCACAAATTTAATTTTGATATTAGTGATGTTGCTGAAGTTGATGATATTACTCGGCTACATTCGTATTTTGAAGATGGTAAAGATCCCGATGAATATCTATATTTACCAGATGAAATTATGGCTGAATTAGCTAAGCTTAATCAAATTCATCATACAGGGTGTATTATTTTTGAAGTATTACCCACTCATCTTAAAATTCACAGTTATTTAATGCTATTAAATCATGATAAAGAAGCCGAATTTAGTGAGTGTTTGGCAGCAATTCTCAAGTTGTTACCCACAATAGAAGGCGTTGGTATTTCAGGCTTTATGAAGTTACCTTATAAAGATACCCGTTTTTTTGAACATATTAACCAATTACCTGAACGTTATTATCCTAAGAACCCTAAATTAAAAACTTAACGTTAAAAAATTAAGCGTTATCAAAATAAAATTACAAAGGACAATCATATGACATCTTCAATAGGCGATATGGCATGGATAGATTTATCCGTTAAAAATGCCACAGAAGTTAAAGACTTTTATCAACAAGTGATTGGCTGGAAAAGTGAGCCAATATCAATGGGTGAATATGACGACTTTGCCATGTCTTCTCCAGAAAGTGGTGATACCATTTCGGGTATTTGTCATGCACAAGGCGTAAATAATGACTTACCACCGGCATGGTTACCTTATTTTCTTGTTGAAAGTATCGATAAATCTGTAGCGCAAGTTCTAGCCAATGGCGGCGAATTACTCACTAAGATTAAAACAATGGGTGATGATCGTTATGCAGTGATAAAAGATCCTGCGGGTGCCGCTTGTGCCATTTATCAAAAAGCCTAGTCGCTATACTCTTAAAAACGTAACTCCCGTTTATACTGTCGTATTCTTTTACACTATAAACTTTTATTAAAAACGAAATAAATTCAAGTGTTTGAAAATAAACGAATTGTTGTGTTTTGGCTTGTTTTTTGCTTTTCGAGAGTTAAATGTATTCTCGATAAATGATTTCATCGAAGTTAAGGGTTTAAAAATGAATTACAAATTACCAAAATTAGCTATAGGCTTACTTTTTTCTGTTCAATGTTTAACTAATGTAGCAAACGCGGGCCTTATTGATCTTAACACTTGGTCACAAAAAGGAGCATCGAACAATGGCAACTGGGTGGTTGCAGCTGACGGCACTTCTGTTTTACAAACAACTAATGGCAACCCTACTTTTTTTGTAAGTGATGAATCATTTATAAATAATGAATTTACAGGTACATTTGGTGTAGAAACAGCAAGTGATGATGATTATATTGGCTTTGTTTTTGGCTTTAATGGTCTAGATGATTTTTATCTTTTTGACTGGAAGCAGACTAATCAAAACTTGGGTTCTTTCTCAGGATTTGAAGGTTTTACGTTATCTAAAATATCTGCTGGCGCAGATGTTTCTAGTTTAAACCCATTGTGGGGGCATAGTGGCACGGGTATAGACGTTTTAGATACTAAATATGATACCAATCTTGGTTGGGAAGATAATGTCGAATATGAATTCACTTTAGGGTATACCAATAGCTCGATTAATATTTCTATTAATGGTGGTAATTTTAACAATGAAAATATCTTCAATATCACTGGGTTATCAAACTCTGCTGGTAGCTTTGGTTTTTATAATGCGTCTCAGCAAAGTGTTCGATATACAGGGTTTGAAGAAGATGTTTTACCTGATCCTCAAAGTGTTCCAGAACCATCAACACTTGCTATTTTAGCATTAGGAATGTTAGGTTTATCATTACGTAGAGCTAAAAAATAACTCAAAAAATTTAGCAAGCTTTTATTAAAAACACCAATGTAATATTGGTGTTTTTTTGTTTTTTTGATGAAGTAATTGTTAAATTGGCAGGTATTTATTATGTATAATGTGATAAATGCTTTCGACAATCCTTTATTAATATGAAATTATCGATTTATCAAGTTGATGCTTTTGCAAAGGCTGTTTTTCAAGGTAATCCAGCAGCCGTTATTCCATTAAAACAATGGCTTGCGGATGATGTGTTACAACAAATAGCACAAGAAAATAACTTATCAGAAACGGCTTTTTTTATTCAGTATGATCAAAGTGTGGAATTACGATGGTTTACCCCAGCTGAAGAAGTTGATTTATGTGGCCATGCGACGTTAGCAACGGCACATGTATTGTTTGAGCATTTAGCTTTTCCTCATCAAAAAATTAGCTTTATAACTAAAAGTGGCGAATTAATTGTTGAAAAGTCAGAGTCTGGATTATCCATGAACTTTCCAGCAACCATGCCTCAAATATGCAAGCCTCCACAAGCTTTAGTTGATGGTTTAAACGGAACAAAAACGTTTAAAGAATTAGCTGATTTTGACTATTTTATTGTATTAGATTCAGAGCAAGCGATTAAAGATTTACAGCCAAATTTTACCTCATGGAATAAGCTCGATCGTCGTGGCGTTATTGTCACAGCTAAAGGTGAAAATACCGATTTTGTCTCGCGTTGCTTTTATCCAATACTAAATGTCGAAGAAGACCCTGTAACAGGCTCGGCGCATTGCTTGCTAGCGCCTTATTGGGCTAAAGAGTTGCAAAAAACAACGTTAATAGGTAAACAATTATCAACGCGAAGTGGTGAAGTGCATTGTCAACTGTTAGGCAATAGAGTTGTACTGACAGGACAATGTGTTGATTATTTAAAAGGGGAAATTACACTTTAAGGTTGCAGAATATCTGAAAGAGATCCTTTTAACCCTAATTAAAAAGCTTTCATTTTTCTAGCTAATAGTTCTGGACTGTGAATGAGCTGATCGAATTCATCAGCTAGTTGCTCTGTTGCCAATAGAACTTCACGCCAATAGTTAATGCGTGTTGTCGCGTCCATTTGGGTGAAGTCTTTTCTATCGGGAATTTTTTGATAGGGTAGTTGGTTAATAAATTTGTCAGATGGAACTATCATTACCGTATTTTCATAGTTAGCTTTGTTAACTTCTCTTGACGAATTTTTATCAAACCAACCAGCCTTTGGTTTGGCATTAAAGTGTGGATATAAAATTAGTCCGTTATTGGGGGTAAGGTTAACATCAAAATGATAATCAATAATTCCGCCATCACGATACATGCCTTTATTACAGCCCTTAATATCTTTTATACCTTCCATTACTAGCGGAATGGAGCCAGACGCTAATAAGGCATCTGCTAAGTTCTCTTGGTTTAATGGTTGATATACATTATTAAAATTATATTGATCATCAATACTTAATTGGCTCGTTGGGTGGTGGAAAATAACCCGTTGATATTGATGACGTAATAAACCTCGATTAACTTTATTTAATAGCATGCTTGTAAGCAACCCTACAAGCTGAAGTGGTTTTGTTTCATAACTTGTTAGCCCATGGCAACGCGCCACAATGAAATGTGCTTTAAAAAGAGGGTTGTTAATAATCTGACTAATACCATCCTTACCATATACCGCACTGAGTAATTCTCGCGCTTTAGTGGTTATCTCTTTGGCATTAGCATTTTTTGAATAAACCGTTTCACTGTAATATGTAGCAAGTCGAGTTATCGCTGCTACAGGATCTTGTTGGCTAAGCGCAGCAAAGCGAAATGCACCTGCAGAGGAACCCACTAAATTTAGATCTGTTGTGCGATCTTTAAAAAATTCACCAAATAAATATTTATCTAAACCAAATAGTGTAAACCACTTAGGCCCACCACTAGCGCCTAACATGGAAGTGAATAGTTCTTGCTTAAAACCTTGTTCTTGGATGGTTTTTAAGGCATTGGAGCCTGCGTATATTTCTAGCATAATTATTTTTCTTTAGGGTTTTAAGACAAATTCTGGATATCTTCTTCTAACTCCTCGATTACTTTGCGTATTCGATAATTAAACAGCCTTTCAACCTCAGAGTCTTTTTTCCCGTCAAGCTTACCAGTACCAAGATAAATTTCTAAAACCTTTCGTTTCTGGTTTGTATCAAAAGAATCAAAATTAATAATATATTTATGTGATTCTTTATCGGACTTCTTAGATTCGTGAAAAGATTTTATTAATGTTTTAGGCTTAACCTTTCCCTCTAGTTTGAACCTCTTAACCATATTTTTTATCGATGAATCAATTTTAAATAATATTTGTTTATCGTCAATTTGTGAAAAATAGAATATCCAACCACGTTTTTTGTTCTCATAGATACAGCCAGTTATTTTAAGGTTTAGTCTCCACCTTAAAATCTCTAACGCTCTTTCTCTATTAGTGTCAGTCTTAGCTGAATTGTATTTATATTTGAAATTAGTAAATATATTAGCAATTGAAGCCTCAAACCTTTGTCTATTAGAAGTTCTTAATGACGCCGCTCTATTTTTAAAGTAGTACCCTAGATAATCAAATGGTTCTGTTAATACACCAGTATATGATTTAGAGTTTTCCTCATCGAGAGGATGGATGTTCAAAGATAGAGCTTCAATGTCTTCGACTAATTCTTTTGAAATATCATCAGTATCATCATCAGAGCAAAAAATTAAAATGTCATCCACGTAGCGAGTATAAAATATGTTTGTTCGATTAGAGTACTTCTGATCTATTGCAGATAAATATATTTCACCAAGAACATTAGAATTTGCAAGCCCTTGCGGTATACCAACCAAGTTGACTTTACGTTCACCGTTAACAGCTTTTGATACGGTTGAATTTCTAATCGACTTTAAAATTAGTTGGATGATTTCAGGTTTTCTAATTCTTTTTCTTAAGGTTTTTTCTAATGCAGAGTGATCAATACTAGGATAAAAATTTGTGATATCTAGTTTTATAAATGTATCAAATTCAGGCTTTATAATATTCGATTTTATATACTCTATTTTTACCTGCGGGATATTAACTTCTAGTTCCTCAGAAAAAACGTGAAATAACAAGTCACAAACTCCCCTTAATGTAACCCTATCTCTATATGTAGGTATCGATATTGCTCTTGGAAGACTATTTGCACCCTTAGATATTAGTTTTTGCTTATAGGGCGTAAAAGCATAACTGCCATTGTTGACCTTTCTATTTATTATTAAGAGTTCATTATCTATATTGTTCTCGAAAGTTGTTCTAGTTGTTTTATCAAGACCAACAGCTAAGCTATTTTGAACATTGTTTTCATAAGTTTTTTTAAGTGATGAAACTTTGAAAAGTTTATTAAATTTAAGGTATGCGCTCATTTGTTAAATATCAGTAAAGCAAATGGGGCTGTGTAGATAGAAATTATGAGTAACTTTCTTATAAAAGTATAAAAAATCACCTCGATAAAATCAGGAATAGTTGGTTTTCTAGAAGATAGAGATTTATAGTTTGTCACCCTAAAAAATTTATCGTCAATTGTTTTATGATTTTCAGAGTCCGATAACAGCTTTATATATTCACTATTAATTTGTGATTCATCAGCATTAGGTAGTTCAGATTTTTCATACAATTCGTGCAAGCTCAGGTAATTTTTCTTTAATTTTTCAGCTCGCCCTTTGAAATCGATATTTGATATAAAAAGTGATAAAACTAATATGCAAACAGAGATGATTGTTAATGTGATATCAGAATTTTTTCCAACGGGATTTGATTCTTTCAACATATAAATTGAAAGTGCAACATTAACTAATGAATATAGGATAAGTGTGAACTGTGCGTGTTGATTGTTCATTAGCAATCTTTCAGAAGCCTGAATTCTAGCCTTTCGAGTGAACCATATTTTATCTGATAATTTTGACATATTTAATCCATTAAAAAAGGAGGAGGTAAGTAATTAGATACTTTAACACCCAGTAAATGGGTCTACGTTTTCACGCAAATATAAACTTTCACTTATATTATTTATTAGATTCACCCTCAAAGAGGATCCACAATGACCTCCTCCAATTACTTATATTATCTTAATGATTTTAAAGAAGATAGGGAGAATTTTACAATTCAAAAAATTCTTTTAAACAATGTCGGTGTTTAGCTTACAAAGGAAACCACTTCGGGCCACCACTAGCGCCTAACATTGAGGTGAATAGTTCTTGTTTAAAACCTTGTTCTTTAATTGTTTTTAAAGCGTTTTCACCGGCATATATATCAAGCATGGTTTAAGTGTTGCTCCTTGTTTATTTAAGTAGGATTTTAGCTTGATTTATTGCGTCTTTATTTGCAAAATAATTTTCAACTAAGAAGGCTAATTTTGCATCATTGTTCAACACTTCAGTTAATGTTTTTATCATAAATTTATAATCGGTGAATTCTGTTTCAACAGTAAGCATTTTATTGATCCATAACCACATATTTTCCTCACCTATTTCCTTTTCAATGGCTAACCAAACAATAGGAGCATAAGTGTATACATAACGATTTCTGTTCCCGTAATCAGATTTATTTTTAATATCTTTAATTGCGACAAAGTTTTTGTCTTCTAAATTACTTAGTTTTTTATTTATGGTTTCTAAGTAAACTTTTTCATTAATTAATTTTTTTGTTAACTTTAAAGAAAGGTATTCTGCAAATGATTCTGAAAACATATCACCAAGTTCAGAGTTAAAGTCTCTATAAGTACCAAAATAGTAATGTGCTAATTCATGAGCAATAAAAGGTTTAAACCAGCTTGATTCACTTTCATCAAATAAATTACTTAAGCCACCTTCATCATGGTTTATTGTAACAATTGCAGGATATGAAACAAACAGCCAAGAGTTTTTCTTAGATATAGGTGTTGTATGAATATACACAACACTTTCACCGTAAGGTAAGGATAGTTTTTCCTGATAATATTGCTCATATGAGGAGGTTATCTTCCCTAACTCCGACATTTGATTTGCCGACAAACCAGAGTTCAAATAGTAGCTTCCGTTTTGTTGACCAATATTATAGTCACCTGCAAATAAAATAAGGGAAACAGGGTTATCTCTTTTAAATATTCCGTGAGAGGCTGAAATGGGTTTACTACCATTAACATAAATTGATTTACAATCTAGGCAAGTAACTTCAATGTTATATGTGACTTCGTCATAGCGCTTATCTAGCTCAATATCATATAAAATTGGATACCAAGCCGTTTGGAAGCCATCAGTACGAATTGTTTTTCCGTTAAAAGCAATATTACCTTTCCAGTCACCACTTTCGCTTGCTTTGTTCATATTATTAATTACAGGAAATTTTCCAGTGTATTTAAACTGCATAGTTGAAGGTAGAAATTTACCTTTTACTGTATTATCAGGAAGGTAATAGCCAAAACTTTCATATGAATAATTGGTGTTGTAAGTTTTATCAAAGGGATAGTTGGCAGTGTCTTTCTGATTTCTAAAGTATTGGATATTAAAACCAGAGTTAAGAAATATAAGATAATTTTTTAGTTTTGGAATATTGTCGAGCTGAAAGTTAGCATCAATAGTTCCGTTTATAACTGAAATATCAATTGTACCTGTAAGCTTTATTGGCAGTTCAACAGAAAATGTTGGTACTGAAAAGAGTAAAGAGAGGATAACTAGTATTTTATTCATGAAATTTCCTTATTACATGATGGTTTATTTTTATCAGGATTATACGATGGTAAATACATTTGTCTATTTAATTGTTTTTATTACGTTTAGCTTGAAGTTAGTCGTATATTTCAATGTCGTTGTTTAGCTTTACAAAGCAAACTATTTAGGGCCCCACTAGCACTTAACATTGAGGTGAATAGAGTTTATTTAAAGTCTCCGGTTAATAGGTTCAGGTGTTTTCCTTGCATATATATCGAGCATAAATTTTCAAAAATCTCTATTGTTTATTCGCTATAGTTTAATGACTATAAATGTAAATCGTGATGGCTACGTGAATTACTTGGCACAAATAAGCTTTGGTAAAGGTTCGTTGCAAAGTCGTCAGTCATACCCGAAACATAATCAGCAATGACGCGGTAGCTATTTAAATTATTTTCTACGGCATAGGTATATCGTTGCTGGGCATTTTTGGGTAATAAACGCAAAGGATCTGAAGCAAGGGCTTCAAATAATTCCATGACTATTTGTTGACCACGATATTCATGATGTTGAATTTCAGTACGTTTTATCACAAAGTCATAAACAAAATCTTTAAATATTTGTAGTGCCTGTTGGGCAGTTTTAGGGTGTTTAGCATTGTAGCGTAATAGCGGTTCTTCAAATTGAATAGGAGAGTTTTCATTTAAATCAACTAATGTAATGGCTGTTATTAAATAATTAACTAAACCGCCAATAGCTTCTTTTTGTTGGTAGGTTTTGTGACTAAATAATTGCTCGGTTAATGGCTTACTTAATTGTTGTAGCCAGCTATCGTCTATTTTTTGAAGTTTGTTAATGACTTGTTGTTCAAAATCTTCACGCCTAACAACACCAGTAACAATAGCATCTTCTAAATCATGAATGCCATAAGCTATATCATCAGCTAATTCCATTATTGAGCAATCAAGGGATTTGTAAATAGTTTTGCTATGGGCATTTTGTCTGACATTAATTTGTTGAAACAAGCTTTTATCACTATGGCTTAAAGGAGATAAAATCCAATTTAATGTATCAATATCGTCTTGGTAAACACCTTTAGGAGGGTGCCAATCACTTGCTTTTAACTGCCTGAATGTTGCTGGAATTGTTGGTGCTTGCTCTGATGTTAATTGCTCAAGAGTTTGTGGGTACTTGATTAACCCTAATAAGGTCCTTCGAGCTAAATTCATCCCGTTATTTTCACTAAAAGGTTCCAAGTTAGAAACTATGCGCAAGGTTTGTCCGTTGCCTTCAAAACCGCCATGATCTCGCATCATAAAGTGTAACGCGACTTCGCCGCCATGGCCGAAGGGAGGGTGACCAATATCATGGGCTAAACATAATGATTCTATTAAGCTATCTTCATTAGGAAATAATATTTTGCTTAGTTCAGGATGTTTCATACGCAATTGCGCACTAATACCTGAACCGATTTGTGAGGCCTCTAAGGAATGTGTTAATCGTGTACGATAAAAGTCACTTTGCCCGCTTCCCATAACTTGAGTTTTCGATTGTAATCGTCTAAATGCTGCTGAATGAAGTATACGAGCACGGTCTCGTTGAAAAGGGCTACGATGATCATTTTTACGTTGTGCGACGTGTGTTAATTGACGTTCAAACCAAATATCTGACATAAATTCCCTAAAGTGTTAAACATTGCTTAGCACAAGCGTTAATAACTGCTAAAATGGTAAATATATAGTAGCGGTTTTGTTAACAATACTAAGAAAATAGATCTTAACCATACCGAATTTTTTTTTTATTATCTAGCGCTAGCATGCGTAGAGGCTTTAAAGTTTGCAAGTAATTTGTAAGAGTGTAATTGTTGCGTTTTCATTGTTAAGTATTTCTATTTTCGCGAGTGAAACCTCTCCATTAATTAACAAGACAATTGTTACCGGCTTAAATAAACCCCCTTATGTGATTGAAGAGGGGAGTAAAGGTATTCAATTAGATTTAATTAGAACAGCATTTAAAAGCTCAGGTTTTTCCATTTCTTTTCTTCATATCCCTTTCGGACGTGGGGTTACTGGCTTTCAGCAGTTCAATGCTGATGGCATACTTACCTTGCCAGAAGATGCTGATTTTGCAGATCTTTATGTTAGCCAACCTTATATTTATTATCAAAATATTGCGGTGAGTCTGTTAGAAAATGATTTTTCTATCGATAATATTAGCGATTTAGCGGGAAAAAGCATTATTGCTTTTCAAAATGCAAGAAAGTATTTAGGTGATGAATATAACGAAGCAGCAACAAGCTTTATGAACTATCGTGAAGTGCCAGAGCAAGATAAACAAATAGAATCATTATTTTTACATCGCTCGGATGTTATTGTTTTAGATATCAATATATTTAAGGCGTATCTTAAGTCTCACGCTAATAGTGATTTAACTAAACCATTTAAGGTTCACTATATCTTCAGTGAAAGACCTTACTCCGCTGGGTTTAGAGGCAAAGAAATGCGAGATATATTCGATGAAAATATCAAAAAAATGAGAGAAAACGGTACGTATCAGTTAATTTTAGATAAGTACCTTTAGTTGTCTGTTTACTTTTAGATATTCGCAATGAAAATAGCGCGTTTAGGGGCTGGATAGCCCTCTATAGTTTTTGTATTGTCATTAGGGTCAAGAAAGTCTTGCAAAGACTCAGTATCAATCCATTGTGTTTTACGTTGTTCGTCAAGGGCCGTAATATCGGTGTTAACAACTCGAATATTTTTAAAACCTACGCGTTCAAGCCAGGCACACATAGCATCACAACTGGGTAAAAACCATACGTTGCGCATTTTAGCGTAACGTTCACCTGGCACAAGTACGGTATTAATATCTCCATCAACGATTAATGTTTCTAATACTAATTCGCCGCCTTTTGCCAGTTGCGCTTTAAGTTGATAGAGAAAATCGATTGGTGAACGGCGGTGGTATAGCACTCCCATGGCAAATACCGTATCAAAGGCTTTTAACTCAGGTAAGTCTTCTACTCCTAAAGGGAGTAAATTTACGCAATCGTCATTAATAAAGTGTTGAATTGCATTAAATTGCATAAGAAACAGCTGTGTTGGATCTATGCCAACTACAAATTTAGCTTGTTCACCGCGCATACGCCATAAGTGATAACCGCTACCACAGCCTATATCTAATACGTATCTGTCTTGTAGAGGACTAATATGATTTTTTAAACGATCCCACTTAAAGTCTGAGCGCCATTCTGTATCTATGTGTAAACCATGAATGTGATATGGACCTTTTCGCCAAGGTTTGAATTTTTTTAGCAAGTTTTCAATACGCTTAAATTCACCGTCGTTAATATCGTCTCGCTCTCCGGCTTTAACTTGGCTGCTTAAATCAATAGTGCTTACTGTTGTTTTAGGAAGTGCTTCCAAAGTTTTTTGCCACTGTGCAAACTCACCATGTAAGTTCTCTTTTTGCCATAAGGTGAGTTGTGCTGGTAAGGTGTTTAACCAATGAGAAAGTCGACTTTGTGCAATTTTTTGATAAAAGCGGTTGTAAGAGATCATTTAATTGCCACCAATGAGAAAAAGTTAAAGCACTGAAACCAAGGTGCAATATGGTTAAAACCTGCAGTAGATAGGCGATCGATATGTATGTCTAAACTATCGGGTTTCATCACATTTTCAAGTGCCGTGCGTTTTTGTGCTATTTCTAAGTCACTATAGCCATTCGCACGTTTAAAATCGTGGTGTAAATCAATGAGAAGTTGATCGCAAACTTGATCAGGATGGGTTATTTTTTCTGACAATAATAATAAGCCGCCGGGTTGTAATCCTTGAGCTATTTTATTAATTAATTGGGCGCGTAACTCAGGCTCAATAAACTGCATGGTAAAGTTAATCACCACCATCGAAGCATTGGTTATTTCGACATCTAAAATATTGGCTTCAATTATTTCAACAGGCGTTTTGCCTTTAAAGGCATTGACGTGAATTTTACAACGTTCAACCATTGCAGGGGAGTTATCAATCCCAATAATTTTACAATTATCAGCTAATATTGCCTTACGCATTGCAGAAGTCGCCGCACCCAATGAACAACCTAAATCATAAACTGAAGAATTATCAGTAACATAGCGTTGACTAAGACGGCCAATAGTATCAATTATTGTGTTGTATCCTGGCACTGATCGAGAAATCATATCAGGAAATACTTCAACAACTTGTCGGTCAAAAGTAAAATCTTTAAGTTGGTCGTGTTTTTTAGAAAATATTAAATCAGTGTCTGGCATGAATACAGTAATACATCGCTAGCGTAAATTGGCGCTATTTTAACTGAAATAATCACAGGATTAAATGTTCCTGTATTTTTATGTGACCAATGATGAACCTTAGAGATAAATTTCATCATTAAGTGGCTACAAATCTTACAGTACGGTAATTACTTAGGTGACAATCTTAGTGTTTACTATATAATGTGCAGCATTTTTTATGTTAATAGAAATAACGGTAAATAGGTCGTTAGTTTCGAACGCTAGTAGTTTATCAGGCAGGGCAAAATAGTATGCGTACGGTTTATTGTGGTGAGGTCAACGAATCTCATGTAGGTCAAGAAATTACATTATGTGGCTGGGTTAATCGCCGCCGCGACTTAGGTGCCGTGATCTTTTTAGATTTACGTGACCGTGAAGGTATAGTTCAAGTAGTTTATGACCCTGATTTACCTGACGTTATCGCTAAAGCTAATACTTTGCGTAATGAATTTTGTGTGCAGGTTAAAGGTAAAGTTAGAGCGCGTCCAGAAGGGCAAATTAATAAAGACATGAAAACTGGTGCTATTGAAGTACTTGGCTTAGACCTTGTTATTTTAAATAAATCAGCGCCTTTACCACTTGATAGTAATCAAACCAATTCTGAAGAACAACGTTTAAAGTATCGCTATTTAGATTTACGTCGTCCAGAAATGACCGAACGTTTACGTTTTCGTGCAAAAGTAACGTCAGCTGTGCGCGAATCCTTAGAGTCTCAAGGTTTTTTGGATATAGAAACCCCTATTTTAACGGCAGCTACGCCAGAAGGTGCGCGTGATTATTTAGTGCCAAGTAGAACACATAAAGGTAGTTTCTTTGCTTTACCGCAATCACCTCAGTTATTTAAACAATTACTGATGATGTCAGGTATGGAACGCTACTATCAAATTGTAAAATGTTTTCGTGACGAAGATTTACGTGCTGATCGCCAACCTGAATTTACACAAATTGATATTGAAACCTCTTTCATGTCATCTGATCAAGTGATGCAAGTGACTGAAAAAATGATCCGTGAACTTTTCTTAAAACTATTAAATGTAGATTTAGGCGAATTTCCGCGTATGCCATATAGTGAAGCTATGACACGTTTTGGTTCAGACAAACCTGACTTACGTAACCCATTAGAAATTACTGATGTGGCTGATATTTTAAAAGACGTTGAATTTAAAGTATTCTCTGGTCCAGCTAACGACCCTAAAGGGCGTGTTTCTGTTATTTGTGTACCTGATGGCGCGACGAAGTTTTCACGTAAAAACATTGACGATTTAACAAAGTTTGTGGGTATTTACGGTGCTAAAGGCATGCCATGGTTAAAAGTAAATGATCGAGATGCGGGCCTTGATGGCTTGCAATCACCTATTTTAAAGTTTTTAACTGAAGAGTCTGTGAATACTTTACTAGATCGCGTTAACGCAAAAACCGGTGATATTATTTTCTTTGGCTCAGATACGTACAACGTAGTAACTGAGTCATTAGGTGCCTTACGTCTTAAATTAGGTGAAGATTTAGATCTTCTTCAAGGCGAATGGAAACCGTTATGGGTGGTTGATTTTCCAATGTTTGAAGAAGTTGATGGCCAAATGCATGCAATTCATCATCCGTTTACAGCACCAACAAATTTAACGGCACAAGAGCTTGAAGCAAACCCTGTTGGAGCATTATCTGATGCTTATGACATGGTGTTAAACGGCTGTGAATTAGGCGGTGGTTCTGTGCGTATTCATAATCAAGACATGCAAGCAGCGGTATTTAGAATTTTGGGTATTAGTGATGAAGAAGCCCAAGAAAAGTTTGGCTTCTTACTTGAAGCATTACAATATGGTGCGCCACCTCATGCTGGTTTAGCCTTTGGTTTAGACCGTTTAGTCATGCTAATGACCGGAGCAACATCTATTCGTGATGTTATGGCTTTCCCGAAAACAACCACTGCAGCCTGTCCTTTAACTAATGCGCCAGGAAAGGCTAACCCAGTGCAATTAACCGAGCTAGGTATACAAACAATCGCTAAAGAGATAAAAGCAGATTAACTAACTTTAGCTAAAATCTAAATGAATATAATGCAGTTAAAGTGTATGCTTTAACTGCTTTTTTATATACAGGATGTATGGTATGTCACGGTTGCATGGATGCAAAAGAGTGACGATATCAGGATGTATGGTATGTCACGGTTGCATGGATGCAAAGGAGTGACGATATGATATCAGGATGTATGGTATGTCACGGTTGCATGGATGCAAAAGAGTGACGATATCAGGATGTATGGATGAACACTCGATTTTTATATAAAAGTTAAGGATCAGTTTGAGTATTATTTTAGGCATAGATCCCGGCTCACGCTTAACCGGTTACGGGGTAATAGAGCAACAAGGACGCAAATTTACATATCTTGGTAGTGGTTGTATCAAAGCGATAGCCTCGGGAGATGACTTAGCTGGACGCCTGCAAACTATTTTTGCTGGTGTCTCAGAAATTATTCTGCAATTTAATCCTGATATGTTTGCAATAGAGCAAGTTTTTATGGGAGTAAATCCTGGCGGCGCTTTAAAGCTAGGACAAGCACGAGGGGCAGCAATTGTCGCTGCAACGAGTAATGGACTAACTATCGCTGAGTATTCAGCACGACAAATTAAACAATCAGTTGTTGGTACAGGTGGCGCAGATAAAGCACAAGTACAGCATATGGTTAAAACCATTCTAAAATTACCCGTTTCACCTCAAGCTGATGCCGCAGATGCGCTGGCGGTCGCGCTTTGTCATGGTCATAGTTATGATTCATTGCTGAAAATGTCTGGGCAAGTGAAAAAAACGGTACGAGGGCGGTTAAGATAATAGAGAATAAAATCTACTTTACTGTATATTTATCTAGTGCTATCTTAAGCCCAATATTTAGTGAAGAGTAAATTGTTTTGATTGGTCGTTTACGCGGATTGTTGATAGAAAAAATAGCCCCAGAAATATTAATTGAATGCAATGGCATAGGTTACGAAGTTACTATGCCAATGACTAGTATTTATGCATTACCCGAGCTTAATCAAGAAGCGGTTATTTATACGCACTTTGTTGTTAGAGAAGATGCTCAATTACTGTATGGCTTTGCTAATAAAACTGAACGTAAACTGTTTCGCTTATTGATTAAAGTCAACGGCGTAGGTCCTAAACTCGCATTAGCTATTTTATCTGGAATGTCAGCAGAGCAATTTGTTAGTTGTGTTATACATGACGATTTAACCACAATCGTTAAAATTCCAGGCGTAGGTAAAAAAACAGCTGAACGACTGTTGATTGAAATGCGAGATAGAATTAAAGATTGGCACACTGATGAAAGCAGCGCTACATTTACTCTTAATTCATCTGCGGCCAACTCGCAACCTATAGTGATGAATAACGTTAAAGGAGATGCTATTAACGCTTTAATTTCTTTAGGCTACAATCAATCACAAGCTGATAAAGCGATTAAAGCAATCTTCCAAGCGGGTATGACAAGTGAAGACCTGATCCGTGATGCTCTTAAATCAATGCTTTAATGTAAGGCATTAATTTACTTAGTTTAAAAATTTTAATAAGGTTTAGTCGTAATTATGATAGAAGCTGATCGTTTGATCCAACCAGTAGCAACCATTGAAGATGAGAGTGTTGATCGTGCTATTCGTCCTAAAATGTTAGCTGACTACACTGGGCAAGATCATGTGAAGTCGCAAATGGAAATATTCATTCAGGCGGCGAAACTACGAAACGAACCTTTAGATCACCTATTAGTTTTTGGCCCTCCGGGGCTAGGTAAAACTACATTAGCGAACATTGTAGCCAATGAAATGGGCGTTAATATTCGAACCACATCAGGCCCCGTATTAGAAAAAGCTGGCGACTTAGCCGCATTATTAACGAACTTAGAAGAAAATGATGTGCTTTTTATTGATGAAATACATCGACTAAGTCCTGTCGTTGAGGAAATACTTTATCCTGCTATGGAAGACTACCAACTGGATTTAATGATTGGCGAAGGGCCTGCAGCGCGATCTATTAAACTAGATTTACCACCTTTCACACTCATTGGCGCGACAACACGCGCGGGTGCGTTAACTTCACCGCTTCGTGATCGTTTTGGTATAGTGCAACGTTTAGAATTTTATAACAGTAAAGATCTCACCGATATTGTTAATCGCTCAGCACATTTTTTGAATTTAACTATTGATAATGAAGGAGCATTCGAAATAGCTAAACGCTCAAGAGGAACCCCCAGAATAGCTAATCGTTTATTAAGACGAGTAAGAGATTTTGCCGATGTAAAAACAGCAGGTGTTGTTAACCAAAATACTGCAGCTGATGCTTTAGGTATGCTTGAGGTTGATAAAGAAGGGTTCGATATTATGGATCGTAAATTATTATCGGCAATTATCGAAAAATTTATGGGGGGACCTGTTGGTTTAGATAATGTTGCAGCGGCCATTGGCGAGGAAAGAGAAACTATTGAAGATGTGCTTGAACCTTTCTTAATTCAACAAGGTTTTTTACAACGCACCCCAAGGGGACGTATTGTGACAGATAAAGCCTACCTACATTTTGGAATTGATAACCCAATCAACGAGTAGAGTTATTTGCTACTTTCTAGTATAACTTTTGACGTTATTGTAACAAAATTCAGACAAAAAAAAGCCCGCAGTATGACTGCGGGCCAACTTAGTAATAAGTTGATAGAAGGAATATAATTTCCAGAAAACATGTCAGAGAGAATAAAAAAATTTACTCAAACTATTCTGGCTAATAAAGTAACTGTTGGGGAGTAGTTAGTTTATTGCGCTAGCTCAGAAAGTATGAGTATTCTACTTAGAGTATTTACTTTAGACAATTGAAATAAATTATGTGTTTCGCATTAGAAAAACTAATGTTGTTTGGGTTTTGTTGTCTGATGTTTTTTCATTTTTTACGTATTAATTTTATTTGTTTGTATTTTCTTACAATCTTAAGAGATTAACACTTGTTAGACCGTCATCAATTCTATTACTATTACCTAGTTCTTTAATAATATATTTACTAATCTATTTTGATGCCAATGTTAGAATACACTGATACCCACCAACTGCGAGTCTATTACGAAGATACAGATGCTGGTGGTATTGTTTATTATGCAAACTATCTTAAGTTTTTCGAGCGAGCTCGCACTGAATACCTTAGGAAGTGTGGGATAAATCAATCAGAATTTTTAGAACAAAATATAGGTTTTGTGGTCAGAAAAATTGAAATGGACAATTTAGCTTCTGCAAAACTGGATGATTTACTTATTGTTACTTCAAAAATCTGCCAATTAAAAGGCGCAAGTTTGGTTTTTGAGCAACAGATCTCCACTGAATCGCAAGGCTTATTATGCACCGCTAAGGTTCGTATAGCTTGTGTTAACTTAGCTTTAGCTAAACCCTGTGCCATACCTGAAATAATATTAGGAGCGTTAAAACGTGTCAGCTGAAATTTCATTCTTTGATTTATTTTTACAAGCAAGTTTATTAGTTAAATTAGTAATGCTTACACTCTTGGGTTTTTCTATAGCGAGTTGGGCGGTTATCATTCAACGTCGTAAAGTTATCACTCAAGCGATTAATCAATTAAAAACCTTTGAAGATAAGTTCTGGAGTGGAGCTGACTTAAGTAAGCTTTATAGCGAAATTAGTGCGCGTTCACATATTTATGGCATTGAGAGTTTATTTGTATCAGGCTTCAAAGAGTTTGCACGCATCAGAAAAAGTAATATTAGTTCACCGCAGGCAGTAATGGATGGCACCCATCGTGCGATGCGCGTTGCTTTGTCAAGAGAAGTTGATGAATTAGAAACACATTTACCTTTAATGGCAACTGTGGGCTCAATTAGTCCTTATATTGGTTTATTTGGTACTGTTTGGGGGATCATGAACTCTTTTATTGCATTAGGGGCTGTTGAACAAGCAACTTTAGCTATGGTAGCACCTGGTATTGCTGAAGCCTTAATTGCTACAGCTATGGGACTATTTGCTGCAATTCCAGCGGTAATCGCATTTAACCGTTTTAGTCATCGCGTTGAAAAACTTGAGAATAGCTATGGTAACTTTATGGAAGAGTTTTCAAGTATTTTACAAAGACAAACGGCTGGCGAACAACAAAACAAATAACGATAAACAAGGGCTTTTATGTACACTCGAGTTAGACGAAAAAAAGTGGCTGAAATAAATGTTGTACCTTATATCGATGTTATGTTGGTACTTTTAATTATTTTTATGGTAACTGCACCATTGATCACTCAAGGGGTTAAAGTTGAATTACCTAAAGCAGATGCTGAGCCTTTAAGTAAAGACAGCAAACCACCATTAGTTGCATCTGTTAATGCCAAAGGGGAATATTTTCTTGCCGTTGGAGCAAGTAAAAATGAACCAATGTCAGCAGATGAAGTAGCGGCAGTGGTAAAAGCACACTTAGCTAAAGCCCCTGATACACCGGTTGTTGTTAATGGCGATGGTGCCGTATCGTACGATGCAGTTATTCAATTAATGGTGGTATTACAAAGGCAAGCGGGCGTGCCTTCTGTGGGTTTAATGACAGATTCTCCGGAGAAATAATTGTTTAAGTTTAAAAAAATGTCACCGCTATCATTAAGTATTACATTACATATTGTTGTGTTATTAGTTTTACTTATTGGTGACTTTTCTTCTCCGACTCCCAAAGCAACACCCATGGTTGTACCTATGCAACCCATTACAGCTGTGGCGGTTGAAAAGAAAGTTATAGACAATCAAATTAATAAAATTAAGCAAGCTGAAGCGGCAGAAAAAAAACGCCAGCGTGATAAAATAGAAGCCGCAAGAAAAGCCAAAGAAAAAAAGATACGTGATGAAAAAGCGCGTAAAAAGAAAATAGCTGATGAAAAAGCTAAAGCGGTTGCTGCAGAAAAAGCACGTAAGAAAAAAATTGCAGATAAAAAAGCTGCAGATGAAAAAGCCGCGGCAGCAAAGGCAAAAAAATTAAAAGAAGAAAAGCGCAAAGCTGAAGAGGCTAAAAAGAAAGAAATTGCGCGCAAGAAAAAATTACAAGAAGCTAAAGAAAAAGCCGCTCAAGAGCGGTTACTTGAACAACAGTTAGCTGAAGAGATGGAAAGTAGAAATCAAGCGCGTCGCCAACAAGTCTTAACTGAAATTGGGCGTTACACTGCATTGATAAGTCAAACAATTCAGCGTAACTTAATCACAGATAAAGCGACAATGGCAGGGCGATCTTGTAAGTTAACGATTAGTTTAGCTCCTTCGGGTTTTGTAACTAATGTTGTGGTTGGTCAGGGCAATAGAGTAGTATGTGACGCAGCTAAAGCAGCTGTGTATAAAGCAGGTACTTTACCTGTATCAAAAAATCCTGAAGTATTTAATGAAATGCGTACTATTAGCTTAACGGTAGTACCTGAGTTTTAACATTTAAGTGTTTAAAAAGAGAAGATTATATTTCGTATGATTAAAGTTAGAATTTTTGTAGCAATCCTTTTAAGTTTCATCGCCACACATGCTATGGCAACGTTAGAAATTGTGATCACAGAGGGGATTGATAGCGCCAGACCTATTGCCATTGTCCCATTTGAATGGACAGGTCCAGGCTCTATGCCTGAATCTCTTTCTAAAACGATTAGTGATGATTTACTTCGAAGTGGAAAATTTAATCCTATTAACCCGATACGCTTTCCTCAAACACCAAGCCATGATAGCCAAGTCGATTATGCCGCGTGGGCGTCCACAGGTGTAGAAGCTATATTAATTGGTAAAGTTAAAGAAGTATCAATAGGCCGTTATCAAGTATCGTATCAATTAATTGATGTAATTCGTGGTCAAATTACCGGTGGTCAAACACAAATGTTAAGTAGCGGTAAGTTAGTGAATACATCTGATCATATTTATCATGAAAGCAGTGTACAAATTAGTACAACGCAATTTCGTCGTTATGCTCATCAAATAAGTGATGTTGTTTATGAAAAGTTAACAGGTACACGTGGTGCTTTCTTAACAAAAATTGCTTACATAATAGTAAGAGATTCAGGCAACTATCCATATCAACTTGTTATTGCTGATTATGATGGTTATAACGAACATGTTTTATTAAGTTCTAAAGAACCATTAATGTCACCGAATTGGCACCCTAATGGCGACAAATTAGCTTATGTAACTTTTGAGAATCAGCAAGCCCAGATATATATTATTGATATATATACTGGAAAGCGTACGATGGTCAGTTCATTTAATGGGATAAATAGTGCACCCAAATGGTCGCCAGATGGCAAAAAATTAGCTATGGTATTGTCTAAGGATGGTAATTCCGAATTATATGTGATGGATGTTGCTACCAAAAAGTTACGTAGAATTACGCGAAATCGTGCTATAGATACGGAGCCAAGTTGGTCACCTGATGGTAAATCATTGATATTTACTTCAGAACGGGGTGGAAAAGCACAGCTATATCGCGTAAATTTAATTGATGGTAAAAAAAGACGCCTTACTTTTGACGGAGAAATGAACTTGGGTGGGTCATTAACACCTGATGGGCGTGAACTTGTGATGGTAAATCGTACAAGAGGGAAGTATCATCTAGCAAAGCTTGAGTTAGATTCAGGAGTATTTCAAGTATTAACGAATACACACTTAGATGAATCACCAAGTATAGCGCCTAATGGCGGTATGATAATTTATAGTACTTTGCATAATAAACGCCAAGTACTGAGTTTAGTTTCGGTCGATGGTCGATTTAAAGCTCGTTTACCTGCACTTAATGGGCAAGTAAAAGGGCCTGCGTGGTCACCATTTTTATAATAATATTAAGATTTAAAAATTGTAGAAACAATAAGGAAAAACACAATGCGCTTGAATAAAACAATGAAAGCTCTTGCTATTGCGCTACCAATGATGACATTAGCAGCCTGTAGTTCAAATTCAGATACTGATGAACAAAGTCAGATCGATACTAATGCACAAACTCAATCAAGTATGAGTGAGCAAGATAATGTGCAAGTTGCTGCTGCACAACGTGCTGCAGAAATTGAAGAGCAAAAGCGTCAAGAACTTGAGAGATTGCGCTCTGAGCATATCGTTTATTTTGGTTTTGATAAATCAAGTGTTAGCGGTGAGTACTCAGCAGTTTTAGATGCTCATGCCAAATTCCTTAATGAAAACACTAATGTTTCTGTATTAGTTGAAGGTCATGCCGATGAGCGTGGTACACCTGACTATAACATTGCTTTAGGTGAGCGTAGAGCTAAATCGGTAGTGACTTACTTAGAAAATATGGGCGTTTCATCATCACAAATTAGCATTGTGAGCTACGGTGAAGAGAAGCCTATGGTTAAAGATCGTAGCGAAAGTGCTTTCGCTAAAAACCGTCGTGCAGTTTTAGTATATTAATTAGGGCGTTAAATGAAACTCTCTAAAGTTTTATTAGGCGTATTTTCTGTTGCTATTGCCTTAGGGGCAATAGCGGCTGAACCCGCTCCAGTTATTGATATAAGTAATAGCAAACTATCCAATTCATATTCTACCTCAGAACGACTAACTGAATTAGAACGTAAACTTGACGCCCGTAATCGAGCGCAAGTTAACGTACAACGTCAATTAGACGAGTTACAAAATGAAGTAAATGAATTGCGTGGTATTACTGAATTACACACACATCAATTATCGCAAATATTAGAAAGGCAGAGAGAACTCTATCAAGAGCTTGATCGCCGTGTTAGTCAGGCATTAAAGCCCGCTAATAACGTTTCTTCTAATCTAACTATTGCCACTAACACTGAAAGTGTGAATTACAGTAATAATCTAACAGAAAATGATGCTTATGATCATGCCGTTAATCTGGTGTTAAAAGATAAAGACTATGATCAAGCCATACCGGAATTTAAAGCATTTAATCAACGTTTTCCTAATTCAACTTACGCACCTAATGCTCATTATTGGCTTGGACAACTTTTATTTAATAAAGGTGAGTTATCTCAAGCAAAAATAGAGTTTGAAGTTGTCGTAAACCAGTTTAGTCAATCAGCTAAACGCAGTGATGCACTGCTGAAATTAGGAATGGTTGAAGAAAAGCAAAATAATGCTGCTAAAGCTGCACAACTGTATCGTCAATTGTTGAATGAGTATCCAGACTCAAGTGCTGCAAAACTTGCTCAACCTCGATTAGCTGCAATTAAGTAGTTTATAACTTACCCTATGTGCTGTCTTTTTGTGCAAACACACGTGATTTATTAAAAAAAATTTAATTTGTTGTTGCACTGAGAAAATATATAAGTATTATATGCGGCGCGTTGACCGAGACGGACAACGCGCATAAATATCGGTCGTTAGCTCAGTTGGTAGAGCAGTTGGCTTTTAACCAATTTGTCGAAGGTTCAAATCCTTCACGACCGACCACTTTNCCAATTTGTCGAAGGTTCAAATCCTTCACGACCGACCACTTTCTTTTCATTTATGTTGTTTAGGAAGTGTGAAGAAACTTATTCTTATTTATTGATAAATTTAATCGGTCGTTAGCTCAGTTGGTAGAGCAGTTGGCTTTTAACCAATTTGTCGAAGGTTCAAATCCTTCACGACCGACCACTTATCTTTCCCTGTCTGGGATGGAAAATGGAATAAATGACTAATCACTAGACATTTAAACGGTTAAATTTATTATTCAATCATTATCGGTCGTTAGCTCAGTTGGTAGAGCAGTTGGCTTTTAACCAATTTGTCGAAGGTTCAAATCCTTCACGACCGACCACCTTTATTTCCACTTCTTTTTAACTCGAAAGCGTAATTAGAGATTATTTCATATTATTTTCATCTAACTTTCAAAAACAGATAATATCCTATATACACATTAGGGCAACTTTCGCGTATAATTTAACTCTTTTGAAAACCAAGTCATTAGAGTTGTAAATGTCTCAAACCAATTTAGCTGTTGAATTCGATTTCAAATTTCCTGCCAAACCAGCACCATTATCTGCGCATGAAAAACAAGCATACAAAGATCGTATTAAACAATTATTAATTGAAAAAGATGCTGTATTAGTTGCTCACTATTATACTGATCCTGAAATTCAAGCATTAGCAGAAGAAACAGGAGGTTGTGTCGCTGATTCACTCGAAATGGCGCGTTTTGGTAACCAGCACCCAGCAAAAATGCTTGTCGTAGCCGGTGTGCGTTTCATGGGAGAAACAGCAAAAGTATTAACGCCTGAAAAAACGGTCATCATGCCAACTCTTGAAGCAACATGTTCTTTAGATTTAGGTTGTCCAATTAAAGAGTTTAATGAGTTTTGTGATCAGCACCCTGATCGAACAGTCGTAGTTTATGCTAATACATCAACAGCTGTTAAGGCTAGAGCTGATTGGATAGTAACTTCATCTTGCGCGCTTGAAATAGTTGATTATTTAGATTCACAAGGTGAGAAAATATTATGGGGACCTGATAAACATTTAGGTAACTATATTAAAAAGCAAACTGATGCTGATATGATCATGTGGCAGGGCGCTTGTATCGTACATGACGAGTTTAAAACTAAAGCATTGACCGATATGAAAGCGTTACACCCAGATGCTGCAATACTGGTTCATCCAGAGTCACCAATTGATGTCATTAACTTAGCCGACTCAGTTGGGTCTACAAGTCAATTAATCAAAGCTGTTCAGCAATTACCAAATAAAAAATTTATTGTTGCAACCGATAGAGGTATTTTCTACAAAATGCAACAGCTGTGTCCTGATAAAGAGTTTTTTGAAGCGCCAACCGCTGGAGAAGGGGCTACTTGTAAAAGCTGTGCTCATTGTCCTTGGATGGCAATGAACGGCTTAAAAGAAATTGAAGACGCCTTATTAGATACAACAGGCAAAGAGGTATTTGTTGATATGTCATTACGTGAAGGCGCACTTAGATCAACTAATAGAATGTTAGACTTTTCTGCTGGTATTAAAAAGTAACTTATTTATTAAAAATTGAATAAAAATCAAGCAATCAAATTATAACGCTATAGTTTAAGTTGCTTAATTTAATTAACTTCCCTAACATAGCGCAGCTTTTCAGATAATGGCAGACAAATAGGGATATTTGGCTTGGGTGCCGATCATCATGGATGTGTTAAAACCCAACAATAAGTAGTTTAATTTCAATGGTGACGTGTCCGAGTGGCTGAAGGAGCACGCCTGGAAAGTGTGTAAAGGGCAACCTTTCGAGAGTTCGAATCTCTCCGTCACCGCCATTTTCTCTTTTAAGTAATAAATACTCCCTAGAAGTGATATTTTTTCATTTTATCTTTTTTAACTGATTTAAATCTGCCATATTGTTTGATTTACCCTTTACTTTTCTGGTTAGTTACCGGTTAACCAAAAGCAAGAAAATTAATTATTCTGCAATTTAGACCATCGTTAAGGAATATTATATTCTTGTATTCTTTACATTTTTGAATAATGCCGTTATTTTGGTGTTATCTTTCACTTGGATTTGTTGACATGAATAGATTATTAATTCTCCTTTTAGGTTTTTTAGTGCAGTTCGAGGTGCAGGCCTTGTCAAATGACACTGAAGACTTTTACTTATGTGCTGCAAAAACAACTGAAAACACGTCTTGGAATTTTGGTACAGCACCTTCCTATTGTGATATTAGTCCTTTTGGGGATCCTAAGTTTGTTGATGACTACCTTAGCCAAATAATCTTTGCAAGTGAACAAAGCGTTAATACAGAAAGAGTTCGTTATATGAACGAGCTAAATGCTGTTATTAAAGTTGCTGCAAAATATTATTTATCGGTACGTAAACCTGATGCTTCAAGTGAAGAAATAGCCGCTTGGGTATACGCGATAAAAGTGGTAGCTAATCAAGAAACGTTTTGGAGCCATTACTTTCGTTCAGTAGTCGATAATAAGACCAAAATGATGCGAGGGGATAGTGGTCATGGTCATGGTATGATGCAAATTGATGATCGTTGGCATTTTACTCAAATTAATGAGGGCAAAGGCTGGCAAATCTTTGAAAATATGATCTATGCCATGGAAATTTTCTATGCTGAATGGCAAAACGCCGCAAACGCTTCGTGTGTTTCTTCAACAAGCAATTGGGTAGAAAGAACGCGATCTGCATATTCTGCTTATAATGGTGGGCCTAGCAAAATTTGTCGTTGGTCTGCTAACCCCGCATGGCAAGATGATGGTTTTTTGGATAAATTCAATGCTGCCGCTTGGCAATCTTATATAACTGACGAAACCTTAACCACAAGTATTGACGTTGAGTGTTTGATGGAAGGTGTTGAGTTTTGTTTACCTAATTATCAAGCACCAGAACAATCCCAAGATACTGATGAGCAAATGTGGTGGTACAACTTTTTAACCTTAACAACGGGTGAAACCTGTGTGTTAGCACAAGGTGAGTATCATTGTTTGTCACAAGAGCAAGATGCCGTATGTTTAAGCGCTATGTTTAATCGTATAACAGTAGCTGCTGCTGTAGAACTATCAGAGCAACAAACGCAACGTTATAGTAAAAAGATATATGATCGTCACCATTGTCTGGCTCAATTACAACATAGCTTTACTGTTGGCGATATTATTATCACTAATAAAGATATTAATATTCGTCAAACTCCCGCAGGTAGCGATACGAATGTTAATAGTATAGTAGGTGAGGCATACCAAGTGTTAGATGTTGTGGTGTCTTTATCGCCTGTACAAGAAAGATATTACAAAATCAAAAGTAACACGACTGTTGGATATGTTTTTGCTGGCGATTACGATACTTGGCAGGATTGGGCGTATCAAGGAGATGTAAATAACTTAGATGAAAACAACAAAGTTATCGCGATGGTAGGGGATACAGTGTATGTAACATACGATAATGGTTTATCATTGCTTTCATCGAGTCAAGACAACGCTGATACGCTTGCAACAATTGCTAAAGGTAGCGCATTAAAAGTTGATGAAGTTAGTGTTCAAGGGGCAAGTAATGATGTTTACTATCATGTAACTTATCAAGGTCAATCGGGAGTCATTTACGTAGGGCAACTGCTTTCAGAGTCTAACGAATTAGATAATGTATCGTTCAGCGAACCTAACGATATCGACACCGAGCAACCGAACATACCTGATGATAATAATTCACCTTTAAAAAGTGGCGGCAGTTGGCATTGGTTTTCATTGATGCTGTTGGCAACGGCTCTTAGTTGGAAATGGTACTTAAAGGTCGTAAATATAGGAAGAAATAAAGGTGGTAAATAAACATGCTTAAAAAAGTAATCTTAGGCGTTACGGTGCTCTTTTTTATAGTTGCCTTTTATTATTTGAGTGCTGATATTAAGGGAGATTCAGCAGAATTAACTGTGCAGAAAAGTTTACCTAATAGTGATCAAGCTAGTGCGAGTGTTAATGCAGCAAGACAAACGACTGAAACAAAAAAAGAAACTCAAACACCACCATCAACTAAAACATCGCTTAGTTCGTCATTTTTGCATCAACGACAGCAATTATTAGCTCAACTGGATGAAATTGAAGATTGCGAAAATAATGGCTTATGCCCCTTTAATGAACAAGATCCTAAACAATCACTGTTTCAGCAGGAAACAATGTTAGTTAATGCCTTAAAAAACCTGCAAAAGATGCATCAAAAAGAAGAACAATATGATGAAACCTTAGCCGAAGTGACTGGAAAATATTTGAGTAGTCCTTTAGGGCGGGTGCAGTATCAAGCCATTAACATGATGGCACAGCAACCAAACAATCAAAATAATGCAAATATTTTGCTTTCTGCGTTAAGTGATAGTTACGACAGTAAAGTAATGGCAAGCGCTATGGAAGTATTAGCAGAATATCCAGAGCAACAGCAGCACTATGAAAATATGCTGATACAAACCTTAACTACGGGAAGTTTTTATGTTTCTCGCACAGTTGCTAAAGAAGTGCGACATATTTTAACAACAGACAACATTGCGAAATTTGAAGATTTAGCTCAAGCGTTGCCTGCAAATACCGCAAAAGCCAAAATATTAAAAGCGTCGATTGCTGATTTTAAAGCGAGTCAGTAGCCTAGGCGAAAAGTTGCTATTGTTTTCGATTGAAATACTGATTTAACCATAACGCCAGTAAAATAATTGCTCCCCCAATACTGAGAGTTAATAGGTTGGCGTCTCGATTCCAAATAACGATGTTAACGACAATGCCGGCAGGGATCAGTAAGTTATTCATTACGGCAAGCGCGCCAATATTAACCAGTGTTGCGCCTTTATTCCAAGCAAAAAAGCCAAGGCCAGAAGCCACTACGCCAAGGTAAATTAGTATACCCCATTGTGTTGTCGTAGTAGGCAGCTTATCAGAATTTCCAAATAAGGCGTAACAGGCGCTAGCCACAATGAGTGCGCCAATAAAAAACCAAGCAAATATAGTTTGTTGAGGAATAGCCGCATTGTTACTCATTAAACGTTTATATGTGACTTGCCCTGTGGCAAAACAAAGATTTGCGGCTTGCACTAGTAATAACCCTATAATGAAATTTTCGTCGATGCCTTGATAACGAATAGCGACAGCGCCCATAATGGCAATTAATGCGACGATAAAAAACTGGCGATTAAAATGTCGCGCAATAACATCGTTTAATAATGTGATATAAAGCGGTGTCATTACGGTAAATAACAGGACTTCAGGCACACTTAAATATAAAAAAGAATGATAGTAAAAGCTGTACATCGCCCCCAATTGTATTGCCCCTATTACCATTAGTTTACTGATCAATGTTAGCTTAATGCCTTTGAGCTTTATAAAGGGTAAGAAAACTAGCGTAGCAAGGGCTATACGAATTAGTACGCTAAACCATGCGTCTACCTGACCGGCTAAATACACGCCAATTAAACTAAATGAAAATGCCCAAAGTATGGTGATGGAAAATAGATAAGCCATTATTAATTTTACCTGAAAAAAAGGCGATTCTAACCTATTGGTTTATAAAATAATAATTAAGATAACTGTAAATTAATTACGCCCGCAGGGGAATCTCCCCCAGCGGGTGTCAACGTTGCATACTGGTTATTGACCAGCCACATATTTTTTCGCATTTGCTTTTAATTGGTTCAGGGCATCTTGGTCATAATAACGATTATGAGCAATAACACCGGCAAGCTTTTGCGTGTTACGAATATCTGTTAATGGGTTAGCAGTTAAAAAGATTATATCTGCTGTTTTACCCTGAGTAAGTGCTCCAAATTGTTGGCTTTTTCCCAGAAAGTTAGGACCTGCAAGGGTTGCTGATTGAAGGGTTTGTAAGGGTGTTAACCCGTAATCATTATAAATAGCAAGTTCTTGATGGAGTGATAAACCAGGATAAATATAGGAATTTAAAAAGCCGGCATCAGTCCCCGCAATAATAGGCACACCTGCCTGTTGCGCTAATACGAGTAAGTCAGCTGTTTTAACAAAACGCGCTTTACGTTGCGTTATTTGCTCAGCGGTGTCTTTATTGGCTCTGTCTACTCGCCATTGATAAGTGGCTTTAAGGCCTTTGCCAATATAATTTAAAAAGTCGTCATTTTGATGGTTATCTTCATCAATATAAGCAGTAATTTGGCTACCGATTAATGTTGGTACAACTGCGGTGTTATTGTTGGCGAGAACAGTATATTTAGTAAGTGCTGTTGCTTTATCAATATTGGCGGTAATTATTGGTAAAGCGCTTCGATAACTAAGCTCACCTGACGCCACTTTACGTGATATGTCAGGCTCGTTAATTGCGGCGGCTTTTAATAAGTATGTCATATGCTCTATAGCATCTAGACCGGCATTGGAAACATCGGTTACTGATAGTGAAAAAGGGATATGTCCTGATATTTGGTAACCACGTTTTTTTACTTCTTTGACGGCTTTTAAATAAAGCTCAGGTGTTAATGCGCTATCGGTAATTTTTATAAAATCGACTTTCATCTCGTCTAGGCTATCAATTGCAGCATTCATTTCTGTGACTGTTTCAACTTCTAGATCACCCGGCCAAATAGAGTCTTTGCCTTCAAGCTTCGGGCCTGATGTGTATATGGTTGGCCCAATTAATTGGTTGTTATTTACTTGTTCGCGCCAGCTTAATACTGATGGGCTTAAATCAGCAGCAGCATCTCGAACAGTGGTAATTCCATAAGCAAGGTATAAGGGTAATAGCTGTTTATTTTCTTCAATTAACTCCTCACCACCGCCAAAATGGACATGCATATCCCATAAGCCTGGCATCAAATATTGTGCTTGAGCGTCAATATAATTAGTCGCAGTATAATGATTGTTTAATGGCTGACTGCTGCGTTCAATAATGATCCCATCACGAATAGCTAATGACTGATTCTTATTGAGTTCACCGGTGTTAACATCAATAATCGTTGCATTACTGATCACTATATCAGCTTGTTTGCTTGGTTGGGTGCCACACGCAGAAAGTAATAAGCACGTTGAAAATAAAAGTATAAATTTCATATTATTATCCTGAATTTTTTTTCAGAATAGCATAAAGGTAAAGAGTAAACAGATGCTTTGAGTTAGAAAGTAAGAAAGATAAGATAATTGAGAGATAACAGCCCTAGGTGTTTTGTAGAAAAGAGATTACCTTCTAACGCTGTTGTTAGAAGGTAATTAATAATAAGTAAAAAATTAAGTTAAGCTAATAAAATAGTTAGCATAAAATAAAAAGTTTAATGGCCTATTTTACCTTCAGTAAATAAGTAATCTTTAAGCTCTTTATCCATTACTTTATCTCTACGCCTGATCCATTCTAGCACCATCGCGGCATGTTCTTTTTCTTCATCACGATTGTGGATTAATATTTTTTTCAATTCTTCATCTTTACATGTATCAACACGTTGGTTATACCAGTCAACTGCTTCAAGCTCTTCCATAAGCGACACAATTGCTTTGTGCATATCTTTTGTTTCATCAGATAGTTCTTCGTAGGGTTCATGATAGCCTTCGTTAGCCATTATTTTCTCCTGTTGTTTTATTTTAGGGTTTTATCAACCTGCTAGAAATACTATAACGCTGTTTTTAGCAATTTGCAGATAACGTTGCACAACACGCGTCATATTTATTTGATGACAATAGTAAAGCTAAATACATGCCGATAATTATATCTCTCTAACTTTATGATAAATAAATGTTTTATTTTCTTTGTGACTACATGTGATGGTTTTAATATGAATGATTAACAATTAATTATGTAATATTTACATAGTTTTCTTCAATATGACCGAAGTTAAAATAAAATATAATTAATTATCAATAATTTAACTTGTCGGTTCGCTTTTTGCACTTGTACAACTATTCAATTAATAACAAGAGATATCGATGTTTATTTATCTGTATTACACGGGCTTAGCTGTATTATCTTTTTGTATATCTGCCTTAAGTGTGGGCAGCATTTCTTTTTTATTTGCATGGATAGGTTTAGCGTTAGCTATTGTTTCTAGTGCATACGTTTTTAAAAAGCCCTCTGTATTTAGAAAAACGCAGTATGGCACCATACCGTTTATTATGAGTATTTTGCTCTTACCATTTATTATAGGTGTTCACCTTTATAATATTATTGCCTCTTGGTTTGATAAAACGGATAGAATTCATCATATTAAATATGGTGTACATGTAGGAAGTCGCCTAAATTCTAGTAGTTTATTAACGCTAGAAGATTTAAATATTAAAGCCATTGTGGATATGACTGCAGAATTTAATGCACTTAATTGGAGTGCATCAGCGATGGAGTTTGAATATTTAAATATACCCGTACTTGATCATCAAAGCCCTAAAATAGAAGAACTTCGACAAGCAATTACTTGGATTGAAAATCAGGTAGAACAGGGGCACCCGATAGTCGTTCACTGTGCGCTTGGACGAGGTCGTTCTGTTTTTGTCGTTGCCGCTTACATGTTAGCTAAACAACCAAACCTTTCTGTTAGAGAAGTATTGGAAAATATTTCTAAAATTCGCCATTTTGCTAGTTTAAATCCTTCGCAATTAAAAACGTTGGTCAAATATCATAATAATAATGAGATACAGTTTTACAAAACTGCTTGTTTAATTGCTAATCCGGTTTCTGGTGGTGGTAAATGGTTAGAGTCACAAGCGCAAATTATTAATCAGTTATCTCCACATTTTAAATTATCAATTAAAGAAACTACCAAAGAAAAATCTGCTACAGAATATGCTAAGCAGGCGCAGAAAGATAATGTTGAAATTATTATTGCCGCAGGTGGTGATGGCACATTAAGGGAAGTGGCTCAACAATTAGTAAATACAACAATTAAGTTTGGCATTATACCTCTAGGAACAGCTAATGCGCTTGCGCATCACTTATATGGTAACGTTTCAAAAGTCGATCCTATTGGTACTGCGGTGTCACATATAATGACTCAACGTTGTGAAAAAATAGATACTGCTGTTTGTAATAACAAGACAGTCTTGTTACTGGCTGGTATCGGTTTAGAGCATGAGATGATACACAATGCGGATCGTGATAATAAAAATAATTCAGGTCAATTTGCTTACTTAGAAGGTTTTTTTCGAGGATTTGCACAAGGTAAAGCATACACACTCACCGTCCAATTTGATGAACAAAAAGAACAGTCGTTAACTTGTACTAGTTTTGTTGCAGCTAATGCAGCCCCATTTACCAGTTTACTTGCACAAGGTAATGGCTCACCGAATGTTAAAGATGGTCTTTTAGATGTCACTTGGATTAAACCCTCAGACGGCGCTACTAGCAAGTTGATTGATTTTGCAGAGCTAGTTGCAGCAAGCTTTAACTTTCGTAATGGAAATACACCGTCAAATGATAATAGTAATATTCAAACAGAACTTGCTACAAAAGTGACCGTAAAAAGTGAGCAATTAATACAATATGTTATTGATGGCGAAGTTTTTGAAGATGATATGGTGATAATAGAGTCTAATCCTCAATCGCTTAATATATTTATGGCTAACGAATAGGTGACTTTGTGACCCCGTGTTCAAGTTGGTTTTTGTCTATGCTGATTAGCGACTCGTAGTTTGAATAATTAAACATAAACGTTTCAGGGAATTAATCATGATAAATATAAAGAATTGCGTAAGTGTTAATTTGCAAGAGCATGGCTATATAGGTATACGACACTTTGTACTGTTAGTGTTTTTATTGATACTAGGTGCAGGGTGTTCAACTACAAACGGTAAATTATCTGAAAAATCAATTAATGGTGAGCAACCAATTAAAGGTCCTTATGAAATAGCGGCAGAGAGAAATTCGCCTACTGTTGTTAGTTATGCAGCACCAGAAGATTCACTACGTTTTATTAATGAACCTATTTTTAAATTTAATGATACTGTTTATCGTTATGTACTTAGTCCATTAGCCAGTGGTTATGAAAAGGTTGTTCCAAAGCCCGTTGATAATAGCATTCGTAACTTTTTTTATAATTTACGAGAGCCGCTTTATGCAGTGAATCATTTATTACAGGGAGAGCTTGCTAAGTCAGGGAAAAGCCTCGCTCGTGTATTAGTCAACTCTACCATAGGTTTATTAGGTTTGTTTGATCCAGCGAGCAGTATGATGGAAATTGACCGCGATAAAACTACTTTCTCAGATACATTAGCGGCTTATGGCGTCGGTCATGGGGTGTATATTGTTTTACCTTTTCTTGGTCCATCAGACCTTAGAGATACTGCTTCTTTGTCTTTTAATTACTTTGCCCATCCACTTAATTTTATCAATGACGATAAAGCCGCTCAGCAACTTTTATTTGTTGATGGTGTTCAAGCACAAATACCTATCTTAGCTAAGTACCCTAAGGTATTAAGCGATATTGATAACCCGTATGAATTTACGCGTAATTTATATATGCAAAATATTGAGCGAGACGGCCAAGAACGTCGAAATGAGGTATTTAAAACAGAAAAGCAAAAACAATTAACCAATAACTCCGCTAGTGACCCCTCTAGCAACCCTTCTCATAAAATACGTTCGACAGTAGAGTAATTATGTTGAAAAAAAATACGATTACTTGGGCTTACGCGATATGTTTTATATTTGTTTTATTAACCGTCATATTCGCATGGCAGGCTAAAAACTTTGAAATAGATGCCTCGGCAGATACCTTGTTGGTGGATAATAATAAACACTATATTTTAACTCAACTAGCTGATCAGCGTTATGGCTCTGAAGAATTTATACTCATAGCGTTTAAACCCAATAATAATGCTTTATTTGCAACTGATAATCTTAATACGCTATCTAATATTGGTAAGGAAATTGAAACAATTTCGCGTGTAAAACAAGTAAAAAGCATAGCTAATATGCCTATTTTTTCAGCGGCTGACAGTGTATCTGCAGATATTCAAAACTTTACATGGGAGAAGCAAAAGTTCGATGAAGCGACACTCTCATTAAGTTTAAAAATGCATCCGTTGTATGAAGGCTTACTTGTTAATAAAGCGCAAACTGCTTTGTCGTTGCAGGTGGTGTTTAAAACTGATCCTAATTTAGAAAAAATTAATTACGATATTATTGATATAAAACGTCACTTATTAACGCGTGAGTTAACAGATGATGAGCTTGATTTACTCGAGCAATTAAAACAACAGCAACAAAGTTTTAATAAGCAATTAGAGCAAACTCGTCTTGATGAAATTGAAAAAATTCGTGCTGCTTTAGTGCCATATAAAGCAAAAGGAGAATTTTATTTAGGGGGGAATAATTTATTATCTTATGAACTTATCCAAATTATTCAAAGTGATTTAGTGCTCTTTGGTTCTTTGATTTTTTTAGTTGTTATTTTACTGCTTTGGTTTTTGTTCAGACAAATAAGCTGGGTAATTCTACCCATTATTTGTTGCGCGACGAGTGTTGTAATTACCATAGGATTACTGGCTGCACTTAACTTTAAAGTGACTGTAATTTCAGCCAATGTCTTTGCATTACAAATTATTTTGTCTTTGGCTATGATTATTCACCTTATTGTTCATTATCAAGAACTGGTAGCGAAACATAGTGATTGGCCACATAAAAAATTAATATTACATACGATAAAGCAAAAAATAAAACCCTGTTTTTATGCGGGACTAACAACGACTATTGGTTTTGGTTCACTTATCTTTAGTGGCGTTCAACCGGTTATCAGCTTTGGTTGGATGATGGTAGTTGCTATGGTAGTAAGTTTCATTGTTAGTTTGAGCTTTTTTCCCGCATTACTTTTTGCGCTTTTTAAAAAGCAGGCCTTTGTTAAAAATCATAAATTACTCGAAAGCAGTATGAGTACAATGGCTGACTTTATTAAAGCCCAACCTAAAAAAGTACTTGTTATTTCAGTTTTAGTAACGGCTATTGGCGCCTTTGGTTGTTTAAAGTTAACGGCTGAAAATAGCTTTTTGAATTATTTCAGCGAAGAAACGGACGTAAGACAAGAGCTAACTTTTATTGATCAAGAATTTGGCGGGTCAACGTCATTCGATGTGTTACTTAATATTCCAGAAGAGCAAATAAGCGCTAATTTAGTGATTTCTGCTAGCGCTGTACAAACGGTTACTGCTATTCAAAATATGTTAGCGCAGCAGCAGGCTATCGGTGTTATTACTTCAATTGCCGATTTTACTCGAATTGCACAAGTGGTTAATGGTAAACCACTTACTGAATATGAGCTTACAGCACTTTATAAAAGTTTAGATACTGACTTGCAGCAAGAGCTATTTGGCGCTTACTTTTCAGAAAAAGACAATCAAGTACGTATATCCATGCGTGTACAAGATAGTACTCAAGATTTAAACCGCGCTGACTTATTGCAGAACATTCATACGGAATTATCTGCATTAGGGCTTAAAGAAAAAGACTATACGCTTACGGGATTGTTTATTCTTTATCAAGATGTTTTATCACGGTTAGTCGATTCGCAAGTGCTTACCATACTGATTGTTTATGGCGCGATGGCAATAACACTAATGATTATATTCTCATCGTTAAAAGTAGCCTGTATAGCGTTAATCCCCAACTTGATCACAACTTTAGTTATCATGGGCATATTAGGCTTATTTTCTATTCCATTAGATTTAATGACTATCACGATTGCCGCCGTCGCTATGGGGATCTCAATGGACGATACTATTCATTATATTCATCGATATTTAGAAGAAAGGAAGCTTGATAAAACAGGTGACAAAGAATGGGTTAAACGGACTAACTTATCGGTTGGATATGCGTTGATTTATACCACTTCAGTTATTGTTATTGGTTTTGGCACATTAGTGTTTTCTAACTTTGTACCGAGTATGTTGTTTGGTCTTCTAACAAGTGTCGCTATGATAGTAGCGTTGGTGACTGACATCACTACGTTACCTGTATTACTGAGAAAGTATATAACCAAAGATGATGTTAAGTCATAGTGTTAATTCATAATCTTGAACTTTGGCGATTGTAAATTTTTTCGATATACCTATTAAGAATTCATACGCTCATTTATTAATGAGTTTTCTTATGTTTAATACCATGTATTTTTTACACTTTATGCTTGTAAAAAAAACAAAACAGTTATTGTTAAGTCTAGTTTAATTTAAGTAATGTTATTGTTTATCAATTACTTATGCTTTGGTATGGATATCGCATTACTTAGTATGATTCATTCAAAAGGAGAAGATTATGAAATATTCAATGGGTTCAATCATTATTGCTACAATAATTACTGTAGGTTCAACAACGGCCTATGCTGAAAACACTTGGAAAGATAAATCTAAAGATGCCTGGATTGATGGTAAAGCTGAAAGTACTTTATTACTCAATGGCAATTTAAACTCTTTTGATATTAATACCGATGTATCTAAAGGTGTTGTGACACTTACCGGTAAAGTAGATAGTAAGGTTGATAAAGCGCTAGCCGAAGAGTTAATTGAAAGCTTAGACGGCGTCGAGTCTGTTGATAACAAATTAACAGTATTGAAAGAAACTTCGTCAGACGATGATACCATGATGACGGCGTTAATGGACTCTAAGGTTGAGACTGTTGTTAAAACTAAACTACTTGTTGAGTCCGAAGTAAATGGTACTGATATCGAAGTAGAAGTTACTGAAGGTACCGTTGTGTTATCAGGGAAAGTTGATTCTGACAGTGAAAGACAATTAGCTGTAACTATTGCTAAAAATACAGATGACGTTAAAAAAGTCGTTAATAAATTAACTATTATCAATAGTTAAAATCGAAATTGACAACATTCAATAGTTTTTAATGATGCCAAAAGCCAGTAGCTTACCGCTATTGGCTTTTTTATATTGATTGCCATATTAAAGATAGCGCTAAAATTCAGACATAGTGTTAATATACTACATCTTTAATTTTATATTATTAGCAATGCAATGTTAGCTTTGTCTTTAAAGGCAGTATTCAATTGACCCTACCTCAAAATATAAACTCTAGTGATGACACTTTACTTTTCGACTCTATTTCAAATGATATTGTGGAGAAAGGTTACAGTATTCGTCCGTATGCTTTACCTGAAAAATTAGCGGGTTTATTACTCCAACAAATTAACGAATTATCAGATGAAAAGTTTAAACGGGCAGGTGTTGGTCGGGCAAATGATCATATCATTAATGATTTTATTCGTATGGATGAAATATGTTGGATCACTGGAAATAGTGAGGCCGGTAGTGAATGGATAAAATGGGCAGAATCACTGCAGAAACATCTTAATAGACATTTGTTTCTTGGTTTATTTTCTTTTGAAAGTCACTATGCACATTACGCTAAAGGTGACTTTTATAAAACCCACAAAGATGCTTTTAAAGGAGAGGGTAACCGCGTGTTGTCGCTTGTTGTCTATCTTAACCAAAATTGGTCGCCCGATGATGGGGGAGAACTTGTTATTTATGATAAACAATCAACAAGCTCTTCTGTTATCGACAATAGCAAAGTTACAGTTACGCCAAGCTTTGGGACTATCGTAACCTTTTTAAGCGAAGATTTCCCGCATGAAGTATTACCAGCAAAGCGTGATAGATATTCTATTGCAGGCTGGTTCCGTTTGAATAATAGTATTGCCAATAATATCGATCCACCCAGTTAAACGAATTGATAGCTATAAGAATTTTACCAAATAAGGAGTTATCGCTGACTAAATTAATTAAAGAATTACATACACTTAAAGAGTTAGATGATATTAATCAACAACTTGTGCCTTTGAAGGAAATAGCCGACAGAGAACTTGCTTCAATTTATGGCTTAACAGGGAAAGTGTATACACCTCATGTAGATCGTTATATGCAAATCTGTATAGAAAAAGCTGAGATTTTAACTTGTTTAAAAAAACAAAAAATAATACCTGTGTCAGAGGTTGAGATCATAAGTGAAAAATTAAACTTTCTATATAAAAGCACAAAAAATCGCGAAGTTATTGAATATAATGGAAATCAATACGAACGAAGATTTTCGCCTCTTAAATTGAGTAAATCGGGTAAGAATGTACAGAAGTGGGCTAAATTTTGGTTGTTACAGCTACCTAATGGTAAGAGTGATCCTGATTGGGAAAGCCAAGTTCGTGAAATTTGGCCAAGTTTCTTTTTAATTAGAACAATAGAGTTATAACTTAAGGATTTATTAATTGTCATTTTATTGAAAATGGCAATATGTGAATTTTCTTATACACTTTGATTATGGAATTGAGAATAATCAAATAAAGGGATGTTTGATGAAATTAAGTAAACCTGTGTATGAAAAATTACCGTATATATATTTTCTTATAAGCGCTTTATTGTTAATGAGTGGTGATAATATTGCGCTAATGCTTTCTGCCATATTATTTTATGGAGCCGGTTGCATAACACTCGTTAAACGCTCACATCATCGTCGATTAGATAAACCTCGTAATATAAAAGAATATGTATTGCCCGATGTCGTATATGAATATTTACCTTATTTATTTGGTGCTTTGGCTATTTTAAGCTTTTTACATTCTGCAAACCCATATATTCAACTTTGTTCTTTTAGTATTGGTTTATTAGCACTTAGAATTATTTTATTTAGACATATTAATAGATGTAAAGCGAAAGGACTTTTTTAGCTTTTAACTAACTATGAAAGCCCTTTATTTATATATTAATCAATAGGTTTAGCATCTTCGGCTATTGGCCAGCCACCGAGTTGTTGCCATTTATTGGCGATATAACAAAAAAGTTCAGCTGTTTTTTCTGTATCATATAATGCGCTGTGAGCTTCTCGATTATCAAAAGGAATATTGGCTGCCATACAAGCTTTTGCTAACACTGTTTGTCCTAAAGCAAGGCCTGATAATGTTGTAGTATCAAAGCTAACAAACGGGTGAAAAGGAGAGCGTTTAAGTGCACAACGTTCGTTAGCTGCGTTAACAAAGCTCAGATCAAAAGAGGCATTATGAGCAACCATAATAGCTCTTTGACAGCCAGCAGTTTTCATTTTTTTACGAATTAATTTGTAAATAGCACTAAGCGCTACTTTCTCATCTACCGCACCGCGTAAAGGGTTTGTAGGATCTATACCGGTAAATTCTAAGGCGGCTTTTTCTAAGTTTGCCCCCTCAAAAGGTTCAATATTAAAGTGAATGGTTTCGTCTAAAGAAAATAAACCGGTTTCACTATCAAAAGCTAAGGTAGTTGCCGCTATTTCAAGTAAGGCGTCAGTTTGAGCATTAAAACCCGCTGTTTCAACATCAATAACAACAGGAAAGTAGCCTCTAAAGCGCTCAGAAAATAATTGGTTATTATTAGAATTTGCAGATATTTCGGTCATACTATAAAAAACACTATTTAAGAAAATAATTTAAATTAATGTTATTATCGCAGAAAGTGGCAGCGAAAACTCAATTGTTCTTGAAAAAGATAAATTAATTTTTAGCTAAAGAAATTCTAAATTTAGTCGATACCAATAATGTTGCTAATAAACTAGAAATATCGTTATGTATAAAATTTTATCAATACTTACATTGTCGCTTATTGCTACAACTGCCAATGCCAGCATTAGGCAGTATCAAGCTGATCTAGACAATTCTAAATGGCAATTGACTAACAACTCACGTTTAGAGTGTACTTTGGCTCATCAAATACCTAATTATGGTTTAGCTAAGTTTTATAGTCGTGCTGACCGCAATATTAATATGGAATTTGAATTAGATATGCTGCGCTTGCCAGATAATTACTCGTTAGCAGAAGTACGATCTGTTGCACCAAAGTGGAAGCCTGGACAAGGGGGTTACACTATTGCCAATATGAAATTACATAAACAGTTTTCACCTGATCTGCCTAAAAAAGTTGCTTGGACTATGTTAAACGAACTTGAACAAGGTATGAGTCCAACGTTTTATTATAATGACTGGTATAGTGATAATGATAAAATATCGGTTGGTTTATCAAGTGCTAGCTTTAAAAAAGCCTATCAAAATTTTGTTGGTTGTGTTGGTAACTTATTAAATTATAATTTTGATGACATTGCTTATACCGTACTTAATTATCAATTCAATAGCGATGAACTAACTAAGGCTTCACGCAAAAGAATTGCTATGATCACTGAATATTTAAGTTTAGATTCAGAGCTTGAACTTGTTCTTGTTGATGCGTTTACAGATAGTTATGGTGGTCGCAGTCTTAACCAAACAATTTCAGAAAAAAGAGCTGAAAAAATTAAAGAATATTTTATCGCCAGTGGCATAGACCCTGAACGTATTGCAGCTAAAGGCTATGGTGAAAAACGCCATATCGCTTCGAATAATACCGTATTAGGTCGCGCTAAAAACAGACGTGTGGTTGTTCGGATGGAGCAGCCTTAAATTAAATAATACAAAGCTGTGAATAAATAATGCTCGCGCAGGCTACATTGTATAAATGTAGCCTTTTTTTGACGTATAAATTAGTTTTCTTTCTCTTCATCTAAAACAAGCACTCTGATAATAGTGATCATTTTTTTGGGAACTGTTGGATAACCTAAATTTTCACTATAACCTACTTCAACTTTAGACATAGCTTCAACAATATCGTAGCCCTCTATGACTTCTCCAAACACCGCGTATCCCCAAGAATTACCTGGATCTAAATTAGTATTGTCATTTAAATTTATGAAAAACTGATTGGTTGCTGAGTGTGCATCGTTAAGCTGTTTCGCCATGGCAATTGTGCCGATACTATTTTTTAATCCATTACCCGATTCATTAAAAATAGGCTCGTTAGGTATAACCTCACTATAATTAGTATTAAACCCGCCTGCTTGAATAAGATAATCTTCTTCAATACGATGAATTAAGGTTTGATCATATTTACCTTGTGCAACATACCCTAAAAAGTTATCTACTGTAATTTTTGCTTTAACGCGATTGAGTTCAATAATGATTGAGCCCATTGTAGTTTCAACCCTTACTTTCGGGTAAAGGTTATTTGGTTGAATATATTGGCCTTGAGTACTCGCTGCAAGAGTTTGAAACGACACTAATATACTTATAATAAATAATGAAATTCGGCGCACTTTTTTTCCTCTTTAAAGACTACAAACGTTATAAGGTATTTATTTTCCCTTGTAAAACACAGTTCATATATTACTTTTTTAGTTGTTAGAATGGATAGTGAGTAAATATATCGTCAATCATTGTTTCAAGTTTGCTTTTATCATTGGTGATTTTAGCAAAAGTACGTAATCCAGTAATTTGAACTTGAATATAATTAGCGAGATCTTCAGCACTTTTATCTTGGCTTATTTGCCCTAAGTTTTGAGCTTCTTGGATTAATTTAACAAATTCACTGGCAATTTCATTTAAATGTGATTTGGTAATGTCGATAAGTTCTTGGTGTTCAGGTGTTAATTCGCTGATTGTTTTTGCCAACATACACATGCCATTGGGCGCGTTTTCTCGGGTGTCTAATACAAGTGCTTTTATAAAGGTGCTGAGTGCTTCAATAGGGCTATTATACATTTGCTTACACTGATTAATTTGGTTCTTAGCCATATCTGTGTAATTTTTAAGAGCTTCTTTAAATAACCCTTCTTTACTGCCAAAAGCGGCGTAAATGCTACCTGGCCGCATATCTACTTCTTCTTGTAAATTGCGCATTGAAGTAGCGTGAAAGCCTTTATGCCAATAAAGGTTAGTGGCTAAATTTATCACCGCTTGTCGGTCAAATTTTGCTTGTTTTGCCATAATTAATGTTCTAAAAACAACTTGAACTGTCGTTCAATTGTAGTTTTTTATAATAATGAGGTAAAGCAAAACCTACTTATTCTTAACTTTGCTAATTCAAAATTAACTTAGCGATAAAGCAAAAAATCAAATGTAAATAATAATATTTGAGCAATCGTTCAAAAGTAAATTGAACGATCGTTCATATTGCTTTATAGTGTCATTAATAAGTAAAAAATAACTACTTTTTTGTTATTACTAGTCACAATTAACCATGGTAAGTAAGTAGCCATTGATGGAGAATAAAATGAGTCAATTTAAATTTCATACAATAGAAACAGCGCCTGAGGGTAGTAAAGAGATATTAAAAGGTGCTGAAAAACAAATAGGAGTTATTCCAGGTTTATATGCGGTAATGGCTGAGTCCCCTCAAATTTTACAAGCCTATACTCATTTACACCAAATGTTTACTGCAACCTCTTTTAATGCTGAAGAATTAACTGTGGTTTGGCAAACAATTAATGTAGAGCATGAATGTCATTATTGTGTGCCGGCACATACAGGAATTGCACATTCAATGAAGGTTGATCCAACACTTACAGAAGCACTGCGAAGCCAAAGCGCTATGCCGACAGCTAAATTACAAGCTTTACATGATTTTACATTAGCGATGGTGCGTGAAAGAGGAAATGTCTCACAAGATCAAATGCAAGCTTTTTTTGATGCGGGTTATAGCCAACAACAAGTCTTAGAAATTATTTTAGGTCTATCACAAAAGGTGATTAGCAATTATGTCAATCATGTAGCTGACACACCTGTAGATTCAATATTTGAAGCATTTTCTTGGACTAAAAAATAGCACATTATAAAGGCTCCTTATATGATGAAGGAGCCTAGATAAAGCTGTTTTGTCTGTCGTTATAAGTCAATCTAAAAGAGTTAATTATGAGTGAGAAAATTAAACTAGATATTATTTCTGATGTGGTATGTCCATGGTGCATTATTGGTTATAAACATTTAGAAGCGGCCATTGAAGAATTAAATTTGCAGGATAAGGTTGAGATTGAGTGGCAACCATTCGAGCTTAACCCTGATATGTCATGTGAAGGTGAAGAGCTTCGTGAGCACGTTGCTAGAAAATATGGTTCTTCAACAGAGGACAGTGTTCGAGCAAGGGCTAATCTTACTCAGTTAGGTGCTGATTATGGTTTTAAGTTTGATTACTTCGATGGTATGAAAATTGTGAATACGCTGGATGCTCATATACTGCTTGATTACGCACACCAAGTAGACAAACAGACTGAGTTAAAAATGCGTCTGTTTTCAGCTTTTTTTACTGAACGTAAAGATATTTCAAAACGAGAAGTATTGATAGAAGAAGCCAAGGCAGTCGGTATATCGCCTGAACAATCACAAGCTGCATTAAATGATGTACAGTTAAAAGCGCGAGTTAAGTCTCTTGAATCTCAGTGGCAACAAATGGGGGTATCAAGTGTTCCAACGGTTGTTTTTAATCGCACTAGTGCTTTAACGGGGGCTCAACCACAAGAAACATTTACTCAAGTTTTACGCGAACTCATGCAAGCTAAAAGTTAATAATAAGTAGACAAGCCTAAATTATAACTCGAGCCTTTGCTAATGTAATGATTGTTAATGTAACGTTTCGATTTTTATTAAGGTAACTTCGACTTATAATTGACAAGGTCAACGATGTAAAATGAAATGACTAATGCAATTAATAGGGTAAAATAGTGTGTTGTTAATTACTGTTAAAAGCAAATCACAAAATAACTATGACTACTCAATTGTTGCAAAGTCCCTCATTATTATGTTACTCACCGTTATCACAATATCAGAGCCTAGTTAATTCGAATAAAATAAGCTTTGATCCCTCTCAGCAACAAGCGATTGAATTGTTACAGCAGTTGTATTTAAGTTTGCGAACAGTAAACCCGAAAAAATATAATGAAAATTTGAATACCGGTATTAAAGGTGTGTACTTATGGGGAAAGGTAGGGCGTGGTAAATCCTTCTTGATGGATTTATTGGTCAATGCTTTATTAAATACATCTGACAATACATCACCTCATCACTTACCTCTAGCATTATGTAAGCGGCTACATTTTCATCATTTTATGCAAGATATTCATTATCAGTTAAAAGAATTGTCGGGGAAAGCAGAGCCTTTAAGGCTTATTGCGAAAGAATTTAGCAAGCATTACAAGGTATTATGTTTTGATGAGTTCTTTGTATCCGATATTGGTGATGCCATGTTGTTAGGTAATTTGCTTCAATACTTATTTGAACTAAATATTGTGGTTGTTAGTACGAGTAACTGCGCACCTAATGAACTTTATCGAAATGGTTTGCAGCGTGAACGTTTTTTACCTGCAATTGCAGCAATTGAGCAATATATGCATGTTCTTCATTTATCGGGTGAACATGACCATAGGCAGCGCACATTAACTTATGTACAAAATTATTATGAATTATCCAATTCAAGGGCAAAGCAAATTGAACTGCATCAATACTTATTAAATCAATATCGTTTAAAGTCGTCTGAAAAACACATTAAGTTATTAGGTAGAGAAATTGACATAGTTGCTCAAAATTTTGAAAAGGAGAATCACGCTATTTGCTTTGAATTCTCTGCTTTGTGTGAAGGCCCTCGTAGCCATTTTGATTATGTAGAACTGGCCAAGCAATTTAGCACTATTTTATTATTTAATGTGCCTCCTATGAGTGGACAAGCTTATGAAAGAATCAAAGCGAGGGGAACGGAAGATAATGGGTCTAATATCAATGTATCGTCGGGGATAACTGGCGAACGAGAAGTGGTATTAGCTCCCATGGATGATGCCGTTAGGCGATTTATAGCATTAGTTGATGAATGTTACGATAGGAATATTAATTTGGTGATAACGGCGTATGTTCCTCTGCATGAACTCTATAAGAGCGGTTCGTTAATGTTTGAATTTGAGAGAACTAAAAGTCGATTAACTGAAATGGCTTCACAAGAATATCTAGATAGAATATCAGCTACGAGTCTTAACCAATGTTAAATAATAGAATAAGGTCATAAAAATTAATGTTAAGAAACTCAGGTCAATTAAAAAATGAATACGATGATCAAGGTTACTTTGTTATTCGTAATTATTTTTCTGAAGATGAAATAGCAGCTTTGCGTAGAGTTATTTTAACGTTTCATGAGTTATGGAAAGAAGATAATCTCCAATTTTATCAAGAAGAGGCTTTTAACTCGTCATTAATTACGGGAAGCCAATATTTATCATGTGCAGACCGGATTAAACTTTTTAATTTTATTAGTTCAACAAAGATAATGTACCTTGTGAATTCGCTGATTCCTATTAATCCAGCTTTTATGAATACGCAGTTGTTTTTTAATCCAGTGAGAATTGAACAAAAAGATTTTTGGCATAGAGACTGTCAATATGACCATGATTTAGCAGGACAAAAAATTGCGATAACACATACCCAAGTTGTTCACCTTCGCGTGCCTTTATTTGATGAGTTGGGTATGGAGCTTGTGCCTGAAACACATAGACGATGGGACAATGAAGAAGAGTTTAATGTACGACAAGAAGAAAAGGGCAGAGTTAGTAGTGATGATCTTTCTACAGGCAAAAAAATTCCGTTGTCTGCAGGCGATATATTAGTATTTTCAGCTGATATGATTCACAGAGGTCTTTATGGGCTAGATAGGTTGGCGTTAGATATTTTAGTGTTTGATCCATCAGGTGATTTTGCTGATTACATTGATGATGATTGTTTACCAGACTCTTCAATGTTGAGTAAAATTACTAACCCAACATTGTTTGTTAATAGCATTAATTTAAAGGTAAAAAGCTAAGCTACGTTTACCTTAAAGCTACAGCTAAACAGTAATAAATGTTAATCAGTTTGTAGTGCTATTTTTGCCATTTTCATGATGCTTTCAAATGATTGTGCGCCTGCCATAAAAAGCCCGTTATGGCAGAACATGGCATCGCTAATACCGGTTACATCTTGAAGGGCTTTATCTGACAGGCCAGCCCATGTATGAGGTAATGACTTTTTATCATCAAATGAACCGGGTTCTATAGGTACCGCTTGAATTCGCCATTGGCCTGATTGAGAGGGGTAAATTATAAATAGAGCTTGTTCAGAAAATTCATGAACGGTGGTTTTCCATGGCGTATATTTATCTAAAACAATGATCCGAGGATCTTTAGCATTCTTAATAGCGTCAATGACTATCGATTTGGCATTAATGCCACCTTCGGCTCTTGCAATAAAGCGTTTTAATATACGCCCTGCAAAATTAACGGCTTCATTAAAACATGTGTCGTAATCAGTGTCTTCTTCCCATGTTGGGTTAAACATTGAAATTGTTTGGCTAAGGCTAATGCCTTGGTATATACCTTCTACATGCCCGCAATCTATCGCGTCAATACATGATACTAAGTCTGTATCAACAGCATGGGCAACTTCTTCGTTACCATTGCAAATTGCTATTCCATATTTCTGCCAAATTAAGCCAAAAGAAGAGTAAGGGATACCATTGTCACGTTTACCAGCTCCACCTCGTTGATGATGGTCAAAACGCCCTTTGTCAGGTGTGTATTCACCGCCGACATCAATTACTATATCTGCAGTATTGATAATTGCAGTGTCACGAGTACGTATCAGTTTAAAACTAGGAAAAATGTGCTGCAGTGCCGCTATACTGAAAACATCGTCAGCATGGAAATTACCATTATGAGTTACGATCGTTACATTTTTTGATTGAGTCATTTATTTAATAATCTTTATTTTTGTTAATTTAATTGAAAGGTGTGGGATACAAGTAAAAGTTAAAATGTTAGGCATTACTTACTAGTGGAAACTAGAGGTATTTTCATTACTTCTCTTTTAAGTATAGTTTTTGCAGCCTCTGGAGATATTTCATAAAACTCGTTAACGTGATTCTTTGAGTTAAAGTGCTTGCGTATTTCTTTTTTTACCATACATGGATTATCGCAAGGTAATGAAAAATAAATACTGTATTCACCAGGAGTTTGAGCTGAAAGTTCCTTAGCATAGTCTTCAGTATTTTTGGTGGTGCAACCAATTCTGATCACATTGGAGAAAATAGAATGGGTCATTATATAAACATTACCAAAAGAAACGTTATCTGTGGGTATGCTTTGCTGTGTTTCTTCTAGGGTGTTCATACTAATAAGTTGGCTCTTTGTGTAAATGAAGCATGAAAATAGCTATATTATTGAATCTAAAGCACTAGTTTATTGAATATAGTTAATTACTCTGACAGTTATTATATACATTTTTTCGTTATTTACTAAATAATGAATCATGATATGACGTATATTAAATTCATAGTAGCGCGTTTAAAATATTAGCGTAAAGAGTAATTAAAGCCCCAAAATTAGTTTCATCAGTTTAAGGGGGTAAATACAGCTTAACTTTTAAATAACAAGATTAGCATTTTCAGGCATACCTGAAAAATAGCTGTGTATATTATTAATCGTTGTTTCAGCAATTTTCGTTAATGCTTCTTTAGTAAAAAAAGCCTGATGACCCGTTATAATAACGTTAGGAAATGTTTGTAATCTGGCAAATACATCATCTTCAATAAAGGTATCGGATAAGTTTTCAAAGAAAATTTCACTTTCTTCTTCGTAAACATCAATACCTAAATATCCAACTTTTCTTAACTTAAGTGCTTTAATTATTGCTGATGTGTCTACAAGAGCGCCTCGACTAGTGTTAATCAGCATTACATTAGGCTTCATGTAACTGATGGTTTCACAATTGATAAGATGATGTGTTGCTGTTGTTAACGGACAGTGTAAAGAAATAATATCTGATTCTTTTAGCAATGTATTGAAACCCACTTGGGTAAAACTATTGTCATTATGATTACTTTCAAGATTGGGATCATATACCAACACATTACAACCAAACCCGTTCATTATTTTTATAAATGCTTGCCCAATTTTACCCGCACCAATAACCCCCACATTTTTTCCGTGTAGATCAAATCCTAAAAGTCCGTCGAGGGAGTAATCATTTTCACGGACTCTATTATGAGCCCTATGTATATTTCGGTTTAAATCTAATACCAAAGCACATGCATGCTCTGCCACTGCGTAGGGTGAATATTCAGGTACTCTGCATATAGGCATATTAAGCTTTTTTGCTGCCTGTAAATCCACATTATTAAAGCCTGCGCAACGCAATGCTACCAGCTTTATACCTTGCTCTTTTAATTGTTGTAATACTTTTGCATTGATATTGTCGTTTACAAAGCAGCATACCACTTCAAACCCTTGAGCCATATAAGCGGTATCTTCATTTAAATGAGGTGATAGATATGAAATTTCTACACTTTCTAATGGCGCGGACTGATGCTGGCCATTTAGATTGAAAAATTTTTCATCGTAAGCCTTGCTACTGTACATACATATTTTCATGTAATGCTATTCCTTGTTATGCCATTGTAATGCTAAATAATTGTATGCATCTTCAGCATTGTCAACGATATGGAAAAGATTAATATCCGTTTCAGCGATAGCTCCTTGTTCAACTAGAAATTCAAAATCAATTAATCTTTTCCAGTATTTTTCTCCGACTAAAACAATAGGTAATGGTTTAATTTTTTTAGTTTGTATAAGAGTTAGCGTTTCAAATAATTCATCAAGAGTACCAAAGCCCCCTGGAAATGCGACTAAGCCCATAGCTCGCTTGATGAAGTGCATTTTACGAATAGCAAAGTATTCAAACTGAAAGCATAGTTCAGGCGTAATATAAGGATTTGGTTGTTGCTCAAAAGGTAAAACAATGTTTAAACCAATGCTTTTTCCCCCTACATCTTCAGCTCCCCGGTTAGATGCTTCCATAACCCCAGGCCCACCACCAGTGACAACAACAAATCTTTTACCTTTATTAAGTAATGATAATTCTGTGATTTTTCTTGCAAGTATACGTGCCTGCTCGTAGTAATAACTATTTGCTAAAGCAATTTCAGCGGCTTTTTTATTTTTTTGTTTTGTTGGACAATCCTTATCATTTGCTAACAGCTGACATGCGATTGCTAAAGATGCTTTTGCTTTTTCTTCTTCAACAAAGCGCGCGCCACCAAAAATAACAACTGTAGATTCGATATCATGTTCTTGTTGGATTAAATCTGCTTTTAGCCATTCTAGTTCTAGGCGAACTCCTCTTAAATCATCACGAGCGAGGAAGTCATCATCGGTGTAAGCTAAGCGATAAGATTCATTTTCCAGCCTTTTTTTTATTTTGCTATCTAAGTGATCTTTAGGGTTAGAAATAACATCTGGGTTGATTTCTTGTTTATCCATACAAAGACTTTATCCTTTATTTATTAATTAGGGCTTATCAATGTTAGAAGAATACCTAATAGTTTATTTTATTCAATTAACATAATAAGTGTTAAATGAGAAATCACTACTACATTATTAAAACTAATTTGTATAAATAAGTTATTCAGCGTTATGCTGCTATCATGTAAAAATAAAGTTATAATTTGATATGTTAATAAAAACCTACCAAAGGAGTCTAGATGAGTTATACATTGATACATAACAAGCAAGAGAGTAAATATGAATATCATATCAATGGGTATGTTGCTTACATTACTTATGATGATCAAGACGGTAAAATGCACTTAACTCATACTATTGTACCTGATGAACTTTCGGGTAAAGGTCTTGCTAGAACCTTATTAGAAGATGTACTTGCACAAATTAAAAAAGATAATAAAAAAGCGGTTGCGCAGTGTTCTTACATTGTTAATTATTTAGAAAAGCATCCAGAAGTAAATGAGCTTTTTGTTAAGTAAAATTTATTATGCAGGGTAATTGTTATTAAAGCCACATAACACTTGGTTTCTTCCCTTCGATTTTACTTGATTTAAGCTACGATCGGCTATTTTCATCATTTCTTCGAAAGATGCAATTTTATCGTTTATTTCGAGCATGCCGATTGATGTTGTTATTTTTAGGAGCTCGTTTTCAAATGGAAGTTTTAGTGACTCTATCGCGACTCTAATCCGCTCAGCAATTATATAACCTGATTGAGCATCTGTTGAAGGCAACAAAATAGCAAACTCTTCACCGCCAATACGGGCAAATATATCGTAATTTCGTAATAATTGATTGATAGTGTTTGTTACTGCTTTTAAAACACAGTCACCAGCACTATGCCCATAGGTATCATTAATTAATTTAAATTTATCGAGATCTAAAATTAACACGGTTAATTCCAGGTTATCTCTTTTACTTCGGCTAAACTCAGCTTGAGCCATTTGATAAAAATAGCGACGATTGCGGATACCGGTTAAATAATCTGTTGTTGCAAGATTCTCTAACTCTTGTGACATTAATGTGAGTTTTTTTTCATTTTCTTTTTTATCTGTGATATCCGTAAGATACATGTATAAAAAATTTTTTTGGACTATTTGCTCTGTAACAATAAAGTATTGACCATCGATAGTATCTGTTTCAAATGTTCTGTAATTATGCTGTCTGCGTTTTTTTAATGCGCTATCTATCCAGGTTTCAAAATGCTCTGCTTCAATATTAATGCCTTTCTTCGTCTTAAAACAGATGTGGCACAATTGCGTAAATGTTTTATTAATAGCTTCTTTTACCGGTATACCAAAAAGCGTGGATAAAGCCTCATTGCCAAATATAAGCCGATCATCAGGGTCAAAAATACCTACGCCATCTCTTGTTAACGAAAGCGACTCTATTAATATTTTTTCAATGTTGTACTTTTTCAAAATACTTTATTAGTGCCAGTTAGTTATTTTTGTGTGAAGATCAGATTAAATGATTAAGTCTGTTATTAATGATAGCTAAAATCACCAAGGAATCCATTAACTTTTAATCAGTCTATATTGTTATTTAACATTGAATTTTATTCAGATAAAAAGAAGTTTGCAATTAATTAGACGATCGGTCTATAATTAAATGATGACATTATCAACAAATAAACCACGCCGTGGTAGACCACCAAAAATAGCACGTGAAAACAGTGACACAAAAGCGATATTAATTCGTAGTGGCTTAGAGCATTTAACTGAAAATGGCTTTGCATCGTCTGGTATTGATCAAATATTAAAAAAGGTTGGGGTGCCCAAAGGCTCGTTTTATCATTATTTTTCAAGTAAAGAAGCGTTTGGGAAAACTGTTATCGAGCATTATGCACATTACTTTGAAAAAAAGTTAGACAAGAGTTTACTTGATGATAATCATTTGCCACTTCAGCGCATTATTAACTTTGTTGATGATGCAAAAGCAGGAATAATTCGCCATCATTTTAAAAGAGGTTGTTTAGTTGGCAACTTAGGGCAGGAAGTTGATTTGTTGCCCGAAAGTTTTAGGCAACAGCTTATTGATATTTTTTATAGTTGGCAGCAGCGAATGACTAACTGCCTTGAACTGGCAAAAGAGCAAGGCCAGATAGCAAAGACGAGTAATTGTAATCTTTTAGCCGAATTGTTTTGGATAGGCTGGGAAGGTGCAGTAAGTAGAGCTAAATTAGTGGGTTCTGTTGAGCCGTTAGATAACTTCGTTAATTATTTTATTGATAATTTAACTCGAGTGTAAATTTTTTTAATTATTTATAGACGATCAGTCTAAAAGGGTGGTGTATGTTTAAAGGTGTATTAATTCAAAAAGATGATCAGGGCTATCGAGCTGAAGTTCAGCAGATAAATGACAATATACTTCCCGAAGGTGATGTTACCGTAAAGGTTTCCCATAGCACCTTAAATTATAAAGATGCACTTGCTATCACCGGTAAAGCACCTGTTGTACGTAGCTTTCCAATGGTGCCGGGCATTGATCTTGTTGGTACTGTTATTGAAAGTGATTCAGACAAATTTAAGGCAGGTGATACCGTATTGTTAAATGGATTTGGCGTAGGTGAAACTCATTGTGGTGGGTTAGCAGAAAAAGCGCGATTAAAAAGCGAGTGGTTAATTCCATTACCAAGTGCATTTTCACCAAGTCAAGCCATGGCAATTGGAACTGCAGGTTATACCGCAATGCTTTGTGTTATTGCGCTTGAGAAAAATGGCTTAACACCAGATAAAGGTGAAATCTTAGTCACTGGTGCTAATGGTGGTGTTGGTAGTTTTGCTATTGCGATACTTACTAAACTTGGATACAAAGTTGTTGCGTCCACAGGAAGAGTTGAACAGGGTGAATATTTAACGAAATTAGGTGCAACAGAGGTTATAGATCGTTCATTATTATCTGAACCTGGTCGACCATTAGCAAAAGAGCGTTGGGCTGGTGCCATTGATTCTGCTGGCAGTCATACGTTAGCTAACGTTTGCGCTAGCATAAAATACGGTGGCGTTGTTGCTGCTTGTGGGTTAGCACAAGGTATGGACTTTCCAGCTTCGGTTGCCCCATTCATTTTACGAGGCATTACATTAGCAGGTATAGACAGTGTAATGCGCCCTATTGAAGATCGAATTGAAGCTTGGCAACGTTTGGCAGCGATTTTGCCAACAGAGATTATAAGTGATATAGCAGCTGATATTAGTCTGGATGAAGTGATTGAGGTGAGTAATGATTTAATTGCTGGCAAGGTGAGAGGGCGTGTTGTAGTAAATCTTTAAGATTAACTATAGAAAGCGGCTTTAATGAGCCGCGTTATTTTTTATTCCGTGATTTGGATTGGGTTATTTTTTGTAAGGTGTAAAAATACAGCTAACGAAAATAATAAAAATGCAGTACTTGAGATTATGGCAACGGGATAATATAGATTCCCCGCTAAATCGAGCTGACTATATTTTATTACCATTATCAAACCTTCGATAGAGAGGGCAATACATACTGTGCCAATGAAGCGAGGGATCGTTCTTCGCAAGTTCGCGATCACATCTTCCGTTTCTATTCTATTTGAATATTCTTGGTTAATCACCAGCGCCAACTCAAAAACGGCAAGGGCTATGATCCCTGTATTAATACTACTGATGAATATTTGCATAATATCAGTACCATTGATTATACCGATAATTATCGTGTGACATAATGAGAAGATTATTGCCGCCGCTAAACCAAAGAAGATAAAAGTGAATACCTTTGCAAATGCAGTTTTGACAAGTTTAGTTGAGTCTATTGGCATAGTTTACGTCCTAAACGAATAGGTGATGAAAAATAGAATGGTTAAAATGAGTACCGAGTGACTAAATATTTAGGCACTCGGTGTTATAGTCGTCACTATTACATATAAAACATGGGGGACAGCAATTAACAGTCTGTATCTTCTGTATCTAGTTTTTCTTTGGTTTTTTCACAAGCATCTTCAATAGCATTACCTGTATCTGTTGCTAATTCTTTAATTTTATCTTTAGCTTTGCTAGCGGCATCTTTTACTTTATCACTTGCCTCATCAGCAAAATCTGTAGTTTTATCACCAGCATCTTTAGCGGCTTCTTTAGTTTCTGTAATTATTTGGTCAATTTTTTCACCAGTTTCTTCGCCTTGATCGTCACTACATGCACCTAAACTAAGTAAAGCTGTTAGGGTTAAAGCGGTTAATGATATATTTTTATTAATTTTCATAATATTTTCCTTAAAATTTTAATAATTAAGCTCTAGGAGCTTTTCCTCGTAATGCGTTAGCTATCAATGAGATAACAAGTAAAACGACAAATATAAAAAAGATAATTTTTGCAATGCCGGCTGCTGCTCCAGCTATGCCACTAAAACCAAATATGGCTGCAATAATTGCGATAACTAAAAAAGTGAATGCCCAACTTAACATCATACTCTCCTTTACTTTATTGTTTGACATACTTTAACAATGCGATAGTTGTGCCATAGTGCATCTTTTTGATTTATTTATGTTTTATTTAAATTGGTAGGAGCGTTATTATTGTGAATGGGTAAATTTTACAAGGTAGATTTGTATTACTTGCATAGTGTGTATGTTTGCACACATAGTAATGGTATTGATTAGGAAAAGAGTTGCTCTAACATGGCTAAGTTAACGGGTTTTAGTAGCGAATTTTGTGCACCACAATTGTGTAATTCCTGCTGAGATATATCATTACCACTAACAATCGTAATGTTAGCTTCAGGAGCTTGTTCTTTTAGCGCTAAGCTAAGTACTAATCCATTACCGTCAGGTAGATTCATATCAACTAATATGTGCTGCCATTGAGGATAAGTATTTAATAGTTTTATAGCTTGCTTAGCATTGTGGGCAATTTCTACCTTTTTACCTAGTCTGCGTAGTAATAGTGCGGTAATTTCGGCAGCATCTACATCATCTTCAATAAGTAGTACGCGTTCTGAGATAGTAGAATCCTTGTTAGTTAGTTGACTAGCTGTAGTAGCTTCTTCTTTATATTGCATTATGCCATTATTTAATTGTTGTTTTATTTTTTGATGTAATTCGTATTTATCAATAGGCTTAGCAACAACGTTATTAAATCCTAATTCATGTAGTTCTTGTTGCACGCCTTTCATTGTTGCTGCAGTAATTGCAAATACAGGTGTTGCAATATCCATTTCTCTTAACTGTAGTATGGCTCTTTTTCCATCCAATACCGGCATATGAATATCCATTAAGACTAAATCATAGAGAGTATTGGTCTTATTGGCGTAAACTATTTTATCAATTGCTTGTTGACCGTTGTGGGCATAACTTACATCAAGTCCAAAAGAACGGCAGACATAACCAAGTAATCGCCTGATATCGTCAATGTCGTCAACAATAAGTACCTTACCTGACAATTTACTTAATGAATTAGTTGTTGATTTATATTCGCTACGCTTAAAAGCTAAGCTTTTACGCTTTACATCAGCTATCTGACCAGGATCGATACCTACAATAAATTTACTGCCATTTGCTACACTAGATTTAACTGAAATACTGCCATTCATTTGTTTTAATAGTTCGCTACAAATTGACAAGCCAAGGCCTGCACCTTCTTCATTGCGGGAAACAATATCTTGCACTTGTTCGAATGGTTTAAAAATGGTGACAAGTAAACTTTCTGGAATACCTACACCGGTATCAGCTATTGAAAAAAACAATTTTGTATTATCTGATGATTCATCTAACCAAACATCAATATCAACAGAACCTTCGTTTGTAAACTTTATCGCATTATGAATAATATTAATTAGAATTTGTCTCAACCTAAGAGAATCAGCGGTGATTGTTATTGGTAAAGGCGATTTAGCTGTTAAGGTTAAGTTAATGCCTTTGTCTTGTGCGGTCATGAGCATAAGCGTGTAGACATCGGCAATAAAACTTTCTAATGGCAATGGCGTATAGTTTAGCTCGAACTTTCCTGCGGCAATTTTAGAAAGATCGAGCACGTTATTGAGTAATCCCAATAAATGCTTGCCATTGTCTAATATTGTGCTTAATTCTGGCTGGATCGCATTATTGTTTTTGTCACTAAGTAATAACTCGGTATAACCAAGAATGGAGGTAAGAGGGGTGCGTAATTCATGACTTAAATGCGCTAAAAATTTATCTTTAGATCGACTCTTTGTTTCAGCTTTGATGCGCTCAAGACGTTCATTTTCAATGTCTTTTCTTGCTAATGCATAGCGAATTGCTCGGTTAAATCTTGCACTACTTAGTTCAGACTTTACAAGATAGTCAACGGCTCCAGCGTCAAGCGCACTGTTGTCTAATTCAGTATCTATTTGGCCAGTTAACATAATGATGGGTACTGTACAGCCATCATCGCTTGCTTGTTTTAAAACTGTTAATCCGTTTATTGCACCTAATTGATAATCAAGCAAACAGATGTCGTGACGGTTTTGTTTAAGTAATTCTAATGCCTGAATCGAGTTGTCAACCCAGTCAATGTTAAAATGATAGTTTGGCATTTGTTGCAAAGAATCACAGGTGAGGATGTAATCATCTTCATCATCTTCAACAAGTAAAATGCGTTTATTTAACTTAGATATAGATTGAGTCATTATTGATTATTATGCTGCGTTGGAAGCTCTACAAATTCTACCCAATATTTACCTAATGTTTTCATTAAATCGACCAAGCCCTCAAAGTTCACTGGTTTGGTAATATAAGAGGCTGCGCCAAGCTCATAACCTTTTACCATGTCTTCTTCTTGCTTTGAGGTGGTTAATATTACTACAGGAATGCCTTTTAGTAGAGGATCCGCTTTTATTTCTTTTAACGCTTCTCGTCCATCTTTACGAGGCATATTTAGGTCAAGCAAAATAAGGCCAGGTCTAGGTGCCTTTGTTTTATCTTGAAACTTTCCTTGATGGGTTAAATATTCAAGTAGCTCTACACCATCTTCGACAAAATGTAATTCGTTGATCACTCTACTTTCAATGAGAGCATCGCGAGTCAGTAAACGATCGTCTTCATCGTCATCCGCCATTAAAATTACGATGGGTGTGCTCGATTTCATTTAGAAAATTCCTTTATTGAGTTATTGGGGTATCCGTTACAGGTGCAATATAATTGTGCGGAATACTGATAGTAAAAGTAGTGCCTTGGTTTACTTTGCTTTTTGCTGAAATCGTACCGCCATGGCGTTCTACTATTCGTCGACATACCGCTAAGCCAATGCCTGTACCTTTATAGGTTGCTCTAGCATGCAGGCGTTGAAACGGTACAAATATTTTATCTTCAAACGCTTGTTCAAAGCCTATACCATTATCGCTAATTACAATAGTGTGCCATAAGGTTTCTGTTCTTAAAATAGGATCAAAAACTGACTCATTATGATGACTTATGGTTATTTTAGGTGAAATATCATTTTGTCTGAATTTTATCGCATTACTGAGCAAATTGAGTAGAACTTGCGTGAGCTGTGTCACATCACCATTAATTTCAGGTAAGTTATCGTAAGTTATTACGGCGTTACTTTCTTCTATGGCGACTTCTAAATCATCAACGACATCATCAATTATCTTATTTAGTGATACGCTAACAAACTTATTTCCTCGCGTATTAATTCTTGAGTACTCTAATAAATCGTTAATTAAATTAGACATACGCTCAGCTGCGTTACGCATGCGCTCAATAAAGTCGAGCCCACGTTCATCGATTACGTCACTGTAACTTGTTGCTAATCTGTCGCCAAAAGCTCTTATTTTCCGAAGCGGTTCTTGTAAGTCGTGAGAAGCTACAAAAGCAAAATCTTCTAATTCTCTATTACTTCTTGCTAATTCTTCGGAGTAAATGGTTAATTCTTTGGTGCGTAAATTAACTTTTTCTGCTAATTCTTCATTTTTTGTTTCGAGGGATTGACGGTAAAATAATTCAGTTCTGCTATTTATATGAACTAATACGCCTATACCAACGAGTAATAGAAAACTCGTAATAGCAGAGATGCTAAACGTAAATTTAGCTTCTTTTTCAATGGCTTCTAATTTTTTATATAAATTATTACGGTACAGCACTTCACTTGTTTTAATTTCATTAAAAAGCTGAACTAAGTTTTTGTACAAGGTTCTCCCACGACCGTTCATAACCATAGTCAATGCACGTTTTTCTTTATCGTCTAGTGCAAGATCAACGGTATCGCTGAGCTCTATCATCTTCATTTCAACAAGGTTTGAAAGTTCTGCTATTTTTTCTTCTTGGCTTTCAATATCTGAATTTAATGTATTTACTAATTTGATTTGCTTAATTACTTGTCCAATAGCATCTTGATATGGCTGTAAATAATCTTCGTTTTTAGTTAGTAGATAACCACGTTGCCCTGTTTCTGCTGATATCACTAAGTTATGAAGTTTATCTAAACTTAAAATGATTTCGCCTGTATTAGTGATACCTTTTTGGGTTATGGAAAGATCATCTATGGTTTTTAACGCTAAAATAATGTTTATTACAATAACACCCACCACAATAGAGAAAATTAATCCCCAAGATATCTTTTTATTCTCTAACAGTTTTTCTATATAGCTCATACTCACAAGGTACCTGTATTTAACTTAGCTTTTAGATGTTTTAGAAAGTTGTTCAAGGGTTTGGCTACATTCTTGGCACGAAGTAATAATTTTATTAGCGGCATCCACTGCTTTATCTATTGGCATACCACTTTCTAGCACGAGCTTTATCATTTCTGCTTGCATTGATATTCTATTTAATGGGCCTCTAGCATCATGAATAAGCTGATTTAAATTGGACTCATTTGCTTCATTATCATTATGTTGACTACTCATGTGTGTCTCCAATCATTGTTTATTCTTCAAAATCTCCGTAGGCATGTAAACGGTTATAAAGGGTTTTTATGCTGATCCCTAACATTTTTGCCGCATGTGATTTATTTCCGTCAACATCTTCAAGGGTAACTTTAATTAACTCTCTTTCTACATCTTCAATGGTACGACCCGCACTTAAGCTGTGTTGTTTTTCTGAGATAGAAGAAAAGGGGGAACGGAAGTCTTTTGGCAATTCCAAAGTAGTGCCCTCAGGATCTGCCATAATAAAAGCGCGATGAATAGCATGACGCATTTCTCTGATATTTCCAGGCCAGTCATAATCGGTTAAACGCTGTATTTGTTCGGCGCTCCATTGATAATGTCGATGGTATTCTTCATTTAACTCGTTAAGAAATGCTGCTGCAAGCAAAGGAATGTCATCTTTGCGTTTTCGTAATGGCGGAATATTAATAGGAAAAACGGCTAAGCGAAAATAGATGTCTTCTCTTAAAACTTTGCTTTGTGCAATTTCTTCAATTGAGCGGTTACTTGCTGAGATAACGCGACAATTAACTTCAATCTCTTTTGTTCCACCTAAGGGGGTTACACGATTAGTTTCTAACACTCGAAGTAGATTAGGCTGCATATCAATCGGCATTTCAGTTATTTCATCTAGAAATAATGTGCCATTACCTGCGCGTAAAAAGACACCATCTTTTTTACTAATAGCGCCGGTAAATGCGCCTTTTTCATGCCCAAATAACTCACTGGCAATTAAATCTTTCGCTAATGCGCCACAGTTGGTGGCGACTAATGGCGTTTTTGTATTGCTTGCTGCATGAATAGCTTGTGCCACTAATTCTTTACCCACACCACTTTCACCTAATAGCATTACATTAGCTTTAGTTAACGCGATACGAGAAATCATCTTATACATTTCCTGCATCGCTTCAGATTCCCCAATAAGACAACCAAAATGCTTGTTGGATAAATTACTGTTTGATTTTTTAGGTTGGCTTGGTGTTGACTCTCTTGATAAGGCTTTTTCTAAATCTTCACGTTGCAAAGGTTTAGCAATATAGTTAACTTTTGGGCCACATAATCCCGCTAATAAGCCTTTAACTAATGGGTGCCCAGTAATTAGCGTAATATAAGGATCGTGTTGAGACTTTTTAAGATAGTCTATTAAATGTAAGCCACTTCCGTCAGGTAGCATAAAGTCTAAAAAGATATGATCAAAGGTATTATTTTCTAGCCATTCGTAAGCTTCTTTCAAGGAATTTGCTGTACAAATATCATGACCTAAAAATTCAATGATATGACAGGCGACCTCAGTAAACTCTACATCATCATCCACTAATAATATTTTTAACACTTTGCTCCCCCGAGCGGTTTCATTAAGCATAAAGTAACATATTGTCGAGGTTGAGTCTTTAATCTTGTTTTCAAAGGTTTTATTTAAAGTTCAGCTGTTTATATTATTTTTTTCTTTTCAACAATCTGCTTTTAAATCTGCACTTATCTAGTTCAATATTTTATTGTCCTGTTGCAATGCTATTAAATTAATGAACATATTTAACTGTTACTAGCAAAGTTGGCTGTAGCGAAACTGTAATTTTAATTGAGTTATTTTGTCATATTTCCTGCTTAGAGTTTAGTTACTACGTCTAAAACATAGCTTATATAATAAAAAAGGAAATATATGAAACACACAACATTAACTTTGGCACTTATCACCACCTTAATTTTAACTGCATGCGCTGATGATGGTGAACAAGGGGAAACAGGTACACCAGGAGATGCTGGTTTAAATAGTTTACTCGATCATGAAGTATTAATGTTAGGAAATGAAGACTGTTTTTTTGGTGGTTTAAAAGTTACTTCAGGTCTAGACACTAATGGTGACAATGTATTAGCTGATTCTGAAGTCAGTAACACTACGACTCAATGTAATGCAAATTCTATAGGTAGTTCAGGTTCATCACTCCCTTATACTGTAATGCGCTCTGATATTGATAATGGCGCAATACCAGGTACTTTTATGGAAATTAGAAATGGGGGCTTTGGATCAGATATGGTTGCGCACCCGACTAATTCAACCCAATTTTATGCTTTAACTGATCGTGGTCCTAATGCTGTCTTTACTGGTGAACAAGGTACAGGAAAGAAATTTCCAACACCAGATTATACACCTAGAATAGGTTTATTTGAGCTACAAGACAACGGTGATGTGAAAAAGATAAAAGAAATTTTATTAAAGCGTCCAAATGGCACCATGATTACTGGCCTACCAAATACGTCAGCTCTGGGGGGAACAGGTGAAACGCCATATGATGCAAATGGGGATGTAATCCTTGAAAATATGAGTTTACCGTTTGATGAAGCAACTAATCCCATTAAATTAGATGATTACGGATTAGATGGAGAAGGTTTAGTTGCGTTATCAGATGGAACGTTTTGGATAAGTGATGAGTATGGCCCCCATATTGTCCATTTTAATGCCGAAGGTGTTGAGATTGGTCGTATTAATGCTTTTAGTTCAGATAACCGAAATGTTTTTACCTTACCGGCTGAATTTGCAAATCGTCGTGCTAATAGAGGCATGGAAGGATTAGCGGTAACACCTGATGAAAAAACATTAGTGGGTATCATGCAATCAACTATGTACAACCCGAGCAGTGCAGTTAAAGTCAACGATATTGTTCGATTAGTGACAATTAGCTTAATCGATGGCAGTGTAAGCCAATATCTTTACAAGCAAGAAAAAACACAAAATTCACAATCAGGTATAGTTGCATTAAGTGATACTGAATTTGTTGTTATTGAACGAGATGGTAGCTTTTACAACCAAGACAATTCAGCCATGAAGCACTTATATAAAATTGATATCAGTAATGCGACAGACATTGAGACGATTTCAGCTTCCGATAATATAACGCAAGATGAAACTCTTGGTTTATTAATTGATGGTAAAACGCTCGAAGAAGTAACCATATCAGCTGATGGATGGGATGTGTTAGCCAATGCAGGGATTGAAATCATTACTAAATCATTACTTGTAGATTTAGTTGCAGAAACGGGTTATCCACATGACAAACTAGAAGGTATCTGGTTAATTAACGACAGCACCATTGGTGTAATAAATGACGATGATTTTGCAACTTGGGTGACTGGAGGTGTGCTTGAGCAGAAGTACCTTGATGCAGGACAAACCGTTATAGATGCTAATCGTTTATATATTATTGAAAATGTAAATATAGTTGATTAAAGCGTAATTAACGTTGTTGCGATATATATCGCAACAACGTTGTCATTAAAAAATGCACTCTGCTAATCAGGGAAGTGTTAACAACTAATATGTATTTATTGTTGACGAGACATCAAACCCAATATTCTTCGCTTTATCAATAACATACTCCTTACCAAGAGTGTTCATTTTGCTTAATGCCCAAAGATTGACCGCTCTGTTTCCCGAACGACAAAAAATTAATATTGGCTTTTTCATTGTATCTAATAATTGTTCAAATTCATGAATATTCGTTTGAGAATATATCCCTGGCGCTATTGGTAAATATGCGTATTCAATACCACTTGCTTGAAACTCATATGAAATCTCATTTGACAGGGGTTGATTGACTTCCTCATTATCCGGTCTATTATTCATAACCGAGCGAATACCGAGTTTTTTTATTGTGTTAATATCACCAAGTGAAATCTGATCTGCGATATATATCTGTGTATTAAGTTGTTTTACTTTCATAACTACCTCTGATGTTAAAACAAACCACGACTCGAATTTATTAAGATAAAAATAGCCATCAAAAATAAAAGTAGTGCGAACGTTTTTTTGAGTTTCTCTTGAGATATGTTCGAGGATATTTTGTGACCAAATAGGCTACTAATAGCGCCGATAAAGGCAAATATAGCGATGACTTGCCAGTCGAAATTTATATTATTTACACTTGCCAATGAATAATAGTTAATAAAGCCACTAGTTGACTGTAACGTGATAATGGATAAACTTGTTGCAACCGCGTTTAGCATGTTCATTCGTGTAAAAAAAAGTAATGCAGGAACAATTAAAAAGCCGCCACCGACACCAACGAGCCCAGTGATACTTCCTACAACAACACCGATAATCACTAATTTAAGCGCGGAATGAGACTCCAACTTTTCATGAGCAATATCAGCTTTAGGTTTAAGCATAGAAGCTGCGGACAGTAACATGATCACCGCGAAAAGCGTTAGTTGTTCAGGCCCTGTTAAATATACTGAAAGGCCTGCTGATATATAACTTGCCAGCATGCTTGGTATACCAAACTGAAGTACTACAGGCCATTGGATCATTTTTTGTTGTTGATATTTCAACATACCAGAAAAACTAATTAATCCGACTATAGCAAGTGAACTTGCTATTGCTGTTTTTTCATCTTGCCCAACAATATAGGTTAATGCTGGCGTTGTTAAAATGGCGCCACCAGAACCCAACAGCCCTAAACTTAGGCCAATAAAAATGGCTGCAATGATGATAAAAAATAGTTCTAACATATCACTCTACTTAAAAGCATTAATAGGTAAAATTAAATAGGGTGAGTCGTTATTTGTATTTTGTGGGAAGTGACCTGCGCTAATATTAACTTGAACAGAAGGTAAAATTAGTTTTGGTACGGACAAGCCCTTATCTCTTTTATTGCGAAAACTGACATAGTCTTCAAGAGAAATACCCGTATTAATATGAATGTTATGCGCTTTTTGCTCAGCTATAGTACTTTCCCACGCATATTTATCACGACTTTGTGATTTATAGTCATGGCCCATAAACACATGAGTGGTATCGGGTAACGCAAACAATTTTTGTATAGAATGATAGAGTGTTGCAGCATCCCCGCCTGGGAAGTCACATCGTGCGGTACCATAGTCAGGCATGAATAAGGTATCACCTACAAATACATTATCATCTACATGATAACTTAAGCATGCGGGTGTATGACCAGGAGTATGAATTACGTCAATGGTAAAACGCCCTAAGTTAAAGGTATCGCCATCATCTAATAGCAGATCAAATTGTCGACCGTCAGTGTTAAAGTCTGAATTTAAGCCATAAATAGGTTTAAATATTTTTTGGACATCAACGATATGTTTACCAATTGCAATTTTTCCACCTAATTTTGATTGTAGGTAAGGGGCCGCAGTTAAATGGTCAGCATGAGCATGAGTTTCTAAAACCCAGATATTGGTCCATTTTTTTTGGTTTATATAGTGAATGATCTCATCAGCCAATTCTGTTGATGTACTTCCTGAGACCATGTCGAAGCCTAAAACAGAATCAATAATTGCGCATTCTTTTGCGTCCGTATCTGCAATAACATAAGTTGCTGTATTTGTTATCTCATCAAAAAAACATTTTATTGCTAACTTTTTCATTTATTACTCCTTAGTGCGTTTCAAACGGTTAAATAAGCGCCTTAATCATAATTAAAGCGCTATTTACAATGGGCCTATAAGGACTTTTTACTAAAGTACCAGTCAGTATATTCGTAGCCTTCTTGTGCACGCTGGTTAGCTTCTTCAACGGTTTTTGGTGGTGGAACAATCACTTTATCTCCAGCTTTCCAGCCTTCTGGTGTTGCTATACCATTTTGGTCTGATGTTTGTAGAGCAGACAATAATCTTAGGAACTCTGGAATCGAGCGACCATTAGACATTGGGTAATATACCATTGCTCTTAAAACGCCATCAGGGTCTATTAAAAAAGTAGAGCGAACGGCTGAGGTATCACTTGCACCAGGCTGTATCATGCCGTAGTCATTAGCTACTTTCATTGACAAGTCATCGATAATAGGGAACTGAATATCAACACCAAAGTTATCTTTGATATTTTTTACCCAAGCGATGTGTGAAAAAATTGAATCAATAGATAAACCTAATAGGTCACAGTTTAAAGCTTGAAACTCTTCGTAAAGATTTGAAAATGCCATAAATTCAGTGCTACACACTGGAGTAAAATCAGCTGGGTGTGAAAATAATATTAACCAACGTCCTTTATAATCACTTAGTGATTTCATGCCGTGTGTCGTATTAGCTGTAAAGTCTGGAGCAGCTTCGTTTAATCTAGGAAAAGGCGTGTTATTGGTTGATTCGATTGTGTCATTATTCATGATTTTTCTCTCTATTTAGTTGTAAATAAGTGTTTGTTTAAAATTTGATTAACATGTAGCTCATAAGCTTAATCTTTTTATTAACACTGTCTAATTTAGCTTTCACTTTATTAGCTTTTTCTAATATAGTGAGTATACGCTTTGATAATTAAATATCAAATTAAATAAAATCGAAGATAGCAATCTAAAAAACTGATTGATGACTCACGATTGAATATTATGGTGTGGTCACTTTACTGGTTGCATGTTACCGAGGTAATAAAATTAAAGAGGTTAGGCATTGAGGCTTACTTTGGTGAAAAAAACATCAAAAAAGCGATATTAAATAGGGTAGTGCGATTAAATGCTGTATACTGCGCGACCTTATTATTTTGAGTCTTTTTGTTGTCGACTGTAGATCTTGCAGTAATTTAACAACTGCCATTCAAAAACTATTAGCATTTACGAGCAACACCAAGGAATACCTTTTTGATCACTACATCTAACATTACAATGCAATTTGGCGCTGAGCCTTTATTTGAAAACATTTCTGCAAAATTTGGCAACGGCAACCGTTATGGTTTGATCGGGGCCAATGGCTGCGGGAAATCTACTTTCATGAAAATCCTAAGTGGCGAATTAGCTCCTAGCTCAGGGAATGTGTCGATAACTACTGGTAATAAAGTAGGTGTGTTGAGCCAAGATCAATTCGCGTTCGAACAACATAGCGTTATAGATACAGTGATCATGGGGGATGTTGCTTTATGGAAAGTGAAGCAGGAACGCGATGCTATATATGCACAAGCAGAAATGAGTGAAGAAGATGGAATGCGCGTGGGCGATCTTGAAAGTCAATTTGCTGAAATGGATGGCTATAGTGCAGAAAGCCGCGCAGGTGAAATATTACTAGAGGCGGGTATTGAAGAGTCATTTCATTATGGCTTAATGCAACAAGTTGCCCCAGGCTGGAAATTAAGGGTACTACTTGCGCAAGCACTATTTGCCAACCCTGATATATTATTACTCGATGAGCCTACTAACAACCTAGATATCCATACAATTAGCTGGTTAGAAGGGGAATTAAATAAACGTAAATGCACTATGATTATAATTTCTCATGATAGACATTTCTTAAATTCAGTTTGTACACACATGGCGGATATAGATTACGGTGAATTACGTATTTACCCAGGTAACTATGAATACTTTTTGGCGCAATCGAGCTTGCTACGTGAACAGTTATTATCAGGGAATGAGAAAAAAGCGGCAGAAATTGAAGAGTTGCAAGACTTTGTTAATCGTTTTGGGGCAAATGCGTCTAAAGCTAAACAGGCAAGCTCTCGCGCTAAAAAAATGGAAAAAATTAAACTTGATGATGTAAAAGCGTCAAGCAGAATGACACCTAAACTTGCCTTTGCTTCTGGCAAAAAAATGCACCGTCAAGCATTAGAGCTAGAGAAACTTAGTCATGGTTTTGATGGAGAAATTTTGTTTGAGAACGGAGATTTACTTCTAGAAGCTGGCGCTAAACTAGCCATTATTGGTGAAAATGGCGTAGGTAAAACTACACTGTTACGCTGTTTAACAGGTGAACTAGAACAATTGTCAGGTGTTGTAAAATGGTCTGAAAATGCATCAATTGGTTATTGTCCTCAAGACAGCGGACACTTTTTTGATAATGAATTAACGCTAATGGACTGGATGTCGCAATGGCGTAGGCCTTGTCATAATGACTTAACGGTACGAGGAATGTTAGGGCGCTTATTGTTTACTGAAGACGATGCCAATAAAAAAGCGCGTAATTGTTCAGGTGGGGAAAAAAACCGTTTGTTATTTGGTATGTTGATGATGCAAGACATTAATGTATTGATTATGGATGAACCGACTAACCACATGGATATAGAAGCCATAGATGCACTTAATAACGCACTAAAAGCATTTGAAGGTACATTAATTTTTGTCAGCCATGACCGCGAATTTGTATCAAGTTTGGCAACCCGAATTATTGATATTAAAGAAAATAGCTTAGTTGATTTTCAAGGTTCACTGGATGAATATTTAGCTAATGAAGCTATTAGAAAAGCAATGCCGCAGAAGAAAAGCAACCAGAAACAAGTCGCTTAGTTTTTTATGAAATTGTTGAGTTATAAAATACTTAGCAATTACTCATTGATAAGGTTTACCTATGATAAATAATGATATTCTTCGTCGTATTAGCACTATATTTGGTTTTTCTAATGAGCAACTCATCGATATTTTTTCATTTAATGAATGTGAGATCAGTAAAGAAAAATTAGTCTGTTTTTTCAAAGAAAAAGATGATGATACCTATATAGAAGTATCTGATGTTGAACTTGCTAGTTTTTTAAATGGTTTAATTGTTGAGAAAAGAGGCGCTAGTGATGGACCTAAACGCATTGCCGAGCAAGCGCTAAGCAATAATGCTATTTTCAATAAACTTAAAATTGCGTTAGCACTTAAAGCAGAAGACGTTATTGCTGTACTTGAGTTAGCCGGTTTAAGCTTAACTAAATATGAATTAAGTTCCTTATTTAGAAATGTTAATCATACGCGTTATCGCGAATGTAGCGATGAGGTTTTATCGACATTTTTGAAAGGTTTGAAGATAAAGTTTCAATAAAAATACCGATAAAAAGAAAATGAGCAGTTAATAAAGAGTGTTTGTTATTAATTACCCATTGACATGTTTCTAGTGTATTTAGCATTACATTTTCGTAGTTAAATATGAGTAAAGCTCAGTAAATTTAACGCGCTTTTTATAGCCATGAAAAAAGTATTTATGAGTAATTTTACCTGCTTTGTCAATGACAACTACACCAGGATAGGGAATACCATAATTACGATCGCCTATTTTATATTCATCATTTAAAATATCATAGCTAAGCATTGTTTTTGCCTGTTGATCTGATAGTAATGGGTAACTGATCTTTTGCTCTTGAGTAAATGAAGTTAACACTTCACTGTTATCATATGAAATTCCAGCTAAGCCATAGCCTAAGTCTTTAAATTTTTGCGCTTCGTTATTAAGCTCTATCAAATGCTTTTTACAAAATGGACACCAATCCGCGGAGCGAAAGAAGAGAATGATCAGGCCTTTTTCTGCACTTAATGATTCAATTGTTTCGACATTTCCTTGATTGTTCTTGACCGTAATAGCAGGCGCCATCTCGCCAGCATTAGGGCCAATGGCTAGAGATTGTTGCTCAGCGGCTACGATGTTGATATTTAATACACTGGCAAGCAGTAGCCCAGTAAAGGTTAATGACTTTATTGTGTTTTTATAAACGTTATTCATGTTACTTATTCTCTTGATTAAGTTTGTTGCTGAATTATCTTATTTTGGTATTAAAGTTATAGACCTGACAAGCCTAAATTTACTTACAGTAATTTTATTTATTAGCTTCGATATATCGATCTATTTCAGCTTCAACCATTGTCAGTGGTAATGCGCCGTTACCTAATAAAGCATCATGAAAATCAGGAAGACTAAATTTTGTGCCTAGTGCTTTTTCCGCTTTGTTTCGGTACTTCCAAATCGCAATTTCACCTAACTTGTATGAGAGTGCTTGTCCTGGCCATGAAATATAGCGATCAACTTCAGCTCTCACATTTGCTTCAGATAAAGAGGTGTTATTAGCTAAGAAGTCGATACCTTGCTGCCTGCTCCAACCCTGAGAATGTATGCCGGTATCAATAACTAATCGACACGCTCGCCACATTTCATAACTTAAACGGCCAAAATGATCATACGGCGTATCGTAAACACCCATTTCAATACCTAATTTTTCAGAGTATAAGCCCCAACCTTCGCCATAAGCACTAAAATAAAGGCCTAAACGGAATTTAGGTACATTTTGTAGCTCTCTGGAAATAGCCGACTGATGATGATGCCCTGGTACCGCTTCGTGTAATGTAAGCGCGGTAAGTTCATATAAAGGGCGTTGATCTAATTGATAAGTATTTAACCAATATGCACCACCGCGAGTACCACCAACCACTGCGCCATTATAAGAAGCTGTTGTGTAATTAGGGGCAATTTCTTTAGGTACAGGTACAACGCCGTAAGGCATACGAGGGAGTTTTCCAAAAAATTCCGGCATTACATAATCAATACGTTTAGCAACATAAGCAGCTTCTTTTAGTAAACCTTTCGCAGATTTGGCATAGAATTGCGGGTCAGTACGCAGGAATTGTGTAAACTCTTCAAAAGATCCTTCAAATTTCAGCTCTTTTATAATTTTATCCATTTCCTCGCGAATACGCTTTACTTCGTTAAGCCCTATTTGATGAATTTCTTGTGCGGTTATGTCTGATAATGTTGTATAGGTTTTTATTTGATGAGCATAATAGGCTTTACCATTATTCATTTGCTCTGCGCCAAGTGCCTCTGATGCTGCATTTAGGTAATCACCACCAAAAAAATCAGCAAAGGTTTGAAATGCGGGTATAGCCGATTGTGCTATTGCTGCTTTAGCGCTTGCTCTAAGTTGTGCCTTACTTTCTGCTGAAAGTGACTTATTCATTTTTAAAAACGGCTTATACAAACTACTTTGTGTTGGATCTTGATATATTTGCGCCTTAACCGTAGGAAGAATGCCTTCAATCACTATTTTAGGCAGGGTAAACTGGGTTTCAATACCCGTACGCATATTTTCAATGTTTTCGTTAAAGTACCTTGGTATTTCATTTAAACGGGCAATATAGTCTTGATAGTCTTTAGCACTGTTCATGACTAATCCGTTACCCATATTAAGTACGGACAGAAAAAAACTACTAAAAGTATTAAGTGGTATACGTGACAAATTTAATTGATAACGGCTGATTGAACCTTCAATCACCCATTTTAGTAATTGGTGGTTAATTCGATTGTCGTCGGTTAGGTGTTCAAGATTAATTTTCTCTAAGCGACTTAAAAATTCTTTTTCCGCTTCTAAACGTTTGTCATTATCTTTTTTTGATACACGTTTAAGTAAATGATTATAGTCGTTCACACCTGAACGGGTTGCTGATAAAGGATTTTCTTTTAAATTATAGTCCCAGCGTTCGTTAATTATTGTAGTGAGAGTTTTATTTGCATCTATCGATACTTGCTCATTTGCGATTGAGTAACTACTAAAAAAAGACAGCCAAATAAAAGCGAACCATCCTAGCAATTTGTGATTTGTAGTTAAGTTATTATTTTTCATTATTTTCCCAAAATTTGCTTGTATAAATATTTAAAAATAAGCCTTGATGTAGCCTAGATTACCAGTGTTATTTAAAAGTAGTCAAAAGAATAAGGATGGATATATATTTATTTGAGTTATATGACGGGCTTATGGTTTTTGTTAAGAGAGAGATTTAGGTTGTTAAAAATCTATATAGGAAAATGACAATTTACCTGAAAAATAGTGAAACCTTAAAATAACTTGATTTAATGCCACATACAATGACTTAAAATAAGTATAGTTAGCCTGGGTAAAGAGAAAATAAAAATAGCATTGAATTTTTAAACCACAGGAATAATTCTTAATAAGCTTAGGTGATTAAGATATGATTGATGTTAATTACGATTCGATTTTCATGGACGATATTGTTGTATGATTCTAAAAGATAAAACTCTTCAAAATACTGTTTATCCAACAGCGAAAGCAGGACAAAAACAAGAGCAAGATGTAGCTTTCTATAAAAAATATTGATTTCACCTCTAGTCATTATAAAGATGTTAAGCCAGTAGGGTACAACTCGCGTTAAAAGCTATTTAATTAAGTTTGTATGTTAAGAATTCTGAATGTTATTTAACCTCTTAATCATAATGACTACCAATTCACGGCATTTATAAGCTTGAAATCGCCCATTAAAACACAAAAGACAAGCTAAACATTCTCCTGTATAATTCCGCGCACTAAACAACTGCCTTAGTCAACACACCAAGTAAGCAATAAAGACAGTTAAAACCACTTTTTATAACGCTTTAACCGATTGGTTTAAAGCCTGTTAAAGCAACAGAGCAATATATGACCGTAGAACAATTCGACCCAAGCACAAGTAACTCAAATAAAAACTAAACAACTACGTTAGATATACCATCTAAAATGGTTGAAGAGCAAAGTAAGCATAATACACAATCAAATCGCGCTGCGAAGATAGGCTTCGTTAGTCTCGGTTGCCCTAAATTTTAAGGTAAATCCAAACTATAGCTCTTACTTTAATATGGTTCATCGTCATCACATGCGTTTCCAAACTATATAATCCCTTAAATGGCTCCGTTTTTTATAAATTTATTTATTAATATTACAAACAAGTTATATTGTTAATCTCTGTATTATTATTGATTGTCGAAAAAAGTGTTTTGAGGCTTCTGAAAAAGTTTATACGTGTTCTAATGCAAGCGTAAACTATCTAATGCAAGCGTAAACTATCTAATGCAATCTAGTGTATCTAATGGAATTTTTCGCAAGCCTATAGTTGACTCAAGTAGAAACTTGCCTTCGTAGGTTGTAATGACGAAATACAAATTATCCTTTAGGCCTACTTGTGCTTTTAACCAGCTACTTTTATTAAGAGCAATGTAACCTATAAAGTTTATTGGGGTATTTGTTAGAATAGGATTGCTCCACTCATCTGGAACCCCTTGTAATATATAACCATCTAAGCTGTACTTTGCCAGTTTGTTTTTTTCTGACTTTGACACCTGTTCACCGATTAAAAAGTAATATGCCTTAGTACTATGTTTTTTATTTTTGGGGATATTAAGTAGTTCACCTGCATTAAAACTTACAGGAGTAAAGCAATTTTCATAAATTGTTAATTCTGATGAACTACTTGAACAAGCAGAGCAAACCAAAGCGAAAAATAACATTATAAGGTGTTTAATTAAACCCCTTACAAGCACGCAGAATATTTTACTCAATTTGACTTGTTGTATAGTTATTTCTGATATTTGAATTGAAGTAACCGCCTTGAGAGCTAGCATTTATAAAACCTGTAAATATGCTTGGAGTAATACCTGAGTAACGATAAATACTACCGTCTAGAAATTCAATATCTAATAAGGAATTTATACTAGAATAACCAAAAGCTGATAAAGCTGAAGAGCTTGCTGGGCATTGTTCGATCATTGGATATGGTGTCAGGTTATAAGCAACCTTTTTCATCTGGTTAGATATTTCAAGTGCTTGTTCTTGTGGAATTAAATATGAATCTTCTAGAGAATGACCTGTTTCGTCGATTGGGTTTTCTGGTCCGTTAAAGTTTGATGGGGCTGCACCGAATAGTTCTCGAACTAGCTGCATTATCACGTCATGCTCATTTGTAACGTGACCGATTAAATCTGGATATAAGGTAGATAGCGTACCACCTGGAATGTCTACTGGCGTGGCAATTTGCATAGTGCATAGTGCCTAACATTAGGTAGTCACTTAACGCATAGCCGTTTGGAAAGTTGTAACTAGAATATAAATCGTTGAGAATGGCATTACAGTAAATTTCCTTGAGAATGTGAGATTAACACGACTCTACTACATGAATCTAAGATATTTTCCAGCTTGGCTATTGCTAGTTGACTATCCTCTTCACTGATAGTTGATTGGTATTCGATGCTTATATCTTGAAGAAACTCTGCAATAGCCTCTTTAGCTCTTTCTGAATTTAAACTTTCGTTATTGAGAAACTTAATTATTTCATCATCAGCATCATCATCTTCCCATTTTTGTCTGACCACCTCAAAAATTTGTGATAATTTATTTTCGTCCTTATTATGCTGCCCTTGTATATTTGGATTGAATCCCTCACTTTCTAAATACGCAACTAAGAAGTTTTTCAACGCATTTTTATTCGATGTATAATCGCTATAATCAGTAAACATTCCGTTGATGTAAAATGATTCAATGTTGTCAACATTTGCTCCACACTCTGCCAATGCATTTGAAGTAGCTAAAATGGTAAGTAATGCTAAAGTAATTTTTTTAATTTCGTTCATTATTCTATCCTTAGAATTAAAGTGATGCGCAAGGTTGCTCCAAAGAGCTTTCTAGCTTTTCTTCATCAACCAAACTAGCTAATTTGTTTTGCACGGAAAAATTTGTTTGAATCCTGTCTATCGTGTTGAAGTAATCGCTTTTTTTCCATGCTATTGCTGATGAACTATATTTGTTGATTTGTCGTTTGCATAACTCTGCGAGAGTTAGGGCTAATAGTGTATTTGTTGCCTCTTCTTGAGTTGCTGAATTAATAACACCTTTCATAGAAAGGACTGTTTGATAGCTTTTACCAGCCTTTAGTGCTAATTCCTTTATGTCCCTTGATTTATCGCTCATAACTATTTTTATTTCATAGTCATCTCTTATGCCATTTTCGTTTTGGTCTACTCCTTCAATAGTATTGTGATCAGGATGTTCAGGATCAAAACTAGGTAAGTCAAAGCCCATAGCAGGGTGAGAAAATTCCACCCATTTATTATTAACGTATGATGAGTTTATCGCTATTGACCAGAGTGATTTAGCAAAATATGTTTTTTCGTTATAGCTTACAGATTGACCTAATAGGTATACTTTTTTTGACTTCCATTCTCTAATGTCATTAAGCTTTACCTTTGCCCAAGTTATACTTTCTTCTTTAGGTTGTTTGCCAATGACTTTGTGTCTCGCTACCCATAAGTTGTTTGAATACTTAACATAACTCCCCCGAGCGTACTTCTTATTATTATCATATGACTCGAAGCTATTGAAATCATTTGCTATTGTAAGACAAGGCAATAATATAACTAGCAGAAATAGTATCTTTTTCATTGTAAGTTCCTTTTACTTTTTAATTTATTTCAAACGCCAAAATATGTGGTTGAATTTAACCTTTATCTATGGCGCCTAAAGGTCTAATAGATTGTGCATCCTAGAATTAGAGGAAGGATCAATAAGGTTTACTTGGGATGAGCGTGATTTAGGCATAATTGACTCCATTCAAAATAATATACTTAAGCTTAGTTCATCTTGCTTTAGAATCGAGTATTCGACTTTTAGCAATGTTGAGGTATTAAAGTAGGGGTCTTATTTGATTTTTTAATCACAAGAAATAGCCTTTTGATTAATCCTTTATTTTTCTATGATCGTAATACAATAAAAAATTATTAGAGTATTTCCCTTACTGAATTAAATAAAACATTCCTGTATAATTACGCCCAATCCATTAAAGCCTAAGTAAAGACCCTGAAAAAAGGCTGTTAAACCACCATTTATGACGTTGCTATGGCTTATTAAACGATAAGTTAATGCATCGACAAACGCTATACAGTTCAAGTTGAGAGAGCACATGACCGTAGAACAATTCGACCCAAACGTAGCCAAGAAAAGCAGCAACTCAAACGAAAGCCAAACCACCACGTTAGATATTCCATCTAAAATGATTGAAGAGCAACATAACGAAGTTGTTAAAGCCAATAGCGATACAAATCGCGCTGCAAAGGTAGGCTTCGTTAGTCTCGGTTGCCCAAAAAACTTAGTAGACTCAGAACGCATTCTTACCCAATTACGCACTGAAGGTTATGATGTGGTTAATTCTTACGATAACGCTGAGTTGGTTATTGTTAATACGTGCGGCTTTATTGATTCAGCCGTTCAAGAGTCGCTCGATACTATTGGTGAAGCGTTATCGGCTAATGGTAAAGTGTTGGTTACGGGGTGTTTAGGAGTTAAAAAGGATGAAATTGTAGAGCTTCATCCGAATGTGCTGGGGGTTACTGGTCCTCATGCTTACGAAGAAGTATTAAACCAAGTTCATCAGCATGTTGCTAAACCTGTGCATAATCCTTTTGTTGATTTAGTGCCACCTCAAGGGGTGAAGTTAACGCCTAAGCATTACGCTTATTTAAAAATATCTGAAGGCTGTAATCATCGTTGTACCTTCTGCATTATTCCGTCAATGCGTGGTGATTTAGACTCTCGTCCTGTTGGTGACGTATTAGGAGAAGCTAAACGTTTAGTTGATTCTGGCGTCAAAGAGTTATTGGTTATTTCCCAAGATACTTCAGCTTACGGGGTTGATGTAAAGCATAAAACTGATTTTTGGGACGGTATGCCAGTTAAAACACATATGCAGCAGTTATGTGAAGAATTAGCGAAGCAGGGCGTTTGGATACGATTGCATTATGTTTATCCTTACCCACACGTAGATAAAATTATTCCGTTAATGGCAGAAGGTAAAATACTACCGTACTTAGATATTCCTTTCCAACATGCTAACAAGCGTATTCTTAAACTAATGAAACGCCCAGGAAGTTCTGACCGAGTATTAGAACGTATTGCTAAATGGCGTGAAATTTGTCCTGAACTTGTTATTCGCTCTACTTTCATTGTGGGCTTCCCAGGTGAAACAGAAGAAGAATTTGAAGAGTTATTAGACTTTTTAGAAGAAGCACAATTAGATCGCGTTGGCTGTTTTAAATACTCACCTGTTGAGGGTGCAACAGCTAATGATTTACCCGATCATATATCAGAAGAAGTCATGGAAGAGCGTTTACAACGTTTTATGGAAGTTCAAGCCAGAATAAGTAGCGAAAAATTACAAGCACGTATCGGTCAAGAGTATTTAATTACTGTTGATGAAGTTAACGAGCTTGGCATAGTAGGACGTTCGTATATGGACGCGCCAGAAGTTGATGGCAAAGTGTATTTGTCTGACGACTATGATGCAGAGCCTGGTGATCAATTTTGGGTACAAATTATTCATGCTGATGAACATGATGTTTGGGGCGTAAGGGTAGAAGATTAAAACGGTTCGTTAGTTAGCTCAGGCTTTAGTGCGTGTGATTTTATGAAAAATCCAACTATATCAATTTAGTTATATAGTTGGAGCATAATAAATTTTATTTATAAGGTTTAATTTGTGTGACTACAATAATATTTAGCTATCGTGTTCAGGTAAAATATAATTACTCATAGTTAAGTCATGCTTTTTCAATTTTCGATAAAATGTTCTCACGCTAACGTTTAGATGTTCAGCTATCACTTTGGGATTATTACCAAATTGATTAAGTAGCTCAATTAAATATTTTTTTTCGTTAGCATCAAGGTTAATTGAATGATTACTGGTATTATTTTTCATCGAGATGCTTTTCGGTAAGTGTTCTATATCTATTAATTCATCATCGGTTAATAATGCACTGCGTTGTACTATATTTTTTAGTTCTCGAACATTACCGGGGAAAGGGTAGGTTGAGAGTAGCGTTAATGCTTCATGAGTAAACTTCTTCGATGAGAATTCGCTTTTTAGTAAGAGATGCTCGGCTAAAATTGAAATATCAGACTGTCTTTCTCTTAGTGTAGGTAAACTAATTGGGAATGCCGCTATTCGGTAGTATAAATCTTCTCTAAAAGTGCCTATTTTAACCATTTCTTCAAGGTTTTTATGACTTGCACAAATCAGTCTAAAGTTAGCTTTTTGGGTTTCAACACTACCCACTCGTCGGTATTGCCCCGTTTCAATTAATCGTAATAGTTTTACTTGTAAATTGAGAGGAACATCGCCAATTTCATCTAAAAAGAGTGTGCCGCCATTAGCCATACACACTAAGCCTTTTTTATTCGTAGTTGCGCCGGTAAAGGCACCTTTTTCGTGGCCAAATAATTCAGATTCGAATAAAGACTCGTTGAGCCCAGTACATTCGACTTCTATAAATTGTTTTTTAGCGCGCTGACTTGCCTGATGTATTGATAAGGCAACAAGTTCTTTTCCTGTTCCTGTTTCACCTTGTAATAATATATTGATGTCACTCTTTGCACTGCGAGTGATCATACTAACCAATTCTTGAAAGGCTTTACTTTTACCGATTAATTTTCTATCGCTACTGATACTACTTGCAAAATCTACTTTTTCTAATATTTCTAAAAAGCCGATAGTGATCCCATTGTTGTCCTTTACAGGCTTCATGAGAATATTACAGTAAATATCACCAGAATTACCTTTATGAATGTGTAAAGCTGAAGCATTTTTATTTGATTTTTTACAGGCTGAAAGTGGGCAAGATTCCCCGTGTTGATCACAAGGTTGGCTAGTGTTGTGTGAGATCTCATAGCATTTACTTTTACCTAAAACCACCTGAGTTTCATAGGTATCACGGTACGACTGATTAACTGCTTCAATTGAATAATCGTTGGTTATAAAGATTGCGGGTTTCTCAACAGACTCTATTATCCCTTGAATTGTTTGATGAACCATTTCAGCCACTCCGGTTACTAAAAATGACAATTATGACATTAATGACACTATTAAATGTCATTTTTGACGTAGATTGAAGCTGTTTTTTTAATTATTTCGTTATAAATTAAAATTTAATTTATTTTTCAATTGGTTATGTTTTTTTAGGTTTTGGCTTCTTATTTGCAATGTTGTCAATTGTAGTAAAGGTAAAGTTAAGAAAGAAGTTGAGCTATTTGAATATTCTTCTTTATTGATTATATTTTTTACTTTTAAACACGGTCTTTCAATATGATCTGGATCAAATGTTCATAATGTTTTAAACTTTCAGGAAATACTGAAAGTTTGTTTGGGTTTTATGCAAATTTAAAAAAAATCAGTCATTCGTATATCATTTTGGTGAAATGGGCAGTAAGTAGAGCTTTAATCGTACTGTTGGTCAAATGTATGCGTTATTGGTTATTTCAGATAAACCAATAACGGCTAATGAATTGGCAAGTACACTTAATATTTCGCGGGGCAATGTCAGTATGGGGATTAAGGCGCTTCAATCAAGGAAATTAGTTCAAGTGACTGGCGATAAAAAAGAATACTATAAAGCTATTGGTAGTGTAATTGATATGGCCAATATTGTATTTGAAGAACGACGAAAACGTGAAGTAGACCCTACATTAACTCTGTTGAGAAATCTACTATTGGATACGCATGAAACAGACAGTGAAAAATATGCACAACAACGTATGCAAGTATACACGACTTATTAGAAATGCTAACAAAATGGGCATCTAACTACAAAAATTAACACTAGAACAACTAAATACTTTAATGAAATTAGGTACAGGTGTGACAAAAATATTGTCAGCTAAACAAGCACTTTTTCCTAAAAAATAAACAGAATAACCAAAGCGAAGTAACAATCGCTTATCTATTAAAAATATTTATTTACTACGCAGTTATCGCGCAATAGAGAGTCAATATGATCAATGAAACTTTAGTAGAATTATCGCGGTGGCAGTTTGCTATTACAGCATTATTCCACTTCTTATTTGTCCCGTTAACCCTTGGATTAACTTGGATTTTATTCATAATGGAATCTGTTTATGTGATGACGGGGCGAGAGATTTATCGTGACATGACCAAATTCTGGGGCAAACTATTTGGTATTAATTTTGCCATAGGGGTTGCTACAGGTTTAACAATGGAGTTTGAGTTTGGGACTAATTGGTCGTATTACTCTCATTATGTAGGCGATGTTTTTGGCGCTCCATTAGCTATTGAAGGTTTAATGGCTTTTTTCTTAGAGTCGACTTTTGTGGGTATGTTTTTCTTAGGTTGGGAACGCCTAGGCAAAAGACAGCATTTAATGGCTACTTTCCTTATGGCGTTAGGTACTAACTTATCGGCTATGTGGATACTTATCGCTAATGGTTGGATGCAAAATCCAATTGGTAGCGAATTTAATTACATGACGATGCGTATGGAGCTTGTTAGCTTTAGTGAAATTATTTTTAACCCAGTTGCTCAGGTTAAGTTTATTCATACAGTAGCCGCTGGCTATGTTGCTGGCGCTATGTTTGTTTTAAGTATTAGTAGTTATTACTTACTTAAAGGTAGAGATATTGCGTTTGCTAAGCGTTCGTTTTCGGTAGCTGCAGGGTTTGGTGTTGCTGCTATTTTTTCTGTTATTTTGCTGGGAGATGAATCAGGTTATGAAGCTGGCGAGGTACAAAAAGTAAAACTTGCTGCTATCGAAGCTGAATATCATACCGAACCAGCACCCGCTGCATTCACCCTAGTTGGCTTACCCGATGATGAAGCAATGGAAACCCATTACGCGGTAAAAATTCCTTATGCCTTGGGGATTATTGCGACTCGATCTTTAGATGAAGAAGTGCTTGGCTTACGTGATTTACAAAAAGCACATGAACCTAGAATTCGTAATGGCATGATCGCATACGAATACTTAACCAAATTAAGAGCCGGTGAAGAAACCCCTGAAAACATTGCTAAGTTTAATGAAACTAAACAAGACTTAGGATATGGGTTATTACTTAAACGCTATACTGACAATGTAGTAGATGCTACAGAAGAACAAATACAAAAGGCGGTGAAAGATTCTACTCCTGCCGTCGCTCCGCTTTTTTGGGCATTTAGAATTATGGTTGCCTCGGGGTTTATTATGTTGATTCTATTTTGTTTAGCTTTTTATTTTAATGCTCGTCGACAAATAGAAGAAAAGCGTTGGTTGTTAAAAGGATTACTTTTAGCTTTACCTTTACCTTGGGTTGCTATTGAAACGGGCTGGTTTGTTGCAGAATTTGGTCGTCAACCTTGGGCAATCAGTGAGGTATTACCCACATTTTTATCAACCTCGAACCTAGCCGTTAGTGACCTTGTATTCTCACTTATCGCCTTTATCGTTGTTTATACCATCTTATTTATTATCGAAATGTATTTAATGGTTAAGTTTGCACGTCTAGGGCCAAGCTCTTTACATACAGGACGTTATCATTTTGAAAAAGCACCAGAGCTAGCCGCTGGTCTTCGTAGCCAGAATTCTTAAGGGGAACGACATGTTTGATTATGAAACATTAAAACTTATATGGTGGGGGCTTATTGGCTTTCTTTTTATCGGTTTTGCGATTACTGATGGCATGGATATGGGGGTTGGTGGTTTATTACCTTTTGTTGCTAAAAAAGATGCTGAAAGTCGTGTGGTAATTAATACCGTTGGTGCACATTGGGACGGTAACCAAGTATGGTTAATTACCGCTGGAGCCTCATTGTTTGCTGCATGGCCTTTAGTTTATGCAACGGCATTTAGTGGCTTTTATTTTGCGATGATGCTAACGCTTTTTAGTTTGTTTTTACGTCCATTAGCTTTTGATTATCGTAGCAAAATTGAATCGGTTCAATGGCGAAGTAATTGGGATAAAGCCTTATTTGTTGGTTCCATGGTACCACCGTTAGTGTTTGGTGTTGCCTTTGGTAATTTATTACAAGGTGTGCCATTTGGTTTTGATGAATTAATGAGAGTGACTTATACCGGCTCATTCTTTGGACTGTTTACCCCGTTTACTTTACTAACTGGTGTAGTTTGTGTGGCCATGGTGTTAATGCATGGTTCAACTTGGTTAGTGATGAGAACTGATGAGGATATTGCTCAACGTTCAGTCAATATTGGGCGCATTGTTGCTATTGTGTTAGCCATTACTTTTGCACTTGCGGGAGTTTTGGTTTGGCAAAGCATTGATGGTTATGTGGTCACGAGTGCAGTAGATACTATGGGACAGTCTCAACCAACATCTAAGGAAGTTATTATTGTGGCAGGGGCTTGGCTTCATAACTTTGAACGTTATCCTTTATTATGGTTAATTCCTGTGAGTGGCGTGATTTTACCTTTGTTAGTTGCTCTTTTATTAAATAATAAAAGCAACAGTGTTGTGCCCAAAGTGTTTGCCTTTATTGCAAGTTCAATAACAATTGCATGTGTTATTTTAACGGCAGGCATTGCTATGTTTCCTTTTGTTATGCCTTCAAGTAGTCAACCTAATCATAGTTTATTGATGTGGGATACTGTTTCTAGTGAAGGTACTTTAAGTTTGATGCTTGCTGTGGTGGTGTTTTTTGTGCCTATTATTTTGGCTTATACCTTATGGTGTTACAAAAAAATGTGGCGTACTGTGACATTAGATGAAATAGAGCAAAATAATCACTCGGCATATTAAAAAAGCAAACACAAAGTTAATAAATTTAGAGGATATTTTATGTGGTATTTTAGTTGGATTTTAGGTGTATTGCTGGCGGTTTCTTTAGGAATTATAAATGTCATGTGGTACGAAATGGAGCAACATAAAGATAATGTTGCTGATGATCAAATCCCTGAAGATTAACAGTAAACTTGAGGTGTTAACACTTAAGAGAAAAACATGTTTCAAACAATGTTGGGCTATAGATTAATATGAAAAAAAGTACTAAACAGGCTCAAAAGCATGTTAATAAATGGCTAAAGTCTCAGAAAAAACACGCTCACGGAAAGTTAAGTCGTGCCATTGCGTTAGGATCATTAAATGGGCTTTTAATGATCCTACAAACAGCCGTATTAGCTTATTTAATTAATCTGGTGATTTTTTCGGACGCACCCAAACATTTTCAAATAAGTGACATGGGCAATTTCATTACTGAAAATGCTTTTTTAACTGACTTTAGTGTCTTAGTGTTAGCGTTAATTTTTATTATTTTATGTCGTACTGGTTTAGGCTATTTCAGTGAAATTTATAGCCGTCGAGCAGCAATGGATATAAAAGCAAATATGCGTTCACGCATACTTTATCGGGTCTTTCAACAAGGACCTTCTTTCACACAAAATAAAGGCAGCGCTAAGTTAGCGCATTTATTACATCAAGGTATCGACTCTTTAGAAGATTACTTTGCCGGCTATCTACCCGTTATTGCGTATTGTGCTGTAATTCCTTTGGCAATACTTGTTGCAGTATTTCCTATAGATTGGCAATCAGGACTTATCCTATTATTTACAGCACCAATGGTGCCTTTTTTTATGATCCTTATCGGCCATAAAGCTGAAGCGCTTAATCAAAAACATTGGGCGAAACTACAGCGTATGAGTAGTCACTTTCTTGATATCATTCAAGGGTTAACTCAGCTCAAAATATTTAATGCGTCTAAAAGAGAAATAGCGGCAGTTAAAAAGATTAGTGATGACTATGGTGATGAAACGATGGGGATCTTAAAAATTGCCTTTCTGTCGTCGTTCGTTTTAGAGTTTTTAGCGTCAATATCTATTGCTTTAGTTGCTGTTGTTCTTGGTTTTCGTTTGTACTATGCCGATGTAGACTATGTGTTTGCTTTGTGGGTGCTTTTATTAGCCCCCGAGTTTTATTTACCTTTTAGGCAACTTGGTACACAACATCATGCAAAAATGGCAGGTGTTACCGCCGCAGAGGACCTTGTTGATATACTAAATAAACCATATCCCAATAATAAGCAAAAAACAGTATTTAACGCGCCTTTTCAAATAGCATTTGAGCAAGTTGATTTTGCTTATTCACAACGAAGTAAAACACTTAGTGGTATTAATATTGAGTTTTCAAACCAAGGTTTATACGCCATTGTGGGGGAAAGCGGTGCTGGTAAGTCAACCTTAGCTGATCTTATTTTAGGTTTTATTACTCCTTCATCTGGGCAGATAAGAATTAATAATTCGCCTTTAACTGCTACTAATAGAGATGCTTGGCTAACGCAATGTGGATGGATATCACAGCAAGCACAAGTATTTCATGGTTCATTAGCTTTCAATGTGGCAATGTCTGATGATTATCAAGAGCAACGGGTAATAGATGCCCTTGAAAAATCAGGGTTAACACATTTTGTACAAGGGCTTGAACACGGTATAAATAATCTTATTGGCGAAGCGGGTGCAGGCCTTTCAGGTGGACAAGCACAACGGTTGGCTTTAGCCAGAGTGTTTTATCATCAACCTAAAGTGTTAGTACTTGATGAACCAACAAGTTTTCTCGACCAAGAAACTGAAAAAATTATTACCTCGTCAATTAATGCTTATGCTGAGCATAATATTGTGATTGTTATTGCTCACCGCCTACATACGGTGATTGATGCTAAAAAGATTTTTGTGATTGAACAAGGAAAAATTATAGAGTCTGGTACGCACCAAGCGTTGTTAAAGCATAAGGGATACTACGCCCAGCAGGTGAACTTATGAACCAAGCACTAAGCAAGTTCATTAATAAGCATAATCACATGAAAACGTTCATGCGCTTACTCAAGGTATTAAAGCCCCAATTGCCATTAATGTTACTGGGTGCGTTATTATCGGTGATTACTATCTTAGCAAACATTAGCTTATTGGCCGTTTCAGGTTGGTTTATCACGTTAATGGCTATTGCAGGTTTAACGGGAGCAAGCGTTAATTATTTTACGCCCGCTGCGATCATTCGATTTTTAGCTATTGTGCGCACAGCAGGTCGTTATGCCGAGCGTATGTTAACTCACCGCGCTACATTTAACGCATTGGCGAGTTTACGGCATTACTTTTATCAACAACTTGAACCGTTATTGCCATATTATCAAATGGATTTACGATCTGGCGATTTATTAGCGAGATTACAGCAAGATATTGAAAATTTAGATAATTTTTATATACGTGTACTATTACCTATCATCGTTACTTTATTATCTGTACCTATTGTTTGTTTCGTTTTAGCACAATTTTCACTAACCATTGCATGGTTGTTGTTAGTAGGATTATTAATCGTCGCGCTTATTTTTCCTGTTATAAGTTACTTTTTGTCGCTTCAGTTAGCACTGAACAAGTCACGGTTAGAAAGCCAGTTAACAGAAGCGTTAATTAATGGCATTAGTGCCATTAAAACCTTGTTAGTTTATCAAGTAGGGGCTCGTTATCAGCGTTCTATTGCAGGTATTACCAAAGAATATTATGCAATACGTTATCGTTTAGTACGAATTAATGCAGGTTTAAGCGCATTAACTTTTATGTTAATTCATTTATCCGCATTGCTATGTTTACTGATTTTATTACCTTCGTTATCCGCTGGTGAGATTGATAGTAAATCTTTAGTCGCTGTTGTTTTACTTGCATTAGTTAGCTTTGAAACCGTGATGAATATGCCTTTAGCGCTGCAATTATTACCGCAAACGTTAGCTAGTGCTTCAAGGCTTTTTGCTATTATTGATAAGCAGAAACCTACGATTAATGGCGATCTTCCTGTCAAGCAAGGTGATGTTTGTTTTAATGACTTAACCTTTTACTACCCCGAACAAAAAGCACCTAGCTTAGTTGATGTTACGCTATCGATAAAAGCAGGTGAAAAAGTGGCTATTATTGGTGCAAGTGGTGCGGGTAAATCTACCTTGGTTAATTTACTCATGGGGTTTTGGCCAACGGGTGATGTGGCACAACAAGGCAAAGGGAATATTTCTATTGCTGATACAGAACTTAGTTTAATTGAACAGAGTTCATTACGTGAAAAAATTGCTTTAATGAGTCAACAAGGTCATGTGTTTGATGCCACCATTGAAGATAATTTACGTTTAGCTAAAAACGATGTCTCCTTGGAAGAAATGCAAAAAGTTTGTCAATTGGTTAATTTAATGGATTTTATTGAGGAACTACCTCAGGGATTTAACACATGGTTAGGCTCTACAGGCTTTGGTTTATCTGGCGGACAAATACAACGTTTACAGATAGCGCAACTACTTCTGCGCTCGGCTAATGTGCTAATTCTAGACGAACCAACAAAAGGCTTAGATCGTATTAATGAACAAGCCATTATGGAGAATATCCTTACGCATGTTAACCATCATAAACAGAGCTTGCTTGTGATCACACATAAACCATTAATGTTAGAGAAAATGGATAAAATTATTGTGATGGAGCAGGGAAAAATTATTGCACAAGGTAGTCATATTGAGCTTGCAACTAACAATATATATTATCAAAAATTACTCAATTATTTTTAAAACGTTTGAGCAGAGCGCGACAGTTTGGTAATGGGTAAGAAGAACTTAAGCAATGGAGAAAATTATGAAATTGACCAGAAAAAAAACATTTTTAAGCAGTGTTTTAGTGTTGATGCCTTTATCTGTATTTGCGAATAATGCTATCCCTACACAAGAGATTCAAGAAGCTCGATCTGTAGTAAAAGCGTTTGGCGGTGATTTGAAATCAGTATTAACATCAGCGATGAAAACTCAAGGCCCGATAAAAGCGTTAGAGGTATGTAATCTTGATGCTGGCCCAATAGCTAAACAGCATTCTGCGCTTTCTGATTGGAATATAGGCAGAACGTCGATAAAGAATCGTAACGCAAAAAATGCTCCTGATCAGTGGGAGTCATCAGTACTATTAGCTTTTGAAAAACGTAAACTTGCGGGTGAGGCGTTAGACACTATGGAATATTCTGAAACAATTCAAAACGGTGATGAAACTGTTTATCGTTATATGAAAGCCATACCTACCGCTGGCCCTTGCCTCGTTTGTCATGGTGAAAATATTGATGAAAATGTTGCTAATAAAATAAAATCACTGTATCCAGACGATAAAGCAACAGGATTTACTTTCGGTGATATTCGAGGTGCTTTTACCTTGGAGAAGAGAAGTCGTTAACTTTAACTACCTATAGCGTTTTTTTATGAGAACGTTTGTATTAATTGAATATAAAGCTAAGAATGATGCTTTATAATAGCTATTATATTTCTAATGATAGATACGACCAATACATTCTAATTGCGTGAGATATATTCTTAAATCTAATTCAATTTGATGGTAGTCGGGCATCATATGACAACAAAGTTGATAGAATGCTTTGTTGTGCTCTTTCTCTTTCAAATGCGCTAACTCGTGAACGACGATCATTTCTAAAAATTCTTCAGGAGCCGATTTGAAAACGGTGGCAATGCGAATTTCATTTTTACTTTTTAGCTTATTGCCTTGCACTCTTGAAACAAAAGTATGTAAACCTAGCGCGTTATTAATGACGTGTATTTTATCGTCAAATTGTATTTTACTCAGTGGAGAAGATTTCTTTAAGTATTGGTTTTTTATTGCCATTACAAAACTTCTCAGGGCCTTATCATTAACAATAGTGTGGGCTTGAGGATATTTAGATAATAAATACTTACTTAAGGTTTGTTTTTCAAGCATCAACTTAACTTGATTTTGTATTTCAATAGAATAAGACGATATGTATTTTAGCTGTGTCAATGGTGGTTTTTCTTGATTATGTTTATTGCAATATTATATGAATAAATGTCATAAATTGCATCGTAAACGGGTTTTTAAAAAGTGCTTAATAAAAAAGACCGCTGGTAGTATTAAAAGCGGTCTTTTGTCTCTGCTCCAACTGATGACGTTACAGTTTGGACATTAGCTATTTAATTACTCCTTTTAGATTAATTAAAAACCGCACTGTTTGCCTTGATTCTTCTCTTTTAACCAAGCATGTAATGGCGCAAAGTAATCTAAAATAGCGGTAGCGTCCATTTGCTCACTACCGGTTAATACCTTATACGCTTCTTGCCATGGTTGGCTGGCACCCATTTCTAGTACAGTATTTAGCGCGTTTCCGGCTTCTTTACTGTTATAAATAGAACATCTATGAATTGGATCGGTATTGCCTGATATTTCACATAATGCTTTATGAAATTCAAATTGCTGTATATGGGCTAAGAAATAACGGCTGTACGGAACACCACCTGGAACGTGATACTTTGCACCAGGATCAAATGCATCTGCTGAACGTTCAATAGGAGCAGTAACTCCTTGATATTTCTCACGTAATTCCCACCATGCGGTATTGTAGTTTTCAGGTGTTATCTCACCTGAGTATACTTTCCAACGCCATTGATCAACGAGTAAACCAAAAGGTATAAAAGCAACTTTATCTAAAGCCATTTTTAACAGTAAGCCAATATCTTTTGATTCATCAGGAATACTGTCAATTAAGCCTATTTCTTTAAGGTACTTTGGTGTTACTGATAACGCGATAGTGTCACCAATAGCTTCATGAAAGCCGTCATTTGCACTTCCTTGATAAAATACTGGTTGGTTTTGGTAAGCGCGCTGATAAAAATTATGTCCAAGTTCATGATGGATAACGTTAAAGTCTTCACCTGTCTTTTGAATACACATTTTTATGCGAATATCATCTTTTGAATCTAAATCCCATGCTGATGCATGACATACTACATCTCGGTCTTTAGGCTTAGTAAATAATGAACGTGTCCAGAATGTTTCAGGTAATGCTTCAAACCCTAAGGAGGTAAAGAATTTTTCAGCGCCTTTTACCATTTTTATTTCGTCGTAGCCATGTTTAGCTAATTGTTTGGTCACATCATAACCAGGATCTGCATCTTCTGGCGCAACTAAATCGTAAATATTCCCCCATGATTGCGCCCACATGTTACCTAATAAATGTGCAGGAATTGGTTTGTCTTGTGGTACTTTATCTTCACCATATTCTTCACCCAACTCAGAGCGAACATAGCAATGTAAATCTTCATATAGTGGTTTAACTTGTCCCCATAAACGATCTAACTCTTGGGCAAACTCGCTTGAAGACATATCATAATTTGAACGCCACATTACGCCTAAATCTTCGTAACCTAAACCTTTAGCACCTTCATTGGCTAATTCTGATTGACGAACAAAAGCCGATTTCATCGCCGGACTTACGGTACGCCACCCTTCCCAAAGTTCAAGAAGTTCATCGTAATTGCGTGACGTAGCTAATGTTGCGGTCATATCACCTAAACTTAGTTTTTCGCCGGCTTTGTTAGTATAAGTGCCTTTACCATACATACTATTTAATTCAGAGCCTATTCTTGCTAGTTCAGCAGACTTTTCGGGATCTTGAGGGGCAGGCATAACCAGGCTTTGTTTAAGAATATTTAACTTTCTGCGTTGATCATCTGTTACTTTTACATCGTCATATTTTGCTGCTTCCATAGCAAACCTGACACCGGATTCGGTTGATTTTTGGCTGGCGAGTGCGGCTAATATATCTGTATCGTCAGTAATAAAGTTGGCGTTGATCCAAGCGGCTCTTGCTCCTTCTAAATTTAATGCAATTATTTCTTTTTCAACGGCCGTTAAGAACTTTTCAGCATCTTGAGAGGTTAATTCTTTAGCTACTATAGATGATGAATTAGCTTGCTCAGTTTCAGCTGATACTGTTTTATTATTATCGTTACAAGCACTTAATGCTGCCACTAGACATAAGGCTATACTTGAGTGTTTAAATGTTTTTATCATGAGTTGTAATAATCCTGTTAATTTGCAATGAATAGTATAAGCAAATGAGTAACAGTGGCAAGGGGCTGTTTGAATTAAAGGATACAAACAAAAGCTCTTTAACTGTGGAACGGACGAAGTGATAGTTTACATGTTAATTGCAGCCCGCTTTATTAAAAGATAATGAATCAAAACAAAGATTGTAAAGTGTATGTAAACCTTATTATACAAAAGGTTATTGCATGTTTTAAAACGCTTGTTTAAACTGACTGTGAAAATATAGTTAATTAAGATAATTTGGCGTAGTAAATGAGCACAAAAAATAAAATACTCGATGCAGCAGAAAGTTTGTTTGCTGATAAGGGCTTTAACGGTACATCGTTACGTGAGATCACGAGCTTGGCAGAAGTCAATTTAGCCGCGGTGAATTATCACTTTGGTTCTAAAAAAGAACTGATTAAGTCGGTAATGTCTCGCTATATGGACGAGTTAGCACCCAATTTAGTCGCAGCATTAGAGGATATTTGTGATCATCCTGAACAACCTACCTTAATTGAAGTATTTTCAGCGTTTATAGAACCTTTATTATCACTCAATGTGTTTCGCCAAAATGGTACCAGTAACTTCTTGCAGTTATTGGGGAGAGGTTATACTGATAGTCAGGGATTTTTACGTTGGTTTTTTACCACACAATACCCCGGTGTGATCAGTAATTTTGTTTTAGCGGTTCAAAAATCTTACCCAGAACTAACACCGGAAGAAATTTTTTGGCGATTACATTTTACTATGGGAACAGTAGTTTTTGCCATGTCATCAAGCGATGCGTTAATGGATATTGCTAAAAATGATTTTGATAAAAACTTGGATATAGCTGATGTAATTCAAAAAGTCATCCCGTATGTTGCAGCCGGTGTTGCAGCGCCTATTAACAAATAAAAAATAACTCATTTTCTGATCATATAAGCACTTTGATTTATATAATTAATTCGTTAAAGTAACGACAATTTTAGCGATAAAGAGTTGTTATGGGACCATTAATGCTTGACGTAGCGGGTACGTCGTTAACTTCAGAAGATAAAGAACTGCTTGAGCACCCCCTTGTTGGCGGTTTGATCCTTTTTACTCGAAATTATGAATCACCTGAACAACTTTCTGAATTAACATGCTCTATTCGAGATGCGGCAAGGAGTGAAATTTTAATTGCTGTGGATCATGAAGGCGGACGAGTACAACGCTTTCGTGAGTATTTTAGTAAAATCCCTGCGATGGGAGCTATTTATACACTTGCTGAAAATAATATCGAACAAGCAAAAGCTATCGCTAAGCGATGTGGCTCATTAATGGCAATTGAAGTGCAAGCTGTAGGCATCGATATCAGTTTTGCTCCTATCTTAGATATTAATGGGATCAGTGATGTTATCGGTGATCGTAGTTTTCATAATAACGTTAATTATATTGCGCCATTAGCTGAAGCTTTTATAAGTGGAATGCAAGCGGTAGGAATGAAAGCAACAGGAAAACATTTTCCAGGCCACGGTAGTGTACAAGCAGACTCACATGTTGATATGGCCATTGATAATCGTTTATACACTGACATACAAGCACTAGATTTAATTCCTTTTAAAACATTAATTGCTGAGAATAAATTAGCGGCAATGATGCCCGCACATGTAATTTTCCCAGATGTTGATGATAAATCGGTAGGCTTTTCACGTATTTGGTTGCAAGACATTTTACGAAAGCAACTTGGTTTCGAAGGAGTGATATTCAGTGATGACTTATCAATGCAAGGAGCCTCTTCCATTGGGGGATATGTCGAAAGATGCGAAGCGGCACAAAGTGCTGGTTGCGATATGCTTTTAGTGTGCAATACACGTGATGCAGTTATTGAGGTGTTAGATAATGCTAATTTAACCATTGACTTAACTAGTGCACAGCGAATAAAGCAAATGCTCAAAACAACTGATATGAATTGGCGATCTATGAAGACTAATGCATTGTGGTTGCAACTTAATAGCGATATTCAACAGTTGTTTTAGCTTAAAGTCGATTACACATCAATTTTAGTTGGTTGCCATTGAGGCAACCAACGCTTATGAAAAACAATCAATAATATCGCTGTAATTAAACCAATACTCGCATATAAACCCCATAAACCTAATGGACTATTTAACTCTTGGGTAAAATAAGGGTAACTCCAGCCAGAAAGTACTCCAGCAAATAAAAAGCCTAATGCCATTGATACAAAATAATACCCCATGTACATCGCACTGTTTTCTTTAGGGGCTATTGCGGCAACATATTCTTGGCTTTTTGGTGAAGCAATCATTTCTCCAAATGAAAACATAATAATTGATGTAGTGATAATTGCGCCGCTAAAAAGTAAGCCATGGGCTAAGCCTGTTAATACAAAGGAAGCTGCGATAACGATAGTGCCAAAGACAATAACAGGTAACGCATTATAGCGATTAAAAAACTTACTGATAAATAATTGGCATAAAATAATGCAACCAAAATCAAGATTGACAATATATTCAGGGTTTACTTGACGATAATTTTGCGCCCATTGCTTCGCTAATTCTACCGCGCTTAACTCTTGTGATTGTAGAGACTGTAAACCATTAACAATAACTTCTTTAGGGATCATGACCTTATAATTAACTAGTTCAAAATATAATGCATTGAGGGTTTTAACATCATTTAAATTAAGCAGTGATTGTTGCTCAATAAAGATGGTGAGTTGCTCAATGTTTACCCCTGCTAAAAATGTTAAAGCTGAAGGCATTAACCAACTGATCAATTGTACTAAATCTTGGGTGTTAACATAATCTCTAATAAACAGTGGGGTAGTAATAAATAGTTGCAAATACATAGTCCAAAAACCTGTTAAAATTAACAGATAGATGATAAATGATTTATTGCCTATCTTAAGTTTTTGCAAATACCATTGTGGATAAGTCGTTGCAATTAAGCGATCCCAACAATAGTTGATTGTTAACCAAACAATAGTAATGTATGTAAAAGTCAACCAAGTTATAGTGCCTTTCGCTGCAATCATGAGTAAGATAATTAACGGTACAATTAATAGGGCTAATCTACCATTACCTAACACTTGTTGGGCTTCATTTAAGACTTGTTTTAAAGACTTATTGTCGTTATTAACTTTAGGTTCTTTATAAAAGAAAATGGCAGGAACAAAGTTAATTGCGATCCAAAGTGATGACATAATAAACACCATATCCCAGCCAATAACACGTACATAACCGGCAATTAATGGCCCTAAAAAACCACCGATATTTACCATAGTGTAAAAAATGCCAAAGCCAAGACCTCTATTTGAACTATCGGTTACTCGGCTTATAGTGCCAACAACTATTGGTTTAAAACAAGCTGCGCCTATGGCAACCGCAAAGAAAACACTACAAAAAGCCCAGAAACTAGTGACTTGTCCTAACAAGTAGTAGGCTGGGGTCATAATTATAAAAGAGATAATAAACATCTTTTTATAACCGTATCTGTCAGCGATAGCGCCAGTGATCACCGGAAATAAATATAGAAAAAAAGGCACCATCCCTTGTAAGAAACCACGTTCTTGATCTGAAAACCCTAAACCCCCCTGTGAGGTTGGGCTTGTCATATAAAGTGAGGAGAGGGTAAAAAAGCCATACCAAGCTAAGCGCTCGAATATCTCCATAGTATTGGCGACATAAAAGGTAGAGTTAAATGGTGTACTTTTCTTTTGTTGTATTGAAGACATTTTATATTATTATTTTTTGATATATTGTATACAACTTATATTGTTGTAAAAAAATAAGCAAATATTTATCGACAATATTTGCTTATTAAATTTACGGGTAATATAAAACTTAATATATAAGCTTTTTATGGGTTTTATTTATAACGATCTTTTATGGTAAAGACTCGCAACAACTATCGCGGCTAAAGTTGCGGTATATATGCTGTAATTAATTATCATCCACTGGGGCATTGTATATCCTACGAACTGCCAATGAATATCGCCACAATCACCAGTTGCTGCAAATAATGCAGGGATCCATTCATGTAATGGAGCCCAAGAAGGGAAGTTAGGTACGAACTCGCAACTAAATAAAAATGACATTGTAGAAGATTGTGCTTCAACATGCTCAAGAGCAATTAATAAGCCCCAAATTGCGCCTGTTCCCCATAAACCAAAAGCGACAAGCCTAGCGATAAGATATTTAGCGCCAATACTTCCAATAACGCCAGCAAAAAATATTGCCCAAATAGCGACTCGCTGATATATGCACATTATACATGGGGCTAAATCTAATACGTATTGAAAAAATAATGCTGCAAACTCTAGCCCTAAAGCACTTATTGCTAATAATTGCCATGCACCGGTTCGGGTTGTTAAATTACTTAAAAATTTCACTCAAAAATCCTATATTACTTTTATTATAGATATTGCTGACTTACCTGTAATTTATCAATAACTAGAAAATTAATATATAAAAAAAGCGCTGATAGGCGCTTTCTTTGTAACAATTTTTAATGACTAGCCTGTAATATCGAAGTTTTGCTTACTTGTTTTACTTCGTGGTGTTCAAGTAGTTGAGAGCCATAATAGCCTTGTGTTGTGTTTTCTAAAAAACCTGAAGAGATCGCCATTGCACCAACAAGGCTTAAAATAATAGTATAAGGCAATGCCATTATCACCATACGGCTATACGAAAGGCGTATTAACGGCGCTAAAGCTGATGTTAGTAAGAATAAAAATGCAGCTTGTCCATTTGGTGTAGCTACACTGGGTAGGTTAGTACCTGTATTAATTGAAACAACTAGTAAGTCGAATTGATCTCTGGTGATTGTGCCTGCCATTAAAGCTTTTTGAACTTCAGTTATATATACAGTTCCCACAAACACGTTATCACTAACCATTGAAAGCATGCCATTAGCGATATAAAACATTACGAGCTGCATATTTCCTTCAAAGTTTAGCACCCAAGTAATTACAGGTGTAAAGAGTTGCTGATCTACAATTACTGCAACAACAGAAAAAAATACGGCGAGTAAGGCTGTAAAGGGTAGAGCATCCTCAAAAGCGTGACCAATTTGATGTTCTTCTGTAATACCCGTAAAAACAGTCGCTAGTATAATAACGGATAAACCAATTAACCCCACGGGAGCTAAATGCAAAGCCAGTCCGACAATTAGCCAAATAGCTATTATGCCTTGCATTACTAACTTTATGTTATCTGATGTGTTTCTTTTTTTACTTTCTTCTATATCAAAGTCTTTTAATACATTGTAAACATTTTCAGGTAGAGAAAAACCGTAGCCAAACCATTTTATTTTCTCAAGAAATACGCAAGTCAATATACCTGAAATAAATACAGGAACAGTGACGGGAGACATTCTAATTGCAAACTCGATAAAGTCCCAACCAGCTTGTTGTCCAATAATTAAGTTTTGTGGTTCACCAACGATGGTACACACTCCACCTAAAGCAGTACCTACACCGGCATGCATTAATAAGTTTCTTAAATACCCTCGAAAGTTTTGTAAGTCGTTCCGTGAATATTCAGCAACATCCTTATCAGAAGTATGATCATGTACTTGTTGTGGCTCTTGATTAGACGCGACTTTGTGATATACAGAATAAAAACCAATTGCAACACTGATGATCACGGCAATTACGGTTAATGCATCTAAAAAAGCAGAAAGAAAAGCACCTGAAAAGCAAAATAAAACAGAAACCGTCGTTTTAGAGCGTACCTTCGTTACTATTTTTGTGAATAAAAATAACAACAAGTTTTTCATAAAAAATATGCCAGCAACCATGAATATGAGTAATAAAATGACCTCAAAGTTGAGGATCATTTCATGCATCACTTGGTTTGGAGATGTCATGCCAATAGCGATGGCTTCAATTGCTAAAAGTCCACCAGGTTGTAGTGGATAACACTTTAAGGCCATGGCTAACGTGAAAATAAACTCTATGACTAAAGCCCAACCTGCAATGTAAGGATCGACAAGAAAAAAGAGCATGGGGTTCAGTATTAGAAATGTTAAAATTGAGAGTTTGTACCACTCTGGAGAATTACCGAGAAAATTCTTAAAAAAAGCACTTAAAAATGATTGTTGCATAGTTGGCTTTCATTCCTTTAGCACTAATATCATGAAAAGTGATGATATTAGTTAGATGTTTTTAGCTAAATTAACGCTTTAATTTAGGTCTTTTAAAATAAGTTAATCGACTCAAATTTTTATAGGCTAATCTTAAGGTTTAATAACGCGGCGTATGGTATTTTTAATTGGAGAATACAACTATGATCTGTATCAAACTTTGGAATAAATAGCTTATTTTCTTTTTAGTGTTGAAACGTGCATCAATTTAGCAAATGATCATACATGCATCACATGAGATTCATACTCAAGACATAATGTGAGATTTTTTCATATATATTTGAATGTTTATTCAGTTAAAAGAGCATTATTGTTTCTTTAAGTAGGTCAAAAATCTCATGTTGCGCAGTAAAATCACTTTCGTTGTGTATGACTACAAATTTAATCAATGCTAATTTTCTTGTACCTCAGCTCTCTTCTGGTACAATCAGTAGAATTTTATAAAAACTCAAAGGTCGCTAGAACCATATGGTTATAAAAGCACATAGTCCAGCTGGATTTGCTGAGCAATATATCGTTGAATCAATCTGGAATGGCGGTTTTCCACCAGGATCTATTTTACCGGCTGAAAGAGAGTTGTCCGAATTAATAGGTGTTACTAGAACAACATTACGTGAGGTTCTTCAACGTTTAGCGAGAGACGGTTGGCTTACTATTAAGCATGGTAAACCGACTAAAGTTAACAATTTTTGGGAAACATCGAGCTTAAATATTCTTGAAACATTAGCTCAGCTAGACCAAGAAGGTATTCCAGATCTAGTCGATAACCTTATGTCAGCTAGAACCAATATAAGTGCCATTTACGTGCGTGGTGCGATTAAAAATAATCCTGAAAAAACTATCGAATTACTCCAGCAATATAATGAAATTGAAGATACTGGCGAAGCATTCGCACAATTTGATTATCAATTAAATAAAGAGTTAGTTGTTGCATCAGGCAATTCAATCTATTTATTAATATTAAATGGCTTTAGAGGATTATATTCTCGAATTGGTAGTTTATACTTTTCTCACCCAATGGGTAGAGAATTATCACGTCATTACTATGATAAACTCATAGCGCTTGCTCAAGAAGGTAAGTTTGATGAGTCTGTCTATGCTGTACGTAAATATGGTATTGAGTCAGGTAAACTTTGGGCTGAGTTAAAAGATGATGTACTTAAAGAGTTAGTAGAATAATAGCGATAGTTTCACTTAATTCTCAACATCTCTTCAATAAAGCAAATATAACTTATCTAAGGCTAAGGTGTATTCGCTTTTTTTTTAATTTTAAATCATCATCACTTATATTTTGGCATGTTTCCTAAAAATATTTGATTTTATTGTGCATTTCCTTGATGGATGCTATTTATGTTCTACACTTTGAATTAGTAGATATTTGATTATTCAATTTAAATAACAGTTACATAAGTTTAATCGTTTATATTGAAGTAAACATATAGGAAGTTTTTAAAGATATGATACTAGTAAACTCTCTTGGGAAAAAATTTATGAAAAAACCAATTAATGTATTAATGTTAAGTGCCCTTATAGCAACATCACCAGCTTCAGCTGATATTGCATTTAACGGATTTGCAAGCATAGTTGCAGGTGCAACCACCTCAAGTGACGAACAATTATGGGGTTTTGGAGATTCTGATTATTTTAAACCAGGCTCTTTATTTGGCCTACAAGTATCAAGCGATTTAAGCGAAGGGTTGTCGGTAACCGCTCAAATTATTGGCCGTGGTGCAGACGATTGGGATCCTAAGTTTGAATGGGCTTATCTAGGATATCGTGTTAACGATAGCTTGAAAGTGTTAGTAGGTCGTCAACGCGCTCCATTATATATGTATTCGGATTTTCTTGATGTTTCATACGCATACCCTTGGATTACTCCTCCGCGAGGCGTTTATGATCTTCCATTAGATTCTATTGACGGGGTTAGTGCTGTTTATGATTTTGAACTTGGAGAGTTTAGTTCTACGTTACATGTAGTTTATGGTGCTAATACGGATGAAATTAATGCTTTTGGTGAAACAATAAAACCTGACTTTGACGATATTTTTGGTGCAGCTTTTACGGCAAATAAAGATTGGTTAACACTGCGAGCGGCTTATTTTACGGCTGAAAGTACGCTGCCTCTTGCTGCAACCCAACCATTGGTTCAGGGATGGCAAATGACGCCTTTTGCTGAAGTGGCTAACAGTATTACGCTTACTAAAAAAGACACAAGTTTTGCAGAACTGGGATTCCAACTTGATTTTGATAGTTTCTTCATTGTTGGTGAATATACCGAGTTACAAATTAAAGATAGTTTTTATCCGAAAGAAAAATCTTCTTATATTATGGCGGGCTATCGATTTAGCGATAAAGTCGCTCACATTACCTTTGGACAAGATGAAAGTTCAGTTAATCGAATTACTGGTACTGTGCCTTACGGTTTAGATCCAACGCTAGATTACTTAAAAGCTCAAACCGATGGCTTAGCAGACTCACAAGCCAATGACACTAACTATGTTACTATTGGGCTTCGTTGGGATTTCCATGATTCTGCAGCATTAAAATTCGAATATAGCGATTATCAAGATGATTTAGATTCAAACGCTGATGCTGGTTTATTTAAAGTGGGCCTTGTCACCGTATTTTAATGCAGCAATTTGGTTAACTTGTCCAAATTATTTAACAAGTTGATATATAAAAAGGGAGAGTAGATATCTACTCTCCCTTTTTTAATGCACTATTTTAGATATTTGCGAATTAGCCTGCAAAGTTTGCACTAGCAAATTCCCAGTTAGCTAAAGCCCAAAATGCTTCCATGTAGCTAGGGCGTAAGTTACGGTAATCAATGTAGTAAGCATGTTCCCACAAATCAACAGTGATCACAGGCGTAACACCATCGTCAGTTAGTGGCGTTGCTGCATTTGAAGTATTTACAATAGCTAAGCTACCATCCGCATTTTTTACTAACCATGTCCAGCTAGAGCCAAAGTTGTTAATAGCACTGTCAGTGAATTTTGCTTTAAATTCAGCAAAAGAACCAAAGCTTGCATTAATTGCATCAGCTAAAGCGCCTGTTGGTTCACCACCGCCATTAGGGCTTAAGCTGTTCCAGTAAAACGTGTGGTTCCATATTTGAGCAGCATTGTTGAAAACACCACCTGAAGATGTTTTAACGATATCTTCTAATGACTTACCAGCAAATTCAGTGCCTTCAATTAAACCATTAAGTTTAACAACGTAAGTGTTATGGTGCTTACCGTAATGGTATTCTAGGGTTTCAGCTGAAATGTGTGGCGCTAATGCGTCTTGTGCGTAAGGTAAAGCTGGTAATTCAATAGCCATTATATTCTCCAGAAATTGATTAGATATAAATTAGATGTAAATAGTTTTGCCCAAAACAAACTACTACTTTGTTTTTACTTAAAACCGAGTAAAATACTCGGGTATTATAAATCTTCGCATAGTTTACCCAAATATATAGGTATTACTAGTGTATTTATCAAGGTTAAAAAGGATTAACTTAGAATTTTTTTTGATTATTAGTCACTATTGCATTGAATAATGGAGGAGTAGGACCCATCATCTAATGCAATGTTGATTAAATCCAAAATAGTTGAAATATAGGGGCTAAAGAATGGAACAAGATACGATCGAACGTATTAAAGAACAGATTGCTCAAAACAGTATTTTATTATACATGAAAGGCTCACCCAAGCTGCCTAGTTGTGGTTTTTCTTCTCAAGCGTCTCAAGCATTAATGTCTTGCGGTGAAAAATTTGCTTTTGTTGATATATTACAAAACCCTGATATTCGTGCAGAATTACCTAAATATGCCGAATGGCCTACTTTTCCTCAACTTTGGGTTGAAGGTGAATTAGTTGGCGGTTGCGATATTATTATGGAAATGTATCAAAAGGGTGAATTACAAGAATTAATTAAAGAAGCAGCATCTAAAGCCGCTTCTGAAGAATAATTTTAAGCTTTCTTGAAATTTATTAGGTCGTCTCTATATTAAAGAGATGTTATTCGGTTACACAGTTAAATTATTGGAGAATAAAATGAGTGTATTAGTTGGTCGTCAAGCACCAGATTTTACTGCAGCAGCAGTATTAGCTAGCGGTGAAATTGTAGATAGTTTTACGTTATCAGAAGCAATTAAAGGTAAAAAAGCGGTAGTCTTTTTCTACCCATTAGATTTTACTTTTGTTTGTCCATCAGAGTTATTAGCTTTTGATCACCGTATTGAAGAATTCAAAAACCGTGGTGTAGAAGTTATCGGTGTATCAATTGATTCACAGTTTTCTCACAACGCATGGCGAAATACACCAGTAAACGAAGGTGGTATTGGCCCAGTACAATACACATTAGTTGCTGACGTTAAGCATGAAATTTGTCAAGCATACGATGTTGAGCATCCAGATGCTGGCGTTGCTTTCCGTGGTTCATTTTTAATTGATGAAGAAGGTAACGTACGTCACCAAGTAGTTAATGATTTACCATTAGGTCGTAACGTTGATGAAATGTTACGTATGGTTGATGCATTACAATTTCATCAAGAACATGGCGAAGTTTGTCCTGCAGGTTGGAACAAAGGTGACAAAGGCATGACTGCTTCACCAGAAGGTGTTGCTTCTTACCTTACAGACAATGCTGATCAATTATAAGTTAAATTGATTTGACGTAGAAATAAAAGCCGCATTAGCGGCTTTTTTTATATTAACTAACAAAGGTTTAAGTTCTGTGGATGAGCAATCAGATAAAATTAAGCGTAGTTCATATTTAATTAAAGCGTTTATGGTGCTTGTTATTGTGATGCAAGTTATCCAGTTTTATCAAACTGATATTTTAGATTTTGGAGCACTTGCTGGCGCTATCGGTGTATTGGCTTTGTTACGAGGGATATTGTTATCTCCTCAATTACTTGCTAAACCATTGAAGTATTGGTTTGCAAGTAACCTTAAATTTGAAAAGGCTAGTTATTCATATTTTATATTGGCATTTATCTTAATTGTAATCAGCTTTTTCTAACAATCATTTTAATTGTTAACTCCTATACTTATTGGGTTAAGATGCTAAAGAGTCATAAACAGCTATGCTTATGACTTTTTGTCTATTTAGCTTAAATAACTTTTATTTAATTTAGTGCTTTAAAGCGAATAGCAACACCGCCACTTGTAGCCAACTTTATGCTGAGTTTATCATTGGTTGTGACCCTTTTATTTTCTATGATCATCTCGTAAGGATTATTAATCCATTCAGCTTTATCACCATCACGATAAATTTGAGCTTGGTAATTAGTGTGAGGATCTAAAAAATCAAGACTAAACGTTAATTCACGTGCATTCTCATCGGTTAATGCACCTAAAAACCAGTCTTTACCATCACGCTCTTGTCTAGCAAAAGCGACATAATCGCCTATTTCTCCGGCAATAGCTTTAGATTGTTGCCAGTCGGTGGGTACATCTTTAATAAATTGAAAAGCGGGTAAGTTTGCTTGATAATTTTTTGGTAAATCAGCTGCCATTTGAATAGGGCTATATAGCACAACATATAATGCTAATTGTTTAGCAAGTGTGGTTTGAGGACGATTGGTTTTAGCACCTAAGCCATTAAACCCTAAATCAAATATACCTGGCGTAAAGTCCATTGGTCCAGATAACATACGTGTATACGGTAATATGGTAGTATGCTCTGGTGGATTAGGTGGCGTTCCCCAAGCATTAAATTCTTGACCTCTAGCACCTTCGCGTGAGATCCAGTTAGGGTAAGTTCGTCTTAATCCTGTGTCTTTAATAGGCTCATGCGTGTTTATACTAATTTTACGTTTAGCAGCTTCTGTTACACTTAATAAATATTGACCAACCATATATTGGCTATCGTGCCATTCTTTACGAATTATGCCATTTTCATCAATGCGTTTAATATCGCCACCATCGGCAACATAACCTGTTTTAACTTGGTGAACGCCATGTTTTTCATATAAGTCGTAGGCATCTTCCATTTGATTTTGATAGTTAGTAACATTACCAGAGGTTTCATGATGTCCGATTAAACGTACCCCTTTTTTTAAACCATATTGACTGATGGCGGCAATATTAAAATCATCATAAGGTTGGGTAAAATTAAAGACATCACCATTATGAAACCAGTCACCATCCCAACCAATATTCCACCCTTCAACTAATACGCCTGAAAAACCATGTTCAGCGGCAAAGTCCATATAGCGCTTGGTTTCACTTGTTGTTGCACCATGAGTTGGCCCACTTCCCCAAGTATTTGCTTTTATGTGCATTCCCCACCAAATACCTACGTACTTTCCGGGTTCTACCCATGAAACATCGCCGAGTTTATTCGGGTCATTTAAATTTAAAATCAAATCAGAATTAAGCAACCCAACGGCATCGTGACTAATTTGAATGGTGCGCCATGGGCTTTTAAAATTAGTGTGGGTTTTAACTAAAATGCCATCAGACCATGGTGTTAAATCTGCTTTTAATTTACCGGGACGTTGCTGATTAATGGTCATTGCGGCATAGTCAACTAGCGCCGCTTCATGAATAGATACATGAGTATCATTATCTAATTTAAAAGTAAAAGGCGTATGTGCGCGGTCTATAGATTCAATATCTGATGTATTATAGATATATTCATAACGATTCCAGCCCCTAGCTGGTATCCACCAAGCGGTCGCTTTATTTGGTTTTTCAATAGTAAACTCGGTGAACTCGTCAATAATTTCAACTTTGTTTAAACCTTTTTGCTTGGCAACTTCGTACCTAAAGCCAACGCCATCATCAAATGCTCTAAAACGTACTGTAAAGTTATTAGCGTTTTCTCTTGTATGTTTAAAGTTAACTAGTAATTCATTATGATGATCTGTAACAATTTTACGCTCACCCCAAGGTTGTTCCCATTGGCTATTCGTTGTATTTTTTTCAATGGTACTAATTTTAAAACCATCGCCAAAACCTGGTGCATTTTTAAAAGCCATACCTAATTTAGAAGACGCTATAACGGTTTTATTTTTAAAGTTAATGGCATAGTTAGGTGAGCCTTCATCTGAAATGGTGACGGTGATTTTGCCATTAGGCGAGCTGAGCTTTACTGATTCAGCGTTAGCTGTCGTACTTATATTTATAATGAGTAGTGTGCAAAATAATAATTGGTGAAAAACACCTTGCTTAAAAGAAGTCTTCATGTTCAATTCGCTTTTATAATGATTGATGATTAAGCATAAAGCACTTGCAGTAAAAGGGGAGTAGATTGCATACGTATTCAGAGTAAGCAGATAAACTTTTTACGATAGAGCAGCTAATACGATCACATTAACGTTAAAGAAATAATAATAGGGGTTACATTAGCCGCTATTACATTCATCACCATATATTTGGGTTTTGTGCCTATACGTTCTCGGTGAGCTATTAAGCCTTTAAAAGCGAACAAGGTTAATGATGCGGGAATTAACGCGGTTAAAAATAGCATCGGGAGCTGGTAAACAAGGTATAAACTAATAATAGTGAGTAAGGTAAGTATTGAGGTGAATAAATAGATAATGTTAGCAAGGTTAACGCCATACTTTATTACAATGTGGTTTCGTCCGGCGGCTTTATCTGCGTCAATATCAGGGTATTGATTCATTAATAATAAATTGTTAATTAATAAAAAAGGGATCAGACTTAAGTGCCAAACTAAAATACTTAAAGTGCCAGTGATCACATAATAACTGCCAAGTACAATAAGTACGCCAAAGCCTAAACCAGGGGAAATTAAGCAAATAGAAGGCAGTTTGTTTAACCATTTAGTGTACAGGCTAATAACGGCTAACCCAATAACACCAATAATCACTATTTTATTGCCAATAACGTAACTAAAATAGCACCCAATGATAAACATAATAACGGCGCTGACAATTGATATGTGTAGCACAGTACTGGCTAATTCCGGTGATTTACCAAGCAAACCACTGCCACCATTAAAAGGCGTTTTTGAAGTGTTTAGATCTAAACCACTTTGATGATCTTGATATTCATTTAAGGTATTCACTGAAACAGCGGCCAATAACGCCCCTATAATTGCCAGTATAAAATGAAAACTATTAAATGGTGCTTCTTGATAACTGGCAATGCTGGCACTAAAACCTACACAAATAGGTGCAAGTAATAAAAAAGGCGGGCGTACTGAAGGTAAAGCGGCTAAAAACGTTTTCATTAAATGTATATAAAGACTGTAGTTTCTACTTTTATAACGTTAATTATTATGCTTTACAAGCAGTTAAGCAGTAATTTATGTATAAATTACTGCTGTTAAACTAAATGTTATATTTAAGCCTAAACTAGGGCTTGGTATTTATTTCTAATGTTTGCGTGGTTTAATAAATACACTTGTGGAGAGTGCTGGAACGGTAAAAGCATTTAAATTAATTTGGCTTTCTTTAACCATTTTGTCATTTCCATTAGCTAAAACAGGATGAAGTATAAAACCTTGGGTATTGTTAAATGCCATGGATTTTGGTTCACGTGAACTGTTAAATAACACAAGGATTTGGCTATTATTGTTATCAATAACCTCTGCTTTATTTTCGTCATCAATTAACATCGCAATTAAACCCACCTGTTGATTTTTACCCGTGTTAAGAAACTTAATCCGATCTATAATCGCCTCAGCGCTGGTAAGCCTAAATAATGGTGAACTCATACGTATTTTTATTAATGACAAAAATGCCTGTTTGCTAAATGTAATATCGTTTGCAGATACTTTGTCTCTACCTTGATTCTTTTCCAATATACGTTTAATTAACTGCCAGTTTTCTTGATCTTTTTCAGCGGGTGGTAAACCCACATTGTAGTTGTTAGTTTGCCCAGAAAAATCGACTTTATTGAACCAATTACCATAGTCATAACTATCACGTAAGAATGATTTTGACCGTAATAATTCCGAACCCATGTGGAGAAAAGGGATACCTTGGGCGAAAATAGGGTAAGAGAGACTGAGTAGTTGAAACCTCACTCTATCATGGGTAGACATATCAAAGGGTAAACGATATTGATTATTATCCCATAGGGTTTGATTATCGTGTTTAGATACATAATTAATTGTATCAGCAGGATCGAATGCATAGCCAGCAGGTTGATCTCCATACGGGATATCTTTACCAGTAACTTGTAGCCCCTCAGCACTTTCTAATGGAAAGTTAGCTAAATTACCCGCAAGGCCAATACGAAGTTGATCTGCTAATAAAGTGTAGGTATTAAGCGCTTTACCACTATTAACTAATTCATTGTTAAATGTCGCTAAACCGTTGCCTATGCCTTGGCTTTTTCGAATGCCGTTGCCGCTAGCCGTAAATGCACCACCACGAACAGCATCACGTAATCGATCGGTAAAAGTGCCTATTTCAGTGCCACTCAACGCTAACTGACTCGCTTGTTCAAATTGTGAATTATTAGCTACTTCACCAAAGTTCCAGCCTTCACCATAAAAGTAGGTGTCGCTATCAACAGCTTGTACAGTTGTTCTTGCTTTTAACATTGCGGTTTTAGGCTGATGTGCCATTAGGTCAAAACGGAAGCCGTCAATTTTATAATCGCGCGCCCATACCACTAACGAGTCTATCATTAATTTTTCCATCATAGCGTGTTCAGTAGCGGTGTTATCACAACAGGTAGATTGTTCTATTTGTCCGGTAATAGGGTGTAAACGTTGATAATAATTAGGCACAATTTTATCAAGTACAGCTGTTTTTTCTAAGCCGGCTTGATGGGTATGGTTGTATACAACGTCCATAATGACTCTAAAGCCAAGCTCATGAATACTTTGTACCATTTGGCGAAACTCAACAATACGAGTAACGCCTTCAGGGTTTTGGGCGTAACTGCCTTCAGGTACAGTATAATGGAAAGGGTCGTAGCCCCAGTTGTAGTTATCCACTGTTCTTAGTTCTTCTACTAAAGCTTGTGCATCACCGCTGTTAGCATCAAAGCTTGTTAATAGTTGTGCTAAGGTTTTGTTTTCATCAAGCTTGTTTTGGCAAATGCTAGTTGTTGGTTTTATTTGGCAAATGTCTTTCACAGTATTACTTAACTTTACGGTATTTGTTTCAAGTTCATTAACGGTGCCAATATCAAAGGCAGGTAGTAAATGAATATTGTTTATTCCCGCTTTATTAAGAGTTTTTAGGTGATTAATACCGTCGCTATTTTTTTCACTAAAAGCAGCATACTTACCACGGATGTTGTTAGACGATAACTTATTATCATGTGCGCTAAAGTCATTAATGTGTGTTTCATAAAAAATATTATCTTCGGGGTTTTTAACCGTTGGAATTAGGTGATTTTTCCAGCCCTTGGGTTGGGTATTGCTGGCGTTTAAATTAACCACCTGAGAATATTCGCTATTGCTTGATAAACTTAATGAATAAGGGTCTGTGGTGATTATACTTTCAACTTTGCCACTAGCTGGATGAAAAGTTGTTACTTTATACTGATAGTAGCTGCCTGATGTTATGTCAGGTGATGAAGCCTGCCAGATGCCAGTGTTACTATCTTCATTCATTAATAAGTAACTAGGTGAAAGTGGTTGCTTGTTGTCGTTAAAGAGTAATACTTCAACGGAACGTGCTGTTGGCGCCCAAAGCTTAAATGTTACATTTTTGTGGTTAATTGTGGCACCTAATTGTGATTCTTCGTTGGCATCATTATCTTTGGTTGTATAAAGTTCATCGAGTAATCGGGCTATTTGTACGCCAGTAATAAAAGGTACGTTAGCGTGAAACCCACTCACCGTTAATTCACTTTTTAACCATTGTTTGGCGTCACTCTCTTTAATGTTAATCTGGTAGGCGACAAATGCTTTTAAATGCGGTGGTTTAGCTATTTGGCTTTGTTTACTTAGTTTCGTTAATTCCACCATTCGACGCTGATCATTAAACTGGCTTGTTAATGTAACTGAATTAGCTGAATAATGAGGAGCAAGTAATAAGGTATTTATTGAAATCCAGTGTGCTGAATAGCCATTTATCTCTTTTATTACATCGTAGTTTTGTTGTACTAGCGTGCTTTCTTTAGTATCAGCTAACGATTGCGTTAAACTTTGCGCTAATGTTTGTTTGGGGCAAGAAAACATTACTAGCGATAATGATAGTGCGCTATATGTAAGCAAATGGCGGAGCATAGAAAACCTTATAAAATCTTGTTTTTATAAGCACTATCTTCTAGTAGAACCTTGCTAAAGTGAAGTGTATTTGACGTTACTACATACGTATTCAGCTTAATTTAAATTAAAACTGATTTTTGAGTTATTATTGAAACGTTCCTAAAGCGTTTTATTCATCGATTAAACTGACCATTTTTTCTCTCCAGGTATTTCTAATCTTTGAAAAAACACCATGATCTTCCAATTCTTTCATTTTGTCTTTTAAATCAGCTATTACTTTTACATTCGTGTTTAAACTACATGCAAAATAAAAATCAAGCGTCAATTCTTTAAATTGAAATACATTTTTATATTTTATGGTTTCATTAGAGTCATTAACTCTATTATTTAGTAAATCATCATTAAGCACGACTAAATCAATATTACGATCAGAGGAATCTAGAAACTTTAATAATGCGCTATAATTATTGATGATATAAATATTTTCATTTTCTTTAAAACCTTTGGATAATAAAAAGTGGTGGGATACATCATCACGCATTACGGCAATGTGATATTTTTTAGCATCTTCTATTGTAGTAATATCAATTTCAGCTTCTTTAAGGGAATAAAGGGAGACTGAACTTGAAACGATATGACCGATCCAATTAAATAAGGGTTCACGTTTAGGAATTCTAGCAAGAGAATAAACACAGGTGTTTTTTTCTTGCTGTGCACGATTATAGCTTAGAGCCCAAGGGTATGAGGTAATTTTATATGCATACGAAGTGTCATTTAAAGTAGCCTCAATTATTTCAGTTGATAATCCAGTAATCGAATTACCATTAACGATTTGATATGGGGCTAAATGTTCGGTCACTATGTTGAGTTCTGTTGCTAGAACTCGGCCACCCATAAATAAAATGAGTCCAAAAGATAGTATTGTAAGAATGTTTATTTGTTGATATTTAATCATTCAGTTGTCTTTTTCATCAAGTTAGTTGTAGCTTAGTTAAAAAGTAGTGAGCTATTTTTTATTTTTACTTTCATGTATAGGTATACTTGTACAGATAGACAAATTTACAACGTCCTTGAATCTCGATCATTTTACACTAAAATTTAATTAAAAGCTTTCTGTTGATTTACTTTATCCTTTTAGTTTTATTGTTTAATGTAAAATTGTAACTACAACTAGTGGCTTACAGTATTATATGCTCAAACCATTATATTAAAATATTTGCTAAGGTTGGTGCTGTTTAACGTTAATTAAACGCTAGTTGCCAAGGGGAAATGTGGTTAAATTATTGCTTCTTACTTTATTATAAGGGACAGGGTGTGAGACATCTACACATAGGTTTTGAACGTTTTCATCTTAACTGTCATTTGTTTATGCCCTGGTTAGGGCATTAGTCATACAGGAACAAAATGTATAGAACTATTACTCTCTCAGAGTATGTTAAAAGACGTAATGGCGTCGCATTGGGCGCATCTGGCTCAATGACTAATATGCTCAAGCGTTCGTTAGGTGCAAGTTCGTTCTATTTATTTTGGCAATATTGGAACCCAATATGGGGTTACTATCTTTCTCGTAATATAATGAAGCCCTTGAGCGGTTTACTTCCTAAAGGGTTAGCAATTATTTTAACTTTCGCTGTGAGTGGAGCATTACACGATGCGGCGATAACCCTGGTAAAATGGGAGTTTACGTTCTATTTTACACCATGGTTTATTTTAATGAGTTTTATGGTTATAGCGACAAAGAAATTTGGTATTTCATATCGTGAGCATCATTGGCTTGTAAGAGCATTAATAAACATATCAATCATAGCCGTATGTTTAGTGTTAACTGAGCGGTATGTCTGATAAGACGATAAAGTAGGACAAAAATACATTGCTTTTGTTCGTGTTAACAAATTATAACTATTGCAAAAGGAAAATATGATGGAATTTATGGGAATTTTAGGATTTATATTCGGTTTGTCTGGTTTGTCTTATGCTATAACGGCTAAAAATGAAATTGCAAAATTAAAGCAAGAGCTTGAAGACTTTAAAATGTCTTTAGAAGGCCCTACTGAAGCTAGTGAAAATAAATCTTCTGAGTGATTTAGCACTAAAAACACTATGGGGTAAGTGTCGTTATTACAAGTTGTTAAAGGCAGACAACTAAAAGCTAGTTTATAGCTAATGTTGTTTTGTCGCTATTGTAACCCGCTGCTTTATTACTTTTTAGTAGAGTTAACGTTATTGTTTGTTAGACGAAAAAAGCTTTTGGTGAATAACCAAAAGCTTTTAACGTTCATTTTCAAGTGTTCAGGCTCAGCGTTATTTTATGGCTGACATTGTTGAATGATTAAACTACCCACATTAAAACCTTTGCTAGGATTAGCGCTGTTTAACGTTAATTTAATGCTATAACTGCCAGCGGTGAGATTGGTTAAGTTATTACTTTCACCCGCATCGTTATAAGCGACAGGATATGAAACCCCAATATTTAAGTTTTGATCATTTATGTCGTTGCTGTTAGCTGCTTGTGCCCATAATTGTGTAGTCCAACTGCCATCATCGGAGGCGAGTTTAAATTGAAGCTCACCACTAAAGTCAGCAACGGCTTGATAAATGTTGTTGCCTTTGTAGTGCAGACGGTAAGCTTCTTCAGCGTTCCAACCAGAATGACTACCACGCACATAAAGCTCACCACCACCATTAATATTAAAAGGAATATTATCAGTTGAGTCAGGCAATGCTGTGCAATCAACGGTAGGCATTTTATTTTGAATGGCTAACGAGGGTACTGAACTATTGGCATCTAAGGTAAAAGTGTAACTGCCTGAAGCGGTTACTGCTAATTCAAATTCATCGTTATTGTTACTTACTGACACTGATCCGCTGGTGATAGTTACATCGCTATAAGCTAAATTAACGCTGGTATTATCTTGTGAAGCTATAATAAAAGACTGCGTACCAGCTATTAATGTAGTGGTTAAGCTATAAATACCGTTACCGTCATACGTAAATTTATCGGCGGCTGTATAACCATTATTACCATAATCATTAAATGAAGCTGAGATATAAAGGTCAGTGTTACCATAAGGTGCGGTATCTGGTGCATTTAAGGTAACATCAGCAGGTAAGCCATAATCTTGAGCACCTGTTTGCACTTTAACAAATACTGCAGTTGTCAGTGCTGGTACAGTAAAGGTGCCATTGTTGGTATTTTCAGTAAAACTGGCTGTAGTTACTACGGTATCGTCTGAGTTTTGTTGAATTGAATGCAGTGTAAAGCCGCTAGCGCTAGCGATACTCGGCGACTGGGTTTGCGTAGTGCCATTAATCACTACAACAATAGCGTCATTATTTTCATCAATATCGGATAAAGCTGGACCGCTATCATTTACGCCATCATCAAGACTCATTACGATTAAGCCTTTTGTTTGGCCAATGCCGGTATTATGAAAACCAACACGATCAATAACATCTTGTGCGCTGGTTAAACGAAACAGTGGGCTAGCGCTGCGAATAGCAATAAAGTCATTAAATACACTTGAAGCTAATTCAATATCAGTAGAGGTTACTGTGGTTGAGTTAAGCGCGATAATATCAGCAATGGTTGTCCATTTATCTTGGTTATCTTCAGCTAAAGGTAAGCCAATATTCCAGTTATTAGTAGTTTTGGTAAAATCAACAAAGTTGAACCAGTCACCGCTATCATAACTATTGCGATCCATTGATTTTGAACGAATTAAATCACCACCTAATTGAAAAAATGGAATACCTTGGCTTAATAAGGGGAGTGTTGCGGCGATATTATGCGCTCTTACTCTTTGCTCAAGAGTCATCTCATCAGCAAAACCATACTGTAATTGATCCCATAAGGTTTGATTATCATGCTTAGACACATAGTTGATAATATCGGCAGGGTCTTTAGCATAAGCAGACTGTGAAAAGTTACTGCCTGATTTCACCGTACCGTTTTTATCTTGTAGTTGGTAATTAGCCAATGTACCCGCAAGGCCGATTCTGATAGTGTCTTGATCGCTTAATGATCCGTTACTATCAAACAATGTCGCACTACGAATAGTATCGCGAGGGCGATCATTAAACGTACCAACTTCTGTGCCTGCCATATTATTCTGTTGTGCTTGTTGGTAACCTCTGTCTTGTCGAGTCCAACCTTCGCCATAAAAATAATTATCACTGTCAATGGCTAATACAGCTTCTCGCGCTGCAATAATTGAGTCAACTGAGTTATTCGCCATAATATCGAATCTAAAGGCATCAATTTTGTATTCTGTTGCCCATAGTACGAGTGAATCTACCATTAACTTCTGCATCATTGCATGCTCTGGTGCAGTGTCTTGACAGCAAGTTTCGGCTTCAACATTACCGGTAATTAAATTACGACGATGGTAATAACCTGGCACTACTTTATCTAATACCGAGTTGTCCCATAAACCAGAAGAGCTAGTGTGGTTATAAACCACGTCTAGGGCGACACGCAGCCCTAATTGATGCAGTGCCTGGTTCATTTCGCGCATTTCTAGAATACGCGCACTGCCGTCAGGGTTTGTAGAATAACTGCCATCTGGCACATTAAAGTGTTTTGGATCGTAGCCCCAGTTAAAACTGTCTAAGCTTCTTAGTTCTTGCGCTAATGCTTGTGCGTTTGAGGTGCTAGGGTCATAACTTTGGTAAACCGATAAAATAGTTGCACCGCCGTTTTCAACAGCACAAATTGAAGTATTTGGTGCTATATCACACAACTCATCAACGGTATTATTTAAGTTAATACGGGTAGCTTCATCTTCGTTTATACTGGCAATATCATTAGCGGGTAGCATTTGAAAATGAGTTAAGCCTGATTCAGCAAGCTTTGATAAATGTTGTACTGGCAGAGCATTAGTTTCGGTAAAGGCAAGATATTTGCCACGATGAGCTGCACTGGTACTTTGGTCGCGAATGCTAAAGTCGCGAATATGACCTTCGTAAATAATCGCATCTTCTTTATTGGTTATAGTTGGGATGCTATGAGTGTCCCAATCTACAGGCTTTAAGTCATCGTCTTGTAAATTGACAAATTGTGAATATTCGCCATTAGTGGAAAGTGATACCGAATACGGATCGGTCACTTCAAGTGTTTCAAATTTTTGGTTTTGTGAATGATAAACCGTTAAAGCAAAACGATAGAATAAACGATCATTGCTTTCTGTAATGGCTGTTCTCCAAATACCTGTTTGAGCATCAAAAGTTAGCGCTTGAGTTGATAATAAATTTTTATCTGCATCATATATTTTTAAGGCAACATTGTTAGCCGTAGGAGCCCATAAGGCACTATTAATGTTACCGCCAGAATAACTTAGCCCAAGTGTTGCTTCATCGGCATCATTACTGGTTTTAGTATAAAGCTGATCTAATACTTGTGGCGTTTGTACGTAAGTGGCTGCAAGAACTTTATCATTGTCGTTATAAGCAATCGCTAGAAGTTTACCTTTGAGCATAGTTTTTACTTTAGCAATATCAACTGAATTGACAGAAAAGGCTTCAAGTGATTGATAGCGAGGAATCGCTAACACTGTGGCAGGATGCTCTGAGCTATTATTTGCCGTAAACTCAATATAGTTATTGCCTGCAATACCGGTTTCACCATCATAGTGCATATCATCAGTGTCAGATGAATACACTCTAACTTTGTTAACGTTATTGCTGTTAGCGGTGTTTGTATTCCATAGCAGATCAGTAGGTGAAACCCAATGGGCTGCGATATTTTCGATTAACACGCCAGAAGGGTATAATGTTGCTTCTGCATATAAGTCGCTGATACCACTTAATGTCCAAATCATTCGCTCACCGGTTAAGTCAGCTTTGTGGTCAAGGCCGCCAATGTCTTTTTCATCACCTTTGTGAACGATAAAGTTTGCACAGGTTGCATTGTTGTCTTTTAATTCAATTAGCCAATATGCGCCGTAATTTGGGTCGATACCTGATTGTGCCTGACCTGTTGCCCAGTCAGTTCCGCCATCGGCGCTAAACTGATTATAGGCATCACATTCTGCATTATTCCATAAATGTAAAATCCAACCGTCGTAATCATTATTGGGACGGTTATAAAAAATAACTAATTGGTTGTCATTCGCACTAACAATAGGTGACGGCAGTTGATTAGGATCCGTAACAGTTAAGTTAAGGGCTTTGTTAGCTGTTGCATTGCTGGTATCTGTTACGGTTAATTGAGCAGTAATATCTCCAGCGGCTGTGTATGTTACTTGTTGAGTTGTTGTAGTTTTACAGTCATTGATTGCTATGTCGGCTAAGTTAGCCCCCGGCGATAATACACATGTTAAAGCATCATTATTACTATCGGTAACAGCCCATGAATAATTAACAGTTAAATCAGTTGTGGAATCTACTGAAAATTGGTTAATTGTGGGTGCGCTATTTTCAGGCGGTTGAGGTTGAGTTGGTTGACTGCTTTCGTTAGAACCACCGCCCCCGCATGCAGATAAGGTTAATACTAAGCTAAATGAGAGAGTTTTATAAAAAGGTGTAAGGTATGTTGATTTCGTTGTTGGAGTATTCACAACCGTATCCTCTGTTTAATTTTTGATTTGTTATTGTTTTAAATTAACTCCATGCTATAGGGTTGTGTAATGGCTTAATAGCGTCTACATACGTATTCAATTAGGTTATTTCTCGGTTTTGTCGGCATAAATGCCGACCTACATATCAGAGCGTTAATCTTGATTTTGTATTTCATTTTGTAGGTTGGGCTTTAGTTCATCGGTCTTGCGATTTAATAATATTAAAAATTAATTTAATGAAAAAAGCTCTACTTTTTACAGTAGAGCTTTAAATGAGTGAGCTTATATAATTTTGAGTGTTGTTAATTAAATTACTTAGTCGTCACAGTCATTGTTTTAGTTACACCATCTTCAAAAGCAAAGATATAGGTACCTGCGGGTAAATCTATCCCTATATTGTTATTTGAAGCGACTAGCGTTAATGGTACACCTAACTCAACTTTAGTGCCGGCAATTTCAACTCCGTAATTATAACCCAATGTACCCCCCCAGCCTTCATCAGCTACTTTAAATTCACCGGCGTTACTAATAGTTACTTCCATTGAATAAGTGCGCGAAGTTTCAGCTGTATTACTAGCGTCTACAGGCATGAATTGTAATTGGTTAGCATTTGATGCACCCCAGTCAGTAATACTACCACGCAAGTATAAAGGTGCTTTTGATACTTTAACTACCGGGTTAGCTGATGCAAAAATAACTTCAAATTTATAGGTTGAAGATTCGTCAACAACAACACGCATATTGCCACCGTCATCAACAACAGCAATGGCATCTGAATCAGAAGAAATAGTTACTTCGTTAAACCCTAAGTTGACTGTGCTCCAATTAGCATCTGCAAATTTAAAGGCATGATTGCCACCAGCTTCTAAGCCATATAAAACACTATAACTACGAGTATCTGCATTCCATTTTATTTCATCGGCAGCAGGTGAAGACCAACCATTAATAGAACCACGAATGAATACTGGCGTAGTGCCAAATGGTAATGCGGGTTTTATTTCAAGGCTTGGCGCTTCAGGATTTGAAAGATTCAATATAAAATCATACTCCGCAGCGGAAGAAGGCGTGAATGATAAAGCTCCACCATCATGTGCTAAAGCTAAAGGTGTGCTTGCAGTTACGATGTTGTTAGTATCTACAGCACCAACAGAAAAACCTGCAGCTTCGTCAGCTATAGTAAAGTTATATGTTTCAGCCATTAAAGCTTTTCTTAATACATAATTACCATCTGAACTATAAGCTAAGTCAAGTGTTTCACCACCAATAGTAATACTTGGAAACGCTTGAACAGGTACTTCATTAATTGTTAGTGTTACCGCAGAAGTATCAGAAGCATCGACTAAGAATTGGTAGATTTTTTCTTCTTCCATAGCCACAGACATATTTTGACCGACACCTTCACCTACAGTCATTAATATTGTTGTACCAACCGCAGATTGATCGCCACCTTTAATACTGCCGAAACTTGCTGGTTCTGACCAGTCAGCATCTGCAACTTTGTATTGGTGTGTAACCGAACAATTTTCGCCATCACTTTCTTCAGTTGGCTCTACAATTTCACAATCTGTATCGTAAAGATAATTTAAACGGTATTGACCATTTTCAGTATATTCAAACTCTGCATCAGCTGTTGCACTCCAACCGTTAAAGCCACCTTTTATATAAAGTGTGGTATTTTCAGGCTCAAATAAGGTGACACATTTAGATGCAATATCTGCTGTGCCAACGCCAACAGCAATAGTGCCAGCAGGACAAACTAAGCTTTCACCTAAACATAGCTCACCAGAGTCATCTGCTGCCATACCCCAACCACACGATTTCAGGCCAGATGAAGCTTCAGCACCAAAAAAAGGATGTTGGTTAATTAAGAATAATCCGTCTAAAACATTAACGGGGAAGTCGTCGCTGGCATAAGCATTTTTATCTAGATTATGAAAAACGATATCACCAGAATTGCCAATAGGCATGGTTAAATCATTTTCGGATATTTTTTTACCTGTAACCGTATCGTTAAAAATAATATTACCGCAGTTACTGGGTTCATCTACTAAATTTAATACCCAATATTTACCGTAATTATCATCTATTGCTGTAGTTACTGCTGGGCTTTGCCCCCACTGTGGCGAAATACTGTCTTCTGCATAAGCAGTACAGTCATCGTTGTTCCAAGTGTGTACCACTACGTTTTCATAAAGAGCGCTATTGTCAGCACCTACTACATGATCTTCATGAAGATAATAAGCAACAGCTTCACCTGCTCCTGCTAAGTAGGCTGGAGCAGGGGCACCATCAATAGGGTTTTGCTCAGGAATAATACATTCGTATGTTCCTGATTCATCAATTACTTTGTAATTTGGGCACGAAAGTGGCGGAGTGTAACATATTTCTTGACCGTCCATTGCAGAGGTTGTTGCGTTTACCGAGCGAGTAATACGTTGCGACGGACCTAAATAGTTTGCGGGTGGAATTGCTGCAAACCACTCTTCAAACCATTCATCAAAGGCTTCACCGTAGATAACGTCTTGACCTTGACCTATTTTGAAGGCTCTGGCTTCTTCTTTTGCAATGGCTTGTCGTTCTTTTTCTTCGAGGGTTAATCCTAAAATGCTGTAAAGATCTAGGCTTTCATATTTAAAGCTGGCTTCCCAAGCGGCTTCATCAAACGAGTCGCCTTGTTCCGCTTGCGCTGCTGCTTTAGCGGCCGCTTTTCCTGCTGCTAAACCGGCATTATCTTCTTCTGAAAGAGGATAAAAATCAGGGCTGGCAATTTGCACAATTGAAGGACTTTTACACCATAAGCCGACATCTTCAAAAACGTCTGTAATTATTGGCTTTGCTTCATCACCGCCACAACCTGTAAGTATTGTACTTACCGCTATCGCAGCACCCAGCATCAAGGGCGTTAAATTGTATTTCATGAGTTTATAACTCCATTAACTATATGGTTTTAGTTTATGTGCATATAAGTTGTAGCATCACTCTTGTTTTTATCAGTGCTTAACTAATATAAACGTACTTCGCTGCCTAAGTAGGGTGATGCATTATGTTACTTTTATTCCGATTTTTATATTCAGTAACGTCGTAAAGCTACACAAAGAAAACTAATGTGTATATATAGTAATAGGATTGAAGCGGCATGAATACGTATGCAGGGCCATGTATGGTTATGAATACGTATGCATCTAACAATTGCTTGTTTTTTGACTAACTTGTTCTTACACTAAATTTGCTTGCCTAAATATATAAAAATAAAAACTAATTAAAACAATGTCATAGTGCATATAAAAAATAAATTCCGATAATAAAAGAAAGCAACAAACCATTGCGACAATGCAAAAATTTTAGCATAAATACTTCTGGTATTTATTAAGGAATACACATGAAAAACTTTAATCTTAGTGCATTATCCATTGCGCTTATGATAGGCGGGGGACAGTTAGTAGCAATACCAAGTTTTGCTTTAGCTGAAGAAGTCGAAGTAAATGCTGACGCTGAAAAAGCGCCAACACAATTAAGTAAAAAACAGCGCGACCAAAAAGCAGTAGAAATTATTGAAGTTACTGGTTTTAAAGGTAGTGTCATCAAGTCATTAAATACCAAACGTTTCTCAGATACTATCGTTGACGCTATCTCAGCAGATGATATTGGCGGCTTACCTGATGTGTCTATTGCTGATTCATTAACCCGTTTACCGGGTGTAACCTCGGTACGTATTGATGGTCAATCAAGTGAATTAAATGTTCGTGGTTTATCGGGTGGTTTTGTTTTATCAACATTAAATGGCCGAGAACAAGTCTCTACTGGTGGCGGCCGTTCAGTTCAGTTTGATCAATATCCATCTGAACTCATTAAACAAGCACAAGTTTATAAATCACAAAAAGCGTCTCTTATTGAAGGCGGTATTGCGGCAACTATTGCGCTAGAAACGGCTAATGCTTTAGACAACGACGAAGATCAAACGGTTCGTATGTCGTTAATGGGCAACTATAATGAAGCCGCCGCTGATAACGAAGATTCGGATACCTTTGGCCGTCGTTTAACTTTATCTTACCAAGGCAAATTTCTAGAAGATACTTTAGGTTTATCAGTTGGTTATGCTGGTATGTTTCAACCTACAGTGTCAAGTCGCTTTGTTAATTATCAATTTGATGAAGAAGATCTATCGTTGGCGTACGATGGTGGTCCAGAAAGCATTTTAGTTTCTTCTGGGTTTGAGATTAATGAGCGCGGTGGTGAAGATAATCGAGATGCTTTTGTGCTTGCATTAAATTATGAGCCCACAGATGAATTACGTTTTCAATTCGATGCTTTCCATTCAAAATTTGATTCAGAAAAATGGGATCGTGGTTTACGTATTTCTGGTTTGAATAATATTGCCGTAGCAGGTTCTAAATTATTATTGGATAATCCATTAGTCGCTGATGGTGCGCTAGTAGGCGGAACAATATATCGTGATCCATATGGCACAGCGGTTGCTCCTCCGTATAAAGGTTCTTCTCGTGAAGTCAATATTCAAACACAAGCAGATGATAATACCACGTTAAGTAAATTATCGTCATTTGGTTTTAAAACAGAGTGGGATATTACAGATCGCTTATTAATGACGGTCGATTTAGCGCACTCAAAAGGCGAAGAGAATTATAAAGATCAAGTTATGCGTATGGCATATTTTGAAGATTCAAGCGCAGAAACGCCTGTGATTGATGATAATATAATTTTTAGTTACCAATTAAATGGTTTAAATAACCCTGATTTATCTTTCAATCAAGATTTCACAGATACTGCTCACATGATGGTGACTAGTGCGGAGTCATATCCTCATATTGAGTCTAATTCATCAAGCGCGATAAGAATTGATTTTAACCAACAACTCGATAATGAATACTTTGAGTCAGTTGAGTTTGGCGCTCGTGGTTCAAAGCGCGAGTATGAATTAGGTCGCGGACGTTTTGTATATGGAACAACTGATGGCAATATGCGTAATGGCCAATATATTACATATGCCGGTGTTGATGATGAAGGTAATCCTATTGAAGTACAACGTTTTGCGCCTTATGCGTTAAACAGTGATAATTCAACCGTAACCACTATTGGCGGCGAATTGTCTGGTATGCCTAGCTTTTTATCTGTTAATAACGACGCAATTTTAAATGCGTGGATCCCAGGTGTTGACCGTACTCCTATACGTACATGGGAACATAACTGGACCATGACACAAAATAATATTGTTGAAGAAGAAGTACTTGCTGCTTATGTTCAATTAAATATTAATACAGAAGTGTTTGGTTTACCCTTAACAGGTAATGTTGGTCTTCGTTATGTGTATTCAGATCAAGCCAGTACAGGCTTAGTTAATGTAGGTGCAGGTTTGGGAGATGCGATTGTTGATGATGCGGGTATTACTAACAATGATTTCAGACGTGAAAAAGTTGGCGAAAGTTATAGTGACTTTTTACCTTCGTTTAACTTAAATATACAACTAACTGATAATGACCAATTACGTTTTGCTTATGCAAAAGTGATGTCTCGTCCTGAGATGCCAAGCATGGCTAATAGCGGTAACTTTTCATTTAATGTTAACAGAGATGGCGATGGTCGAAATTATATTGATTTAGATAGCTCAACAAGTCCATTTTTACGTCCATTCTATGCGGATCAATTTGATATTTCTTATGAGCATTACTTTGTTGAAACAGATGGTGCGTTTGTTTTTGCTATTTGGAATAAAGATATAGAAAATATGGTGAGCACTACCATAGATCGTAACTTTGATTATGCCGCAAATGGCATTGCTTTACCGAGTATTCCTGCAGATAAACTGACAGACGAAAACGATGAGTTATTGATCTGGGAAAATGGTGATTATTCTCACGCCGAGAACAATGGTGATGCCGGTTATATGCGTGGTATTGAAATTGGCTATACGCAAACTTTCACCTTTTTACCTGGTGCATTATCAGGTTTAGGGGCGAATTTTAATTTCTCTTATACTGAAAGTGAAATAGAAGTACCTTCAACAGTACCAGGAGAAGAAGGTGGATTAGCACCAATAGATGGTTTATCACCACGTGTTTATAGTGCAACCTTATTTTATGATTGGGAAGAAACCTTTACTGCGCGTATTAGTGGACGTTATCGTTCTGCGTATTTAAGCCGACAAATTGCTATTGGTGACTCTCAGTCTGCATACTTCCAAGATGAAACCATTATTTCGGCTCAAATGTCATATAATTTCTCTGAGAACTTACAGGCAGTAGTTTCTGTTGATAACTTAACAGATGAACCTAATATTTCGTATTTTGGGGATACAACACGTACTGGTACCATTCAATATTTTGGCCGGACCATTTACTTTGGTATTAATTACTCTTTATAACGTGTAATGCAGAGTCATTTTTGAGTTAATCAATGACATTATCAATTTGTTATTTTATAAAAGTGCAATAGGTGACTATTGCACTTTTTATTTTAAATAGACAAAGTGTTATTTTAACATTGAAATTGTAGATGACTTAGCCATACATGATCAGTATATAAAATTAACCATGCGGGAACTGTGATGCAAAAACAATGTTTAGTTCAAGGAAATAACCCTACCAATAAAGAGTATGAAGCTGACTTAACTTCAAGTCGCTTAATATATGGTTGTATGCGTATAACAGGCGATAATTCAGCTGCAGATAGAGCTAAAGGCAAAGCTGCTATTCGGGCGGCAATTGATGCTGGTTATAATCATTTTGACCATGCAGATATTTATGGCGCTAATGAATGTGAGCGCTTGTTTGGCGAGATAATAAAAGAGTCTCCGTCATTGCGCGATCAAATGATTATTACTTCTAAGGCAGGTATTCGACCAAAGCGTGATATGCAAGAATATGCACCTACGCGTTATGACTTTAGTCAATCTTATATTTTAAATAGTGTTGATGGGTGTTTACAGCGTTTAGGTATAGATCAACTTGATATGTTCTTGCTCCATCGTCCTGATTATTTAATGGATATTCATGAAGTAGCAGAAAGTTTTGCAATTTTGAAAGCTGCGGGGAAGGTGAAACATTTTGGTGTCAGTAACTTTACGCCTTCACAAGTTACCGCACTTGGTTCTGCTATGTCTATGCCTTTAGTTGCCAATCAAATTGAAATTAACATTCATAATATTAATAGTTTACTTGATGGAACACTTGACCAGTGCCAACAAGATAATATTTGTCCTATTGCTTGGTGTCCTTTAGGGGGAGTTGCTTACCCAGCATGGGGGAATACATTTACGACTGATGACGAGTTTAGAATAAAACAAGAGTTTGATTTACAAGCACAAAAATATGAATGTGAACCTTGGCTGATTATGCTGGCTTGGTTAATTAAACATCCCGCAAATATCTTTCCTATTATTGGTTCTACGACACCTGAACGTATTCGTGCAGCAACTCAAGTGTTTGAACTCTCATATACACGAGATGATTGGTATCGGTTATTAGAGGCAAGAAATGGTGAAAGTGTTCCCTAGTTATGCATAGGGAAGTATTAAAGAGCTGTTATTTTATCTCCTGTGGATATCGCATTTTTTAGCTGTTTAACAATCTGTTCATCGCTATTTTTATTGATGGCTAAATATAAATCTATTTCCCATCCAGGTTCTGTATATGCATTTTCTATTAATAGGGGGGATAACCCTCTATTTTTGAGTCTTTGACGCATAAAGTTTAAATCACCAAATAGAAAGTCTACTTTATTATTTAATAGTAAGCTCAATTGAGTTTCTCTAGAGTTAATAATCACTAAATTTTCATCTTCGGAAAAACCTTCGGATTTGAGATATTGATAGGGGTAACTTTCTTTGACCACAGCCGTGATATAAGTTTTAGAGTCTTCAAAACTAGCTAACTGTATATTTTTGCTTTTTAACGCTACAAAGCCATTTTTAATTTGCCCAACAATAGATAACCAATGAAAAAATGGCTCCCGTTCAGGTGAGCGATACATTGAATAAATTAATGTGTTCTTTTGCTGTTTAACGGTTTGAAAAGCTCTAACCCAAGGTACAATGTGAAATTGACTCGTTAAATTTGTTGAATTTAAAATGTCTTTAACTTTTTCAGTGGCAGAACCTGCAATTTCATTTTGCTCTAAATGTTGAAATGGAGGGAATATCTCCGTATAAACTTTAACCTCTTGAGCTGTTGATAAAGGCATATAACTAAGTAACGTGACAACGCAGAAGATAATCAAAATTATTATATTTTTCATTATATTACCAACGTTTAGTGTGATTAGTTTTCATTAGTATGAGTTTCACTAGCACTTATCATCTATATGTACTTTTGTATAGTAATTACCTAATTACTATAATCAATCGTGAATACGTATGCAAACGATTGTATCGCAGTAGTCTATTGCGTAACGTTATTGAATTATAATAATTTAGAGAATTATTGCATGCGTGTAATGCAACGAAAGTTAACCACACCTTTTTATCTTCTTCTTAGCTTACCGTCAACGGCAATGGGTTTTGCACTTTCTGTTCAAATATCTGCTTTAAGTTGGTTGTTAACTACTCAGTTTGGCTTAGATATACATCAAGTCGGTTTAGTGTGGGCAGCGGGGCCAATTGCTGGCATTTTAGGACAAGTATTTATTGGTATTATTAGTGATAAGGTTTGGTTTTGGCAGGGTAGGAGACGGCCTTTTATCCTAATAGGTGGAACCTTGGCTGGTTTGATGTTATTGGCTTTACCTAATATAGACGTTGTATCAGCATCTTTAGGCTTTTCTGGGTTATTAGGTGTTGCTATTGCGGTGGCATTAACTCTCGACTTATCCATTAATATTAGCTTTAACCCAACACGTGCCATTATTGCCGATGTAACACCTGAAGGTGCAGCGCGAACACGTGGTTATACTTGGATGCAAACGGTTTCTGGCTCATTTGGTGTGTTAGCTTATGCCATAGGCGCAACATGGGGTAATTTTGTTCTTATTTATGTTGGGGCAGGACTCGTTTTTCTCTTATCAATTATCCCGCCATTTTTTATCAAAGAGCCCAAAGAACTTGTAATTTCTCATGTTGAAAGCGCTAATGAAAAAATATCCATAGCAAAGGTTTTACTTAATATTAAGCCACTGTGGGGGTTTATTTTATACGATATATATGCCATAGCGCTTCAGCTGTCTGGTATAAAAACAACGCATTATTGGGCTGAAGTTATTGCTGCGGTGATCACCTTATTTTTTATTCTTATTACTTTGTTTGTTAAAGAAAATCATGTCGAAAGAAGTAAGAATAATACGATTGGATTTAAAAAAATACTTGCAGCTCATTCTTTTAGTTGGCTTGGTGTGCAAACTATGTTTGTATTTATCTTTGCTTTTTTGCAAGAGAAAATGCCGACTTTAACTGATGACGATTTGGGTAAAGTGATTGCAACAAGCTTCTTAATATTAAGTGCCGTTTCTGCATTATTACCTGCATTTATTCTTACGCCATTAGCAAAACGTTTTGGCCGAGTTAATGTACATATTGGGTGTTTAACAAGTATGGCGATAGGTTATGGGTTAGTGGCTATTTTCGGTATGGATAAGCATGTTTTATTTTTATTAATGGCATTATTAGGTTTTGGCTGGGCATCTATTATCAGCTTGCCTTTTGCTATTATGTCAGAAAAAGTAGAGCAATCGAAAATGGGGCTTTATATGGGATTATTTAACTTATCGGTGGTTTTGCCCCAATTATTAGTGAGTTTAGGGGTTGGTTTATTTATAAATAATATTGCAGATAAAAGTTTAGTGTTTCAAATAAGTGCAGTATCACTAGCTATTTCGGCTCTTGCATGGACTCAAGTTAAAGACTCACAAGCACAAAAAATGACAATGCTTTTAAAATAGATAAGCGTTAACCTTATTAATTATTTCCCGAAAGTGATATGGTTATTACAAAATTGAGCATTTCATTGTTATAAGTATAATTAGTAAGGTTACTGTTATTAAAAAATCAGCCCGAAGTCATTCGTTTAACCTAACTGAATGTATTAAAAACCCTTTAGATTTAACGACTCATTTACCATTTCGTGTTGCCGTGGTGAGCAATTTACTTGCCCTAAATCGAGATTGGAAAATTAGGGAATTAACCGACCTTGATCCTAGAGAAATGCGGGTATTACTTAATATTGGCTCATATATGCCAATTAAATCTGCTGATATAGCTTATCAATCTCGCCTTGATTCTTATACGGTTAGCCGTGCGGTGAAAAAATTATTAGCACTTAAATTAATTACAACCGAAGCTGACTCACAGAAGAAAAATGTTAAAAACCTTTTACTTAACAATAATGGAAAAGTGCTGTATCAAAAATTAGCGTTGGCTATGGACGAACGAGCTAAGCAGCTCGCGAGTGTGTTAAGTACTGAAGAAACTGAACAGTTTTATAGTATGTTAGAGAAAATTGAAAATAAAGCTGAACAGTTATTAGCAGAACAAGCAAACAAACGTATTAAGCAAGGTGTAGAACCTCCTGCCGATCAAAAAGAACTCATTCGTTGGTATAAAAAATCAAAGAGTTAATACTAAGCAAGTTTATAATTAAACTTGCTTGAATAAAGTGACTAATTATCTCTTATACGCCCTATTTAACTCGCCAAATAGCATAATCTAGCGGGGGAAGGTTTATTGTTGCTTGGCTATCTTTAAGGTGCAAACTTACTTCATTTAAACTACTTGAATAAAGTAACTCTACATCAGCTATTGCATTAGTTAATGAGATTGTTTTTTTCTCATTTGATGTATTAAAAGCAATGATGACTTGTTGGTTATTTTCGCCAGAGATAGTGCGAGAAAATACGTATAACCCAGGAGTACTCTGTTGATATAAAGTCGCTTGTTGACCATACCTAAGAACAGGCTCTTGATAATAAATACTCGCCATCTCCGCAAAGGCACGATAAAAAGGGTGATTCTGGTCGAAATTATCATCAGCGGTGCTTGCGTTAGTTGCCAGTAAATTATCGTCATTGTATGACTCTACTAACGAAGGCATCATGTCTTGTCGTGAATCTTGATCACCGCCATCGCCTACAAAACCTTGTTCATCGCCATAATAAATAATAGGTACGCCGCGCATAAAGTACATCATGGCATGAGCTAAAATATTACGTTTAATCTGCTGTTCTTGTGAGTAATCGAAAGGGCTACTTTTAACCATATAAGCAAAACGCCCCATATCATGATTACCAATAAAGTTTAGTAACTGATTAGCATTACTGTCGTGATCTAAGTAATCGCTATCAGCTTTCGACCAAGCATCAATAACATCGGTACCTGTTTGTTTAATCAATGTATCAGTGACCATTGATTGAAAGCCAAAATCTAAAACAGATTGCATGTTACCTTTGGTGGTGTATTGACTTAACACTTTACTATTAGCGTCATATACTTCGCCAAACATAAAAAATTGAGGAATACCTATCGATTTTGCATGATTAACAATAGCCGGTGAAAAATCACTCCAGAACTCGATATTGACGTGTTTGACCGTATCAATTCGAAAACCATCGGGTTTAAATTCACTAACGAAGTCTTTAAAGGTATCGATCATGTTAGCGACGACTTCAGGGTTGTCAGTGTCTAGATCATCAAGACCTGCGAAATCACCATAAAGTGAATTTTCACCCTCAAAAGTCGTATCACCTTGGTTATGGTAATACTCTATTTTATTTAGCCATTCTGGGCTTTTAACATTGTCTAAGCCTTTTGGAATAACGGGTGTGTATGTATCACCAGCCGCTTTTTGTGCTAATGATTTATAAACACAACCTGTTTCGGCAACTAACCATTGTAAGCCATCTTTACCATGACATTCTTCAAATTTAATCACATCAGCTGTATGGTTAGTAATAATATCAAAAAACACTTTCATGTTCTCTTGATGCGCTGCTGCTATAAAGTTTTTTAGATTTTCATTTGTGCCGAAATGCGGATCTATTTCGGTAAAATCTAATACCCAATAACCATGATATCCTGCGCTATTATCTTGCATGGCTTGATTACGTAGTATCGGGGTTAACCATATAGCACTTATCCCTAGCTCTTTTAAATAAGGGAGTTTGTCTTGTAACCCTTTAATATCACCTCCATGAAACATGCCTTTGTTGGTTTTATCAAAACCACCAGAAGAAATGGGCTTAGTTTTTGAACCATTGTCATTGGTGGTATCCCCATTATGAAAACGATCAGGCATAACAAAATAAAATACTTCATCTTGAATATCTCTATTTAAATAATGAGGTAAATCTGTTGCTGTCAGTCGTTTTGTCGCTATTGTATTGCCCGTGTTAGCATTGTTTACAGTGGTTACAGATTGTTCTTGCTGACAGCCAATTAAAAAGCTAGTAGCTAGTGCAAGCGTAATGCTTAGGCTTGTTTTTACTAAGTTTATTTTAAATAGTGTTTTCATTTAATGTTTTCTTATTATATTTATATTGTTTTTGGTCGTGCGATTTGCATCGCACTTACTAATGAAGTCACAGAATCGACATGGCTGAATTCTTCTAACGTTACAGGTAATTTTTGTTTCCAATTCGGGTGTTCGTCAATTGTCCCAGGAATATTAACTTGTTCATGTATTTCTAAAGCATCTTCTAAAGGAATTAATTGCACATGGCTTGGCGCTTGCGCTAAAAACTTTTGTACCGCCAAGCCTAATTCTTTATTCATTTTAGCGGGTGATTGATCAGGTAAGTTATTATTATCAATCACGCCTAAATCTTGTAATGCAGCTAATAATAATCCGCGATCGTCAATGCGTGATTTTCTGTCTGCAATGCCCATTTCTTCATTAGGGTAAAGGTTTAGCTGTTGTCTCCATGCTAAATCTCGTCCTGTCCACCAACCCGCCATAGTAGGTAAATCATGAGTTGAAATAGTAACCATTGATTGCGCGGGGTAAAGTTCAGGACGTTTATAATACCCTGACTCCCAACGTTCAAAAAATAAGACTTTATAAGATAATAAACCAGCAGCTTCCATAATTTCACTAAAGCCTTCAGGTACTGTTCCTAAGTCTTCACCGATGACAACACAATTATTACGGCGTGATTCTAATGCGATAATTCGTAATATATCATCAAAAGGAAAAGTGATGTATACACCTTGATCGGCTGCCATGCCAGGAGCCACCCAGTATTGGCGCATAAGCCCTAAAATATGATCAATACGTAAAGCGCCAGCATATTGCATATTACTTCGAAGCGCTTTGGCTAAAGGTAAATATCCTTGTTCTTGTAGTGCTACAGGATTGATTGGCGTTAAGCCCCAATCTTGCCCTAATACATTCATAGCATCTGGCGGAGCGCCTACTGCGGCTCCGGGAACATACATTTCTTTATCAGACCATATATCTACGCCTGAACCGTCACAACCTACCGCTAAATCCATGTACAAACCGATAGGCATACCACGTTCTTTTGCTGTATCAGCGACATTTTTTAGTTGACGATGTGCCAGCCATTGTACGTAAGTAAAGTAGTTAATACGTTCAGCATTTAACTGCTGAAATTCCATGACGGCTGCATTGCTAGGTTGTTGATATGCTTCAGGCCATGCACTCCAACCAAATGCATGTTCATCTATTTTTCTAAAATGTTCGTACAAGGCTTCAAAAGTTGCCAAGCGTTTTAAATCATCTCCACCTTGAGCTTTAAACTCAAGGAACTCTTCTGTTAACGCGCAGTTATTATTTTTAATAAAGTCTTGATAGAGAATTTCAATGACTGAAAACTTAATGTCAGATACCGCAGTGTAGTCAATGAGCTCGCAGTTTCTAGCGTAGTTAACTTTATTTTTAAACTCATGAGAGTTTACGAGTAGTTGTGCTGTTTCACATGTTTGATAATTAGGGATTTGTTTAACATCAATATATAAAGTATTTAAAAAACAACGACTTGTGGGTGAGTAAGGACTCCTGTGTGCTGGATTATTTTGATAAAGCGGATGTAATGGGTTAAGGCCAATTACTGATGCTTCTTGCTTAGCGGATAATTCAACTAGTGATAATAAGTCACCAAAGTCACCCATGCCCCAGTTATTTTCACTGGTTAATGAATATAACTGTGCGGCGTAGCCCCAAATCTTTTCTTTACTGGCTTCTTGCGGGCTATAACATGTTTTTGGCGCAAAAATGAGGGGACAACTATCTTTATATTCACCTACTTCAATAGTTAATATATGGTAACCCATTTCTAATTCAGGCAGTTGAAGTAGATATTTGATATATTGCTTATTATTTAACTCCTTTACAGCAACCTGTTTAAGTTGCGATAGTTTCGTTACGCCTGATGTGTTTTCACCTTTTTCTAATTGAATATTATAGCTAATATCGTCGCAACTATCTGCGGGTAAACTGATCGATACTTGATGCACACTTTCTTCTAACTTAGCAATGTGAGCAGACGGTAAAATATTTAACCATTCGCGTTGCTCTAAATAATTAATGCTTTGCTTTAACAATTGCTCATTGTCTAATTTATATCCCATCGCCGTTAATAATGCATACTCAGCTTCTTCGTTGGCGGGAATATATCTGCCAAAACAGTCAACATAACTTTGATGAAAGCCTACTAATTCGGCAAGATGTTTGATTTGATTCATAGGCTAATTCTCTATACTTTTAACTTGCAGAAAAGTATCTATTTGTTGCAAGTTATTTGATGATTTCGATAAAACATTGGCGGTTTGTACAGTTTTCGGATTTATTTGATTAAAACTGAGCACAATGCAGCTGTGAGCCTCAATAATTAAAGGTTCATTCGTATTTAAATGAGTGTTGATATTGTTATTTTTCTTGGTTTGGGTAAGGGTTGTATCAATTAGTCGATGCCAATAGCCAGTTAATATCGGTAGTAGAAAGTTAACGGCTTTATTATGGGCATTAAAAATAACTAACAGCGCATCGTCTGTTTGTTCATTGTTTTTGGCTGTATTGTTTGACGTTATGTTTACAGAGGTTTCTGCCAATAGCATTGCAAAACATTTTATTTTTGAGTCATGCCAGTTATCTTCTCGCATTAATTTACCAGTACAGTTATACCAACTAATATCTGGAAGTTTTGTGTCTGCTGATACGGTTAAACCATGTTGATAATGCGTTCTATTTAACAGGGGATGTGCTTTTCTTAACGCGATTAACTGCTTAACAAAAGGTAACTCAGCTTTCTCTTGTGGGTTTTCCCAGTTTATCCAAGTAATTTCATTATCTTGGCAATAAGCATTGTTATTACCTTGTTGACTATTCGCAACTTCGTCACCAGCTAATAGCATTGGGGTGCCTTGAGCAATAAACAATGTGGTGAGCATATTGCGCTTTTGTCTTGCTCGTAATTTATTTATAGTGCTGTCATTACATGGGCCTTCAAAACCAAAGTTAGTGCTAAAATTGGCGTTATGACCATCATTATTATCTTCACCATTAACGTGATTATGCTTGTGTTTATAGGTAACTAAATCATGTAAAGTGAACCCGTCATGAGTAGTGATAATGTTTACGCTAGCACTCGGGCGGCGGCCTGTTTTTTCAAAGAGATCACTAGAACCATGTAAACGGCTAGCAAATTCAGGAGTAACACCTGCATCACCACGCCAAAAACGTCGACAAGTATCTCTAAACCTGTCATTCCACTCTAACCAACTGTTTGGAAAATTACCCAGCTGGTAGCCATTTGATCCAATATCCCATGGTTCTGCAATCAACTTAACTTTCGCTAAAACAGGGTCTTGATGTAGGGCATTGAAAAAACTATTCTTTGAATTAAAGTCAGGCGTTTCTCGCCCTAAAATAGGGGCTAAGTCAAAGCGGAAACCATCAACCCCCATTTCTTCAACCCAATAACGCAAACTGTCTAATACCATTTGCATTACTCTAGGATGCTCAATATTTAAGGTATTACCACAGCCAGAATAGTTATTATAAAAACGTTTGTTTTCTTTGTTTAAACGATAATAACTGGCGTTATCTATACCTTTAAAACTATGGGTCGGTCCTAGTTCATTCCCTTCAGCGGTATGGTTGTAGACCACATCTAATATTACTTCGATACCCGCTTGATGGAAGCTTTCAACCATATGTTTGAATTCTTCAATTTCACCACTATGGCTATATTGAGCATGAGGTAAGAAAAAACCTATGGTGTTATAGCCCCAATAATTTTTTAGTATTTTTTGTTCAATAAATGCTTCATTTAAAAACTGATGAACGGGTAACAATTCTATGCTGGTGATACCTAAATCAGTTAAATAATCAATAACTGCTTTCGTCGCAAGCCCTGCATAGGTGCCTTTTAATTCAACAGGTACGTTAGGGTTTAACTGAGTAAAACCTTTAACATGCATTTCATAAATAATAGTGTCTCGGCGTCTAATTTGGGGGTGAGAACGGCATAATTTTAATGCTGGAGTGACCACGCATTTAGGCAGAAAGCTGGCGTTATCTTGTAGATCTAAGGTTAAATCTTTTTTGTCAGTGTCTGCGTCAACTTGGTAACTATAGTGGCTATCAGATGAAATAAACTTCCCTGATACTTTCTTAGCGTAAGGGTCGAGTAACAATTTATGGGGATTAAAACGATGACCATTATGAGGTTCGAACGGCCCATGCACGCGATATCCATATTTACTACCTGCAGTAATGCCTTTAATGTAACCATGCCAAATATCATCGGTAAATTCAGGCAAGGTAATACGCGCAATTTCATTAATTCCTAACGCATCAAAAAGGCAGAGCTCAACTTTAGTCGCATTAGCCGAAAATAGGGCAAAGTTGGTACCTTGCTTGTCACAAGTTGCGCCTAGTGGATAAGATCGCCCCGAACCCACCGTGTATTGGTGCTGTTGTGGCGTAAGATAGCTGGCTACAGGTTGCGTCATAATTTAATTGACCTGTGCTAATGAGAACATAACTGTACTTAATGCTGGAACAGTAATATCTATGGAATAAGGCTGATCTTGCCATGGCGTATTATGACTAGATATGGCAATTGTATTGAGATGGTTCGCACCAGAATAAACTTCAGCGTCGGAGTTAATTAATTCAATGTATTTACCCGCAATAGGTACACCGACTTTAAATTTTTTATGTACTGTAGGGGTAAAATTACAAATAACCACAACAGGGTTTTCGTGACTTTTATCAAAACGAATAAAGCTATAAATCGATTGCTCAGCATTTTTATGATCAAGCCATAAGAAGCCCTCGGGTGAACAGTCTTGTTGATAAAGGGCTGGAGTGTTTGTATAGATCTTATTAAGATCTTTAATTAAACGCTGTACGCCACTATGCCAATGAATGTCTAATTGATGCCAGTCAAGTTGATGATCATGATCCCATTCTTTACCTTGAGCAAATTCACAGCCCATAAACAGTAGTTTTTTACCTGGATGTGCCCACATAAAACCATAATAAGCGCGTAAATTAGCAAACTGCTGCCAAGCATCACCGGGCATTTTTGCAATTAATGAGCCCTTACCATGAACCACTTCGTCATGGCTTAAGGGTAAAATAAAGTTTTCATCAAAGGCATAAACCAAACTAAAACTTAATTCATTATGGTGATGACAACGATGAATAGGATCGCGTTTCATATAAGTTAGCGAATCGTTCATCCACCCCATATTCCATTTGTAACCAAAGCCTAAACCGCCTTCATGCACCGGTTTAGAAACGCCAGGCCACGAAGTCGATTCTTCTGCAATAGAGACACAACCAGGATATTGATGATAAAGTTCGCAATTAAACTGTTGTAAAAACGCTATGGCTTCAAGATTTTCACGACCGCCATGTTTATTTGGTATCCATTCACCGTCTTTACGGCTGTAATCGAGATATAACATTGAGGCAACTGCATCAACACGAATACCATCAACATGAAACTTATCAAGCCAGTGCATCGCCGATGCACGTAAGAAGTTTGTTACTTCAGTGCGACCATAGTTATAAATTAGCGTGTTCCAATCGGGATGAAAGCCTTGACGAGGATCTTCATGTTCAAATAAATGCGTGCCGTCGAACTGAGCTAACCCATGAGGATCACTAGGAAAGTGTCCAGGGACCCAATCAATTAACAATCCAATATTTGCATTGTGACATTGGTCAACAAAGTACTGAAAATCATCTTCATTACCAAAGCGCGAAGTTGGTGCAAATAATCCAACAGGTTGATAGCCCCATGAGCCATCAAATGGGTATTCACTTATTGGCATTAACTGAATATGAGTAAAGCCCATTTCCAACACATATGGAATGAGTTGATTCGCTATTTCTCGATAATTTAGATAATGGTTATTAGCGTCTTTACGCCATGAACCTAAATGTACTTCGTATATTGAAATAGGGGCATCTTGGTTGTTACGTTGTTCTCGCTTAGCTAGCCATTTTTGATCTTGCCATGGATAGACTTTTTCTGCGCTAATAATGGAGGCTGTTTCTGGTCGATATTGTGATTGAGTTGCGTATGGATCTGCTTTTAGGGGCAGGATATTACCATTAGGATCTTTTAATTTAAATTTATAATACTGTCCTACAACTGCTTGAGGAATAAATATTGACCAATAACCAGACTTTTGATTGTTTATGACTATATTTTGCATGGGATGACAGCGACCATCCCAATCATTAAAGTCACCTACAACAGCAACATAACTTGCATTCGGTGCCCAAACGGCAAACGATACCCCATCCACATTCTGATGGTTAGTCACATGGGCACCGAGTTTACTATAAGGTTTTAAATGTGTTCCTTCATTGAGCAAGTAGATATCAAGATCACCTAAAATAGGTGTAAAACTAAACGGATCATCGATCATTTCATAACTGGTTTTATCGTCACTTGTCGCTTTTGTGACTTTTAATTGATATTTAAACTTGTTTTTTCGTCTAAGTTTTAATGAAAATAATCCGTCGCTATGTACTTTCTTTAATTTACCAATGATTTTACCGGTATGACTCGCAATAATTTCTACATTAATAGCGGCAGGAAAAAAGCAGCTGATAGTTAAACTCCTATCATCTCCAAGCATATTTAGACCAAGCACGGCATGGGGGGATTCATGCTTCGCTTTTACTAAATTATTAATGTCTTGTTGAGTTAAACTCATCTTTTTTCCTGCGCTATTATTGGTAGTAAACGAAAACTAATTAGCGCTAACAGGTGTTAACTGCCAAATATTGGCAATGTAGTCTTCGATTGAGCGATCGGAATTGAATTTCCCCATTAATGCGGTATTCAAAATAGCCATACGTGCCCAACGTTTTTTATCTTGATACGCGACATTTAGTTTGTTTTGTGCATCCGAGTATGACTGAAAATCAGCTAACACTTTGTATGGATCACCGCCGGCTAATAAACTTTCTTTTATCGGCGATAATGCTCCAGCATGCCCTGGGGTAAAATAATCTGAATCTAACCAATCTAAACAGGCTTTTATTTCTTCGTTATTATGGTAATAATCTGTAGGGTTATAACCGTTTTGATCTAAGGCTTTTACTTCGTCCACCGTTAAACCACAGATAAATATATTGTCGTTACCCACTTCTTCTGCAATTTCAATGTTAGCGCCGTCTAAGGTACCAATTGTTACCGCACCATTTAACGCAAGTTTCATATTGCCAGTACCTGAAGCTTCTTTTCCTGCGGTTGATATTTGCTCTGAAACATCTGCGGCAGGGATAATTTTCTCTGCCAATGAGACGCGGTAATTAGGTAAAAATACCACTTTTAATTTGTCGTGAATTCGCGTGTCGTTATTGATTTTGTCAGCTACTTTATTAATGGCAAAAATAATATCTTTAGCAAGTTTGTAACCTGGTGCTGCTTTTGCACCAAATATAAACACTTGGGGATACATTTCCATTGCTGGATCAGCCAGTAAACGTCGATATAAGGCAATAATGTGTAATAAATTCAAGTGTTGGCGTTTGTATTCGTGTAAACGTTTAATTTGCACATCAAATATTGCATCAGGGCTAACAGTGATCCCTGTTAATGCTTTAATTTCTTTTGTTAAGGCTACTTTATTTTGATGCTTAATTTGCATAAATTGCTGTTGAAAATCAGCATTGTCTGCTTTATTGCTTAACAGAGATAGTTGGGTAAGCTCCTTTGCCCAGTCAGCATTAATTTCAGAATCTAGTAGTGCTGATAGTAAGGGGTTACAAGCTTTTAACCAACGACGCGGAGTAATGCCGTTTGTTACGTTAGTTAACTTTTTTGGCCATAATTGATTGAACTCAGGGAACAGATCGCTTTTAACGAGATCTGAATGTACTTGAGCAACTCCATTAACTTTGTGTGATGCAATTACGCATAAATGTGCCATACGTACTTTACGTTCATTACCTTCGCCGCCTTCATCAATGATCGATAGTGCTCTGCGCATGTTGTCATTATTGGGCCACATTGCATTAACTTCTTCATTTAAAAATGCCTCGTTAATACGATATAAAATAGTTAAATGGCGTGGTAATACACGTTCAAATAACTTGACTGGCCATTTCTCTAATGCTTCTGGTAACAAGGTATGGTTAGTGTAAGCAAAAACCTTACGTGCTAATTGCCAAGCGTCTTGCCACTGAAATTGAAATTCATCGAGTAGTAAACGCATCAATTCTAAAATTGCGATGGTAGGGTGCGTATCGTTAAGCTGAATAGCGACTTTACTGGAAAAGTGTTCGCTTTGGGCGGGGGTTAACGCACCGTATTGTGCTTGATAACGTTTAATAATGTCTCTAACTGAACAGGCGCAGAAAAAGTACTGTTGAATAAAACGCAATTCTTGGCCGGCTGCGTGTTCGTCATTCGGATACAATACTTTCGAGACTATTTCGGCATGCACTTGTTGCTCAAGTGCCATTAAATAATCACCGTTGTTAAATTTATCCCAGTCAAAGGCTGAGTCAGCTCTGCATTGCCATAGCCTTAACGCATTTACTGTACTTGAGTTATAGCCAACAATTGGAATGTCATAAGGCACGCCTTTAAGCGTTTTCCCTGCAGTCCATTTAGTTTCTGTGCTTCCATCGGCTTGAGGAACTTCTTCTATATGACCATAAAGAGGGATCAATTGTGTTGATTCAGGACGACAAATTTCCCATGGGCTACCAAATTCACGCCACATATCAGGAGTTTCAACTTGATGACCATCAGCAAAGTGTTGTTTAAATAAACCATGTTGATAATGAATGCCATAGCCCATTGCGTTGTAGTCTAACGTGGCTAATGAATCTAAAAAGCATGCGGCTAAACGTCCTAAACCACCATTACCTAGTGCTAAATCAGCGCCTTGTTCGCATAAGTCGGCGAGTTCAAAACCTAAACTCTTTAACACTTTTTCAGTGATGGTGTACAAATCTAAATTATGTAAATTATTAGAGAGTAAACGTCCCATTAAATATTCAAGCGACAAATAATTAACACTTTTACAGGCTGATTGGCTTTGGCGTAATTGACTTTGATTAAGCTTTTCAGTGATTACTTCATTTAACGCTAAAGAGGTCGCATGCCAGTAAGCTTTTTTAGTTTCGGTACACTGCTTATCAATAACATTATTGATGATGATATCACCTAAAGTATGGGATAAATGATGTTCAATACGCACTTTAAGCATGGCGCTATCTAAAGTGTTTTTGTTAGAGCTTGTGTTGCTATTAATGTTTTTAGTTATAGTAACCATAATAATTCTTGTACTCGTTACATGCACTTACGTGATAAAAGTGCAGAGTGAAAATAATCTTCAAAAAAGTGATAGTGGAAAAATCGACTTAATTGTTGCTATACATTCAGCTGTAGTTATCGGGTTTAGATTCATCAATAAAATATTAATATTTATTATGCGGATGCTGATAAATAGAGCAATGAGTTACATACGTATGCATGAGCGTATATTGCCTATTTTGCTATGCATACGTATGCAGGATGTTGGGAAATAAACATTTCTTTTGTTTTTGAACGGATTTATTAATATAGCGTTGCTTTTTGTTAGATACATTTTGTGTGATTTGGTCTAAATTAAAGCAAATAGTTTTTATTAATCATTGAATTTATTGATAAAAAGCAATTTATTAAAGGACATTGGGTGGATTTTATTTCGCTATACATCACTTTATGGCTCAGGTAGTATGAAGTGATGATTAACGTCAAGTTGTTGGTTGCTTGTGTGCAAAAATCTTATTGTTAAGTGTATGGATGACTAACCAAACAATATAAAGTTAGCTAGTTAATACTTAAGTAAAACTAAAAGCTACAATAATAATTAAAGAGTTAAACTAAAAAGTGAAAGCTAAAAATACTTCATTTGATATCGCTTACCGTGCTGGTGTATCACAGTCGACAGTTTCTCGTGCGCTAAGAGATAGTCCTCTAGTTAATGAAGAAACACGTAAGCGTGTGCAAGAAATTGCTAAAGAACTTAACTACAAGGTTGATAAACATGCCAGTAGTTTACGGACTCAACAAAGCCAAACGATAGCGTTACTTTTGTTTGAAGACCCCACTAATGACGATTCTTTAATTAACCCTTTTTTCTTGTCAATGTTAGGTAGTATCACTCGAGCTTGCTCGAATAGAGGCTATGATTTATTAGTTTCATTCCAACAAATGAATAATGACTGGCACGCTGACTTTGAAGATACCCGAAAAGCTGATGGCATTATTTTATTAGGCTATGGTGATTATCTCTCTTATCGTGAAAAGTTAATTCAACTTACTGAACAAGAAACACATTTTGTTCGGTGGGGGGCTGAAGTTAAAGAATTACCCGTTGTCTCAGTAGGGTGTGATAATTTTCATGGTGGGCAACAATTAACAGAGCACTTATTAAATAATGGCAGAACACATTTTGCCTTTTTAGGTGGTGTATCCAATGGAGCCCCTGAGTTTAAAGATCGTTATTTAGGGCATTGTCACGCATTAGAACAAGCTAATATTAGTGTAGATCCCGCATTACAGTTTGATGCTATTTCTACTGAAGAGTCTGGCTATGAAGCCATGCAAATATTAATAAAATCAAACAAGCATGTTGATGCTATTTTCGCTGCCAGTGATTTAATTGCTGTTGGTGCATTAAAAGCAATGCAAGAGTACAATATAAAAGTACCCGAAGATATCGCTATAGTTGGCTTTGACGATATTCCTATTGCAAGTTTCACTTATCCTGCTCTAACTACCGCCCGCCAAAATACCGTATTAGCTGGAGAATTATTGGTTGATAAGTTATTAGAATTAATTAGTGGTGAGCAAGCACAAACGCGATTAATGGCAACAACTTTAGTGGTGAGAGAATCTTGCGGAAGTAAGCGCTAGTTAGCTACTTTTTCTAGTAAATTTATATAATTAGTATCAACTTTTCTGTAGTGTCCGATCAATAATGTCGGACACTGTCATTGTCCGTTCGGACACTTAAATTCAATACTTCGGACAGTTATTCGTTCACAAAATAAAAATATACTTCAATAAAAACAAACTACTACGTTTTTTATGGGCTTTTGGCATATTTCTCGCTTTTATTGTACTTATAAAATAATACAGTGAAGTTTTTATGATCAATTCAACTCTCGGACAAGACGAAGTTATCGTTAAACAAAACAGTAAGAAGCCTTGGCTTAAAATAATTATTATTTCATTAGGAATTGTAGGGGGAATTTTTTGGGTTTTTCCTACGATAAGTCAATGGGTAGATGGGGTACAAAGAGTCGATCCAGAAACTATTACGCGTTCGACGGTAATTAGAGGGACTTTAATCAGAGACATTGCAGTTAATGGCAAGCTGGTAGCTGCGAACGCTCCAACTCTTTATAGCTCTGAAGCTGGACAAGTTACTTTATTAGTTAAACCAGGAGATACGATTAAAAAAGGAGCTATCGTTGCATCTATATTAAGTCCTGAATTACAGTCAATGATTAAACAAGCTACTGCTAAATTGGAAAGTTTAAAAATTGATGCAAGACGCAGTGAGTTACGAGATCAAGAATCTCAACTTGATTTAGAACAAGTACTAGATTCTGCACGTGTTCGTCTTGATGCGAGTAATCGTGAATTAAAACGTGCCGAACTATCTTTTGAAAAACAGGTGGTTAGTCAGCTTTATTTGGTGAGCAAACGTGATGATAAACTTGAGAGTGAATTGCTATTTAAACATGCACAAAAGCGTGTTGAATTGGCTAAGAAGCGTCTAGAGTTTGAAAACCAAACCCGTATTCTTTCTGTTAAAAGCCAACAATTGATCGTTGATGAACTACAAAGGCGTGTTGAGTTACTTAATATTCGCACACCGGTTGATGGCGTTGTTGGTAATTGGTTAGTGCAAAAAAAAGAACGAGTAAGTGGAAGCCAAGCACTAATGACAATTGTTGATTTAAGTCAGTATGAAGCAGAACTTAATGTTCCTGAGTTTTATGCTGATGATCTAGGGTTAGGTTTAGCAGTACAAATGAAAATTTCAGGAAAACCACTGATTGGAAAAGTTATTTCGATCTCCCCTGAAGTTAAAAATAGTCAGGTGATGGTGAGAGTATCCGTTGATGACTTTTCTGATATTCAATTGCGCCAAAATCAACGATTAAACGCCCGAATAGAATTTGAAAAGAAAGATAATGTATTAATGGTTAAGCGTGGTGGCTTTCAAGCTAGTCATGGTGGTCAAGCGGCTTATGTGATTGATGGTGATGCCGCATATTTAACCCCTATCACTATAGGTTCGCAGAGTGTTGAATTTATTGAGATAACGTCAGGTTTAAATGCTGGCGATAATATTATTATTTCCTCAACGGAAAAGTTCGATTCACATTCATCCATTTTATTAAATTAACAACGTAAAAATAACAATAGCCCTAATTGGCAAACATATTATTTAGGAAAAATATATGCTTAACATGAAAGATATTAGTCGAATTTATCGTAGTGATACTATTCAAACTCATGCATTGCGCGACTTTAATTTACAAGTAAACACAGGTGAATTTGTTGCCGTTACTGGTCCTTCCGGTTCAGGTAAATCAACATTTTTAAATGTAGCGGGGTTATTAGACAGTTTTGACAAGGGATCTTATGAATTAGATGGTATCAATATTCAAGGATTAAATGATGACGAACTATCGCGATTAAGAAATGAAAAGATAGGGTTTATTTTTCAAAACTATAACCTTATTCCAGACTTCAACCTTTTTGATAATGTCGATATGCCATTACGTTATCGAGGTTTTAATGCTACAGAAAGAAAACGCAGAATTTCAAATGCATTAGAGCAAGTTGGTTTAGCAAGTAGAGCTAATTATTTACCTAGTCAATTATCTGGTGGACAACAGCAGCGAGTCGCTATTGCACGAGCTTTAGCAGGCGAACCTAAAATTCTATTGGCAGATGAACCAACAGGTAATTTAGATTCATTAATGGCTCGTCAAGTAATGGAATTACTTCATACTTTAAATACTGAGGGTAGTACGATTATTATGGTAACTCACGATCCTGATCAAGCTCGAGCTGTAGGTAGAAATATACAAGTGATAGATGGCCAAATTACTGATCATAGTGTTTATGCGCCTATAAATGGTAACGCCACTATTAACGTGAACGTATAAGGATTTCTAATGGAAATGTTCAATTATTATTTGAAATTGAGTATGCGTAACTTAGTACGGAATCGTCTTTTTTTTATTTTGATGATTTCTACATTGGCCGTTGGTGTTGGTGTATTTTTAGCAAATATAGCTATTATAAAATCAATGTCTACCGATCCTATTCCACAAAAAAGTGAACGAATATTTAACGTAACTCTTAACATTTGGACAGGTAATGATGCCAGTGGTGATCTGATAGAAATAATGCGTTACGACGATGCAATGCATATTTTAAAAAATGATATCGCCACTCACACTATGGTGCATTATCAGTCTCAAGTTTATGCTAGAGAATTAGGTTCAAAAAGCCTTACACGCCAAAAAGCAGTGGTACGTGCTACAACTCCAGGTTTCTTTCCGCTTACTGACGCTCCGTTTGCCTTTGGCAGTAGCTGGCAACAAGATCATGCAAAGCAAATTGTTATTGGTGATACATTAAATCAGAAAATTTTTGGTGGTGGTAATAATGTAGGTAAAACACTCGAAATTGACGGAAAACCTTTTGAGATAGTAGGTATATTAAAACCATGGAAATTAAAACCGTTATTTTATCATGTAGCTTATGGACAAAAGTTCAATCCTACTGATGATATTTTCGCACCTATTGAAACGGCTTTAGATAACGAATGGGCTATTAATGTAAGAAACTCCGCAACCGATCGAATTAACTCTGTCTCTGATAACCGTGGTAAAAATGGCTATTTTATTCAAGCATTCGTTCAACTTGATACTTTAGCGCAAAAAAAAGAAATGCAGCAATATATTAATAATTATTCTCAACAAAGACTGCAGCAAGGTGAAAATTTACGTGATTATGACAATCGACTATTAGATGTCAATCAATGGCTAGTGCATAAAGAAGTAGTTGATGAACGTATGTTAGCGTTTGGTATAGCAACGTCCTTATTTTTAGCTGTATGTATATTTAATGCCAGCAGTTTATTACTTGCAAGATTTCACAGCTCACGATTTGAAACAGGGTTAAGAAGAGCGGTTGGTGCAAGAATGAAAGATGTTTTTTATCAAGGCTTAGTTGAAAGTCTTTTAATTGGAATATGCTGTGCTATTTTTGCACTGTTATTTGGATGGATGTTTTTGCAAATATCTATCAATTTATTCCCTGCATTAGAACATACCAGTGATATTGACGGAGCCCTAATTTTAATTGGCGTGATAATCGCTCTCACTACCTCATTTATTAGTATGTTATATCCATTGATTCGCTCTTGTAGAACTTCGTTATCAACAACGTTGAAATAGGTCTTAAAATGAATATTAAAGCATTATTAAAAGCACTTCGTTTACGTAAGTTTGCTACTGGATTACTGTTGTTACAACTAAGTTTAACCATAGGTTTGATGGTTAATACGGTTATTTTAACTAATTCGGCAATTGAAAAACTCAATAAGCCATTGTTATTTGATGTAGAGCAATTGATTGTAGTCGATTTAATACCTACTTCAGGTGCATTTAGAGATACTGATTATTACCAATCAATAACAAAACAAGATATTGCCAAGATAACCGCTATTGACGGCGTTATTAGTGCCGCACATTATAACCAAGTTCCTATTCAAAATGGTGGCTGGAATGGCAATGTTCAGTCTGCTGACTTTCCTGATGATGCAGTGTTACCTAGAGAATTACGTAATGTTCCACAATTTTTCACCAGTAAAATCGGGTTGCAAAACTTAGGCGTAGAGATCATAGAAGGCAGAGCATTAACGGATGCTGATGATATTACTCACGATTTTTATACGTCAGGTAAACGTAGAGGTATTGAGCAAAATGTTATTCTTACTGAGTCTCTTGCTAAAGCTGTATTTCCTAATAAATCAGCGATAGGGGAGTTAACAAACAACGGAAGAGTTGTTGGTGTCGCAAAAGACTTTGTTATCAGTCCTACATTTGAAGGTCCGTCAAAATTTTATGCTTTGTTTGGTAATTTTATGTATTCCCAATCTGATTTTGAACAACATTACATTGTTCGTGTTCAGCCAGGAAAAGTAGCAGAAGTTCAAGCTCAACTGCGTGATACTATTTTATCAGTACAAGCAGAGCGCGATATTATTAATGTAGAAAGTATGGCGAAACGTTTACAAAACTTTTATAGACAAGATACGGGTTTAGCTAGCTTGTTTGCGATGTTATCAATGTTAATGATTTTGGTGACAATAGTAAGTAGTTTTGCTCATGCGCACTTTCATGTAACTCAACAACGAAAATTTATTGGTATACGTCGAGCATTAGGAGCGAGAAAAAAAGACATTATGTTGTATGTCTTTAGTGAAAACTGGATGTTAAATTTTGGCGCAAGCTTATTGGGTATTGCGACTATGGTAGGGCTAAATATAGCGTTATCACAAGTGATCACTATCGAAAAACCAACGATATTGTTATATGCTCTGGCGGTATGTGTGGTATTTGTAGCAGGTTCATTAGCTACATGGTTACCTGCTTATAAAACAACAAAGATATCTCCAGTAATTGCAACTAAAACACTATAAGTCATTGTTGGCAGTCACTCTTTTAACTGAAAAATAAATTAAGAGTGACTACCAAAGTTAAAATTAAGAATGAAAATTAACTCGAAGGAAGTAAAAGGATTGAAAGAATGAAGCGAGTATTAGTCGTCGATGATAATCCCGACATTTTGGATGCATTAGACTTATTACTTAGTTTGCATGATTATCAAGTTATCACCGCCAGTACAATTAAAGAGGCTTTATTCTGTGCGCATAATCAACGTGTCGATTTAATTATTCAAGACATGAACTTTAGTCAAGGAACAACAGTAGGTGAAGAAGGAAAGTCGCTGTTTTATCAATTAAAAGAAATTATTCCTGATATTCCAATTATTTTAATTACGGCTTGGAGCCAGTTAGAAACAGCTATTGAACTAGTAAAAGCTGGCGCATCAGACTATTTACCTAAACCTTGGAATGATAATAAGTTACTTGAGATTATTAACACAAATATTGCTAGTGCAACAGAGAGTACTAGTTGTCAGAAAAAGTTAAGTGTTACCGATAAAAATCAAAAAGTTACGCCTTTTATCGTTGAAAGCCAGCCAATGAAACAACTTATTGCTACAGCTGAAAAAGTCGCTAGTAGTGATATTAGTGTATTAATTACTGGGGCAAACGGTAGCGGTAAAGAGCGTATTGCTGATTATATTCATCAAAATTCTCCTCGTAGTAGTAATCCTTTTATTAAAGTGAATATGGGAGCATTAGCAAATGAGCTAATGGAAGCTGAATTATTTGGTGCTGTAAAAGGGGCTTATACAGGTTCCACCGCAACAAGAATAGGGCGTTTTGAAGCTGCAAATGGCGGGACATTATTTTTAGATGAAATTGGTAACTTGTCATTAGCTGGTCAGATGAAACTGTTACGAGTGTTACAAACAGGACAATTTGAACGTGTTGGTTCGAGTGAAACTATTAGTGTTGATGTTCGTGTCATTAGTGCTACCAATAGTAATTTGAAACAAGCAATTATTGATAATTTATTTCGCGAAGATTTGTATTATCGACTTAATGTCGTTGAGATCAATGTCCCTCCATTAGCGAGTAGGCAAGATGATATTATCCCTTTGGCACGCCATTTTGTTTCCAAGACTCATCATTTAAGTGAATCAGCAGCTAAGCTACTTAAACAGCAATTATGGCCAGGGAATGTACGAGAATTAGAGAACCATTGTCAACGCGCCATGGTGATGTGTGCAGGCAATGAATTGTTACCAGAGCATTTTAACTTTTACACTAATACCGTTAGAACTGAAAACTTAAATAAAAGTAAAAAAAGTTTAAAAGCAAATGTTGATAAGTCCTATTTACAGCTGATATTAGACAAACATCAATGGGTAATTTCACGGGCAGCTGAAGAGTTAGGATTAAGCAGACAAGCTTTGTACCGACGAATTGAAAAATACCAACTTAGACAAGAAGCTTCGAACGAGAGCGAGTCATAAATGCGCTTAATTATTTCGTTAGGATTATTATACAGCTCACTATTGTTATCATTTTATTATTTTTCAGTGCAATACCCTGTTTTTCTTGGATTTTTGCTTTTTTTGTCACTCTTGGTGACATTTTATTTATTCAAAGAGCAATATAAGCGTCACAGTGTTATTCTTCAAAGTGTAGAGCACGGACTACAAAGCTTACGAGATAATGATTTTTCGGTGAGTTTAACGCCTCGAAAAGAAAAAGCGTACAATACACTTATTGATGCGTTCAATCAAACTAGTAATAAGCTTAGGGAAGAACGTCAACGACTTTATCAACGAGAAATGATGTTAGATAAAGTCTTAAATGCTTCACCTATGGTGACTATTCTAGTCGACCACAGAGATACTATAGTGTTTACTAATAACAGTGCTCAACAAGCCTTTGAATTAAATGGCGCTATTGTTGGCCTTAAATGGACAACATTACTTGAGTCGTTAGCACCAGAGTTTCAACATGCTTTAAGTCATCAGGGCGAGTCTATTTTTATGTTAACTGATAATCAAGGTTCACAACAAGCATGGCATGTGACTAATTCAAGTGTTGTGATTCATCAAGCTCAACATCAATTATTTTTATTGAAAACCATCACTCAAGAGTTATCAAAGCAAGAAGTTGCTACATGGAAGAAAGTTATTAGTGTGATCAGCCATGAACTTAATAACTCAATTGCACCTATTAGTTCTATGTGCCATAGCGGTGAACTGTTAGCAAAAAATTTAAATGAACCTAGGTTGAATAGGGTATTTAAAACCATTAGTGGGAGAGTGAATCACTTAAACGATTTTATAAAAGGTTATGCAACGTTAACTAAAGTAAAACTCCCAAATAAAGAGCAAGTAAATTGGCTACAATTAGTTGATGAATTACAAAAATTGTTCCCATTTACATTAACCACATCTTTACCGAATTCACCACTAAATGCTGATTTAGTGCAGCTTGAACAAGTGTTAATTAATATCCTTAAAAATGCGCATGAAGCTGATGAAACAGGTGAAATTTCACTAGGTTTTAAAGAATCTACACATGCACTTGAAATTATTATTGATGATAATGGAAGTGGCATGTCGCCAGAAGTTATTCAAAATGCCTTATTACCTTTTTATTCAACTAAACACTCTGGAACTGGTCTGGGTTTAGCACTGTGTAGAGAGATTATTGAAGCGCATGAAGGTAAATTAGTCTTTAATAATCGCGAGCAAGGCGGGCTTAGCGTATTAATTATTTTACCTTACAATCTTTAATTTAAGTTTTTGATATAAAATTGAGAATTAATAGCTCAAATACTATAAAAAAACACCAATATTGACTATTGGTGTTTTTATCAATTCGTTAATGGAATGTATTTAGATTATTTCTTTAATCTGCGAGATAATAAACCCATTATACCAAACGCGAATATTGCAAGAGTAGAAGGTTCTGTGACGCTTTGCGTAGGTTCCGGTCCAGTTAAATCAAAGCTTGCTGAAATGTAAGGTATAGTGCTTTGCCCATTCGTATTACCAAAATGTGCAAACATTTCAACGCCATTTGATTGTAAACCAATAGGTGCTTTTCCTAGAGATTCACCACCACCCCATAAGCTAGTTGGAGTAACACCATTTAGTAGCACTGAAGTAGGATCTGCATAATTTACAGGGGCAGAATATTGACCAGTAATTAAATCGAAACCTAAAGCGGATAAAAGAGCATTAGAATTATAAGACCATCCTGGCGCATGATCACTACCTATCCATAAACCACCTCCAGACAATTCTAAGTTATGGGCAATGTTCTGAATTAATGCAACTTCACTAGAATTTGAACCTTGAAAATGATACCCATAAGAGCGCGTGTCTATGGCAATCCCCATATCTGTTGACCAAAAGTTACTAATTGCTGATATGTCAGATGTAGTCAGATATAGTTGGTTGGTTAAATCCCACAAAAATACTTGATCATATACATTTGTATTCAATGAATTTGAAATATTACCCGATATTGTTGCATCAACTATATCAACAGTATGCCCAGCGCTTTCTAAACTTGTCTTCATCTCTTGAAAACCAGTAGTTAAATTAAATTGAGTTAAAAGAATTTTACCTGCATATGAATTTGCTGCAAATAATGAACTTACAAGAGTAAGCGCTAAAATCATTTTTTTCATGTTTATTCCTTAATAATTATTAAATACCTTTTTATCGAGATAAGCATGAGTCATACCGTTTTTTTTATTTTATTGATTTTCAATGCTTTTATTGTTTTTTTATTTGAATGTAGGACTTAAGTTGTAAAAAACACGACACTCTTTTGGGCTAACAATATAAAGTAACCTTTGGCTTTGATGTTAATTAACTATATTTCGTTTATTAGACGCTACTAAAGTAGCTAGATATTTTTCTAAATATCAGTTTTCCTGATTCCTTGATAAATAATTGAGATTTCATGATCATTTTTTCTCCATTTTTAACGTTACAGTTAATACTGGTGTTTTTTGACTAAGAGAGAATGAAAACTAGTGATGCTACTGCTGATGACGTTTAAGCTTAAGCAGATAAATAACTTCCTTATTATTTGAAATTAAGCTGATATTTTTCTAATAACTCTTGATAATAAGCAGATGCTTTTAATTTTTTTGTGAGTTTACCAAGCGTTTGTTTTATTTCTTTAGCATCAGCTCTTGCTTTTGTTAATCCTAAATAAACCGGGGTAATATCGACAACGGGCTCTATAGCTTTTATTTTATCGGTTACTTGCAACTCCTTGGCTAATTTCTTAAAAATAAATGGGTTAGAAATAACCACATCAACTCGCTTATTGAGTAATAACTTTAAGAGCACTTTCTCTGATAATGCAGGTAATTTCGTTAAGTAACCTGTTTGATCGAACCTTTCACCATAAGAATATGCGCGTTTAGTGCCAATAGAATAAGGTGTTAACTGCTGTAATTGACCATTAAATTCCAACTTTTTATCTACTAAAGTAAATAATTGATTTACCTCAAAGCCATAAGAGGGCTCAATAAAATGGTATGTCTTTTCGCGTTTTGCATTTTTAAAGAATGTGAGTATCAGATCCACTTCCCCCTGTGCGACTAGATGAAGTGCTCTTGCCCAAGGGATAATAATAAACTCAAAGTCATAGTTTGAATGAGCTTCGAAATAATTAAGTATATCAATAGTGAAACCTTTTATTTCACCATTTTCTTCGTAACTATAGGGAAAGTAGCCTATTTCTTCGAATGCAGCGGTTAAAACGATCCTCTTATTCAGTAAGGGAGGATCGTCTGAGTTTAAACCTGTTTGGGCAAAAACAGTTAATGGGATGAGGTAAAGTAAAAAGAAAATTTTTGAAAAACTTATCATCAAAGAAGTATAGCTGCTTTTTTGAGACCTTTACTTTTTATTTTTATTAAATATACCAATAAAACTTACTCAGGCTCTCTCACTCTTAAGGTTAATACACCTGCAATAAGCATACTCACGCCACCGACAACTAGCGCATATATTGGCTGGTTATCAAATACCTTAGTAATTAAAAAACCTAAAATACTTGCCGCTAAAATTTGAGGTAACACGATAAAGAAGTTAAAAATTCCCATGTATAAGCCCATTTTATCAGCAGGTAAGGCGTTAGCTAAAATGGCATACGGGATTGACAGAATTGATGCCCAAGCAAAACCAACACCAATCATTGCAATCACTAAAAATGTGGGATCTTTAATAAAAATAAATGAGATAAAACCAGCACCCCCTAAAAATAAATTAATCATGTGGGCAATGCGTAAATTAAATTGCTTCACTATAAGAGGGATACAAATGGCGGCGATAATGGAGGTTAGATTATAGGTTGAAAACAAAACACCAACCCAATCAGCGCCTTCATTATAGGCTTTTGAGGTTACATCTGAACTTGCATAATGATGTGCTGTAATTGCTGCAGTAGTATATGTCCACATTGCGAAGAAAGGAAACCAAGAGAAAAACTGCACTAAGGCCAATTGTTTCATCGTTTGGGGCATAGCAAATAAGTCAATCATCACTTGAGCAAAACCATGTTGATTTTTGCCCTTTTGAATTAATAAACCTGCGATGAGTTGGCAAATACCAAAAAAGATAAAGCCACCAGATAAAATAAATAAATTTTTATCTAAACGTTCAATATTGAATGCAATAATTGATGTAACAACAGCTCCGAACAACAGCCAAGCTATTCCGCCCTTAAAAAAAGCTGAAGTGCTTCTAGGAGATTGTTCGATAGTTGCTGTTTGTTGTTGATACTGTTCAAAGGCTTTCAGTTGTTCGGGAGAATATTCTTTGGTTGAATAGACAGTCCACAGTACTGCAAGTAAAAAAACTATCCCACCGGCATAAAAAGCAAACTTGACAGAGTCAGGTAATTCACCAGGTGAAGCAACATTGCTGACATTGAACCAGTTAGTCATGATCCAAGGCAGTGACGAGGCTACAACCGCACCCACACCAATAAAAAAGCTTTGCATTGCATAGCCAGTAGCACGTTGTTTTTTAGGTAACATATCACCAACAAAGGCTCTGAATGGTTCCATTGAAATATTGATTGAAGCATCCATTATCCAAAGCATACCTGCTGCCATCCACAGTGTAGGTGAGTTAGGCATAATAAATAACGATAGACTCGCGGCAATAGCACCAATTAAGAAATAGGGACGACGTCGGCCAAACTTATTCCATGTATTGTCACTTAAATAGCCAATGATAGGTTGAACAATGAGTCCTGTTATCGGAGCCGCAACCCAGAGAATCGCCATATTGCCGTAATCAGCCCCTAGGGTTTGAAAAATGCGACTGACATTGGAGTTTTGTAGAGCAAAGCCGAATTGAATCCCAAGAAAACCAAAACACATATTCCAAATTTGCCAAAAATTGAGTTCAGGTTTGCTCGTCAGTAATTTTTTTTCACTCATTGTCATTCTTCTATTATTATTTTTATCGTTATAATGGTTTGATAGTAAAAAGCACAGCGTTAGCCGTGCTTTTTACTTTGGGTTTAATACCAAGTTTGTAATATTAAAAGTGTAAGAGAGGTTGTCGACACCTATTTACCTTTTATTATTTACCTCTCCATATTACGCATGAATAAGGCTAAAGCTCAATTTATTGCATACGTATTCAGCATTTTAAACCTTATTAGGAACAATATTGGCGTTTCCATTCTTCTTCACTGATCAGGTTCTTATTGTTAGATACTCGATCGACAAACGATATACCGTTTAAATGATCTATTTCATGTTGGAAAATCCGGGCAATAAATCCGTTAAATTCTTGCAGATGCTTTTGTCCATCGATATCGTAATATTCCACATCTATTGTGTTATGACGCGCAACTAATCCTCTGAGCGAAGGTACGCTTAAACAGCCTTCCCAATCTTCAATTATATCGCCCTTATACCCAATTATTTTGGGGTTAATAATCGCAGTTGGTTGCATTCTAGGGGCATTGGGGTAACGATTATTAGGTTTTGAGCAAACAATGAAAAGTCGCTTGGGTATACCTATTTGGGGAGCCGCAATTCCAACCCCTCCGGCTTGTTCAACGGTGGTTAAAAGGGATTTGATTAATGTTTGTGTTTCATCAGATAAAATATCCTCTACAGGCGAAGATGGATTACTTAGAATAGGGTGACCTAGTAAATATATTTTATTACTCAATTGGTTATTTCTTTTATTACTATGTGATTTATTCATTGCATTAGTCGCTAACGGAAGGGGTTATGGGGCTAATTGTTGTAGATTGTGTTTTACGTTCTTTGCGAAAGTAATACCAAGAGACAGCAAACAATACAAGAATAAATGGGATACTTGACATAACAACACCATGCCAACCCGCTTTAAACAATACCCAACCGGCAAGTAATGATGCCGTTGCTTGAAAACCAAAAATGATAAAGTCATTCATTGCTTGCACTTTATGGCGCTCATTCGCTTGATAACTTTGTGGCAGCAACGATGTGCCTGTTAAATACAGAAAATTCCAACCGATGCCTAATAATAATAGTGCCCACCAATAGTGAACCACTTGCTCTCCTGAAAATGCAATAATAGCCACAATAGTGTATATAAGCGTGCCTATAAAAAGTAAGTATTTTAACCCTATTTTATTCACTAAAATGCCCGTAAATAATGAGGGAATAAACATTGCGGCTATATGGGTTTGTATAACCCATTTAGTGTCATTAATACTATGACCATGCATATGGTGCATACTAATTGGCGTTGCTGTCATTAAATAACTCATCAAAGCAAAACCGATGGCTGCTGAAGCAATTGAAATTAAAAATATTGGTTGCTTTGCAATTGTTATCAGTGAACGTGTAGGGCTTTCATTCGACTGAATAGATAATGTTGGATTTTTAAATGCCAACATAACAAGTATGGCAATACAGATGAACAACGCTAAAAATAGGAAAGAGCCAGAATACCCTAACGGTGATGTAATCCAATCTTTTGCCATTACGGCGACTTCAGGCCCAAGAAAAGCGGCGAAAATACCACTGAGCATTAAAATAGAGAGGACTGTTGGAATGCTTTTTTCATCAGAGGTACTTTCAATAGCAGCAAAACGAAGTTGTTGAACAAAAGAGGTACTTAAACCAAACATGATACTAGCGACAATAAATAACTCAAATAGGGCAATATAAACAGCGTAACTTGCTAGAAAACAAGCTATTAATGTAATGGAAAAACCAAATAGCGCAGCAAATTTTCGCCCCATTTTTTTTGCAAGTAACGCCGCTGGAATTGAACCTGTTGCTACGCCCAAAATCATCATGGTTATGGGGAGAGTCGCTAAGGTTTTGTCTGTTACCATTTGCGCTGAAAGTATACCACCAATAAATACAATAACTGGCGAACAAGACATAACTAATGGCTGTGCCAAAAAGAGTACCCAAATGTTGCGGGGCAAGGTGAATAGTCGCGATAACACAATAGTTGTTATGATAAGAATTGATAGTGTTATCAAGATGTTTGAAAGCATAGTGGGAATTTCAATGTTAAGAAAAGTGAAATGCTATCACATTATGTTAAATACACTTATGATTAAAATTACTTAGTTCATATTTAAGCGTTGTTAGCATTAACATTACGATGATAAACTACTAAAAATTGTTATGAATATTGCTAGTTATGAAGTTTAGTCCTTTAGTTCAAGAGTTAATTGATACCTTAAAATGCTTACCTGGTGTTGGTGCAAAATCAGCACAACGCATGGCTTTTCATTTATTAGAGCGTAATCGAATGGGCGGCGAAAAACTTGCCACAGCTCTTGGAAAAGCAATGGTAAACATAGGACATTGTCAGCAATGCCGTAATTTTACCGAAGACGAATTATGCCAAATTTGTCAAAGCCCAAAACGTAAAGTTAGTGAAAGCATGTGTATTGTTGAAAGTCCTGCTGATGTTATTGCAATCGAACAAACAGGGGAGTTTCAAGGACGTTATTTTATTTTAATGGGGCACTTGTCACCGATAGATGGCATTGGCCCAGATGATTTGGGTTTAGACATTCTAGCGAAACAGCTGGAAACCGGCCAATTTAAAGAAGTCATATTAGCGACCAATCCCACGGTAGAAGGTGAAGCAACCGCACATTATGTGGCAGAACTTGCCAGTAAATATCAGTTAACTATTTCTCGTATTGCCCATGGTGTACCAATTGGTGGTGAATTAGAATACGTTGATGGTAATACGCTTTCTCATGCGTTTTCAGGGCGTAAGAATTATCAATATTAAAAGCTATAATAAATTTATACTACATTATTTTTTATCTATGGTAGATTTGATTGACCTTGGATCAAGGTAAAATATGATAAGTAAAAAAGTTAATGGGATTAATGAAAGGTAGTTATTTTGACCTGTTGTAAATGTACAAATTAAAGTAAAAGAAAACGTTAATGCAGCCAATTTATAACATATCAAGGTATACTTTTTAGTAAAAATGAATGAGCCAGCTAAAAGTTAAATAACACCAAAAGTAACTATCATTATCGATGAAAAACCTAACGCCTTAAGAAAAATAATTTCTGGTTCTATCAGAGCCATTTTAAGAGTTGATGTTCTAAGACAAAATAACGTCACTAAAAATATTAAAATATTTCTAAAAAGTGCTATAAAACATCCATTAAAATTTTAATACTAATATTAGATTAATCTCTCATATATTGAGCAGATAGGAATATTTATATTCACTTTGGGGTGTTATTTTTACAGATATGTCAATTATGTTCAGTATAGGGTATTCCCTGAAAAATATTTTAACGCACCACTACATTAATCACGGCTAACAACCAGTTTTATTTAAATTCATTTTATTTTTCTCTTGAAATAAATCCTTACATCCCCCACATGTTAACTATCAACAGGTCTGTTGCTTATCATTTCAGTAATGGAACGTGATCGACCTTTCATACTATTTTGTTCAACCGTAAATTAGGAGATGTTTCAGATGTCTGAGACAAGTCAAACACAAAATCATTCATTTAGCACAGATGCCGCTAAAGTTCTTAAATTAATGATTCATTCGCTTTATTCGAATAAAGAAATTTTCTTGCGTGAATTAGTCTCGAATGCCGCAGATGCAGCCGATAAATTACGCTTTAAAGCCTTAGCTGACGATAGTTTATTCGAAGGTGATGGTAATTTACGTGTTCGTGTGAGTGCAGACAAAGAAAACAATACCCTGACTATTTCAGATAACGGTATTGGTATGACTCAAGAACAAGTTATTGAGCATTTAGGTACTATTGCTAAGTCAGGTACTGCTGAATTCTTTTCACAATTATCAGGTGATCAAGCCGCCGACTCTCAATTAATAGGACAATTTGGTGTTGGATTTTATTCTGCATTTATTGTTGCAGACAAAGTCACTGTTCGCTCTCGTGCTGCTGGTGTACCAGCTTCAGAAGGGGTTGAATGGGTAAGCGCTGGCGAAGGTGAGTTTACCACAACGACTATTGAGAAAACTAATCGTGGTACCGATATTATTCTTCACTTAAAAGAAGAAGAGACTGAATTTGCTGATGATTGGCGTTTAAAATCTATTGTGACTAAGTACTCAGATCATATTTCAGTATCTGTAGAAATGTTAACGCCTGAAGTACCTGCAGTTGAAGCTGTTGAAGAACAGAAAGACGAAGAAGGCAATGTAACGCAACCTGCAATTGAAGCTAAAGATGCGATTCCGGCAAAATGGGAACCCGTAAATAAAGCAACAGCATTGTGGACACGCGAAAGAGCTGATGTCTCAGACGATGAATATAAAGAGTTTTATAAGCATGTATCTCATGATTTTGCTGACCCTTTATTATGGGAGCATAACAAAGTAGAAGGCAAAACCGAGTATACATCATTGCTTTATGTGCCAGCTAAAGCACCGTTTGATATGTACAATCGAGAAAAACAACATGGTCTGAAGCTTTATGTGCAACGTGTATTTATTATGGATGATGCAGAACAATTCATGCCTACTTATTTACGTTTTGTTAAAGGCTTACTTGATTCAAATGACTTACCGTTAAATGTATCTCGTGAAATATTACAAGATAACAAAGTAACTCAGGCTATTCGTAAAGGCTGTACTAAACGTGTGTTAAAAATGCTTGAACGTTTAGGCAATAAAGATGCTGATAAGTACCAAATATTCTGGAATGAATTTGGCCAAGTATTAAAAGAAGGGCCTGCAGAAGACTTTGCTAATAAAGAACAAATTGCCAAATTATTACGTTTTTCTTCTACTAATGAAGATAGCGCAGTGCAAAATGTATCATTAGCTCAATATGTTGAGCGTATGAAAGAAGGGCAAGAGAAGATTTACTATGTTGTTGCTGATAGCTTTGAAGCGGCCAAAAATAGCCCGCATTTAGAAGTATTCCGCAAAAAAGGCATTGAAGTATTGCTGATGTCTGACCGAATTGACGAATGGTTAATTAGTCACTTAACAGAGTTTGATGGTAAGCAATTACAATCTGTAACTCGCGGTGGTTTAGATCTGGGTAAAATGGATGATGAAGAAACCAAAGAAGCGCAAGAGAAACTTGAGCAAGAATTTGATTCAGTAGTCACTCGTATTAAAACCTCTCTTGAAGGTAAAGTGAAAGACGTTAAATTGTCACAACGTTTAACCGATTCACCGGCGTGTATTGTTACTGATGAAAATGACATGAGTAGCCAGATGATGAAGTTAATGCAATCGGTAGGTCAAGAAGTGCCTGAATCATTGCCTATCTTCGAGATTAATGGCGAGCATGAGTTAGTTAAGCATATTGCTGATGAACAAGATGATGAGCAGTTTAACCAATGGACACAAGTGTTGTTTGAACAAGCAATGCTAGCAGAGCGCGGAAGCTTGAAAGATCCTGCAAGTTTTGTTACGCGTTTGAACAAGTTAATGCTGAGCTTAACTAAGTAGTATTCACAAGGCAACTATTGAATATTTAAACATCTATTTGTTTAGACTTTAGTATAAAAAAGGGGCTATTTAGCCTCTTTTTTAGTTTTTGAAGAGGTTTGCCACTTGTTTGGAACCCTTTGAAAATGTATAGTGTCTGCTTTTATACCAAGTAAGCTAGATAATCTCTCTCGTAGCGAGAAAGACTAAGTTCAATTGGTATTAATTTACCAATTCATCAATAGTATAGGGTTACACTATATGCGTATTATTTTATTAGGTGCTCCGGGCGCAGGCAAAGGTACTCAAGCACAATTTCTAATGGCTAAATTTGGCATTCCACAAATTTCAACTGGCGATATGCTTCGAGCAGCGATCTCAGCGGGAACTGAACTTGGAAAGCAAGCAAAAGCAGTAATGGATGCTGGTCAATTAGTGTCTGATGACCTCATTATTGGCTTAGTCAAAGAGCGTATTGCTCAAGACGATTGTAAAGGTGGTTTCTTATTAGATGGTTTTCCTCGTACCATTCCTCAAGCCGATGCGATGAAAGAAAATGGTGTTGTAGTAGATAGTGTAATTGAATTTGACGTACCTGATGAAGTGATTGTTGAGCGTATGGCGGGTCGTCGTGTACATGCCGGATCCGGTCGTGTTTACCATGTAACGTATAACCCACCTAAAGTTGAAGGCAAAGATGATGAAACAGGTGAAGATTTGTCAATCCGTCCTGATGATGAAGAAGTAACAGTTCGTAAGCGTTTAGGTGTTTATCACGAGCAAACAAAACCATTAGTTGATTATTATCAAGCAGAAGCGAAGTCAGGTACATGTCAGTACTTAACAATTGATGGTACTCAACCTGTTGAGCAAGTTAGTGCTTTATTAGCAGAAAAGTTAAATTAAACTGTTGACTTGATAGTATGAAATACCAAAAAGCCTGCTGATGCAGGCTTTTTATTGACAATTAATAAGTCTATTTAAAGTTTTCGGCCGAGTCTTTTTTCAATTTGTTTTTTTTCCCAGTCATCCCCAAAGAAATTAAATAGTTCAAAAACACTTATTGCATGAGAAATAATGCCAACTCCCCAGCCAAGTATTACCCATAAAACCCACAAATAACTAGGTGTAAAATATAAATTAAAAATTAGCAAACAAGTAATAACAATAGCAAATGAGGTTAAGTGACTGTAAAAGCCTTTTAAGTCTCTGATATATTCAATAGCTTGTTGTTCTTCCAGTGTTAATTTAGATGTTGTACTCATGTCTAGCTCCTGCTGTAAGTCGGTAACTTGTACTTCAAAAACAGCAGCCAAAGATTTTAATGATTCAAGTCCAGCTGATTGTCCACGCTCAATTCTTTGAATGGTACGAACACTTAAGCCACTTAATTCTGCTAGTTGCTCTTGTGACCATCCACGTTGCAATCTAATTTTTCTGATAATCATTATTTTCCTTAACTCACTGTCAGTTAGTAACAATTGGAGTAGATATAGTTAAATTTAAAACAGGTTTTTGCCACGACAATAAAGCGACATTCTCACGACAGTCATTATAAATCAATAAGTTAAATTAATTTATTACACCTTAATATTCAAAAAATAATTACTGGGTTGTGTTATTTAGTTAACTTGAATGTACTAATTTCATACCTATATGCGCAATACCGTCTTCTAAGTACATTTCTGAACACCTAATAAATCCATGAGATTGATAATATTGCTCTAAATGTTCTTGTGCTGAAATTTTAATATTTTGTTGAGGAAAATATTGCTGGCATGTGATTAAAGCCTGCTCTATTAATTGATTGCCATATCCTTTTCCACGCACGTCAGGTGCTATTATTACACGACCAATTGCAATATAGCCTGGATAGCAAACATCTTTTGCTAAAATGCGTAGATAAGCGCTTATCTTGCCATTTTGGTAGCTAAATAAATGTAGGGTGCTTGGAATTCTATCTAAGTTATCTAAATCGGGGTAATAGCAAGTCTGCTCCACAACAAATACATCGATGCGTAGTTTTAATATGTCATAAAGCTCATCATTAGTGAGTTGTTGAAAAGTTTTTACTTGCCAAATTAACTGGGACATTAGGCCACACGCATATCAAGATCCATACATTATTTTTTCATGTGGCAGCAATAAAGTAAAAAGAAAATTAGCTAAAGTTTAATTGCCTTTAGTTTACATTGTATTTGCTAGTTTTAATGCTGGTTAAGTAGGTGTAAAAAACCTGAGTATTGTTTAGCATGTAAATAAGCTAGTATTTCTCGTTTATAGTTTTCAGGACAAATTGACGGAAATTCTTTAGCAAAAACAGCTTTAATATCCATTCTGTTTAAAAATAGTAGGTAGCCTAATGGCAAATAATCAGGGTTAAAGTCTTTTTGATATACCGTAGTTCTTATTTCTGAAGGTGTGTAAAAGTCTTTTACACCGTAACGTTTCTCGAGACAAGGTAAAAGTTTATTACCATATTTTTTGATAGACCAGTACTTAAACATAAGTGTTCCTTGGCTAAAATGTAGCTTTCCATGATTTAGTGGGGACATATAGTAGCGACTTGTTAAATAGGGCTCAAATAATATTTCGCTATAAACTGACTAATTAGTCATGTTTGTGGTTATTAGCTATATACGATATTGCTATAACGATTTATTAATTTATAGCTATTATTTGGTAAAGCGTAATAAATTCAGTTGTTTAAAATATTGATTTTATTTCTGTCAACGAAAAAACCAGCCTGAGTATAGGCTTTAGTGATGAGTTTTTGCTCACGTAATTTTTTTAGACCAATATTTATTGCTTGAAAGGCTTGAGCGCCTAAAGGGTGCTTTTTACTGAGGACAAAATGGCGACTATCATCAAATTTAATTGCAACATTTTCAACGGGAATTAGGGTGATTTTGTCCATACTAAATGTTTTATCTTTAGTGGAGTTAAATGGCATGAAAATTATGTCAATCCACATTAAATTGACCATCCTTGCCATACTTAACCATTCATCTTCAGCCACTAACTGTTTTAATGGTAATTGGCTTAATGTTTGCCAATCAGTTCGCCATTTAGGTGTTGATACCGCGGTAAAACGAGATAAGTCTTCAAGTTTTTTTATGTTGAGCGCTGCTTTGTTTTTAGGACTTGTATACAAGCCTGCAACATACTCACCTTTCTTAATTACTGCATCAGAAATATAAATATCAGATTCGAGTGCGTTAGCATCAGAAAGCCAATAAGAATCAAAGCTAATGAGTAACTTGCCTTGTTGAAGCATTTTTGTATTTCTAAAGTTTAATTTACCGGGGATATATTTAAATGAGTGGTTGAATCCGCCAAGCTTTAATGCTTTTTGAGCTAAAATCATATCTATAACATCTCTGCGGACTGTCTTGCCTTGAAAGTCATTAATGGTAGCAATATCTTTACCATCGACAAAAGCTTGATAGTCTTCGTATACATCGTCGCGAATGTAAATAATAATATCTTCTGCTTCACTAGCATTTGAATAAAAAAACATAAGCATTAGTATGCTTATGTTGATTATAAATAAATGGGCTTTGAGATGTTTTGGCATTCTTTATGACTTAATAATTATATCGAAATCCATTTCAACTCACCTAAGTTGATAATTTTAGTATAGACAGTTAATTTTGAAAGTTCATCTAATAAGTATTACATGTTTATTTTTTATGACGTTCAATCAGTACCTGCATTACTTCATTTAACTCAATGTTTTGATCTTGAAGTAATACCAAGGTGTGATAGAACAAGTCAGCACATTCACCTAATAAATCATCTTTGGTTTCAGCAACAGCAGCAAGGGCTACTTCAACACCTTCTTCTCCTACTTTTTGTGCTATTTTTGTGGTACCACGAGAAAACAAATGAGCGGTATAACTGTCTTTTGGGTCATCATTTTTTCGATTAGCAATAACTTGTTCTAGTTGGCTCAAAAAGTTTTGCTTGGTGAGCTTTTGTTCTGGAAAACATGATTCGGTACCTAAGTGACACGTTGGACCAATCGGTTCACAACTAATAAGTAAGCTGTCTTTATCGCAATCGGTTAAAACTTCTTTTACATTTAAAAAATTCCCTGATGTTTCTCCTTTAACCCACAACGCTTGCTTTGAGCGACTATAAAAAGTTGCTTTGCCTGTTATTAATGTCTTTTCAAGTGAGGCTTGGTTCATATACCCCTGCATTAATACTGCACCTGTTGCGTGATGTTGAATAATCGCGGGTATTAAGTCAGCCATTTTCTGCCACGCTAATTGCGATATATTTTCTTGATTAACTAACATAATCTGATCTCTACTTTATTTTGAGCTAATTGTTGCTTTAATTCATTCATATCAATAATCCCTTTATGAAATACACTAGCAGCTAAGGCGCCATCAACATCTGCTTGTTGAAACACATCGATAAAGTGGCTAATTTCACCTGCACCACCAGAGGCTATTAAAGGTACATTACAAACAGCTCGTGCCTTATTGAGTTGCACAATATCGTAGCCTTGTCGAACGCCATCTTGGTTCATACAATTGAGTACTATTTCACCAGCGCCACGCTTTTGCACTTCTTGTATCCAGTCGAAGGTTGTCCACTGGGTTTGCTGAGTGCGACTTTCATCGCCGGTAAACTGATAAACTTGGTACGTATTAAGTTCTTTGTTAAAAAAACTGTCAATACCAACCACAACACATTGTTGTCCAAAATGATCGGCCAACCGGCTGATTAACGTTGGATCTCGTAAAGCAGGTGAGTTGATACTAATTTTATCAGCCCCCATCTTTAAAATTTCTTGCGCATCTATTTCACTTTTAATACCACCAGCCACACAAAAGGGGATATCTATCACTTCAGCTATGCGACTAACCCAACTTTTATCAACTACACGATCGTCTGAGCTTGCGGTAATATCATAAAAAACCAGTTCATCAGCGCCTGCCGATGCGTATTTTTGTGCTAAGGGGACGATATCGCCAATAATTTCATGATTACGAAACTGTACACCTTTAACTACTTTTCCGTCTCTAACATCTAGGCAGGGAATTATGCGTTTTGATAACATAGTGTCACCATTATTTTAATCTTTTGATATTTAAGGGGTATTTCTTTTTCGGTTTTTGATTTTGATTTAAAATGGATACACATAGGCTACACTTAATATATTATTTATCTAATAATGTTTGAATAACAATTCAACGTCGCATTGCTGAAATCGTCACATTTATTGAGTTTGACTAGGAATATAACGCATAAGAAGCAGTTAGTTAATACATAAGTGTAATAACTGTTATCATTATTCTTAATAACAAAACTCAGCTAATTATAAGGGGAGTGGACTTATGTTTTCGCGACGGTTTGAATCCTTAAGTCAGTAAATTTTTAGGCTAGATATTTCTGGCTAACAGATGTTCCTTCGCGATTAAAAGTTGATAGTTCTTAAATTCACGAAAGTGTAGATTCGAATCAATTCATAATTGTTCAAAAAATTCAAGTTAAGACTAATTTCTAGTCATGGCTTTCGGGCTAGCAGATACTATTAATTCAGAGTTGGTTTGGACAGTGTAGGCTTGCACTAAGCTACCGGCTCTTCGCAGCATTTCTCGTCGCAAGAATTCAGGCCCCAAAACAACGATGGAATCTGAAAATCCACTTAAATAATTTGCAATAAAGAAAGGATCTGGCTCTTTTCTATTAAAGTGAATTGGAAAGCTTAACTCCATTTCAATTAGCCAACAGTCATCAGTCTTTAATTTAGTAAAAGTCGCTTTATCAGCTATAGAGGTGGCTTCAAAATTACTTTTAACCCATGTATGGCAAATAGCTGAGATCTTTTCTCTTGTTTCATATTCTGTTTTTTTGACTTCAATAAACTGCTCTTTTGACGCAGTTAAATCATGCAATTTGCCTATTTCAAAATATCTCGTCGTATTAGTATTATGCTCATGAGCCAGTACTTTTAAGTGTTGGTTTAACAGTACAATTCTTTGAGGCGATAAGATTAATTCTTTTGCATCAAAACTCTTGTGAATTGATTGGTAATTAGCAGAAAAGCACTGTTCTTCAAATGTACAATCAAATACAAACTGCCAAGCTTTTCTTTCTTCAATTGTGGCTGACTCGTGATCTAATACGCTATGCATGTCATAACCCATCGGATTGAAATCTATTTTAGACAAATATTTTGTAAGCTCTGAATGGTCTAATACTTCTTCAGCTCTTTTGAATTCAGTTTGTAACGCTGAAAAAATATGAGGAGGAATTAGCTCCGGCAGATATTCTTTAATAAACGCAAATGCAAACGCTCTTTCTTCTGACATTTCAAACTGTTCAACAGCATCATCTTTGTCTTTTTGTGAGGTCCAGTAATACCAATATGCATTTCCCTTTTTAACTCTACAGAGTCCTTCTCCTTCATCATCTAATATAGAAGTGATAATTCGAGATGCGTTTTTCTTGAAAGAATCAAAAGAGTCTTGGCTTTCTTTTCTAAAGCTAGACAGTCGGTTTTCAATTAAATCTTTTATTTTAATTGCCTTATCTTCACCGACACCAATGCTTCGCACGATCGCGTTTCTAAATTCTGAATTCGATGACTTCATACAAGTGAGTAAACTCTATAGGACAAGTGTTGTCTCGATATTCTTTTAAAATGCCACTAATGTCAATCGAGGAGTAACTTTTATGCTGTCTGAACAACTATTAAATGTCATGAAAATGTTTTGTGAACCCTCGCTTTATCAAGACTTTTCAACGAGCACAGAAATTATAAACGTGATTAATCAACTTTCATTAGGGCAACTAAATACTAATAGAGAAAAGTACGTTATTTCATGCCTGATTCTCTCAGCTCAAGAAGCTTTAGAATCAAGTATACAAAAAGCAGCTGACTCAGCAGTCATGTCTGACCTGACGAAACTGGTCGATGAACTTAAACAATTTCAATCAACATTACTCTCTGAAGAAAGGGTGATGCACTAATGAAAACTTCCAATCAAGACCTTATTAGATCATTTCACATTAAACGATGTGGACACACCCAGATTGACAATGATCAACATTTAAATATTTAGGAGTGCTTTTATGCAGTATCAACCAAAAGAAGTCTATATTGGGGGCTTTAACCCTGTTTATGAGTGTGTTCAAAACGGCTTTTTCCTAATTGGTGCGGGTAAACTTGGCGTTATGTTTTCTATTGTAGTGATGAGAGGAGATATTCTATTTTGGGTTAGTGCTTTTATCGGAACCATTACACTGCTGAGAGCAAAGCGCTGGTATGATAAATGGCAGGATCGAGAGCTTCGAATCAAGTGTATCGATATTAACTATATCGAAAGATTAAGTGACGAAACTGCGCCTAAATACAAAAAACAACAAGCCATCACAGCTATAACGAATAGAGCTTCGAAAGTATGGTGGAGTTATTTGCTTTTCTTTACTCCTCACATTGCTTTATTAGGCTTTTGTTGGTGGCTGCTTGATGCTTGGGGAGCTAAAGGGTAGTAGCATTTTCTCTTTTGCTGAGAAAATACTCAAATAACGATAGGGTGAATTATGGCGAATCTATTAATTATAGAGTTTAGTGAAGAGGCGACTGAAAATTACTTAAGACTAGTAAGTCAGAAAATCTGAAGCCGAAGTTGAAATGGATATGGAGCCATCTGGTGTTAAGCTAGAAATTGATATTGGACCTGCACATTACGGTTATGAGGCTGAAGTTGCAGGTAAGTCTATAGGTGAAGTCTTTGTGAAGCTTGAACATACAGGTTCACCTAAATTAAAATCATAAGATTTCCCACTTTTGGGTAGCAAAATTCCGGCAGGCTTGGCCTGCTCCCGAACCTAGTTTTTGGCCAGTTGGGTTAGTCACTGAATAAGTAAATTTTCTGCATGTTTGGTATAAAATACCTCGTTTAGAATCTTCAAAGTAATCTTCTACATTCACGTTAAATACGTAGCATGTATCTATGTTCGTCCAAATATATTCTTGATCTGGTTCGCCTGATTGGAAAACTCTTGAGAGCTGTTCGAAAGCCTAATGCCCAAAAGCTTCATATTGGTCTATTTTGCCGTCGAGATTGTCATCAATGGCGCCATTTATTGGGCCTCTGTTGTATTGTTTAACCTTGCTATATACATCGGCAGGTAAGCCACAGTTAGAGTTGGTAATTGCACAGCCAGAAATGTTTAGAGCAAGTAATATATAGAGGCATTTATGCATCCTTTTCCTCCTGAAATACTACTATGTTTAACCCTTTCTGAATCAAAAACAGTTCAAACTGAGTAACTAAATAGTGATAAATTTGAGACAAGCTACCAACAGCGGCTATTGATTCAACGAAGTTTGAGTCGTTTCCTGAAATGTCATGTATTTCTGCTTGTGCTCTAAAGAATAGATAAGATTTTTGACTTTTAGCCTTATCAATTTGAATATCTGAAATAGCTAACCTGTAACTTAAATCTTCAGAGAATAAGACTCCTGTTTGGGCTATTAACAGATAAGCTGAAGCAACCGTGCTTGGCTCAATGCTAATTAAAAAGTGTTCTTCATTAACTGTTTCGCGATTCATTGATTCACTCATTTATAATTTAACTGTTTAAATAAGCCTACGGAAAAGTTAGGACGCTTTTTGTCCCAATAGTCAGCTAATCTTTTGTTTTGGGAGGTCGCTATGACTAATTTAGAGTTATGTTTAATTTGGGCTGGAGATCACGTAATTCACAGTAAAGTTGAATACGATTTTCATATAGAACAAATCAAACTTTCACTATTAGATAAACAAACAGATAACGAATACAGTTTTCTCTTTTTGACTTCTGCCTGTGAAGCATTCGAGATCAAAAATGACTTACCACGACGGATTCATGAAGTGTATTCAAATGCATGGGGCTGAATGCCACATATAACTTTATGAAGAAGTTGTAGTTTCACTGTAAATATTCAAATTTTTATGGTTAATTGGGACGTTGCGTGTCCTAAGCTAAAAGTACACTTATGGAAAGACTTGATTTAAGGAAGTATAAAAATGAGCCAACCAAGGTATTTGACCAAATCACGATTTAAGTTAGCTACTGAGTGTCCAACTAAACTGTTTTATACGGGCAAAAAAGAATACTTGGATAACAAGCTTGATGACCCTTTTCTTGCCTCATTAGCTGATGGCGGTTTTCAGGTGGGTGAATTAGCTAAGTGCTATTACCCTGAAGGTCATGACATTACTTCTTTAGATTATGAAGAGTCGATTCAGCAAACCAGCGAGCTATTAAAGCAGGACAACGTCATCATTTTTGAGCCTGCTATTCGCTTTGGCAACTTATTTGTTCGTGTTGATATTTTAGTTAAACAAGGCAATGAATATCAGCTCATTGAAGTTAAAGCCAAGTCATATTCGGCTAAAAAAGATAAAGACTTTTTAAACAAATCTGGAAAGTTAGATTCAAAGTGGAAGCCATACATTTTAGACGTGGCGTTTCAAAAATATGTTTTAAAACAGGCGATACCCAGTGCGATTGTCAGCAGCTATTTGATGGTAGTTGATAAAGATACACCTTGCCCGGTAGATGGTTTAAATCAGAAGTTTAAATTAATTCGTGATGACAGGAATAGACGCGGTGTGTCTGTTTCTAATTCGTTATCTGCCTCGGACTTATTGGTTAAAATTCTCAAAAAGGTAAATACCGATAAAGCGGTTCAAATTGCTTATGAAACCGAATTACAAACTGGTATGCCAGCAGAAGGTTTCATCCCTAATATCGAAGTGCTAGCTGAACAGTACGCTAATGATGAAAAGGTGATGCCAGTTATCGGCTCAAAGTGTAAAAGTTGTGAGTTCAAATGCTCGGAAGAAGATGAGGCGAATGGTTTTAAAAATGGATTTAAGGAATGTTGGAAAGAACAACTTCATTGGAGTGACGAAGATTTTAATGAACCAACAGTATTAAGCATCTCTAACTTTAGAGGTTCAAATCGCTGTATAGAAAATGGCAAAGTAAAGCTAAAAGACCTTTCGCCAGAGGATATCAATTATGAAGAATCATCAAACCCAGCGCTTACATTAAAAGAAAGGCAGTGGCTTCAAATAGAAAAAGTGCAAGACAAGGATTCTAGTGTTTATTTCGACGTTGATAGCATGCGAAATGAAATGGCATCTTGGACTTACCCTCTTCATTTTATCGACTTTGAAACCTGTGCCGTGGCGATACCATTTTATAAAGGGATGTCGCCATACGAAGGCATAGCCTTCCAGTTTTCTCATCATATCTTGCACGAAGATGGACGAGTGGATCATGCGGGGCAATTTCTTAGCTCACAGGTTGGAGAGTTCCCGAACTTCAATTTCGTAAGAGAGTTAAAAGCTCAATTAGAAAAAGACAACGGCACTATTTTCAGATATTCCAACCATGAGAATGCCTACCTCAATATGGTTTATCAGCAATTAAAACTATCGGCTGAAGTGGATAAAGACGAGCTTTGCGATTTCATTAAGTCAATCACTAAGTCTTCTAATAACAGCAAAGACAATTGGCTTGGTGATAGAAATATGGTTGACCAATGGGAGCTGGTGAAAAAGTATTATTATGATCCTGCCACAGGTGGCTCAAACTCTATTAAGGCTGTACTGCCAGCCATTTTAAATAGCTCTCAATTTTTACAAGAAAAATACGAACAGCCTATTTATGGGACCAAGGAATTACCAAGCCTAAATTTTAAGAACAAAGCTTGGATTGAATTCGATGACAATGGAAAAGTAAAAGATCCGTATAAGTCATTGCCAAAAATGTTCACAGAAGCATCTGAGCATGACATAGAGCTGCTATCAGAATCCGATGAACTAAATAATGGTGGCCTAGCATTAACTGCATACGCTCGGCTCCAGTTCACTGAGATGTCTGATTATGAAAGAAAAGAACTTGAACGCGGACTATTGATGTATTGTGAGCTAGACACATTGGCAATGGTGATGATCCAAGAGGCTTGGCGAGAAATGATTAATTAATAGTTTGATTTAATAGGACGTTAGTTGTCCTATTAAATGTATACTATACAAATAAGTGGATTAGTTATCCTACATTAGTTGGCAGGAAGTAATAATGAATAAAAATGACTATTTAAGCAATCCTGAAGTAGCAGAATTTATTAATTTTTTAGCAAGTATGATCAGTGGTGATATGTCGCTAAATCACAAATATTTCGACCGAAAACTCAGAAAAGAAATAGAATTTGAATCCTTATATTGTGGCTTTGATAAGTACCATTGGAACGGCTCTGATTATCAAACTAATAAATCAGATGTTGACTTGTTAGTTAAAAAATTTAAAACGTCGAACACCAAAGAATCATTCTATCAAGCATGTACTGAAACTCTTTATTGGGGAGCAGGCAACACAGATAAATTAAAGTTATACACATCTAATAAGGAATGGTTAGACAATGTAAATGACGTACAGAAAAATATTACTGAAGCTTTAGAGCTACTTACTAATAGTAATATCGACGTAAATAATTTTGGTAATAAATATCGTTCTAATGCTGGCTTTACAAAAATTTACGCTTTTATTAAACCTGATACTTTCATTATTTATGACTCTAGAGTGGCAGCAGCCCTAGCTTATTTGATAATACTTTTTTGTCAAAAGACACAACGCTTTGAAATTCCAGAATATCTACAAATAAAACTAGCCAAAGGGCAGGGCAACTCTAATCGACTACCTGAAATAGCTGGCACTGAATTAAAATTTAAAGAATGGGGAAGTAACCATAAAGCTCATGCAATATCTAACGTTTGGGCGAATTGGATTATCACAGAAGCCTTTAATAAATCTAAAGGCGCAAGCCGTAATAAATTCAACAATATTAGAGAAGTTGAAGCAGCTCTGTTTATGATCGGCTATGATTTTCCTGAATTAAAACCCAAAGATGATAGTAAAGACAAAGTAGAGAACTATAGTACTCGCTCAAGATCTAAAGATTCAAAAGTAACAGCAGATTTAGTTAGAACATTTGCGTTGCAACTCATTAAGGAAGGATTAAAAAAGGGACCATCTATTGAGTTTACTTCCAGTGACATTAGAAAGGAACTAGGTGGAGACTTAACTGCAATATGTAGCGCCCTAAAAAAGCCAACGTTCTTCTCCCAATCTGGAGTTACTCTTGAAATAATTGACACTCCCCCTTCCGGCTTAGGAAAAGTAACCTATAGGGCCAAAAAGGCAGCTTAAATATTGGAAGATTAATTTCATTCCCTCATACAATAACGCCGTTTATAAAATGAATAAATTCAAACTGGGACAAAATTAGTCCCAGTTTTCAGTTGATCTGTATTGGATTTAAAAATCGAGGTTAACGACATGTCTAAAAAAGTGAGTACGTTTATTGCACTTTCAGCCGGTTATTTAATGAAGAAGATACGTACTGAATTTCTGTATTCACAATCTATCTAATTTTTATCCAATTAGTTACCAAATCAAATCTCAACAATGTAGCCACAATCGAAATTAAATTTTTCGATACTGGAGTAACCGCGTTGATTTGAAATTATTGTTGTATCTGCAATTTGATAGTTTACACTGTGATGAGTGTGCCCATGTGCCCATACATCAATTTTATTTGTGTACTTTTTAATAAACTCTTCTAGGTTGGAAGAGAATGCAGCCGAAAGTAGATCGCTTTGGTATTGTTTTGGCGTTGATTGAGGTGAAGGTGCGTGATGCGTCACCACAATATTTCTATTTGTATTGCTATTTTTTAATTCGTTTTCAATGAAATTTAATGAATTATCAAAAAACGCGATGGTATCGGATACCTTAAGTTTTCTGTATTTACCGTTATCGTTTATTGTAATGTGCTGAAAGTCGTTCATTTTAGCACTCGCATCAAATATGCATTCTTGTTTATTCGACTCACCAAAGAGTTTGAAATCGGTCCATAGGGTAGAGCCTATAAATGTAACGCCACCTATTTCGACACTATCGTTGATTAATACATGAACATTTGAGTTTTTAGATTGTTCTTTTAGTTTTCTATTAATCGATTGGATATTTGAACCATAATATTCATGATTCCCCGGAATGTAGACTACCGGCAACTCAAAGAAATCTTTAGCCCACTGTATGCCATGGTGTTTTGAGTGTATATCACCCGCTAAAATGACCACGTCTGCGTCAATTTTAGGTGGGGTCCAAACCTCAAATTCATTATGAATGTCTGAAAATAATGCCAACTTCATAGTATAATTCCTTTAATTAGTTTTGCTGTGCTATTAATAAGAAGAGGATCTAGTGTAAATATTGCTGTAAACCAATAGGTTGCAAGTAATGAAAATAGGTAATTAAATACATTTGCAAGCTTTCTATCAGATAATGTTGCCTCAGAGGTTATTTGGGCAAACACAGCTGTCACAAACCAAAGAGCAAAATGGTAGCCATGCACCTCAAGGTTGAAGACATTAAACTCCCAATAATATGCCGTTCCCAAGGCCAATAGAGAAATGCTACTCAAGAATTGAGTAGTGGCTATAATATCCGGTGATTTTTGCAAATCACCATTGTCGTCTATTTCTCCCAACAAATGCATAGATGAGGCAGTCAATATAAGTAAAAAGTATAGCGCAAGTGCCAACCAGCTTGGCCAATCCCAGTGCGAAGCAGCCCAATAAACACCAGAGATAATAATCGCTAAACCTAATAAATTAGGTACTAGGGCTAGAGCAAAGAAAAGTGTAAGGCCTGATCCAACTAAAAGAACTGGATCAGCACCTAAACCTGTTAATAGCATGACAGCAGCAACAAATAACTTTCCAGCGATTGATAGACCCATGAAGCCATTAATTGCCACTGCACCGATTATGTTTCCAGCGGCAGCCCCTGCGTTTTCTAGCTGATTAATTTCTCTGTTGTATTTCATCCTGACTCCTAGTCAAACCTTATTACATCAATACAACATAGAGGTTGTGGTGTTTCATAGTTAATGCGGACAAATCGTGAACGGCACAAAGAATTGAATACTCATTTTCTTTAAACACGTCGTCATAACCATCCAAGTCACTGATGTAGGGAAAATAAGAATCAAGAAATTCCTTTAACGACTTCACATGTTCTGCTGCATTGAGGTGTGGGGCATGAATATCAAAATCTTCATCGTCTAAAATCAAAACGGAAGCAGGTAACGCTTCTTCTCGTGAAATTGTGTCAAAACCTTCAAGTCTTGATACTGGTTCATATTTATCAAACATGGCTTTAAGATCATTTTCACGAATGAACTTTCCAGTTTCTTGATTACGCTCGTGACACGTTTTTAAAATGAAGTATTCCTTGTTTTTAAATATAAACTCAATCGCATGAAATTCTGCGTTAGGGTAATGTTTAAAAATCTTTTGCCGATTTGCTTTAGTAAGATTGGTAAGATCCCACACAATGTTTTTGTATTTTTTTGACTCTTGAACCGACTTAAAAAACAAAGATCTTTGCTCGCGGCGGATAGGGTGGTTGAACTCGAGTTCAAAGAACTCTTTGTAAGTTAAATTATTGTCGTGAATTATTTTTTCTACGATGTCATCCGAAGATACGACATAATCAAACTTACTCCGTTGAACAAAGGTCGATTTACCTGTGCATGCCGGGCCAATTAGAACTGTTACTTGTTGTTTAGTCATTTATAAATTTCCTCTTTAAGTTTCTAATTAGTAGCTTACCTTAGGTAGCTGATACACCCGTCGTTGGAAAATTAAATTTATATTTACTCATTGTTTATAAAGACAAAAATGGAAAAATATGATAAGTTGATAACTTAAATTATGGAGTCGCTTTTATGAATGAATTAGCTAGAATCGCGTATGAATATGAGAACTGGCAGAAGGGGTATTTACATGAAAGCGGCGAATCAATTTCCATTGTTCAAGCGCAAATTTTAAAAGACGTTTGGATATCCATTACTCAGGCTGAATTAAGTCACAAAACAGATAGCAGAGACTACAAAAGGGATCGATCAAAAGGTGTTGAGTTATTTACTGCGCTGTTACTTCAATCTCTTGAAGCAAATCAAACATCATATTCAAAAGAGTTAGCTGAGCAGGTTATTAAGTTTATCGATCACCTTATGCGTGAAAAGCTTGATAAGCGATTTCAATTCAATAAATTTATCAACGAACTTAATAAAAACCTAAAGCAAGACAAAACCACTGCTGAGCTAATTATTTCTATCATTGTTAATAATGCCAAAGGAGATCATAAACTTACGGCTGTCAATGTAACCAACACAACAGATTTAACCTTTGTTCATGAGTGTATGAAGCTATCAAGTATTGCATCTTACTCAAGTGCTAAAACCAGTAACAAAGTACGAGACTTAACAACAGATGAACTGGTATTTGAGACTCAAATACGGCAGTTAATATTTAGCTTTCTTGATACTTTAAACTTTTCCAAAGTAGTATTATTACCTAAAGCACTATTGTTTTATCATCACAGAGATTTAACGTCACAGCAAAGAAATAAAATTGAAGGTTGGCTAAGTAGTAGCGAGTGCCAAATTTTGAAACAGGTGTCTTACGCAGACTTACTGAATTTAACTAGCGTTATTAACCTCAAAGATAAAATTAACCAATTACTTAACGATGGCAATTCGCAAAATAAGCCATATACTGAAACCCTTAATGCGTGCCTCACTTGTTTGCCAGCTCAAATAGTGAATAGCCAGAGCTTCACTGCTAATAAAACACAATTCGAAGCTGAGTTTACTCAGCTAATCAACGTTCAGCTATACAGTGTACTCACACTCAACCCAAATACTATTGTAAATGTTGACCTGATTGCACGTCGTGCATTGTATTTATCATCACTGATAAATCTATTGGAGTATACTCAAGTAAAATCCGGTTTTGACTACATTTTTAACAAAATTGAGCATAACTTTAACTCATTTAAAGCGGGTACATTTAAAGTGGCTAAAGTCTGGATTTTATATTTGTTGGAGCGTAATGAATATACTTACAAAGGCTTTGCACTAGAGGATTGGTTAGAAGCACGGTTTAGATATTTTGTGCAAAAGAACCAGCTGATATTTAAGCTCAGTGAACTAAAAAGTAATAAGGCGCAATTCAAGAACTTATCAGAAGACAATATTCGCTCGAAAAGAATTCAAGACAGCTTGTCTGGCAAAATAAATGAAGATTTTGTTAACTGGGTTGAAAGCCATGGTGGTGATGATATTTTCGACAATCAAAACCTAGAGGCTATTACTCAGCAACTAGCTAGCCAGTTAAATTTAAGTAACGTTGACAAATTATCTTTAGAACAAGCCTTTACGCATGATGATAGTTATTTCGAATATTGGTGGAATTCAGTTTTTCAAGGACAAGATAAAAATATCTTTGTGACAGAGACAATTATTGATGCACTTCAAACTTTTGCTAAAACGGATAAAAGTGAGGACGGCTTTAAAATGCAACGCGCTCGCTGGAATCGAATAGTGTCACAAGTTGGTGGCACTAGTCCCAAAGTGTATAAACGATTTAATACTGTCTTTTGCAATAGCATTGACCCTTTAGAAAAACATAAAGTCGTAACCAGTCGAAATAATTCACTTGCGTTAATTAATATGGATGAACGTTTAAATGGCCGTTACAAAGTTATCAATAAACTAGGCTCAGGTGGTAATGGTTATGTAGTGAAAGCCGCGGATAATAATCTATACCGTGAAGTTGCGATTAAGCTTAATGCCACTTCAGAGTTCACTCACCCAGAAGTGTTTAAACGAGAAGCCAGAATACTTGCTACTCTTAAACATGAAAATATTATTCAGGTCTATGATTTTATTAGTGTTGAAAAGTCCATTTTTTCAAGGCATATAAATGCTGATGTTTATGGTTTAGTCACTGAATACCATTTTGATGCAATGACTCTGAACAAGTATTTGGCCAACAACACTCTGAGCAATGATCAAAAAATTACGTTATTTCAACAAATTTGTAATGGTGTAGCAGCGGCTCATGCAAACAATCTTATCCACGGGGATTTAAAGCCTGAAAACATTATCGTCACCAATGAAGGCGTCGCTAAGTTGATCGATTTTGGTTCAGCGAGTTATGAACATTTGTCTAAAGCAAGCTCAGGCTCACTGGAATGGTTAAACCCGGATGTATTGATTGGAAAACCGCTTCAAAAGTCCTCTGATATATATGCTTTAACTTTACTGTTACTATTTATCTTAGAGATTGATTTTACTGGGGTTGCGGAGGCTGATGAAATCATAGACCCATTTCTATTTGGGAGTAATGAACAGCAGCAAAACGAAAGCACAGCAGATGAAATAGAAAGCATTATTACTCAGAAAGCTGAGCAGCATAACGCTAACCACGGTACTTTGTTTAAATTGATACTAGCTAGCCATTATTTACTTGAACAAGGCTGGCACTTTTCTGATGCTGAGTGGCAAAAGTACAACTTAGATAACGGTAAGTTTGAAGAAGCTGAAAAAGAATACTTTATGATTAGTGGAATTGGTAGTAAGGCAAATCAATTCCTAAATGCGCTTCACGCAAATGTTTACAAAGGATTTGCTTCGGAACAAAGAGTTAAAAGTTTGATAGAAACTCTGCTCAAAGGGCTGCTGACTTCAGCTTTAAACCAAGAGCTTAGTTATCAAGTTCAACAACAAAGTTGTAAAAAGAGCAAAGGTGTAAAGTTTAACAGTAACTATTTAGATCATGCTTTAATAAAATTAGCAGAGCAAAGTAATAATAAACCACTTGAAACCATCGAAACGGTTGAACAATTAAGTGTAGCTAGTTACGTCTTACTAGACGCCTCGGCAAGTCATGTTAATAATGAAGTTGTGTTAAAACCACAGCTTTTTATCAATGGCCGCCTGTTAACTAAACCTTATTTACAAAGCATACCAGAAGTTTACTCTGTTGATGATCCGCGAATTCAAAAAGTAATTTGCAAATTCAATTCTGTTGGAATGGATTACCTTTTTACTGATGTTATTGTTCAGTTGCATGATGGTTCACCCGCCAGATTATGTATCTATAATGACGGCGTATATATTGATAAGCATTCCCATCGATTGTTAGATGCTATTGAGCATGCCAAAACTATCGATCTAGTTGCTTAGTGTCAAAATATGATAATCGGATGTATTATACAGTTTCCAACGGTGGGTGCGTAATGGTGAAGTGGTTAAATAATCCTATTAATACAGAGGATTATTTATGCAAAATACTTCATCAAACAAGATCACGATTAAATTAGATAAAGAAATAACGTCATTAGACTTTATTAGAAACTATCACCCTGTTGTAATTAGGCATGCACTCTCAAATTTCCCAAATTTAGATCTCGACACCTGTCTGGCTTACGTTAGCAATAAGACTGTTATCCGATATCTACTGTTATGCGATGTTAATGATGTCTATTCGTTAAAAGATAAATACAAACGAAATTTAACAACTGCGACACCTTCAAGTTGTAAGTTAGAAGTCAGTAAATTAAAGAAAGCACTTCGAAAGTCCAAAAACATTTTATTATCGCGAGGACAAAAGCTAGCGGTAGGTTTAAATTGTAGATCATTCTCTGACATACGAGATCTAGCGGAATATGGGTACGAAAATTTAAAAAATGTCTTACCCTCAATTCCTGATTCGGCATTAGCAGACCTTATCGGCTTTCAAGACAACACTGATTTGTTGTTAGAATGTTTACCAGCTAGCCGAATTAAGACGATTAAGCAGTTATCGCAAAAGCAAATGGGGATAAATAAAGACACGCATTCAACCTTAACATTGATAGCATTTGAGTTGAAACAATATTTGTTAAAGCCAGATTTATATGGTTCAGATCCTTACACTTTTACTTTGAAAACCTACCAAGAAAAAGTCCTTGAATTTTTATACATGATGCCTGAAGAAGTTAGGAGACTTGGAATTTCATCAGTAAGGGATGAATGGGTTGTTGCTGCATTAAAGGTGTTAGAGCCATTCGAGCAATTTAGGTTTTTGTCCATTTTTGAAAACGAAACCGCCAATCGAGTGTTTGATTTATATAAAACTAAGCCAAGTTTTCATGAAGTGGGTTTCAAGTATTTAAATAAAATAGTTAAGGCGATTTGTGTCGGTGCTAAAGCATACAAGCTTAAACAAGAATCGGTACCGATAGACTTAGAGGAATCCAAAATACCATTTAACTTCCATAGGTTGAATGACTATAGCTCACAAGTTTGGGAAGAATTAATTGACGACGTAACCGAGAAACTAATTTATTGTGCGACTTGTTTTTGTCGCAATGATGTATCGATGAACAATTTTAACGACTTCTTAAATGCAAAAGATCGTCAGATAAATTACCAGAAATTCGATAACACCATTGAAGTCACTGAGATTGAAGCACTGGATTTCCAAGATAAGATTATTGGTGAGTGTGAGCGTATAAAAGCGTTTATTGATGACGTAAACTTTTCGGCATTAGAAAATGAAATCATGAAATTTCATGGCATTTCAGATGAATCTTTGGAGCGAGTTCCCGTAACACAAGAACAAGTACTATACCCCGATGAAGAATGCTCTGAGCCAGAGACAATCGAAGTCTATAATCACGATGATCTAATGACAAATATTATGTTGGGATTAAAAGAGCATGACGAAAAAATTTTTAATCAGATCCAAGCTAAAGGCAATAAAAAACGCATAGTTAAAGTTCCGTCTGACTTTATAGTTCGATTAAACGACCTAGCGACTAGTTTTCCAAATTGCGCTCATATTGTTGAATATTTAAGAGGGGTCATGACAGAAGCGTTTCTAACATCAAAACCGATCAATTTGCCCGTAATCAATCTTGATGGCGAGCCGGGGTGTGGAAAATCACAATTTGTCTTGGAGTTTGCTAAATTATTTGAACTTGAATCTACCTCTCTGCCGGTCACATCAATGGGGGATAAATTTGAGTTAATTGGTGCGCATCGTACTTGGAATAACGCTTCTATTGGAGCTTTCGCTAAGGCAATGTTGCTTGACGGTGAAACTTATAATCAATGTTTTTTGATTGATGAACTCTGCCAAGTTAAAAATTCCGGCGAGCGCAATCTAGTGCCAACTTTGCTCGGTTTTTTTGAAACGGAACAACGAAAGAGCTTACTAGAGAACTTTTTAGATGTCGAAGTTGATTTTTCAGGCTTTATTATCTTTACAACAACAAACAATATCGAGAACTTAACACCTGCTTTAAAATCCAGAATCGTTTCTTTTACAGTAGAGAAACCTTCGCCAGAGCAAATGAAAATCATTGGCCAGAATATATACCAAAAACATATTCAAGAACGTGGCCTTCAAGAAATATTGGCCAATAAAATTCCTCTACAATGCGAGAATCATTATTTAGACGTTGTGCCGAGACAAGCAAAACAAATTATTGAGTCCGCAATTAGAAAAGCCATTCAGCGCTATGATGTAAACAATCCTGAGCTTATTAGCTTGGGCATTCATGACTTTGTATCCGTTTTTAATAACCAGTCTAATCATATTGGTTTTATTCATTAAAGGGGGCTGTTATGAAAATTTTTGATCCTAGATTTTATGGCAACTTAAACTTGTCGAATTTTGATGTGACTGGAAAACTGATCACTATTGATATTGAATCATCTGGCATTAGTAAAAACGGATACCCAATTGAGGTTGGTTGGTACAGTAAGGACTCTAGTGGCTCAATTCTCATTAAGCCCGAGCCAGATTGGTTAGAGAATGGTTTTTGGTGCACATACGCTGAAACTCACGTTCATGGTATTTCAAAAAAGATGTTGTTGCGAAAGGGGATTGATGTCGTCTCTGCGGCTATCAGGTTAAATGAAACTCTAGGTAACAGTGTTGTTGTTTGTGATGTAGTTGAATTCGATGGAACGTGGTTAACACAGTTGTTTTCTAAAGCCAATGTTATCCCTAGTTTTAAACTTATTGGGCATCTTGAGTTAATAGATTTTAAAAAGCGTACTGGATGCCATTTAGTAAAATCATTTTCTGAGTTACAGAGTTTTGAAAATAAACGACACAGAGCACAAGACGACGCCAAGCAATTGCATGAAAACATGCTAAAAATTACGGAACCAATTGCCTAAATAAGCCAATCCATTCACGTCGGAGTTTTAAAGTCTGTATTAATATACTAATTAAAACTCTGACGCTCGAATAACCTTTCAACACAAAGCTACCAAGTACGCAAAACCAACAATAAACCAACAAGAAAGCAACGAATAAAGAAAATTATCAAATTCGCACATCGTGCGGGGATGAAATTATTTTATTCAAACCCCAGTGCTAGCGCACTTTATAGGTCTATCTATTTTAGGTAAATCCTAATTCCAAAAACTGATCTCATTTTCCAACGATGGGTGCCCTGTTGCGATAGTTCAAAATACAGCAACTTGAAGTTGGGAAATTCATTTAAATCACGTCAGAGTTTTAATTTAGTTATTAATACAGAACAAAAAACTCTGACGCGGAACGAGTTACTTCCAGCTTCATTAATAACAAATTTTTGGAGATGTATTTTGAAGCAAGTTAAATATTTATGTATAGCAAAATCAGGTGTTGTATTACCAAATGGTGTCGAAGCAGAACATTTTTATCGTGAAGACTTATCTATGTTTTTGGCTGAGCAATTAAAGCGCCAGACATTAATTGAGATAGATTATGTGTTGGTAGTGGGTGAAACTGATGTTGTATTTGGCGCAGAGTTAGCAATTCAATATGGTTTAACACTTTCAGTTTATGGGTATGAATATGATTTTCGCGATCATGAGATTACTGACTCGACTAAAGAGCAAGTATTAAGAGAATTACTGTCCGTATCTAAAGAACCCAAGTTATTTACTCAATCATTAAACGAACTGCTGAATAAATTAATTAAAAAAGTTCCATTACAGCTGTCTGAAGAACAGGTTGAAAAACTTATTTTAGCTGCTACCCCGCAGGCACTAAACATAGGTGGTGAGAAGGCGACTGATGTAGCAAAAAGAATGGTTATGGATTTCTTCGAACAGAAGAAACGAGAAGTCAAAGACTTAGTTTCACCGCGTTTGTCAGATCAAGTAAAAGAAATATGTCTCAGCTACAAAAATGAGCTAGTCGAATATATCAAACAAAATCCCGGATTTTATGTTCTTAACGAGCATATGGGAGCAGGTAAAAGTCAAGATGTGATCATTCCACTCTTTAATGAGTTTTCTTCAACTGATCTAAAACCTATTGTCATTACTCCGACTATTGCGTTAAGCACCCAACTCATCAATGACAAACGAAATTATCAGCATCAAAAAGAATTAGACGTTTCAGATCTAAAGGCTGTAGCCGCTTGCGTAATTTCAGCGACTGCCAACTGGAAATATCAGGAATACGGCAAAGACTCAAAAGTGTGCTTAATTGAAGAATTTGAGGAGTGTGAATCGGCTATTTGTTCTACAGAGTTAATGTACCCGAAAACTTTACATCGTTGCTCTGAAGCTATGGAACAATGGCAGAATCTTTTACAAACGGAGACTGTGGTTGTAGCCGATGCCATGTTTTCAAATTTTAGTGCTCAGCAAATCGTAAAAACAGGTCGATCAATCACACTCGTAAAGAACACTGATCAAGTTAATTATCAAGCCAAGAAACTGAAGGTATTTTCTTATCAAAAACAATTAGATAAATTGATAAGCAGTTTAAATGCTGGTGACAGAGCGATTGTTTTCTGTGATGGAAGTCACAAGGTGAATGGGAAATTCAAAACAATAGCCAAGGTTATTGAGGAACAAACAGATATTACGCCAATAGTCGTGGACAGTGTTTTTATTCAAAAAGACAAACCAGAGTATTTCTCTAATTTAACATCTCGTGTAGAAGAAGAGCAGTGCCATATCTTCTCACCGGTTGTTACAAGTGGCGTTAGCGTCGTTACGGATAGGGTGAATTCCGTCAACATTTTTGCTTGTCATACTTTACTTCCTAGTCAACTTGTTCAAAGTTCAGGACGTTTTAGAAAATCGCAGGATATCGATATTTCTTTTGATAACTGGTCACGATTTACGACTACAGGCAAAAAACAAATTTTCAATGAATTGGCGTATAAAGCCTATGAAGAACAGTGCCTAAGCGAGCTTTCATCTTTGTTTAACGACAAAAATTGTCAGTTGGTATTAGACCGTATCGCTCATAACCGACGAATGAAACAAAACTATGTTTTTACAACATTACAACTATTTAAAGAAATGGGATACGACATAACCCTAGAAAACAATAGAGATGGTAGCGAAGCTATTGGCACACTCATAAAAAAACTGTTCAAACAAAATAAAAACAAGTTAATAGAAATTGCTATCGATACTGTCTATGACAAGTCAGAGCATTACTTCTTAAAGGACTCATTTAAAATATTAACGAACGAAGAACAGTTCAAACTTCATGTTTATGAATTGCAGAGATTCTACAACACAAACTCTTTTGATAATGTTAACTCGGCTGAGCAATTAATCGAGTTTGATAAGGGCGCTAAAAGCCGTAAGCATCTAGAACATTTACTAGTTTTAGAAGGTGGTTTTTGCTCAATAAAAAATCCTAAATTGGTAGTTACTCAGAAAATATTCACAGACATTTTTCAAATCCTCAATATTGATTTAGTTAGCTTAACAGCAAACTATAAAATTGATGATATCGATAAACTAGCCCAGTATATAAAGTCAGAAAAAATTGCTAATTACAAAGTTAGAGATGAACTTATAGCACTTGGTTGCTCCACTATTATCACGAGTGAATATAAAAGTAGGGGAAAGTTATCTCAGGGAATTTTAAAAGTTTTATTTGGTTTGAAACAGCTTGAGCACAGAAGCGGTAAAGGCTCAAGGCAAACTGAATACTATTCTTTATGCAGCAGAAATAGTGAACTAATCAAAAAGTATTTTGATTTGAAATTTAATTCAAGGATTAACTGATGTGGCATATCAAAATATGGACAGAAAGTTGACTTCGTAGATTTCGACTTTGACTGAGGAATCACCAGTAAAGATGCTGATGAGTTTACTGACATCTTAAAGCTACGAATACTAAGAATTGTAAACGGTGAAAAAATTTATGTAGATCAAACTTAAAAGTTGACGCATTCTTAATTTGTAGTACATTGTGGTAATCAAATTGATTATACCAGTGTCATACAAATAAAAGTGCGTATATGAGCTTCATAAGAGAAACCAAAGAGAACGAAAACATAGACAACCTGAGCTTTGCTCAAAAGCAAAGGCTGTCTTTTATAGACTTCTCACTTATGTTCAAAGGAAGCGTGAGTCGTAAAGAATTGACCGCCAAGTTCGAAATGGGAATGGCCAATGCGACTCGCGATCTTGCGGTTTATAAAGAGCTAGCACCAAATAACATCGATTTTGATCAAAAAGAACGCACTTATTTTCAAGCTAAAACCTTTAAACCACTTTTTAGTTATGATGCTCGTCAAACCATGGCGAAGCTGTCTAACAAAATCAGCGATGGTTTCGACGGTGTGCTAGAAATACCATTTCCTGTTGATGCACCTTATCAGCTTAATGTCCCAGATATCTTTATTGTCGCGAAAATAGTACAAGCCATTTTAAAACAAAAGCCGATTTCAATTATTTACACTTCATTGAGTTCAGGCTCCAAAGCACGTGAAATCGTACCTCATACCATAGTGGATAATGGCCTTCGTTGGCATGTAAGAGGGTATGACAGAAGTTCCAAGTCATTTCGTGATTTTGTTCTGACTCGTATAACTAAAGTAACCATTAAAGCGGATACACCAAGCGCGGAAGAAGAAAAATTCGAAGATCACCAGTGGATGCGCATTATGCCACTACAATTAGTGCCTCATCCACACAACGTTCAACAGCCTACCGCCATAGCTTTAGATTACGGCATGGTAGATGGAGTACTTGAATTAAATATTAGAGCGGCAATGGCGGGATATTTATTAAGGCGCTGGAACGTCGATTGTACAGCTGATGCTGAGCTAGTAGGTGCAGAGTATCAATTATGGTTAAAGAACCGAAAAGCCTTGTTTGGAGCAGAAAATCTTACAATTGCCCCCGGCTACGTACCAGAATTGGAAGAATTATAAATGACTTCAACTAATAACCCGTTAAACAAACAAGCGATCAAAACACACAAGGACTACCTTGGTGATTTAATTGGTGGCAGTTTAATGATCAAAGAAAGCCAAATCGTTGCTGAATTATTACTTAAAAAACCATCTCAAGAAGAATGGTTAGATGCAATCGTTAACCGAAATATATTACAAAAGCGTTCCGATGCGTCAGCTAAACGTAATGCTGCAACCATTAAAAAACGTATCGAAAATATGCCAGATGAATATCTTGAGCAGATAGCATTTGGCAGTACCGAGGTGTCTACACAATTGATGTTCGCAGCAACGTTGATAAATAGTACTTTGTTAGCTGACTTTATGCGAAATGTCGTGCTCGACGCAAAACGTATGTTTAGAGAAAGCCTAGACGTTGGTGATTGGGAATCGTATTGGGAAGACCGTTGCCGTCTATTTCCTGAACTAGCTAATATGTCTGATGCGTCCACTTACAAAATTTCACAAGTTGCCTTTAAAGCAATTGCTGATGGTGGATACATAGAATCAACTCGCAGCAAAAAATTACAGAATGTCTATCTGCTGCCTGAAGTTAGGCAATTGCTTCTGTCGATAGACAGAGAGGATATTATTGCAGCTATGGAATTAATCTAAGGAAGGCTACGTAACTATGACGACCTTTAGTACAACGAAACAACATAAGAACTTGAACGATAGACTCGATCAAATTCTACCTAAGATCGAAAGTGAAGACTTTCTTAAGAACCAAGGTTTAGGAAATGAAATTGGTTTTTATGTGTTTGATTATCCAGCTGAGTCTGAGTTAACGGTAAGAGAGCATTTGGCTTTTATCACAGACAAGTTAACGAAGCGCGGACGCAATTTTGCGAGCATTAATTTATTTGAGGCGATTCTAGAATTATTGGATTCTCGTAATCTTACCGAGCGGGCATTCAAAGTTCAAAAAGAGCGTGGTGACGATGCACTGTTTAATGCACTAAAAGGCCCACTTGAACAAAACCGAGTTGCCGAATTCATTGCCTCTAAAATCGATCTCGGTGCAGATAATCAAGCTCATACAGAATTTATATTATTACACGGTTTAGGCAGTGCATGGCCAATAATAAGAGGCCACGGTCTGTTAAATGCCTTACATGCAAAAGTAGGCAATGTGCCAACTGTTTTATTTTACCCCGGCGAATACGACGGTACTGCACTAAAACCATTTGGCCGTATCGAATCAAACAATTATTACCGAGCATTTAAACTAGTTCCATAAACGGACGTGTTAGTTAAGAAGGATAAAAAAAATGCAAATTAAAGACTTATTTATAAAAGACATAAATCGTCCAATCAATGGCGTAGTTAAAGCTGACCAATTAGAGAGCAACACTGTCTTTACTGAACTTGATGAATACGTCATCACCAAAGAACTCGCGACTCATTTTGAAGAGTTTTTTGATGCTTATATGCCGTCGGTACGTGACCCTAAGAAAAAAGCCGAATCAGGTAAAATCGGCGTTTGGGTAAGTGGTTTCTTTGGTTCGGGTAAATCGCACTTTATTAAAATCCTTTCTTATCTTTTGCAGAATATTACAGCAACGAATGGCGAGATTGACAGATCAGCAATTGAGTTCTTTAAAGATAAAAACCTTGATGGATTCTTGCTTGGTGAAATTGACACAGCCATAACCAAAGAAAATACGGTGATCTTATTCAACATCGACAGCCGAGCGAACACCGATGAAGGTGTTGATGCCATATTAAAAGTGTTTCTTAAAGTCTTTAATGAGCAAATGGGCTTTAGCGGTGATCACCCACACATTGCCCATTTAGAGCGTGAATTAGATCAACGTGGCGTATTCCAGCAATTTAAAGATGAATTTAATAGCTTAACTTCATCCAATTGGCTAGAAGAACGTGACGCGTATGATTTTTATCGTGACGACATGGCAGAAGCATTAGGTAAAGTAACTAATCAATCAACTGAGTCGGCTCGCCAATGGGTTGAGCAGTTAGAAAATAACTTTACCCTCGATATCGCCAATTTCTGTAAATGGGTTAAAGAGTATTTAGATGCAGATTTAAATCGTCGAGTCTTATTTTTTGTCGATGAAGTCGGCCAGTTTATCGGTAACAACACGCAGATGATGTTGAAACTGCAAACCATAACAGAAAACCTCGGCACTATATGTGAAGGTCGAGCGTGGGTAGTAGTTACCTCGCAAGAAGACATCGACTCTGTTATTGGCCACATGGCAGGTTCAAAAGGGCATGACTTTTCTAAGATCCAAGGCCGTTTTGAACGTCTATCGTTATCAAGTTCAAATACCAGTGAAGTTATCGAAAAACGTCTGTTATCTAAACAAGAGCAAGCGCGTCCGGTTTTACAAACCTTGTATGACCAAAAGGGCGATATTCTCCGTAATCAACTAGCATTTGATAGCACAACCACCGCAGAACTGGCCAATTACAAAGACGCCACCAGTTTTATTCATAGCTACCCTTTTGTGCCTTACCACTACAACCTAGTGCAAAAGATATTTGAGGCCATCCGAAAAGCGGGGGCAACCGGGCTTCACTTGAGTCGTGGTGAACGGTCATTGTTAGATGCCTTCCAAAGTGCGGCTAAACAAGTTCGCGATCAAGAAGTGGGCGTTTTAATTCCTCTGTATTACTTTTACCCAGCAATCGAAAGCTTCTTGGATACGTCCGTTAAAAAAGACATAGATCAAGCCGCAGAGAAAGACTCAATTTCAGACTTTGCGCTAAACATTCTCAAAACACTATTCTTGATCCGTTACGTTGACGTAATCAAATCGACTATGGATAACTTAGTAACCTTGTGTGTTAGCAAGGTAGACGAAGACCGTTTAACGTTAAGACGCGATATCGAGCAAGCACTCAATGCACTTGAAGCGAACTTGCTTATTGCACGTCAAGGTGATGAGTACATTTTCTTAACCAACGAAGAAAAAGAAATCGAAAACGAGATCCGCGAAACAGAAATTGAATTATCGGATGAAACTAAAAAGCTCAGTGATTTAATCTTTGACGATGTACTGCGCAGAGATAATATCTATCGTTATCCTGAAAACAAACAAGATTTTCCAATTAGCCGCTTCTGTAACGGCATGCCGCGTGATGGCTCACAGGAAAATGACTTAGTAGTTAAAATCATTTCACCTATCGATCCAAATTACGGCGAATATGATCCTACGGTTTGTGCTAACCAATCACAGGATGGCTTATCTTCTGGTGGAGCGGGCGCCATTATTATTAAGCTTGCTGATAACAACAAAGTTTTCGATGAAATTCGTACATTCATAAAAACTGATAAATTTTTACGCAGAAACACAGGTAATAGGCCAGAGCAACAGCAGTTGTTACATCAAAAAGGTTCTGAAAACCAAGACCGCAACCGCCGGGTTAAACTAGCCATTGAAGATCTATTAAAAGATGCAGAATTTTATGCTTTAGGTTCACAACAAAACCCTAAAGGTGGAGCAATCAGTTCCATCTTACAAGAGCTATACAAGTACGTTATCGAAAACACCTTCAGTAAATTAAAACTGGTTAAACCGTTTCCGGGCGATATTCGCAGAGAAATTCAAAACACCTTAGTTGCTGATGACATCGGTCAAATTGGTTTAGATTTGCAAGGTCAAGAAGCCAATCCACTTGCCGTTCTCGAAGTTGAGAAATTTATTTCGCTTGGTGATGATGCTGGTCGCCCAATCACAGCCGAAGACATTGTAAAGCGTTTCTCGAAACGACCTTTTGGTTGGAACGATGAAGAAATTGTGTTGATCATTTCTCGTTTAGCATTAGCAAACAAAATCTGCTTCCAAAGCCGTCAGCAAGACGTATCGCTAAAAAGTGCTTACGATAACTTAATGCAAGTGCGCAAACGCGCAGAGCTTCGAGTTCGTCGTATTAAGCAACAATCAGAAGCAAATCTAAAGCGTGCTGCGAAATTGTTTAAAGACGTATTCCAAAAGAATGCGCCAGAAAGTGAGAAAGAGTTGTTTAACGATGCGAAATCTAACTTTGCGACTATCAAAGGCAAGCTAGATGCGTTCGCCAACAAAGCCTCTACCGGTCATTATCCGGGAGTGAGTGAAATTGAAAGTTGCCGAGTGCTATTAGCCGGGTTAATTGAAACACAATCCAGCTTCCAATTTATTGAGCAATTCCTTGCAACCGAAAACGACTTACTTGATTTTGAAGAAGACTATCAAGATATCGAAGACTTTTATGAAACCCAGTTTGCTACATGGCAAAAGCTTCATAGAGCGTTAACCATTGATTTTGATAGAAACCGAACTGCATTAGAAAAAGACAACGATGCTTTAGCTGCATTGCAAAAGCTCGAAAATATCTACAACAAACCTCGCCCATATCGAGAGATTAAAGATATTGAGCCGTTAATCGAGTCAGTCAGCAAAGTTAATGATCAACTACTAAAAGAAAAACGAGCGCATGCAAAATCACGTATTGAGCACCGTATTGAGCAAGTGCAAAAGCAAATTGCAGCAGCGCATGTACCAAGCGAGTTAAGCAACAAAGCATTACGACCACTGCAATTAGCCTTACAAAGATTAGATGGCTTAAGTGGTATTGCCGAGATCTTACAAGAACAGGCAGATTCTATTAATTTAGAAGAAGACGCTTACGATTTAATCAATAAGCACATCGAAGCTCAGCAAGCATTAGCAGCAAAACAAGCTAAAGAGGTAGTATCTGAATCAGGTACTAACTCAAGCTTTACATCTACTTCTGACACAAGTAATGGCGGCTACGAACCGTCAACTACTGAACCTCAGCAAGTTGCAGAGCCTGCGGTAAACACACCAATTCCAAAGAAAATTGTGTCTATCGATACCGCAAGCATTATTCGTGATGTGAATGCCACAGGCGTCATTGAAACCGAGCAAGACATAGACGTTTACCTTGCGGCTTTAAAAGAAAAGCTCACCTCGTTAGTTAACAGCAATAACAAAGTGCGTATTCGTTAATTAAGGAAGAATTAGAGGCTAATTACATGAACACTAAAAACTTAAAAGCATACGCACCTAAAGCTCGTAGAGAATTTATCGCAGCCGTTAAAAAGCGTGCTGCCCAATTTGGCATTTATGAAGATCGCATCGAAGAAGTACGAATAGAAGGTGGCGCTGCCATTATTGAAGGTCGTGCATTTACTCGTAAAGAAGGTGAGCAGCGCAAGAGATTAGAAAGCAAAATAGCTGAACGAGCATCTGCGACATATAAAGAAAAGTACGATATGTTTGTTCGTGAAATGGCCTACACATGGTTTAACCGTCTTGCAGCCATTCGTTATATGGAACTGCATGACTATTTTGACCATGGTTTTCGAGTGCTATCTAATCCCAGTAACCCTGACGGCTTACCAGAAATTCTAAGTCACGCATCAGATGTTGCCGACAGCCTAGATTTAGAAAAAAGCCACATCATTGAGCTACAACTCGCAGGTGATAAAGAAGAAGAGCTATACCGCGAGTTACTTCTAGGCCAATGCCATCAACTAGCTAAAATAATGCCCCAGATCTTTAAAGGCTTAGGGTTTGAGGCACTGGATGACGCAACTGAATTGCTACTGCCAAACAACTTAACTAAAACCGATTCTATTCTAAAAGGACTGATAAACGATATCCCTGAAGAAGACTGGCAACAAATCGAAGTCATCGGTTGGCTTTATCAGTTCTATATTTCAGAGCATAAAGATGCCGTAATTGGTAAAGTGGTTAAATCAGAGGATATTCCCGCTGCAACTCAGTTATTTACCCCCAATTGGATTGTTAAATACCTAGTACAAAACTCGGTTGGTAGGCAGTGGCTGGCTACCTACCCAGATTCTGAGCTTAAAGGCAAAATGGAATATTATATTGAGCCAGCGGAACAATCTGATGAAGTCATTGAGCAGCTAAAAGCAATAACGCCAACAAGCATTGACCCAGAAGAAGTCAAAGTGCTCGACCCTGCCTGTGGCTCAGGGCATATCTTGGTTGAAGTTTATGAAGTATTGCGAGAAATATATCTAGAGCGTGGTTACCGACTTCGCGAAATCCCTGAATTAATTCTTACCAAGAACATTTACGGTTTAGATATTGATGATCGAGCAGCTCAGCTTGCAGGTTTTGCCTTAATGATGAAAGCGCGTGAAGATGACAGACGCATATTTGAAAGAATGAGCCAGCGAGTTGAAGATGGTGACGTGTCGCTTAATGTGTTCTCATTACAGTCTACTGAAGGACTAGATATCACCACAATATGGAAAGGCTTAGATTTAGAAGGCAATCAACAAATTGGCTCAACAGGTGGGCTTTTTGATGAATCCACCGACGTCATTCCCGCGAATGCGGGAATCTATAAAAAATACTTTGAATTACTGCAAACACTTAAAACCGCATTTCTTCAAGCTAAAACCCTTGGTTCATTAATTCAAATTGATGCTAAGCACTTAAAGAACCTATTGGTACTTAAACAACTTCTTATAGAAAAATTAGCAAACTCGGATACTCAGTCAAAACCTGTAGTAGAAAAGATTTTACCAATTGTAAATCAAGCGATAGTGCTTGCACAAAAGTATGATGCGGTATGTGCCAATCCACCCTACATGGGCAGTAAGGGAATGAATGCGGAACTAAAGGAGTTTGTTAATAATAGTTTTCCTCGAGCTAAGTCAGATCTATTTTCATGTATTAAAGAAGTTAGTTTTAATTTAACTAAAGAAAATGGTTACGTGGCGATGATTATAATGGAAACTTGGATGTTTTTGGCTTCATATGACTCATTTAGGGAGCACTTACTAAGTTCCAACACAATTATCGATTTGGTACATATGCCTTATGAGGGGAAGGGGAAAACGCCCTTAGGTATTAATTTCGGAACATCTGCTTCTGTTATTAGAAACTGCTTTATAGATTGCTACCATTCTCACTTTTCCAGTTTGAATTATAAAGAAATTGATGAAAAAACGGAACCTTTGGAGTTTCCATGTAATAACGATAGACGGAATGTATTACCACAAACTGATTTTCTTAAAATTAATGGACAGCCTTTAGCTTATTGGGCACCAAAAGAATTATTGGAAAGGTTTACTGACAAAAGGCTATTAGAAGAATCCTTTTTTACTTCCCAAGGAATGAAAACACTAGATAATGAAAGGTTTATTCGAGAATGGTATGAGATTGATTCAAGAAAGCTTTCCATTTCCAACACTTCAGATTCCAAAAAATGGTTTCCAATAAATCATGGAGGTAATTATAGAAAATGGTATGGAAATAATGAGTCAGTTATAAATTGGTTCAATGATGGTCAGGAAATCAAGCAGCTTGCCCAACAAAAATATAATAGCATCACTAGAACCGTAACTGGAATGGGTCACTATTTTGAAGAGGGCATAACTTGGACTGCTATTTCTTCAGGTAAGTTTAGTGTTAGGCGTTTTCCAAAGGGATATTTATTCACTAATGCTGGGATGTGCGCCTTCAGTAAGACAGGGTCTCTTGATCTAGTAACAAGCTTTTTAAACTCAAGTATTGTTTCAAAATGCTTGGAGTTCCTTTCTCCAACCATGAACTATGGCCCGAATCAAATTAAACAGCTGCCTTTCGAGATTAGTTTAGATTCGAAACAAAAAGCTATTTCATTATTTAATGAAGCATATGATATTTCAAAGCTTGACTGGGATAGTCGAGAAACCTCATGGGATTTCTATGGCCTACATTTATTAAAAATGAATCCATATAAAAATAGTACTCTAAAAAGCATTATGTCAGAGTATTTAGTTTCGTCAGCAAACGATTCGGAAAGACTTAGAGGAATAGAGCAGTCAAATAATCAGATTTATTTAGAAGAATACCGAATCGGGGATAGCATTCAATCAGAAGTAAATATAAATGAAGTGACACTACATTGTAATCTGCATAATAGATATAAACATGTGAAGGAATTAAAAGCGCGAGAGAGGGCTTTCATCTCAGAGACTATAGTCGAATTAATTTCATATTCGATTGGCTTAATTATGGGACGTTTTTCATTAAATAGAGGCGGTTTAGTTTATGCTAATTCTGGAAACGAAGGCTTCAAAGAGCGAGAAGCTCAAGGTGCATATAAAACATTTCCTGCCGACGATGACGGCATCATTCCATTGGCATCAGAAGAGTGGCTATTTGACGATGATGCTACCACTCGTTTTAAAGAATTCGTTAAAACCGTTTGGGGCGACGAGCACCTAACTGAAAATTTAGAATTTGTTGCTGAAAGCTTATGTCTACATGCTATTAAGCCCCTCAAGGGAAATAAAGGGCAAGGTGAAAGTGCAATGGATACTATCCGCCGTTACTTCTCAACGCAATTCTTTAAAGATCATTGTAAGACCTACAAAAAACGACCTATCTACTGGCTATTTAGCTCAGGTAAAGAAAAAGCGTTTGAGTGTTTAGTGTATCTACATCGCTATAACGAAGGCACCTTGTCTCGTATGCGTACTGAGTATGTTACACCGCTAATGGGTAAATACGATGCGCAACTAGCAAGACTCTCAGACGACATGGTTAACGCCTCCGGCTCAGAAGCTCGCCGCATCGAAAAAGACATCAAAGCATTGGAGAAAAAACAAGCTGAACTCCGCACATTCGACGAGCAGCTAAAACATTACGCCGAAAAACGCATCACCCTCGATTTAGACGACGGCGTAAAAGAAAACTACGGCAAATTCGGCAACCTACTAGCCGACGTAAAAAACATCCACGGAAAGGCGGTGAAGTAGTGTATTTAAGTATTAATAAATTAAATCATCGCTTATTGAACTCTATGGATGGAGTACAATGATGAAAAATGATCCAACTTTTAATTTTGTAAAAAATCAGTTTAGAGGTATTGTTGCTGTCTACAAGTCCAAAAAATTTATTAAAGACAAGACACTAACAGATAGCGCTGTCTTCAGGCAGGGTATTAAATCTTTGCTGCTCGAAAGTAGAACAAAATTTTCTGAAGGAAGGTTTAATGAGGTTATTTCGTGGGTAAACGCTAGTATTAAATCGCAACTTCCTGAGTTATCTCATCAGAAAATAGGTTTTGAAGAGCTTAGATTTGCTAAACCGGACACGAACAAAGTGTCAATTTCAACAGAAATGCTCTGGATAGCTAGTCGATTATCAGCAGAAGCACAAAACATAAATAAGTTCTTATCTTTTAAGATGAATATTGAAGCTCAAATTTTGAAAGGTAAGTACATAGATGTTTTGAGTGAACTTGCCGTTTTAGAGAAGGAGCTTGGTGCGTCACTATGGTCTATCAAGTTAAGAATTTCATTATTACAGACTAGCAAAGGGTTAGAGGCTCAGAAACAGTATACTAATGAAGTAAGGAATGTTTGGACTGGAGGAATTTTAAGTTACATCACATTGTTCGTCAGTGTTAGGAATGAAGACAGAACAACCATCGGCAAGTTTATAGATGATATCGAAACCAAGTTTTCCAACCCAAATATAGACCCTGAGCTTGTACCTCACCTGAGGTATCATTTACTTACAGAACTACCTAAAGATGAAGATAGCGCAATTGATTTGTTACTTATGGAACAAATGGGGTCGATTTATGACCTATACGAATTGCTAGTTTCAATGTTATTAGACAACCTTCATGCAAAAAGTTGGGCTATTAAAGATAACTCGTTAATTGAGATATTAAAGAAGCTAGGAAATATTCAAGACCTTAGATTAAACAAAATTTCCGAGATAAAGAATTTTCAACTATTCAATTCAACATTGCGCCAACGAGATTATTCAATTTCAGATTATTTAATCGATTCAGACTGCACCTCAAAACTGAGCATATATAAATCATTTAGGTCTAGTAGCGATTCATTTTTAGATGTGTGGAACCATATTTATATAGGTATTTGGCTCGGGTTATTAGGAAAAGACAATGGTTCATTAACTTATGAACCACATAAACTACCAATCTTACTTGGTAAAGCATTATCTGAAGAAAACCTTCTCAATGATGTAAAATACCTGATTAAACTGTCCGTTAACTATCATGGCTTATCTATATTTAAAGGAATAAAAGAGTTCTTACTTTTGTTACTGAAACAATCGACTAATTATGATGCATTGTGGAGTCCTCACACTATTGGGCTGCATAGTGAATCAATAGGTATTGAAGATTATCCATTGAGCGTGAATTGTGAGTTGGGTTCTAAATACCCTAATTCATTAACCAAAAATCTCTGGATGGGAAGAAATTCATCAAAAAGCATAGATGAACTGACGTTTGCACTGATGAGTGGGTTAAGACACATCGAATGCAAAGAGTACGAAATGTGTTTAAGTGTTATACCTCAGAAAATATCTTTGGAAATTCCATTTCCATTTAGACTTATTTTTACTCAAATGAAGCTATCAGCTTTGTCTTTTGAAAGACGTAAGAGTGAAGTGATTCATTTGATAAATGAGACAGTGCCTGAGAGCGCAGACATAATAGATATTGTGTCATTTGAGAGTGAACTAGTTGATTATGAGTATAAGGACTTTGAATGCGAAAATAACGTGCTATCAGCGCCAATTGCTCTTTTTATTGCATGGCTTAAAACAGAAGACAGTAAACTCCTATCATATTTAAGAATTGCAACTAAACAAGCGATTAAAAAGCTTAACCTTGAAAAGCCTTCAACAATGGTTGCGAGACCAGAAAAATACTCGAATTCACAATTAGTATTCTTTTTAAATTATATCTGCGTACCACAAGTTATTGATAATATTCGGTCGCTTAATGGAACAAAAGCTGTACTAAATGAGAGGCAATGTATTTGTCGCCTTCTAATAGCGTTAGATCCAATAAACGCAGATGAATACCATCAAGAAATAACTAGCATTGATGATGATTTATTGATGGAGGAAGGGAAAAGAGTTGTCGATCGAACGCGTATTTATGTTGATATGGACGCTCATAGTCGTTGGATGCTGAAAGAGTTGAAAGAAGACTATGAACGATATAAAGATTTACTAGACATCAATATTACTGGCGAACAGAATTACAGTGAAATAGTAGATGACTTTTTAAAGTCAGATGGGGCAACTAAAACTACTTTTCAACCTGATAACGAAGCCGATGCGGTACTACTTAGTCTCATAGTTAAAGCTAGTAATGACTTTCTTACAAATCCAAAGTATGGCTTAGATTATTATTTAAGTAAGCGCATTAGACATCAATCTTTTATCGGACTTATCAGAAGTCATTTGGAGTTTTCTAATCTAATAACTACTAGGGTAACCGAAGGTGAAGACTTTGAATATAATCATTTTTGGGTCAATAAATTTCATTCTCTAAGCCAAGACGAAAAAGATCAGTTAAACAATTTGTTATCAAAATTTGCAGAGGAATTTGACGATTTACTAATTCATGTAAGAGACAACATATTTCAGTTGAATACTGAAGATTGCCCAACTGGTCTTATTAAAATTGATTTCAATATCCACGTAATGTCATTGTTAAAACACTTCATCATTGAGACAAATGCCTCTTTTGAGGAGTTTGTTTATTACTCAAATATTTTCATGTGGGCATTTTTACAGCCTTCTTTGGAGAAAACAAAAGCATACATTCAATCTAATCTTAAACAAACAATAATGCACAGTGCGGACATATTAAAAGCGCATGCAAGAAAGCTAGCAGGTTTAGATCCAGCTTTTGAAGACTTTGAATTGCAATTAACTGACAAAACGGCCGCGGTACAGAGATCGTTAGAAGACGTTATGTCTTGGTTCACTCCATTAACAGGTGTATCAGCTGAAAGAGTTGTGATTAGTGTTGAGCAGGCTCTTAATCTCTCGATCAAAGCTGCATTAGATATGTTGAGACCGTTCGAGCCTAAATTGAACACAAAAATAATAAATGCCGATGATTTAAAGTTGCAACAACTGGGGCTTACTTTCTTAAACGACACCATATTTATTCTCTTTGACAATATTAAAGCTCATTCAGGCTTAAAAAATCCAGAGATTGAGCTTCGCATTGAAGTAAACAAAGACGAGGAAGTGATAACTGTTCATTGTGTTAACAACACAAGACAGTCGGATAGGGCTAGGCTTAAGCAAGAAATTGATAAAATTAAAGTTTTGATAGAGAACGGCAAGATTGGCGACCGAGCAAAGCTTGAAGGGCGTAGTGGATTTATAAAGTTAGCAGCCAGTATAGATAAGGCAACTAAAGGACATTTAGACTTTGATTTGCTTCGTTCTGGACAGTTCAGTCTCACTATTACAAATGACTTGGCTATTAAAGCCTTGCCGATGGAGCAAGTGAGGATTGTAAATGTATAAAGTTTTAATTGTCGAAGATGAAGAACCTAAATATGTTCATATCAAGAATCATATTCAACAAATACTCCCAATTGTTGTAGTGAGTCACGCTAAATCGGTAACTAGTGCAGTTGACAGATTAGAAGACAGTATTCCTGATTTGTTGGTATTGGATATGTCTTTACCAACATTTGATATTTCTGAGGAGGAAAGTGGTGGCAGGCCACAAGGCTTCGGAGGCATTGAGGTATTAAGAGAGATGCAAATAGAAAATTGGCGATGCCCAACAATCGTTATTACTGGCTACTCTGCGTTTCAACGTGATGGAGTCCAGAGAGTGAGTTTAGACGAACTGTCAACTGAACTAATGAAAGAATTCCCAGATTTTTTAAAAGGCGTTTTGCATTTTAATTCTTCTTTTAGTGAGTGGCAGGTAGAACTTGAAAAAATAATAGCTAGCACGGGAGCTTGATTAAGTATGAAAATCCTAATTGTAGACGATGAAGCTCCTAGATACTCGGTTCTTATAAAGAGCCTTGTAGATATGGGCATAGAGCGCTCAAATATATGTATTAGTGTTTCTAGCTCAGATGCTAGAGATAAGTTGGAACAGACTAAGTTTGATTTGTTAATTCTTGATTTATTAATTCCATTGTGGCCCGAAGATGAGCCTCATGAAAAAAACTCAGAAGATTTATTAACCGAGCTAAATGTATCTGATGAACTCAACAAACCTTCAAAAATAATCGGTATTACAGCGGATAAATCAGGATTAACTGGCACTGTTGAAAAGTTTGAGCATGAAACTTGGCATGTAGTGCAATATGAAGCATCTTGCTCTGATTGGGTTAAGAAAATTCAAAATTGTGTTCAATACCTGAATGACAACCCGGTAGAAGAGAATGTAAAAGAACACAAATTTGACTTAGCAATTATTTGCGCACTAGACGATCCAGAATTAACGGAAGTTTTAGCGTTAGATTGGAATTGGGAGCAGCCAAAACCCATTGATGACCACACTTTTATTTATGAAGGAAAATTCAAATCGGGAGGAAATGAATATTCCGTATGTGCTTCGCATTGCAGCAGAATGGGAATGGTTGCAACAGCAAATAAATCAGCAAGCATAATTAATTTATTAAGACCCAAAGTCATTGTTATGACTGGTATATGTGGTGGAATTAAGAAGAATACTGACTTTGGTGATGTAATTTTTGCAGAATGCGTATGGGACTACCAATCTGGAAAATTGAAAAAAGAAGGCGAAACATCTGTTTTTGAAATTGCACCTCACCAAATAATGGCATCAACTGAAATAAGATCAAAAATGGAGCTTTTCAAAGCTGATAAAGGTGTGATGTCGCAGATTAGCTCTGAATTTGAATATGATATAAATGTGACTCCCAAACTGTTGATAGGACCTATCGCTACAGGTGCAGCTGTTGTAGCAGACGCTGATTATGTAAACACTATCATATCTCAAAATCGAAAAGTTCTTGGTATCGAAATGGAGATATATGGACTTTATTCTTCAGTTGAAAACACCTCAGGAAACAAACCCAAAGTATTTGCTCTCAAATCAGTATGTGACTTTGCTGATTTAAACAAAGATGATGACTATCAAAAATACTGCTCTTATATGAGTGCAAACGTTATGAGGCGCTTTTTAGAGACTTTTGGCTGTCAAATTCTCTAATATACTATTTAAGTTAAGAGTTACTCATGAATTTAGAACAAATAAAACAAGGCATTCTAGCCAAATTTGATAAATGCCGACTAGTCTTCTGGCAAGATGAAGATGTTGAGTTTCAAGAGCAATTACCGGAAATTGAAACTGAGCTGAAATCAACAGGTGTAGAGCTAATCCGTTTGGATGAATACTCTCATTTTGAAATCAAGCAATGTGTTGAGCTAAAAGAGCCAGACACTAAGTTTTTGTTATATAGCAATAAAACCTTAAACGAGCCTACTCGTGATTGGCTTTACGATATGCGCCTTTATGCTGAGCATTTTTATGCTGATTCAAGCTCAATGATATTAAATGAACTTGGTATGCGTATGGAGTTTCGCCAAGACATTAGCCGCTATAAAAAGTTTTTTGGTAACCAGCAACGTTACAGCAAACTTAAGAAGTTATTACCTGAAGGCGCAGATAAGCAAGCACTAGAATTAGCAATGGTTGCGGTAGTTGCTAAGGTAGAATCCGTTAGTTTTACAACCATACTACATCAATTAATTTCACTATTTGTTGAGTCTCCAAATAAGTGTGATGAAGCCATTGCCGAATTAGAAAAATATGATCTAACCAAGATATTTTGGCGTCATGCAGTAGAAGAGTTTGGTTATATTGCGCTGGGTAACTGGATAAATGATGAAGATGCAGACATGCCAGTTGCAAATGTTAAAGACTTAATTACTAAACTGTTAGTAACCGATTGTTACCATGGTTTACAGGCATCTGGCGTTTCAATTAGTAAAACGGACTTTGCTACAAGTCTTTCTGCACATGTATTACCACTTACTATTGATTCCGAAAGCTTGGACAAGCTTCCCAAGGCTATTAGAGAGCTAATAGGCAATGCAGCTGCGAAGCGAGCAGCTGTGGTTAGTTTTGTTTCTTCTTGGCGCGAGAGCCGTACTTTGTCTGCATCGTACAACGACATAGTTAGAGAAGTCGCAGATGAATTAGAAATAAAACACAAGTTAGCTGAGTTTAAAAATCCGAGTAACTTCATAAATGTTGAGACCTTCATTGAAGTTGAACAGCAGTTGATCAAATTAATTGCGACAGACTTACAGGCTTATTCTGCTAATGAAATCAGTGATTGGGTGTCGACTAAATTATATGGCCATTGGTGCAGTGTCGATAAAAATTATCAATACCTGTTCGCTTCTCTTCGCGCTGCAAAAGAGTTCTACGACTTAAGAGATAAGTACTTTGATGGTTTTTATTTCGACAGTGCGAAGGCTCTCTATAAAACATACGAATCAGAGCTTTATAAGTTTGATCATGCCTATCGGATTTTTTTTGAAAACTTCATTAATTTACGTAAGAACAATGGCGGTGACTTATTACAAAGTTTAGGTTTAGTTGATGATATTGAAAATCTTTATGTGAATTGGTACTTGAATGACTTAGCCATAGCATGGGGTAAATTGGTTGATAGCGAGAGTCTTCTTGATAATTGGAAGATTGTAGGCGTTCATAATCAACAACACTTTTATCAACAAGAAGTGCGTGGCCTATTAAGAAATACTCAAGCCAAACGTATTTTTGTGATTATTTCAGACGCTTTACGCTATGAGGTTGCTCACGATATTTATCAGCGTATCAGTGATGAAGGGCGTTTAAAGCCTGAGTTAAAATCTCAGCTAGGTGTTGTCCCATCTTATACCCAACTAGGAATGGGAAGCCTACTTCCACACCAAAAGTTAACTGCGCATTTAGGTTCAAAAGTAGAATACAAAGCTGACGGTATTTCTGTACATGGTCATGACAACCGTCAAAAGGTGTTGTCCAAGCATAACGGCGTTGCTTTTAAAGCCGATGAGGTTTTCAAGTGGACAAGACAAACGGCTAAAGAGCAAATTGGTGAAGCTGAAGTTGTCTATATTTATCACGATATGATTGATGCCATAGGCGATAAGCAAAGTACTGAAAATCAGACTTTTGAAGCTGCACAAGATACCGTTGTTGAATTGATCGAGTTGATAAAGCGGATCTTTAACCGTTTAAATGGTAGTCGAGTGCTATTAACAGCTGATCATGGCTTTTTATTTAAAATGACCGATTTAACGGATTCAGATAAAACCGCTCATAAGTCAAAACCTAAAGGCGCAATTGAAGATAAAAAACGTTATGTGATTGGTTCAAATTTGCCTTCAGATGATTTTTATTGGACTGGGAAAATAGCCAATACAGCTGGAATTGACCCTGCTTTAGGCGATGATGCAGAATTTATTGTGCCTAGAGGTAGTAATCGATTCAATTTTGTAGGCGGTGCTAAGTTTATCCATGGTGGCATTATGCCGCAGGAGATTTGTGTTCCTGTGCTTCAAGTTCGTGAGCTTGATACTAAAGCACAGACAAAATTAGCTAAACAAAAAGTTGGTGCTGTTCCTTTACAGAACCCCATTAAAATTGTTTCAAATATCGATAGGATTTCATTTTTACAAACTGACCCAGTCGGCGACAAGTTTAAAGCTCGTAAGTTGGAGCTTTGGATTGAAGACCCTTTTGGTAAACAGGTGAGTTCTAAAGAGGAGCATACATTTGATTCAGTTTCAGAAAAGCTCGATGAACGTAAACGTAATATTCAAATTAAATTAGAAGGCAGCGGCTTTGATCGCACAATAAGTTATAAATTGATAATGGAAGATACTGAGAGTAAAACCAAAACAACACACTCCGTTATTATTGATTTAGCCTTCGAAGATGACTTTTTTTAGGGGATAGCGCAAATGGAAAATGAACAATTAGATAATAGTAACATCACAAGTAATGAATCCTCTCAAATTCGAAGCGCTGATCTCGACGATTTAATGACGACTGAATTTAAAGGTCGTGTTGTTCGTAAAGATTTAACAAAGCAGTTAAAAGAAGGAGCGAACGTTCCGGTTTATGTACTTGAGTATTTATTGGGTATGTACTGCTCTTCAGCAGAAGATGAATTGATTGAAGAAGGGTTGAAGAACGTTAAGAAGATCTTGACGGAAAACTATGTGCGTCCAGATGAAGCTGAAAAAGCCAAGTCGTTGATCCGTGAAAAGGGCACTCATAAAGTCATTGATAAGGTAACGGTAAAACTCAATCAGAAAAAAGATATCTATGAAGCGAGTTTATCAAATATTGGAATTAAAGATGCCGTTGTTCCTAACAAAATTGTTAAAGAAAACGAAAAGTTATTAACCGGTGGTATCTGGTGCATTATTACGGTGAGTTACTTCTATGAAGAAGGTCAGAAAACATCGCCGTTCTCTGTATTTAGTTTAAAACCAATCCAAATGCCTTCAATGAATATGGATGAGGTGTATCAAGCTCGTCGTAAGTTCTCAGTTGATCAATGGATAGATTTGTTACTTCGTTCAATAGGGATGGAGCCAGCTAACCTTGAACATAGATGCAAGTGGCACTTAATAGCTCGCATGATCCCATTTGTTGAGAATAACTATAACGTATGTGAACTCGGTCCTCGTGGAACGGGTAAGTCTCATGTTTATAAAGAATGTTCTCCGAATTCATTGTTAGTTTCAGGCGGTCAAACTACGGTAGCTAACCTGTTTTATAACATGTCTTCACGCCAAATTGGTTTAGTTGGTATGTGGGATGTTGTTGCCTTTGATGAAGTCGCAGGTATTCGTTTTAAAGATAAAGACGGCATTCAGATCATGAAAGATTACATGGCGTCTGGTTCTTTTTCTCGTGGCCGTGATTCTATTGAAGCAAAAGCCTCTATGGTGTTTGTTGGGAATATCGATCACAGCGTTGAGACATTGGTAAAAACTAGTCACTTATTAGCGCCATTTCCAGATGAAATGATCGACTCAGCTTATTTTGATCGCTTCCATGCTTATATTCCGGGCTGGGAAATTCCTAAAATGCGCCCAGAGTTCTTTACAGACCGATTTGGACTGATAACAGACTACTTAGCAGAATATATGCGTGAAATGCGTAAAACCACGTTTTCAGATGCAATCGATAAGTTCTTTAAGTTAGGTAACAACCTTAATCAACGTGACGTTATTGGTGTAAGAAGAACAACATCAGGTTTGCTTAAGCTTCTATATCCAAATGGTGAATATACAAAAGAAGATGTACGCACATGTTTAACTTATGCTCTTGAAGTGCGTCGTCGGGTAAAAGAGCAACTTAAGAAAATTGGCGGTATGGAATTCTTTGACGTTAATTTTAGTTATATCGATAACGAAACGCTTGAAGAGTTTTTTGTCAATGTGCCAGAGCAAGGTGGCTCAAATCTAATCCCAGCAGGGGTCACAAAGCCCGGAGTAGTGCACTTTGTTGATCATGGCGCTTCTGGAAAATTAGGTGTTTATCGTATTGAAACACAAATGACACCGGGCACAGGTAAACATTCAACATCGGGATTTGGTTCAGATACGAGTGCTAAAGAACAAGTACGCGTTGGATTTGAATACTTTAAAGGTAACTTAAACAGAATAGCCGCTAATTCTCGTTTCTCTGAGCATGAATTTCACATACATTTTGTAGATTTACAAACATCAGGAAATAGTCACCAAGCGAGTTTAGGTGCATTAGTAGCATGCTGTTCAGTATTACTTAATAAGCCTGTTCAAGAGCAAATGGTTGTATTAGGAAGTATCACACTTGGTGGCGTAGTAAACCCAGTTCAAGATTTAGCGTCAAGTATGCAGATAGCGCTGGAGGCCGGTGCAACTAAAGTGCTACTGCCTATGGCATCAGCTAGCGATATACCGTCTGTACCTGCTGAAACATTCACCAAATTCCAAGTAAGTTTTTACAGTGATCCAGTGGATGCTGTTTATAAGGCTCTTGGGGTTCAGTAATAATAAAAAGACTAAGCTAGATACAAGGATTAGTGCTCTATGAATGAAGTAATATATTCCAAGGAAGAGCTAGATGACCGTTCTGAAGCCGAGTTGTTGGATATTTTAAAGCAGTCTTGGGGTGTGAATGACAACAAAATTGAAGTTTGGGGAGAGTTACCAGCTCTTGGAGACACTACTTTTGGTTTCCTAAGAAATCCTCATTTAGTTTCAACGGGAGATAGGTTGTATTACCCAGTACAAGGTCTAGAAATAGAGCCTTGTAGTTTTTTTATAGCCCCCCAAGATGCGCAAAAATGTGGTTCAAAAGAGCATAATAGTTTTGTCCGCTGCGAATTAGAATTATCTCCTGAATCAGAGCGTAGTAAACATAATAACCCATTAAGTTTATGCGTAAAAAGAGGTACTGGAGAAAGTCTTCGTTCTTTGCCTAAAGAAATACCGTTAGAAATTTTAACAAATCCGAATTCAGATGAAGATTCTTCACAGTTTATCTCAAAATCTATATATGACTTTTATCATGAAAAAGCGATGGGAGATTTAGATAAGCTTGTAAAGAAAAAGCAAAGTGAATTTGAGTTAAAAATGGCTCAAAGAGAAATAGACGCTATTCAATCCCTTGAAATTATCCAAGATAAAATACAAGAAAATGAAGAAAAGCGTGATGTTGCTATAAAGCTAGTTGAAAAATTAAATAACAAACAAATTGAGCTTGATAAAATAGTTAGTAAGCTAACTCAAGATAAAGTAACTAAACAAACTGAAATTCAAACACTGGTCGCCAGCTATACAAGGATAGAAGCAGAAATGAATAATAAAATAAAGCGATTAAAAGAGTATGTAGCTGATAAAGCATTATTTTTAAAAACGTTTGAATTTATCGATGAAGAAGTGTTGGAGCTTTTTATACAGGAAAGCCAACCTTCAAGTGATCAAGTCGAAGGGATTTCGTTTAATGATATTTTAAATGGCGACTACCAACAAGCTGTATCATATATCCAATCATATTTAGTCAGTCAAGATATTCTATATCCACGTCATATAATTGAAAATTATATAACTTTGTTAAGAACTAAAGATCTTGTCATCCTTGCGGGAGATTCCGGCTCTGGAAAAACTAACTTAGTTAAATCTTTTGCTAAGGCTGTTGGTGGAAAATCAATTATTGTTCCTGTAAAGCCTAATTGGACAAGCTCTGAAGACTTATTAGGTTATTACAATCCACTTGAAAAAAAATATTTAGCCACACCATTTTTAGAGGCAATGATTGAAGCAGAGCAAAATCCAACAATACCTTATTTTATATGCTTAGATGAAATGAATCTTGCGAGAGTAGAGTATTATTTTGCTGACTTTTTGTCGCTCCTTGAGACAAGAGATGAGTCTCCTAAAATTACACTTTATTCTGAAGACGAATCCTCACATGTTCTTTCTGAGCTAAAAGCCGTTGTGGATATTATTCAGTCTACAAAGGAGAAATATAGCAAAGAAGGTGTAATTAGCTTTATTGAATTACTCAAAGATGAAACATTAAATAATCAGCTTAGATTAGCGTTTGGCTTTAGTGATAAGGATTCGCTTATTAAATATCATAGTGAGATAAGACGCATGCTTTCGGGAGTTATGAGTATGCCTTCCTGTATTAAAATGCCTGCCAATCTGCATATCATAGGGGCTATTAATATAGATGAAACGACACATTATTTATCACCTAAAATTTTAGACCGTGCGCATATAATGCGGTTTGAATCTCCACTTCTATCAAATTGGGATGAAATATTAACTCAAGTCGAATCATACGAATTCGAGGATATCTCAAAGCCATTGCTTTTTAATATAGACCAGCTTGGTTATCGAAATAATTATCCTAGGTTTGATAGAGATAACGCGTTTTGTAAACTCTTTGTAGAGTTAAATAAAGATTACTTCCACAAGCTTGGTGTCGAATTTGGTATGAGGACCATTCGCCAAGGCTTAAATTATTTGGAGCTTTTCCAAGAAGTAAACGACGACTCAAGTATGGCGATCAATAACTTTATGCTTCATAAAGTGTTGCCAAAATTTACGTTTGATGGAAACAAGCATGTTGGAGAGCAAACCAAATTAGAATTAGTTGATAGAGTGTTTGTTGAAAGGGTTAAATCGTTATTACCTAATTTTGAAGAGTATAGTGAAGTATTTTCAGCAGTTCACGCCATTGAAACCGTTGTAAAGAATGCCAAGGCAAATGATGGCGTTGTTAATTTCTGGTCTTGAACGTGAAGCCTCAATTTGAAATAAAATACATAGAGCTTAAGTGGTATGACAAAAATACTTTAGTTAAAGTAACTGAGTCTTTAAATGCCCTTAGTATGGAGTATGATTCGGTGAATCAATGCTTCACGACAGAAACCACAATCTATCCAAAACTTGATGAAATCAAGCGAGGCCAACTCGCTGTTCGTGTTTTAAATGTCGAAGCTGGACAACCATATATTTATTTGCCAAACAATGATAAGAAGCTTTTAACCCAGATTAAAGATCCAGACACTGGCATTTATTGGTGGATACTTAAAGAAAAGTGGGTAAGCGAGCAAAAACAATGGTTTGGAATTGCGCCGAATATTGTTGGAACTTTAAAGTTTTATATAACTAGCCAACGTTGTGAGGTCGAAATCAATGGCTCTGATTTTAGTGTTGAACAATTAGAACAATATCTAAGGGTTTTCAAAAATGATTTATGGGAACTTATTCTTGATGACAGTAGTGCCGTACAGGCAAATGCAAAGCAAACAAATGGTATAGGTGTTAGTGAAGAAGTAATTGAGTGTATCAATAAAATAGTTAATGCAGCTCAAAAAATATTGGAAACACCAAAAGTTGAGCTTCGAGAAATTCAGGCCATAAAGCCAAGAAAATTAGTGAAACCAGTTAATCGTACTTTTATGGAGATGGTTTCGAAATCTAATCAACGTTTTCTAACCAGTAGAGCGACCCAACCCTCATATAATGTGCCAGAAAATAGGTATATTCTTTTCGCTTTGGAACGATGCGGCCGCGTTCTTAAACAAATTGTTATTCTTGCCCAGAATAAATCACAACGATTCTTGGATACAGCTAATAAACTAAAAGGGCAACTTGATTCTTTTGACACTAGCGTGAAAGTCAATCGCGATTTAGTGGTAAAAGATTTAGAAAGGGTTAGGGAAAGAGCAAAGCTAGAATACTGGCAAAAGAAGTTAAATCTCAAGATACAAGACAATGACATTCAGCTAACGACAACAAGGTGTTCACTCGATTTATATTTGCATTTAGAGAATAAAACACAACAAAAGGATGGTTTTTTTGTTCTGATATGGAATGGTGAGAGCTGGGTAAAGCCAGATAATAAAAGTGGTATTTTAAGTTTAAGGTATCGTTATCAGGTACTATTAGAAGTATTAGAACCGGGAGATACTCTGAAATTTAATTGTGATTACAATTATCGCACTAGTGAACGTGCCGTTTTATTTAATTTGGATAACGTTCACTCGATTGAATTGATAGACTGTCAATCGATTCAAAAAGCAAAAGAAGCTTTTGAAAAAGAGAAGCTTATAGGTAAAAGTTTGGCGAAAAATGGCTGGGTAAAACCCTTATCTCATCAAGAAATTGAGGAGCAAAATAGGGAAAAAGCCTCATTACTCAATCGAATCAACTACTACTCACAAAATCAAGAAATATCAGAATATATTTACAAACGAATAGAACCAAAATATCGAGAACTAAGAAAATTAATTCAACATATGAAAGGGCATGGAATTATGCCTTCGTCCCATTTCCCGAATTCAATGACATTCGTCCAAAATATTAATTATCAAGCTGTACATAATGGCTATAAGGTATTGAGAGATATCACTAAACTTACAGATGATGAGCTTTTATTAAACCTTGAACAAATAGATGATATGGGGCTGGTAAATATGCCTCTTTTATATGAACGTTGGACTTTAATACAACTCATTCTTGTTCTAAAAGGTTCGTTTAGGTTTGTTCCACAGAAGGATTGGAAATATAAACTTATTGAAGCAGTAAAGTCTAACAAAACAGATATTAACATAAATTTAATTAATGATGAGGCAAAAAGGTACATTTCGCTTTGGTATGAAAAATCTTTATCAAATAATAAGCGACCTGATTTTATTCTGGATCTGACGTGGTTTTCCCATAATATCGACGGTTCTAACGAGCGCCATTTTAAACGCTTTGTATTAGACGCGAAATTTTACGATAAACTAACATTTGATAGAGCGGGAGGAATGCTTTCAAAAATTAATGAGTTATTCGACGGTAAAAATTATAGTGAAAATAATTCAAATCCTGTATTTCTTATTCACCCCTGTAATAACCTAATTGAACATCCCATTACTGCACAATCATGGGGGAAACACAGTTTCCTTGGAGAGCTAAACATTAACGACGATGTTAATCTTTTTTCTCATGATCGGGGTGCTGTTTTTTTAAATCCTATAGAGCGCTCGCTTTACTCAGACGAATTACAACGCTTATTGGGTATGTTTCTTCAGTATAAGTTAGAGGATGCTAAAACTAGCGATTTGGATAATGACAGCAGTCAAGCAGTCCCTATTTGCATCAGGTGTGGCTCTAGTGACATCAAAAACTTAAAAAAGACTACTCGCTATCGAAATAGGCATGGTGATTGGGTTGAGCGTACACCTAAGTCGGTATGGATGCAGTGTTGTGAATGTGAACAACTTCAAATATATAATCACTGCGCTAGCGATAAAAGCAGTACTCGTTTGATAAAGAATGGCCTTTATTGGAGCTATCATTCAGCAAGAGCGCTCGAGCCATTTAATATGAAGTGTCCTAGCTGTGGTGAATGGGGCGCATGGTAATATTACTTTCTATTTTGAGAATTTCTTTTGACTATCAATAAATACTCTTCCCATCACATACGGTATTAACTTGATCATATTATTCGCATCATCAATTCCACGGTGATGCGAGCCGGTGTGAGGGATTTTCGCAAGCTTTAACGCTCCAGCCATTCCTTGTCTTTTACGCACTTTCTGAGCTTTTGAAAATTGCTTTTTAATGTTTAAATGAAGAGCTGGAATAGGGTATGGCACATTATGAAAAGCGCAGTCTTGTTCAAATTGGTGTTTATCATACTCTCCCCAGCTACAAAACAGGTAGTTATCCTAATTGCCTAGCCACTTTTGGAAAGCGCCAATTGCTTCAGGGTAATAAGGTGCATGATCAACATCGTGTTGAGTGATACTTGTTAAGTTCGTACATAAGTCGGTTAGTTTAGGGTGTCGTTGCGGTTGAATAAACGTGTTGAACTCATCTAGCTTCAACTCTGATTTAAATAGCTAAGCTGATTCCAGTTCATAACACTGCTGTTTAAGCCAACGACCTAATTTCATAATATCAGGTTGCCTAGCTCGTGTTTCCTTATAGACAAAATAGAATTTATCTCCGGTAATAAGCTCGTGCATAGGTATGCGCACAAGACTTTGCTGGCGATCCTGATCATCCATCATGTAATTACTAATGAGGGTAATTCCCAAATTATATCGAGCCGCTTCAGCGGCAAGTAAGACATGACTAAATTGATTAATTTTGACGTCTTTAGGTAATTCAAATTTACCACTCATACACCAACGTAACCAGTCGTCACCAAGACTTTCATTTGTATCTGAGTATTGTACTGATAATAACGGGTGTTGCCATAATGAATCAGGTAGAGGCTTATTTCTTAACTGCTGCCAAAGCTTTTTTCCACACACTGGATAAAGTTTTTCAGTAAACATGAATTGATTGACAAAGTTACGTTTCGGTGGATTCATTGTAATAAAACAATCCGTAAATTGGTCATTATAATCAGGTTGATCCCCGACCATATTTAAAGTTATTTCTATTTCTGGGTGCTGATTTCTAAAATCTTCTAACTTCGGTATCAACCAGTTCACCGCCACAGAGCTATATAAAGCCAAACGAAGATTGCCTGATTCCCCGTGACGTATCATTTGACTGGCATTTGATAGATTTCCTAATGAGTTAGTCACTTCTTCAAAGTAACGTTCCCCGACCTTAGTCAAGGAAAAAGAACGCCCCTGTCGGTTAAACAGAGTTTCACCCAAATAGTCTTCGAGTAATCGAACTTGGTGACTAACCGCACTTTGAGTCACATTGAGGTGCTCAGCAGCTTTGGAAAAGCTATTAAGTCGCGCAACAGCTTCAAAGCATTGCAGGGCACGTAAAGGTGGCAACTTCATTATAAATTTAGCTCATACTAAAAAAATTTTAAACATTATACATCATATAAGGTATGGAATACGCTAATCATATAACCGTTTTACAAACGTAACTCTATTAATTCAGTTCCATTGACATTTTCTAGAATGTAGCAGGAGTAATGAAATGCCCAAAATAACTGTCGGACTCGCGATGACATTACTTATCATCGGAAATATGATTGGTGTTTTTTCTGATGCTTTGATAAAAACTCTGCCAGCAGATACTGCCATATACCAATTTGTATTATTTCGTCAATTGACCGCAGTGCTGATTTTACTTCCATTTTGTCTATTCAGTAATAAACAAAGCCTTTTCGCTGGCCTCAAATGGCACTTTATACGTGGCCACATTTGGTTATTAGGGGCAATATTTATGATATTCGCGCCGTTAGCTACCGTAAATGCTATTTTCTATACAGCGCCTTTGCTTATGCTGCCGTTAGCCATGATATTGTTTCAGGAAAAGCTGACTAGCCACTCAATTGCTGCTGCTGTTTTGGGCTTTATCGGCGTACTTATCGTGGTTAAACCAACACAAATTAATTGGGCAGCGATTGCCGCCCTTGTCGTCGCATTGACTATGGCTGTAAATAATTTATTGGTTCGTAAATTACCTCAGCATCATAATGTGTTCCAAACTTTAATGCTCACCAACCTAGTAGGTATCCCAGCCGCACTTGGGTTGGCGTTATGGGAAGGCAAACCTTGGGACTGGACTCCAATGTTAACGGCAACAGGCTCAAACACTTTTATCCTAATTTATGCTGGTATATGTGTAATGGTATATAGAGCAATCGAAGCCAGTAAAATTTCCAGTGCCGAATACACTGGCTTATTAGGTGCTGTAGTTGTAGGGGTGCTGTGGTTCGATGAAATACCGGACCTGAGCTTGGCTATAGGATCTTCTTTAATTATTATTCCGCTGATTTGGTTAGCCAAGGTAGAAGCAAAGATAAAGCAAACAAGTAAAATAATATAAATGATAAAGTTAATCTAACTTTCCAACGTGACCGCGTTTGGGAACGAGCGTTTAACAGCACTCCCAAGTGGGATAAATAATAACTAGTTAATTTTTGGAATATTATGACTGAAAATAATTTGATATTTTGTAACTATAGTAACCCTTATTTAGAAGACTGTCTTAAGCTGTTCGATCAAAACTGTCCGAAATACTTCGCTACAAACGAACGTCAGGATTATATTGCGTTTTTGCAAAAACAGCCCAAACAATACAAAATTGGACTTATTCACGGATAGGCCGTGGCTGTCTTTGGGCTGGATATCGATCCTAAAATAAACCGTGCTAGTATCACTTGGATTATGACTTCTCCACGGGTGCAGGCTAATGGCATCGGAACGGCAATGATGTCTTACGCTAATAAAATGGCAAAGGACAGTAACATGAAAGTTATAGATATCGCCGCCAGTCATCTTTCAGCTCCTTTCTTCGAAAAATTTGGGGCAAAGACAATTAAAGAAATCACTGATGGTTGGGGCCTAGACATGCACAGGGTTGATATGGAATTACTACTATAACAATTCAATGACCGCTATTGGCCGATTAACTGACCTAGGTGTGGTGTGAGTTGGCTGTCCGTAGATCGCTCATAGCTGCCTGTCAGATTAAGTCCCAACCTATTCATAAAAACTGTAAGATCAGATATGAGCTACTACAAAGAATGTTGTACAAAGAATGTACTACAAAGAATGGCCTTTATTGGAGCTATCATTCAGCAAGAGCGCTCGAGCCATTTAATATGAAGTGTCCTAGCTGTGGTGAATGGGGCGCATGGTAATATTACTTTCTATTTTGAGAATTTCTTTTGACTATCAATAAATACTCTTCCCATCACATACGGCATTAACTTGATCATATTATTCGCATCATCAATTCCACGGTGATGTGAGCCAGAGAACGGAATTTTCGCAAGTTTTAACGCTCCGGCCATTCCTTGTCTTTTACGCACTTTCTGAGCTTTTGAAAATTGCTTTTTAATATTCAGGTGTGGCGCTGTAATAGGGTATGGTAGACTATGAAAAGCACAGTCTTGTTCAAATTGCTGTTTGTCATACTCTCCCCAGCTGCAAAACAGGTAGTTATCGTAATTGCCTAGCCACTTTTGGAAAGTGTTAATTGCTTCTGGGTAATATGGTGCATGATCAACATCGTGTTGAGTGATGGTTGTTAAGTTCGTACAAAAGTCGGTTAGTTTTGGGTGTCGTTGGGGTTGAATAAACGTGCTGAACTCATCTAGCTTGGTAAGTGAGTCGGCACAAATTAAAACAGCACCAATTTCGATCATTTCCATTTCGTTTACTGGAAAAGAGTTATCTTTACAACAAGTTGCTTCAACATCAATAATTAAAAAGTATTTAAATTTAGCTAAATCCATCATTTCCCTTAACTTTGTGTGGCGCAATTATAGCGTTTAACAAAAATTATATAAATACGGATTGAGTTAAAGGCTTAAATGATTACTAAAACGAAAATGTATTTTCAAAGTCACCGTCTGTTGGTTCTTTTATTCTCCTAAGGTACGGCTTTATCAACTCATAAGCAAACTGTTGTTCTGCGTCTTTTTTCTTTAACCACTTGAAATAAAGCCAAAGTAATCTACGTAACATTCGCAAGAATGAGATTTGCTGTTCAATTTGTTGTTTGTTCATGCCTTTGAAAGACATTGGTGGTCTTATCCATAAACCCCAAGAATAACCAGTTTTGTATGTAGATTTTTGTTTATGAGCTTTAAATTTGAGATTTACCTTTTTTACTAGTAAATATTTGCTGTTGTAAGTAGGTTGCTCTGGTAACGAATAAGCTTCAATAGTTCTAGTTACCTTTTGTTCTAAACTGTTAGAGTTTTCTATGCTAATAGCGTGTTTAGAATGATCGTAGTAAACGCCACGTTCTTGCAATGAATTCCAACTATAACCAATACCTAATTTCGAGCCTGTGATTTTATATTTTCCTAAACTAAATGAAACACCTCTTATGCTATCTCGTCGTGTTTGAGCGAAACAGCCGACACCAAGATTGTTTAGGCGTTCGATGAGAACGGGTAGGGGAATATTGTCGCCATATTGTTCTATTACATTATCAATACAAGAGCGAATAGCCTGCACTTTAGTTTTGTATTTCGAATCACTAACTCTTTTCCCATGACCATCTGTATATGGATTGTTATCGTGTTCTAAGCCAAACTTTTTCTCTAACAGGTTTCGAATGATTGCTGTTTTCTTAAAGCTATTACCTAGAACTAGTCGGCGATGAGGTGGGGTATTAGAAATTGTTGAAGCTGCTATATGGCAGTGATTATTTGATGTATTGCCATGCCAAAGCGCAACCCAATGGTGGTCATCGAAACCTAATTTTACTAAAAGATCATCGACTAGCTCACGCCACTGGAACATATTAAGATATTCGCCTTCTTGTAAAGAAACAATTATATGTTCAAACGGATGCATAACACGAGCATTTAATGACTCTACTTTCAAAAAAGTATTGATTAACGGTGTTAAGCTGGCTTCTTTACCACTTAATTTTGTCATTACTCCGTTATCGAAAGATAGTAAAGGATTTGTCATTGGCAAAGAGTTACTACTTCCAATAAACTTAATTGTTTCATGTGTAAGCTCACGACCATTAGCATCATGAGTGTGTTTCGTTTTTCCAAAGATATATTTAATAAGCTTTCTAATTCTACCTTGATTATCCTTTTTCTTGGATTTTACAAATTTAATAATCATACTAATTACCCTCATCCAATATACAGCTTTTTTGAGAGGCTAAGTCATTAAGTTCATCAGCTGATAAGTTTGATAGCGCAATTTGTTTAATTGATTCATCAAAATTTTTCTTAAGAAAATGAGACCAAACTTGAAGAGCATTGCCAGTTAAATAAGCCATTTGTATAGCATTAATTAGGTATTGCTCTTTATCTTGATGAGAATCAAATAGGGATTTATCAGACAATGCCAAATTCAGATGTTCAATTAATTGATTTAGTAGACGAACATTATTGGCCATTTCTTCAGCAGTTTGAGTTGGGACTGTAATGCCGTGAAGAGAATCTTCTTCTGTTAAGCTACAGATTAAAGTGTCACGAATGAAAGAGCCGATGGTATTATAATTAGCGGTTTTGCAGGCATCAGAAATAATCTGATGCTCGTCAACGTTAACTCTTGTAACTAGTGATATTTTACGTTTTTTATATGTCATAACTTTACCTTTATTAGTTATGACGAAATCAATCCTCGTTTAAATTAAACTTAATGTATCTCCATAAGACTTCGTCTTTACTTTAGGTTGCATGAGCAACCGGTTGTTAATTGTCGCGTGAGCGACAACAGGGGTTAAATAGAGTAACTTTTACGGCAGTAAAAATAGTTACTATTTAACATACCCTGCCATGCCGCCTTTTACCTATAATTATACAGAACTAACAATTGAAAATATAGTAACTATTTGTTTTGTATGAAAAATAAATTCTCATCAAGTATTTATTCGAAGTTTATTAATGAGATATAAACGAATTGTTTGAAAATTATTTTGTCCGAATTTACTGTGTAAATTACTGATACTATCTTTGGATATAAATCGAGGTTATTGTTAAGGTTAAAAACAAAATAGGGAACATGCATGCCAGTTGAACTAAAGGAAACATTAGTAATAGGTATCTCAGCAACAGCGTTTTGAATCGACAATGTTGTGGTAAATGACAAAATACTAGTCTCCAGCAAAATCTGAATCGTCAAACTCCGCAAACTCACTAGTAGTAAGCTCAAGTTTTTTGTATATGCTATGATTGAGGGTTTTTAATGCTAAAGCAATTCTAATTAAATCATTAGTTTTACGTGTCGCATCTTCACCATATTGTGCAGTTAATTCATCGATTATATCTTTATCAATACTTACATCTGAAATCTCAATTATTTGCTTTGATGGTTCAGGTTGTATCAACTTTGGAGATATATAGCTGTTTAGATAGTTAGCAATTTTCTCACTAGCATCTAATAATACTTGCCTATGTGTTTTAATATAGCCGCTTGTAACGTCGAAATAGTTTTGTGTATGGAACACTAATCGTTTTAATGTATAAATATTGATTTTGAGTTCATTGCCGTACGTGAGAAAGGTTTTTCTGTATATTCCAGTAGGGTAGAACCTAGTATTGGCTAGCTCTTGAATTTTTTTCTCATAGTGATGCTGATTAGGTTTAATGTGATTATTTTCAAGCACATTAAGAAATACATGATTGTGATCATAGTCATGTCTGATCTTAATCTCTCCTTTTTTCGCTTTATTTAATTTATCGGATTTAATTTCCTCCAGCTCTTTGATAACCAACTCAGCTTGCTGATTTAATGGAACACGATAAATTGGTTCTCCATTTTTAAGACGTTCTGCTGCTTCTTTGTCATTCCACGACACAACGGTATAAGTTTTATCGTTCTCTGAAATAGTTTCTATTTGATCCCATTGGATTCTAGCAACATCACCGGGCCTCCATCCAGTCCAAAACATGAAACGTAAAAAGTAATGTGCTCTGACTGCTCCCGGAATAGGTATATTGGTATACTTCATTTTAGGGTAGTCGTCTCTAGTCTCATTTTTAAGAGTTTTTAGTTGCATAATTGCTTGGTAATGGGCAGCAATGTGTTCTGTATCAAGACTTTCGTGGCGTCTTTTAGCTTTACCGCGGGGATTGTTCCACCGCCCTCGACCACGGTTCATGATTTTTATAGGGTTACGCTTAATATAATGCTCGTCATCCTGTTTTTCATTTACTATATCAATGGCCGTATCATATAGTGAGCCTAAAAACTGAATAACTCTATCGCCTTCTGTAAATGCTTTGTTATTACCGTGGCCGTGATTGTTAGTAATACTTTTATGGAAGCATAGAACTGCTTGGGAGGTAATGTCGTTTAAGTCAGCATCTAAAAGGCTTTTTAAATTATCGGTTTTACCTTTGAAAGTATTTGTATTGACCAATTGCGACTCAGCTTCTACATCCTGCCATTTTTGTTTTCTTTTTATGTGGATGTAGCTCAGAACATCCTTTTGACGCTCATATCTATCTCGCGTTTCTTTTTGAATTGTTCTGTTGTCCATGTATAAATTGTATGCATCTCGAATTGTGTAAACTCTGTTTTCACGTTTTTCTTTTTCAAGCTCTTCATACGGATCTTTTCCTCCTGCCATCCAAGAAATAAATTTGTAGGCAGTTTTTCTTGCTTTAAATAGGTCTATTTCATTTGCTTTGCCAATAACTCTTTTTTTTGCCCCTCCAGAGGCCCCCCTAATTCTCTTTTCGACAAAGTAGGTAGCATTACTGGAGGGATAAACTCTAATTCGTAAACCGTTAGCTGATTGATTCTTATCCTTGAAAACACGCTCTTCCTGTACCGGATATTTCGAGGTCAAAAGCTTTTTTATGTTGGTATGAGAAAAGGAAAAATCCTCCAGTTGATCTCTTGGAAAATACTCGGCGAGGTTACTTTCTTTATTAGCCACCTTAGCTCCTTATGAGTGAATAAATAGTGCATAGAACCTACATAAAGTAGCCTTTTTGCAGAGTGTCATAGGATACATATAGGCGACACTTGTTATTTATAATAGTCAATTGGAGACGTATAGGCTACATTTTTTATATTATTAATCTAATGGAGTGGATAGGGCTTACTACTTGACTATAGCTATAAGCCCTTTAAATGATTGGATTTTTTATTATTTTTTTAGTTTTTATTATTTCTTATAAATATCTGGTATCATACAGGCAAGGAATTATGCGTTTGGCCAGCATGCAATTGCCTCCTCTAGTGTAAATTTACCTTCTAGCAGTGAGCGACCTAAAATTACACCGGCTACGCCTGTGGGGATCAATGCTTTAATATCATCTAAGCTGCCAATACCACCTGAAGCTTGCCATTGAATATCAGGATATTTAACGCATAATTCTTTATAAAGCTCTACATTAGTGCCTGTTAAAGTTCCGTCTTTACTAATATCAGTACAAAGTACGTGTTTTATACCTGCGTCTTGGTATTGTGCTAGTAAATCTTCAAGGTTTACACCACTGTCTTCTATCCAACCATGAGTAGGTAGTGTTTTATTGCCTTGTTCATCTATTTTTATGTCTAGCGCTAATACTATTTTTTCACTGCCGTAAGTGGCTAGCCATTGGCTAACGAGTTCGGGTTGTTTAATTGCTAAGCTACCAATAACAACGCGGTTTGCGCCAAGCGCTAGTAATTGCTTTACGTCTTCTTCATTACGTATACCACCGCCTACTTGAATGATCATTGTCGGATGATTAACGACTGTCTTGAGAGTCTCTAATTGTCGTTTAGTGCTGTCTTTTGCCCCATCTAAATCAACAAAGTGCATTACGGTTGCGCCTGCATTAGCATAAGCGGCTTGTCGATCACTTGGTGAATACTGATAGTTTGTTTTCTGTGCATAATCGCCTTGATATAAGCGAACAACTTCGCCATTAATTAAATCTATTGCGGGGATCATCATAAACTACCGCTCCTAATGCTATTATTTTTTGCGATTACTGCTTCAAAATTACTCATTTATAATTATAAACTCCGTGATTTTCATTGTACTCACTTCAAATAGTTGCCATTTGAAGTGGTAATAGAATGTTATAAATTTAAAAAATTCTTAATAATTTTACTGCCTAGCTCACTTGAGCGCTCAGGATGAAATTGGCATCCGATAAAATTATCTTTTGCGATAGCCGCAGAAAATTCATTGCCATATTGGCAACTAGCGACGGTATATTCACTGACAGGTGCGGCAAAGCTATGAACAAAATAGAAGTAATCGCCAATATTAATCCCTTCAAATACGGGATGGTCAATCACTTTAGTGAGTGTATTCCAGCCCATATGAGGTAAACGTAAGTTATTTGCATCAAGTGGAATGATATCGGTTGGGATCAAACCTAAACATTCTATCGGTTGATTTGTTGCCCCTTCAACAGAACTACGTGCCATTAATTGCATGCCTAAACAAAACCCTAAAACGGGTTGAGTTAATTGCTGTAATGTTTCTACTAGGTCTTTTGCGCGAATATTTTCCATTGCATGGCGAGCGCTTCCTACGCCTGGTAAAATCACCTTGTCAGCCGATTTTATCAGGTCGATGTCATCCGTAACAACTACCTTAAAACCTAAACGTTCAACAGCAAATTGTACTGAGGATAAATTGGCGCAACCTGTATCAACAATAACGTTTTTAATTTCGCCTTCTAATAGGTTTTTTGACTTATTCATCATTGTTTGTGAACTCACTATAAGCTTCCTTTTGTGCTTGGGAGAACATCACCTTTTACGGTTATTGCTTGGCGAAGTGCGCGACCAAATACTTTAAATAGACTCTCAACCTGATGATGGCAATTCCCTTCAGTGGTTGATAAGTGCAATGTAATTGCCATTGAATCTGCTAGTGAACGGAAAAAATGTGAAACCATTTGTGTTGACATAGTACCCACTCTATTGTCGGTAAATTCTGCGTCAAACTCTAACCATGGGCGACCTGATAAATCGATAGCACATTCTGCACGGCATTCGTCCATTGGAAGAACAAAGCCAAAACGGCCAATACCGCGTTTATCACCAAGCGCTTGTTTTAAGGCTTGCCCTAGTGCAAGGGCAGTATCCTCAACACTATGATGTTCATCAATGTGATAATCACCATCAACACTAACACGTAAGCTAAAACCGCCATGAGTAGCTATTTGCTCAAGCATATGATCAAAAAAGCCTAGGCCGGTATTGATAGAAACAGGGGTGATACTATCAAGATTAACGTCAACGTTAATATCGGTTTCTTTCGTTGTTCGAGTAACATTTGCTTTACGTTGGGTCGTTAATAGTTGTTCAGCAATAGTGTTCCAGTTATTACTTTCTCTATTATATAAAAGTCCTTTAATACCCATATTATTGGCAAGTTGAATATCGGTTTCTCTATCGCCAATAACAAAAGAATTTGCAAAATTAACTCTACCTTGTTGGAGGTATTCGCTAACTAAACCTAATTTAGGTTTACGACAACTACAGTTTTCGTGATCAAAATGTGGGCATAATAGTACATCATCAAAAACAACGCCTTGTGACGAAAATAGATCCATCATTTTATTATGTGGTAAATCAAAGTCTGCTTGTGGGTAGCTGTCAGTACCTAAACCATCTTGATTTGACACCATGACTAAACGATAACCTTTACTTTGTAATGATAGTAGCACGGGTATTACATTAGGCTCGAATACTAACTTTTCTAAACTATCAACTTGCTTGTCGCTAATAGGTTCTTCAATTAGTGTACCGTCTCTATCGATAAATAATATATTTTGATTTTTTGTATTATTGGCCATGTTACTTCTCTGCTACTGGTGATGTTATGTCGGTTAATGCATTAGTTAAAGTTTGTTTTAAAATCGCTATTTCGCGTTCACTGCCAATACTAATTCGTAGGCAACTGTTAAGTTGGAGTTGCTTTGATTGGTCGCGAATTAAAATGCCTTGTTCAGCAAGAATGTTAAAAATTTCATCTTTATCTTTACAGGCAAATAAAACAAAATTTGCATCACTTGAATAAACTTTACTGCACCAAGTTTGTTCGCTTAACCATGTGATCAATTGTTGACGTAAAATTGTGGTTTCTTGTACCCGAATACGCATTTGTGCAAGGCCATCTTCAGATAAAACTGAGCTGGCAATTTCTGCTATGGGGGCAGGCACCGGATACGGAGCAATAACTTTACTTAACATGGTAATAATATCGTTATTTGCTAAGGTAAAACCACAACGTAATCCTGCAAGTGCAAAGGCTTTTGATAAGGTTCTAAGTACAACAAGATTAGGATATTGATCAAGCCAAGCCACCGCACTTTTTTCAGGGGAGAACTCTATATAGGCTTCATCTACAACCACAATAGCGCTATCAGCAAACATCTCAATTGCCGATTTTATTTGATCTTCGGCCAATAAGTTACCGGTAGGGTTACCCGGTGAACATAAAAACACAACTTTAACTTTACCTACGTGTTCTTTTAATCCTGCTAAGTCTAATTGGCAGTCTATTAGTGGGACTTTTGTTATACCTGCACCGTGGTTTTCCGCACTTATTGCATACATACCGTAAGTTGGTGGACAAATTAAAATATTATCTTGATAGGCTTTACAGAAAGTACGAATGAGTAATTCAATACCTTCGTCAGCGCCACGAGTCGCTAGTATTTGTGATTTTTCTAAATTGCAATAAGCGCTATAGGCATTGAGTAGGTTATCTGGTTGAAAATCGGGATAGCGATTAATGCAATCACTATTTACTTGATAAATACCTGGCCCAGAAGCTTCATTAGCATTTAACCAAATTTTAGAGTTAAATGAACCATTACCCGCTTGTAAACGCCTTGCTGATTGATAAGGGATCATATCTACCAATTCAGCACGTGCCAGTTTATTTGCTATGCTCATGACTTACTCCCATTACTTAATTCATCTAAACGAATTGTTACTGCACGTTTGTGGGCGTCTAATCCTTCAGCGTCAGTTAACTCAGTAATACAGGTTGCAATTGAGGCTAGCCCTTGAGGCGTTATTTCTTGTACCGTATAACGTCTTGAAAAGTCGGCTAATGATAAACTACTGATCACTTTAGAATAACCATAGGTGGGTAAAACATGATTAGTACCACTGGCATAGTCACCGGCTGATTCTGGTGTATAGGCCCCTACAAATATAGAACCAGCATTACGTAGCTTGGTCAACAATTCTTGAGCATTTCTCGTTTGAATAATTAAGTGTTCAGGACCATATTCATTTGATACTTCTGCTGCTTGCTCAAGGTCTTCGCATAAAATTAAACGACTTTGTTTTAATGCTTGCTCTGCAATATCTTTGCGAGACAACAATACAACTTGCTTATTAAGTTCTTGTTGTACGCCTTCAAGTAACGTTCGACTATCAGACAATAAAATAACTTGGCTGTCAGGGCCATGCTCTGCTTGGGACAATAAATCTGCGGCAATAAAGCTAGGATTGGCATTTTTATCACCAATAACTAGTACTTCTGATGGCCCCGCGGGCATATCTATTGCAAACCCCGTTACTAGTTGAGAAAGCTGTTTTTTAGCTTCGGTAACATACTTATTACCTGGTCCAAATATTTTATTAACGGGCTTGATGCTTTCTGTACCAAAAGCTAAGGCTGCACAGGCTTGAGCGCCGCCTACTGTATATATTTCATCTATTTCGCATAATTGCGCCGCTACAATTATTTCGTTTGCTATATTACCTTGCTTATCCGGAGGGCAAACTAAAACGGTACGTTTACAGCCTGCTAATTGCGATGGCACACCTAACATCAAGACCGTTGATGGTAATGGCGCACTACCTGCTGGAATATATAAACCGACACTTTCAATTGCTTCTGTTTTTAAGGTACAAGTGACACCTGGTGTTGTTTCTACAGTAATATCTTGGGCAATTTGTGCTTGATGAAAACGCTTTATTTGCCCATAAGCTGTTTCAATTGCCGCATAACGCTCAGCTGATAATGCCGATTTAGCATTATTTAAGACTTCAGGCGATAAGATTAAGGAACTAAGTTTAATACCGTCAAACTTTTCGGTTAATTCAAATACGCCTTTATCACCGTCATTTTTAACTTTATTCAAGATATTAGTAACTTGTTGAGATAACAAGCCGTTTTCAGCAATTGCAGGACGAGATAACACTGATTGTCGTGCTTGAGAGTCTAATGCTTGCCAATTGATAATTTCTTTAATCATTTTCTTGTCCGTGTTAACCCATCATCTTTTCAATTGGCATAACTAAAATAGAGTTACAGCCTAGCGCGTTTAATTTTTCCATGGTTTCCCAGAAAAAAGTTTCTGTGGCTACAACATGTACTGCAACTAAATCATCACGACCTGCTAATGGTAATATGGTTGGGGTTTCTTTACCTGGCATGAGTGCACTCACTTCATTAATTTTATCTTTTGGTGCGTGAAGCATAATGTATTTGCTTTCTTTGGCTTTCATCACTCCTTGAATGCGTGGCAATAATGTATCTAATATTTGTTGCTTGGGAGTTGAAAGTGATGATGCAGTTTGAATTAATGAGGCTTTTGAGCGAAAAATCTCTTCAACTTCAATTAAGCCGTTAGCTTCTAAGGTCGCACCAGTGGAAACTAAGTCGCAAATGCCATCAGCTAAACCTACACGAGGAGCTACTTCAACAGAGCCTTTTAATAAACAAAATTCAACATTTATACCTTGTTCGCGCGCATATCTATTTAGCAATTGCGGGTAGGTGGTAGCAAAACGTAAACCATCTAAACTTTTAACGCCTTGGTAATTAAAGCCTTCTGGCATTGCTATCGATAATCTACAACCGCCAAAATTAAGTCCTGTAGTACGTATATAAGCAGATTTATTGCCCATACGTTCACGTTCAAGTGCGGTTTCTTCTAATGTGTTGTCACCAACAATACCTAAGTCACATACACCGTCCATTACTAAGCCTGGAATATCTGAACTGCGAACTCGCATTATGTCAATTGGCATATTAGTAACATGTGCAAGTAAACGTCGATCACTTACGTTGAGTTTTAATCCGCACTTTTTCAGTAGAGCTTGAGTATCGTCGCTTAAGCGTCCTGATTTTTGCATTGCAATGCGTAATCGAGTTTCTGTTGTCATTGTGTTACTTCCTAATATGTTGAATTAATTAGTTAAATTATTTATAAAAGTATTAAAAGGTTTATATGAATAATGTTAAATATCTTCCTGTATATACAATTCATCAGTCCTAAAAATGCGAAAACCCCCGAGAGAGTTGAACTCTTTCGGGGGTTTAGAAAACTGATATAATTTAATTCTAATGCCGCTGAAAGGTTCATAGCCCTTCAGCGAATATACCTGAGAGGCTAATCCGTATGATGGTGATGATGGATAACAGTCAGGTTTAAAATCATTATTTTCTCTTTAAATTAGTTTTTATGTTATAACTTGGCGAAGTTTTATGTTAATCCGCTGTTATAACTCAATTACTATTTACATTACTGTTTAATCGGTCTTAGGGCAAGTATTTAATGCAATGTTATTATGAATATTTGTTCTAAAGCTATAATTAAAATTATAAATATGCCGATAACATAAGTATTAAGCCAAATGTTGTTTCATTATTTACAAAAAGAGTATTGATTAGGGAGGTAAATCTAGTGGATATTTTTACTACAGCACTCACTAAGGTTGTGCCTGTTACTATTAAACCTGAAACACTTAAAGTTAAAGCGTTATATAAGGATACTAAAGCTAAGCCTTTATCTGATGATAGTAATCGCTTGGAAAACCATGATTATTTTTATTTGATTAATGATAATCAGAAGGAAAAAGAAAAGGGAAAAGATCAAAAATCATCAGATAATCATTCAGATGAAAGCTTTGCACAAGGCATAAAAGCATCTGAAGATGTTATTATTCATAAAGATGAGATAATTCACCCTAAAGATCATAAAAAGAAGGAAGATGATGATGAAATAACGCATCTCGATATTTTTATTTAGCAAGGCGAACCTCTATTCGGATCTAGATATTACTGTTATTTCAATTTTAGCTCTTTATAATAGCGGCAACATTTCTTCGTTACTGTTCCAATGACACCAACAGAGCACGCGTTTTCTCAATCAGGTATTTTAGCCAAGGTATTAACGGGATATTCCCCCCGACAAGCACAAATTGATATGGCGCTTGAAGTTGAGCGTGTAATTGATGAAAAATCTAGCTTAATTGTTGAAGCGGGCACAGGAACAGGAAAAACGTTTGCTTATTTGATCCCTTCGTTGTTGTCAGAAAAAAAAGTGATAGTATCGACGGGAACAAAAAATCTACAAGAACAACTCTTTTATAAAGATATTCCTCTTATTCGTAAGGCGTTAGCCACTAATGCACAAATAGCATTGTTGAAAGGCCGCGCAAATTATTTATGTATTTATCGTCTTGATCTTTATGCCCGAGAAAGAGGGCAACTTGATGCGCAAATGCTTACAGATTTTGTCAATATTCGTACCTGGGCCAATGGTACTTCAAATGGTGACATTGGAGAATTAGTTAATGTTGCTGAAGACTCAAGTATATTTCCTTTTGTTACCAGTACTATTGATAACTGTTTAGCGAAAGAATGCCCTAATATTGAAGATTGCTATTTAATAAAAGCGCGAAAGAAGGCTATTGAAGCCGATGTTGTAGTGGTTAATCATCATTTGTTTTTTGCTGATATGGCACTTAAAGACACAGGTTTTGGAGAACTTATACCTAAAGCCGATGTTGTGATTTTTGACGAAGCTCATCAAATTCCAGATATTGCTAGTGAATACTTTGGAGAGTCATTTTCGACAAGACTAATATTGGATCTTTGTAGTGATGTATTGCAGCAATATCACACTGAATTAACTGATGTAAAACAACTTTCAAGAGCTGCAGAAAAACTTCAACGAACGGCGCAAGAGTTTCGCTTGTTATTTAGCCGAGATCCCGAAAGAGGTAATTGGCGAGAAAAAATAAAGCAGTCCCGTTTTGCTCAACTATTTTCTATATTAAAGGTTGATATTGACTTTTTATATCAAGTATTAAAATTGTGTATTTCGCGTAATGAAGCCATTGATAATTGTTTTGAGCGTGCAGTAAATATTTTGGCAAAATATGATTTAATGGCAAATGTTGAAGTTAATGGAATTAGCTTTTGGTATGAAACAACCCGTCGGCATGTTGTTTTACACATAACACCATTAACTGTTGCCGATAAATTTAGCGAGTATATAAAACAGTCAAATGCTGGTTGGGTGTTTACTTCTGCTACTTTAGCCGTTAATGAAGGGTTTAATCATTTCTCTGAGCAATTGGGATTAGAATCAGCGGCGACTTTATTGCTTGAAAGTCCATTTGATTATTTACATCAATCTCAATTGATTGTCCCTAGGTACTTACCTGATGCCAATCATGTGAGTCGCGCTCAATCCCTAGCTGATTTAGCTATACCATTAATTAATGCTAGCCAAGGCAGCTGTTTTATATTATTTACCAGCTATCGTATGTTAAATCAGGTTGCTGAAATTTTAGCGGAGAAAACAGACTTTCCTTTATTAGTTCAAGGACAGATGAGTAAACGCCTTTTACTTGATGAGTTTATTGGTAATGACCAAGCGGTATTGCTAGCAACAGCAAGCTTTTGGGAGGGAGTTGATGTACGTGGGGATAAACTTACTTGCGTTATTATTGATAAACTACCATTTGCCTCTCCAGACGATCCTATGTTACAAGCGAGAAGTGAAGATATTCGCCGTCAAGGTAAAGATCCATTCAGTGAAATACAGTTGCCACAGGCTGTGATTGCCTTAAAACAAGGGGTAGGGCGTTTAATTCGAGATGTAACCGATCAAGGTGTTCTGGTAATATGCGACGATAGGTTGGTTAATCGTCCTTATGGCGAAGTGTTTTTAAAAAGCTTACCCGATATGAGGCGAAGCAGAAATATTACCCAAGCAACTGAGTTTCTAAGTGCTTTACATCAAAATAGTTAAACCTCATAATCCACGGATTTACACTTTTACTGATTTACACAAATAGAGAAAGCATTTGAATTATTTGGCAATAGATGCATCCACTGAAGCATGTTCGGTGGCATTGAACTTTAACGATAAAATTTATCATCAATTTGAGCTGTGCCCGCAATCACACTCTACCGTTTTATTACCTATGATTGACAGTATATTAACTCAAGCTGGCTGTCAGTTAAGTGAGTTAAATGGTTTGATCTTTGGTAGAGGTCCTGGAAGTTTTACTGGTGTTCGTATTGGAATTGGCGTAGTGCAAGGTTTAGCCTTTTCAGCTGAATTAGAGGTTGTAGGTGTTTCTACTTTGCGGACTATGGCGCAACAAGCTTACGAGCTGTATCAACGAAAGCGTGTTGTTGCTGCAATTGATGCGCGAATGTCTGAAGTATATACCGGTTATTTTTCTGTTAACGCCCAAGGGATTATGGAACAACATTTACCTGAAGCGGTTATGCCTCCATCAGAATTGGTGAATTATTTAAAAGGGTTAGAAATTCCCGTTTATGGTGTTGGAACAGGTTGGGATGCGTATCCAGCGGATTTATCATCATTGAAAATTAATGAAGATAGCCCTGAGATACTTTACCCTGATGCTCGTTTCATGCTGAAAATTGGTATTGAAGACTTTAAAAAGGGCTTAGCTGTTTCGGCTGAACTTGCACAACCTGTTTATGTTCGTGATACGGTATCTTGGAAAAAATTACCGGGTCGTTAAACTTTTTAAACGTTATTTTTACTAGAAAGTTTGTTATTTGGTAAATATTTGATAAATTAAACGCTATGTATATTAATCATTCAAGCTCGAACCCACTTTTATCAAGTCAGGTTCAATCGACAAATAATAAAACGCAGGTTAATCATCAGCGTGAACAAACGCGTGCGAACGAGCAAGAGCAATCAGCACAAAAAGATCAATCGTTAAGCCAACAGCAGCGGCTTGATGTTGATCAGCAAGCATTATCCCGTATTGAACGTTATACAAGTGAACGTAATGATCAGTTTTCTCAAACCCGTTCAGTGAACGGAGGCTACGATCAGCCATCTGAAAAAAATCAATTAGCAGTCAATAGTTACCGTTCGATTGAAGCGATTTCTCAGCGAGAATCTATTAAACAGACATTTGGTGTTGATCTTTTTGCCTAATGACTAAAAAAGTAGTTTCTCAACCTTCATTTTTTACCCAATATTATTTTTATTTTGTTTTAGCCATCGCCGTGCTTTTAATGCAAGTTCCCATCATTTCTATTCCCTTTAAATGGTTGGAAAGTTACTTTCACGAAATTAGTCACGGTATTGCAGCATTGATTACCGGTGGTGAAATTATCAGAATTCAACTATTTGCTAATGGTGCAGGCTTATGTACTACGCGAGGGGGAAGTACTTTTTTAATAAGTTTCTTGGGTTATGCTGGGGCGGCATTGTGGGGCGTTGTTTATTATTTTATGGCAGGGTTCCATCACAGACTAACACAGGTGTTTTCGCTATTTTTGGCATTGTTATTTATCATCACTTTATTACTTTGGAGTCGTGATATATTAACTATTGCTATAGTTTTATGCCTATTAGCTATAGTGTTTATTAAGCTCAAATATGGCCAATCATTCTATTTAAGAATGAGTTTGCAAGTGACAGGAATTGTGGTGCTATTGAACAGTATGAAAAGCCCTTGGTATTTAATTGATGGCCGCAGTTTAGGTGACGGTAATGCTTTAGCTCAACAAACAGGCATCCCTGAATTTTTTTGGGTGATTTGTTGGTGTGTTATTAGTATTACTGGCATAGTAGTCATTGCAAAAATGAATATTCATAAAAACTATGGCTAATGCTGTTAGTCGCATACTTAAATGTACTATTAACTGGTAGTAAAGTCGCATTCAAATAAAGGTGTAATATGAAATCCAATATACTTATTACTTTAGTCTTAGCATCAACATTAAGTGCTTGTGCTAATATTCCAGATAAACTTGCTGTTGAAAAAACAACAAGGTTAATTCCTTTTGATTCAGCTAAAGCAGAGAAAGAGGCCAATATTGGTAACAGCGCTCGTTGGGGCGGAGTCATAGCAAAAGTTACCAATAATGCTAAAGACTCAATGTTAGAAGTAGTAAATTTTCCATTGACTTCTAGTGCTCGTCCAAAACAGCAAGATGAAACATTAGGTCGATTTCGCGTTTATTTTACTGGTTTACTTGATCCCGTTATTTACAAAGTAGGACGCAGTATTACGGCTGTAGGTACAATTAGTGCCCCAGAAGATGGAAAGATAGGTGAGCATGAATATCAGTATCCTGTATTAAAAGCTGAATACGTACATTTATGGAAAAACATTCAAAAAGTAGATGTAAATGTCATTAATAGTGGTTATTGGAATTCACCTATGTATTGGAATCAACCTCGTCCTTATTATCAACGCCCAATAATCATAAGAAAAAGCCACTCACCACAAAAACAATCGACCAGTGTAAAAAAAAGCTCTAGCCATTAACACAGCCAAGTTTTTTCAATGATACCCGAAGAGATTAGTTTTGATTTAGGAGAAATAACGCTGCGTGGAATGGCGTGGGGCAAGGAAAGTAATGAAATTATACTTTGCTTACACGGCTGGTTAGATAACGCGGCGAGCTTTTTGCCGATAGCACCTTATTTTCAAGGTAAGCGAGTTATTGCTATAGACTGGCCAGGGCATGGATTTTCTTCGCATCGAAGTCAAGATGCCCATTATCACTTTATTGATTATGTATATGATTTACTCAAGTTATTTGAATTAAATCAATGGCAGTCTATTGATATCATAGGACATTCAATGGGTGGGATGATTGCATCAGCGTTTACCGCTGCTTTTCCTGAGCGAGTAAATACACTTTCGTTAATAGATTCAATTGGATTCATTAGTGCAAAAGAGCATGAAAGTACTCAACAATTACGTGATGGTATGTTGAGCAGACTTGCTATTTCCACTAAAAAGAAAGCGGTACATCCTTTACTTTCATCAGCTATTAAAGCAAGAGTTGCAGTGTCTGATTTAACTTATCAAGATGCAGAACTTATTGTGAAACGGGGAGTTATTAAGCACAGTGATGGTTATATTTGGAGTTCAGATAATCGATTACGAATGACATCACCTTATCGCCTAACTTTGTCACAAGCCGAGCAATATATTCGAGATATTAGTAGGCCTGTACTTCTTGTTTATGGTGATAAAGGCTTGGATATGGTGACATTAGGTATTAAGAATTTTGGACCTTTGTTTAAATCATTATTAATGAAAAAACTATCAGGAGGGCATCATCTTCATATGGAAATTCCCGAATTAGTAGCAAAAGAAGTTTTATCTTTCATTAACGAAAATTCGTGTAATAATTAATCAATAACACGTTATTTTGAGTAAAACTATAGACATTGGACCTGTATTCAAGTAAAACGAAATTCAAACGAGTGTTTTAAATTTTAGCTGTCACTAAAACAATATAAAAAGCTAAAATTAGTCTGAAACTAGAGGAGAGAGACGTGCAAAAAATTTGGTTGGAAAAAAGCTATCCCCCAGGTGTTCCTTTTGAGATAGATCCTGATAAATATTCTTCTTTAGTAGAAATGTTTGATAAATATGTAGGAATTTATGCTGATCGTACCGCATTTATTAATATGGGCGCGGAAATTACCTATGGCGAATTAGAGCAGCAATCTAAAGCCTTTGCTGCTTATTTGCAACAAGAGCTAGGGTTAGTTAAAGGTGATAAATTTGCAATTATGGTACCGAACTGTTTGCAATATCCTATTGCGTTATTTGGTGCGCTTTTAGCGGGTTTAACCGTCGTTAATGTCAATCCACTATACACTGCTAGAGAATTAGAGCACCAGTTAAAAGATTCGGGCGCGAAATCAATGATGATTGTTGAAAACTTCGCTCATACCTTAGCTGAAGTGATAGATAAAACTCCGGTTGAAAAAGTTATTTTAACGTCTTTAGGGGATCGACTTGGTTTTCCTAAAGCTCAGTTAGTTAACTTTGTTGTTAAACATATTAAAAAAATGGTACCAAAGTTTACACTTAACAATACAGTAAAGTTTAATCAAGTCATTAGCATAGGTTCACAGCTACCTTATACCCCAGTTCTGCTTCAAGGAAGTGATCTGGCTTTTTTACAATATACAGGTGGTACAACAGGTGTTTCTAAAGGTGCGATGCTTACTCATCGCAATATGATTGCTAACTTAGAGCAAGCGAAAGCGGCAATTAAACCAATGCTAGACGAAGGCAAAGAGCTTGTAGTAACGGCATTGCCTCTTTACCATATATTTGCTTTAACAGCTAATTGTTTGACTTTTATTACGTTAGGCGGCACTAATTTGTTGATCACTAATCCTCGCGATATGCCTGGATTTATTAAAGAATTATCAAAATACAAATTTACCGCTATAACCGGTGTTAACACACTGTTCAATGGTTTACTTAATACATCGGGTTTTTCAGAATTAGACTTTAGTACATTAAAGCTTTCGTTAGGTGGTGGTATGGCTGTGCAGCGCCCCGTAGCTGAAAGGTGGGAATCTGTGACTAAGACCCGTTTGCTTGAAGGTTATGGTCTTACTGAATGTGCGCCTTTAGTTACGTTATGCCCATACAATCAAGAACATTACAGTGGTAGTATTGGATTGCCGGCATCATCAACTGATATTCGTATTGTAGATGATGAAGGCAATGATGTTTCTCAAGGTGAAGCCGGGGAAATGTTAGTTAAAGGCCCACAAGTCATGTCTGGCTATTATAATCGCCCAGATGCTACTGACGAAGTCTTAACTGATGGTTGGTTAGCTACGGGTGATATTGCTGAAATGGATGAAAATGGTTTTTTCCGTATCGTCGATCGTAAAAAAGACATGATCATTGTTTCTGGCTTTAATGTTTTTCCTAATGAGATAGAGGAAATTGCTGTTGGTCATCCTTCAATTATCGAAGCGGCTGCAATTGGGGTTCCTCATGAAATTAGTGGCGAAGAAGTAAAACTTTTTGTTGTAGCTAAAGAACCGAAACCGACAAAAGATGAAATTATAGCGCATTGTAAATTAGGTTTAACGAATTATAAGGTGCCTAAAATTATTGAATTTCGTGATGAATTACCTAAAACCAATGTGGGTAAAATACTCAGGAGAGAATTACGTTAATTTTAAAATGCCGACAAATGTCGGCATTTTTATTAGCAGAATAGTATTTTTTTATTGGGCGTTAAGCACTTCACCATTCACATGAAGGCTATCGTTAGCCATTAAATACACATAAAGTGGCATAATTTCTTCCGGTGTAGGTAAATTTTTCGACTCTTCTGCTGGATAGGCACTTGCACGCATTTTAGTACGAGTAGCCCCTGGATTAATGGCATTGGTTCTTATCGGGGAGTTCTCATATTCGTCTGCTATGACTTGCATCATACCTTCTATGGCAAATTTAGAAACACTATAAGGGCCCCAGAAAGCTCTACCTTTATGGCCAACAGTTGATGTAGTAAATATAAGTGAAGCGTTCTTTGATTTAGAAAGAGTGGGTATCAATGCTTGTGCTAATAAAAACTGGGAAGTGCAGTTAACTTGCATTACATCTTGCCAAATTTGTTCGTGAATTTGGCTAAATGGTGTTAATTCTCCTAACATAGAGGCATTTAATAAAGCTCCGTCAAGTTGTCCAAATTGATCCGCAATAGTTGCAGACATATCAATATAATTTTGTTTACTTGCACCTTTTAAATCTAGTGGGATAATTGCTGGTTCTGGACTACCTTGTGCTACAATTTCATCATAAACTGTTTCTAATTTTTTAACTGTTTTACCCAGTAAAATAACCGTTGCACCAAGTTTGGCATAGGTTAGTGCTGCAACACGGCCGATACCATCGCCAGCGCCAGTGACTAAAATAGTTTTTTGAGCTAAACAGTTTGTCGAAATTGAATAATTAAACATAATATATTTAAGTGTTTATAATGAATTAAGTGATAATTAATTTTACTCTGACTACGTCATATAAACGAGTAAAAGTTGCTTTTGTTAAGAAAAAAGTGCTTTAGAAGCAAAAAAGAGTAGCGAAATAAATATTCTTAGGTTAAGTTTAACTGGTCCAACTTGTTTAGCTAAATTGCCAATTATTTAAAATTACACTAAAAGCAGCTAAAGAAGAAAAAAATGAACAACAGACACATCTATGGGGAGATATGATGAAAAAGCTAATGCTTGGTTTGGTTATCGCTAGCAGCTTAGGATTAACTGCATGTGAAAACGAAACTGTAAAAGATGTACAAGAAAATGTAGCAACTGAAGAGCCTGTATTTACAGCCTTTTCTAGGGTTGTTTTTGACCCAACAGCAGGTGATGTATCTGTACCTAATGATTTATTATTTCAAGGGTCGACAGACGGTACATTAAACTTACCTGTAACCGATCCTACTGACGAATCTGACCCTTATGTTGCGTTAAGCGCCTTAGATGGTTGGTCAACAGTGAACCCATTTGTATTAGATATTGATTTTCCACAAGGGCGCTCTCTTGATGGAAATTCTGTATTTAGCCCTAGCTCTGTTCGTATATTTGAAGCAATTATGGGTGGTGATACATCAGATGCAGACTGTGCAAGTATTGAAAGTGGATTAGCTTGTAAAATCGTGGGAGAGTTAACATACACTGAAGACTTTATTACGCAAAAATCAGGTAATAGTATTGCAGTTGTTCCTTTAAAACCACTCAAGGGTAAAACAACCTATTTAGTTGCTTTAACAGACAACTTATTGGATAGCACAGGTAAAGCAATTGCTGGTTCTTCAACTTATGAGTTGGTGTCACAGGATATTAATACACAACCGTTGGCAACAGAATCCCAATTAGGTTTACAAGCAATTATTAATAGCTTTGAAACAGCTGTATCTTCTGCGGGTGTTGAAAAAGAATCAATAATTTATTCATTTGCATTAACCACACAATCAACGACTGATGTGTTATTTACTAACAAGGCGTTAATGGCGGCTAATGTTCAACAAGGTGTTTATCCAAGTATTTCTGTAAGTGATACCGGAGCGTCTGTAGCGGATATTTTAGCTGGACAAATACCAAATGAGTTAGTTCCGTTATATTCTGCAGCTAACTTTATGCAAGGTTCAATAACACTACCTTATTATCTTGGTGTACCAAGTGCGAGTAACCCAACAGCACCAGTTAATCAATGGTGGACAAGTTTATGTGACTCAGCTGCAATGTTAGCGGGCCTAGCGGCTCAAAATCCAGCGGCTATTCCAGCTGATGCTATTAGCGAAACAGATGCACAATGTATGGCTATCTCACAAGCTAACGGTTTGCCGGCACCAGGTTTACGTGATTTGGGTATAGATAAAGAACGTAACCTAACGAAATACAGCCCAGTAGCAAAACCAACTGCGATGATGCCGCTTGCTGTACAAGTAACAACACCAGATTTAGCTGTTGTTAATGCTATTCGCGCACAAATGTCGGTTGATCCTGAAGTTGATCTTCCTCCAATTAGTGAGCCTGCTGATGGCTGGCCAGTGGTTATTTTACAACATGGCATTACTTCGAAAAAAGAAGATATGTTACCTATGACAGGTATTTTATCGGTGTATGGTTTTGCAACGGTAGCGATAAACCATCCTTTACATGGTGATCCTTCTTTAGGTGGCCGAGGCTGGGATTTAAATGAAGATGGTATTGATGAAATTAATGCTTCAACAGTTTCTGCTACGCATTATATGAACTTGGCTAGTTTATTAACGACACGTGATAACCTTCGCCAAAGTGTATCTGATATGGTGGGATTACGTTTTGGCTTAAATTTCTTATCGGGAAGCGATGTTTTTGGCGCACCAATTAACGTTGATTCAACTAATGTTCACTTTTTAGGCCATTCACTAGGGGCTATTACAGGGATTAATTTTATGGCGATTGCCAATACGCCATTAAATCCAGCGATAGATCCAATGTTTAAAGTGACGACTAACTCTTTAGCTATGCCAGGAGTGATGGTTGCTAACTTCTTGATGGAGTCAGGTGCGTTTGGTGATGTTATTAAAGCGAATTTAACTTATGCACAATCAGCTGATTTTAAAGCTTATGTTGATACTCTTTATCCGTCAGGTGCGAGTGAAACTGAACTAGTTACCACCTATCAAGGTTTTTACGCGAGTTTAACGCCTAGCCAACAAGGTACTCTTGATGGTACGTTCCAACAATTTGCTTTTGCTGCACAAACAGTAACTGACTCAGGTGATCCTATAAATTATGCTACTACTCTTGCAGCTACGCAAACACCAACTCATGTGATAGAAGTTGTGGGTAACGGGGCTGATAATTTATCAGACCAAGTTATTCCTAATACGGTGTCATCAGCACCATTAGGTGGTACTGAAGGTGCTATCGCATTATTAGGTTTGCCTCCAGTAGGAATGACTACGCAAAATACTGATGGTGTATCAGGTGCGGTTAGATTTACCGCAGGACATCATGGCTCTATTCTTACTCCTGGAGTGAGAGCAGAAGCACCAGATGCCGCGATGAATGCCAAAGCAACCCAAGAAATGCAATCTCAAGTTGCGAATTTCTTTGGGAGTAATGGCACAGCGATTGTCGTAAGTGATACTGATGTAGTGATGCAATAACTTTAATTAATGTGTTAATTTTTAAGCCCTCAATTTGAGGGCTTTTTTATTTTCTGAAGAATAATGATAATCTGATGATAGGTAGCTCTTGTTTCATTGAACTTTAGATTAAGAAATTAATCCCCATATAATTAAAAGGTTATTGAGCATCAGTATGAACAATTAACATTAGATGTGTTTTTTAGGAGAAAACTATTGGAATTTTTGTATGAATATGGATTGTTTTTGGCAAAAGCAATCACGTTTGTAATCGCGTTCGGTGCGATTGTTGTCATTATTGCTTCGTCAGCAATGAAACAAGGCCATAAGAAAGGTCATTTAGAAATTACCGACTTATCTGAACATTATAAGGAAGTTGAAGAGGAAGTTATTCATCACCTTCTTACAAAAGAGCAATTAAAAGATAAAGAAAAGCGTGATAAAAAAGCAGCCAAAGAGCAAGCTAAAGCAGATAAAGCTTCAGTTAAAGATGAGAGTTCTGAAACTCAGCAAGCTCGTACTTTTGTGGTAGATTTTAAAGGCAGCATTGATGCAAAAGAAGTGACGTCATTGCGTGAAGAAATAACGGCTATTTTAATGGTAGCCAATGAAAAAGATGAAGTGTTTGTGCGCCTTGAAACTGGCGGTGGCATGGTTCATGGTTATGGCTTAGCATCATCGCAGTTAGATCGCATTAGACAAGCAAACATACCTTTAACAGTAGCCGTTGATAAAGTTGCAGCAAGTGGAGGCTATATGATGGCTTGTGTTGCTAATAAAATTGTTTCTGCTCCTTTCGCGATATTAGGATCAATTGGTGTTATCGCTCAAGTACCAAATTTTAATAAAATTTTAAAGAAAAATGATATTGAATTTGAACAAATTACTGCAGGTGAATTTAAACGTACGTTAACTATGTTTGGTGAAAACACAGAGAAAGGTCGTGAAAAGTTTTCACAAGAAATTGAAGATACTCATCAATTATTTAAAGACTTTGTTGCCGAACATCGTCCGAGTTTAGATATTGCCAAAGTCGCTACAGGTGAGACATGGTTTGGGAGTAAAGCTAAAGTAATGGGCTTAGTAGATGAAATAATAACAAGTGATGATTATTTGTTTAAGGCAAGTAAAAGTAGCAAAGTTGTTGGAGTTAAGTTTGCTACTAAGAAAGGCTTGGCTGAGAAACTCTCTAAAGCAGCTTCTATGTCAGCAGAAAGTTTCATTAGTAAAATTTGGCAAAACAACCGTATATTTCCGAGTTAAGCGAATTAGGATTTAGAATCTAGGTTGTCGAACCTAGATTCTATTTTTCTATTCTATTTATTATCACCTAAATGATGAAAATCAATATCTTCGATCTTTTTACCTGCATCCGGATTATCGAAAATAGTTTGATCGAATTGCTTCTCAGATTTTCCAACGATTAACGTCACCATGCTATCACCTGTGACATTGACTGAAGTTCGTGTCATATCTAATAAACGGTCAACACCAATGATCAAACCAATACCTTCAACAGGTAAGCCTACTTGATCAAGTACCATTGCTAACATAATTAACCCCACACCTGGAACACCAGCAGTACCGATAGAAGCTAAAGTAGCTGTTAGTATAACCATCAACATATCAGATAGGCTTAAATCGACATTAAATACCTGTGCGATAAATACAGTAGCTACTCCTTGCATAATAGCCGTGCCGTCCATGTTAATAGTTGCACCTAAAGGCACGGTAAAAGAGGCAATAGAGTTTTTAACGCCCATTTTCTTAGTCACCGTTTCCATTGTTACAGGTATAGTCGCGTTACTGCTTGATGTTGAAAAACCAAACAATATTGCATCACGCATCTTTTTAAGAAATATGAGTGGATTTAATCCACTTAATAACTTGAGTATGACAGAGTAAGTTACAGTGCCATGAATTATTAATGCGAAGAACACCACGAAGAAATAACTGATTAAGTTGCCAAATGCACTTAACGATAAGTCTGTGAATAGTTTTGCTAACAAACAGAATACACCATAAGGTGCTATATTCATTAAAATAGTGACCAAGCGCATTACTACTTCATTTAAATCATCAAATAAACTGGAAATACGTTCACCTGCCTTTCCAGATAAAGCAATAGCAATACCAAATAATAATGCGAAAATAATCACTTGTAACATATTGCCTTGGGCAAAAGCTGCAAAAGGGTTACTCGGAAACATTTGTATGAATACTTGTGCTAAAGAAGGGGCTTCTCGTCCTGTAAAACTAGTGCTTGTTGTCATATTAACCCCTTCGCCAGGGTTAATTAAAAAGGCTAGCCCCATAGCAAAGCTAATGGCGATTGCTGTAGTCACTAAGTATAAAGCGATAGCTTTACCACCAATACGACCTAACTTTGAGGTGTCTTTTAGCGATGTAGTGCCACAAATTAACGAAACAAATACTAATGGGACGACAAGCATTTTTAAACTTGCTACAAATATTTGGCCTACAACTTCAAACACACCATCTACAACGAATGAGCGTGTTGAAAAATCAAAAAAGCCTAATGGAATGATAAAATCAGAACCATTAGGCATTAGTTGCTGTAAACCCGCGCCGACTAAAATACCTGCAATCATTCCGATTACTATGCGTTGCGTTAAGCTTAATTTTGTTTTATCTGTCATATTATTTTTATAAGAATGTGAAATGAATGTGATAAACCCTAGATTAACAGCTATTTTGTTGATTAAAAACCTAATGATTAACGGTTTTTTGCATTTGTTAGTGACCTTTTGGTTTTTTTTCGGTTAAGATGAGTTAGAAGTTAATAATAATACGATCAGGGAGATGCTTCTATGGCGCTACTTCGACGCTTAAGTTTTATCATGTTACTACTGTCTTTTGTCGGCTGCGGCGGCGGTGATAGCAGTTTGAGTTCTGGTGGAACGGTTGAACCAGATAATGGTACTACCGATGAGATAACAATTACTTTGGCTATTTCGAATTCTACTGTGACGGGAGCCGCTCCAGTTGATGTAACTGCAACGGTTATGCAAGGAACAGCACCTGTTGTTGATAGAGCTGTAACGTTTGAAACAGATTTAGGTGCTTTTTCGCCTAGTTCTGGAACAGCATTAACAGATGAAAATGGTGTTGCAACTATTATTTTAACCGCAGGTAGTGTTCGTGGAGCAGGGGAAATATCAGCTTCGTTGAGTTCTGGTGAATCTTCAAGTGTACCGCTTGGTTTCAATACCCAAGGTGATGATATAGGTACTGAAGGTGATATTAGTATAAATGTTACTTTAGTTGATGAAAATGGTGATGTTACTGATACTATTACTGCTTCCAAACCAGGTCGTGTCATTGCAACTGTTAATGGTATTAATTCTCCATTAATCGTTTCCTTCACTTCTACAGTTGGTGATATTCCAATTGCATCAGCGATAACTGATACCAGCAACATGGCAATAGTTGATATATTTGCAGGTGATACACTTGGTGCTGGTGAAGTAACAGCTACAATAACTAGCGGTGAATCAGGTAAAGTTATATTTGTAGTGGGGTCTTCAACTGTTTCAATGGGAAGTGGTGACCCGTTTGTTAAAGGCGTTGCAGATATTAGCTTATCTCAAGTTTCTGCTGGTGGTACTAGTGTTATTTCAGTTTCTATAGTCGATGATCAAGGTAATTTATTTACAGAACCAGTAGATGTTAACTTTTCATCTGGTTGTTCTACACAATCTATTGCCAAGCTTAGTAGCCCAATTACAACCTCAAATGGTGTTGCAACAAGTACTTATCTGGCACAAGGTTGTGTTGGTGATGACCCTATAAATGTCACTGCAAATGCTGGTGGTATTAATTTGTCAGCTACAGGTTCTATAAATGTGTTGCCTGCTGATATAGGTAGCATAGAATTTATTTCAGCCTCACCCGAAAACATCGGAATATTAGGTGCGGGAATTGTTTCTGGTTCAGAAAGTTCTACTGTGGTATTTAAAGTAAAAGATACAGATGGAAATCCTTATAATAATCGTGTGGTTAATTTTGCTTTAAACACTGATGTTGGTGGTATTAGCCTAAGTCAAAATGAAGCTACTAGTAATGCAGAAGGCATAGTTCAAACAGTTGTTAATTCAGGAACTGTTCCCACAACTATACGTGTAATAGCATCGACAATGGCACTTGATGGTAACGTTGTATTTACACAATCTAGCCAATTAGTGGTTTCTACAGGCTTACCTGATCAAGATAGCTTCAGTATTGCTAGAGGTACTGCAAATCCAGAAGCTTGGAGTGTAGATGGTGTTGAAGTCCCGGTTACGGTGCGCATGGCTGATGCCTTTAATAATCCAGTACCAGATGGCACTGCCGTTAATTTTACAACTGAAGGTGGTTCAATTGGATCTTCATGTACTACTGAAAATGGTGTTTGTTCAGTAATGTGGGTGAGTCAATCCCCACGCCCTGCAGGTCAAACATTAACTAAGAGTTTCTGTACTGTTGCAGATAATAATGATCCTGCAATTTTTTGTGCACGGGAGCCTTTAGCTAATAATAAAAATTACCTGGGTCAAGAATATGGTGGCCGAGTTAGCATTTTAGCTACCGCAATTGGTGAAGAATCATTCCCTGATAAAAATGGCAATGGTCGCTTTGATGAAAGTGAATATGCTTTATTTCAAGGCTTAAATGTAAGTGATGCACCTTATGATTTAAAAGAAGCTTTCGTTGATCATAATGAGGACTACCTATACAACCCAGTTGAAGTTAGCACTGAAACAGGCGGCGAATTGGAAGAGTTTACCGATTTTAATAATAATGGTGTTTTTGACCTCCAAGATAACGTTTATAACGGGGTTTTATGTGGCTTTAATGACGTAACTAATCCAGGTACAACGATAGCAAACCAATATTGTGCTAACCCTGACGATGAACCAGATCCAACAAAAAAATCAGAAAAGGTTTCTACAAACGTTAGAGGTTCAACTGTGATTATAATGTCTGGTACATCACCATACATTACTGTAACTGCAACTAATGATGCTATTATTAATACTTCTCCTAATTATGATAGTGAAGACTCTACTTTGTACATTGCAGGTGAAAGCACAGGTACAGTTAGTATTATTATAGCTGATTTACACAACCAACCTATGCCTGCTGGCACTATTGTATCTTTTATTGCTAGTGTTGGATCTGTTGTTGGTACCGCTAGCTATACATGGCCAAGTGATGCGAGTAATGGTGGTAGCAGTTTTGGTGTTGCAATCAAAGGTGAAGCTGAGCCTACAAGTGGGCCATTAGAAATAAAAGTTGAAACACCAGGTGGAGTAACAAAAGTGTTTAGTAATATTAATATTGTTATTCAATAATAGTGTTTAATCTTGGTTAATTAGAAAATAAAAAACCGCTAATTAGCGGTTTTTTATTAATAATTATTTTTAAGCTTAGTTCTTTGCCATTTCTTTTAATAGAAACGCTGATATATCAGCACCTACTTTTAATGTACTTTCAGCGGCGCTTGCACCTTGTCCTGTACTATCGGTAAACGGCGCTATCTCCATCATATCGGCACCGGTAATTGGGTATTTATCGGCTAAAGATTTTAAAATGGCTAATGCCTCATCAGGGCTTAACCCATCTGGCTCAGGGGTACCTGTAGCGGCGGCAAAGCTATCGTCTAAAGCATCAATATCAAAACTTACATATAATTCATCAATGTTCTCATCAGCTAACTGGCGGTGAATATTGTCTATAACAGACTGTACGCCGTTTTCTTTTACTTCGTGTGCCCAATGTTGCTTCACACCAAATGTATCTTCCCAGTGGCTTTTAGGTTTGCCGCTAGAACGTATACCTACTTGTATTAAGTGATGATTTTCATGTAAATCATCTAATATGTGTGTACACCAAGAGCCAAAACATAAATCTATACCTAAACGCTCCACCAATAAATCGGTATGGGCATCAAAATGAATAATTGCTGCACGTTTACCTTGTTTTTTCTTTGCTTGTAAATAAGCTTTTGTTAATGGGTAACTAATTGAATGATCACCACCAATACCAAAAATGCCTTTATTTGGGTAGGTTGCATAAAAGTCATGTAAAATATCTTCGGTGATGGTTAATGGGCTAACAGCATAAGGGGAAGATTCATCTTGATATAATGCACGGCGACAATTAGTGATAGTTTCATTATTTAAATATTTGTCAGCTAATAAGTGTGGTATAACGCGGATATCGCCTAAATCAAAAGTTTTTAAATCAGGATATTGCTCAAGTAACGTCGAACGTACAAATAAAGGTCCCCAGTTTGCACCGCGCAAAATACCACCACCACAATCAGAGGCAATACCTAATACAACAGCAGAGGAAGAATGTTCTAGTTGTTTAAGTGAATTTAACCAAACGCTTTCAATATCTGTGATTTGACCATAAAGTGCTTGATGCAAATTTTGTTTGCGCTCTTTTGCTGTATTTACGGTAAAAACACCGTTCCCAGGAGGGCATAAGCATTGACTTGCTTTTTGATAAAATAAAGCCGTTGAATTTGTTGTCATAATAAATCTCTTTGTATAGCATTCACAACTACATAAGCTTGAATGAAGGATGAATTTGATCTCAGTACAATATTCACTATATTGCTTGTGTTATTCGTTTTTATTATTGAGTTTATACTTAAGTTTTATAATGAACTCTATTATCATGGCGCCGAAATCGGCCGCATTATAGCGAAAATTTTAGCTTTATTAAACGAGAGTCTTTTGTCAAAAAACTAAGAGACAAAATAAAAAATCAAACAGATATAAAAATTATTTCCTTGTAAGCTTGGATAATTACAGATATATCTAATAGTAATTAGAATTTTACGTTAAGTGGTATGTATTTTATACAATGTGTTTATTAGTTGCTCGATTGTAAACCTTTGGAATTAAATTACATAAATGTTTCTGATCAGAAGAATCAGACAATAGGAATTAAATAAGTTTATGGCAAAATCTCTGGTTATCGTCGAGTCGCCAGCAAAAGCAAAGACAATTAACAAATATCTTGGTAAAGATTTTATTGTTAAATCAAGTGTTGGGCATGTACGAGATCTTCCTACGTCAAGTAATGGGAAAAAAGTTGCAACTAAAAGCCCAGCAGAGGTGCGTAAAATGGCACCCGAAGCTAAAGCTAAATACAAAGCCAAGCGTGATAAGTTAGCCCTTGTCAACCGTATGGGTATTGATCCTGAAAAAGATTGGGAGGCTCAATATCAAATTTTACCTGGTAAAGAAAAGGTCGTTACTGAATTACAGAAATTGGCTGAAAGTGCTGACACTGTCTATCTCGCAACCGATTTGGATCGTGAAGGAGAAGCTATTGCTTGGCATTTAAAAGAAATTATTGGTGGCAATGACGATAAGTTTAAACGTGTTGTTTTTAATGAAATAACAGAAAACGCGATACAACAAGCATTTTCTACACCGGGTCAATTAAGTATGCCTGGTGTTAATGCTCAACAAGCACGGCGCTTTTTAGATCGTGTTGTGGGTTTTATGGTCAGCCCATTATTATGGAAAAAAGTTGCGCGTGGTCTTTCAGCAGGGCGTGTGCAGTCAGTTGCTGTTAAATTAGTGGTAGAGCGAGAGCATGAAATAAAAGCTTTTGATCCGCAGGAATTTTGGGAAGTTAATGCTGACACTATAACCCAAGCAGATCAACCTTTTGAATTAGCAGTTACACATCAAAATGGTTCAGCGTTTAAACCAACGAATGAAAAAGATACTAATGCGGCTTTAGCTCAATTAAAAGATGCGACTTATGAAGTAAGTAATCGCGAAGATAAACCGTCTAAAAGTACGCCTTCAGCTCCATTTATTACTTCAACGTTACAACAAGCGGCAAGCACGCGTTTAGGTTTTGGTGTTAAACGTACTATGGGCTTAGCACAGCGTTTGTATGAAGCTGGCCATATTACTTATATGCGTACTGACTCAACCAATTTAAGTAAAGATGCGGTTGAAATGTGTCGTGAATATATAGATAAAAACTTTGGTAAAAATTATTTACCTGAAAACGCTAAAGTCTATGGTAGCAAATCTAATGCACAAGAGGCGCATGAAGCTATTCGTCCATCTAATGTAAAATTAGAAGCGGCTTTATTAACGGATATGGAAGCTGATTGTAAAAAATTATATGAACTTATTTGGCGACAATTCGTTGCTTGTCAAATGACAGCAGCGCGCTATACCGTTTCAACAATTACAGTATCTGCTAATGGCTTTGACTTAAAAGCGAAAGGGCGTGTAATGCAATTTGATGGTTGGACAAGAGTTCATCCTCAATTATCAAAAAATGATAACGACAAGCATTTACCTGATTTAGCTGTTGGCGAGTCATTAACATTAGTCAAATTGAACCCGTCTCAGCATTTTACAAAGCCACCAGCGCGCTTTGGTGAAGCGTCATTAGTTAAAGAGTTAGAGAAGCGTTCAATAGGTCGACCATCAACATATGCGTCGATTATTTCTACTATTCAGGATCGTGGTTATGTGCGTTTAGAGAAAAAACGTTTCTATGCTGAAAAAATGGGTGAAATTGTTACCAACAGTCTTTCAGGCAGCTTTAAAAATTTGATGAGCTATAATTTTACAGCTGAAATGGAACAAGAGCTTGATGAAATAGCAGAGGGCAAGATTAACTGGAAAGATGTTTTAAATCAGTTCTATCAAAATTTTACCACTCAACTTGCATTGGCTGATAAACCGGTTGAAGAAGGTGGAATGCTAACCAATGAACCTGTTTTAACCGATATTGACTGTCCTACTTGTGGCAGAAAAATGGGCATTAGAACTGCGTCTACTGGTGTGTTTTTAGGGTGTTCGGGTTATGCTCTACCGCCTAAAGAACGTTGTACAACTACAATGAACTTAACCCCTGGCGAAGAAGCGGTAAGCGTACTATCTGATGATCAGGAAACTGAAGCATTACGAGCTATGCATCGTTGTGCCAAATGTTCAACTGCAATGGATAGTTACCTCATTGATGAAACACGTAAGCTTCATGTGTGTGGTAATAACCCTGTCTGTGATGGCGTTGAGTTAGAAAAAGGTACCTTTAAAATTAAAGGCTACGACGGTCCTGTTTTAGAGTGTGATCGTTGTCAGTCAGATATGGAACTTAAAAATGGTCGTTTCGGCAAATATTTTGATTGTACTAACAGCGAATGTAAGAATACCCGCAAGTTATTAGCCAGTGGTGAAGCAGCACCACCGAAAGAAGATCCTGTTCATCTACCTGAGTTGATTTGTGAAAAATCAGATGCCTATTTTGTATTAAGAGATGGTGCAGCAGGGATTTTCTTAGCTGCAAGCACTTTCCCTCGTTCTCGTGAAACAAGAGCGCCAAAAGTAGCGGAGCTCAAGCAGTTTAGAGATCGGATTTCATCTAAATTTTATTATTTAGCTGATGCGCCTGAAAAAGATCCGGAAGGTAATTTAGCCGTAATTCGTTACAGTAGAAAGAACAAGTCACAGTATGTAATGACAGAAGTTGACGGTAAAGCTACAGGTTGGACAGCTACTTATCAAAACGGTAAGTGGATTGAAACTATACCACCTAAAAAAGCAGCCGCTAAAAAGACAACAAAGAAAAAAACAGCGACGAAAAAGAAAGCTTAAGTATTAATAAGTTCACTTTTTACGCCACTTTCAATTGATGTGGCGTTTTATTTAAACTGCTAATGTTCAATAAACGATTACTAGATAGTTATTGACTTTAATTTTAATGTCAGTGAAACTTTTTGTTATTTAACCAACTCAACTCAAACCGCAGCTATCCTCTGCGGTTTCTTTGTTTTTAATTTCAAATTATTGAGGAATTTTCATGTCTGTCCCCGCGGCTTATTTAGCTGTTGTGTTAATTTGGTCAACGACTCCTTTAGGTATTGTATGGAGTAGCGAAACGGTTTCACCAACACTCGCAGTATTGTTACGCATGGTGATAGCCGTTGTACCTGGATGGCTTATCTTGAGGTTGTTTAAAGTCGAGTTACCATGGCATCGACAAGCAATCACTTTATATTGTTACTCAGGGCTGGGTATTTTTGGCGGTATGTTATTTTCTTATTTAGCCGCTAGTTATATTTCATCAGGAGTTATGTCTCTCATTTTTGGTCTTGCGCCAATTTTATCGGGGGTATTATCAAAATATGTCTTATCAGATGAGCCATTATCGAAAGCTAAAAAAGTGGCATTAGCCGTTGCTTTGTTAGGTTTAACTTGCGTTTGTTATGATAAATTGTCTTTTGGAAGCCAAGCTTATATTGGTGTCATTTGCATTTTATTAGGTGTGTTTTTCTTTAGTTTGAGTGGGGTATTAGTTAAAAGTATTACCGTTAAAATAAACCCGATGGCAACAACCGTTGGCGCATTGATTATTGCGATCCCATTATTTGCCTTAACTTGGATACTTGCTGATGGCACTTTACCTTATGAACAATGGAGTCAACGTTCAATTATTAGTATTGTCTATTTAGGTTTAATGGGGTCACTCGTTGGCTTTATCGCTTATTTTTATGTATTACAAAAATTAAAAGCGAGTACTGTTGCACTAATTACCATGATGACACCGGTTATTGCGCTGTGGTTTGGCTTAGTATTAAACGATGAACATATTAGTGTTAATCTAATTATTGGGGCGCTATTTATTATTAGTGGTTTAGGGATATATCAATGGGGTGAATGGTTATTTAATCGTATAAGAAAATCATCAACTACAGGTTAAATCTATATAAAAATTTTAATTGATGGTAAAAGTAATGAAAGCAGAAATTAGTTTTAAGCGAGCAGAGTTTTCAGATAGACCTTTTTTATTAGCATTAAGAAAGTCTTCTATGGATAAACATTTACATGCTGCGGGCCTAAAATTAAACGACGAGCAACATTTACAGCGAATAGATGAGTTTTTTGAAGAGTCATTTTTAATTAAATATAATAATAAAAATATTGGCTTAGTTAAATTAGGGATGCTTACCGACCGTATACACATTCGGCAATTACAAATAATGCCTGAGTTTCATAATGCAGGTATTGGTAGTAAAGTTGTGAGATTAATCAAAAAAAAAGCGGTAGAGCGCACACTACCAGTTACCTTAAATGTACTGTTGGAAAATCCTGCCAAACGTTTATATGAACGAGAAGGCTTTATTACAGAAGGGCAAACTGAATTAGAGTATCAGATGCGTTGGCACCTGCCACAATAAAGCTAAAGCGATATTAAGTCGCTCTAGCGTTTACGCTTTTTCTAATATATTTTTCCGCGACTCTTTACAGTATTTTTATCAATACGACTTGGCGTAATCGTTCCGTCTGCTAAACCTTGAGTTGCAATCGCAAGGTTTTCAATAACTTGATGCATAGAGTTCAAGTCAAGGCTATCAATATCGTCTGACACTTGATGATAAAATTTATCTTTATCTAGCTGAGTACTACTAAAGCTATGTGCAGGAACCCCCAAACGGGCTAGTGTTGCGTTGTCTGAACGATAGAATAATTTTTGCTCAGGGTAAGGATCTTTGTATATTTTCCCTTGTTTGTTTTTTAAATAATTATTTAAAATATCACCTAGGCTTGATCGCTCCATACCTGTCATCCATACTTGCCCAGCGCCAAATTTTGACGGCTTTCCTATCATTTCAATATTGATCATGGCTGTGATTGAATCTGGATTGATGTGTTCAGAAAAATAACGAGAGCCAAATCCCCCAATTTCTTCAGCAGTAAATGCTGCAAATATTAAGCTACGGCTATTATTTCCTTGGTTTGCATAATGTTGAGCTAAATTAATGACTGCTGTTGTACCCGAAGCATCATCATCGGCACCATTGTATATAGTATCGCCTTCACCGTCTTTGCTACCTAAATGGTCATAGTGGCCTGAAAATAATACATTCTCGCCACTTTTTTCATGACCTTTTAACACTCCAACAATATTAGTTAATGTTTGCTTAGTAATATTAGTTTTGGCACTAATATTAATATTATCAATTTGAGTTTCATCTGTAAGTACTATGATGATTGCACCTTGATGATCAATACTAAGCTTATTAATACCCCGAGAAAAATAGCCTTTGTAACCCGAAAATATCTTACTGTGGGCGTTATTAAGTAGTACTAAATGTTTACCACCTTGTTGATTGATTTCGCTTACGGTTTTACGAAAATTTCCATCTGCGGCAACTGTATGCGTGGTAAAATCCTTAGTGCTTTGCCAATTTATATTGCTGATGGTACTTACCATTGCTGTGTTTTCTGAATTAATTGTCTTACCATTGAGTTCAATGTTAATTGCTAATGGTTTAATGTTCATAACATTAAATGTTTGTTTAAAGCTAGAAAAGCCCGACAAAGGAGTTAAGCCAATTTCTTTAAAACGGTTACTAATATAATCACCTGCTTGGTCAATCTCAGTAGTAAAGTTACCACGTCCTTTTAGGTCATCACTCGCTAAATAACTTACATCTGCGGTCATCTGCTCTAAAGAAATATTATTAGCAAAGCTAATATTGCTACACGTAAGTGGTAAGAGTAATGAAAGGGCAATATAAGACAGTTTTTTTGTGGTTTGATTAACAATATTCATAAGGTTATTCGTTGTGTTTTTTGTGATGATACTATTGAAGAAATTAGCATGGTTTGCAAGTGATTATAGCGATTCACTTGCACTTAACTGTAAAGTTTTATTAGTTATTGTAAGTTTTTAATAAGTCAAACGTGAGTTCGTTATTGAAGCCGTTGTGTTTCAATTAATAACGAATTTTCATTATTACTTAGCCATAATTGACCATCTTGAATACTACATTGAAATTCCATCGTTCTGCTGAGCCATGTTGCGAGTTCTTGCATTACTTGGTAGTCAAATTTGTAAACAGATAAATTACGATAGTGAGAAAGTTTGCTTTTGTTTTGGTTAAACCAAACATCGTTACTACTGGTATAGCAGTATAAATTTACATGTTCAGCTTTATTACAGGCTTTTTTAACTCGCTTTTCGTCTGGTTGTCCTAGCTCTACCCATAAACTAATTTGCTCTGAATAATCAACATGCCAAATAACAGCCTCATCTTCATCACTAACACCCTTTCCAAAGGTTAAATCAGGCTGGGCATTTAAAATAAAGGCAATAACTCGTGTCATTAATCTTAAATCAGTTTCAGAAGGGTGCTGAGCTAACGTTAAATTAATGGTGTCGTAATAGTTACGATCCATATCTGATAAGTGGATAGTTGCTTTATTGATGGTTGATTTAAGAGCCATTAATTTAACTTACGAAGGAAAAACGGCCTATATAATAATACCTTTAATTATGAATTGATATATCGCTGATGAATAACTGAGATAAATATGATTAATTTAGAAAATAATACTATTAAATGCTATGGTGCAATCATATATCTAGCTTTAAGGTTATGTCGATGAATATACAATCTTTTATACCACCACAACGCACATTAATGGGGCCAGGGCCTTCAGATGTTAGTGCTCGTGTATTATCTGCTCTTGCAAGACCAACTATTGGCCATTTAGATCCGCTTTTTGTTGGTATGATGGACGAAGTTAAAGCTTTATTGCAATATGCTTTTCAAACAAAAAATGAATTTACGATCGCTTTGTCTGCTCCAGGTTCTGCAGGTATGGAAGCGTGCTTTGTTAACTTAGTTTCGCCTGGTGATAGCGTTGTGGTATGTCGTAATGGTGTGTTTGGTCAACGCATGGTTGAAAATGTTACCCGACTTGGAGCCACTGCTATAGTCGTGGACTGTGAATGGGGCAGAGCGGTTGACCCGCAAATGCTCGAACAAACATTAGCGCATCACCCTGAAGCAAAATTTGTGGCATTTGTACATGCAGAAACATCCACCGGTGCGCTTTCTGATGCTAAGGCCTTATGTGAAATAGCGCATAAGTTTGATTGTTTAACCATTGTTGATGCGGTTACATCATTAGGTGGTGTTGAGCTTAAAGTGGATGAATGGGGTATAGATGCTATTTATTCAGGCAGTCAGAAGTGTTTGTCATGTGTACCTGGAATATCGCCTATTAGTTTTAATGATAAAGCGGTTGCAGTGATAAAAAATAGAACAGTGCCAGTACAAAGTTGGTTTTTAGATCAATCGCTTGTTATGGCTTATTGGTCTGGGGAGGGCAAACGTTCATATCATCATACTGCACCTGTTAATTCGCTGTATGCTCTACATGAGTCATTAGTGATGTTAAAAAATGAAGGCCTAGAAAATAGCTGGGAACGTCATGCAACCTTGCATGCTGAACTGGCTAAAGGCCTTAAAGGGTTAGGTATTGAGTTTATCGTGCCTGAAAATGAGCGGTTACCTCAATTAAATTCAGTGTTTATTCCTGAAGGTGTTGATGATGCGGCAGTACGTAATTACTTATTAGCACATTATAATTTAGAAATAGGTGCCGGTTTAGGGCAATTTGCAGGCAAAGCATGGCGTATTGGACTAATGGGTTTCACCGCTCGTTATGAAAATGTTGCTTTATGTTTAGCTGCCTTGGAAGATGCCTTAAAACAAGCTTAATTATATTGGCATTTCGCCCTTAGCTTATCTAAATAACATTGATAAGCTAGGGGGTTATAGTTAGTTGAATGGCTATTCATAAAACCGTGTTTATAGTCACAATGGATTATTGATACGTTCTTTACAGGCGACAGCTGCTTAATTAATTGGTTAATTGCAAAGTGTGGTTCTGATCGAGGAAAAATTAACTCAATTGAAATTTGCGGGTGTAAATCGACAAAATGTCTAATTTGCCCACCATAAAAACCAATAATATGTTGATTGTTTCGAGGGGTATTATCAGCGTTTAAGTTGTTAACTGTTGCTGAGTATCGCCATAAAATAGTGGCACCAACACTAAAGCCAATCAAGGTCTTAATGTTCGCATGTTCTTTAATTTCTGCTTGAAAGAGCTTTAAATATTGATCTAAACCAATGTGTTTACTGAAATAATCGTAAGCACTTTGTTCATCAATAAAATCCATTAGCTTGCCCTGATAAGGATCGATAATCAGGGCATTGCCAAGCTCCTTACTTAAATTATTTAACGCCGGTGTAACGCCAAAAATATCAGTAACAAGGACTGTTTTAGTAATATGTCTATTTAATGGAACTACCAAGTGCCTTGGTTTTCCATACTAAGCCAAGGTTCTTGTGGTGCTAACGCTTCGCCTGTTTGTAATAACTCAACAGAGATACCATCAGGTGACTTGATAAATGCCATATGACCGCATCGTGGTGGTCTATTAATTACCACGCCTGAATCCATAAGCTTTTGGCATAATTGATAAATATCATCAACAGCAAAGGCTATATGGCCAAAGTTTCTTCCGCCTTTATATTCTTCAGTTGATCCCCAGTTATGAGTTAATTCAATCTCAGGTTCACCAAGGGCCGTTGCTAAATAGATTAGTGTGAATTTCCCTTCTGGTACATCTACGCGTTTAGTTTCAATTAAACCGAGCTGATTGATATAAAAGTTGAGTGACTCTTCTAGGTCGCTAACGCGAACCATAGTATGTAGAAATTTCATTGGGCATCCCGTAAAAATGAATATAAGTTAACTAATTGTTTGTATTATTCTATCTCGTTTTTTTTATAATGTAGAGATTAAGATAATACTTGAGCATTAGTTATTGAATATAGTTAACGCGCTAAATTATTTTATCTATAAAAAATCCGCAATAGTGCGGATATTTTTAATATGAAAGACTTTAAGTCTAATGATTATTGATTTAATTTTTTAAGCAATACCTCAACGGCTTTCTCAATTTGCTTATCTTGTCCTTTTGATGAAGACTCAGGATCATTTTTTACCATGTAATCTGGCATGGTTTGATTGTTTTCTAGGTATTCTCCTTTAGTATTTTTCATACCAACTTGAGGTACACCCGCGCGAAAATCACCCGAAATTCCTGTTTCCCACCATACTGCAGTCATAGTGCCTGGTACTGGCATACCTACCAACTCACCTAAGTCTAATTCATCATAGGTGTAAGAAAAAGCATGAGCGTCACTATAATTACCTTCATTTATTAATAGTACAGATGGCTTGTTCCATTGATCAAATGGGTCTCCTGCATATTGGCGTCCACGAACATGCATGGTGAAGTATTCATTACCGCTTAATAACTTAGCTAAGTCATTATGTAGCCATCCCCCTCCATTAAAGCGTGTATCTACCACTACAGCTTCTTTATCAAAGTGTTTACCTAATAGACGTGAGTATACGGTTCTAAAACTTGGATCGTTCATTCCTCTTACGTGAACATATGCAAGTCGACCGTTAGATAATTTGTCTACTAACGCTTCACGGGAATTTACCCAACGATCGTATAATAGGTTGCCTATTTCACGTGCCGATGTAGGTTTTACAACTTCATCAAAGCTATTGCCGTCGGAGTCATCAAAAGTGAATCTTACGCGTTTTCCAACAGTGTGATTGAGTAACTTGTATAAGTTCTGTGTTTTAGTGAGTTTAATGCCATTAACAGCGGTAAGCTTAACACCAGGCTTAACCTTACTTTCAGCTGTATCAAACGGCCCTTTAGTAAGTACCTCTTCAACAAGTAAGCCTTTATCAAAATTGAAAAATAAGCCTAAACGACCTGTATTATCATCAGTTTTATCTGTTTTGGGGCGGTATGATGAACCTATGTGTGATGCATTTAGCTCGCCAGTCATTTCCGCAAACATATTGGCGAAATCTCTACCATGACCAATTGATGGTAACTTTTTACGGTAAGATTTGCCTATATTATCCCAATCTATGCCATGGAAATCTTCACGATAAAACTTATCTTTAATGACTCTCCAACTATGATCGAACATAAATTCACGTTCAGCAGCTGTTTTTAGTTGTATAACTGGGCTAGCGCTTATCGGCTTTAATGTTACTTTTTTACCCAAATCGCCTTGTTTTAATTGACCATCAGCAAGAATAAATATTTTTTTGCCGTCTTCACTAAATGACATATCTACAGAACGAGCATTAAGTTTAGCAACTAATTCAGTTTTGCTATCACGTATTGATTGACGCCATAAATCAAAACCTTTTTCAAAACGAGCTAAGTAATATAACTCTTTTGTATCTTTCGTGAGGTACGCTTGTCCTAAGTTGGATGAATGTACTGTTAAACGAACTGTTCTATCTTCAATATTGTCCCATTCTATTTCTAAAGGCTTTATTGTTTTTTTAGCATCAGGTACATTTTCGTCTTTTGGGTTATCTTCGTCTGTTTCATCTTTTTTAGATGTTTTATCTTTTTTAGATTCTAGTTCTTTTTGTAGTTCGTATTCTTCTTTAGACATACTGAATTTGTCATAGCTATCTTGGGTTAAAAACGCAGCTAATACATCGCCTTCACGTCCCCAGCTACCGTGATCTCTTTGACCAAAACGAGCGCTCCACCATAAAACAGCGTTACCATCCGTATGCCAAGTTGGGTTGCCATCATTGTAACCAGACAAGCTAATATCTTGAGGTTGTGCAGAGCCATCTGACGGGAAAACCCCTACGTTTTTAATAAATAAACGACCACGAGGTGAGAAATTTGCTGTCATCCAGTAACTATCAGGCGCCCACGCAAAAGTTAAATCACCATCGGAATATGAGTAATTATGTTCTTTACTTAAGGCTATATTTACTTGTTTACTTTCACGGTCTATTACCTGAATTTCGTCGCGGTTAGACAAGAAAGCTATTTTTTTACCGTCTGGTGAATAAACGGGTTGGAAGCTGTCAGTGTTACTTAAATGAACCACTTTTTCTTTTAAAGTAGTCGCTGCAAAAAAGTAAGGTTCCGATTCATTTTCAATGCTTGTTTCATATAGTCCCCAACGACCTTCACGCTCAGCTGCATAGAGTATAGTTTTTCCATCTTTATGGAATGATACAGAACGCTCCTGTTGAGGTGTGTTAGTAATTGCACGAGTGGTTTTAAATTCTGTGCTGGTTACAAATACTTCTCCACGGGCCACAAAGGCAACTTCTTTACCGTCAGGTGAAACAGCGTATTCGGTAATCTTTCCACCTAATGAAACAGGCAGTAATTCGTCTTCTTGTATGTCATTAGCAATGTTAACTTTTACATGTTTTGATGAACCATTTTTATTGGTATAAATATTACCATGATGAACAAAGGCTAATGTATTGTTATCACTTATCGATAAACTACGTACAGGGTGCTCTTTAAAATCAGTTATTTGTTTTTTATTGCTACCGTTTAAATTAGTTTGCCAAACATTAAATACGCCCGTTTTATCTTCAGAAGTATAATAAAAGGTGTTTTTATCTTTCCAAACGGGATTGTGATCTCCACCTTTAAACGTTGTTAGTTGTTTATGCTCTCCTGACTTAATATCGTGTAACCAGATATCACGAGCAAAGGCTGATTCATCGTGTTTTCTATACTGGTTTTCATAAGCTTTTTCATCACGATATAGTAGTTGTTCACCGTTTTGGGAAAACTGAAGCTCAGATGCTGGGATAGTGGCAAGCATTTTAGGAGTACCACCATCGATTGAAACAGTATAGCTTTCTGTTAAGCGAGAGGTTGGAAATATGGTAGATTGCTTAGAGTCCATGCGACTTGAGGTAAATAAAATACCTTCCCCTGTTTGGGTGAAGTCTTGCGGAATATCATGGGATGAATGATAAGTAAGACGCTTGGCTTTACCTCCAGTCGCAGGCATAACATAAACATCTAAGTTACCATTTCGATCACTTGCAAATGCAATCTTTTTACCATCTCTAGACCAAATAGGATGGCCATCCCAGTCGTTATGAATGGTTAAAGGGCGTGCTGTTCCACCATCGGCTGGCACTGTGTATATGTCCCCCTTGTATGAGAACGCTATTGTTTTACTATCAGGTGAAATACTACTGTGTAGAAACCATTCTTCGTCTTTTTCAACTGCAATTGCCGTGTTGGTTAGTATAACCAAGGCCGACAATGCATACTTTGTATAGCGCATTATTATATTATCCTTAAAAAGCTTGAACAGATGTCTTTATTTTTTATGGTGAGTACCAATAGGCATATTTGTTATGTTATAACAAATATTTTAACTATACCAGCCACTCAAAAGTTGGGTATACAATAAGAGAAACTAGGCTTTCTAAGCTGTAAAGGTTTCGTGCTAAATGTTTTAAAAAAAATTGAAGTAAGTTTATTCTTTTAAAAACGTGTGCATGTTAGGTGTGAAAATTTTTAAGCTTGTGCGTGTAGAATTTTTAATTCAGCGGGCGATTAATAGTGTCGCCCGCTGTTATGGCGTTAGGGTTTTAATTCTACTTCTGAATCGGCAATCAGGTATATGCTAGCTGCATATGCCGCTATATTTTGAGCTAACTCGTTAGGATTAATCTTATCAAGGGTATCGTCTGGTGTATGGTGTAAATCAAAGTAGTCTCGACCATTTTGATTTAAACGAATTGTCGGTACACCCTTCGCTGCCATTGGAATAATATCGGGTCCGCCACCTGCAACATCTGAACCGCCTCTTACAATACCAAGGGGAGATAATATTTTAGCTATTTCATCAATTAATAGCGTGGCTTTAGGGTTAACATTTGATACTAGCTGCCAAATTGTTTGTGCGCCGAAATCAGATTCGGTCGCTAGTACATGATTTTTTAAATTAGCTTCATGCTGCTTAGCATAAGCAAATGCACCTAATAAGCCAACTTCTTCTGCACCAAACATAACCACACGAATAGTGCGTTTGGGACGTTTGGGTAATTTGGCAATCAATGCTGCTGCAGCAGTGGTGATCGCAATTCCTGCACCATCATCTACTGCTCCAGTACCTAGATCCCAACTGTCTAAATGCCCGCCAATGAGCACGATTTCTTCAGGTTTTTCGCTACCAATTAAATCTAAAATGACGTTGCCGCTGCTTACTTCACCTTTCCATTTTGATTCTGAATGAAGAGATATAGCAAGGGGCTTACCTAAATTATGTAAACGACGAAGATGGTCAGCATCGGGATTAGAAATAGCGATGACAGGAATATCAGCCCATTTGTCGCCATCTGAACTCATCATTCCTGAATGCGGAAATCGATGTGAATCTGAGCCTACAGAACGAACTACTAAGGCACTAGCACCAGCGCGTTGTGCATGCTGCCAACCTATTCTACGGCGTTGATTTGCTTGACCATAGCCTGCGCCAGTTTGGCTTTTTACCATCATATCACCATCGATAAAGGCAACTTTACCGGTTAGGCTATTATCTTTAACTTCCGTTAGTGCGTGAATATCTCTAAAATATACCACGTTGGCATTAATTGTCTCTTTGGTCGGTGCTGCACCGCCTAATGCGGTACCGTATAGATCTTGTTGGTAAGGGGAGGTAAGTGAGATATGCAAATGGCCTCTATCCCAAAACGGCATAGTAAACTCTTCAATTTTAGTGGTGTCAAAACCTAAGCGTTCCCCTAATTTAAGTCCCCAATTTCTTGCTCGTTTTTCTGCTTCTGAGCCGCCTAATCTAGGGCCTATTTCTGTAGTCAGTGATGTCACTATTTCCATGCCTAAATCGCTTTTAAGGGCGGTTTGCATAAGTTGAGTTGCGTTTTGTTTTTGCTCTTTGGTTATCAGTACTTGTGCCGCAAGTATCTGAACACTAAAAATACTTAACACAGCGCCAATGGTAAGGCGTTTCAATTGTTGCATGAGTTCTCCAATGGTAAAGCCATAAATTATCAGGTTTAGATTTGTGACTGAATAAAAATTAAAACTACTCAGTTTTATCCGTATATTCGCATAAGTCTTCGATAATACAAACATTGCATTTTGATTTTTCGTGCAATAAAAATATAGCTAGCGTCTAATATAACTATATAGTAAACGCTATAAAGTGTTGTAAGTATAAAAAGACAGTCTTTTAAATTCGCTCACCCATTAAAACATGTTATTCACCTTATAAAGCATACTTTTTAAATTAAATAGTTGGAGTTTATACAATGAGATAAGCTATGTTAAAGCTTGCTTTGATAATTTAGTTATCGAATTGAAACAATAAGAGGTAAACCTGTTATGAAGAAAAAATACTTAACCAAGTCCGCGTTGACGATGGTAATAAGTACATTATTTACCGCCCATGTTGCTATTGCTGATGAGCCTTCAGAGAATATTTTAGCTTTAAAAGATGTATTTAATCTTGAGTATGCGGCTAACCCTGTAGTAACTCCTGATGGCAAACATGTAGTTTACGAGCGCCGAAGCATGGACATTATGACTGATTCAATGCGCCGAAACTTATGGTCTGTTGCATTGGACGGTAGTAGTCATTTACCCATTCTATCTGACAGCAAAAACCACTTTAATCCGGTATTTTCACCTGACGGTGCTAAAATGGCCTACCTTTCAAGTAAAGAAGGTAAGGTGCAAATATATTTAAAAGATTTAGCATCAAATAATACAACTCGTGTGACTAATGTTGAAATGACTCCCAGTAACATGAGTTTCTCACCTGACGGTAAATATTTAGCCTTTGCTATGTTTACCCCAACTAAAGCTAAACCTTTATTTACATTAGGCTCTAAACCCAAAGGTGCTAAGTGGGCTGAAAAACCGCAATATATTGATCAAACTAATTTTCAGCGCGATGGTATGGGAATGAAACGCCCGGGGAATATGCAGATGTATGTCGTACCAACTATTGGTGGAACAGCAAGACAGATCACCTCAGGTGCACATGATCACGCAGGGTCAATTGCGTGGTCTAAAAATGCTCAACAATTAATTATCTCTGCAAATACAAGAGATGAAGCTGAATTTGATATGCTTAATAGTGACTTGTTTAGTATTGATATTAATACGCTAAAAGTTACTAAATTAACTGATATGAGTGGACCAGAACGCAGCCCTCAGATGAGTCCTGATGGAAAGAAAATCGCTTTTGTCGGTAATGAAGATAATGGCAAATCAAATCAGTTAAGCCAATTATACGTAATGAATGTAGATGGCTCTGATATTGAAAACCTAACAAGTAATTTGGACCGATCAGTAGGTGAAATAACATGGGCAGATAACGGTAAAGGGCTATATTTCAGCTACGATGATATGGCGAAAAAGAATGTAGCCTACGTTAGTTTATCAGGTAAAATTTCAAATATAACAAGTAACTTAGGCGGAACTAGCCTAGGTAGACCTTATACATCAGGAGATTATGATGTAACCCCTAAAGGTAGTGTAGTGTACACCGCTTCTACAGGAAATCGTCCTGCCGACCTTGCGATAGTGAGTAAAAAGGGCAAAGTAAAACAACTTACTGATTTAAATGGTGATGTATTTGATCACAAAACAGTGAACAAGCCAGAATTAATGACGTTAAAAAGCAGTGTAGATAATAGAGATTTACAAGCTTGGATAGTAACACCACCCAATTTTGATGCTAATAAAAAGTACCCACTTATCTTAGAGATTCACGGCGGCCCGCATACCGCGTATGGGCCAAGTTACTCAACAGAAGTGCAACTCATGGCTGCAGCGGGTTATGTTGTATTATACGGCAACCCACGTGGTTCTACATCGCAAGGCGAAGAATTTGCTAATTTGATCGACAAAAACTATCCATCGCAAGATTATAACGATCTAATGGATATGGTTGATAGTGCAATTGCTACAGGCTATGTTGATGAGTCGAATTTATTTGTGACAGGGGGGTCTGGTGGCGGAACGCTAACGTCTTGGATTATTGGTAAAACCGACCGTTTCAAAGCATCAGTTGTCGCAAAACCCGTAATCAACTGGACAAGTATGATAGGTACATCTGATATCTATGCCTTTATGAGTAAATATTGGTTCACAGACTTACCATGGAACGATTACGAGCAATATTGGAATCGTTCTCCGTTATCATTAGTAGGCAATGTAAAAACGCCAACAATGGTGCTAACAGGTGAGTTAGATGTACGTACTCCTATGTCTGAAAGTGAACAGTACTATGGTGCCTTGCGCTTGCAAGGTGTAGAAAGTTCTCTTGTGCGTATTCAAGGTGCTTATCACGGTATTGCCGCTAAACCATCTAACTTAGCACGCAAAGTGGGTTATATTTTGGCTTGGTTTGATAAATACAAAGATGGTAAAAACAATGAAAATAAAGAAGGCTAGAAATTAGTTTCCCCTTTAAAAAGAAAGCCCATTTACTGTATTAGTAAACGGGCTTTTTACGTATTAACCATAAATTTAAGCGCTTTGTGCCTGCGTTAGCTTTTAACTGTTAGTGGTTTACGATTTTTAAATTGATGAAATATTAATGCCGAAAGTGCCAATATGATGCCCATTGTTGTTAAGCCTAACCATCCTGATTCAGCCATAATTTTTACGCCAACTGCTGAGCCAAAAGATGCACCAAGGTAATAAAAAAGCATATAAACAGCATTAATACGGCTTTGGGCCTGAGGGTCAATCGATAGTATACGTACTTGATTTGGAATTTGAGCACCGAATACTCCAATATCTAATAAAAGTATACCAATAACTAAACCGCATAAAGAATTGCCCCAAATAGCCATCACAACAAAGCCAAGTAATACCAATACTAAGCTAATACTAATGAGTAACTTCGCTCCCATTTTATTCACAAGGCGCCCTGACATTTTTGCCCCTACAATACCTGCCATACCAATAAAACCAAATAAGCCAGCTTGTTGAACGTTATATGAAAATGGTTCATTGCTAACATGAAGAGCCAAAGTTGCCCAGAGGGCATTGAATGCAGCAAACCATAGTGCACCCGTAATTGCTGCTTCGCGAAGAAGAGGCTGTTTCTTCACAAGAGTAAACATTGATATTATCAATGATGGGTAATTCATTTTTGCACTAGGTTTAGGATTAGGAAGTACGATAAATAACAGCACGCCTATAACTATAGACAAGCATGCAGCAAATAAATAAACGGTTTTCCAGTCAAATATTTCGGCAATTGTGCCGCTAACCGTTCTAGACAATAAAATGCCTAAGGTAAGGCCCATCATAATGGTTGAGATCACTTTACCTTTGTTTTCGGCTGAAGAAAGAGAGGCTGCAAAAGGAATGATTTGCTGAGTGATATTTGCACTGATACCCACAAAGAATGTAGCTAAAACTAACATCCACAAAGTCGTAGAAAAATAAATGCCAAAAAGACTTAGTGTTAAGCTAATAGATAATAAAGCGATGAGTGTTTTTCTGCGCATAACATCACCTAAAGGTGATATCAATAATATGGCTGCGGCATAACCTATTTGGCTGGCGAAAGGAATTAACCCCAAATTGTCTTTATCTATACCGATAGTAAAACCCATTAAAGGCAGTAAAGGTTGGTTATAATATAAATTAGCAACTGTTGCACAAACAGCAATTGCCATCATTAGGATAACGCCGGTATTGAGTGTTCTAGATGATGTGTTCATATAAATCTTTGTAACTTTACGATGTAACTAGTTTAAAAAAACAAAACTAATAGCGGAAATGTTATATAGTTACTGCATCAATACTTTTTAGGTATTAATGATGGAATTAAAAAAACTAAGATACTTCGTTACCGTCGCCACACTTAAAAATTTTACCGCTGCTGCAAAATCACTAAATACAGTGCAGCCAGCGATAAGTCGGCAAATTGCTAGTTTAGAGGCTGAACTGGGCGTTAAGTTACTGATTCGCAATACTAGAGCTGTGACTCTCACTGAAGCAGGTAGCTACTTATTAGAAAATGCACAACGTATGTTTGAACTTGAACAGGAAATTGTAACGAGTGTACGCAAAATTGATAAAGGTGAAATTGGTCAAATACGTATAGGCTATTTAGCTTCTGCTTGTTTTAGTTTTATAGGTGAATTGGTTGGATTGTTCTCTCAGCAACTTCCTAATGTTCGGGTTCAACTTACAGAACTAACGTCACAAGAACAAATTGATGCATTTAATAAAAATGAAATAGACGTTGGTTTTTCACGACCTATCCCTAATGACATGAATTTTCAATTAGATTGCAAAAATATTTATAATGATCGATTGGTCGCAGTTATCCCGAAATGCCATGCTTTATCTAAATGTGAAAGCATAGCCATATCGGATTTAAAAGAGGAAAACATAATATTGCTTAATCGTATGAAAGCTGTTGGGCTTTTTAATAAAATAAATACTCTTTTTCATCAGGAAGAGATCAACCCTAATATCGTAAGTCAGCCTCATAACATGCAAACCTTGTTAACGGAAGTTTCGGCTAAATTAGGTATAGCTATTGCGCCATCATGCGTTGCAAAACTTTATACTAAGGGATGTTCTTTTATACCTTTGGATTGCACAGGCATTGAAGTTCCTTTAGAAATTCAATGTCTTAAGGATAATAACAATATAATAGTTGAAGAGTTTGTTAAATTAACAACCCAAAATAAGAAGCTAATTATGCAGCTGAGTCAGTTAGAGTTATCTGGGCATTATCCACCTAAATAACAATTCTATTTGATTCTAACAATCACAGAAGCTTTCAGCTGTATTTAGCTTTACGTTAATCTTCAAAAATATTACTGATGAATGAATTAGGCATGGTTATCGGCTTAATGTCGAATGTCTCAACTAAACCAACATTTTTACTCATGACTAATTGAGTGTGCTTTTGATGCTCTGAAAATATGTGAATTGACAGTTATAGACGGCTCCCAAAAGGTAGCGAAAGTAGACAGAACTAAGCTATACCTATAGTGAGTTTATAATTCAGATATTCAGTGCTATTTACCGTCTAAGTCAGGCTTAATATTAATCATCAAGCCTGACTCAAAACGCGGTTTTTCTTAAAAGACGTAAGTGAGGACAAATATTAATTTTAAGTTAAATTTGCGGCATTTCTATCAAGCATTCCACTATAGCGAGTTAAAAAAAGAGCAACTAAAACAACCATAGCGCCTACCCAAGGTGTATTCATCAAGCCATGTTCAGCAACAATATATCCACCTCCCCATGCGCCTATTGCAATACCTACATTAAAAGCGGCAATATTTAATCCAGATGCGACATCTACGGCATCAGGCGTATATTTTTCGGCTAGTTTAACGACATAAACCTGTAAACCAGGGACATTACCAAAAGCAAATGCTCCCCAAATCAAAATTGTAAACACTACTGTAACAGAATTATAAGCGGTGTAGTTCAACATTAATAATATTCCAGCAAGACCTGCGAAAATAATTGTTAACGCTTTAATTGGACCCAAACTATCGGCCATTTTACCACCCCATATATTGCCAACAGCAACGGATACGCCATAAATTAAAAGTATTAGGGCGACAAAACTTGAATTGAAGCCACTCACTTCATTAAGGATTGGGGCTAAGTAAGTAAAGGCGATAAAAGTTCCACCATAACCAACAGCCGTAATGGCATAAACTAATAACAATCTAGGATGTGTTAATACTTTTAACTGTGATGATATGTTAGCCGGTTTAGCTTGTTTTAAGTTATTAGGTATTAATATGGCACTGCCAATCATAGCTAATAAACCTAAAACAGATACAGTTAAGAAAGTTGTCTCCCAACCAAATATCTGGCCTATATAAGTGCCTAAAGGGACCCCAGTAACCAAGGCTACCGTTAATCCTGTAAACATTATGGCTATTGCACTTGCTCCTTTTTCTTTAGGCACTAAACCTGTAGCTATTGTCGACCCTATTGAAAAGAAACACCATGTGCTAATCCTGTTAGGATCCGAGCTGTTATCAGTGCCTCAAAGCTTGGTGCCTGCCAAGCAACTAAGTTTCCAATCACAAATAAGCTCATAACCGAAAGTAAGACATACTTTCTATTCCATCGATTGGTGAGGGCTGTCAAAACCGGTGCTCCAATGGCTACGCCTAATGCATAAAGGCTAACCAGTAACCCAGCTGAAGGAATAGTTACATTAAGGTCTTGTGCGATTGTTGGAAGTAATCCAACAATCACGAATTCTGTTGTTCCTATGGCAAAGGCGCTAAGCGCTAGTGCTATCAATGCTAGTGGCATCATGGTCTCCAAATTAATATTGTTTAATAGGTATCAAGCAAGGAGTTAAATTAAATAAAACCCCTTCCTTATTTGTTGACGCAATTATTAACTGGTAGACTTTTGTAATAAATAGCGTTACTTGCAAAATATTTTTGTAATAAATGAGGTTAATTTGAACTTAAAAACAAGATCTGATGATTTAGAGCTTTTATTAGCTGTTGTTGAGTTTGGCGGCTTTTCAACCGCCGCTGATGCACTTAATATTCAAGTAGCTCGTATTTCCCGTTCAGTTACTAAAATTGAAAATGCGCTAAAAACCACTATTTTAATTAGAACAACCAGACGAGTGATGTTAACGGATGCGGGAAAAAAGTTTATTGATGCGGTGAGTTTAGGGTTACAACATATTCAAAACGCTGAATTAGACATTATTGCTACCGGTAAGATGCCTCAAGGTAAATTACGAGTTGACGCTGCGAGTCCATTTATATTTCACCAACTAACACCACATATACATGCATTTACTAAGGCTTACCCAGAAATAGAACTTGAACTGAATTCTAACGAGGGGATCATTGATTTAATTGAAAAACGCACCGACGTAGCAATTAGAATAGGAAAATTAGAAGACTCGACGCTATATGCAAGAACCCTAGGAAGAAGTCCTCTTTTTATTGTCGCATCCCCTGAATATATTGCACAAAATGGAGTCCCAAAAACACCTAATGATCTTAAACGTCACAATTTAATTGGTTTCTCAAATATAAAGTTACTCAATCAATGGCCACTAAAAGGTTGGGATAACGTCATTCCAACAATAACCGCTAGCAACGGAGAAACCATTCGGCAACTTGCTTTATCTGGCAATGGCATCACTTGTTTATCTGGGTTTATGGTTAATAGCGATATTGAATCAGGTCGACTCATATCATTGCTTGAGCCTTATAGGCTAGCGGGTACCGACCGTGAATTAGTAAATGCGGTTTACTACAAATCCTCATCGGTTGCGGAGAATGTGACTGCATTTATTGATTTTATTAAGCCAAGATTAACATTGCAGTAGTTGAGTTGATCGTCTGCTATGCCAGACTACTGAAATTATTGAACGGTACCGACTCAATTTTAGTTGCTCGGTTTTAGTTATTCTGGCTTGTCTTTAAAATTACACAGTTTTTTAATAATACAAGAACCACATTTGGGCTTGCTGGCGACACAGATATAGCCGCTGTGCAGTATCTGCCAATGATGAACGTTTACTTTAAATTGAGCTGGGATGACTTTTTTGTATAGGGAAATACTTATGCCGGGAGCCCATGGAAGGTCAACCGAAAGAAGTGATGGTAGATGTTGTTTCTACGCGTTTCATATGTTTACATTCGATTATTTTCCCACAATATGTTGAATGTGTGAATTCTAAAAAGTAGAGTATTATTTCGTTAAAATGTTCTAGGGTATTTTTGCTTAATGTATAATTTTTTAGCATCAAAGCGTGAGTTCTGATAATGCCTTCCAAATTTCATTCGATATTGGGCCAAGCATTTTTGATTTGTTTTTTATTAAATACAATGGAAACGTACTTGAACTGTCTTTATCTGCGACGTTAATTTCCTGTAAGGTTCCCGAAGCTAATTGATTTGAAATTAAGTGCTTAGGCAACATGCCCCAACCTAGGCTATGGGATATGAGTTTAAGCTTCGCTTCAAAGCTATTTACGTACCAGCGCTGTTGTCCTGTCTGTGTGTTGAAATAAATGTCTTGCGTTATTTTACCTGTGTCTTTCACTATAATCTGATTTTCATTGACAAGAGCTTCTATTGAATCTAATGGTTGATATTTTTCTAGCATCTGTGGTGTTGCTACGTTAATCAATTCACCTTCTGCGATCTGTTTTGAAAAAAGTTCGCTAGACTTGGCTAAGTAACCAATTGGTGCGCCAGTAATCGCTAATTGTGCTTTACCTTCCGCCACAAGTTGTAGAGCGCCTGAAACATATTCTTGAGTGATAGAAAGTTGGGTTAAAGGGAATTGTTTTTTCATTTGTTCAAATACTGGAAATAGCGTTTCAATAGGGAATGTTGCTTCTATAGCAATAACAATTTTTGCTTCATTTCCTCGATTTAGATGGTTTGCATATTGTTCAATCAACGATACTTCTCGAAGCGCTTTAAGCGCCATTTGAAATGTTGTTTTACCATCGTTAGTTAACTTCAATCGATAGCTATCTCTTGTGAATAGTTCTAATCCCAGTTGTGTTTCTAACTGTTTAAGTGAATGACTTAACGCGGGTTGTGTTTTGTTTAATTTACTTGCCGCAGCTCTTAGTGACTTTTCTTCTGCAATTGCTCTCAAGACTTTTAATTGTTCTATTGTAATCATGATAAAAAATATGAATCAAGTTTATAAGATAATATCAATATATGTTAACTTGATAGTTAATTATAGTCTACGAATTGAAATTGATAATCTTGAGAGAAAACGATGAAAAAAATGTTACTTTGGGTGCCTCTTGTACTACTTGGTTTGGTAATGATTTTGGCTGGTGGAGCAAAACTAGCTGGTTTACCAGAGTTACACGATAGTTTCGCAAAAATGGGGTTGCCCGAGTGGTTTGGGTACTTTATTGGGTTAGCTGAGTTACTCGCCGGTATTGCGATGTTTGTGCGCAAGTGGACAGCATTGGCTGCAACTGGATTGATTCCAGTAATGATTGGGTCCACATATTATCATATTGCTTATGAAGTTCCTTCAGCAGTACCATCAGTTATATTTATCGGATTGGCCGTTTACGCGATTTTTATTCGTAAGAAAGATGCGATTTGGTATCCGGTATAACCTAAAAAACCGTAATTTATACGCAAAAATAAAATGTATTTGTTTCTTAAATTTGTCGCGTTAGTTACAACACTATGCGTCTAGTGCGATTAATACACATAATGGTGGAAAATTTATCGAAGAATGGCAGTTTAGCACTTTAATTTTGGCTAATTGAATTTATCAAATGACAGTGAGTGATTGGTTAGCTAAAAATTAAAATTCGCCTTAGATGCCGTCATTGTGCTTCAAAAGCAAACATTTAGCTAATCTACTTTATCCTTGAACTCACATAAATCTTCAATAATACATGCTCCACATTTAGGCTTACGAGCCACACAGGTATAACGGCCGTGAAGGATTAACCAGTGGTGCACATCAACCTTAAACTCTTTAGGTACAACTTTTAAAAGCTTTTGTTCTACTAGGTCGACATTCTTACCCGTGGCCAATTTAGTGCGGTTTGACACTCTGAATATATGCGTGTCTACCGCTATGGTCGGCCAGCCAAAGTATAAGGAAGGTAGGTGTTTGGCTTTACATCTACGTGATTGACTGTTTTGTGCTAAATAGCAGACTTTCGTACCATCGTTATTTAAGGTCCGATTTTTTGGCCAAAGCGAATATCACAAGCGTAAGCTACCTATCTGGAGCAAGAAATAATACAGTTGGTTCTGCAAAGGTTGTAAGAGCCTCACAAATTATCCCGTATTGCAGCATGCTGTTAGACGAACTAGTCAAAACTCTTATGCAGACAATCTCGCCCAGTCAATCTTATCTTTGTAACCTTGCGGTTGCTGATCAATCGCTTGCATTACTTTCTCTAGTATTTGTGCTGCCGGTGTGCCCTTTTCTCGCTCCTGTCTAATCATGTGCTCATTCCGGTCACGCAGCGCAGCATTTTGACGTGCAAAAAGTGCTTCGCTTTCTTCAGTTACAGGCTGGCTGGTTACTGTATACATCGCTCCGCTACCGGTTGCCATATCGAGATTAGAAATATCTTGCAAAGTGTGATTAAGTTCGTGAGCATAACCAGCCAGCATCTCTTCAGCTGTTTGCTCATCTCTATTCGCCAGTTGCATCGCCCGACTATTGGTAAACTTATTATTATTTACCTGCGCGGCAAGCTCTAAAGCGGATTCTGACAGGGTAACTTTGTCTTTTGGAGTAGCAGGAGCATCGGCAACCGCTTGCCGTCCCATGGTTTCCCGTTGCCCATAAGCTTGCAAAGAGTTTGACGCGTAACTGGAAGATATCTGCATTGGCTTTAGCTGATAATTGAGTGTTAATAATTATAAAGCAATTTTAAGACCAATTCGCTTTTGGTAGTGCGTATGTAAATTCGTAACTAGCCCACTCCAAGCATTGAGCATCTGTTTTCTTTTCTGTTGTACAGTGTCCGCTTACAAAAGCGTACCTGATGAAAATGCTAAGTTAAGTCCGCAATTTGCTTAAAACAGACCTAGGGCTATTCTGTTTTATCCTTAAAATCACAAAGATCCTCAATGATGCAAGAGCCACATCTTGGCTTGCGAGCAATACAGGTGTAACGCCCGTGTAGTATTAACCAATGGTGCACATCGACCTTAAACTCGGCAGGTACAACTTTCAAAAGTTTTTGTTCAACTAAATCCACGTTTTTACCCATGGCGAATTTAGTGCGGTTTGATACTCTGAATATATGTGTATCTACAGCTATAGTGGGCCAACCAAACGCGGTATTTAATACAACGTTCGCTGTTTTACGACCAACACCAGGAAGGGCTTCAAGTGCCTCCCTATCCTCAGGAACTTCACCATTATGTAAATCTACCAACATTTGGCAAGTTTTCATGGTGTTAACGGCTTTGGTATTAAATAACCCTATAGTTTTAATATAACTTTTTAATCCATCGAGCCCTAAATCGAGAATAGCTTGGGGAGTATTAGCAACAGGATAGAGCTTAGCGGTTGCTTTGTTAACTCCAACATCTGTTGCTTGGGCCGATAATAATACAGCGATTAGCAATTCAAAAGGTGATGAAAAGTTTAATTCCGTTGTTGGATTTGGGTTATCGTCTCTTAATCTAGTGAGTATCTCAAGACGTTTAGCTTTATTCATAATACTTCTTTAGGCTGACTTTATGTTTAGGCTACTTTAAATTGAGTAGCGCTCTAGCTTTCAAAATTAACACGTACACGTTCAATACTTTTTTCTTCTTTGGCAGGCTGACGTTCGCTAATGATATGATCTATTTTATTTTTACCTGCAATTAAAAAGCCCATCGCTATAAATGCGCCTGGGGGTAATATAGCAAGTAGAAATTGGCTATCTAATTGAAACACTTCGACTCTTAAAACACTTGCCCATTCACCTAATAATAAATCTGCCCCATCAAATAATGTGCCTTGACCAAATACTTCTCGAATGGCGCCTAAAATCAAAAGTACGGCCAAAAAGCCTAGTCCCATCATTAAGCCATCGAAACTTGCTTGTTTAACCGGGTTTTTTGAAGCATAAGCTTCTGCTCGACCAATTATTGCGCAGTTGGTTACAATTAATGGTAAAAAGATACCTAAAGATTCATATAAGCCTAATGCATAAGCGTTCATTAATAATTGAACGCAAGTTACAAAGCCTGCAATAATTAATACAAAAATAGGAATACGAATTTCTTTGGGGACCCACTGTCTTATAGCTGATACAGTTGCATTAGAGCAAATGAGTACAAAGAGAGTCGCTAACCCTAATCCTAATGCGTTTACTACCGTTGATGTGACAGCAAGTAATGGGCATAAACCTAATAACTGAACAATGCCCGGATTATTTTTCCATAAACCTTGCCATGCTAGTTCTTTATATTCTGCGGGTATACTCATGACTGCTCCTGACAATTAGGCCTTTTTTGGAATAATTCATCTTGATGGCTGTTAAAATAGAGTACGGTTTTATGTACTGCTTTAACTACAGCTCTGGGTGTGATAGTTGCTCCGGTAAACTGATCAAATATGCCGCCGTCTTTTCTAACCGCCCAACGAGTGTCTTTAACGTGCAAGATTTTTTTTCCATTAAAAGTCTCAATCCATTTATTTTTTTTGATCTCTATTTTATCACCTAGACCGGGAGTTTCTTGATGTTTGATAGTTCTAACACCGCTAACACTTCCGTCAACCTTCAAAGCAACAATTAAGTTAATTCTACCATTGTAGCCATCTGGTGCCGTTGTAGTAATTGCAGCGGCAACGGGTTGGTCGTTATTTTTTGCTAAATAAACTTTTTCAGTACCTGAACTAAGCAGCTGATCATTGATGATAATACATTCATGATAAATATCATTATTATAAGTTTTCTCATCAATTATTTGTGAGAGGGTCGTGATAAGTTTATTTTCTTCTTGTGATTTTATGCGATCCTTCGTGATAAGGTGAACTGCACCTATTACCGCTGTACATGCAACAGCAAATAGGGCGAGTAATTGAGCATTTTTTTCAATGGCTTTACGCATATTTATATTCCGAGTTAATGCCCATATGTACGAGGTCGAGTGTATTGATCAATAAGTGGGGCGGCCATATTACATAATAATACAGCAAAGGCTATTCCGTCTGGATAACCACCAAATTTTCTAATAACACAAACAAGTACCCCCGCTAAACAACCGTATATTATTCTACCTTTAATGGAAGTTGCACAAGTAACAGGATCAGTTAATATAAAAAATGCGCCTAGCATTGTTGCACCACTAAACCAGTAAAACAGGGTTGAAGGGTTAGTATCAGGACTGATTAAAAAAGCAATAAAACTAAAAATAAAAATAGTGGCTAAAAAGCTTAGCGGGGTAGGGTAGGCAATCGCTTTTTTAAACAGTAAAAACAGCCCTCCAACTAAAAATGCAATGTTTATCCATAACCAGCCTATACCTAGGCCTTGATCAAAAATTTTATTATTTAAGCTTTCTGTGACTGTCATACCAAGGGTGATATTTGTTTTAACGGTATCTAATGGGGTTGCCATTGTTACTCCGTCTACGTGCATACGTAACTGAGCCACAGAATAACCTTCTTTAGTGAAATCAGTGAAGATTACGCTTAATGTGTTGATAAAGTCGAGGTTGACTGACATTAATGACGATGGAGGCTGCCATGAAGTCATTTGTACAGGAAACGAAATAAGCAACATGACATAAGCTGCCATTGCTGGGTTAAAAGGGTTATGACCTAATCCACCATAAAGTTGTTTCACTATCACTATGGCAAATGAGACGCCAATAATCGTTATCCACCAAGGAGCTAGGGCAGGCAAACTAACGCCTAATAAAACTGCAGTTAAAATAGCACTGCCATCAAATAGTTCTAATGGGATAGGTTTCTTTCTTAAGGATAACACAATAAATTCAGCAGCAAAGGCTGTCGCTATTGCCATGATAATGTGAATTATATTGCCCCACCCGAAAAAATACCATTGCGTTAAAATACCTGGAATTGTCGCGTATATTACTAAACGCATAAGTGCAGATGTTTTATTTTGCACATGGTTATGAGGTGAACTTGCGATCCAAAATGCCATATTAATTTTTCGACTCTTGTTGTTTTTTGGCTTTAGCTTTTGCTACAGCTGCGGCAATACGGGCGTTCTTGTCTAGAGATTCGCCTTGGGTTGCAGTTTGAATTTCTTTCTCAGCTGATTCGTTGCGTTGCTCGTTATCGTCAGGTATTTCGTTATTAATTATACTTTCGGTTGTCTGTCTTTTTTTTGCTTTAGCTTTAGCAATTGCCGCCGCTATTTTAGCTTTTTTTATGTCGTCTGGTGATAAGGCTTGTTCTTTCACCTGTTGTTCTGTTTTATTCGTTGAATTAGTAACAATTTGACTATCTGGCTCATCATTACTTGGTTTTTCAGAAAGAAGATCTTCAGGAGGTTCATTTTTTAATGGCTTTGCCTCAGTAGCTCGTTTTTTTGCTTTTGCTTTCGCTATAGCTACTGCTATTTTGTCTTTTTTGGACAGCTCTGAAGGTTTTTCGATGTCTTTAATTACATTAGTGTTTATGACACTTGTTGAATCTGTTATTTCGCCTTCAGCTGCTTTGCTTGAATTATCAGCATTATTAACTGCTTCTGCAATAACATTACTTGATTGAGTGCTTTTATTACTTTCTGTATTCGGAGCTGTTTGAGCCGCCAGTTTCTTTGCTTTAGCTCTTGCTATAGCCGCAGCAACTTGTGATTTTTTATCAGTTTTTTCAATTTCTTGCGGACTTCCAACTGAAGTGTCTGAAGCTGTAACATCATTATTAGTATCTTTTTCTTGCGCTTTTTTAGCTTTGACTCTGGCTAGTGCAGCAGCTACCGCAGATTTTTCGTTATTCGCTTCAGCGGTTCCTGAATTCATGCGTGCCTTTCGTGCTTCAGCTGCTTTACGATGTTTTTCTTCACGAGCTAATTTTTCACGTTCTAAACGAATTTTTCGTGCTTCAAAGCGTTGTTTAGCTTTTTCTGCCTTTATATCTAGTAGTGTTTGCTGGCGAATTTCTGCTTTGGCAACACGGTAATAATGTACTAATGGAATATGACTTGGGCAAACATAGGCACATGCGCCACATTCGATACAATCAAATAAATTTAAATCGTTTAATGCTTGGTGATCATGTGCTTTAGCGCTCCATTGCAATTCCTGAGGTAAAAGTTGGCTTGGGCAGACGTCAGCGCATTGACCACAGCGAATACACTCGACTTCTTGATCATTGTCAGGAATTTCAGCTTCGTCGGGAGCAAGTATGCAGTTGGTAGTTTTTACTACAGGTACCGTAAATGATGGCAAACTAAAGCCCATCATAGGGCCGCCCATAATAATATGTTTTTTATTACCTTGTTGACAGCCACATTGTTGTAAGAGAAATTCAACAGGTGTTCCTATCAATGCCCATACATTTTGAGGTTTAGCAACGGACTTGCCTGTTACCGTAACCACTCGTTTGATTAATGGTATGTCATTTATAACGGCATCTGCTATAGCGAAACAGGTGCCTATGTTATGCATAACAATGCCTAATGCACTGGGTAATGTGCCACTTGGGACCTCTTTACCGGTTAGCACCTGAATGAGTTGTTTCTCACCGCCAGTAGGGTAAATAACAGGTAATACACAAACTTTTATTTTATCAATTGTTTTTGTGGCATTTTTTAATGCTTGAATGGCTTCTGGTTTATTTTCCTCAATACCTATTAAAATAAATGCAGGGGCGAGGATGTTATCAAGAATTTTTATACCGTCTAGAATAGCGGCACATTGTTCACGAATTAATAAGTCGTCTGCAGTGATGTAAGGCTCACATTCGGCAGCATTGATGATTAAATAATTAATTTGGGCTGCGGTATTTAATTTTATATGGCTTGGAAAACCAGCTCCCCCCATACCAGAAATACCTGCCTGTGCTATTTTATCGATTAAATCATTTTTTGAAAGTTGCTGGTAATCGGGACAAATTTCTCTGTCTCGCCATTTTTCTTCTCCATCGGGCTTTAAAAAAATACAAAGCTCACTTAATCCCGAAGGGTGGGCGATCACAGAGGCTTCAATCGCTGTTATTGTCCCACTTGTTGGTGCATGCACCGGTACAACCATTGGGTGATTAGCTACGGTAAGAGCTTGACCTTTTAATACCTTATCACCAACAGTTACTAATATATCTCCGGGTTCTCCAATATGTTGTTGAACAGGGATTCTGAGTAGTTCAGGTAAAGGCAATTGTCGAATAGGTTTATCTGTACTTAGAAATTTTTGCTGAGGAGGGTGAATACCGCCATGAAATTTCCAAAATTTGCCTTGTTCAATGCGTTCAATCACTGATTCCACAATCTATTCACCTAACTTATTTGTTCTACTGGGATGCTATTAAGGTCCCATTGCCAATTACGTGTGTTTTTAGCAATTGGCATCATAATAATACAATCAACGGGGCATGGTGCTACGCATAAGTCACAGCCTGTACATTCATCGCTGATGATGGTGTGCATTTGTTTCGTAGTGCCAATAATTGCGTCAACAGGGCACGCTTGAATACACTTAGTGCAGCCAATACAATCTTCTTCGATGATAAAAGCAACTTTAGGGGTATTATCTGTTTGGTGACTCTCGTCAAGTGCTTGAGCTTCTACTCCCATTAGGTCTGCAATTTTCTTGATGGTATCATCACCACCAGGAGCACATTTGTTAATGGCTTCACCATTAGCAACAGCGTCAGCGTAGGGTTTACAACCAGGATAGCCACATTGGCCACACTGTGTTTGTGGTAACAATGCATCTATTTGTTCCGCTAATGGGTCACCTTCAACCTTAAATTTTACTGAAGCAAAACCAATTAAAGCACCAAAACATGAGGCTAATACTCCGATAATAACTATAGCTAATAAGAGCGACATTATAATTTCACCAAGCCAGTAAATCCCATAAAGGCTAACGACATTAACCCAGCGGTGATCATGGCAATAGCCGCGCCTTTAAATGGTGTTGGCACATCGGCATCTGCTAGTTTTTCACGCATAGCTGAAAACATAATTAATACCACTGAAAAACCAACAGCAGCACCAAAGCCGTAAACGATAGATTCAAAAAAGTTATGCTGCTCATAAATATTTAAAAGTGCGACACCAAGTACCGCACAATTTGTAGTAATTAAGGGTAAAAATATACCTAATAAACGATAGAGGTTTGCGCTGGTTTTATGTACCACCATTTCAGTAAATTGTACCACTACAGCAATAACGAGTATAAAAGTCATAGTGATCAGATATTCTAAACCTAAAGGCGCAAGAATATAGGTATTAACGATGTAGCTTAATAACGATGCTATTGTCATTACAAAAGTGGTTGCAAACGACATACCTATCGCTGTTTCTGTACGTGAAGAAACGCCCATAAAAGGGCATAAGCCTAGAAATTTTACTAGAACAAAGTTGTTTACTAACACTGTGCTGATAAGTAACAGTAAATAATCTGTCATGAATTGTGGCTATTTATTTGACTATGCTGATTATTATCCGATTTTATCAGCCAATAAACAACAGGTCACTTGTAGGGTTATTACAATAAATGTGAAATATATCGCTTTTGTAAAGGGTCAACTTAAAGAAGTGTCAATATTTGTAGGCAGTTAGTGGATTATAACTCGCCCTAATTCTTTAATAGGGCGAGAATATATTTGAGAGAAAATATCTTAAATGGGTTCAGGTTTACCAATGTAAAACCCTTGGCAGCCATCAATAAAAAGTTTTTCTAATGTAAATTTTTCTTCTTGTGTTTCAACACTTTCTGCTAATACTGTAATACTTAGTCGGTGAGCTAAGTCAACCATTAACCTTAAAAAGTATTGATTATTCTTATCTTCATCAATATCTCGAGTATAAGTACTATCCATTTTAATATAGTCAGGCTTTAAATCTCTAAAGAATTTAAATGAAGTTAAACCCACACCGAAACGTTCAACAGTTAAGCGTGAACCTACACGGTGAATCATATCAATAAAGCGCTTGCTGGTTTTAATGTTTTGCTGCAAACCATATTCGGTAATTTCAAAAACAAGCTTTGAGGCAATTACTGAATCTTTAAGTAAGCGACGTTCTAACCAAATTAAGAAATGTTCATCATGAATAGTACGAGCACTCAGGTTAATACCGAAGTGATGATCAGACATGTTTTTTTGTTTAATTTCTTCAATGGCACATTCAACTATCATGCGATCTACAGCAACAATTTTATCCAGCTTTTCAGCCATAGCAATGAAAGATGCTGTTGGTAACATTTCTTCATTGGAATTAAGGAACCTAGCTAATATTTCACTGTAAACTTTACTGTTACGACTATTTGGTTTTATATGTTGAACAAGTAAAGTCACTCTTTGATTTTCTAATACATTATCTATTTCTTGTCGCCAATTTTGATTTCCATAACTGGCACTACTACTTTCTAAAATATCCGTATCTTTTTGCGCAAACCAGGAATTAATCTGTTTCGTTTGGGCAATACTGATTCCGGTATCAACTAAAGCTAATAGTTCTCCTAGTGGTTTATGCTTATCAAAAGAGACAAGGCCAGTATAAGCCACAGAATCCAGGTCGGATGCTTGTTGATATTGATTAAACTGATCGGTAAGTAATTGTGCATAACGTTCAGCTTCTTGCATCGTAGTATTTGGTAAAATAGTAGCAAAATCTGAACTGTTTAATCGAAACAATTGTGAACCTTGATAGCGTTCAGCAGAACTTTTCATAATATCTGCAACTTTACAAATATAATTATCGCCTTCATGGTAACCATGAATTTGATTGATTGTTTGTAACTCTGAACAGCGAGTTATAGTTAGCACGCCAGACTTGTTTGATTCACTTTGACTATCAAAAAACTGAACAAATCGACTTCTATTGTCAAGTTGAGTTAATGGTTCAATGTAGGCTTCTTTTTTAAGTAGGTTTGCTCCTTCAATATGTTGATTTAGTACATTTTGAAGATCAGTTAAAATAGTTTGGATATTAGCTTGGTTAAGAATGCTATCAATTGCATTATCTTGTGTTTTTTCTTTAGGGTTAACAATACGATTAATACCAGATTTAATTTGCTCACTCACAAGAGTGATGACTTTAGTGTATCGATTTAAGCTTAACCAGCCTGCAATAATTGATGCTAAGACACTAATAATAAATATTGATACTATTACTATCAGCACAAAATTAACTTCATTAGTAAAATTTAACTGAAAGCTAATGGTGTAATTATCTTTAGTTGTTATCTTGGTAATATTGGGTGCAAAAAACTGTTCAATACCAGATAAAGTCGACTCTATTGAGGAAATTGTTTGTTGTTCATGTTTGACTAGTAACGTAGTGTAGTTGAAAGCGTTATTTAGTTGATTGAATAACTGTTTATGGTCAATGTTTTCTATAGTGGTAATTTGAGATAAAAATACTTTATGTTGTTGCTGTTGCTCACTAAAAAGTTGTTTTGATAGTACTACCGCAATGGCTGAAATAGTTAAACTAAATAATAAGCCAAATATAATATTGCGTAATAACAACTGCGAATATGTATACATAGTTAACCTTGTGATCTTAAAAATAAGAGTAATAATTATGGGTGGCTTCATCGGCCGAGTTAATTAATTAACCTATTTTAGTTAAATTTTCCAAAAAGAATATTTATTTTAGAGCTAATTAATCCTGCTATATTAGTCCATTAATTGCAGTTATAACATGAATTAATTAGTTTTCCTAACTGCTTGTAAATCAAAAATGTAGATAAATCTAATTGTATATACATTGCCAATAAAACGGCGGAATAATTCATCGTTTTTCAATTAAGTTCAGTTTAATATCTATATTAGATTTTGCCTTGCGTAATGGCACGCTTCACTATATAATTCCCGTCATCAAAATATAACAATATATCACTGTAGAATTAAAGGATTGCCCTTTAAATTTATTATTGTTATCGCAAATAGGTAAATTTTATTTATTTGTTGTCGTGGGTTCAGTGAATAAGGCCCCGAATTTTGGGGTCTTTTTGTATCTTTTATTTAAAAAATACAAAACAGCAAGATTTATCGCTGGGCTATAAGCCCTTTTTTTGTTTCTGGACTCTTATTTATTGGAGAAGTTGATTGGCTAAGTTTGAGCATAAATTAACGGAAATGTTACGTCCTGCCGTAGAAGAGGTAGGCAAAGAATTATTGGGAATTGAATTTGTTAGCGCAGGTAAACATTCAATTCTAAGAATATTTATTGATCATGAAAATGGCATTAATGTTGATGATTGTGCTGAAGTTAGTCGCCAAGTCGGCGCTATTTTGGATGTTGAAGATCCAATCAGTTCTGAATATAGCTTGGAAGTGTCTTCTCCAGGATTAGATCGACCATTGTTTGATTTGCCTCATTTTCAAGAGGTTGTTGGTGAAACAATTAACGTAAAAATTTCAATGCCATTAAATGGTCGAAGAAAATTTAAAGGCAAGTTAGTGTCTATTGAAAATGACACTTTAATTGTCAATGTTGATGGCGAAGATTATGAACTTATCTTTAGTAATATTGATAAAGCAAACCTTGTACCTAATTTTGAATAATAAACTTTTAAATTAAAACGAATAACGAAAGGCTAAAAAGCATGAGTAAGGAAATATTACTAGTTGTAGATGCCGTATCTAACGAAAAAGCATTACCTCGTGAAAGTATTTTTGAAGCAATGGAAACGGCTTTAGAAACTGCCACTAAGAAAAAATATGAAGGCGACATATCGGTACGAGTTAGTATTGATCGTAAAACCGGTGAATTCGATACTTTTAGACGTTGGTTAGTTGTTGATGATTCTGACGAGCCTGTTGAACATCCATATTCTGAAATTGGCTTAGCAGCAGCACAATACGATCAACCTGAAATACAAGTTGGTGACTATGCTGAAGAGCAAATTCCGTCAGTCACTTTTGACCGTATAACGACACAAACTGCTAAACAAGTAATTGTGCAAAAGGTACGTGAAGCAGAACGTGCATTAATTGTAGATGCCTATCAAGATCAAGTTGGTGAGTTAATTACTGGAGTAGTTAAAAAAGCTAGCCGCGATAGTGTGATTTTAGATTTAGGTAATAATGCCGAAGCAATAATTTATCGTGATGACATGTTACCACGTGAAGTATTTCGTCCAGGCGATAGAGTACGTGGGTTACTTTACGCAATAAAACCTGAAGCACGAGGCGCACAATTATTTGTAAGCCGAACTAAACCTGAAATGCTTATTGAACTTTTCCGCGTTGAAGTACCAGAAATTGGTGAAGAAATGTTGGAGATTAAAGGCGCTGCTCGCGATCCTGGCTCACGCGCCAAAATTGCTGTTAAAAGTAACGACAAGCGTATTGATCCGGTAGGTGCTTGTGTGGGGATGCGAGGTTCTCGAGTGCAGGCCGTTTCTGGTGAATTAGGCGGCGAACGTGTTGATATCGTTTTATTTGATGATAACCCAGCGCAATTTGTTATCAACGCAATGGCACCTGCTGAAGTCGCATCGATTATTGTGGATGAAGACAAAGGCACAATGGATATTGCTGTAGAAGAAGGTAATTTAGCTATGGCCATTGGTCGTAGTGGTCAAAACGTACGTTTAGCAAGCCAGTTAACTGGTTGGGAACTCAACGTGATGACGGTTGATGATATGAATGAAAAACATCAAGCCGAAAATGATAAAGTACTAACTTTATTTACTGAAAAACTTGATATTGATGAAGATTTTGCCACCTTGCTTGCTGATGAAGGTTTTACTTCATTAGAAGAAATTGCTTACGTGCCAGCATCTGAATTATTAGAAATTGACGGTATGGATGAAGATATCGTTGAAGAATTAAGAGAAAGAGCAAAAGCAGCTCTAACAACACAAGCATTAGCCAGTGAGGAATCACTTGAAAATGCAGAGCCCGCTGAAGACTTATTAAACCTTGAAGGTTTAGAGCGTCATTTAGCGTTTGTATTTGCTAGTCGCGGTATTATTACCCTAGAAGATCTAGCAGAACAAGGTGTTGATGAAATAGCCGATATTGACGAATTAGATGAAGCTAAAGCAGGTGAATTAATCATGGCTGCACGTAACATTTGTTGGTTTAACGAAGAATAATTAAAGCCGGGAGAACTTAATAAGATGGCAGACGTAACTGTAGAAGAACTCGCCAAAGAAATTGGTGCACCGGTTGAGAGATTAGTGAGCCAATTGGCAAACATAGGGATGAAGAAGTCTTCTTCTGATTCTATCACACAAAAAGAGAAAGAATCGCTTTTAGAGCATTTGAAAAAACAGCATGGTGATGACACATCATCAGCGCCAAGTAAAATGACGTTAAATCGTAAGAAAAAATCAACGTTAGTATTAGGTAGTGGTAGCAAAGCCAAATCAGTACAAGTTGAAGTGCGTAAAACACGTACGTACGTTAAGCGTAGTGAGCTTGAAGAAAAGCAAATGGCAGAAGCTGAAGAACAAGCGCGAATTGAAGCTGAAGCAAAAGCTGCTGAAGAAGCTAAAGCCAAAGCGGAAGCTGAAGCCAAAGCTATTGAAGAAGCTAGAGCAAGAGCTAATGCCGAAGCGGCAGCTAAAGCTAAAGCCAAAGCAGAAGCAGACGCTAAAGCAAAAGAAGCAGCTAAAGCAAAAGCGGCTGAAAAGCCAGCTACACCAGCTCCTGCTGAAAGCGAGGAAGCAAAAAAAATACGTTTAATTGCTGAAAAAGAAGCCGAAGCAAAAGCTGAAGCCGAAGCAAAAGCAGCAGCAGAAGCTGCTAAAAAGCTAGCTGAGGAAAATGAAGCACGTTGGCAAGCACAAGAAGCTGAACGTAAAAAGCATGAAAATGATATCGTTCATTTGACTTCATCTAAATATGCGCAAGAAGCAGAAGATAAAGTTGATTCAGAAGATGAAGGTAGTCGTCGTCGTCGTAAAAAGAAATCATCTCCTGATAATAGAAATGCTAAATTTGGTAAAGGTAAGGGCAAGAAAACGTTATCTGCACCACAAAGTTTACAACATGGTTTCCAAAAACCTGCTGAAACTAAAATGAATGAAGTACGCATTGGTGAAACTATTTCTGTAGCAGAATTAGCAAACAAAATGTCGGTAAAAGGCGCTGAAGTTGTTAAGGTTATGTTTAAAATGGGCGCTATGGCGACTATTAACCAAGTTATTGACCAAGAAACAGCCGCATTAGTTGCCGAAGAAATGGGACGTGAAGTTGTTTTAGTAAAAGAGAATGCCTTGGAAGAAGCCGTTCTTTCTGACAGAGGACATTCTGGAGAAGCGATTACTCGTGCGCCAGTGGTGACTATTATGGGCCACGTTGATCATGGTAAAACATCATTACTTGATTATATACGTGAAGCAAAAGTTGCCGCAGGTGAAGCGGGTGGTATTACTCAGCATATCGGTGCTTATCATGTTGAAACTGGTCATGGGATGATCACTTTCTTAGATACTCCGGGTCATGCTGCGTTTACAGCAATGCGTTCACGTGGTGCTAAGGCAACGGATATTGTTGTAATAGTTGTTGCTGCTGATGATGGTGTAATGCCTCAAACAATTGAAGCAATTCAACATGCAAAAGCTTCTGAAGCGCCAATTATTATTGCCGTTAACAAAATGGATAAAGAAGCTGCGGATCCAGAACGCGTTAAAAGTGAATTATCACAACATGACGTTCTTTCAGAAGAATGGGGTGGTGATGTTCAGTTTGTACATGTGTCGGCAAAAGCAGGTACAGGTATTGATGAATTACTTGATGCTATATTATTACAATCTGAAGTATTAGAATTAACAGCCGTTGTAGATAAAATGGCAAGCGGTGTTGTAGTTGAATCTAAACTTGATAAAGGTCGTGGTCCTGTAGCAACGGTACTTGTTCAAGAAGGTACATTAAACCAAGGTGATATTGTTCTTTGTGGCTTAGAATATGGTCGTGTTAGAGCGATGCGCGATGAACTGGGTAAAGAAATTAAGTCAGCAGGCCCTTCAATTCCAGTGGAAATCCTTGGCTTAAGTGGTGTGCCACAGTCAGGTGATGAAGCAACTGTTGTAAAAGATGAGAAAAAAGCACGTGAAGTTGCACTTTATCGTCAAGGTAAATTCCGTGATGTTAAGTTAGCTCGCCAACAAAAAGCTAAACTTGAGAATATGTTCTCAAATATGGCTGAAGGTGACATTTCTGAAGTAAACGTTGTATTGAAATCTGATGTACAAGGTTCACTTGAAGCTATTTCTGATTCACTAGTGAAACTTTCAACTGATGAAGTTAAAGTAAAAATTATTGGTTCAGGCGTAGGCGGAATTACAGAAACAGATGCTTCATTAGCGGCAGCATCTAATGCTATTGTTGTTGGTTTCAACGTTCGTGCTGATGCAGCTGCGCGTAAAGTCATTGAGTCTGAGAGCTTGGATTTACGTTACTACAGCGTTATTTATCAATTAATTGATGAAGTTAAACAAGCGATGAGCGGTATGCTTGCACCAGAATTCAGACAAGAAATTATTGGTCTAGCTCAAGTTCGTGACGTGTTTAAATCACCGAAAATTGGTGCTATTGCAGGCTGTATGGTGACCGAAGGTATTATTAAGCGTAGTGCTCCTATTCGCGTTTTACGTGAAAATGTTGTTATTTACGAAGGCGAACTTGAATCTTTACGTCGTTTTAAAGATGACGTTCAAGAAGTTAGAAATGGTACTGAATGTGGTATCGGTGTTAAGAACTATAATGATGTTAGAGTAGGCGATCAAATCGAAGTATTTGAAACAGTTGAAATTAAGCGTACATTATAATTGTTAAATTAATAATATCGTACTAATGGGGGCTTAGCCCCCATTTTAATCCCAATATTTATCCCAATGGTATTATTGGGATTTTTTGATTTATAGGAGTTCCAATGGCAAGAGAATTTGCTCGTACCGACAGAGTGGGTCAAGAAATCCAAAAAGAAATTGCGATGATCATTCAACGCGAAGTGAAAGATCCTCGTTTAGGCATGGTAACAGTATCTGCAGTGGAGATAACACGAGATCTTGCTTACGCTAAAATATTTGTCACCTTCTTTACTTTAGAAGGACAAAATGTAGATGAGTCACTTAGTATTTTAAATGATGCAGCAGGCTTTATTCGTACACTTTTAGCTAAACGCATTAAAGCACGTATTATGCCTGAATTACGTTTTATTTATGATAGTTCAATGGTAGAAGGTGTTCGTATGGGGACATTAGTAGATAAAGCTATTGCTGAAGATCGTAAAAAACACGAAAATGATGTAATTGATGAGAATGCATCACAAGAAAGTGATATTGAAGGCAGTTAAGCAATGGCAAAGAAAAGAAAAGGTCGCCCAATTAATGGTGTTCTCCTACTTGATAAGCCATACGAAATGTCATCGAATCATGCATTGCAACGCGCGAAACGCATTTATTTTGCACAAAAAGCAGGGCATACCGGTGCGTTAGATCCGCTTGCTACTGGTATGCTACCTATTTGCTTTGGTGAAGGTACTAAATTTTCTCAGTTTTTGTTAGATACAGACAAAACCTATCAAGTAACAGCTAAGCTTGGTATTCGGACTACGACAAGTGATGCAGATGGTGAAGTTGTTAGTGAAAAACCGGTTACAGTTTCCAATGACCAATTAAACGCTGCCTTAGACAGTTTTCGTGGTGATACAAAGCAAATACCTTCAATGTATTCTGCATTAAAGTATCAGGGGCAACCTTTATATAAATATGCGCGTGAAGGTATTGAAGTACCAAGAGAGTCCCGTGATATTACTGTATTTAGATTAGACTTATTACGATTTGAAGATGATGAAGTTGATTTAGATATTCATGTTTCTAAAGGTACTTATATTCGAACTATTATTGACGATTTAGGTGAATTGTTGGGCTGTGGTGCTCATGTCGCACAATTGCGTCGTACTGCTGTCGGTAACTATCCAACAGATAAAATGGTTACAATGGATGCACTTAATGCTTTATTAGAAAAAGCACAAGCTGAAGATGTACCGCCGTCGGTGTATTTAGATCCGTTACTGTTACCAATGAAAACAGCTTGCGATGGTATACCGGTTGTTTTTGTTGATGATATGTCAGCTAATTTTTTACGCCATGGTAACCCTGTTCAATGCTCAAATGCACCGCTTGATGGCTTAGTTCAAGTTTACATAGGTGATGATATTGAAAACGGTGAATTTATAGGTGTTGGTCAAATAGATGATAATGGGTTAGTGTCGCCTAAACGTATTACGGTATTAAACTAGGTTAGGCGGTTATTCGCTCAGTATAAGTTGCAATTACGAAGATTACTGATAGAATACGCGCTCTTTGAACGTCTTGCTGATTTAGTGTTCGGCTTGACGCGATTATTAAAACACTAAAATTAAGGTAAAAATTATGTCTTTAAATGCTGAACAAAAAGCTGCTATCGTTGCAGAATATGCACAATCTGAAGGTGATACTGGTTCTCCTGAAGTGCAAGTTGCTTTGTTAACTACACAAATCAACCACTTACAAGGTCACTTCAAAGCGCACATCCATGATCATCATTCACGTCGCGGTTTATTACGTATGGTAAGCCAACGTCGTAAGTTGCTTGATTATTTAAAAGGCAAAAACGTTGAACGTTATACGTCTTTAATTGGTAAATTAGGTTTACGTCGTTAAGATTTAGTTTATTAATTGTCTTCATATTGAAGACAATGATGAAAAAGGAGCTTTTAGCTCCTTTTTTTATGGTTAATTATCACTTTTATTAAGAACATCTTTGTTTTCCCTAGTAAAACCATGGTTTGATAGTATAATGTGCCTGCAAATTTTCAGAACATCTGATTTTTTGCAAAACTAATCAATCCAAACTGTATAATTTTTTGTTCAACTTAGTAGCGTAAAAGCCGTTTTAAGTGAATAAATAATTGTACAGATTGGTTATTTTTAAAATTTAATCACCTTATATTTAAAGGGAACATATATGTTCAATACTGTTACAAAAACATTTGAATTCGGTCAACATACCGTAACATTAGAAACCGGCGCAATCGCCCGTCAAGCAACTTGTGCGGTGATGGCTAGCATGGATGATACTTCGGTATTAGTGTCTGTTGTTGGTAAAAAAGAAACTAAAGAAGGTCAAGATTTTTTCCCTTTAACTGTTAACTATCAAGAGCGTACATACGCTGCAGGTAAAATTCCTGGTGGCTTTTTTAAGCGTGAAGGTCGTCCATCAGAAGAAGAAACATTAATCGCGCGCTTAATTGATCGTCCTATCCGTCCTTTATTTCCGGAAGGCTTTACCAACGAAGTGCAAGTGATTATCACAGTGGTTTCAGCTAACCCTGAAATTTCTCCAGATATCATTTCGTTATTAGGCACGTCTGCAGCATTAGCAATTTCGGGTATGCCATTTAATGGTCCTGTTGGTGCGGCTCGTGTTGGTTATACCGATGGTAAATACCTATTGAACCCTTTACAGTCTGAATTAGAAACGTCTCAATTAGACTTAGTTGTTTCAGGTACTGATTCTGCAGTATTAATGGTTGAATCAGAAGCAGATGTATTATCAGAAGAAGTCATGTTAGGCGCTGTTGTTTACGGTCATGAGCAAATGCAAACTGCAATTACCGCAATTAAAGAAATGGCTGAAGAAGTTGGTAATGCTAAATGGGAATGGGAAGCACCAGTTAAAAATGCAGAGCTAATTGCCAAAATAGCAGAGCTTTCTGAAGCTCAAGTTAATGAAGCGTATCAAATTACTGAAAAAGCTTCTCGTTATGAAAAAATAGCTGAAATTCGTAATGCGGTATTAGAACAACTGTTAGAAGCTGATGCTGAATTAAATGTTCAGGAAGCAAAAGACTTATTTCATGACTTAGAAAAAACAGTTGTTCGCGGTCGTATTACCCAAGGTTCGCCACGTATTGATGGTCGAGATCCTGAAATGATCCGTGCATTAGATGTAATGACGGGGGTGTTACCAAGAACTCATGGTTCTGCTGTATTTACCCGTGGTGAAACACAAGCATTAGTAACAGCTACCTTAGGTACACAACGTGATGCACAACGTTTAGATACCATTATGGGTGAAAAAACTGACAACTTTATGTTGCATTATAACTTTCCTCCATACTGTGTAGGTGAAACTGGTTTTGTTGGTTCTCCAAAGCGTCGTGAAATTGGTCATGGTCGTTTAGCTAAGCGTGGTATGCTAGCCGTTATGCCTTCTGCTGAAGAATTCCCGTATGCAGTGCGTGTAGTTTCTGAAATTACTGAATCAAATGGTTCATCTTCAATGGCCTCTGTTTGTGGTACTTCATTAGCTCTTATGGATGCTGGTGTGCCAATTAAAGCATCTGTTGCCGGTATCGCAATGGGTCTAGTGAAAGAAGGCGACGATTTTGTTGTACTTTCAGATATTTTAGGTGATGAAGATCATTTAGGTGATATGGACTTTAAAGTAGCGGGTACTACTGAAGGTATTACTGCCCTTCAAATGGACATTAAAATTGAAGGTATTACACAAGAGATTATGCAAATTGCGTTAAACCAAGCGCGCGCTGCACGTACTCATATTTTGAGTGTAATGGACGAAGCGATTAAAGGCCATCGCGAAGAAATATCTGAATTTGCACCACGCATTCATACAATGAAGGTAAGTGTAGATAAGATCCGCGACATTATTGGTAAAGGCGGTGCAACAATTCGTCAGCTTACTGAAGAAACGGGGACAACTATTGAAATTGAAGATGATGGCACAGTTAAAATTGCCGCAACTGATGGTGAACAAGCAAAAGATGCAATCGCTCGAATTACGGCATTAACCGCTGAAATTGAAGTTGGTTCTGTTTACACTGGTAAAGTAGTACGTATTGTTGACTTTGGAGCGTTTGTTAACGTTCTTCCTGGTAAAGACGGTTTAGTTCATATTTCTCAAATATCTGAAGAACGAGTAAATGCAGTAACTGATGTGCTAACAGAAGGTCAAGAAGTTACCGTTAAAGTGCTTGAAGTTGATCGCCAAGGGCGAGTTCGCTTAAGTATGAAAGAAGCTGTTGAAAAGCCAGCAGAAGAAGCACCTGTATCTGAGGACGATTCTTCTGCTGAGTAATTTAACTCAGTCACTTGATTAAATAGTAACAACTATTGTCAATATTAATAAAAAGGGAGCTTAACGGCTCCCTTTTTATTATACTCAGTATAAGTAATTTCAGAGGTTAGAGCGTTTAGTGAAAATATTTTATCAAATAGTTATTCTCGGACTGATATTGTTGAATTCAGCTTGTTCATCATTATCTCAGTATAGTAATGTTACAGGTCAATTAATTATTGCTGAACCTGTCGAAATTAATTATAAAAGTGAAATAGCGTTAGCACGTATGAGTGAAGTTATTCAGCGCGCAGATATCACTGATGAGCAACGAGCACAGCTGTTTTATGATCGTGGTGTTATTTACGACAGTGTCGGTTTACGTTCATTAGCACGATTAGACTTTAACCGTGCCTTAAGATTAAAGCCTGACTTAGTTGATGCATATAACTTCTTAGGCATTCATTATACTCAACTACAAGAATATACCCAGGCTTACGATTCACTAGATTCTGCCATTGAACTTGATTCTGAACATGAGTTTGCCTATTTAAATAGAGGAATTGCTCTGTATTATGGCGGACGTCCTAGCTTAGCGGTTGAAGACTTAAAAGCTTTTTATCAACATAGAATTGATGATCCATATCGAGCGTTATGGTTATTTTTAGCTGAGCGAGAAATATCCAATGAACAAGCGTTAGCTAGTTTAGAAGATAGAGCCGAAAATATTTCGGATAAAATGTGGGCAAAGCAAATTATTAATTTATATTTAGGTAAAATATCACAAGATAAATTTATGAATATTTTATCTAACGGCGTTCAAACTAATAAAGAATTAAGTGACCGATTATGTGAAGCCTATTTTTATTTAGGTAAAATTAATCAAATTAATGGTAATAATCATGATGCTGCTAATTTTTATAAATTGGCTTTAAGTACGAATGTCTTTGAATTTGTTGAACATAGATATGCCAAATTAGAGCTTGATATTTTAAGAGAAAACACCGTTAATCAACCATTATAAAAATTGTTAAATGTGGTAATGAAAAAACGTTGGCAATTAACTTTTATAGTTATCAGTTTTATATTTTTGAGTGGTTTTTATTATAAAGCATTCATTCATTGGGCGATCGAAAACGACTTTATATCCAATAAAAATATTCAGTTTGTTAAAATAATAGATAAAGATGCTTTTCATTATATTCAATATACAAAGCAAACGCTTGGCTCAAATCAATGGTTAACTTCTAGTCACTTTTTAGCTAAGAGCGATGGTAAGGTTGCACTCGCTCTAGCGGACCACTACTTGTCTCTTAAACAAATGAAAGAGGCTATGCTGTGGTATAAACAAGCATTACAATTAGGACAGTCAAAGGCCGCACAACCTATAGCACAGCAGTGGTTTTTAGAAAATTTATGGCCTCAGTCATTATCGTTAGCTAAGCAATATAATCAATATTTTTGGGCTCAACAGCTGATAGTAAATATTGCTCTTGGTCAAGGTAATATGTCTGATCTTGACCTTATTAAAGATACCTTAGCTGAGACAAGTGAAGGGCAAGAATTACTTAAGCAGTTAAATCTATACCAAGTTATAAATAAAGATACTGTACCTGTAATTCCCCAAAACTCTTCTTGTTTAAGTATACAGCTTTTCGCAACATCTCTTACAGACTTATACCACAGTTCACAATTAATAAAGCAAATTAAAGATACTGAAGTTGGGAATTATTTTTGTTTTAATACTCCTCAATATATTCCAATAGATATCTTAGATTGCGATCATATTGGTGAACAAGCTATACGCTGTAATGAAGCTATCTGGGATAAATATTCTGCCAATATAACGACACGCTATTTAGGTGTTCTATTGCCTTCAGGTGGCGCAAATGTTCATTCTGGTATCTTATATTTAGACAGCAACGATAGCGTTGATGTATTTAAACATGAGTTACTACATCTCTTAGGTTTTATTGATGAATACGCTTTGCCAATAGAACATCCATTTTGCCAATCTATGAGTCAACATCCTAATGCACATAATATTGCTGTGGTAAAAGAAACGTATCAGGGAAGTCGTAGTTATATTCGCCAACAAATATTAACTAAAATACCTTGGCGACATTTAATAGAATCCACTACGCCTATTCTTTATAAAAGTGAGCGAGGTTGGAAAGTCGGTACATCGGAGGCATTTAAAAATAAAGTAGGATTATTTCCTGTTGATACATGTAAAAATAGCCAATTAATATCTGTAAAGCCTTTAGCTGTTCAAACTACGTTGGCATACAATGAATTGCCATTACCACAGGTTTATAAAGACTTTTTGAAAAATGATAGCCTGAAATATCTTATGCCAAGTTATCATTACAATGTTTCAGAAGCGTTAAAAAAAGAAGGTAATAAAATATCTGCTCAAGCGTGGTTAAATAGAGCAAAAAATTTTTAACTTGAGCAAGATATTTTAACTATTATTCTAGGGGAGTAAACCTTCATTCTTTGTATGATGGGACGCTAAGTTAGCGCGCTTGTGACTTATATACTCTTGATGTTGCAATTGAGTATTCTGTCTAACCTTAGCGATAGGCCACATACCTTCAATATGTGAAGCTTTTTCAGTTAACTGATTATACGTTTTCTCCTGCCTTTCAGATAGGTACCATGAAAATAATGTCATCATCTTTTCTCGCGATGTACTTTGTATAGTTATAGTTTAATTTGAATAAAAGCGCTAATTTTCGATAGCTAAAAGTCACACTTTATATTCACTAGATATAGTCGTGTTTTCACAAGAGAGGTTACGTTATAATAATGACAATAATATTATGTCTACATGTCAATATTCTACATGAAAAATTTTGAAATAAACCAGTTTAGAAAGCAGTTTCCCCTTTTGAGTAAAAGGGTTAATCAACAGCCATTAGTTTATTTTGATAACGGCGCAACCACTCAAAAACCTCAAAGTGTTATTGATGCGCAGAGTGATTTTTATTGCAGTAGTAATGCTAATGTTCATCGAGCAACTCATCAGCTAGCTTCTGTCGCAACAACTAAGTTTGAACAAGCAAGAGTTCAAGTACAAAAGTTTATTAACGCAACCCAGACTAAAGAAATAATTTGGACTAAAGGCTGTACTGAAGGTATTAATTTAGTGGCACAATCCTGGGGGAAAAGCCATCTTAATCCAAAAGATGTTATTGTACTTAGCTATGCAGAGCATCATGCCAATATCGTACCTTGGCAAATTATTGCTGAGCAGACAGGCGCTGAAATAAAAGTGCTGCCATTATCTTCACAAGGCATTATATCTAAAGAAGTATTAACGCATATCATTAGTGAAAGAACTAAAATAGTTTGCGTGAATCACGTATCAAATGTTATCGGTAAAGTAAATCCAATTGAAAGTGTGATAACACGAGCCAAAGAGGTTGGAGCGAAAACACTTATTGATGGTGCTCAAGCCATTGCGAATATTATCGTCGATGTACAAGCGCTTGATTGCGACTTTTATGTTTTTTCTGCACATAAAATGTATGGTCCAACAGGAATAGGTGTTTTATACGGTAAAGAAGAAATTCTCAACGCTATGCCCCCTTATCAATCAGGTGGGGAAATGATCAATAAAGTGAGTTTTTCAGGGACTAGTTTTCAGTCGTTACCTTATAAGTTTGAAGCGGGTACACCAAATATTGCAGGTGTAATTGCTTTTGCTAAGGCTATTGAATTTATATCTCAATACCAATTAAATGATAGACATGAGTATAAGCAAGAACTGCTTGAATATGCATTTAAACGTTTACAAACAATCCCTTCTATTGAGTTTATTGTTGAGGGCAAGCCTGACATTCCACTGTTTAGTTTTACTTTAAAATATCACTATCAAGATGTTGCAAGCTATCTTGATTTATCTGGAGTAGCAGCAAGGGTAGGAGGGCATTGTGCCATGCCGCTCTTTGAATACATAGGGATAAAAGGCTGCATTCGCTTATCTTTAGCTCCGTATAATACTTATGATGAAATTGATTTTGTTGTTGATAAACTAACAGCATTAGTTAGTAAAACTGATGAAATAATACAACGTAATAATGTTAACGAAAATGATAATAATGACGCTCAAATCTTAATTGAAAGATTTAATCAATTAAAAGGTTGGGATACAAAGCACCGAGAGCTAATGCTCCTAGGTAAACAATTACCAAGAATGTCAAAATCAGCACGTAATGAGCAATCCTTAATCCAAGGCTGCGAAAGTGCAGCCTGGTTAACTTATTCTATAGAACAAGGGCGTTATTGCTTTCAAACGGATAGCGATGCGAAAATTATAAGGGGATTACTTGCTGTAATATTAGCAGCTTTTAATAATAAAACGTCATCTGAAATTTTAAGTTTTGATATTGACCATTACTTTACTCAGTTAGGTTTATTAAATCATCTAAGCCCAACACGAGGTAATGGGGTGTTAGCAATAGTAAAAAAAATAACAGAAGTTGTAACTTAGTAAGTAAACAAAGTAGAAATTACAGCGAGTCATTTAATTAAACGAGTGCTTTTTTTAAATATTTTTTAATGCTTGCACCTACTGCAAAAAAAGCAAAGCTAGCGGTTACATGAGTTGCTGCCCCAAATCCGCTGTTACAATCAAGGCGTAAAGTACCTTCCTGATGCTGTTTACTGTGACAGACATCGCCATTATTATCCGGATACATTAGTTGTTCTGTTGAAAATACTGCATCAATAGAAAATTTTCTTTTCACGTTACGACTAAAATTATAGTCTCGTCGTAAAAGGTTTCTAACTTTAGCTAGAAGTGGATCTTGATATGTTCTACTGAGATCTGTAACTTGAATTTGACTAGGATCGGTTTGGCCACCAGCGCCACCAATAGTCATAATAGATATTTTTTGTCTTTTACAGTGTGCTATTAGCGCTGTTTTTACATTAACAGAATCTATTGCATCAATAACATAATCAAATTTCTTATCAATTATTTCGGCTAGATTATCAAGAGTAACAAAGTCTTCAATACAGTTTACTTGGCAATCAGGATTAATTTCCTTGATGCGTGTCGCCATAACGTCTACTTTGCTTTCGCCAATAGTGGATGTTAAAGCGTGGATCTGACGATTAGTATTTGTCGTGCAAATATCATCGAGATCGATTAAAGTCAGCTGACCAACTCCTGTTCTCGCTAGTGCTTCTGCTACCCATGAACCAACGCCACCAATGCCAATAACACAAAAGTGCGCTTGTTGAAGTTTTTCTACTGCACTAACACCGTAAAGGCGAATAATGCCGCCAAATCTTTCTTGATACCCTGACATAAGCCACGCCATATAAAAATTTGGGCGGATTATATCAAACACGTTTTAATTGACACTAAAATAATTTTTAATTATCAAAAATAAAGGCTAATCTTTTACCGGATTTTTAATCCAAATTTATAAAAATATCTCACCCATAAAAGATATAATGTATACACTATTGTTTTGCATATTTATTCATTTTAATGAGTAATTAATCACGATAAATTTTAAAATTTAAGTGACAAAATTAAAAAACATAAAACATAAAACATAAAACATAAAACATAAAACATAAGAATAATGGAAATAAATAAAAAAAATGTACAATGATTAAAAATAAAGTTAATTACATCAGCGAACACTTATAAATGATCAAAAAAAAGGTCGCCATGCGACCTTTTTGATTAAAATTTTAATTTATTTACTAAAATTTTTTTATTTTCTGTCTTTTAAAGGAACAAATTCACGATTAACTTCACCGACATACAATTGACGAGGACGACCTATTTTTTGTCCTGCTTGACCAAGCATTTCATCCCAATGTGCAACCCAACCTACAGTACGTGACATTGCAAAAATTACTGTAAACATATTCGTTGGAATACCAATGGCTTTAAGAATAATACCTGAGTAAAAATCAACGTTAGGGTAAAGTTTTTTCTCAATGAAGTATGGGTCTTCAAGTGCTACTTTTTCAAGTGCCATCGCTACGTCGAGTAATGGATCTTTAATACCTAATTCATTTAAAACTTCATGACAAGTTTCACGCATTACCGTAGCACGAGGATCAAAGTTTTTATAAACACGATGACCAAATCCCATTAAACGGAATGAATCATTTTTATCTTTTGCACGGGCAACAAACTCATCAACACGATCTAATGTACCTATCTTTTCAAGCATGGTAAGACAGGCTTCGTTGGCACCACCATGTGCAGGCCCCCAAAGTGAAGCAACACCTGCTGCGATACAAGCATACGGATTCGCTCCAGAAGAGCCAGCTAAACGAACTGTAGATGTAGAAGCGTTCTGTTCGTGGTCAGCATGAAGCGTAAAAATTCTGTCCATTGCACGTGCAACAACTGGGCTGACTTTATATTCTTCAGCCGGTACAGAGAACATCATGTGTAAGAAGTTTTCTGAGTAGGTTAAGTCGTTTCGAGGGTAAACAAAAGGTTGACCAATGCTGTACTTGTAGGCCATTGCAGAAATAGTTGGCATTTTTGCAATTAACCTATGAGCACTACGGGTGCGTTGGTCTGCTGCATTAATGTCTAAATCACTATGATAAAAAGAAGACATAGCACCAACAACACCACATACCATTGCCATTGGATGCGCATCAGGTAAGAAGCCTTGGAAAAAGTGAGCTAGTTTCTCATGCACCATTGTATGGTTAGTGATGATGTTTTTAAATTCTTCATATTGTGATTTAGAAGGCGCTTCACCATTTAATAAAATGTAACAAACTTCTAGGTAATCCGCTTGTTTTGCTAAACTATCTATCGCATATCCACGGTGTTGTAAGACACCTTTATTACCATCGATGAAAGTTATAGCGGATTCACACGAGGCAGTAGCTAAGAAGCCAGGGTCGTATGTGAAATAGCCAGAGCTACCCAAAGTTCGAATATCAATTACGTCGTTACCTGCGTTACCTGAAAGAATTGGTAAATCTGCAACTACTTTACCATCAATACTGAGAGAGGCTTTTATGTCAGCCATAGTGTGTTATCCCCTATTATAAATCTTGTAATCTGAACAAACTGAAAAGTTAGTCAGTTTTTCTGAATATAAAACTGTGCCGTATTCTACTTCAAAACACCCCCTAAAAGTCAAACCAATTGTTATATGATTCGACTAAAGTTTTAGGATTTCTTGTTATCGGTTAAAAAGTAGCCGCAAGCTATTAAAATAGCACGTAATTTGTAGCCTAAGAAAATTGTAATTAAAAATCATCGGCTATATAATTAAATTGATCTTGCTAAATTTTTATATTTTTCTGTAACTTTATAAAATATAGCCTATGATCACGGGGGGCTACTCATTTATATTAAATATATTGAGTACCAGTAAAAAAAAGTTGAAGGCTCTTTAGGCAACAATCGTGAAAAAACAACGTCCTGTAAACCTAGATCTAACTACGATAAAAATGCATCCAGCGGCGAATGCTTCTATTTTACACCGAATCTCAGGTGTTATTATGGTTTTCGCTATCGGTATTTTATTGTGGACATTATCATTATCATTATCTTCTGCGGAAGGGTTCGCCCAAGTTAAATCGTTACTTGATGGCATATTCTTTAAATTGATCATTATCGGTATCGTTTCTGCGCTAATTTATCACTTGCTTGGTGGCATTCGTCACTTATTTATGGACTTAGGACACTTTGAAGAATTAAAGTCGGGTAATTTAACGGCTAAACTTATTATTCTTCTGTGGATTATATTCACTGTATTAGTAGGAGTTAAATTATGGTAAACAACGCAGCAACGGTAGGCCGTAGCGGCGTACATGATTTTCTACTTATAAGAGCAAGTGCAATAGTACTGGCTTTATATGTTTTTTATATCCTTGGTTTTTTCATTATTACACCCGAAGTTACTTACGATATCTGGCAAGGTTTTTTCTCAGGCCTATGCACTAAAGTACTTACAGGCTTAGCATTGTTTGCATTGTTAATTCATGCTTGGATTGGCGTATGGCAAGTACTATCTGATTACGTAAAAGGAAATTTTTTACGCGGTGTTTTACAATTTTTATTTGCAGTTACATTACTTGTTTATTTAGTAGTGGGCTTATTAACAGTGTGGGGTGTGTAAGTGAGCGTTCCAGTTCGTGAGTTTGACGCCATAGTTATTGGCGCTGGTGGTGCAGGTATGCGCGCCGCATTAGCAATTTCTGAATCAGGCAAATCTTGTGCCCTGATATCAAAAGTATTCCCTACTCGTTCTCATACAGTATCTGCTCAAGGTGGTATTACTGTAGCATTGGGGAACGCCCATGAAGATCATTGGGAACAACATATGTACGATACCGTTAAAGGTTCTGATTATATCGGAGACCAAGATGCGATTGAGTACATGTGTAAAACAGGTCCTGAATCTATCATTGAATTAGAAAATATGGGTTTACCTTTTTCTCGTACAGAAGAAGGTAAAATTTACCAACGTCCTTTCGGCGGTCAGTCTAAAAACTTTGGTGGCGAACAAGCAGCTCGTACAGCAGCCGCCGCCGACCGTACAGGTCATGCATTATTACATTGCTTGTATCAGCAAAATGTTAAAAATAAAACAAACGTTTATTCAGAATGGTATGCGTTAGATTTAGTGAAAAATTCAGATGGCGCGGTTGTTGGTACAACGGCTATTTGTATTGAAACTGGTGAAGTAGTTTACTTTAAAGCGCGTGCAACGGTTCTTGCTACCGGTGGTGCGGGTCGTATATTTGCATCGACTACTAACGCACATATTAATACCGGTGATGGTGTTGGTATGTCACTTCGTGCTGGCATTCAAATGCAAGACATGGAAATGTGGCAGTTCCACCCAACAGGTATTGCAGGTGCTGGTGTTCTAGTTACCGAAGGTTGTCGTGGTGAAGGTGGTTACCTTCTAAATAAAGATGGTGAACGCTTTATGGAGCGTTACGCACCTAATGCTAAAGATTTAGCTGGTCGTGATGTTGTTGCTCGTTCAATGATGACTGAGATCCGTGAAGGTCGAGGCTGTGATGGTCCTTGGGGTCCACATATTAAGTTAAAACTTGATCACTTAGGTAAAGAAACATTAGAAAAACGTTTACCAGGTGTTTGTGATTTATCAAGAACATTTGCTCACGTTGACCCTGTTGAAGAGCCAATTCCTGTTATCCCTACTTGTCATTATCAGATGGGTGGCGTACCTTGTAATGTTAATGGTCAAGCAATTAATATTGCTGCAGATGGCACTGAAACCATTGTTGAAGGTTTATTTGCCGTAGGTGAAATTGCTTGTGTATCTGTACATGGTGCTAACCGTTTAGGTGGTAACTCATTACTCGATTTGGTCGTGTTTGGTCGTTCAGCAGGAAACTTCTTGGGTACATATCTAAATGATACTCAATTTGGTAAAGATGCTTCAGAATCAGATTTAGAAGCATCTTTAGCACGTACTCAACGTTGGGAGTCTTCTACTTCGGGCGAAGATCCTGTACAAATTCGTAAAGACTTACAACAATGTATGCAATTGAACTTCTCGGTATTCCGTGAAGGTGAAGCAATGGCTCAAGGCATGAAAGAGTTAACGGAGATTCGTGAACGTCTTAACAATGCACATTTAAATGATAAGTCATCTGAGTTTAATACTCAGCGTATTGAATGTTTAGAGTTAGATAACCTTATGGAAACGGCATTTTGTTCTGCTAAAGCAGCTAACTTCCGTACGGAGTCTCGTGGTGCACATGCTCGTCAAGATTTCACAGAGCGTGATGATGAAAACTGGTTATGCCATTCAATATACTCACCAACTACTGAAGATATGTCTAAACGTTCAGTTAATATGAGTCCAGTTCACCGTGAAGCTTTCCCGCCGAAAGCTAGAACTTACTAGGAGCATTATTGATGAAACAAATTTTTTCGATTTACCGTTACAACCCTGACGTTGATAATGCGCCTTACATGAAAGAATATGAGCTAGAAATACCTGATGGTTCAGACTTAATGGTATTAGACGCGTTAATCTTGCTTAAAGAGCAAGATTCTACTTTATCTTTCCGCCGTTCATGTCGAGAAGGTGTTTGTGGTTCAGATGGTTTGAATATGAATGGTAAAAATGGCTTAGCTTGTATAACTCCATTATCAGACCTTAAAGCTAAAACAATTGTTTTACGTCCATTACCGGGTTTACCGGTAATACGAGATTTAATTATTGATTTAACACAATTTTATAATCAATATGAAAAGATCAAACCGTATTTAATCAATGACGGTAAAGACGTTCCAGCTCGTGAACATTTACAATCTATTGAGGAACGTGAACATTTAGACGGATTATACGAGTGTATTTTATGTGCTTGTTGCTCAACGTCTTGTCCATCATTTTGGTGGAATCCTGATAAATTTATCGGTCCTGCAGGATTATTACACGCCTATCGCTTCTTAATTGATAGTCGTGATACTGCTACTGAAGAGCGTTTAGATGGATTACAAGATGCATATAGTGTATTCCGTTGTCATGGTATTATGAATTGTGTTGATGTTTGTCCAAAAGGATTAAACCCAACAAAAGCAATTGGGCATATTAAATCTATGCTGGTTGCTCGAGCAGTTTAAATATCTATAGCCAGTTTATATAATGTATAAACTGGCTGTAAACTTTCTGTATAATAGATAAGTTTACATAACAGAGCCGTTTTAAAACGATGATGAATTAAGTATTCATCACTTTAGAACATATTTCATTGGTTGCTTTTATCCCAGTAAAGGAACAGGCAATGCCAGAAGGTGTAATGAAGGCTTGGATAGAGTCTTCCCATTTAAGTGGCGCAAATGCTGCTTATTTTGAAGAGTTATATGAATCATATCTAGATAATTCGCAATCTGTATCTGCAGAATGGCGAACTGTCTTCGAACAGCTACCTAAAATCGAAGGTGCCGATGTTGAATATCGTCACTCTGAGATTCGCGAAGAATTTAAACAATTAGCTAAGCAAACCCAAAAAACGGTAGTCGTTTCTGGTGGTAGTGATGCTAAGCAAGTTAAAGTTCTACAGCTGATAAATTCTTTCCGTTTTCGTGGTCATCAAAATGCCAATATAGATCCATTAGGTCTATGGCAACGTGATAAAGTGCGTGACTTACAACTTTCGCACCATGACTTATCTGAAAATGATTTTGATAAAGAATTCAATACGGGTTCTTTTGCAAATGGCCAAGAAACAATGAAGCTTGGCGATTTATACAAAGCATTATCTAAAACTTATTGCGGTTCAATTGGTGCTGAATATATGCACATGACCTCGACTGAAGAGAAACGTTGGATACAACAACGTTTAGAGTCGGTTCAGTCTAAGCCTAAATTATCAGTCGAACAGAAAGAAGAAGTGTTAAAAGGCTTAATTGCTGCGGACGGTTTAGAAAAATATCTTGGAGCAAAATTCCCAGGTGCTAAGCGTTTCTCACTAGAAGGTGGCGATGCACTTATTCCTATGCTGAAAGAGTTAATCACTCGTGCTGGTTCTAAAGGTACCAAAGAAGTTGTTTTTGGTATGGCTCACCGTGGTCGTTTGAACGTACTTGTTAACGTTATGGGTAAAAACCCTTCAAAGTTATTTGATGAATTTGGTGGTAAGCATGATGAAATCTTATCATCGGGCGATGTTAAGTATCATCAAGGCTATTCTTCAGATTTCGTAACACCAGGTGGAAATGTTCATTTAGCGTTAGCGTTTAACCCTTCGCATCTTGAAATTGTAAACCCTGTTGTTATGGGCTCTGTTCGTGCACGCTTAGATCGTCGTAAATGCACTCAAGGTGATTTAGTGTTACCTGTTACCATTCATGGTGACTCAGCAATAGCCGGACAAGGTGTTGTTCAAGAAACGTTTAATATGTCTCAAGCACGTGCTTTTAAAGTAGGTGGCAGCATTCGTATTGTCGTCAATAACCAAGTTGGTTTTACAACTTCAAAACCTGAAGATACTCGCAGTGGCGAATACTGTACTGAAATTGCAAAAATGGTTTCAGCACCTATTCTTCATGTTAATGGTGATGATCCTGAAGCGGTAATATTAGCTACTCAAATTGCACTCGATTTTAGATCTGAATTTAAACGTGATGTAGTTATTGATTTAGTGTGTTATCGCCGTCATGGACATAATGAAGCTGATGAGCCAAGTGCAACACAGCCTTTAATGTATAAAATCATTAAAAAGCATCCAACACCACGTCAATTGTACGCAACACAACTTGATAATGAAGGTAGCATTAGCAAAGCTAAATCTGATGAGTTAGCTAACTATTACCGTAAATTATTAGACGAAGGTCAGTGTACAGTAGAACAATGGCGACCAATGACAGAACATTCTGTTGATTGGACTCCTTTTATTGGTCATAACTGGGATGATGATTATCAAAAAGAAATTTCTGTTGAAAAGTTAAAAGAACTTGCAGAAAAAATTTCTACTTACCCAGAATCTCATCCTGTACATGGTCGTGTAAAGAAAATTTATGATGACCGTGTCAAAATGGCATCAGGTGAAAAATTACTAGATTGGGGAATGGCGGAAAACTTAGCTTATGCTTGTGTCGTTGATTCAGGACAACGCGTTCGTATTACTGGTCAAGATTCAGGACGAGGCACATTTTTCCATCGACATGCCGTTTTACATAACCAAGAAAATGCAAACTTATATTTGCCTTTGCAAAACGTTAGAGAAGGGCAAGGTCCCTTTGATGTTAACGACTCGGTATTATCAGAAGTATCAGTGTTAGCATTTGAATATGGTTACACAACCGCAGAACCGGCAGGTTTAACCATTTGGGAAGCCCAATTTGGTGACTTTGCTAACTGTGCGCAAGTAGTATTTGACCAATTTATATCATCTGGAGAACAAAAGTGGGGTCGTTTATGTGGTTTAACTATGTTGTTGCCACATGGTTATGAAGGTCAAGGCCCAGAGCATTCATCTGCACGTTTAGAGCGATTCTTACAATTGTGTGCTGATCACAACATGCAGGTTTGTGTGCCATCTACACCGGCGCAGGTATTTAATATGCTTCGTCGCCAAGTGATACGCCCAATGCGTCGCCCACTAGTGGTAATGTCACCTAAATCACTTTTACGTCATCCTTTAGCGGTATCATCGCTTGAAGAATTATCGACTGGGGTGTTCCATAACGTAATTGGTGAAATAGATGATATTAACCCTAAAGACGTAACACGTGTTGTATTTTGTAGTGGTAAAGTTTACTACGAATTACTCGAACAACGTCGTAAAAACGAATTAAACAATGTTGCTATTATTCGTATTGAACAACTGTATCCTTTCCCTGAGCAAGAATTGCAAAAAGAGTTAGAACAGTATCAACATGTTAAGCAATTTGTTTGGTGTCAAGAAGAGCCACAAAACCAAGGGGCTTGGTATTGCTCTCAGCATCACTTTAGAGCAGCTATCCCTGACGGGACTTATTTGACATATGCTGGCCGCAAGGCATCTGCAGCACCAGCTGTTGGTTATATGTCTGTACATGTTAAAGAGCAACAAGCGCTAGTTAGCGACGCGTTAACGGTTGAATAGACCATTTGTATATAAAGATTTGTGAGTAAGGAATAAATTAATGACAACCGAAATAAAGGTTCCCGTATTACCTGAATCAGTGGCTGATGCAACCGTAGCTACTTGGCATGTACAAGTAGGCGATAGCGTTACTCGCGACCAAGTATTAGTTGATATTGAAACAGATAAAGTGGTACTTGAAGTACCAGCAACTTCTGATGGTGTAATTACTGAAATTACCCAACAAGAAGGTGCAACTGTATTAGGTGATCAAGTGATTGCTATTTTATCTGAAGGTAAAGCTTCTGGTGATAAAGCGCCAGAGTCTAAATCTGAAAGTGCGCCTGCATCTAAAGAAAGTGCATCGGCACCAGCTAGTACAGGCAGCACAGTAGATGTTGTAGTTCCGGTACTACCTGAGTCAGTTGCCGACGCAACTATTGCAACTTGGCATGTTTCTGAAGGTGATGCAGTTTCTCGTGATCAAGTATTAGTTGAAATTGAAACAGATAAAGTCGTATTAGAAGTACCAGCAACTGCTGATGGCGTAATGGGTAAAATTATCCACGCTGAAGGTGATACAGTTTTAGGCCAACAAAAAATTGGTGAAATGTCTTCTGGTGCAACGGCTGCACCTGCTCCAGCAGCTTCTGCCGAAGATGCTATTAGTGCTGATGAATTAGCAAGTCCTTCAGTACGTCGTTTAATGACAGAAAAAGGTTTATCAGCTTCTGATGTAACAGGTTCAGGTAAAGGTGGACGTATTACAAAAGAAGATGTTGAAGCCGCAGCAAATAAACCAGCAGCAGCACCAAAATCAACGCCAGCACCAGCTGCACAAGCGTCTGAAGCTTTAGGTGAGCGTACACAAAAACGTGTACCTATGACACGTTTACGTAAAACAATTGCAACACGTTTATTAGAAGCGAAAAATTCAACAGCCATGTTAACTACATTTAACGAAGTTAACATGAAGCCGATTATGGATTTACGCAAGCAATATAAAGATGTTTTCGAAAAAACGCATGACACACGTTTAGGTTTTATGTCTTTCTACGTGAAAGCAGTAACCGAAGCGTTGAAACGTTATCCTGCAGTTAACGCATCAATTGACGGTGATGACATTGTTTATCATAACTTCTTTGATATCTCTATTGCTGTTTCTACTCCTCGTGGTTTAGTAACACCAGTATTGCGTGATGCAGACCAACTTAGCATGGCAGGTATTGAAAACGGCATTCGCGATTTAGCGATTAAAGGTCGTGACGGTAAACTTGCAATGTCTGATATGCAAGGCGGAAACTTTACTATCACTAACGGCGGTGTATTTGGTTCATTACTTTCTACGCCTATTTTAAACTTACCACAAGCCGCTATTTTGGGTATGCATAAAATCCAAGACAGACCAATGGCTGTTGACGGGAAAGTTGAAATATTGCCAATGATGTACTTAGCGCTTTCTTATGATCATCGTTTAATCGATGGTAAAGAATCGGTAGGTTTCTTAGTGACAATTAAAGAATTACTTGAAGATCCAACACGTCTTTTACTTGATGTTTAATCGCTTAGACAAATAGCGAAAAAAATATTGAAATTTAGACTATAGTATTAGCTCTAGGGACTACCGTCTTTAGAGCTTTTGTACTATAATCGGACGACTTTTTTCGATGGTGATGATTCTTAAGGAATTATTACCATTATCATCTACAGATAAATGGAAAAACACCATGAATTTGCATGAGTATCAAGCGAAACAATTATTCGCTGAATATGGTTTACCAGTTTCTGAAGGTTTCGCTTGCGATACCCCTCAAGAAGCTGCAGAAGCTGCTGATAAAATTGGCGGCAATATGTGGGTTGTTAAAACTCAGGTTCACGCTGGTGGTCGCGGTAAGGCTGGCGGCGTTAAGCTAGTTAAAACTAAAGACGAAATCAAAGAGTTTGCTCAAAACTGGTTAGGTAAGAACTTAGTAACTTATCAAACAGATGAAAACGGCCAACCTGTTGCTAAAATTTTAGTTGAAAGCTGTACTGATATTGCTAACGAATTATACCTTGGTGCTGTTGTAGACCGTGGTTCTCGTAAAGTAGTATTTATGGCATCAACTGAAGGTGGCGTTGATATTGAAAAGATTGCTGAAGAAACACCTGAGTTAATTCACCAAGCTGAAATTGATCCATTAGTGGGTGCTCAACCTTATCAAGCGCGTGAATTAGGCTTTAAATTAGGCTTAAATCCTACTCAAATGAAGCAATTTGTTAAGATCTTTATGGGTCTTGCACAAATGTTCACTGATTTTGATTTTGCGTTATTAGAAATTAACCCGTTAGTTATTACTGACGAAGGTAATCTTCATTGTTTAGATGGTAAAATCGGTATTGATGGTAATGCATTATATCGTCAACCTAAAATGCGCGCATTCCACGATCCATCACAAGAAGATGAGCGTGAAGCACATGCAGCACAATGGGAATTAAACTACGTTGCATTAGACGGTAATGTGGGTTGTATGGTTAACGGTGCAGGCCTAGCAATGGGTACTATGGATATCGTTAATTTACACGGTGGCAAGCCTGCTAACTTCCTAGATGTTGGTGGTGGCGCAACGAAAGAACGTGTTGCAGAAGCATTTAAAATTATCCTTTCTGATGACAATGTTAAAGCAGTATTAGTAAACATCTTTGGTGGTATCGTACGTTGTGACATGATCGCTGAAGGTATTATCGCTGCAGTTAAAGAAGTTGGCGTTAAAGTACCTGTTGTTGTTCGTTTAGAAGGTACAAATGCTGAAGCAGGTCGTGCAGTATTAGCAAATTCAGATGTTAACGTTATTGCGGCTGAGTCATTAACTGATGCAGCACAAAAAGTTGTTGCAGCTGCGGAGGGCAAATAATGTCTGTATTAATTAACAAAGATACTAAAGTAATCTGTCAAGGTTTCACTGGTGGACAAGGTACATTCCACTCAGAACAAGCACTTGAATATGGTACGCAAATGGTTGGTGGTGTATCACCAGGCAAAGGTGGTCAAACTCACCTTGGTTTACCAGTATTTAATACCGTACGTGAAGCGGTAGAAGCAACTGGCGCAACAGCTACAGTTATCTATGTACCAGCTCCATTTTGTAAAGATGCTATTTTAGAAGCTATTGATGCTGGCATTAAACTTATCGTAACTATTACTGAAGGTATTCCAACTTTAGATATGGTTGACGTTAAAGTTAAACTTGAGCAAACAGGCGTTCGTATGATCGGTCCTAACTGCCCAGGTGTTATCACGCCAGGTGAAACTAAAATTGGTATCATGCCAGGTCACATTCACTTACCAGGTAAAGTAGGTATTGTATCGCGTTCAGGTACATTAACTTATGAAGCGGTTAAGCAAACAACTGATGCTGGTTTCGGCCAATCTACTTGTGTAGGTATTGGTGGTGACCCAATTCCAGGTACTAACTTCATCGACGTTTTAGAAATGTTCCAAAACGATCCACAAACTGAAGCGATTGTAATGATCGGTGAAATTGGTGGAACAGCTGAAGAAGAAGCGGCTGAATATATCAAAGCTAACGTAACTAAGCCTGTTGTGTCTTACATTGCTGGTGTTACTGCACCTGCTGGTAAGCGTATGGGTCATGCCGGTGCGATTATCGCTGGTGGTAAAGGTACAGCTGATGAGAAATTTGCAGCTCTTGAAGCGGCTGGTGTTAAAACTGTTCGTTCTTTAGCGGATATTGGTGTTGCACTTAAAGAGAAAACGGGTTGGTAAGCGAGTAGCTTACAGTTTGTGATTCATTTAAAAACCCGCTAACTAGCGGGTTTTTTTATTTTATTAAAAATAATTTTATATTCAGTCATACTCATATCGGCTTTATAAATATCACAGTTTATATCATGTTTAATAACAGCTTTAAGTAATGATTTCTCAAGTTCTTTACTAGCTTGAAATCCGATATAAACAGCTAATATAGCCTCCTTGGGAATATCATATGTTATTACTTTTAATCCGATATTATCTGTTCCAACGGCTCTTTCTGTATCCATATAAGCTCTAAATATTCGTTCTTCTTGTTCATATGCCCACTCCAAAGGTTTTTGGCATAATAGACTTTCTATTTGATTTAAATCGTTATTAACAGGGGAGCGGAGTTCAGAATAAATAACAGGGCTGGGTTTCGTCAGATTACCTTCTCCCGATTTTTTATGGAAAAATTCATGTGTTTTATCAAAACCTATGACATAACCTGTCCCTTTTTCAGATGATGCGTAATGACTCCACATTAATAAGCTATTGTTGCTTCTAGATAAGGATAGTATTCCATATGTCTCACCTAAATATTCGATAAGGCCTTTTACTAAATGCTTATGAGAAAAGGTCTGTTCGATATCATTTATTAAACTGAGTTTTAAGTTATTTGCTAAATTTAGGTTTTCCTGTGTTATTTCTTCCTGTGGAGCACATTTTAATAGCTCATTTATTTCTCCTATTGCCCCGTTTATTAATTCTTGTTTTAGTTTATCTTTATTTATCAAAGGCAGTGATTCATAAGGATCATTTAAGGATTTTAGTGGCGAAAACCTTATTTTTAAATTTTGTAAAACATCTAGTCTTTCAGGAGATAAGTATTTAAACAGCATAAAAGTAATAGCTAAAAAAGATTTAATATATGTTAACAAAAATAAATTACTTTTTAATTTAAATTAATAATGCGAACAGGTAAACATTAAAGTTAAATACTTTAATGTTTAGTTTCTCCCATTTATTATATTGTCGCTGTGGCGACGGCACCCAAAGGGAGACTGCCTCCGGCCTCCCTTTGGAAACCCTCGGAGCTGCTGAAAAATGTAGTTCTTCATAAATAAATCAATGATCGAGCTAACGTTCAGAAAGCACATCCATGTGCTACTTCACTTTGCTGGCGTCCTGCCAGCAATAGCTGATATTGATTATTCATTCAGACATTTTTCCAAGCAGAGTTTATGCTCCGTTTTAGTTTGTCGTTGTTGATCGTTAAATTCGCTGTATTGATATTTGTTTACTATAGAAGTGAGCAAGGTAGTTTTGACCAATTCCCATGTCAGCGGTTTGATAAATAACTAGCAATGGTAGACCTCGACCCGAGACATGGATGTCGAGGGCTGCCGTTGTTCATGGAAGATAAATCGGCAGGTATCGGGGTTTACGCTAGTTGTTTAGCAAAGTATTCCGCTGTTTGGGCACCGAGGGGGTTGCAAGGGGGAAACTGGTGTTATTTCCCCTTTGCGTGCTGTCGGCACACCGACAATTAACTTTAATTAAAACACTAATATCAAAAGGATTTCACCTACTAACGTTAAAAGGGCATATAGTTTGGGGTTAAATTCTTTATGGTTTAGTTTTCTTATCTGATTATATTGTCGCTGTGGCGACAGCACCCAAAGGGAGGCTGACGCCGACCTCCCTCTGGACACCCTCGGCGCTGCTAACAAACGTGATCTTTCATTCAAACCAATAGTTCGACGTAACGACAAAGATCGCACATCCATGTGCGGCTTTGCCTTTGTCATCATCCCTGATGACAATACGTGACTATTTGGTTTTCATTTCAGCGTTTGTTCAAGCAGTGTTTTATGCTCCGTTTTAGTTTGTCGTTGTTGATAGTTAAATTCGCTGTATTGATATTTGTTTACTATAGAAGTGAGCATTGCGGGTTTAACCAATTCCCATCTCCAGCGTTGAAGTTTGAATTTTTAATAGTCGTTAACCGATGACAGCCATGGATGGCTGGAACTGACGTCGCGCAGGGACGAGCATTCGTCAGGTATCGATAACGACAAAAATTTACACTTCAGTTTTCGCTGAGCAGGGCGTCGGAGGGGATCCAAGGGGAGGCACGGCGGTACGTCGCCCCTTGGGTGAAGCGGCCACCGCCGCAATGGACTAGAAAGAATAACCAGGCTTAAAAGAATTTCACCTGCTCACTTTATTTGTCCATAAATACTTTAGGGTTTAGTTTCTTTCTCTGGTTATATTGTCGCTGTGGCGACTACACCCAAAAGTAAGAGCGGAGGCTGACTCCGCTCTTACTTATCTCCCTTTGGAAACCCTCGGAGCTGCTGAAAAATGTAGCTCTTCATAAATAAATCAATAATCGATCTAACGTTCAGAAAGCACATCCATGTGCTACTTCACTTTGCTGGCATCCTGCCAGCAATAACTGATATTGATTATTCATTCAGACATTTTTCCAAGCAGAGTTTATGCTCCGTTCTAGCTTATTTATATTAGTAGACTCTTCTTTGTCTTTAGTGGTGGTAGCTATAGAAACGAGAAGTGCGGGCTTGAATAATTCCCATGTCAGCGGTTTGGTAAATGACTAGCATAGGTAGACCTCGACCCGAGACTGGCTGTTCCTAGGCATCCATGCCTTCACGGCATTAGTGAATCCATGCACGTCGATGTCGAGGGCTGCCGTTGTTCAGGGAAGATAAATCGGCAGGTATCGGGGTTTACGCTAGTTGTTTAGCAAAGTATTCCGCTGTTTGGGCACCGAGGGGGTTGCAAGGGGGAAACTGGTGTTATTTCCCCTTTGTGTGCTGTCGGCACACCGACAATATAATTTGAATGATTAACTAATCTAGAAAGTATTTTAATAGAGCTGTTAACCAAGCTTAAAAAATTCTTTTTAATGTTGTTAACTTATAAAGTTTGATCGTCGCGGTGGCGACGGCACCCAATAGTAAGAGCTAAGGCTGATTTCGCTCTACGTATATCCCTTTGAACTCCCTACATGACTAATGTTAATAATTAATCGTTCATTTTTACTGCGCCAGAAATATTACTGACTTTAACGCCGCCTGAACCATCACTAAGTAAAGTAAAACTTGCCGCATGGTCGACGGTTATACTGCCAGAACCATCAGAAATAGTTACACCTTGTTCGGCATTATTAATGGTAATATCACCTGAACCATCCTTAATTTTTACCGAGCCTTTGAGTTTTTCTGCGTTGATAGAACCTGAACCGTCGTTAATCGTTAAATCACCAGCAATGTTAGTAATCGTAATGCTACCTGAACCGTCATCAATGGTTAAATCACCGGTAATGTCATTAACAGTAATACTACCTGAACCGTCGATAATATCGGCTGAGGCGATGTTAGATAAGCTCATCGAGCCTGAACCATCATCTATCTTAACGTATAAATGACTTGGCAGGCGCACTTCTAGATCAATTTGGGTTCTCATGTCAGAGTCATCGTTATCTGCGATTAGTTGAGCTGTATTCTCTTTTTTAGTGAGTGCTAGGCGATATTCACTATGTGCTCTCGCTTGATATATCTTTGCATTGACCTGAATTTTATCGCTGTTTGAACCATTTAGGGTTAAAGAACCCGCACCAATATTCAATTGTAATGAACTTAAATCTGTTGCATTTAAGCTCATTGTTTTTGTGTCTTGTAAGGTTAATTCATCGTTCCAGTCTGCTATGGCTGATAATGAGATCATTGCTGTTGCAATTGCCATACTAAGATTTTTTAGTGATTTCATAGCTATCCTTTATTTTTGGCTTTTTATATAAGATGCTATTGAGGGGGAAAAGGTTTAAATATGAAAAATTTTTATTTAGTGTAATAAATAGCAATAGTTCAAATTTAATACATTATGAGTTAATTTTTTATCTGATTATATTGCCAAGCTGTCGACGCTCACAATAAAACATTATTAAATAACATATCTAGGTAGTACTTTAGTAACATACTTAATCGAATATGTGCTATTTTACTTTGTTGTTTCAGGCTTAATGACGAATAAGCTGTTTTTACCCCGATGATTTCAGTAAAATGTCCCTTTAACAATTTTCAAGGGTTAGCGATGAAACGCGTTGTTTTATATATTTCAGATAAATGTCCTCACTGCCGTGAAGCTAAAAAATACTTAGACGATAATGACATTCAATATCGATTAACCAATGCAAAAATGCAACGTGGTCGAAAAGAGCTCGATGCGATTGGCGCTCGTTCTGTACCTGCACTTAAAATTGGCAATGAAGTAATGATTGGCTGGAATCTAAAAACGTTTAAAAAACTCTATGCTGAAAAATAATAGATATTCTCTAATTTAAATTTAAGTCATATCTGCCAGTATTTATCGTTTTAGCTTAGTTTAACTGCAGTTTATATTTGAGGTCTTAATGGATTTTATGCCATTATCCCAAAGGCCTAAGTAAAGTTCGTTATGAGTATCAGTTTGCACCATTAATAAGCTTTTCACTCCGCCTTTATCAACTTCTTTAATGTTATTACTAATCCAAGTTACGCCATTGTCGCTACTACACAACACTTCTAAGGGTTGCTCTGATTTTTGTTTGTTATAGCTAGCGGTATATAAATTACCTTCATCATCGATAACAATATCCCAATAAAAAAGATGGTTAACATCACCTAGTGGCTTTATCCAGTTTTCACCGTTATCTGTGCTGACTACTATCCCACCTTCACTACCAAAGATTACTGTTTGTTTGTCGGTAGGGTGAATCATTCCTCCTTTAAAAACAGACGGGTTTGGTAATAAGTCAGTCCAGGTTGTAACACTACCATCTACCATCGAATAACGCTTAAGGTAGCCATTTTCGATTGGTCCTTGGCCGCCGAACCAGACGAAGTTTTGAGAAGGATGAGGTATGAGTAGTGCTAGACCTGATGCAAATCCATCCCAAGTACCATCTAACAATGTCCAATTTTCTGCAGAAGTATCTGAAACGGCAAATGAGGTGTCTCCGACAGCATAGAGTAGGTTATTGGTTTGATCATAAGCGATATTATTAATAACACTATATTCATTACGACCAAAGTTATGATTAACTATTTGCCAATGTTGTCCACTATCTTGGGTGAAATAAAGTGGTGAGGGTTCTGTGTATGGATCTGCCCCCTCAACTTGCATAGCAGCAATGTAATGACCTTCTGAAATTATCGCTAATGACTGTAAGCCATTGGCATTTGGCGATCGATCTTGCCACTGAGCTGTGTTGTTTTCTCGCCACAATATCCCTTTGGATGTGCCGGTGATCTGAGCTTCACCATCAAGATAAATTTTATTAACAGTAACGGAGTCGGTTAAAATGTCTTTAACGATACTTGCAGGTGGTATTGGTGGTGAAATTACTGGTGTTTGACTGTCGCTTCCTCCTCCACAACTCACAATAAATACACCGGTGATTAATGCAAAGTAGCACGTTTTAAGCTTTTTCATTTTTAAGCATCCCTTCGTTGTTGTATAAAGTTAAATACATCAAACTAGACTACATTAAATAATGAGTAGTAAATGTTAAGAAATGTAATCGTCAATAGTAAAAAAGCCGCAAAAAGCGGCTTTATTCCGTAGATATGTGTTATCTCTACTTAGTGTTCAGCATTTTCTTCATAACGATCATTAGTGTAAAACGCAGCGTAAGCAATTGTGGTTAAAACTAAAGCAAAAGCTAAAATTACATAAACTGTTTGAAATACAACATGAGTTGAGGTGATTACAGCATCATAGGCAACGAATGTGAATATAATGGCTATTGGTAAAAACTTTATTGATTTAGACAAATTCTGATTTTTAAAAAAAGGCTCTGCGTTGCCGTCATAACGCTCATTTGTATATTGAGCGGCATTAGAAAGTGCACTTAAAGAAAAATACGCTGCTAATAGGATAAATATGACTTGGAAAATAAGGATCCCTGATGTCGCTATTGAATTGATCGATAATAAAACAAATAAAATAGCAGGTGGTATACAAACCAATGCCCTAAATAAGTTTTCATTTTTCACTATTCTTTCATTATTAACCTTTTCCATTTAACGACCTCTTAATTAACTTTTATTATTATTTACGTTTAAATCGACGTGTAGTTTTTTATTTAACCATTTTTAGTTGTTATTTTAAACCAATAATTAAAAATAGCAGGGTAAGTTATATGAGTAAGTAATAAATACCTGTGCAATATAAAATAAAGTTGTCTGCTGAGAATAATTTCGCGACTTTAATTTAAAATCCCCTGAAAAATATCCTTTTAACATTAAACTTATTCAGCATCTTTTCCATTAACTCAAGATCAGAGACTCTATCATCTAATGCATCTAACTTAAGTTCTTGGCGTATTAATTTGTCATCTTGAGCTTTATCTAATCCGCCGCTAGCAACAAAGCTTCGAATACTAGCCAATTCGCCTTTATCTAACCACACGCCACAGTGTATACAACTATCGATAAGTACCCCTGATAGGGTTTTAAAATTTCGCCTAGACATCATTTTTTGGCAATTTGCGCAAGGTAGATAATTTTCAGATTTTTTAAGAGCAGGGCGTTTGTATAGAGGATCGCTACTTTCATCTCGATAAACATCAAATTCAGAGGTTAATACTGAAAATTCATCAGGCTCTAACCAAAGCCCCTCGCATTGGTTGCATTTATCTAGTTCAAAGTTTCGATAATGCGCTATTTTGAGTGTTATAGCACAACGAGGACATTGTTTGGGCTTATCTTCCTGTGAAATTTGCATACCGCCATTACACATTGGGCAATTATGGACTTTTGCTTTAACAATATGATGACACGAGAGACACTGTGACTGAACCATATCATTCCTTATATAGAATTCTTACATGGAAAGAAGTTTACTTAATGTTTTTCGTTATCACCACTTTTGCAGTACGCTTAAAGCACTAAAAATGATAAAAGGCTAGTTGGGTTGAGTCATTATGCTTTATAATAATAGTAGTCATTTAGTAAAGTGTTAAGCTTATTTAAAATAAATATCAGGATGGTTATGGAAGCTCATGGTAGTGTAACAACAAAGTGGAAAGGTAATATTCTACTCATCACTACACACGGATCTTTTAATATTGAAGGTATCAATATTGCATTTGACCAAATAAAAGAAACTGTTAATCAAAAAAACTTTCCTGTGTGGAGTCGTGTTGATTTTTTAGATAATGATACCTTAGGATCTAAAGAAGTGATGAAAGTTATTTCAAGCTCCTATTTGTGGTCTTTCCAAGAGAGCCAATGCAAAGAAATGGTGGTGTATTGTAGTAATTTATTACAGCAAGAAATGTTAAAAAACTTTCTCCGTACTACGCCATTAAATATTAAAATATTCACCGACCTAGATGAAATTTATCAATATATTGAGCGTTTATAGTTGTTTGATCTATTTGATTTATGTTTTCAATAATTTTCTATAAGCCAAATATTTAAACAGTTTCTTTGGCTATCTTTTGGTTCTCTATACTCTCTTCAATAACTTTTTCTCGCATTTCAATCAACTTTTCTAACGCTTGTTGTTTTTCTTCTGGGCTCATATTTTTATTGTTACTAATCTCTTTCATCATAGCTTCAATTTCATCTAATTTCTTGCGATCAACACCTGTACGCTTATCTAAGATAGTTTGCATTATTTCACTAAAACGCATTTCGTTTTCGGTGACATTTGTTTCACTATCAGTTGTTTGATTCTGCGCAAGTAGTTCTCTGGCAGTTTCCGGCTTTACATAGATAGGGGCTATTTCTTCTACTATTTTACCTTCCATTAAAGCTTGAGCTTTAGTGGATAAAGTCACTGTATCTTGAGCAACTGTAGACGTTTGTGTTACAGATGTATTTCTATCAAAATTGACGAATGCGGCGTTATTTGCTCTGGCTTGTTCAACGGCTAGAGCATAGTTATTATTTATCATCATAATGAGCACTCCATTGCTAAGGGTATATGTGCAAGGCAATATTTGGTTAATAGCGTTATGATTACAAAAGCATAAGGTGTGCCATTTTTAATACCGCCATTTAGCTTTACTTATTTGTGTTTTTTCTTTTGTGACGAGTAAAGTGTTGGCTTTTACTACTTATTAATTATGATCAAAAGCGTTATTAGTGGCAATAATGGTAATAAAGTGGCAATTTCTTGCCACGGTCTTCTTTTTGTTTTTAATTGTATTGTCATTGTAGAGTAAAGAAAACGTCATATATTTTCATTAAATTCAACTTTTTCAATGTTGGGAGAGAATTAATGAAAACTAAACAATGGCAAGCAGATGAATTTGACGATTTAGACACGTTAAATAATTACACAAAAAAGAAAAATAAAAAGCAACTTAATAGAAAGTATAAAGATGTAGAGTCGTTAAAAGAAAGATATCGTGAACGTAAAGAGTTCAACGATTATGATAAATATTATTCAATGTAATTTATTTTTATAAACTGTTCGTTTGCTAATTAATTTGCCTATCAAAAGCTTACTTTCTTAACAAGAGTATTTTAATAAAAAACCTTGCAAATCTAAATGAGAACTATTATTGTTTGTTGTGTTTGTAGTTTGAAGGATAATGTAATGCATTGGCAACAATTAATGAGCAAGGGTAATAACTTTTTTGAAACCCAGCAATGGGGTAAAGCGGAAAGTTATTATAAATCGGTATTCAGTCAGTTAGAAGGGCAATGGGAACGAGGAAAAGACAACGAATCTTTGTTGATGGCGTGGATATGTTCTTGTCATAATTTGGCGACACTATTTGAAACGAAAGGTGACTATGAAAGTGCCATTGGCTACCTAGTTCAAGCATATCAACAAGCGTATTCTATTAGTCAAAACCCAAATTTAACCCATTCGTTACGCTATTTAGCGTTTAACGCATTAAAAACCACATTAAATCCAATTTTAATATTTTCGACAAAATATCCTACGTGTGAAAATTGCTTAGAGCAACTTAGAAGGCTTCAGTTAACGCTAGAAGCTGAGGTATATACTGTACATTAATGTTATTTGTAATAATGCTCATGTGGAGCGTGCTTTTCTTTAGTTTATGTGGTTGATAATTTTTTAATACATTGCATGATCCATTGTTTTAATTGCAATTCATTAAGTCCACCTGATACTCGGTCAAGTTCTTTTCCATGATGAAAAAATATCAGTGTAGGAATACTTCGAATATTAGCTTCGCTTGCTATTTGTTGTGCCTGCTCAGTGTTTACTTTAGCAAACAATATATTATTAGTTTGTTTAGCAACAGCAGAAAAAGTCGGTGCCATATTCTTACAAGGACCGCACCAACTTGCCCAAAAGTCTACAATAACCGGAAGATCATTTCGTTCAATAAAAGGGTAAAAACTTTCATTTGTTAGGTTAATAGGCTCGGCTGAATAAATCGCTTTTTTGCAGCGACCACAGTTAGCGAGTAGATGGTCTTTATCTTCAGGAATACGATTAGTTGCCAAGCAATGTGAGCACGTAATATTCATGTTAACTCTCTATGGGTAAGTGCTACGAACAAATATGAAATGTATTATTAGTCGTATACTATTTTATGATGTATTTAAAAATAGTGTAACCTTTTAGATATTAAATTTTAATGGATTTTATTAAAATTATTTCTAACGTCAATAGAGTAACTATAAACGAATGAATAACTTGTCTTTAAAGGTGTTTTATCCCGCGGGGGGAAAGTCAAACTCTGAAATAATAATAAGCCAGATCGTGGACACTAAGCTCGAAGGTGTTATGGTTGGTCTTGCACTTTCACCGTTAACCGGTGTAGAAGAGCAATTTGTTATTTATCAGTTTACATATAAAAATAACATGATTGATTATCGAGCGGTTCCCGCTAAATGCCCTCACCAAGGCGCAAATATTAGTAACGATGAAGTGAAAGCTGATGGCAATGTTTATTGTTCGTTACATCGCCGCCCAATTTGTATTTATAGTGAATATAATACGGCTTATGCGGTTATTAATCGTGATAATAACTTTTATATTGCAAAGAGCACTTAATTTATCATCACTTCATTGCAGATATACGTTACGTTAATGCGAGTATTTGGTGAACTTTAGCTTGTAAAATGGGGATTACTTCACGGTCAAACCACTGGTTTTTCTTTAGCCAAATGTTATTTCGTGGGCTAGGGTGAGGTAAAACAATTTGTTTTTTTTCAATAAACATTTTCCATTGACTAGCAAGTTCTGTAATTGAAGCTTTTTGGTGTAAATGCCAATTAACGGCATACTTCCCAAGGATAATAGTAAATTCAACATTGGTGAGTTGTGCTAAAAGTTGTTTTCGCCATACTTGTGCACATAAAGGGATAGGAGGTTTATCACCTGACTTTCCTTTACCTGGGTAGCAAAAACTCATTGGTAGAATAGAAAATAAATCAGTATCATAAAATTGCTTCTTATCTACGCCAAGCCAATCTCGTAAACGATCACCACTTAGATCATCAAAGGGAACACCTTTCTCGTGGGTGAGTATTCCAGGTGCTTGCCCAACGATCAAAATTTTACAGTTTTTACTGGCTTGTAATATAGGTTTGGCTTGTAATGGCAAAATGTCTTGGCATAAAGTGCAACTTCTAATGTTACTTAATAAGTCTTTCATTTATTAGGCCTAACTTGTGATCTAATGGCTAGCTATTTAATTTAGGTTAAGTAGTTTACTTAAATTTATCTTAAATCAATAATCGAGTACTTTGATTAACTTACAGTAGGGAAGTTATCTTGTTTATTAAGTAAAACATAGTGCTAAAAAAGAAACTAAATTATTGCCAAGCGAAGTACTTACGTTTAATGAGTTATGTTTTACTCATTTTATCAACCATAGCAATACTTTTTATTGCTGAACTTATTCGCTCATACCTTATTGAATATGAATTAGGCTCAATGTTTATCTCTTTTTGTGTTGGATTTATTTTATTAACGCCGTTAGTGAGCTTATTGTTATATCCATTACTACTTTCTTCAGGATTAAAGCAAGTACCTTCACCATTTTACATGATGTTAAAAAATATAGGTTTAGTGTTGTTAGTACAGCTTTTATTCTTTTTTATCTGGATGACTGATGCTATTGCTGTATATAGTATATATGTTGATCAAGACTCTTTTTTAGCTAAAGCATTGAATATAAATAATTTTAGAGCAGACCTTTCACAAGAGTTCTATTGGGGAAACTTAATACTTGCATGTGTTTTTAGCTTAATATCATTAGTTATTGGAGTATTACCTTGTTTGGTAGCTCAATTAAATAATCAGGGAGTAGTGAGAAACTTCGTCATTTCAATTACATTTGCCAACCACAATAAAGTGTTATTTGTCGTTTATGCTTGCATTCTTGCTGCAATAATTGTCTTACCTTTACTTTATACACCTTTTCTATTTTTACTCTGTTTTCCTATTGCCTTTAGATATGTGTGTTGTGATTTGTTTCACCGTTATCAAGAGGTATTAAAATAAATAGAAATTTAACGCTAGTACTTTTAAAAGAGTATAGTAGTGATAAATTCGACAAGGTGAAATGTTTTATAAAGTGGGTAGTATAAATACGGTTAAAGTAGCCATTGGCCTTAACTTAAGGGCTGCGGATCCGCTTAAATCTTGGCCAAGGCAACAAAATGTTAAGATCAATGTTTGTCAGACTTTTCAGCCACAGGTGATTGCGCTAGTGCTGTCGTTTGATCTTCGTTTTTTTCTTTCATCTGATCTTCTGTTTGTTCATGATTTTCACCGCCACATTGTCCACAACAACTCATAATTATCTCTGGTAATTGATTATGAGGTAATAATACTTGAGTAAATTACTAGGGTATTGATTTAGATCATCTTTTTATTATGAATTATAAAAAGCATATCAAAAATATCATCAGGCTTAGAGAGTGGACTTTCTTGATTTAAATTTGTTGAAAATTCAACAGTAATGGGTATTGAATATTTATTTTGCGCTCGCTTATTTCTGTTATGCCAAGTAACACGCAATAAGATATTCCTGCATTATTTATCTTATTAAACAAGCACCTTCACCTATTAAAAGCCAATAGATTGAAAGTTACTTGTTAATGTATAGTTTATTATGTGGTTATAAAATACAGTGTTTGAACTTAGGTTATCTAAGCCTTATATCTAAGCTATCGACAACATCAGACCAATCTGAGTCTTCTGTTATTGCTTCTTGAAGAAAGTTAGCTTGCGATTTATTCCAAATATCCGCCTTATAAAGCGGGGTACTGGAAGGAATACCACGATGTAAGTTGACAAATTTTTCTATGTCTTCAGGTTGGCTGCTTATACCTAATTGAGCAAATAAACAGGCCATGGTGTGTTTAGAACGATCCATAATATATCTCCTTACTTTATATGATAAGCACAGCTAAAATATAACATGCTTGAGGTTAATAAATAACCCATCACCCTTAAACTCTCGCCATTTTAATTATATTTTCATTACATACTTTAAATTGAATGTCTTCTTTAGGGTAGCTTCTACATAGTGATGGTCTTGCCAGATAGACACTACAGTAATAATTATTATTTGACGAGGTTAAAAATATACACTCACCATTTTCTTTAAATTGTAAAAAATAGCCGGGTTTTTCTTGGCGGTCTGAGTTTGCAATTTGTGATATTGGAAGGTGAGTAAAATCAATGAGTCGATTAATGTCTTGTGTTGTAATGCGAACAAAGGGAAATTCTCTACAACAAGTGCCACATTTTATGCACATTTCGCTGGTAGGTTGTGTTGAGATAATGAAATTATCCTTGTATGTAGTTAAAAAAACGAGTAAAAATTGTGTATTACTTGGCAGTAAAACAAACGGACAAGGATAATAGACAGGCGTTATTAAGTACTTAATCGTTATCGTGATTGCAGTAGCAGTAATTAATGATTATCAATGATACTAGCATACATTATAGATATAAGCTTTTTATTAAACGTTGACTTCTAGGTATAAATTTATTCTCGTAATCAAGTGAAAATGCCACATAGTTCGCCCTTCCAAGCAACTCTTGTCTAGGAACAAAGCCATAGACTCGGGAATCTGAACTATTACGTCGGTTATCGCCTAAAACTAAATAGTGATCTTTGGGGACCGTTACCGTTGAAAAATTAGCAAGTGAAGAGCTACGACTCTTGTCAACTTGTATGTTCCGAACATTATTATGTATTCGCTCAATTACTTTTTCAGCTGAACTTTCACTATTGACACTTTGATCAAGTGGTTGATAGCTTGCAGTCACTCCGTTGATGGTGAGTATTTCGTTACGCATTGAAACATGATCGCCAGGTAGCGCAACAACACGCTTAATGAGTCGCATATCTGCCGCTTTTGAGTTAAACACAATAATATCATTTCGTTTAGGCTCACCTATAGAGATTAATGACATATGAGTGAAAGGAAGTCGCAAATCATAGGCCATTTTATTGACCGTAATTCTATCCCCTACTTCAATTGTTGGCATCATTGAACTTGATGGTACCGTATACCAGTCAGCAACAGCGCTTCTAAATACTGACATTAAAGCAATTACTATAAAAAAAGACTTATGCGCTTTTAAAAAAGTAGATATAACATTAGACGATTTAGATTTTTTCATGACTTGTCCTGTTTTTTATTTTTAAGAATTACGTTGGACTTGAAATATAAAATAATGTTTATTTGAAAGATGTAACAAATGATTATTATTTATCAATATTTTCCATAATTTAACTGAAATGGCAGTTATAAAATAAACGTTTAGTTGTTTTATGTTTACAGAATAAAACGCAAACAACACATAAAAAGGGGTGATCATTTGTAAAAATATTGTTAGATTCCCCTTAAGGGAAGTGTTTGTTGCAAAATGTTACATTATTTTAAGAATAGCTTTTGTTTAAACATTTTAGTAATTGATTAAGAGAAGTAGATGGTTACTATGAAGAAATGGTATTTTTCTAATGACGGTAAAATTACGGGGCCATTTGGTCTACAAGCAGCTAATGAGCAAGTAGCTAAATATCCAAATGCTTTTGCTTGGCATCCGTCATACGCGCAATGGATGCCTGTTAGCTGTGTTGATGAATTTGATATTTTCGTTTCTGTTCCAAAACCCCCAATGGAAGTACCTAAAAAACTCTATGAAGATTTTGTTGGTAAAGAGCGAGAAATGATCGCGACATTACAGCGTATTGATAAAACGCTTAGTGTGACTAATGACTCTTTGCACGAGTTAGATCAAGATATAGATAATACGATTGAAATCACACATAACCTCAATATTGAAGTAAAAACAACAATTGAAAATATTGAGCAACAATTTGCTGCACTTAAAAAGAATCTTGCGGTCGCTAAAAAGCACCCATAACCCTCAAAATAGTACGCATTAAATATTAATTCTTAGTAATAGTAGTTAAGAAGGAATTACGCTCATGAAAAAATGGTATTTTTCAAATAATGGTGAAATAAGTGGTCCTTTAGATTTAACCAGTGCCAGAAAAATCGTTGAAAAAAATGCAGATCTTTACGGTTGGCATCCGTCTTTTAGCACATGGAAACCTGTGCGTGTTATTGGTGAGTTTTCAGAACTTATTAAAACAAATCTTGTTACTAATCAGGTACCTAAAGAAATTATTAATGAGTTTAACAATACCAAAATAGCGTTGTCTGAAAAACTTTCTTTAGTTGCTGAAAGTATTAAAGAAACCGAAATGTTAAAAGCAAAATTAAAGAAAAAAATAAGCTTGTATAAACATTTAACAGAAGATTTGAGTGACGATTTTAAATCAGCAATTATAAGTATTGAGCAACAATATTCTTCTTTTAATAAAAGGTTACTTAATTTACAAGATGCAGCAAATATTGCTAAGAATGAAATAGAAGAGGTAACTCAAAAATTTAAAGAGCAACTATATAATAAACAAGATAATATTGATGTGCCAAGCGATTTAAGTGGTAATGTACGTAAAATATCTACATCAGTAGAAAATATGCAACAAAGCTCAAGTGATTTTGTTGATGATGTCGAGACGGTTATTGATATAGATGCTGACTTTGATTTAGTGGATGAATCGGTTCATTTGATTGAAGATGAAGCAACTGAAAAGTCAGTAAGTGATAAATATAATACGAAAATTCAAATTGTTGACGATAAGGTGACTGAAGCAAAACCTGTAAAAGCCGCAACTGACGAAGAAGTACCTAAAAAAATAAAAAAAATATCTACAGTGGCTGATAACTCAACAATAAATGCCACAGCAGCTAAAGTTTCGAATGCGGAGGTAGTAGAAAAACCTGAAGCACCAATTAAGCGCATGGTGATTGGCACTAAGGCTCCAGAGATCATTCGCCAGCCGATAAAAATTAGTACACAAGAAAACCCTAATGAAGATAAAGACACGTCACAGGAGAGCGTAAAAGCCAAAATTGATGACGTAAATAGTGCTAATGAAAATAGTAATCTGCAAAATACAGACGCTTCAATTAATCAGATTAAGAACTTAGAAAATACAGAAGAGCAAACTAAAAAAGGTTTAGCTGGTGTTAAAGGGATGTTTAAATCCGTATTTAAATCTCAAGTGCCAGCACCTAAATTATCAGCACAATTAAAAATGTCAGAAGCAATTAAAGAAACTGATAAACAGGAAGCTAAACTTTCAGCTAATGACGAAAGCGGGGCAGTCGTAGAATTAAAGAAAGCGGTCAACGAAAGTGAAGTGACTAATGCTGACGAAGATGACACTAAAAAAGTTCGTCGCCGCCGTAGACGAAGATAAATTGATAATAACTTAGGTATAAGTCAGCTATTTTTAACGAATACAACTCAATAATAGCTGACATCTTTAAATAAAAGCCAATTAATTAAACTAAGCAAGATGTTTGGCTGATTACACACCTATTACGTCCAAGTTCTTTTGCTTGATACATGGCTTTATCTGCTTTTTCAAATAGGCTATCCCAATTTTCTTCTTCATCAAGCTCAGCTATGCCTAGTGATACAGATATTTTAGGTAAGTAAGTATTTGTCTGTTTTTGTATTAACTTTAATTTTTCAACAGATGTTCTAATTTTTTCAGCAATATTCTCAGCTATTTTTATCGATTTATTGTGCATTACGACTATAAACTCTTCACCGCCTAAACGGGCTGCTATATCATCGGCTGAAATGGATTGTTTAATGATATTTGCAATTAATTGAATGACCTTGTCGCCAACAGCATGACCAAAACTGTCATTAATTTGTTTAAAGTGATCAATATCGATGGCAATAGTAGAGTGAGTTTGGTTGATATTAAATTCTTGTAACTTTGACTGACAACCACGTCTATTCAATAAACCTGTTAAAGAATCTATCGCCGCTTGTTCTCTTGACTCACTTAATTGAGTACGTAGCAATTTTACTTCCGCATATGTATGAGTCAGTTCATCTGTTAATGCTTTGCGTTGACTTTGAGAATTATTAATTAAGTTAATGATAAAATTTATGAGGGTTTTTAAAGGTTGATGTTGTGCTAATTTACTTAATGCCCCATCAACCTTTTTAAGATTAAAAGCTATTTCTTTTTCATTGATAACTTGGGAATCTATTTTATTTAAGGTCTTATTAAGTGTTTTTTCAAACGGGGATAGTAGAAGGTTTTCTATATTATGACTCGCTGAAAGAAATTCGTTAAACATGTCTTCTATGAAAACATCGTCGATCTGACCTTTGGTTGAAAGTTTTTTTCAATTGCCGATTTTAGCTTTGTATTATCATTACTAACATAATGATAAATAACTGCATAATTTATAGGGTGAGGCGTTAACATATGGTTATCCATAAATGCTAATGCTCTTTCGCAAAGCAGTTGAGCTTCTTTATAATTATTATTGTTACTGGTAGTGTGCACAGGTTAATCCTTGCTATGTGAAATCCAAAAAAGAAATCTAAACACTAATATAAACGTTATTTTGTACGCTTAATAACCAATCTAACCTTTTTATGGGTTGATTTACAATCACTTTTTTACTTTATTGAACTTTTGTACATAAGTTGCAGTGAGTTTACCTTTAATTTTTGCCATTATTAAAGAAATATTTTATTCCCATTAAGCAATCAGTGTTAAATAGTCTAAAATATTTAATTACATTTATTTTTTTGCAATAAAAAAGTGGTATGGTTATTTTGACCTTAAACTATTTTTATGACTGACCAGTGAAACCCTATGACAAATACAATAAAGATTAATGATAAAACATTCGACATAGATGTACCTGATGATATGCCGCTGCTTTGGTTTTTAAGAGATCATTTAGAATATACAGGAACCAAGTTTGGTTGTGGTGCTGGTTTATGTGGCGCTTGCACTGTGCATGTAGATGGACAAGCAACACGTTCATGTGTTTTACCTGTGAGTAGTTTAGTCGGCAAGTCAATTACAACCATCGAAGGATTGTCGAAAGATGGTGATCATCCCTTACAAAAAGCTTGGTTAGAAAATAACGTGCCACAATGTGGTTATTGTCAAGCGGGTCAAATAATGAATGCAGCAAGTTTATTAAAAAATAATGCGGCTCCTAGCGATGATGAAATTGATGCGGCAATGCAGGGTAATATTTGCCGTTGTGGTACGTATCAACGTATTAAAAAAGCGATAAAATCTGTTGCTTATGACTTAGCTAAGGAAGTTTAATATGAATCCTCATGTACTTGAAGCTATGTCTCATGGTGGTAAATACCTAAACTCGGAAAAGATTGAAAATAGTAGCCGTCGTAGTTTTCTCAAGGTTGCCTCATTAGCGACAGGTGGTTTAGCTATTGGTGTTAGTTTACCTTCATTTGCTAGTAATGAAATAACGAGTGACAACGGTGACTTTAATCCAAACGGCTATATCCATTTGTATGAGAATGGTGATCTTGTTCTTTATTGCGGGCGTTGTGAAATGGGCCAAGGGATCAGTACGGCGCTTCCCGGCGCTGTCGCTGATGAAATGGAAGCTGATTGGTCGCATGTAACAGTAAAACAAGGTGAAGGTAACAGAGATAAATATGGGCCACAAGCAACCGGCGGCTCTGCTAGTATTCGTGTAATGTTAGAACCTATGCGAAAAGCAGGGGCAACTGCAAAATTAATGCTAATTGCAGCCGGCGCTAAAGTTTGGAAAACCTCTGCTGAAAATTGTTATGCGGAAAATCACTTTGTTATTAATAAAATTAATGGTCAAAAACTTTCTTACGGGGAGCTTGCTACATTAGCTGCAAATAGTCCTGTACCTGAAAACCCAACGTTGAAGAGTAAAGATCAGTTTCGTTATATTGGTAAGGCGCTTGATAGACATGACCAAGGTATGGTGGTTGTCGGTGAGCGAACTTATGGTGTTGATACTAAAGTGCCTGGTTTAAAGTATGCTGCCATTGTTCATTGTCCAGTGCTTGGAGGGAAATTAAAAAGCCTTGATAAAACAGCGGCATTAGCGGTTAAAGGTGTATCTCATGTTGTTGAGATAGAGAGATTAAATGTGCCTTATGGCTCTGTTGGTGGTGTTGCTGTTGTTGCCAATAATACATGGACAGCACAACAAGCCGCTAAAAAATTAGTCATTGAATGGGATGCTGGCGCCAATAAAGTTTACAACACGAATACTTATAAAAAGCAATTAGTTAAGAACGTAGAAAAACCGGCGGAATTAGTGCTCGAACGGGGCGATTTAGCAAGCGCTTTTGAATCTGCATCGCAAAAAGTATCCGCGACTTATACTGGTGGGCATTTATGCCACGCACCAATGGAACCCAATGCGAGTGTTGTTTGGGTTCAAAAAGACAGTTGCGAGGTATGGGCTTCAACACAAAGTCCTGAAGATATTCAAAAAGTATTAGCTGGATTTTTAAAAAGAGAGCCTAAAGATATTAAAGTCAATGTTATGATGGCTGGTGGCGCATTTGGTCGCAAATTTAAATGCGACTATGTACATGAAGCTGCAGCTATTTCTCAAGCAGTTAATGCGCCAATACAGCTTATATGGTCTCGTGAAGAGGATATGAAAACTGGTTACTATCATTCTATCAGCGCTCAACATATTGAAGCGTCTTTAGATGATAAAGGTAATGTAACAGGGTGGTTACACCGCGCGGCCTTTCCTGCTATAGCATCATTGTTTGATCCTAGCTTGGATAGAGCGCCTGCGAGTAGTTTGGGGGATATCAATAATCACCCGTTCGGTATTGAAAACTTTAGAAGTGAAACCGGTGAAGCTCCCACTCATACGCGTATTGGTTGGTACCGAGCAGTATATGCAATTTTTTATGGTTTTGCTTTTGGTACATTTGCCGATGAATTGGCACATAAAGCGGGTAAAGATAGCTTAACTTTTTTAAACCAAATATATGATGCTAATACTAACCCTGAACAACAAGAACAAGTTCAACGCTCAAAAGCTGTGCTTGCTCTTGCAGCAGAAAAGGCCGGTTTTGGCAAAAAGCTGCCTGCAGGGGAAGCGATAGGTATTGCTGTTCATCATAGTTTTCATAGTTATGTTGCGATGGCCGTTCATGTTAAAGTTGACGGCGATAACATTAAAGTACTTAATGTTGACTGTGCTATTGATTGTGGTCAGGTGTTAAACACCGATGGTGCAACCGCTCAGATGGAAGGAGCTGTTGTTATGGGAATGTCGTTATCCTTGTATACCGAAATTACCTTTAAAGATGGTGCGGTTGTTAATAGCAATTACCATGATTATCCCGTGCTTCGTATCAATGAAATGCCTAATGTGAATGTGCACATTATAGATTCAGATAAGCCAGCTACCGGTTTAGGTGAGCCTGGAGTTTCACCATTTGCACCTGCTTTAAGTAATGCTATTTTTGCGGCTTCAGGTAAACGTTATAGAGACTTACCAATAAAACCATTATCAGTATAATTTAATCAATGATAAAGGAAATTAGAGCCAAAACAGGTTAAATGTTTTGGCTTTTTTATGTTACTAAGTATGTGTATCTACTAGCTTTAAAAAGCGAGTATGTTATTTTGCTTCTAAAATATTTTTCGAGTAGTTAGCCATTTTTAAGGATGTGTTTATAAATGCAGTATTTCCAGTTTCCTAGAGTGAACAACCCGCTTATTACGAAAGCAGTTAAATGTACATTTTTATCTTTAGGGCTTTTTTCATTTAGCCTAGCAGCTAACGACTTTGAACAATGCAAGCTTGATTTTCAAAAGTCAGCAACAGAGTTAGGTTATTCAGACTATATTATTGACGATGTTATCAGCTCATTATCCCCCATTGAACGTGTACAGCAATTAGATAAGAGTCAACCTGAATTTAGTGAAACATTTGCTGAATATATTAGTAAACGAGTTACTGACTATCGACTAAGAGTAGGCAAACAAAAATTAAATGAGCATAAAGCCTTGCTCGACCAATTAACCAAAAAATATGGTGTCCCGTCTCAATACTTAGTGGCTTTTTGGGGATTAGAAACTAATTACGGTAGCTACAAAGGTAAAATGCCTGTACTAAATTCTATTGCTACCTTAGCATGTGATAAAAGGCGAAGCCGTTACTTTACGGCTGAGTTATTTAATTTATTTGATTTGATCGATCAAAAAAGTGTAACTGTAGATCAACTTCAAGGATCATGGGCAGGTGCTATGGGGCATATGCAATTTATGCCTACCGCATTAAAAGCTTATGGCATAGACGGTGATAATGATGGCAAAGTTGATGTATGGGAAAGTGAAGCTGATGCATTAACTTCTGCTGCTAATTATTTAAGTCAAATTGGTTGGCGGGCAAGTCAGCGTTGGGGAAGAAAAGTTACACTGCCAGAAAATTTCGACTATGCGCAAATTGAGCAAGATAAATTCTACCCTTTGAGCGACTTTAAGAAATTGGGTGTTACCACTGAGTATCAACAGCCGCTTTCTAATTATGCTATTGATGCTCAATTATTCTTACCTGCGGGGCACAATGGTCCTGCATTTTTGGTGTACCCTAATTTTAATGTGATTATGAAATGGAATCTTTCAAAAAACTATGCCACGGCTGTTGGCTTGTTAGCGAATAGTTTAGTTGGTGCTAAAAAACAACAATTTGAACCGTTAGCTGATAAACATCGTTATACTCGCGAACAATTGCAAAAACTTCAAGAAAAGCTGCAATCATTAGGATACAAAACAGGCAAGCCAGATGGTATTTGGGGGCCTAATAGTCGTAAAGCCATACGATCATTTCAACTTGCCAATAACTTAGTGGCTGATGCTTATCCTAATCAGGCGGTTTTTGACGCCGCCGAAGTTATTAAAGAGTCGATTAATTAACAGCGAGCCCATATAATCCTCTACAAGATTGGTTTTATGTTTAATTAAATACAACTAAAACCTAAATAATTCACCATAGTCTAACTTTGTCGCTATTCGCCATTAATAACTGTTGTTATAATGGCGAATAATTGATTGTTAATTTTATACTTTTAGAGGTTCTGTAGATGTCGGAAGCTGAAAACCGTCCTACCAATTTTATACGCCAAATTATCGATGCTGATCTGGAAAGTGGTAAACATTCCAACGTACAGACTCGTTTTCCGCCGGAGCCAAACGGTTATTTACATATTGGTCATGCTAAATCTATTTGTTTAAATTTTGGTATTGCCCAAGATTACAATGGCTTATGTAATTTACGTTTTGACGACACTAACCCAGAAAAAGAAGATATTGATTACGTACACTCAATTCAAAAAGATGTTAAATGGTTAGGCTTTGAATGGGCTGGCGATGTTCATTATTCCTCTGAGTATTTTGATCAGCTTCACGGTTTCGCTGTTGAGTTAATCGAGAAAGGGTTAGCTTATGTTTGCTTTTTAAATGGCGATGAAGCACGTGAATACCGTGGAACTTTGAAAGCTCCAGGCAAGAATAGTCCTTATAGAGATACAAGTGTTGCTGAAAACATTGCTTTATTTGAAAAAATGAAAAACGGTGAGTTTAAAGAAGGTGAATGTACATTACGTGCAAAAATAGACATGAGCTCAAGCTTTATGTGTTTGCGCGATCCGGTAATTTATCGTGTTAGATTTGCTCATCATCACCAAACCGGAGATAAGTGGTGTATTTATCCGATGTACGACTTTACTCACTGTATTTCAGATGCGATTGAAAATATCACACACTCTTTATGTACTTTAGAGTTTCAAGATAATCGTCGTTTGTATGATTGGGTCATTGATAATATAACGATAGATTCTCGTCCGCATCAGTATGAATTTTCACGCTTGAATTTAGAATATACGGTAATGAGTAAACGTAAACTAAATGATTTGGTGACTGAAAAACTTGTAAGCGGCTGGGACGACCCACGTATGCCAACTATTGCTGCGTTTCGTCGTAGAGGTTATACACCTGCATCAATTCGTGAATTTACTAAACGTATTGGCGTGACCAAAATGGATAACACCGTTGAGATGGGAGTATTAGAGGCTTGTATTCGTGAAGACTTAAATGATAATGCTCCGCGTGCAATGGCTGTTCTTGATCCTATTAAGTTAGTTATCGAAAATTATCCTGAAGATAAGGTCGAAGAATTAACCGTAAAAAATCACCCCAGTGATGAAAGTCAAGGTACTCGTATTGTTCCTTTTGCGAGAGATATTTTGATAGAAGCGGAAGATTTTAGAGAAGAAGCGAATAAAAAATATAAACGCTTAGTACTTGATAAAGCTGTTCGCTTACGTGGTGCGTATGTTGTCACAGCAACTCGATGTGATAAAGACAGTGCCGGAAATATTACAACCGTATATTGTCAGTATGATCCAGAAACCTTAGGCAAAAACCCAACTGATGGAACCAAACCGAAAGGCGTTATTCATTGGGTTAGTGCTGAACATGCTGTAAATGCGACTGTTCGTTTATATGACCGTTTATTTTCTGTACCTAATCCTGGCGCAGCAGAAGATTTTCATGAAGTTATGAATCCTGATTCGTTAATAGAAATTAATACGGCTAAAGTTGAACCATATCTTGTTAATGCACAGCCAGAACAAGCGTTTCAATTTGAACGCCAAGGTTACTTTTGTTTAGATAATAAAGATGCAACTGACGGCAACTTAGTATTTAACCGTACTGTTGGTCTTCGTGATACATGGGCAAAAATAGCTGATTAATAAAAGCCATAACAAAAAGTCGTTATAACGTAAGCTATAACGGCTTTTTAATGTGTAAATAAATTTAAACATTACTTTTCTTGGTTTAATGAATACGTAAAGAATTTTTGTGCTTTCCGCTAATTGCTAGCATTTTGTAACGGTCATAAACATCTATTTAAAGATTTTAATTCCAATTATTTGTCTCTAAAGCTACTATAGTTTTTCAATACCATTTCTTAAGGAAAAGTAGATGAGACCTCTATTATCTCTCATTTTAGTGTTTTGTTTCTCGAGCAGCGCAATCGCACAAGAGACATTAACTAAAGCACTTGCTCAGCAATACTTTAATGCTATTGAGCAACTACAACAATTACAACAACAGTACCCTGAACTAGACAAACAGATGGACGATTTTTCTTACACAGATAAAACTAAGTTTTTATCCAAAGTTCAAGAGTTATCGTTTTACCCTCAAATTAATAGTGCTATTCAAACAGCGGGACTTTCAGGTGTTGAACAGCTTTATGATCTTAGTATGAGAATTATTGGCGGAGTAATGGCAGTACAAATGGAACAAATGCCGTCCGGAGAAAATATTGATGCATTGTTAGCAATGAAGCAACAAGCAGTTGAACAAATGCAAAAAGCTAATATGCCCAAAGAAGTGCGTGAAAAAATGCTAAAAACGCTTGAAGAGCAAGAGAAAAATATGATGGGCATGTTAAAAATGGGTAAAAATGTTTCACCAGAAGATAAAAAGTTTATTAAAGAAAACTTAGATTGGGTCATGGCTAATATGCCAGAAGATCACGACGATAATTAGCCTTTTGACTTTATAACTTATTAAAACCACATCAATACATAGACTTCCTTTTTAAGGGGAAGTCTTTTTTTTATTCATTCATACAACTGTATAAGTAGATAAATAGTTAAACTGTAGATAGGCTTTATTTTTGCCTTGGTTATACTAAGTTTCACTTTATTTTTTGGCATGTAATGCAATGTTTTCTTTAAAAAAATCTATTCCATTTTTTTTTGTTTTGTTATGGAGCACTGGTTTTATCGGTGCAAAATATGGTTTGCCTTATGCAGGAACAGGAGACTTTCTAAGTTTACGTGGCATTGGTAATGTGCTTGTTTTTGTTTTTCTCATTATTTTACTCAAACAACCTAAACTCACGTTAAGTCAAATACTTCACTCGATGATCACTGGCTTATTAATTCATGGTGCATATTTAGGCGGTGTTTTTGGCGCGATAGAGCAGGGAATTCCAGCAGGAGTTACTGCAATTATTGTAGGCTTACAACCTTTATTAACTGCTTTTATTGCACTTTATTTATTTAATGAATCATTAACGAAAAAGCAACTAGTTGCGCTTGTAGGCGGCGTAATTGGTATTGGGTTGGTTGTCGCTAGCCAAGTTGATTTGTCTCGAGTTAATTATAGCGCGTTAATTTTTGCGGTTATCGCTTTACTAGGCATTACAATCGGTACTTTATATCAAAAAATATTTTGCCAAAATCAGCCGTTATTACCTTCAGTTTTATGGCAGTATATTGCGAGCTTATTGGTATTTTTACCAATATCATACTTCCAAGTAGCGCCTGATATTAATTGGCAACCAGAGTTTATTTCCGCTTTACTGTGGCTTATTTTAGGCTTGTCTGTCGTATCAATTTTATTACTCTTGTATATGATTGAGCATGGTGCGGCTGCTAAAGTGTCTAGTTACTTCTATTTAGTACCACCAGCAACTGCACTTGAAGCGTGGTTACTATTTGATGAAACTTTAACTATAGTTAGTATTTGCGGAATGATACTGTGCGTCTTTAGTGTTTATATTCTTACTCATGTCAAAAAAATAAAAACGCTATAAAGCTAGTGCTTAAGTTTAAAGACTAAATGGATAATAATAACTCTTATAAGTTTTTGGGACAAAGGAGCAATAAGTGAATAGATTACGTATAGCAATGATAGGTTTAGGTGATATAGCACAAAAAGCTTATTTACCTATTATAGCTACACACCCGAGTATTACTCCTATTTTATGTACTCGAAATCAAGAGGTTTTAGCACAATTAGCTAAGCAATATAGAATTAATGACTGTTATGACGATAGTAATCGCTTATTTGAAAGTAAACCTGATGCGGTCATGATACATTCTGCGACAGAAAGTCATTTCGATATTGCTGTTCAATCACTTAATGCAGGTATAGCTACATTTATTGATAAACCATTAAGTTATAAAATAAGTGAGTGTAACCAACTAATAACTCTTGCAAGAGAAAATAACATCCCACTTTATCTTGGCTTTAACCGAAGATTTGCACCACAGGTAACTAACCTTTTAGCAAAAAATATCTCTCATATCCGGTGGCAAAAGAATAGAGTTGCTTTACCTGATAATGCTACAACAGTCATTTTTGATGACTTTATCCATGTAATTGATGGTTTATGTTATTTGGCAGGGAGCGATATTAGTATGCTGAGTAATTTACAAGTATTCGGTCAATCCTCTAATGAACAACTGACAAATATACGTATTTCCTTTGAATGTGGCCAGCGACTATTTGAAGGTAGTATGAATAGAGCTTCTGGGATCAATGAGGAAGTTATTGAAGCATTTGCTCATAACGAGAAATATCAAATATCAGGGTTAACTACAGGCAATTATTATCAAGAAGGTAGAGTATCAACAATAGGTTTTTCTGACTGGGATAGCTATTTATATACCAGAGGTTTTGTTGATATGATTGATCATTGGCTTAGTGTTATTCATCAAGGTTATTCGTCAAACCAACAATTAGCACAAATTGAACGAACACATCAACTTTGTCAGAACATATTAGAACAACTTTAACCGCTTAAGAATTATGTTAGGCCCTAGGTACCTAGGGCCTAACTATTATTTAACCGTCGCTGCTTTCATTGATTTAATAAAACTGCTTAAATTAGTAAGCATCGCTTTGTTATCTGCTAAGTTGTTTTCAATAATTTTAACAACGGCTGAGCCGCTTATTGCGCCTCTTGCACCTGCTGCTAAGGCTTCTTTAACTTGCTCAGGGGCTGAAATACCAAAGCCAATAACAGAAGGTGGAGCATTGTTTGCTTTTAATGCCGCTACTAAATGATCCGCAGGTGTCGTTGCTTTAGTCTCTGCGCCAGTGACGCCAGCACGACTGAGTACGTAGGTATATCCTTCGCTATACTTGGCAACGTTAGCTAACGTTTTTTCACTACCATTGGGTGGTGCAATAAATATCGGAGCGATACCACTTTTTAGTGCAGCGTTACGAAATGGCTCACTTTCTCTGATGGGTAAATCAGCAATAAGTACCGAATCAACACCCGCATCGGCCATATCTTGATAGAAATTATCAATACCACGGGCAAACACTAAATTACCGTATAGTAATAAACCAATGGGGATTTGCGGAGCATACTCCCTCACTTGCTTTAAAATATCGATACAAATGTCAGTATTTACACCTGAAGATAAAGCACGCAAAGCAGCTTGTTGAATGGTGACGCCGTCAGCACTTGGATCTGAAAAGGGGATCCCCAATTCTAGCGCATCGGCACCTGAATCAATTAGTGTCTTAATGACTTCAAATGATTGCTCAGGATTTGGATCGCCGATGGTAACAAAAGGAATAAAAGCGCCTTCGTTTTTTTCAGCTAAGTTAGCAAAACACTGTTGATAACGCTGACTAATGCCTGGATGTATTTGGCTCATTAGTTTTGCTCCTTATTGTTAGAGGCTTCGGGGTGTAATACCGTTTGTACGTGGGCAAGATCTTTATCGCCACGACCAGATAAGTTAACTAAGAAAATAGTTTCTTCTGTTACAGTCTCGGCCATTTTAAGCGCATGGGCTAATGCATGAGAAGACTCTAATGCAGGAATAATACCTTCAGAGCTCGCTAATGTTTGAAAAGCCGCTAATGCTTCATCGTCATTAATTGGTACATATTGAGCACGACCTGTTTCTTTTAAATAGGCATGTTGTGGTCCTACAGCTGGATAATCTAAACCAGCTGAAACAGAGTAAGACTCTTCAATTTGGCCATATTTATCTTGCATAATATAGGTATAGTTGCCGTGCAACATACCTTTAGTACCGGCAGATAAGGTTGCACCATGCTCATGGGTATCTATGCCTTTACCACCAGCCTCTACACCAATTAACTTAACGTTAGTTTCATGAATAAAGTCGTTAAACATACCGATGGCATTTGAACCGCCACCCACACAGGCAATAACGTAATCCGGTAATTTACCTTCTTCTTCAAGTAGCTGGGCTTTGGCTTCTTCGCCGATCATCTTTTGAAAGTCACGAACAATGGTAGGGAATGGATGAGGACCTGCAGCAGTCCCTAATAGGTAATGAGCGCTGTCATAGTTGGCAGACCAATCACGTAACGCTTCATTAACCGCATCTTTTAAGGTTCCGCCACCAGCAGTAACGGGAATAACGGTTGCTCCCATTAGCTTCATTCTAAAGACATTAGGCTGTTGGCGTTGACAGTCTACCGTGCCCATGTAAACACGACATTTTAAACCGAGTAACGCACAAGCAATTGCCGTGGCAACGCCATGCTGCCCCGCACCTGTTTCAGCAATGATTTCTGTTTTTCCCATTTTTTTAGCTAGTAATGCTTGGCCTAATACTTGGTTAGTTTTATGAGCACCACCGTGTAACAAGTCTTCACGTTTTAAGTAAATTTTAGCGAGTGGGTTTTTTGATAAATTACGGGTTAGTGTAAGCGGTGTTGGCCTACCAGCATAACTTGTGAGTAGTTTGTTAAATTCAGCCTGAAATGCTTCATCAGTTTTAGAGTCAACAAAGGCTTGTTCTAATTGCTCAAGTGCAGGTACTAATAATTCGCCAACAAACATTCCGCCAAATTCACCAAAATAGGCAGGTATTATTTGTTTTTCTGCTACTTTATTCGTTTGATTCGTCATTTTAATAATTCCGTATTTGCGCGAAAACTTTATTAAGTTTGTCACGGCTTTTAATTCCAGGGCTAGATTCAACACCTGAGTTGAGATCTAAACCATATAATTCTTGTGTGGTTAATAATTGCGTTGCCGTAGCAATGTTATCTATGTTTAACCCACCGGCTAAAAAGCATGGGGATAAGTCTTGCTCGCTATCGGCTAACACTTGCCAATTAAAGCTTTGTCCACTCCCGGCACTTTTCCCATCAAGGACATAGTGTTGTACTAAGAGATCTAACCGAGGCACGGTAGAGTCAACCGCAACTGCTTTCCATATTTGACAACTCTTAGGTAATTGTTCGCGAAGTGTTTCAATATATTGTTCGTCTTCTTGGCCATGAAGTTGTACCGCATATAAGTTTAATGCAAGGGCGGTTTCAGCGACAAATTCTGTTGGGTGGTTAACATATACGCCTACGTAGCGTAATCCTGTTATTGCCGTCACAATTTGCTCTGCAATGGCTTTTGTGACAAAACGAGGCGATTTTTCGGCAAAAATTAATCCGCCAAATTGTGCGCCACTGTCTTTTGCTATCGCTGCATATTCTGGTGACGTTAAGCCACACACTTTGTTATTGCCGTAAATTAGCGTTCGACATGCTAGATCAATATCATCTTGCGCCATTATCGAACTCCCCACTAAGAAGCCATCTACGGCAGGAGCAAGCTCTCTTACTTGATCGTTGGTGTAGATACCTGATTCTGAAATAACAATACAGTCGTCAGGTAGTGTCGGAGCAAAATCAAAGGTGGTAGCAATATTGGTTGATAAATCACGTAAGTTACGATTATTAATACCGACTAACTTTGCCCCAAGTGAGATAGCACGGTCACGTTCTTCTTCGTTGGATACTTCGGTTAACACTGCAAGGTTATATTGCTGAGCAATCCTTGATAGCTCTTGGTATTCTTCATCAGATAATACGCTTAACATGAGTAAAATGGCGTCAGCACCATAGTAACGTGCAAGGTATACTTGATATGCATCAACAAAAAAATCTTTATTAAGCACAGGACAACTTACGGTATCTGTCACTATTTTCAGGTATTCAAATTTACCTTGAAAATATTTTTCATCAGTGAGCACTGAAATGGCGGCGGCGTATTTATCATAAATTTGACAAATAGCTTTAACGTCAAAGTCAGGGCGAATAAGTCCTTTAGACGGAGAAGCTTTTTTGCATTCTAGTATAAAACCAGCATGTCTATGGCCTTGCTTACGATCTAAAGCGGCGTACATATCTTTTTTAGTTGGTGTTAATTCATCGATAAAACTCGCTAATGGTTTTTGTTGTTTAAGTGCTGCTATTTCAATGCGCTTATTTTCAACAATTTTCTCTAATACATTGGCCATTAGTGTTTTTCTCCATTGGAAATCGATACCATTAATTCAAGTGTTGTTAAGCCTTTACCCGACGCTAATACTTGTGTGGCGATTTGTGCAGCGTCTGTGAGAGTATCTGCTTTGTCATGTAAGTAAAGTAGGGCGGCACAGTTTACTATAACCGCGGCATTATGGGCAGGCTCACCGTTACCAGATAAAATCGCTTTGATAATATCAGCATTCTCTTGTGGTGTTCCGCCTTTTATATCATCAAGGGTATATACATAATTGGATAAGCCAAAATCAGCAGGTGTTATCACTTTTTCAGTTAATTCACCATTAGCTATTTCGGTAACTTGAGTTGCACCATGTAAGGCTATTTCATCTAAGCCGCTGCCATGAACTACCCAACCGCGTGTAACTCCCGTTAACACTAAACTTTTTGCCATTGTTGGAATTAACTCTGGTGTATAAACCCCTAACAGCATCACACTTGGACAAGAAGGGTTGACTAACGGCCCTAAAATATTAAATAAGGTTCTTATTCCCATTGCCGATCGAACGGGTCCTGCGTATTTAAAACCTGGATGGTAGGCTGGTGCATATAAGAAACATAAATTACTTTGCTCTAGGCACTTACTCGCGGTTTCAGGTGACATAGTTAAATTAACACCAAATGCTTCTAGTAAGTCGGCTGAGCCAGACATACTAGAAACACTTCTATTGCCATGTTTAGCCATTTTTAAACCACAAGCAGCGGCAAGAATAGCGGCAGTTGTTGAAATGTTAATGGTGTTTGCACCATCACCACCTGTGCCAACGCAGTCAGCAACGCCGTTTTGTTGCTCGGGAAAGCTTGTGGCAAAATTTCGAACAGCAATAGCGGCACCAGAAATTTCTTCTGGGGTTTCTCCTTTTACTTTTAAAGCTGTAAGTACTGAGGCAAGCAACGCTGGGTCTACATCGCCAGAAAATACTTGACTAAAAAATTCTTGAGATTGCAGTTGGTTAAGTGATTTTCCATCAACAAGGGTTTGTAGCACATTAGTCATTACATGCTCCTGATAAATTATTTGCGATTAAATGGTTTACAATTAAGTGGTCAATACTTTGAGCTAACAAGGTGCTACCGTAGGTTGTTAAAATAGACTCTGGATGAAATTGAAAGCCTAAAATATTATCTTGTTCGTGTGCTATCGCCATAGGTAAACGTTCATTTTTGTCGGTATCCAAATACGCAACCAGTGATAAAGCGTCAGGCATTTTGGTCGCCACTAACGAATGATAACGAGCAACAGGCAAAGGGTTAATGATATTGGCGAAGGCGTGTTCACCTGAATGAGTAACATTTGACGCTTTACCATGCACTATTTCAGGTGCGCGTCCTACAACGCCACCGTAATGTTCAATTAAAGCTTGGTGACCTAAACAAATACCTAAAATAGGATATTTACCCGCTGTTTTAGCGATTAGCTCCATTAAACAACCTGATTTACTCGGTTCGCCCGGTCCAGGGGAAAGCACTAACATGACAGGATCAGAACATTTTTCTATCTGCGCTAAAATAAAGTCAGCACTTATGGTATTACGATAAATTATCGGATCAAAGCCCAAGCATTTAAATTCATCTACTAAGTTATAAGTGAATGAGTCTAAATTATCGAGCATGAAAATTTGTACATTAGCCGGTGTTTGAACTTTAGATTCAGTATACTTAGTGTTTTTCATCACTTAACCTCCATTGTTGAGTGTTTATCACTTGTATTCTCAGAGATATTTTCCATTGTCGCGGCTTTAATAATGGCGGAAATTACAGCTTGGGCTTTTTGTCGAGTTTCATCCGCCTCTGATTGCGGGTTAGAGTCATATACAACACCTGCGCCTGCTTGAATATGGGCGATTGAATGTTTGACAAAAGCAGAACGAATAACAATACAAGTATCCATATCACCTTCGCCTGTTATATATCCAACAGCGCCCCCATAACTACCACGACGCTTACCTTCGAATTGTCTAATGAGTGAAGTTGCTTTCACTTTAGGGGCACCAGATAAAGTGCCCATATTCATACATGCTTGGTAGGCGTGTAGTGCGTCTAGATCATCAGATAATGTACCACAAACCCTTGATACTAGATGCATTACATGTGAGTAGCGGTCTACTTTTAACAAATCGGCGACGTGTCTGGTACCCGCTTTACTAACTCTCGCAACATCATTACGGGCTAGATCAACGAGCATAATATGTTCTGCTAGTTCTTTTTTATCTTGCCTTAGTTCTAATTCAATTCGACAATCTAAATCTAACGAAAATTCACCATTAGCTTTGTAGCCACGAGGTCTTGTGCCTGCAATTGGGTAAATTTCTACTTGTCGATTATGTTGTTGGTATTTAATGGCTGACTCGGGTGATGCGCCAAACATACAAAAGTCGTCATCTTGTAAGTAAAACATATAAGGGCTTGGATTACTTGAACGCAGGGCTAAATAGGCATTGAAGGTATCTTTACAAGGTAAGCTAAAGGTACGAGAAGGCACAACTTGGAAAATGTCGCCCGCTTTAATATGCTCTTTTAATTGATTAACGGTAGTACAAAAAGTTATATCATCAATGTCACAAGCAACTTCTATTGGTGTGTCTAGTTCTATTTCTCGAGTTTTCGGAGGTGCAATATCACTTTCAACTAATGCTTTAATTGCAGAGAGTCTACGTGCTATTTCAAAATGACATTTACGTTGCTCTTTGCCTGAAAATACATTGGCAATAATTTCAGATGAGCGTTTTTCATGGTCGATAATTACTAATGTTTCGGCTAGATAATAAACAAAATCAGGGCAGGTGTTTTCGCCATCTTTTACCTCAGGAAGTTGTTCACTCATGGTGATCATATCGAAGGCAAATGCGCCTCCTAAAAATACGGCGAACGGATGATGGTTTTCATTTTTTAATTGGTTAAAGACCCGTAAACTTTCGAACGGGTTAATAGCCTTTAAGCGTGATTTTTCATCAAGCGCTTGATCAACTTCAGGAAACGCAGCAATTAAGGTTTTATCGTTAAAGCTCAACTGTGCATATTCAGATAATTTTTTAGTAGCGAATGCGACTGCTGATTCACCATTTAAGGTTAATGGTTTAAAGGTAACAATATTGCCGTTACACACTATTTTTACAGCAGCATCAACGAGTAATAAACTTTTTAATTGATGTTTTTTATCTATTTCAGCAGATTCGAGTAAAAGGTTATTAGTTTTATTACCACACAGTTTTTTAAATAAGGTGAGGGGATCTGCTTGATAATTTGCTTTGCCTGATAATGTATCAACTCGGCCTATATCTGTATTATCATTTGGGTTGTATATGGCTTTCATAGTATTTTACCTGCAGCGGTTATAAATGGCTTAATATCAGCCATTAATGTAGCAAAGTCTTCTGCGGTTAATGCTTGGTGACCATCCGATAAGGCTTCTTTAGGATTTAAATGGGCTTCAACAATAATACCATCAGCACCTACTGCAACGGCGGCTCTTGATAAAGGGTTAATTAAAGATTTAATACCAGTGCCGTGTGATGGGTCAACAAATACCGGTAAATGTGATTTTTCTTTTAAATAAGCAACTGCACTTAAGTCTAAAGTATTGCGGGTAGCAGTTTCAAAGGTACGAATGCCACGTTCACACAGAATAACGTTCGAGTTTCCAGCATTAATTATATATTCAGCGGCAAGTAATAACTCTTCAATTGTTGCGCTCATACCGCGTTTTAATAATACGGTTTTATCTTGTTTGCCTACGGCTTCAAGTAAGCGAAAATTTTGCATATTACGTGCGCCAATTTGGAAACAATCGATATAGTCGTACATTAAATCAGCATCATTTGGATCGATAATTTCAGAGACAACAGGCATATTAAATTTAGCTTTTGCTGATTTCAGTAATTCGAGTCCCTCAACGCCTAAGCCTTGAAAGCTATATGGGCTGGTACGTGGTTTGAAGGCACCTCCACGTAATAATGGAATATTGTGTTGCGTTAGCATATTAGCTACGCCAAAAAGTTGTTCTTGGCTTTCAACTGAACAAGGGCCTGCAATAACCGTAAAGTTACCACCGCCTACTTTTACGCCGCCAATAGACACTACAGAGTCGTGTGCTTGTAGTTCGCGACTGACTAGTTTATAAGGGCTTAATACTGGTTTTATTTCATCTACCATAGGGTAGGCGTCAAGGTGAAGTTGGCTAAGTACGCGTTCATCGCCTAATGCGCCTAAAACGGTACGTTCAATACCTGGCATATATAAGGGTTTTAGCCCTAAGCTTGCTATTTTATCTAAAATTTCTTGGGCGTCTTTTTCTGACGCTTGTGGTTTTAATATTATGATCATTTTTTAAATCCTAATTGTTTATATATAGAGAGGGTCAACCAGCGTAAATTGGCTGAAGCCACCATATAAACCAACTCTTAACTCTAGTTGTTAACATGATTTAATCCTAAGTTTTTTGTTTAAAGTAAATGTTTATTAATTATTGAAAGCTAAAAATGAAAAAACCCGCTTAATAGAAGCGGGTTTTCAGAAATCTTTTACTTAATTAATAGCAAACTATCACAACCCACTTATGTAGAGTTATGCCACCACCAAATTAGAGAAATAGTTTGTTTTACTTGTATCATTATCATTATTACCTGAGTAAAATAAGTTTTGCTAAAAATCCCCTATAGAAGAACTGATTATGCCCTTGATGTCAACCGAAAATTTAGTCGACTTTACAAATAGTCGTGTTGACTTACATAGCCATACTCAATGCTCTGATGGTGGTTTAACGCCAGAGGAGTTGATAGATAGGGCAGTAAACTTTCAATTAGATGTGTTAGCTATCACCGATCATGATACGACCGATGGTCTTGATATTGCTAAAAAGCATATTTTAGATAAAAATCTTCCAATTCAACTCATTGATGGTATTGAAATATCTACCGCTTGGCACAGCTTTGAAATTCATATTGTGGGCTTAAATATTGATAAAAATAGCCCCGCACTGATTGAATTAATCAATCAACAGCAAATAGCAAGGGAACAACGTGCTATTAGTATTGGGGAAAAACTAGTAAAAAGTGGTTTACCTGATATTTATGAGCAAGCAAAAGTATTAGCGGGTAATGGATCTATTACTCGTGCACATTTTGCAAAAGTGCTTTTTAATCAAGGGTATGTTTCTACTATGCAGGGTGCTTTTGATAAATATATTGGTAAAGGCAAGCGAGCATTTGTAAAACCAACTTGGTGTACAATTGAGACTGCTATTGACGTTATCCACCAAGCGGGCGGTAGCTCGGTAATCGCTCATCCTATTCGCTACGATATGACGGCTAAATGGTTGAGACGTTTAATTATTCAGTTTAAAGAAGCAGGTGGAGATGGTTTGGAAGTTGTTTTACCGCAAATGAATAACGAACAACGCCAACGTATGCTAAACTATTGTTTAGAATATGATTTGCAAGCGTCTTTAGGATCTGATTTTCATTATCCAAGTAAGTGGGCAGATTTAGGAAAAAACCTAAGGTTACCTGAAAACTGTAATCCTATATGGAAACATTGGGCGAATCACTAATCAACACAACTGAACAAGGAGCTTTTATATGAGTCAGTTTTTTTATGTTCACCCTGAAAATCCGCAAGGACGACTGATGAAACAGGCTGCAGACATGATTCATCAAGGTGCGGTAGTGGTATATCCTACAGAATCAGGCTATGCACTTGGTTGTCATATCGGTGATAAAAAAGCGTTAGAGCGTATTTGTAAAATTCGTGACATTAGCAAAAATCATAATTTTACCTTAGTGTGTAAAGACTTGTCTGAGTTGTCCGAATATGCGCGTGTTGATAATTCAATTTTTAGATTAATTAAAAATAACACCCCAGGGGCATATACCTTTGTATTTAAAGGCACGAAAGATGTGCCTAAACGCTTACTAAACCCGAAAAAGAAAACGATTGGTATTAGAATTCCTGAAAACCCGATAGCACAAGCTCTACTAGCCGCGCTTGAAGAGCCGATAATGTCTACCACGTTAATTATGCCAGGTGAATCTCGAGCTGAATTCGATCCTGAACATATTCGCGATCTGTTAGAGCATCAAGTCGATTTAATTATTGATGGCGGCTACCTTGGCGAAAAACCTACTACAGTTATTGATTTTTCTGAAGGAGAGGGTGAAATATTGCGCGTAGGACAGGGTGATCCAACACCTTTTGAATAATAAAATGAACAAAAAATCATCGGGTGAAATGCATCAGCAACAACTACCTCTCGCGTTTATACGCGGAGAGGCTTACATCAATAAACCTCAAGATTTATTTATTCCTCCCGATGCGTTAGAGGTCATTCTTGAAACATTTGAAGGCCCTCTAGATTTACTCTTGTATCTGATCAAAAAACAAAAATTTGATATTCTCGACCTTCCTATTGCTCCTATAACTACTCAGTATATGCATTATGTTGAGTTGATGAAAAATGTAAAATTAGAGCTTGCTGCAGAATATTTAGTTATGGCTGCTATTTTGGCTGAAATTAAATCGCGTTTGTTATTACCTAAACTACATATAGAAGATGAAGAAGTTGATCCTCGAGCTGAACTTGTTAGACGTTTACAAGAATATGAGGTGATTAAATATGCAGCTCTAAACCTTGATAAACTTCCTCGTATGGAGCGTGATTTTCTATGTGTAAACACCAATCTTCCTGAAAATATACCAATGCGTGCTAATGACAGTGATGTAGATTTAATGGAGTTGGTCAGCGCACTTCAAGACGTATTAAAGCGTACTCAAGCCTATGAACATCATCATATTGCTAAAGAATCGTTATCAACAAGAGAGCGTATGAGTAAAATTCTTAATATTTTACAACAGCACACAGATAATGAAGGTTTTATCGCTTTTGAAGCGTTATTTGAGCCAAAAGAAGGACGAAACGGTGTTGTTGTTACATTTTTAGCGTTATTAGAATTATTAAAAGATCATTTAGTTGAATGTATTCAAACTAATGGATTTGGTCGAATAAATGTTCGAGCGAGCTGAAAATTGACGATAAATTAAGATGATAATGGTAAACTATGACAAGTTTAAGTAAGCAGAAATTAATCAAGCTAATTGAAGGTGCTATTTTTGCGTCATCTAGCCCTTTATCTTTAATGAAAATTAAGCAGCAATTATTGGTTGAATATACGGTTAGTCATCAACAAGTGTTAAATGCAATTGCTGAAATAAGCTTAGTTTACAAAGACAGAGCAATAAATCTAGTTGAAGTCGCTTCAGGCTATCGTTTTCAAGTGGTTGATTCGATCGCAAGTGATATAGCGGTATTATTTCAAGAGAAAGCCCCAAAATATTCTCGCGCGATACTAGAAACTTTAGCATTAATTGCTTATCGACAGCCAATAACTCGTGGAGAAATCGAAGATGTACGTGGTGTTTCTGTGAGTAGTCATCTCATTAAAACATTATTAGAGCGGGATTGGATAAAAGAAGTAGGTCATAAAGAAGTACCTGGGCGACCTGCACTATTGGCAACAACAAAAGAATTTTTAGATTATTTTTCGTTAAAATCATTGGCACAGTTACCACAATTGATGCCATTATCAGAATCTTCATTAACAGATATTGAAATGCAATTAGCAAACTCTGAAAGTGAAGAAAGTACTCAAAAAAGAGAGACAGAGACTAAATAACCATAGATAACTTAATTAATATTAGCTTAATCCACTTTAAGCTAAACTATTTTTATAAGTTACTAGGTTGTGATGTTACTGACGTAAGAGAGTTAGCCCTATGTCTGAAAAACTACAAAAAGTATTGGCCCGCGCGGGTAAAGGTTCACGCCGAGAAATGGAAACAATTATTAGCGCAGGACGCGTTAGCATCAACGGGCAAGTCGCTTATCTAGGCGATCGTGTTGAAGGTAATGAACAAATAAAAATTGACGGTCATAGTGTCAGTTTACAAGCAAAAGACGAAGAAATTTGTCGCATACTAATGTACAACAAGCCAGAAGGCGAAATGTGTACTCGAAAAGATCCTGAAGGTCGTCCTACAGTATTTGACAGATTACCTAAGCTTGATTCAAGCCGTTGGATTGCAGTAGGTCGTTTAGATATCAACACGTCAGGAATGCTACTGTTTACCACTGATGGGGAACTTGCTAATCGATTAATGCATCCTTCCCAGAGAGTGGAGCGAGAATATGCTGTTCGAGTTTTTGGTGAAGTAAATGAAGCCATGCTACAAAGGTTAAGAGCAGGGGTAAAACTTGAAGACGGGCCTGCACGTTTTCAAAAAATTAGTTACCGTGGTGGTGAAGGACGAAATCATTGGTTTCATGTGGTATTGTCTGAAGGTCGTAACCGAGAGGTTCGCCGTTTGTGGGAAAGCCAAGAAGTACAAGTAAGTCGTTTAATCCGTGTGCGTTATGGTGATATGGAGATGAAACGTCAGTTACCTGCTGGCGGTTGGACTGAACTATCTCTGCCCGAAGTTAATTATTATCGTCAATTAGTTAACTTAACCCCTGAAGTGAAAAGTAAGGTCAAGGTTGATGAAAAGGTTATGGATAACGCGAAAAGTCGTCGTATTCGTCGCTCGGTTAAAAAGCATCAAAGTCGTCAGCAACAGGCAACCCGTAGACGCCGTAGCTAAGGTATATTTACGTTAAATTATATTCAGCATTGGAAGTAGTAGTGCAAAAACAGTACATTAAAGAACAAGGTGACTTAATTCAATTATGTCAACATTTGAAAGAATCAGATGTTTTAATGGTTGATACGGAATTCGTAAGAACGCGAACACTTTACCCTAAATTAGGTTTACTGCAAGTTTGCAATGGTGAGTATCTTGCGTTGATAGATCCGCTTGCGGTGGAAGACTTAACTCCTTTTTGGGCGTTAATTGAAGATGAATCGATAGAGAAGGTTATTCACGCTTGCTCTGAAGATTTAGAAGTGTTTTTAACACAAGCTAATTGTCGCCCTAAAAACTTAATTGATAGCCAAATAATGATGGCATTTTTAGGCCATGGGTTGTCTTTAGGTTATGCGGCAATGGTTGAGCATTTCTTAGGGGTTATTATCGATAAATCTGACTCTAGAACTGATTGGCTCAAACGACCATTAACTGCAAGTCAAATTAGTTATGCGCAAGCAGATGTTGATTTTTTATATCAACTTTATCCAACACTTAAGTCACAATTATTGGCAACTCCTTGGTTTGAAGCAGCGAAACAAGAAACGGAATTGATGATTGAGCGTAAATTTACCCCTACAGACACTAGCCAGCTTTATCGTCATATTAAAATGAGTTGGCGCTTAGGTGCTAAGCAATTAAATTTACTACAATATTTAGCGCTTTGGCGACTAGATCAAGCACAAAAACGGGATATGCCAATAGGTTTTATTGCTAAAGATCCTACATTAATTGGTCTTGCTAAGCATAATCCTTCTAGTCTCTCGGCTATGAGTAATATTGAAGGTGTTGATACTTTAGATATTCGTCATAAAGGTAAAGCAATGCTATCGGTATTACAAAAAGCTAATGAAGTGAGTGAGAATGACTATCCAGAAACTATTGTGCGTTTAGATGAATATCCAGGTTATAAACAACTTTTTAAGAAAATTAAAAGCTTCATTGCTGATATAGCATCTCAACATGAGCAAACAGTAGAGAACTTAGCTTCTAAAAAGCAAATTAATCAATTTTTGACATGGCACTTTAAGCTCAAAGGGGAAAACATTCAGCAAGAACAGGTTGATATTCTACGTAATTGGCGAATGAAATTGTTCGGTGAACAATTACTTGAGTTGGCTAAAGATGATTTTTCTCGTATGGAATAGGCGAGTAATTTTGTTTGTACGAACCATTTTTATTGGTACACAATCCAATATATTTATTTTTCAAGGCTGTTATTATGTTATGCGCGGTTTATAGAAGTCCTAAAAAGGCTCAAACTTATTTATTTGTAAAAAAAAGAGATGATTTTTCCGAAGTACCAGATGAACTTAAGTCAATGTTTGGTTCGCCAATATTAGTGACAATTATTAACTTAGCGACTAAAACTAAACTTGGATTGGCTGATATTAATAAAGTGAAAGAAAATTTGCTCACACAAGGCTATTATTTACAGTTACCGCCGCCAGAAGAGGATTTATTGAAAGCACATAGGGCTGAACTCAAGCTTGACCAATTATAATCATTTATTGAGACATAAATACTGAAAGTAAACTTATGATTTATTCTAAAAATTTTATATTAATGACCAAAAATATGCTGGTTTTACTTACTGTTATCTTATTTACCAGTATGTTTGGCGTAAAGGTTGAAGCAGCATCAACCAAAACACCATTGAGTGAAGAGGAGTTTTTACTTTATGTTGAAAAATTGAAAGTTGAAGCACAAAGTAAAAATTTCTCAATAGAATTTATTGAGAAGGTCTTTTCTGAACCTACATTTTATCGTCGAGCAGTTAAAGCTGATCGTAATCAACCCGAAGTAGTAGAGACCTTAGATACCTATCTACCTAAACGTGTACCTGATTGGAAAATTAAACGTGCTAGGGAACAATTTAAAACTCATTATGAGCTGCTGACCAATATTGCTGAAAACTTTGGTGTACAACCTCGTTTTATCATTGCTTTATGGGGACTTGAAACCAATTTTGGTAAAATAATGGGGAACTACAATGTAGTTTCAGCTTTGGCGACACTTGCATATGAGGGGCGTCGTGAAGCCTTTTATAAAAAAGAATTATGGGCAGCATTAACAATCATTAATGAAGGTCATATTGATGTAGAAGATATGAAAGGTTCATGGGCAGGCGCGATGGGACAAAACCAATTTATGCCAACGTCCTTTCTTGCTTATGCGGTAGATGGTGATGGTGATGGTAAGAAAGATATATGGGGTAATCAAGCTGATGTCTTTGCATCTATGGCTAATTATCTTAAAAAAGAAGGCTGGAATCGTGATTTAACCTGGGGACGCCAAGTTAAATTACCTAAAGGTTTTGATAAAACATTAGCAATACCTCAAAGAACGGGTGGACGTAAACAATGGTTAGCGGCATGGAAAAACACCGAAAAAACGTTAGCACAGTGGCAAGCGTTGGGTGTTAGAAGAGCAGATGGTACTGATCTCCCTAAAGTAGACATTACTGCAGCTCTAGTCTTTCCTGATGGTGAAAAAGGGCGAGTGTATTTAGCTTACGATAATTATAAAAGTTTAATGCACTGGAACTTATCTTATTATTTTGTCACTTCGGTAGGACACTTGTCAGATCGTATTAAGTTTCCACCAATAGATTAGTTTCCAAGTAACATGGTATTAATGAAATTAGCATTAGGAATAAATTAGTGAGTTTGATAAAAGACGCCCCCCCTTTTTGGCAAAGTAAAACTTTAGAGCAAATGACTCGTCAAGAGTGGGAGTCGTTATGTGACGGGTGTGCTAAATGTTGCTTACATAAATTCATTGATGATGAAGAAACTGACGATGAATCAGAATTAATGCCAACAACCTACATCAAAGAAGGTGAGCAGATGAATTACAGCAATATAGCCTGTCATCTGCTTAACGATAAAACATGTCAATGTAGCCAATATAGCAAACGCACTACATTAGTACCTGATTGTGTTCAACTTACCCAAGACAATATTGATAGCGTGTTCTTTATGCCGCCAAGCTGTACTTATAGACGTTTAAAAGAAGGGCGAGGTATCCCTTCATGGCATCCTTTATTACATAAAGGTAAAAAATCAGCTATGCATAAAGCTGGCATGTCAGTTCGTGGAAAAATTGTGAAAGATAGTGACGTCGATCTAGATTATTTTGAGGACTATATTGTTTTATGGCCGCTTGATGATATTGATTAATGCTAGAGTCTGTTTCAATATAAACTCTAGTATCCCTTGGTATTTGGGTATGTTATTGAATAATTATTAATTATCTCTCTATGCAAACTAATACCTAAACAGGCTTACCTTTCCTTATTACTTTATATTTAAAAATAAATACTTATTATCACTATAATTTATAATGAATATATCTAGCTTTTCAATGTTATTGCATATTTTTTGTATGAATAATTAGCTATAAATGATACAACAATTGATGCTAATTCAAACAATAATAATAATTAGTATGTTGGAATCGGGAAATACTCGTTTTAATAATAATAAATAAAATAGGTGATTTATGATCATTGGGATCCCCAAAGAAACCCTCAAAGGAGAAAATCGTGTCGCGTGTGCGCCCAACGCGGTATCGTCACTCAAAAAATTAGGCTTTGATGTAAGTATTCAAAAAGGTGCAGGCACTAAAGCTAGCTTTTTTGATGATGAATTCTTAGCCGCAGAAGCAGAAGTGGTCACTAAAAAAGTATGCTGGCAAGCTGATATTATCTTAAAAGTGAATCCTCCCACTATCGAAGAAGTTGCTCAAATGAAAGATGGGGCTACGTTAATCAGTTTTCTAGCACCAGCAACTAATAGTGACTTATTAGACTTATTAAAAGCTAAATCAATTACCAGCTTAGCGATGGAAATGGTACCCAGAATGACACGTTCTCAGTCAATGGATGCCTTAAGTTCTATGGCGAATATTGCTGGTTATCGTGCTGTTATTGAAGCAACACATCAGTTTGGACGCTTTTTAACAGGACAAATTACTGCCGCAGGGAAAATGCCTCCAGCAAAAGTCATGATTATTGGCGCGGGTGTAGCTGGTTTAGCTGCAATTGGTACCGCTGGAAGCTTAGGTGCGATTGTACGTGCTTTTGATACTCGTCCTGAAGTGAAAGAGCAAATTGAAAGTATGGGAGCTGAATTTCTTGAGCTTGATTATGAAGAGCCAGAGGATACAGGTTCAGGTGATGGTTACGCTAAAGAAATGAGTAAAGCTTTTATTGATGCTGAAATGGCGTTATTTGCTGAGCAAGCCAAAGATGTCGATATTATTATTACTACGGCGATGATCCCAGGGAAACCGGCACCTAAATTAATTACCGCAGAAATGGTAGCCTCGATGAAAACAGGGAGTGTTATTGTTGATTTAGCGGCAGCAGGTGGCGGTAACTGTGAGCTAACTGAAGCCGGTAAAGTAACTAATGCTAATGGCGTACATATTATCGGCTATACAGACTTAGTATCACGATTGCCCAATCAGTCTTCTCAACTTTATGCCAATAACTTGGTTAATTTATTAAAGCTGTTATGTAAAGACAAAGACGGCCAATTAACGATTGATTTTGATGATCAAGTGGTTCGAAATATGACGGTAGTGAAAGACAGTGAAATTACTTTTCCACCGCCACCTATTCAAGTAAGTGCAGCTCCCGCACAACCTAAAGTAAAACCGTCTGCAACGCCTAAAGAAGTTGAAGAAGAATCACCCCCAAGTAATAAAAAATATTGGTTTATGGCCGCAGGCGCTTTAGTTTTTTCATGGATAGCAAGTGTCGCACCGGCTGACTTTTTATCACATTTTACCGTTTTTGTTTTAGCGTGTGTTATTGGCTATTACGTTGTTTGGAACGTAAGCCATTCATTACATACGCCTTTGATGAGTGTTACTAATGCTATTTCAGGCATTATTATTGTCGGAGCCTTATTACAAATTGGTAATGGTAATATCGTGATACAAGTTTTGGCGGGTATAGCGGTATTAATAGCAACAATAAACATTGTTGGTGGCTTCGTCGTCACTAAACGTATGTTAAAAATGTTTAGAAAATAGGGGGCTGACGTGGAAGTATCTCAAGGTTTTATCTCGGCTGCTTATATAATTTCAGCCTTATTATTTATTTTTTCTTTATCAGGGTTAAGCAAACAAAAAACTGCTGAAACGGGAAACTGGTTTGGTATTGCGGGTATGTCCATTGCCTTACTTGCGACCATAGCTGATCCAAGAGTTGATAACGTATTGATGATTGTGATCGCCATGATCATTGGTAGTGTTATTGGTTTAAGGCTGGCTAACAAAGTAGAAATGACACAAATGCCTGAGCTTGTAGCAATTTTACATAGTTTTGTAGGTTTAGCAGCAGTATTAGTAGGCTTTAATAGTTATTTTAGTGTTGATCATTCTGTGCAGATAATGCTGACTGAAGCACAGCAAGTCGCAAATAATATTCATTTAACAGAAGTTTTTTTAGGTGTCTTTATTGGTGCTGTAACTTTTACAGGCTCTATTGTTGCTTACGCTAAGCTTAGCGGTGCGTTAAATTCGTCTGCACTTATGTTACCACATCGTCATAAGCTGAATTTATTAGCCGGTGTAGTATCCTTCGTGTTGATGATTATTTTTGTTAACGCTGGTGGCTCTGATAATGCACTATATCTTATGACGGCTATCGCTTTACTTTTTGGATGGCATTTAGTTGCATCTATCGGCGGAGCTGATATGCCTGTTGTAGTGTCAATGCTAAATTCTTATTCAGGTTGGGCGGCCGCTGCGGCAGGTTTTATGCTAAGTAACGACTTATTGATTGTTACAGGAGCTCTTGTTGGTTCATCTGGCGCAATTTTATCTTATATTATGTGTAAAGCGATGAATCGCTCATTTATTAGTGTGATAGCGGGGGGATTTGGAACAGATGTTGTTATTGAAAGCGATACTGACTACGGAGAGCATGTTGAAGTACAAGCAGAATCGGTTGCTGAAATGCTAGGCAATGCTAAATCAGTAATTATCACTCCAGGTTACGGTATGGCGGTTGCTCAAGCACAATACCCTGTATATGAGTTAACACAAAAGTTAATTGATAAAGGTGTAAATGTGCGTTTTGGTATTCATCCTGTTGCTGGTCGTTTACCTGGACACATGAATGTTTTACTTGCTGAGGCTAAAGTTCCTTATGATATAGTATTAGGAATGGAAGAGATTAATGATGATTTTGCTGAAACTGATGTAGTTCTCGTTATTGGCGCAAATGATACTGTTAATCCTGCGGCAACTGAAGATCCAACAAGCCCTATTGCCGGAATGCCTGTATTAGAAGTATGGCATGCTAAAAATGTAATTGTTTTTAAACGCTCAATGAGTACGGGGTATGCAGGGGTGCAGAATCCTTTATTTTTTAAAGACAATACTCAAATGCTATTTGGAGATGCAAAAGACTCTGTTGAGAAAATTTCAAAATCGCTTTAGTTAATGAGTGAGTCGTTATAGACTCTTAAGCGAGTTATTCGAACAAAACGTTTGGTATAAACCAGTAGTTGCAACACTACTGGTTTTTTTATATTTATTACACAAAACGAGTATGAGCATTCTATGACATTTATCGAACAATGGGTTGGCACTATAAACAGTTATTTATGGGGAAGTATTTTAATTTACTTACTTACTGGATGTGGTATTTGGTTTACGCTTCGTTTAAAAGCCATACAATTAACTAGATTTTCTCATATGTTTACCTTGTTAAAGTCTAGCCGTACAGCCAATGCTCATGGTATTTCTTCTTTTCAAGCTTTGTGTACATCATTAGCTGCACGTGTTGGTACCGGAAATTTAATGGGGGTCGCTGTTGCCATATCATTAGGAGGAGCAGGGGCAGTCTTTTGGATGTGGGTGATTGCTGTTGTTGGTATGGCGACAGCATTTGCTGAAAGTACTTTAGGTCAGCTTTATAAAGAAAAAGATATCAACGGAAATTTTCGAGGCGGCCCAGCTTATTATATGAGTAAAGGTTTGAAAAATAAGCATTTAGCTATGTTGTTTTCACTTTGTTTATTTTTTGGTTATGGTTTTGTATTTAGCTCGGTACAAGCTAACTCTATTACCGATGCTTTCAATGGTTCTTTTGGTATCAATCCTATAATTACAGGGATTACTATTACCTTAGCTACAGGTTACATAATCATGGGAGGGCTAAAAAATATTGCACGCTTTGCAGAATTAACGGTGCCTTTTATGGGGCTTGCTTATTTTATTGTCTGTATTATCGTTATTAGTCAAAATATCACTCTTATCCCTGAGATAATCATGGATATCTTTAATTCAGCATTTGGTTTAAAGGAAGCCGGTAGTGGATTAGTTGGTGCTGCTATTGTTCAGGGCGTAAAACGTGGCTTATATTCAAATGAAGCTGGGATGGGAAGTGCGCCAAATGCTGCTGCCGCTGCTGTACCTTACCCGCCACATCCTGTTTCTCAAGGCTATATTCAAATGCTTGCTGTTTTCTTTGATACGATAGTGATCTGCTCTTGTACCGCTTTCTTAATCTTACTTTTTGATGGCCATGGCGGTGAAATAAAAGGCATACAATTAACCCAGCAAGCGTTAGCTTTTCAAGTAGGTGATTGGGGAAGTGATTTTATTACTGTCGCAATTTTACTTTTTGGCTTTACTTCTATTGTAGCTAATTTTGCTTATGCGGAAAATAATTTAAAATATTTGAGGTTAGATAATTTACTCGGGCACTGGTTTTTACGTATTGGGTTTTTAGCTATGTTGGTTTTTGGTTCAGTGGCAAGTTTGCCTGAAGTGATTGCATTAGCGGATTTATCAACAGGATTGATGACCGTAGTGAATGTTACCGCTCTGTTTTTACTGACTAAAGTGGTTGTTCTAGTCACTAAAGATTATCATCAACAATTGGCTGATGGTAAGCTGCCAGAATATAGCCCCAATGTTGAAGAACATAAGGCATTGCATTTAAGTAAAGGCATCTGGGCTGAGAAATCTTAAGGATTTAAGCTGACGTTAAATATACTGTCAAGCTTGGCCTTAATACTGTTATAATCGCGCATTATTTTGTTTTATTATTGCTATATTAAGGTCATTGAATGAGTGTTGATGCTATTGGTTTATCGGAAAACTTACTTAAAGCGGTAAAAAAGTGCGGTTATAAAAACTTAACCCCGATACAACAACAAGCTATTCCTGCTATTCGTTCAGGTGCTGATATTCTTGCGAGTGCGCAAACAGGCACAGGGAAAACAGCCGCTTTCAGTTTACCTATTCTTGACGCTATTTCTAGTAATAATGATACGTTACAGGCATTAATTCTAACGCCTACTCGTGAACTAGCTCAACAAGTTGCTAAAAATATAACGGCTTATAGTGAGTTCTTACCTATATCTTCAGGTGTTATTTATGGCGGTGTTAACATGCCCGCTCAAACTAAAATGCTAAAATCAGGTATTAATGTATTAGTGGCGACACCGGGACGATTATTAGAGCATATGGCTTTGCGTCATGTTGATTTATCTCATGTGAAGTTTTTTGTACTTGATGAAGCCGATCGTATGCTAGATATGGGGTTTTTAACTGAATTAGAACGTATTCTTGTTGCAATAAAACAGAAACATCAAACGCTAATGTTCTCAGCTACTTTTTCTCACAAAGTGAAAACATTAGCGAATCAAATATTACATACCCCTAAATCTATTGGTGTTGCTAAACAAAATGCGACTTCAGGTAAAGTAAAACAATCAGTTTATTGGGTAGCAGAAGCAAGAAAACGAGAGTTACTTTCTGAATTAATTGGTGTAAATAATTGGAAACAGGTTCTTGTTTTTGCAGGAACGAAAGAAAGTGCCAATATACTTGCTAAAGAATTAAAACTTGATGGTATTAAAGCCGCTTTATGTCACGGAGATATCTCCCAAGGTGGCAGAAATAAAGCGCTTGAGCAGTTTGCACAAGGCCAAATTAGAGTACTCGTTGCAACAGATGTTGCCGCTAGAGGCTTGGATATTGAAGATTTACCTTATGTAATTAATTTTCATTTACCTTTTTTAGCGGAAGATTATGTACACCGAATAGGTCGTACGGGTAGAGCTGGAAAAACTGGTACAGCTATTTCTTTAGTCAGCCCTAAAGATGAGAAGTTTTTACAAAATATAGAAACATTAATCGGTCGAACTTTCGATCGTATTGTTGAACCAGGCTATGAATTGGATAAAGCTACACCAATAATTCATCAACAAGAAGAACAGGCACAAGTAGTAGAAAAGAAAAATCGCTACCAAACTACGCAAGATAAAAATAAAGCTGTAGCTAAAAAACGTAATGATAAAGCTAAAAGTGCAACTAAAAATACGTCAAAATCGCCGAAAAAGACTAAAGTAACAAAAAACAGCAAAAGAAGATAAAGACATTAAAGTCTATTGGATATATAAGATACTCTTTAATCACTATGAAAAATTTTGCTGATTATATAAATGTGGAAACGCCTTTTATTTATAGAAATACCTGCTGGTTTTGTGGTGAGCCAGCATCCACTATTTTTTCATTTCCCCATCATTTACATCAAGTTGTTAATTGTCGTCATCCTAATTTAACGCTTAATTCGTGTAAGGAATGTACGCAAGCGGGCTTAAAATCTAAGGCTAACGATATTTGGCAAGTTGCACATGATGTTAAAGTTTTCTTAGTCAAAACCTATCAAAAGGATTTAGCTATTGGCCTTAATTGGACAAAAGAGGAGCTGGCTAATAGCCAGTTTGAAGGTGGTAATTTTGAGTCTTTTCAACGCAGTGCTTGGTTTATGTATGAAGTTGCTCAAAATAGGGTGAACTTTTCACATTGGCCATTAGTTATTAATGGAATAAAAATAGAAAGTAGTGAATGTACGCCATTAGTGTTTACTTTTGACGGTACCACTTACCCCTCTATTGAACAGGCAATGGAGCATTACAGTGAAGTGTTTCAAATAAATAAAGACTATTTACAACAAGTAATAGCCAAGCTAGGTAGTAAACGTTTTTCCACGGCAATTAGATTTTGTCGCTTAATGATTAATGCTACCTCAGCTGAGAGAAAAATAGCGCTTAATGAATTAACTTAAGCGCTATTATATGGGTTAAACGACGGTTAAAACTCGTGGCATATTCATTTTACGACTGTAAAGCATATTATCTGCACGTTCAAATAAGCTTTTTTCATTATCGGCACGATTCATAAAGGTATAACCTAAACTACAGCCGACTTTATATTTGTGTAGTAATGCATTCTCTTGAATAGCATTTTCAATTCTACGTTCCATTATATGTAATGATTTTTCGCTAGCATCTTCAACAATAATAGCGAATTCATCACCACCAAAGCGGAATAGACTGTCTGAGTCACGTGTACTCATACGTAAAGCATTAGCAAATTCTATGAGAACATCATCGCCAATATTGTGGCCGTAGCTATCATTTATCGCTTTAAACTTATTAAGATCTCCCACAACAATACCCAGTCGTGACTTTTGTCTATTAGCGTGATGCATAGCACGTTTCAATTGTTGATCAAAATGACGACGATTACCTAACCCCGTTAGACTATCTTCAAGGGCTATTCGTAAAGCTTTTTGATATTTTATTGCATTGTTAATGGGGTGAATTAACAACTTATGAAGCTGTGTTAAAATTTTATGGTTGGTAATACTTATAGGTGAATTTATTGCATAGGTAAGTGTACCTAAATAACGATTATTTAATTTAAGTTCAAATATACGTTCTTTTTTACCTGCTTTACTACCCCGAGCGGCAGAACTAATGTTGGTTTGTTTAAAGTATAACCCTGAAAAATCAACAAATTTTGCAGCTTCCATGGCAAAAATATTAAGTAAATGATCAAGTTCTAACGTAGTCTGAAGTTGCTCTGCTAACGCCAGTTTACGATAGTTATCTTTATGATCTCGCGTATCAAATAATTTAAATGCATTAAAATCAACACGGGTATTTTCGACTAAGTTTAAAGTTTGCATATTGCCACCAATTAACAGGAATACACATAATAAGCAAAAATTATGCCTATTTAAAAGTTGGGGCGATTTGTAAAAAAATATAATATTTTCAATGAAATATGGTTTTTTGATTTATAGGTAAGGTATTGCCAACAAGTTGACGGCAATATCTTACCTATAAAGCGGCAAAGAAAATGTTATGAGTAAAAATTTATTAGGTTTTATCTGAGGAAATAATCAGTACATTGCTTAAAAACAATTTTAAAATCTGACGGGCTTGATACGTGAATAACTTTTCACGCCTTAAAAAATCACGTTATACTCATTCATATCAGTTCTTCTGTTTATGTCATTAATCTTCGTCGTCTCAATATAATTATAAGGTAAATTGTGTCAGTGCATGTCGAAATTCTTGCTATTTTAATGAGTGCGGTGGTTATTGTCTGGTTATTTAGGCGATTACACTTACCCGCTATTCTTGCTTATTTAGTTGCAGGAATGTTGGTCGGCGAGCATGGCTTTGCATTTGCCCAAGAACATGTTGACTATGAACATTTTGCAGAACTTGGCATTGTTTTTTTACTATTTACCTTAGGTTTAGAATTTTCATTGCCTAAACTTATTGCGATGCGACATCTTGTGGTTACTGTGGGTAGCTTACAAGTTATTATTTCTTTAATCTTTTTCATGATTATTGCGCTAGTTACCGGGCAAAGTTTTGGTAGCTCCTTTGTTATCGGTGGAATTTTAGCTTTATCTTCTACGGCTATTGTTATAAGGCAATTAAGTGAAAGCGGTGCAATGAAACGAAAATCAGGTCAGATCTCAGTTGCCGTATTATTGTTTCAAGACGTAGCGGTAGTTCCATTATTGATTTTGATCCCTATGTTTGCTCAAAATTCAGAAACCTCTATGTTGTTAGCTTTATTAACTGCATTAGTTAAAGGGATTGTGGTTGTTTTTTTATTATTAATGTCAGGTAAATGGTTTCTTCCTCGTTTATTTAACTTAGTGGCTCAAGTACGTACTGACGAGCTATTTGTTTTAACCACTTTATTGGTCACGTTAGTTGCTTCGGCCTTAACTCAGTGGTTTGGTTTATCAATGGCTTTAGGTGCTTTTCTTGCCGGTATGATGTTAGGTGAAAGTCAGTATAAACATCAGCTTGAAGCTGATATTCGCCCTTATCGTGATATTTTATTAGGGTTATTTTTTGTTACGGTAGGAATGAAGCTTGATAGTAGCGTTTTAATAGCTTCACCTTTTAAAATTTTGGTTGTATTAATTGGCTTTATGACTGTAAAAATTATCGTGATCCGAAAGCTTGCGATTATGGCTGGTGAGCAAAATAAAGATGCTTGGGCATCAGGTATCATGTTGGCCCAAATGGGAGAGTTTGGTTTTGTACTGATAGCTTTGGCCAATCAAATCAAGTTATTACCTGTTGATGTTGCTTCAATATTGCTTGGTGTTGGAGTTATTAGTATGGCTATAACCCCTTATATGATTAACCATGCACGAGTTTGGGGGATATGGCTAAGTAATGAAAAAGTTGATAATCATGAAAATCTTGAACAATTACCCGCAAATAAAAAACTGAAAGATCATGTTATTATTTGTGGTTTTGGTCGAATTGGGCAAACGGTTAGCCGTTTTTTAAAACAAGAAAATGTTGAATTTGTTGCCATTGATATTGATCCATTAAGGGTAAGTAAAGCACGTGAAGCAGGAGAAAATATTTTATTTGGTTCATCTCGTAAAAACGAGTTATTACATGCAGCTCATTTAAACAATGCTAAATTGGTGGTTATAGCTTTCGGAGAAGATAAACAGTCTTTAGAGGTGATTCAAAAAGTACGTTCATTATCGCCTGAAGTACCCATTTTAGTCCGTACTAGAAATGATGATAATTTAGTGGCTTTACAAGAAGCCGGTGCTGACCAAGTGGTCCCTGAAAGTTTAGAGGGCAGTTTAATGTTAGTCTCTCAAGTATTATCGTTAACTGGGGTTCCTTTTACTCGTATTTATAGGCGAGTTCAAAATGAACGTAAAAATCACTACAATCATTTACATGGATTTTATCAAGGTGAAAACACAAATTTAGGCCCAGAAGCTATTGATAGAATTGAATTTGCACATGCGATTCATTTAAATGATGACTCTTTTGCATGTGGACAATCAATAAAGTCATTAATGCTAGATCCAAGAAGAGTTGTAATTGTTTCGCTACGAAGAGAAGATGTTGAAATGGAAAACCCCGATGAAAATATTGTGTTGTGCTCGCAAGATACACTAATAGTGCGTGGTAAGCCTATAAGAGTCGAGTTGGTTGAGCGTTTTCTACAAGAAGGCCATTAATAATGATGATAATTACCTAATTGATTTAACTAATGATAGCTATTGAAAAAATGATCGAGGATCACTACACACATGGAAACTTATTAAAAACGATTGAGTTGGCATTGAGTCAATTTGACGCCAAGACTGATAAAGAGCTACTTAGGTTCTTATCAGCAATTGATGAGTTTCATATTGGTGGTAGCGAAGCGACGATGAACCTAATTAAACAAGCTGCATTGTCTGCTAATAGTTTATTACTAGATATTGGTTGTGGGCTTGGCGGAACTGCTAGGTATTTAGCGCGGCAGTTTGATAGCCAAGTCGTTGGTATAGACCTAACTGCTGAATATCTGAGTGTAGGGAAGATGGTTAATCAAAAGCTAAATTTAGCCTCCCAGATAAATTTAATACAGGCAAGTGCACTAAATTTACCTTTTTTAGATAATACTTTTGATGGGATTACTATGTTACATGTAGGTATGAATATAGCTGATAAAAAACAGCTATTTTCTGAAATTTACCGCTGTTTACGTAAAGGAGCTACTTTTTTACTTTATGATGTAATGCAAGTTAATCAAGATAAGATTATTTATCCTCTTCCTTGGGCATCAACAGTTGATAATAGTTTTGTATCTACTTTAGATACATATATACACATATTGCTAGAGCAGGGGTTTGAACACTTAAGGATAAATGATCGTCGAGAGTTCTCACTTAAATTTTTTAATGAGCAGGCAATTAAAAGAAAACAGCAAGGGAATAAACCTCAATTGAGCTTACAAACATTATTCAAAGATAATGCAAAAATTAACTTTATTAATTTAATTAATCAAATTAACAGTAATGCATTAGCGCCCATTGAAATTATTGCTATGAAAAAAAATTAAGATTTATTATTTAAATTTAAAAATTCTCGTATTGGTATTTCTTTTTCCATAGCATCTTCAAAGCCAAGTTTTATTAAGCGTTTACAATAAGCTTTTTCAAATAAAATATAGCTGATTAAACTCGATTCTGACTCGCTACTAATACCAATGGTGCGTAAGAGGATACGTAGTGATAAAGGCAATTCATCAAAGTGCTCTAACGCCATAGCATTAAAGTCTTGGCTAGGGTTTAAAAGCATAGAATCAATTGTTTTTAACCCTTTATTTTCTACTTTTAGTTTTTCAGGGATCAATGAAACGGTAGCATTGATTCGTTTCATTCTTTCTAAGTCACTTTGTAAGGTGTCAGAAAAAATGCCATCAAGCAGATGTCCTGCAATTGTTGCGGTAGTTGGTGGGTGCGGATTGTTCTCTTTTGCATGTAATGGCTCTGTTGGTTGATCTACACCGACAATAAATAACTTTTCACCGCCTAAATGAATTGCTGGACTTAGTGGTGATAATTGATGAATTGAACCATCACCAAAATGTTCATTTTTAATTTTAATTGAAGGGAACACTAATGGAATCGCGGCAGATGCCATTAAATGCTCTGAATCGATCTGACAAGGCTTACCATAGCGTTTTTCTCGGTACCAAGGGGCAATACTTGATTTAGATTGATAAAAGCTAACAGAGTCTCCGCTAGTATAGCTCGATGCTGTTACTGAGATGGCAGAGAGGTAGCCTGATGTAATATTAACGTCTATTTTTTTAAAATCGACAATTTCATTAAGTAATTGCCTAAGTGGCATATTATTTAAGAAACTACGTGCTGTTTTATTGGCATAATCAGCTTGAAAGCTTGCTAATAATCCACGAGCTAAATGTCCAAACACTCTAGTAGGATCGCTATAATATATTCTACCAGTATTTAGGTTTTTCCATACCCATTCTAATTTTTTTACGGCAAGATGAAAACAAGATGCATGGCAAGCTAACGCGGTGCTATTAATAGCCCCAGCAGAAGTACCACATATTATTGGAAATGGGGTTGCGTGGTTTCTAGGTATAAATTTAGCAATAGCACTTAATACACCGACTTGATAAGCCGCTCTTGCACCACCGCCTGTTAAAACTAATGCATTTTTAGTATCTTGATAACTTGCCTTAGAAACCATACTACTTAATTTAGACTTATTTTATTGTTAATGCTTAAGTGTAAAGGCTTTTAAGTACTTGCTCTAGTGAATTTGTAAGAAATTTAATTTAGTTGAAAAAAAAGCCAGCGTTAACTGGCTTTTTTAAATGACAGAAGAATTATTAACTGGTAAAACATTATTACGAATGCCTACTAGTCAATAAAATTAGCTGCTAACGCGTTCGTTAGCTGCGTCTATCAATGGTTGCGATCCAGATTGAATAAGTGCCAGGTTCTCAGAAACAACACTCTTAGGTAATTTACTAATTATCATAGAGCCCGTATCAATCGCACCTGCTGTTGCAGCAAATTCTAACAAGTTTTGACCATTACACTGAATACCACTAAAAATATTACGAATTTTTAATTTATTCGTCTTTAAAAAAGAACGCATACGTTTCTTATCGTCAGCAGCCACATATTCACAAACGCTTTGAGCGATGTTTGAAGCTTGAACCTGAGGTACGAATACCACAGACGTTAACGTTAAAGCAGTGATAGTAGAAACTAGTAATAATTTTTTCATTTTAATAACCTTTTAATTAATTAGAGTTAATAAAAGAAAAAACCACAGGATGTACCTATTAACTCGGTAACTCCGCTGTCATAGATTATTAAAATCCTTAGACCGGTGGTTTTGCGTAACACGTTTTCGCGTGTCTTGCCTTTTCTTTGTCTACTTTAGTATCGCGAATGCATAAGCTAATTGCAAATTAAATGCTAGTTTTTATTTTATTTTTAAGATTGTTTTTTGTTAAGTTGTTGAAATTAATTGTTATTTATTTTTTTTGTTTTGTGAGTATTGTATTTATGTGCATGTTTATATGTAACTAAAAGACTCAAGGGGCTATAGTCGCCCCTTAAGTTTCAATAATGTCTTATAAAATTTAGCAGTTTAAAACTGCATTTCAGGTACATTATCCGGAACAATAAGCTCACCTTCGGTAAGTTTTATTATTTCTTCAATACTCACGCCGGGAGCTCGTTCAAGCAAATGAAATTTACCTTCTTTAATTTCAATAAATGCTAAATCTGTTAATACTCTTTTTATACAGCCTTTACCAGTTAAAGGTAAGCTACAATTATTTAATAATTTTGATTCACCATGTTTAGAGGCATGTGTCATAGTCACTATGATATTGTCAGCACCAGCAACTAAGTCCATTGCTCCACCCATACCTTTAATTAACTTTCCTGGGATCATGTAAGAAGCAATGTTTCCATTTACATCAACTTCAAATGCCCCTAACACGGTTAAGTCAACATGCCCACCGCGGATCATGGCAAATGATTCAGCTGAATCAAAAATTGAAGCTCCGGTTGCCATAGTAACGGTTTGTTTACCTGCGTTGATTAGATCAGCATCAATTTCGTCTTCTTTTGGAAATTGCCCCATACCTAATAGACCATTTTCAGATTGCAGCATGACTTCCATGCCTTCAGGAACATAATTTGCAACTAATGTTGGAATGCCTATACCTAAATTTACGTAGTAACCATCTTGTAATTCTTGTGCGACACGTTGTGCCAATTGTTCTCTTGATAAAGCCATTTTTAACTCCTAAGGTTCAATTGTTTACTTTTGACGAACTGTACGTTGTTCAATTCGCTTTTCAAAAGTACCTTGAATTAATCGGTCAACATAAATACCTGGTGTATGTATTTGATCTGGATCTAGTTCACCGGGCTCAACAATTTCTTCAACTTCGACGACGGTAATTTTTCCTGCTGTTGCCGCTAAAGGATTAAAATTACGGGCTGTTTTTCTGAAAATTAAATTGCCATAACGATCTGCCTTCCATGCTTTTACTATGGAAAAATCACCTTTAATTGCTTCTTCAAGAATATAGTGACGGCCGTCAAATTCTCGTTCTTCTTTTCCTTCAGCAACAGGTGTACCGTAACCAGTTGCTGTAAAAAAGGCTGGAATACCAGCACCACCAGCTCGCATTTTTTCTGCAAGTGTACCTTGTGGAGTTAACACAACTTCCAATTCGCCACTCATCATTTGACGTTCAAATTCAGCATTTTCACCTACATAAGAGGCAACAATTTTACTAATTTGACGATTAGGTAATAACACGCCTAAACCAAAATCATCAACACCACAGTTATTTGAAACGATGGTTATACCTTTTGTGCCTTTTCGCTTAATTTCTGCAATTAAGTTTTCAGGGATCCCACATAAACCAAAACCACCTGAAATTACGGTCATATTATCTTCTAGACCAGCCATGGCTTCTTCATAGCTTGACACTACTTTGTCAAATCCGGCCATTTTTTACTCCTTAGTAAAAGAAAGTGATCTCCCTTTAGATGATCTAAAGGGGGATAATTATTTTTTTGCTCTATAGGCATTTGATACTTTAGAAACTGGAGGTTTTTCAAGTTTATCACTGATAAACCAACCTGCACTGAGTAGTTTCTCTAAGTTAATACCTGTTTCTATGCCTAGGCCATTTAATAGGTAGACAACATCTTCAGTAGCTACATTACCTGAAGCGCCTTTAGCATACGGGCAACCACCTAATCCAGCAATGGCACTATCGACTACCATGATTCCAGATTGTAATGCAGTGTAAATGTTAGTTAACGCTTGTCCGTAGGTGTCATGGAAGTGAACCGCAAGCTTTTCAAGGGGAATACGTTGGCTAACTGCATGTATCATTTTTTCTACACTTGCAGCTGTACCTACGCCAATAGTGTCTCCTAAGGAAATTTCGTAACAACCCATTTTAAATAATTTTTCAGCGACAATTGCAACTTTATCAGGGGCTATATCGCCTTCATAAGGGCAACCGACCACACAAGATACATAACCTCTTACTTTTATATTAGCTGCTTTAGCTACAGTCATAATAGGTTGAAATCGTTCAAGGCTTTCATCAATAGAACAATTTATATTTTTTTGGCTAAAGCTTTCAGACGCAGCGCCAAAAATTGCAACTTCACTAGCATTAGCAGCCATTGCAGCTTCAAAACCCTGCATATTTGGCGTTAGAGCTGCGTAAGTAACATTGCTTAGTCTATTTAGTTTCTCGAAAACTTCGGTAGAGGTTGCCATTTGTGGCACCCATTTAGGTGATACAAAACTACCACTTTCAATATAGCTTACACCAGCATTTGCTAATTGTTCTATTAAGGCTATTTTATCTTTAGCATTGATTAATTTTTTTTCATTTTGTAGGCCGTCTCTAGGGCCTACTTCAACTATTTTAACTTGTTTAGGAAAAGTGATATCAGGCATGGTTATTCCTTTTCGGATTCTGTAGTGGAGTTATCCGCAGTAAATGACAATAGTTCGCTACCACCATCAACCATTTCTCCCTTGGCATAAAATAGTACTTCAACCGTGCCGTTAGTTGGAGCTTTAATGGTGTGTTCCATCTTCATGGCTTCCATTATCATTAAGGGTTGGCCTGTTGTTACTGTATCACCAGCATTAATAAGTACGCTTACCACAGTACCGTTCATTGGTGCTACCAAACCGTTTTGGGCTTCTTGATTACTATTGTCACCGCAATCTGGCTGTACGTGAATAAAATTAAAAACACCACCTTGATGATAAAGGCTAATTTTAAGGTTATCTTGAGCAATTGTGGCTGATCTTCGATGGCCATTATTACTAAACAGTAAGGTATTGCCGTTTATTCGGCCTTGGCAATCGTAAGTACGCTGTTCGACTGTTATTAAGTAATAGCTGTCGCTACCTTGTCTTTTTTGCTCGACAATCACCGGATACTCTTTGTCTAGATGAGAGAGTGTTATATGGTGAATATAGGCTTCATTTAAACGCCATGCGTTTGTTGTATTCCAAGGAGAGTGTGGATCAGTGGTATTTTTTGCAGCATCACTGGCTTTTTTTGCGTCAGAGAGAACAATGTACAGTGCAGCCATTGGTAATTCATCAGCCAAAATTTGTGCGTTACAATGAAAGATTTGATCGTGATGTTTCTCAATAAAGCTGGTATCAATATCTTCGTTGATAAATGGAGGACAAGTCGCTAAATTATAGAGAAAATCTATATTTGTCGTTACGCCGCTTATTCTATATTCAGCAAGTGCTTTTGTAAGGCGCTGTAGTGCTTTGTCTCTATTTTCATCCCAGACGATTAATTTAGCGATCATTGGATCGTAAAAAACACTAACCTCATCACCTTGACGAACACCTGTATCTACCCGTACATAGTTACTTTCTTGTGGAGGTTGTAAAAATGATAATTTACCTGTGGCGGGTAAAAAATCATTGTTGGTATCTTCTGCGTAAATACGTGCTTCAAAGGCATGACCATTAATAGTTAATTGTTCTTGAGTTTTAGGCAGCTTTTCATTTGCAGCTACGCGTAGTTGCCATTCCACCAGATCTTGTCCAGTAATAAGTTCTGTAACAGGGTGTTCAACTTGTAGGCGAGTATTCATTTCCATAAAATAAAATGAGCCGTCACTATCAAGTAAAAATTCAACTGTACCTGCACCTTGATAACCGATAGCTTTTGCAGACTTTATTGCTGATTCGCCCATTGCTTTTCGTAATGCGTCGCTCATTCCAAAAGCAGGTGCTTCTTCGATCACTTTTTGATGACGTCGTTGCACAGAGCAATCACGTTCAAATAAATAAACGGCATTATCGTAGTTATCACAAAATACTTGTATTTCAACATGGCGCGGTTGCGTTAAGTATTTTTCAACTAACATGGTATCGTCACCAAATGACGATTTAGCCTCACGTTTAGCGGCAGCTAAGCCTTCACTAAATTCAGCTTCACTCCATACTTGTCGCATACCTTTACCGCCACCACCTGCGGTCGCTTTTAGTAATACCGGATAGCCCATATCGTCAGCAGCTTTCTTGATCACAGCTTCAGATTGATCATCTCCATGATAACCCGGCACTAATGGTACTTTTGCTGCTTCCATAATTGTTTTAGCGGCAGACTTTGAGCCCATCGCTTCAATTGCCGTAACAGGTGGGCCAATAAAAGTAATGTTTGCTTGTTGACATTTACGGCAAAAATTAGCATTTTCAGATAAAAAACCATAACCTGGATGAATCGCTTGAGCCCCTGTTTTTATAGCGGCGGCAATGACGTTATCTTCTAATAAATAACTTTCTCTCGAGGGGGATGGACCTAGGTAAATTGCTTCATCAGCCATGTTTACATGTAATGAATTAGCATCTGCATCTGAATAAACCGCAACGGTTAAAATACCTAGCTTACGAGCGGTTTTTATTACACGGCATGCTATTTCACCCCGATTGGCGATTAATATTTTCGTAAACATGGTGTTATCCTTTTTTATCAAGATTATTTGACGATACTTGCCAATTTGGCTCGCGCTTTTCAAAAAATGCGTTTAAGCCTTCTTGACCTTCTTCTGATACACGAATTGCAGCAATACGTTCACTCGTTAAATTGATAAGGGCATTATCAATATCTTGATAAGCTACATCGAGTGCTATTTTTTTTGCTTGTTCCACAGCATTTGGACTATTTTTTAAAATAATTAATGCCATTTCATCAACTGTTTTATCTAAATCATCAGGTGAAGCTATTTCACTGACTAAGCCAAGTTCTTGTGCTTTATCAGCAAAAAAGCGCTCTGCAGTAATAAAGTAACGACGGCAGGCTTTTTGACCTATAACATTAATTACATAGGGACTGATTGTTGCGGGAATAAGCCCCAACTTTACTTCACTTAAGCAAAAACTCGCTTTAGTACTAGCAATGACAATATCGCAGCAGGCGGCTAAACCTACTGCGCCACCAAATGCAGCACCTTGAATTTTGGCAATAGTAGGTTGTGGTAAAAAATTGAGCGCTTTAAGCATATGAGCGAGGGCGCTGGCATCGGCTAAATTTTCGGTAAGCGAATAATCTGCCATGCGTTTCATCCATGCTAAATCTGCACCAGCGCTAAAGCTTTTTCCCGTAGAAGCTAAGATCATCAATTTAATGTCTGAGCGACTCGCTATTTCCATAAAAATATGGGTAAGTTGTGCAATTATGTCATCGTCAAATGCATTATGTTTTTCAGGGGAATTTAACGTTACCGTTGCTACACCATAGGTATCAACGTTAAATAATACCTTGTCTGTAGCCTTATCTTCTGATGAATCTGTTGTTAAAAGTGTCATCTTAAATTCCCTACATTCTGAAAATACCAAACTTGGTATCTTCAATAGATTTATTTAAAGAGGCTGAAATCGCTAAACCTAATACTTGTCTTGTTTCAGCCGGATCTATCACACCATCATCCCATAATCGAGCAGAGGCATAGTAGGGATGTCCTTGGTGTTCATAAGTGTCTATAATTGGTTGTTTAAAGGCTTGTTCTTCCTCACTGGTCCATTGTTCGCCTAGTTTTTCTTTTTGGTCGCGTTTTACTTGTGCCAGTACACCAGCAGCTTGTTCACCACCCATGACTGAAATTCGCGCATTAGGCCACATAAATAAAAATCTAGGATCGTAAGACCTGCCACACATCCCGTAATTTCCAGCGCCAAAGCTTCCGCCAATTAATATTGTGAACTTTGGTACTTGTGCCGTAGCAACAGCCGTTACCATTTTCGCCCCATGTTTTGCGATACCACCAGCTTCATATTGTTGTCCTACCATAAAGCCTGTAATATTTTGTAAGAAAACTAGGGGGATTTTTCGTTGTGCGCAAAGTTCAATAAAATGAGCTCCTTTTTGTGCTGATTCACCAAAAAGTATGCCGTTATTTGCAACAATTCCTACGGGGTAGCCAAATATTCGGGCGAATCCACACACTAATGTTGTGCCATAAAGGGCTTTAAATTCATCAAAATCACTACCGTCGACGACACGCGCAATTATCTCACGAATATCAAACGGTTGACGTGAGTCTTTGGGTACAATTCCGTAAATTTCTTGGCTGTTATAAATAGGCTCTTCTACTGCTTTAATATTCATAGTGACAGGTTTTACACGATTAATATTACTGATAGCAGTACGAGCAATTTCTAAAGCGTGATGATCGTTTTGGGCATAATGATCAGCGACACCAGAAGTACGGCAATGAACGTCGGCACCACCTAAATCTTCAGCACTAACTACTTCGCCCGTTGCGGCTTTTACTAATGGAGGGCCAGCAAGAAAGATGGTGCCTTGCTCTTTTACGATGATAGATTCATCGGCCATTGCTGGAACATAAGCTCCACCAGCAGTACAAGATCCCATCACTACAGCGATTTGAGGTATACCTTTTGCAGACATATTGGCTTGATTGAAAAAGATACGGCCAAAATGCTCTTTGTCAGGAAAAACATCGTCTTGATTCGGTAAGTTTGCGCCACCTGAATCAACTAAATAGATACAAGGTAAGTTATTTTCTTGGGCAATAGCTTGAGCGCGTAAGTGCTTTTTAACCGTTAACGGATAATAAGTACCACCTTTTACCGTGGCATCATTTGCAACAATTATGCACTCTTGTCCTGATACGCGTCCTATACCTGTAATAATACCAGCGGCAGGCACATCATCTTTATATACATCGTAAGCAGCAAGCTGAGAAAGCTCAAGAAATGGTGAACCTGCGTCTAATAAGGCATTTACTCGATCACGTGGTAATAATTTTCCACGTGAAAGGTGACGATCACGACTGCGTTCACCACCGCCTAATTTTATTTGTGCTAACTTACTTTTTAAATCGTCAACTTGAGATTGCATATACTCAGCATTTTCAATAAATTCTGGGCTGCGCGTATTTATTTTAGAAGTGATTTTAGCCACGGCATATTACCTTATTAGCTTGTTATTTATTTTTAGGTGAAGATATTCGTTTAAAGCACATTTAGTGAATTATTTAGAGTCATTAAATAATTCACGGCCAATTAACATTCTGCGAATTTCAGATGTTCCAGCACCTATTTCATAGAGCTTAGCATCACGTAATAAGCGCCCAGCAGGGAATTCGTTGATATAACCATTTCCACCTAACAATTGAATAGCATCTAAAGCCATTTTAGTAGCTAATTCAGCAGAATATAAAATTACAGCTGCGGCATCTTTACGTGTGGTCTCACCACGGTCACAGGCTTGAGCCACCATATAAATATAAGACTTTGCAGCATTCATTTGTGTGTACATATCAGCAATTTTACCTTGTACCAATTGGAATTCGCCGATAGATTGCCCAAACTGTTGGCGGTCATGTATATAAGGTACGACTAAATCCATACAAGCATCCATAATGCCTAATGGGCCGCCTGATAAAACAACACGCTCATAATCTAGGCCTGACATTAGTACACGTACGCCTTTACCTTCTTCACCTAAAATGTTCTCAGCCGGCACTTCACAATCCTCAAATACTAATTCACAAGTATTTGAGCCGCGCATACCTAATTTATCGAGTTTTTGATGGCGACTAAAACCGGGGTAATCACGCTCAACAATAAAGGCTGTAATGCCTTTTGAGCCGGCGTTTGTGTCGGTTTTAGCATAGATAATATAAACATGGGCATCTGGACCATTGGTGATCCACATTTTGTTACCGTTAAGAATATATTTATCGCCTTTTTTATCGGCACGTAACTTCATACTTACAACGTCAGATCCCGCATTAGGCTCGGACATTGCTAATGCGCCAATATGTTCTCCAGTGCATAATTTGGGTAAGTATTTTAATTTTTGTTCGTGATTACCATTTTTACTTAATTGGTTAAGACATAAGTTAGACATTGCGCCGTAACTTAAGCCAACAGATGCAGAAGCTCTAGATATTTCTTGCATGGCAACTACATGCTCAAGATAACCTAAGTTAGAACCACCGTATTGTTCTTCTACAGTCATTCCTAATAATCCCATGTCACCAAATTTCTGCCATAAGTCCATTGGAAACTCGTTATCTTTATCGATAGCTTCAGCACGCGGGGCTATTTCTTCTCGAGCAAAAGCATTGACTTGGTCACGGATCATATCGACCGTTTCACCTAAATTAAAGTTGAGTGATGAGTAACGTGAAATCATGGTAAATCCTAATAATTGGTGTTGTTAAAGGGCATTGTTGGTTGCGTATTTTGCTACATTGATGATTTAATTTACTTGTCAATTTTAGCCAATGTATATTTACAATTTGCTTCTAGACCGTCGAGCTCTACAAGCACCGCCTGAATATCATCAAGTTGTTGTGTTAAGTCAGCACGCTTTTGGCTAATTAATTCCATAATCGTAACCAATTGAGTTACACTGCTTTTATCCGCATCGTATAGCTCAAATAAACGACCTGTTTCAGCTAAAGAGAAACCTAAACGCTTACCGCGTAAAATTAACTTTAGTCGAACTTTGTCTCTTTGGTTATAAATTCGTGTTTGACCTTTTCGCGTTGGATGAATTAATCCCTGATCTTCGTAAAAACGAATGCTCCGAGTGGTAATATCAAATTCTTTTGCGAGATCGCCAATGGAATATGTAATTCGGGACGAGGTTTTCATAAAATACTCTATATAATCGTCAATGAATAAACTTTACATGAAGTTTACGTAAACGTAAAGCTTGTATTGTTTTGTTGATTTATTAACAGCAAATAGATGGAAATTTTCCCGTACAGTTGACATTTATCACTTTCTTCTAGAACTTGAACGCTAACTTTAGTGGTATAAAGTAGTATATATAATCTTTACTTTACGTTGGCGTAAACTTAAATTTTCATATAACCTATCGCCAATTTTTATTGTTCTAAATGTGGAGTACCACTATGTCTACTGTTGATCCTATTGTTATTGTTTCTGCTACTCGTACACCTATGGGTGGCTTTTCTGGTTGTTTTTCTGCTGTAACAGCACCTAATTTAGGGGCAACAGCTATTCGAGGTGCATTAGCTACTGCCAATCTTGCTAATGACCAAATTGATGAAGTTATTATGGGGTGTGTATTACCAGCTGGTTTAAAGCAAGCACCGGCACGACAAGCGGCTTTAGAAGCAGATTTAGCCTTATCAACTACTTGTACTACTATCAATAAAGTCTGTGGTTCAGGTATGAAAGCGGCAATGCAAGCGCATGATGCGCTTATGGCAGGCTCTATTGATGTGGCAATTGCTGGCGGTATGGAAAGTATGACTAATGCACCGCATTTATTACCTTCAGGTCGTTCAGGCATTAAAATGGGTCATGGTCAAGTACTTGATCATATGATGACTGACGGGTTAGAAAATGCTTACGATGGTATTGCGATGGGCTGTTTTGCTCAAGAAACTGCTGATGGAGCTGGCTTTACTCGCGAAGACATGGATGAATATGCTATTCGTTCGTTATCACGGGCGAATAACGCGATAGACAATGGTGCTTTTAAAAATGAAATTTCACCAGTGACGGTTAAATCCCGCAAAGGAGACCTTGTTGTTGATACTGATGAACAACCAGGTAATGCTCGTCCAGATAAAATTCCTTCGTTACGTGCAGCGTTTAAAAAAGACGGTACGATTACCGCAGCAAATTCAAGTTCTATTTCAGATGGTGCAGCAGCATTGATCATGATGAAGCAATCTGAAGCACAAAAGCGTGGTTTAACGCCACTATGTAAAGTAGTTGCTCATGCAATGCACGCACAAAAACCCGCTGAGTTTACCGTAGCACCTGTTGGCGCAATGCAAAAAGTATTAGCTAAAGCAAATTGGACAACATCAGACGTTGATTTATGGGAAATTAACGAAGCCTTCGCTATGGTGACTATGTTAGCCATTAAAGAATTATCGTTAGATGTGGAAAAGGTTAACGTTAATGGCGGTGCCTGTGCGTTAGGCCATCCATTAGGCGCAAGTGGCGCACGTATCATGGTAACCTTAATTCATGCCTTAAAAAATAAAGGTTTAAGCAAAGGTGTAGCTTCATTATGTATCGGTGGTGGTGAAGCAACAGCGATTGCGGTAGAAATGCTGTAAATATTACATTATTCGTATGTCAAAAGCCGTTGCTGCAATGCTGTAACGGCTTTTTTATTAATAATATAATTTTTTCTTTAAATGGAAGAACGTAATGTATAGCATTAAAAAGCCTGAACAATTTATTACTACGCCATGGAAAAATGGTTTAGGTGAAACCACTGAATTAGCGATCAATAAAGGTGGTACATTAACTGAATTCGATTGGCGTTTAAGTATGGCTAAAGTGTCACAAGATGGTATTTTTTCTAATTTTAAAGGGTATAAACGTCAGTTAGTGTTAATTAAAGGCAATGGTATTCATTTAATTCATAAGCATTCGAATTCAGTAACTCAAATAGCTGATGATAAACTTGAGCATAGACTAGACATGGCAGAATTTGATGGTGGTAATGCAACTTATGGTAAATTGCTTGATGGTGATATAACTGACTTTAACATTATTACTAATAAAGAGGTTGTAAAAAGCAAGGTAGATATTATCGCGGTTTCTTCAAATTATTCTCAATTAAAGGTACGATCAAATTCACAGACTAGATTAGACACTATGACGATTGAAACGCCTGATCTAGTGTTTATTTATAATGTAGAAGGTGATGCTTATATTCAGATAAACTCTCAGGCAAACACAGGAAAGTCGCAATTAGCTATCACGCCAGGGGAGCTGTTTCAATGGACATCAAGTATAAATAAGTCGTTGGTCATTCAAGGAAATAACCTGATTATTATCCAGTTGAAAATTGAACCAGATAAGATAAAGTGATTATATAATTTGAGCGTAAAATACTAAACATGTCGATGTCAGACTTGCTGCCTATTTCAATAATTCCTAGTGATGAGTTATCCAAAAAATTTAACTTGTTAGCGGGAGCATGCAATAAATTAGAAGCTCAGTTTAATTTCCAAACGATGACGGCCGGCTGGTATGGCGATGAAGAGGCTATTTTAATAATCCGATTTTTACTTGAAACACCTTCTGACTTTTCAGTTTATACCGAGCAAAATACAGGGCAAAGTAACACCCAGTCTTATCCTTTTGCTGATGATGTTATTTGTTATCAAGTCGCTGACAGCTTACAACTTGATTGTATTGTTGCTTTGACTGAAACAGAACAAGAATTATTAGTAATAAACAATACTTTGTTGTTTTCTTATCTAAGTACTAAACTTCAAAAGGCACTTAACTTGATCGCTAAGCAAAAAGACTTAGTCGAAATTTAGTCGCCTATTTTGTACTTTTATTAATAAAACTTAATAATAAACTCAAATGTTCATTCATGTTAAAATTATCATTACATGCGCAATAGAGCATATTTTCATAATTCATTCCAAGGTATTTAGCTGTTAAGATAAATGGCTGCTCAAAACAATCGGGTGGCTCACTATCAACACCTGTAGCCAATACTGAACATGATTTATCACGTAATTGTTTACCTAATTTCTTTTCTATGGTGAGTAAATCAGACAAACGATCAAAAAATATTTTCATCGAAGCACTCATTGAATACCAATAAACAGGTGTTGCAAAAATTATATGATCATATTTAAGGAGTTGCTTGGTCAACTTTAAAAAATCATCCTCTTTATTATTGTGTTCATAGTCATAAACGGAAATGGAGTAGTCCATTAAGTTAAATACATCAGCATCTCTATATTTTAGATATAAATTAATAAGTTGATGAGTATTTCCATGTTGTCTTGATGTGCCTAATAGAATTGCAGTACTCATTGACTCTCCCAATTAATGCTAAAAATATTCAAACTATAATAATGCTAGAACTAACTTAGAGTGAAAGTTGAAGCTTAATATGCTCTATTTACTGCACTTTATAATAGCAAAACACTAACTATGTCGTGAATCTCTATATTGTTTTGGCGACATACCGACGATTTTTTTAAACAAGCGAGAAAAATAATAAGGGTCATTATAACCAAGCGACTCGGCAATTGTTTTAATTGTTTTATCGCTATTATCAAGTTCTAAGCATGCTTGTTGCATTTTCATATTAATAAAATGTTGAATAGGGGCTGTATCAGTGAGCTCTTTAAACTTTTTAGCAAAATGAAATTTAGATAATTGGCTGTAATGGGCAAGTGTATCAAGACTTAATTCTTGATGTAAATTGTTGCGCATTAACGTTTCAATGTCATCTATATCAAAGGTTGAACTGTTATTAAATGCGGTTAAACGTAACTGCAATGCCAGAAAGCTTAACGCTTGTTGTAGGACATGTACGGCGTGAATTACATTGGTTGCAGTATACCCTCTGCTTCCTAATGCCAGTAAGCTGTCAAAGTCGTTAATAATATTTGAGAGAATACCTACATTGGCTAGGCCATCGTCCATTTTCATTAATAAACGTTCAGCAAAATCATCAGCAAGTTTTCCGCTAAAGTTTACCCAGAAAAAAGCATTATTGTGTCCAGGTTGTGTTGAAAATAAAAATGATTGCCTAGGCGAGTAAATAACAAGATCGCCTCGATTAACGTCTCGTATTTTATTTCTATGTTCTAATATTCCTCTACCAGATTGACAATATATTAGGCAATGATGCTCTGTATTATCATGATTAATTTGGAAATTATTTTGATGTGTAATTTTACCTAAAGATACTGGGTAAGTACCTTGTGTTAGCGGATGTTTTTTAAGTTTGTTCAATAAAAATAAGGGTATAACAAGTCGGATGTCTTGAGTGATATTTGATGATGAACTTAATTTATTGTGATCAAAATTATTTAATGACATCTTATATTGTTTGTATATGATTAAAATAACAATATAGTCCATCAAATTGACAATAAAATCAATTTTATTGATTGATACGGTATGCTTTAATTTAAATCATAGAATTAATTTGCAACAAGACTACACTAAAAGCATCGCGCTTTATTTAATAAGTTAACTTTATTGGAATACTCAGCGTTACTTTCTATTCCTGTAGTTTTATAAAAGAGTGCTCAATATGACGACACAACGATACCAGTTAAAAAATAAAATTCGCATTGTTACCGCTGCATCATTATTTGACGGTCACGATGCCGCAATTAACATTATGCGCCGCATTTTACAATCTAGTGGTGCGGAAGTTATACATTTAGGTCATGACCGTAGTGTCGAAGAGGTAGTTAATACCGCTATACAAGAAGATGCTAATGCTATTGCAATGACATCTTATCAAGGTGGTCATAATGAATACTTTAAGTATATGTATGACTTGCTTAAGGAACGAGGTTGTGAACATATTCGTATTGTAGGTGGCGGTGGCGGTGTAATTTTGCCTGAAGAAATTAAAATGCTGCAAGATTATGGCATCACCCGTATTTACTCGCCAGACGATGGTCGTGAATTAGGTCTATTAGGCATGATTGATGACATGCTAGAGCGTTGTGACTTTAAAACAGGTACTAATGTTCAAAAAGATGATGTTGCAAATTTAAATAAAGACGTTTCTTTAGACATTAAGAAGCAATCTATTGCTAGACTCATCTCGGCCGCCGAAAATGCGCCTGATGAAAATAAAGAGGCGTTGGAGAAAATTCGTAAAATTGCATCAGCAAGTAAAACACCAGTGCTAGGTATTACCGGTACTGGTGGAGCAGGTAAATCATCGTTAGTTGATGAGTTAATTCGTCGATTTTTAATGGCAACACAAGATAGCAAAATTGCCATTGTTTCTGTAGATCCATCTAAGCGTAAAACTGGCGGGGCATTATTAGGTGATCGTATTCGTATGAATGCAGTTAACAATGAGCGTGTTTATATGCGTTCGTTAGCCACCCGCCAATCAAATTTAGCTTTATCAGTTTATGTTCATGATGCGTTAGATATTTTAAAAGCGACTGATTTTGATTTAATTATTTTAGAAACCTCAGGCATTGGTCAATCAGATACCGAAATTGAAGAACATTCAGATGTTTCTTTATATGTAATGACGCCAGAATACGGTGCAGCTACTCAGCTCGAAAAAATCGATATGCTAGATTTTGCAGATATTATTGCATTAAATAAATTTGATAAGCGTGGTGCATTAGACGCATTACGTGATGTAAAAAAACAATATAAACGCAATCGTGGTATGTTTGAAGCAGGTGATGATGAAGTACCCGTTTATGGCACCATCGCCTCACAGTTTAACGACCGTGGCATGACCGAGCTTTATAATGCGGTGATCACCGCATTGAATACTAAATCTGGCTTAGTGGTGGGCGATGTTTTATCTATTGATGGAACCCTTGCCAATAAAAGTAGCGTAATACCTGGCAGTCGTATTCGTTATTTGTCAGAAATTTCAGAAAATAATCGCAATTACGATGCTTGGGTAGAGAAACAAGCGAACGTTGCACAGAAGCTTTACGGTATTCACAAGGCCATTGAAACGGCTAAAGAAACTGGTACAGACGTTTCTAATGGTCTCGTTACTCAACTTGAAGCGTTATATGCGCAAGTTGAATTAGATCTTGATCCAAAAAATAAATTATTAATTGAAGAATGGGAAGCTAAAGTACAACGTTACAAAGATCCTGAGTTTAAATTTAAAGTGCGTGATAAAGAACTTTCAATTGAAACCCACTCTAAATCATTGTCTGATGTTAGTATTCCAAAAATAAGTATGCCTAAGTATCAAGGTTGGGGCGACATACTAAAATGGAACTTACAAGAGAACGTTCCAGGTGAGTTTCCATTTACTGCAGGTTTATTTCCATTTAAACGTGAAGGTGAAGATCCAACACGTATGTTTGCCGGCGAAGGTGGTCCTGAGCGCACTAACCGTCGTTTTCATTATGTGTCTAAAGGTATGCCAGCTAAACGCTTGTCTACAGCGTTTGACTCGGTAACACTCTATGGTAATGATCCTGCTATTCGCCCTGATATTTATGGAAAAATAGGTAATGCCGGCGTGTCTATTTGTTGTTTAGATGATGCGAAAAAACTGTATTCAGGCTTCGATTTAGCTCACCACATGACATCTGTATCAATGACCATAAATGGCCCTGCACCAATGCTCTTGGGATTTTTCTTGAATGCCGCAATTGATCAACAATGTGAGCGTTTTATTATTGAAAATGGTTTAGAAAAAGAAGTCGCAGCCACTATTGCTAAAATTTATAAGGATAAAGGTTGTGAACGCCCAACATATCAAGGCGAATTACCTGAAGGTAACGATGGCTTAGGCTTAATGTTATTAGGGGTAACGGGTGATCAAGTATTACCGCCAAACGTGTACGAAGAAATAAAAGCGAAAACGTTAACTCTAGTGCGTGGTACAGTTCAAGCGGATATTCTTAAAGAAGATCAAGCGCAAAATACCTGTATTTTCTCGACAGAATTCGCTTTGCGATTAATGGGTGATGTTCAAGAATACTTCATCGAAAAAGGCGTACGAAATTTCTATTCAGTTTCTATCTCTGGTTATCATATAGCAGAGGCAGGTGCTAATCCTATTACTCAATTAGCATTAACATTAGCCAATGGTTTTACTTTTGTTGAATATTACTTAAGCCGTGGTATGGACATTAATGAATTTGGTCCTAACTTATCGTTTTTCTTCTCAAATGGTATTGATCCTGAATATGCGGTTATAGGGCGAGTTGCTCGTCGAATTTGGTCAAAGGCTATGCGAAATAAATATAACGCCAACCCACGCGCGCAAATGCTTAAGTATCATATTCAAACATCAGGACGCTCATTACATGCGCAAGAAATTGATTTCAATGATATTCGTACTACTTTACAAGCTCTTTATGCGATTAATGACAATTGTAACTCTTTACATACTAATGCTTATGATGAAGCTATTACAACGCCAACAGAAGATAGTGTACGCCGAGCCATGGCTATTCAGTTAATTATTAACCGTGAACTTGGTTTATCTAAAAATGAAAACCCAATTCAAGGTGCGTTTATTATCGAAGAATTAACTGATCTTGTAGAAGAGGCTGTACTCACCGAATTTGATCGTATTAATGAACGTGGTGGTGTATTAGGCGCAATGGAAACTATGTATCAACGAGGCAAAATTCAAGAAGAAAGTCTACATTACGAGCATTTAAAACATTCGGGGGAGTATCCAATTATTGGTGTTAATACTTTCTTAAGTTCAAAAGGATCTCCAACGGTAATACCTGATGAAGTTATCCGTGCAACAGAAGAAGAAAAAAATTATCAAATCAAAATGTTAGCGAGCCTAAATAAAGCTAATGATGCTGAAGCTCAAGCGCTACTTAAACGTTTACAAGATGCCGCAATAAAACATGAAAATATATTCGAACTGATGATGGAGGCTTGTAAAGTGTGCTCATTAGGTCAAATTGTTAATTCATTATTTGAAGCGGGTGGTCAGTATCGACGCAATATGTAGAGATTTGCGTCTTGTCACGTTGAAGTCATTGTTATTTATTAATATTTCTTCGGCGTGATAACACTATTGTCTAATAGAAGATTATTTATCCATTTATTAGGCTTAAACTCCTTTGATTAAATAGAGTAACGAAGATGATCATTCCAGAAAAGTTTAACGCATTTAGAATTCATCAACTTGAAGATAAACAAATTCATAGTGGTTTTGAACAAATAACACTAGATGATTTAACTGATGGTGAAGTGGTGATTAAAGTTGCCTATTCTGACATTAATTATAAAGATGCATTAGCTGCTACTGGAAAGGGGAGAATATTACGCACTTTTCCACTTGTTGGTGGTATTGATTTGTCTGGCATTGTTGTTAGCTCTATTGATGGTCGATTCAAAACGGGTGATAAAGTGTTAGTTTGTGGTGCACAATTGTCTGAGTTGTATGACGGGGGGTATACTGAATATGCAAGAGTCAAAGCTGATTCAGTTGTTCCTCTACCTAAAGGACTTTCATTACGAGATGCTATGGCATTAGGAACAGCGGGTTATACTGCAGCACTTGCCATTCAAAGAATGGAAGATAATGGACAAATACCTGAACGAGGTCCTATTCTAGTCACAGGAGCTACGGGTGGTGTTGGTAGTTTTGCTATAAACATGTTGTCTAATATTGGTTATGAGGTTGTCGCCTTTACCGGAAAAACAGAACAAGCCGATTATTTAACTTCGCTTGGGGCAAGTAAGCTTATTAACCGACATAATATTGAGATGGGTAGCAAACCCCTTGAAAGTATGCAGTGGGGCGGTGCGATTGATAATCTCGGTGGTGAAACATTAGCATGGTTAATACGTACCACTAGTATTTGGGGAAATATTGCATCAATAGGGCTCGCTGGAGGAATTAAGTTTGATTCAACGGTGATGCCTTTTATCTTGCGCGGTGTAAGTTTATTAGGAATTAATTCAGTTGAAATGCCTTTGTCAGTAAGACAACAAGCGTGGAAACGTTTAGCGACTGATTTAAAACCCACGAAGCTTCATTTTATTGCGCCAACGACAATTACATTTAGTGAATTGCCAAGTGCTTTTGACGCTTATATCGATGGTAATGTAACAGGTCGAACTGTTGTAGAAATTAATGAAAATCTATAAGTATCATGCAACTAATAATAGCAAGTAGGTTAATATAAAATGCAGCAAGCCCAAGTTCTTTTCTCAGAAGAGATATCAACTAATGGTAAAAAAATTGGTATAGCACAATTAAATTCACCAAAATCTTTAAATGCACTTAACTTAGCAATGGTTGAATTACTCATTGAACAAGTTACACATTGGCAAAATGATCAGAATATTTCAGTCATTGTATTGTCAGGTACAGGGGATAAAGCTTTTTGTGCTGGTGGCGATGTTGTCAGCATTTATCATGAAATTCTTGCAGCACAAAAAGTTTCCGCAAACCAAAAGCTTAGCGATAGCGAAATTAAAGCTTTTGCTGGGGTTGAATATTTTACTAAAGAATATCAACTAGATTTACTTATTCATCAGTCGACAAAACCTATTTTAGTTTGGGCTGATGGCTATGTAATGGGTGGTGGTATAGGCTTAATGGCAGGAGCAAGCCATAAAGTAGTTACTGAAAAAACCTTAATGGCAATGCCTGAAGTAACTATCGGTTTATACCCTGATGTTGGGGCAAGCTGGTTTTTAAATCAAATGCCTAAAGGAGTAGGGCTTTTCCTCGGTCTAACAGGAATGACTTTTAATGGTGCTGACGCGAAAATAATTAAATTAGCCAATCATCAAGTTAAATCTACAGATAAACAATTAATTTTAACCGCTTTGAATACAGTGGATTGGCAGAAAAATAATGAAGAAAATCATCATTTACTATCTCAATTACTCAATACTTATGAGACTAAGTTTGAAGAACAACATTCAAATATTTCTGAGCATTTAGCAACTATCGATAAAACAACTTCGGCGAATGATATTGAGACTATATATCATGATATTATTAGTAAAAATATTGATTCGGTTTGGTTTAACAAAGCACAACAAAAAATAAAACATGGCAGCCCACTGAGCTTGCACCTCATCTATCATCAACTAAATAAATGTACAGGTTTATCACTGCAAGAGTGTTTTGAACAGGAATTGAATTTGTCATCACGTTGTTGTCAACATACCGAGTTTGTTGAAGGCGTACGAGCCTTACTTGTTGATAAAGATAAGCAACCTCAGTGGAAATATAGTCAAATTGATGAGGTAGACCTGACAGAAGTTGAATGGTTTTTTAGTCTAATTAGTTAAATTAAATTAAAATAATTTCAAAAGAATATAAAGGAAAACGCATGAACTTAAATGATAAAGTTATTGTTATAACGGGGGGCGGTCAAGGGCTTGGTCGCTCAATGGCACTTAACTTAGCGCACAATGGGGCTAAATTAGCATTAATTGATTTAAATGAAGAATCATTAAAAGAAACCGTAGCCCTAGTTGAGCAAGCAGGTTCTAGTGCAAAGTACTACTTAGCGAATGTAACCAATGAAAATGAAGTTGAAACAACATTTTCTCAAATTACTAGTGACTTTAATGGCATCGATGGCCTAATTAACAATGCTGGCATTTTGCGTGATGGTATGTTTGTAAAAGCAAAAGACGGTGTAGTCAGCAACAAAATGTCGCTCGATCAATTTCAATCGGTTATTGATGTTAATTTAACTGGGGTATTCTTGTGTGGTCGAGAAGCTGCTGTTCATATGATCGAAAGCGGCAAAAAGGGTGTAATCATTAATATGTCGTCAATTGCCCGTGGCGGTAATATGGGGCAAACTAATTATGCCGCATCAAAGGCGGGCGTTGTAGCTATGACAGTAACTTGGGCAAGAGAATTAGGTCGCCATGGTATTCGAGTTGGTGCAATTGCCCCTGGTGTTATTCGTACAGCAATGACAGATGCAATGAAACCTGAAATGCGAGATAGGTTAGAAAAAATGAAACCTGTTGGTCGTTTAGGTGAAGCAGATGAAATAGCACATACGGTAAAATATATTTTTGAAAATGAATTTTTCACTGGCAGGGTAGTGGAAATAGATGGTGGCCTTTGTATGTAATTACAAAACAATATGATTAAAAAGCGAGAATTACTCGCTTTTTAATCAAACTCACTACCTTGTTAACAATAAAACATTAAAAACTAAAATAGATTATTTATGACAAAAGCATTATTTTTGGATCGCGACGGAATTATTAATATAGATCACGGCTATGTATATAAAAGTGAAAACTTTGAATTTGTCGATGGAATTTTTAAGCTTTGTCAATATGCTATGAGTAAAGGCTATATTATCGTTGTTATTACCAATCAATCAGGTATTGGACGTGGTAAATATACTACTGAACAGTTTGAACAATTAACACTTTGGATGATAAAACAATTTAATAAAAACAATGTGTCTATTAAAGATGTTTATTATTGTCCCCATCATCCAACGAAAGGGATTGGTGATTACTTACAAGATTGTAGTTGTCGCAAGCCGAAACCTGGGATGATTAACCTAGCGGCAACAGATCATGATATAGAACTAGCGAACAGTATCTTTATTGGTGATAAAGTTTCAGATATGCAAGCGGCTGAGGCTGCTGGTATTCATAATAGAGTGTTAGTTGCTAGTCAGTATGATGATACTAAGCAAATAATAGCACATCGAGTCGATAATATTACGCAAGCGTACCCGTTTATTAAATAATGTGATTGCTAAATGAACAAACAAACTCAAATAAATAAAAAAGTTAAATTAACTGTTGACGCGGCGCTAAAAATCTCTAAAATGCGCTCCACTTCTTC
>NZ_BNAH01000002.1 GCF_014653195.1 Thalassotalea profundi
GCTCGACTTGCATGTGTTAAGCCTGCCGCCAGCGTTCAATCTGAGCCATGATCAAACTCTTCAATTAAAAAATCGTTTGTGCGCTCCTCTACCTAAGTAAAGGCTCGCTGCTCAATGAATTCTGTCGTGTTATCCACCGAAGTGAATAACTACATAAAACGTACCATTCATATTAAACATATAAACAATACTTAATTTGTGCGACGTCTTCATTGCGCTGTTTTTGCTACCTAAGTAGCTGGTAAAATCAACTTCAATGTGAGTGTCCACACAAATTGCATGATAACTAATTGTTAAAGAAAATCTTCGACTTACGTGAAGTAGAAGAAAAGTTAAATCGCATTCGTTTAACCTTATCGCTCTAGGCCTTGCCTCNGCTTCTCAGGTCTCCCTGAAGAAGTGGAGCGCATTTTAGAGATTTTTAGCGCCGCGTCAACAGTTAATTTAACTTTTTTGTATACATTACATCTGAATGTATAAAAATAGTACAAAAGATCCATTTTTGCCAACGGATTAAACAAAAAGAGCGCCATTGCGCTCTTTAAGTGTAATTGAAGTTATATACCATTTTTAGGTTTTATTCTCTTCTTGACCTGTTACATCGGTATCGGTTTCATTTTGTTTTTTTTCTGAAGGAAAATCTGAATCATTATCATCACCAACGACATGCTCTAATTTTAATTTTTTAACTGAACGAATCGTAGTGAAAGGCCCTGAGCTTGCATATAATACGAAGATTACTGATAACAACTCAGCTGGACTAGCTGCTACAATAACAAAGACTAATACAATAAGTAGCACGACAATAAAGTTAACCTTGCCTTTCCAGTCTACGTCTTTAAAGCTGTTATATCTAAAATTACTCACCATTAGGAGTCCTGAAACTATCGTTATAACTCCTAACACTAAACCAAAATCTTGGCCATTTAGTTCGTATTCAGTTCCCACCCACACAAGGCTTGCAATTACACCTGCGGCTGCCGGACTTGCTAATCCTTGAAAATATCGTTTGTCAGCAACACCAACCTGTGTATTAAACCTTGCCAATCGTAGTGCAGCTGCTGCAACAAAGACAAATGCAGCCAACCAACCAAATTTCCCCATTCCGGAAAGCGCCCAATTATAAGCAACTAAACCTGGCGCGATACCAAAAGAAACCATGTCAGCCATACTGTCATATTCAGCACCAAATTCGCTTTGAGTATTTGTCATACGAGCTACTCGCCCATCTAATCCATCAAAAATCATAGCGACAAATATTGCAATGGCTGCATTAGCAAAATGACCATTCATTGAAGATACAACGGCAAAAAAACCTGAAAACAAGCCAGCCGTTGTTAATAAATTAGGTAATAAATATATCCCTCTTGTTGGGGAAGTATTATTGTTACTTTTATCTGACATAAAGAAATTTTTTAACACACAAATGATTAAACCTAATGATTAATTTAACATAAAAGCATTAACGAAGGCAGATATATTTACTAATTCTTAGTAAGTCTTCTTTTTAAAAGTTTGTAAACTTTTTCCTTAATTGATATAACACAATCTATTAATCCATATTAATAAAGCTTGGCTTAATGTATTTATCAATCGTCGAATAGGTAGGGATATGAAAATAAAATGTATAGGTATGTTACTTACTAGTGTTGCATTTTTTAGTTCAGCGACAAATGTCACCATATATCGTTGGGTAGATAACAACAATGTAGTTCACTTTAGTCAACAACAACCCGAACATGACGATTATACAGAATTATCTATGTCAGCCCCTACCCACAGTATTCCCATTGAAAAGGCTAAACCTGTCGCTTCAGTTGAAAATGCATTAGCAATTGAAGGTTCTAAAGATAAATGCGAAGAAGCTAAAGCCAATGTTCAAACTTTAAAAACTTACGATAAAATTCAATATAAAGATGAGTCTGGTGAGTTAAAAGTGCTTAATGAAACGCAAAAGCAGCAGCAAATTGAAATTAATGAAAAACAAGTGGAAGTTTATTGTCGAGGTTGAACTCGACAATAAACACCTTACCAAATTATTTTTTACTAAAAGTTAACGTTTGATCATTAACGAGTACATGGATTGTATCTCCAGCTTTAAACTCTCCGGATAGAATGCACTGCGCTAAAGGATTTTCTATTAGTTGTTGTATTGACCTTTTTAAAGGTCTTGCACCAAATAGAGGATCAAATCCCGCGTCAGAAATCAATGTAAGTGCTTCATCAGATACTTCAAATCCAATATCTCTTTCTTCTAAACGTTTAGCTAGTTCATTTAATTGTATAGAAGCAATAAGTGAGATTTGTTCTTGTAGTAATGGATGAAATACTACTGATTCATCTATTCTATTAATGAATTCGGGCTTGAAGTGTTGACTGATTTCAGCCATAACTTGAGTTTTCATTTCTTGATAACGTTCATTATCACCAAATGCTTGAATAATATCTGACCCTATATTAGAAGTCATAATGACAACAGTATTTCTAAAATCCACTGTACGGCCTTGTCCATCGGTTAACCGTCCATCATCAAGCACTTGTAATAAAATATTAAAAACATCAGGATGCGCTTTCTCAATTTCATCGAGTAAAATGACAGAATACGGCTTTCTTCGAACAGCTTCTGTTAAGTATCCACCCTCTTCATAACCAACATAGCCAGGAGGCGCTCCTACAAGTCGAGCAACCGAGTGTTTTTCCATAAACTCAGACATATCAACGCGGATTAAGGCATCTTCACTGTCAAATAGAAAATGCGCCAAGGCTTTCGTTAATTCTGTTTTACCTACACCTGTAGGGCCAAGAAATAAGAAAGAGCCTATAGGCTGGTTTGGATCTGCTAAACCAGCCCGAGAACGTCTAATAGCATTAGAAACGGAAACAACCGCTTCTGATTGCCCTATAACTCGCTGATGCAAGTTATTTTCCATTGAGAGTAATTTATCACACTCCTCTTCTAACATTTTAGCCACTGGGATCCCTGTTGCCCTGCTCAAAACGTCCGCAATTTCAACTTCACTAACTTTATTTCGTAACAAAGTCATTTCTTGCATTTCTGCTTGACTCGCAAGGTCAAGTTGCTTTTCTAAAGCAGGAATTCGACTGTATTGCAGTTCAGCCATATGATTAAGATCACCTGCTCTTCGAGCTGAATCTAGCTCAATTCTTGCTTGCTCTAATTCAGACTTTATTGCTTGAGTGCCATGAATAGCAGCTTTCTCTGAAGTCCAAACTTCCTCCAATTCATCATAACGGCTTTCAAAATCAGTTAGTTGTTCATTGATAAGCGACAAACGTTTAATAGATGAATCATCAGATTCACCCGCTAAAGCTTTCTGCTCTAGTTTTAATTGAACAATTTTACGCTCTAACTTATCAAGATCTTCTGGCTTAGAATCCATTTGTAAGCGAATACTTGATGCAGCCTCATCAATTAAATCAATTGCTTTATCAGGTAATTGTCTATCACTAACATATCGATGCGATAGCGTAGCAGCCGCTACTATTGCAGGGTCAGTAATATCTACTTTATGATGAAGCTCATAACGTTCTTTTAATCCACGAAGAATGGCAATAGTATCTTCAACTGAAGGCTCTTCAACTAATACTTTTTGAAAACGACGTTCAAGAGCAGCGTCTTTTTCTATATACTGACGATATTCATCAAGTGTCGTTGCGCCAACACAATGTAAGTCACCACGAGCAAGTGCTGGCTTTAACATATTCCCAGCATCCATTGCCCCGTCACCTTTACCAGCACCAACCATAGTGTGTAATTCATCAATGAATAAAATGACTTGCCCTTCTAGTTTGGACAATTCATTTAATACTGCTTTTAAGCGCTCTTCAAACTCCCCTCTATATTTAGCACCAGCAACAAGCGCTCCCATATCTAATGATAATACACGTTTGTTTTTCAATCCTTCTGGTACTTCGTGATCGACAATACGCTGTGCTAACCCTTCAACAATAGCTGTTTTTCCAACACCTGGTTGCCCAATTAATACAGGATTATTTTTAGTGCGACGTTGAAGAACCTGAATTGTACGCCTGATCTCATCATCTCGACCGATTACAGGATCTAATTTACCTTGCTCGGCACGTTCAGTTAAATCTACCGTATATTTATCTAGCGCCTGACGTGACTCTTCGGCATTAGGATCATTAACATTTTCACCACCACGAACATGTAAAATTGCGTCTTGTATCCGCTGTTCGCTCGCACCTAATGACTTTAATGTTTGTCCTAGCTGCCCTTTGTCTTCTAGAGCGGCCAAAATAAAAACTTCCGATGAGATAAACTTATCTCCCAATTTTTGGGCATATTTATCACATAAATTTAACAAACTACCTGAGGCAGCTGACAGTTGTACTTCTCCACCTGCGCCACTAACTTGAGCCAGATTTGATAGTATATTTTCAACTTGAGAGCGCAACGTAAAAACATCAATCCCCGCGCTTTTTAGTAACGGGAGAATACTACCATTACTTTGATTTAATAACGCTAGCATCAAATGTGCAGGTTCAATAAATTGATGGTCTTTACCTAATGCTATAGATTGTGCATCAGATATTGCTACTTGAAATGATTGGGTAAAACGATCTAAACGCATAGTTAACTCCTAAAGTCATACTCGTCTACAGTTTTGCAGACATACTCACCCTTTAATTAATAAATGGGGTTATGTGGATAACTTTCAATGCTTTTATTATAGTAACTTGATCTAAATCAAGTTCTAATATCGGCATTTATTAACTTTTAATGCAAATTACTGACGCCATTCTCCCAGTAATATTGTTACGACGATATGAATAATATTTATCCTGGTTTGCATAAGTACATTGCTGACTGTCAATAACAATGGTAACACCAGATAATTCTAATAAATATTTAGCTATGCCCGATAAATTTGCTTGATATTTAGCGACTTTATTTTTAGCAAAAAATAAAGTTAATTGAGGGTGAAGTTTTATAAAAGCCTGCCTAACATCTTCTCCAACTTCAAAATATTGCTGACTAATACAAGGTCCTAGCCAAGCAATAACTTCTTCTGGCTTACATATCATTTTATTTAATGTTGCACCAATAATATTACTCACTATTGAACGCCAACCACAATGAAGTGCAGCAACTTCATCGCCATTTTTATTAGACAATAAAATAGGTAAACAATCTGCAGTCATTATTGCCAAAGCTATATTAGGGGTACGTGTAATAATTGCATCTGCTGATGGGTATGGAAAAATTACATTCTCTATATTAAGAACATCGTTACCATGTACTTGTTCAAGCCACTGTACTTCGCAGCCTTTAGGAAGAAAGCGCTGTAAATAATGACGGTTAGCCAATACGGTACTTTCGTCATCTCCCACATGAAGACCTAAATTAAAGCGACCGAAATTAGAGGAAATACTTGCTGTCTGACATGTCCCCGATTGCGTTGATTGAAGCGCCTGTACATTATTGACAAACAGTTCAATATTTTCAACGGGTTGCTCAGTAGTTATCTTCACCATTTAGCTTAGTATCTTCTCTTAAAGTATTAGTCAAATTTACCATATCTTTCGGAATTTCTGCATGCCATGTCATTTCTTCACCTGTAATAGGGTGAAATAGCGATAACATTGCAGCATGTAATGCTTGACGTTTAAAGTCTTTTAACACTTCTCGTAACTCTGGTGTTGCATTTCGAGGAGGCCTTGGACGTCCACCATATACAGGATCACCAACAAGTGGGTGAGTAATATGCGCCATATGAACACGAATTTGATGAGTTCGGCCAGTTTCTAAGCGTAATCGTAAACGAGTATGTAAACGAAACTTTTCCATAACACGATAATGAGTTACTGACGGGCGTCCCATCATTGTAACCGCCATATGGGTGCGCTTAGTTGAATGGCGTCCTATCGGTTCATCAACAACACCACCAGCAGTCATAACACCACAAGCGATAGCCTCATATTCTCGGGTAATTTCTCGTGCTTGCAATGACTCAACTAAGTTAGTTTGTGCAGCAATTGTTTTTGCAACAACCATTAACCCCGTTGTATCTTTATCTAGTCGATGCACAATACCTGCTCTGGGCACTACATCAACTTGCGGACAATGATGTAGTAAAGCATTTAATATTGTTCCATCAGGATTTCCGGCACCAGGATGTACAACAAGCCCTGCCGGCTTATTAATAACCAAAATATCATCATCTTCGTAAACAATATTTAATGAGATGTTTTGGGGAATAAAACGGACTTCAGCTTCAATTTCGCTATTAATTTCTATTTGTTCACCGCCGTACATTTTTTCTCTAGGTACAGTTAGAACATTACCATTAACTGACACATTGCCAGCGAGTATCCATTCTTTTAAACGAGAACGTGAATAATCAGGGAACATTTCAGCCAAAGTCTGGTCGAAACGCTTACCTAAGCATGAATCTGGAACTATTTCTTGGTGTTGAATTTTCTCAGCCATTAAAATCTCTGTGAATTAGCACTGTGCAAGGTTTGATTGCTAGGTTAGAATGCAAAACTTATTTTACCCTTTTGCTCATTCAATTACATTAAGTAAATATGATCAGCAGTAGTTTAATTTTAATTAAAAACAGAGTAGTGATAATTAAGTCTATGGAAAAATTGACATTTAGAACCCTATTTATAGTATTTTTACTAGCAATAGCAGGCTGTTCATCTTCTAGCGATAATGAAGTGGACAAGGTGCCAGACAAGTCAGCTCAAGCATTATTTACCGACGCGCGCGAAGCATTGGACAATGGCTTATTTCAAAAGGCTATTCAAATTTTATCTGCAATCGACTCACGATTTCCATATGGGCCTATTAGTCACCAGGTACAATTAGATTTAATCTATGCATATTATAAGAGTGGTGATGCCGCTCAAGGAATTGCACTAACAGATAGGTTTCTTCGGTTAAACCCCGCACATGTAAACGTTGATTATGTATATTACATGCGTGCATTGATAAATTTATCGACTGAAAGTAACTTATTTCAAGATCTGGCTGGAATTGATCGCTCAGATCGTGACCCTAGCGCCTCTAGAGAAGCCTTTAAAGATTTAAAAACGATAGTTACAAATTACCCACAAAGTAAATATGCTGCCGATTCAAGAAAACGAATGATAGCAATCAAGTCTCGTTTAGCTGAGTATGAACTTAGCGTTGCTCGCTTTTATATAGAAAGAGAGTCATATGCGTCTGCAGCGAATCGAGGTCGTTATATAGTTGAAGTCTACTCACAAACAAGTCAAGTTGAAGAAGCCTTAGAAATAATGATTGAATGTTACGAAAAAATGGGGTTAACAGATCTTCGTAATAATGCAATGCAAGTATTAGCAGCGAATTACCCTGACAATGATAAAGTTGCTAACTAGTTAACGATAAGTTGAATAAAAAAGGATGCAAATAGCATCCTTTTTAATGGATTATATAACTTTAAATAGCCTCGTTATCTTCTTCACCGGTACGAATTCTGATAATACGTTCAACGTTTGTCACAAAAATTTTACCGTCTCCAATCTTACCTGTTTTCGCAGTATTCATAATTGCATCGACACAACGTTCAACATCTTCATCTGCCACTACTATTTCAATTTTTGCTTTAGGTAAAAAATCAACCATGTACTCTGCACCACGGTAGAGCTCAGTATGCCCTTTTTGGCGACCAAAACCTTTAACTTCTGAAACCGTCATACCATTTACCCCTATTTCACCGAGGTTTTCTCTTACATCATCTAATTTAAACGGTTTAATAATTGCTTCAATTTTTTTCATACTCAGCCTTTGTAATGTCCAAAACAACGATATTACTTTGCACTTTACTGATTTTTCTATGCAAAGATAAACGCCACAACCTAATAGATTATCAACCATTGTACACATAAGTACTAAAAAACTAAAAATTGAATTTTGCATAAAGTCGATCACAAGATAATTATTGTTTGGTACACTTATTAAATGTTCTAGAATCTATACTCTAAATTCTAGGTTAATGTCTAAAGTAAAATTCGAGGAAGTTCATGGATCCGCATAGCATTATCAAAGAAATGCAAGTATTACCGAAAATAAATACTGAGTTTGAAATAAACCGTCGCATTAGCTTTATCAAAAGTACATTAGTTAATTCTGGATTAAAAAACTTAGTATTAGGAATTAGTGGCGGAGTTGACTCTACAACCTGTGGGCGATTAGCACAATTAGCCGTAGATGAATTAAATAAAGAGCACCAAGATAACTTTCAATTTATCGCTGTACGACTACCATATGATATACAAGCAGATGAAGACGACGCTCAATTAGCATTATCATTTATTAAACCCACACATAGTATAAGTACAAATATCGAACATGGGGCGAACGGCATACATAACGAGGTTATAAATGCTTTAAGTGGTGCTGAAATACTTAATGCGAATGCAGCTGAAATTGACTTTTCAAAAGGCAACGTAAAAGCAAGAACGCGTATGGTAATGCAATATCATATTGCTGGTATCCTTGGTGCACTAGTATTAGGCACAGATCATTCTGCAGAAAACGTCACTGGTTTTTTTACTAAATGGGGAGATGGTGCTTGTGATCTTGCTCCTTTATTTGGCTTGTCAAAACGTCAAGTTCGTCAACTTGCTAAAAAGTTAGGTGCTCCTCACTTACTTATTGATAAAGCGCCAACAGCTGATTTAGAAGAATTATCACCAAGTAAAAAAGATGAAGACGCACTTGGTATCACTTATGATCAACTAGATGACTTTTTGGAGGGAAAACCGGTCAGCAAAGAAATAGAGAAGCATATTGTAAATATTTATTTAAAAACTCAGCACAAGCGTGCACCGATCCCTACGCTATATGATTAAGTAAACTTCGATATGAAAAGTGCCGATTTAAAAATAAATTGGCACTAATAAAAATAGTGTTCTATAACTTTATTTAGATTTAATTAACCTCATGGAAAGAGGTGAACTATGAAAAGTAATGGATTTACTTTAATTGAAACATTAATTGCAACGGCTATTTTAATCATACTTACTGCTGTAGGTATTCCTTCAATGATTGATCTATTGATTAAAATGCGTGTTGATAATGAAATTAATCATATAAATCGCTTACTTATCCTAACAAGGAATACAGCGTTAAATACCAGCCAAACCGTCACTTTATGTCCTCTTAAAGGTAATATTTGTGAAAATAACTGGCAACTCCCCCTCACCGTCTTTACTGATGCAAATAACAATAAAGTGTATGAACCTCTGCTACAAGAAAAACTAATTCAATATAAAAAGGCGATAGTCGAAGGAGATAAGCTACAGTATGGTAACACCAGAAAAGGGCTAACTTATGCACCTGATGGGTACTTAAAAGGCTGGGGCCAAAATGCTACGTTTAGTTATTGCCCTAAAGGTCATTTAAAAAAATCAAGGGCTGTGACAGTCGCGGTTTCAGGTAGAACATACAAATCTGAATTTAATCAGAAGAAAGGCCATGATGTTACACGCTCAGGAAAAGCAATTAAATGCAACTAACCATATCAGACAGTATGAATTAAATTATTCTAGCAGCGCATACTAATAAATGTTATAAATATTGAACGAATGTCATAGGCCACATGTTTTTCTTATGTTAAATCGTCAATCAAATTCTTTTAGATCACAATTAATTAAAGGCTTTACACTAGTAGAGCTTATAGTAGGCATGGGGATTGTGGGCATTCTATTAGCTATAGGAATACCAGGATTAAATGAGTTTACTATCAAGTCACGGGTTGATAGCGAAATATCAGAAATTCATCGAATAATTCTAACCGCTAGAAATACAGCTATTAGTACAGGACAATATGTCACTATTTGCCCTCTTTCAGGGAAAAACTGTCAAACCACTAATTGGCAAAACACATTAAGCGTTTTTACAAACGAAGCTAATACACTAGCTAATGCAAAGATCTTTGAGTCAACGCTAGTTCCTGCAAGTGAATTTTTAATAAAAGTTAAAAATGCTGCTAAATCAGGTGAAACAATCAAATCAACGAAGACAGATATTGTCTTTGCACCAACAGGGAAGTTAGCCAGTGCTGGTCCAGTAATGATAAAATATTGCCCTCAAGGGCGTGCAGATTTATCTAGAGCAGTGGAGATCTCATTATCTGGACGAGCCTACGCCAGTGAAGATATAGATAATGATAATAAAGATGAAGACAGAAGTGGAAATGAAATAAGTTGTTAGTCTGTTTCAAAGTAATATAATTCAAAAGTAAATTAAGCATAACTGAAACTATCAATATTCCATTTTCAATTATGCTTATGTTTTTACTTTGTTTAATCAATTACTTTGACATGGTTTTCTCTAAGTTATTGGCAATTGCGCTTTTAAACTTATCTTGATCTAAAACACACTCATTAACCGCATATACTTTTTTCTTATTATCTCTGGTTAATGTGTACACTCGTTCATTGATTAATGAATCAGGTAAGCTCCTATATAACTCTTCACTTAAACGTGCAGTATAAATACTTTGCCCACCTCCATAAAAATCTACAAAGCATTTTACTTTAATGTTTGGTTTCGCTATTTCTTGTGCCAACGTGCCCGTAGTAAATAAACAAGCCAATGAGATAAAAGGTATTGCTATCAAAGTAACTTTACTATTCATTGCATTCTCCCTACTTATTGTTCCCAACAAGTACCAGCAGGTGTTTTATAACCTGCTTCATTAATCGTTAATGTAGTACAGCCAGTATCTTTAGTCTGCGAATTTTTTGCTGTCGCGGTTAAAATAAATGTATCACCTGTCACTTTCGCATCGATACTATACTTTTTAGACTCTGTAATATATGGATCAGCGGCCATTCCCAATACTTTCATATCCTCAGTATAAGCACGGCTGTCAGTGTAGAGTTGTTCTTGAAGGTTAGCTAAACGCACTAACTCTCGTTGCCCTTCAGATCTATCCGATCGCATGACAAAACTCGTATATGATGGATAAACAACCGCTGCTAAAATACCGATAATAGCCACAGTGATCATTAATTCAATCAATGTAAAGCCATTATAATGATTAGTTTTTTGCATTATTGATCCTCTTGAATATATAAATGCGTTCTATTTGTACTTAATGTAAAGCCTACGGGGATAATTTGACGACCTGTAATAATATTTCCCACCGCTTCATCAACGGTATTAGGGTTCCCATCATCATTAGGTACAACGATAAGTGTAGGACTATCTAAAAATGACTGATCTATGATAATACTGCGATCTTTCTCATCAATGACACCGTCATTTTCCCATTTATAAATTTGTCTACCTTGCGCTAAATCTACAGCATATAAGCGACTTTCACCACCTGGCACTTCACAGGCTAGTACCACATTATCTGGAGGTGTATAAGAGGTAAAATACACAACATTATTGATCACATTTGCAGATGAAGTATTTTTTTCACCGGTAGATTTATCTAAATTGATAAACCATCCCTTTTTCTCGCTAAGTTTAACGGCTTCTTTTTGACGATCAGCATCTGATAATGAAGCATCATCAAATACACTCGTAGTTAAATCATATAAATCACTACTTGAATTTGTATGAACAATTGTACTCGGTGTTGCTGGCGTTGTTGTAGATGAATATGAACGAGTGAAAATATTTTCATCTTTAATCATGAAAAAAGTATCTTGGGTATCTGTACCTAACGGGTTTGATCTATCCCCACTACCAATTAATAATGCATCGTAAGGTGTTTCTTGCTGCCTTATTACTGTTTTGGTAACACCGTTATCAATAATATCAGTTTGAATTGTTTCGGTTATAAAAGCACGAACAATAGAAGGTTCATAAAAGAAACGTCTATCTTCTGCATTAGTTGTACCTGCTACAGAAGCTAATTTAAAAACGGTCCAAGGATGAGTTGAATCTTTCGGATTCGCATCAGGCATATCGACACGCCACAAATTCCCTCCAGTATCTCCTACATATAAACGATCAGTTAAACCATCACCATTACTATCAAGATGTGCAACGTTAGAAGGAATACTATCAGTTATTCCTGCAAATTCGGTAATACCGCCTGAAGGTGCTAAACTCCATTTTAATGCGCCGGTTTCTGCATCAACCATATAGATAGCACGCCCGACAGAATCATCAGTACCAACACCGGCTTGGTCTTTATTAATATCATAACCACCACCAAAAATAACAACAGGCTTAGCGACAGTTGCCGAGGCATTTACTTTTGAATAAGTAATAACGGGTTGCGACCAAGACTGGCCAAGCTCACTAAAACCGGGGGTTGAACTATCTATATGCCAAAGGAGTTTCGGTGTCGTTGTACTAATATCAATGGCATAATAAGAACTCCCGCCTCGACGTAAACCAAAAAATATCCAAACTTTGTCGGTACCATTTATAATACCATCACCATTGTGGTCTTGAACATGTGAACTTATACGCCCATCAATACCATAGACTTTATCTGCAGTACTAAAGTTATCTCGCAATGGCTTGATATTACCAAAAAATTCTTTAGGCATAAAAGACCAAAGTTCATCAATTGTATCATTGACATCTTCAAACATATGCAACATACCTGCATTAGTACCAATCACGATGCGAATAACATCATTACCATAATTAACCACTAAGGGTTTAGAATGTAATGGATCACCAAAAACATCGTAACGAATATCCGTAGTACTGTTATCTTCATCTTCATCGTCAACATCAATACCTTTAGCCCAGTTAAGCATGTCATCAATATCAGATTGATTATTAGCCACATCTAAAGCAGTAGCTAACGCAGCATTAGAACCAAATGATGTCTTGGCTGTAGCAGAAGTTAATAGTGCCAGTTTATTGCCTGTACCAATATCACTATAAATAGTGCGATTCGTTTTGTTGCGCAGCATTTCAGCTACCCCGCCTTCTTCAACAATAGCACCATCAGGGGATGCATTGGCAGGCGTCCAATAGCTACGAACATAACTTGAAAAGTACCCGGTGGTATCATCTATTGCAGCAACACCATTAGCACCTTTTTGTACATCATCGAAAACTTTGTATTTTTTAAGATTCCCTTGCCAGCGTGGCCCATGTTGCGGATCAAACATGGCATAATAAACAGAGTTAAGTGTTTCAGTGCGGTCAAAATTATTAGCGGCTACTGATGCAGAGGTTAAACTCTCATTACTCGGCTCTAAATTTTCAAGTATGTTTAATAAAGCTGCGGTAAGCTGAGTACTATCAGTCGCTTTAAAGTAAAGGCCTTTTTGATTACCTAATTTTGCCGTTTCTTTTAGTAATGGCTCTGCAGAGTTTGCTCCATCACTAAAACCAATCGGGAAAGTATCAATTGTCTGTTTATTTGGGATAGTCGCATTTACATCATGGTTTCTCATCCAACCCGCTAATGCAGCTAAATAATTACCACTATATTTAGAGCCGTCAAACTTATTAGTTGTCGTCGTACCATCGCCATTATCTATCACTTCTTGTAAATTATTAACTAAACTATCAGCATGGTTATCCTGTGTAGGCTCTCCATCAGTAATTAATATAACATAAGCTTTACTATGACATCCGCCAAAAGGTGACTGATAGACATTACTAACTTCTATCGAAGTATCTCTAGGAGGAGTATTAGCATAGTTATAATTTACTTGATTACTATCATTACCATAATAAACAGATTGACCGGCAAAATAACGGGATGCTTCATATAATGTTTCGCATAAAGGGGTATTGGTTAATGCTCTTAAATCATCCTCGATAATATCAATTAAGTTACTTTTATTTGTTGCAGTCATTTGCTTAATACCTGCAACAATTCGCCCACCATTGGCGCTATTATTTTTATTGCCTAAATTATAATTAAAAATTTGCAAACCAAAATCAACAGCTGGAGCAGCATTAATTACATTAACAATACTCTCTTTTGCGATGTCTATTCTTTCTTTTTTAACATTGCTCATCGAAGTATTATGATTCCAACGCAAGAAATTGTCGGTATAAAGAGTCACCAGCTCGCCAGACCAACTCACACTGGCTTCAGATTCAGCCAATGTTCCATAATATATAGGGTTTTGCTTAGTCCCCTTACCATTGACAGGGTAACCATTAGCCATAGTTCCACCATTTATAAGGTCATCGCCTTTGTTGATGCTTGAATCAACTGATGGGGAAAAAGTTTCCGGGACTTTGTTTACATCATCTTGACAATCGATAGCTTTAATATTGACACCTGTCGTATCAGGGATTTCTTCCCATGCACCAGAGTTCCCTTTAATGGTATATTCTCGGATTCGTCCCGTATAAAAACCAGTTTTTGCTAAAATTTCACGTGCCGAGGCGCAACTATTGATGTCGAAAGAAAAGTGTCGAGGTTCACTGCTAGCGTTAGGTATAGGTAAGGAAGTTCCTGATAGCCCGCCTTTAGTATAATAAATACGTGTATTTTTAGCTGAGTTATCTCCGCCAATTCCTGGGTAATTGGTTTTAGGGTTATAACTTGGCTTAACCCATTCATCTGTTCCCATACTGCCAGAGTTATCGAATATAATCAGAACTTGAGGTCGCTTTCCTGACTGTTTTGCTGTGTCACTTATATATAATTCAATATCTTCGCTATAAGCAAAATAAGAGACTAAGGTTAAAGCACCTATCAATATTAACTTTTTCATATAAAGTTCCTCAAAATTCTTACACAATATACTCGTTATTTAACGTAATAACTCTTGCGCTACACCAGAATTTACAATAATTCGATTAGTTTGTACGCCACTTACATTTTTTCGGCCATACGTTTTAATAACTTGTGTTCTTAATACATTACAACTAAATACACTGGTAGAAGAGGCGTTACGCGAATGTGGGCAATCCCCTTCTAATTTTAACGCGTTATTCGCAATATCTATCAACGCCACTGTATTTGGCTTTAACGTGGCAGATAAATTATTTTCTAAGCCTGTGATTGGAAACCTCACCAATGGAAAAGCAAAACTATTTGTCCCCGCAGCGCCAGATAATTGGTCGGCAATAACTTCATCGTTAACGCTAATAGCTTGTTGAGTCGCGATAGCTTTTTCTTCACTCGCGCCTGACATACGTACATCACTCGATGAATTTTGCATCAACGCTACGGCAACAGCGGTCAACGCAATAAGAAAGACAAGTGAAACGATCAGAACAACACCCTGCTGATGTTTGCTATTATTCAATTGACTATTTGCTTTCGATAAATACAACTTTTTCATAAAAAACCTATCACTATTTAATTACATCGAAACAAGATAAAAAATTTTATTACCAACTATCAACACGCGCATTAAATAAACTTACGGTACTCGAGAATAATAACCGACGATAATTATCATCAAAAGTAACTGCTAAATCACCAAGTTGATAAGTATTTTTATTATCGTACTTGTTATCAATCTTCACACTGCGAGCTAATACATATATCTTGGCAGCGATAATGCGGCTATTACTTCCTCTATCCCAAAGATCATCTGTCATATCATCAGCTGAAATATAGGCGTTAACGATACCATCATCGTCAGTATCGACCCCATACATAAAACGGATCATTTCAATCCCATCAATTAAAGGATCAAAACTCATACTCGTCGTTAAACGACCCTGCATTAATACAGGTACATTATTACTGCCTTCTGTTTTTACATAGTAAACATGGTGTTGATATTCCCATACTCTACTATTATCAACTACTGGTAATGCTGCGCCCGTAAAAATTTGCCCACCACTGGTATTTGTTACCATATAGAAATTGTTGTTCGTAAGCGCACCAGCTACAGTGGTATCAATAGCATTTCCCATCACTCTTTTAATTTGGAGTATATCTGAACCAATAACAGCATCAGTAATACACCCCATATTAGCGGCTGTTGTCGCAGTTTTCCCCCACGTTGTTCTAAAATGCCCTAACGCAGTAGGAAAAGTGGCATTATTTAGCCCTTCGCCCACACAGTCAGGAGCAGGTGCTCCAGGGACAGCTACAAAAGCACTTCGACTCAGGGTCCCAGTATAATCTCCCCAAAAATCAGCTTTTTGCAAATCTTCACTTAAGATACTTAACGCGAAACGGCCATTCTCTTGAAGCTCTCCATAACTTGAAGTTTCAACAGATGTTGTTTTCATGCCAACAAAAATACTTAACACACCTGCAAAAAGCACCAAGCCAATGGCCAGTGCGATAAATATTTCAATGATGGTGTAACCTAATTGTTTTTTCATTTTAAAAAATAAATGCCCCAATAGTAATTTGGCGACGTTTATCACCAGAAGCGCCACAAGTGCCAGTACTGCTGTCGGTAATGCCAGTTCGTCCTTGCCAACTAATAGTGACTGATACTTCATTAATATTAGTTACCGTTATACAGCCTCTAGCACCGGTTAAACCACCCACTTTTTTTGTTCCATTCAAAACATCGGCCCCCATTAAAGCAAGTTCCCACTCATAACGATCATTGGTAACCATAGCTGTTGGTGTGCAAACAGCCGCCGGATTATTACAACGACTTGCGGGTACTGCATCAAGCGCGGCACCATAATCAGTACCTGCATAATTAGCTAATCCACTTGCATCATTACTTCGCATTCGCTCAATAATATCTTGCGCTAATGCTGAAGCAAGCGCGCGCTGCATTGCATCAAAGCTCCCTTTTTTAGCGGTAGCCTGCATAGCTACCGCACCTAAAATACCAGTAACAATTAACACTAATGCAATTAACACTTCAATAAATGTCATACCACGTTGTTGTAATTTTTTATGGTGATACATTGATAGCCTCTTGAGTTGATAAAACACTACGTTTGAGTACAGAGATACAACAAGTTTTATAGAAAAAATCAAAAGATGAAAAAGCCCAAAAACAGGCATAAGAAAAGGACACTTTAAAAAATAAAAATGTCGAAAGTTGTCGAACATATGTGTTAAAAATCACTAACGTGAACCGCATTAACCCATACCTATTTCCATATAGCGAATAATCATCCTATTGATTGATGCACAGTTATTATTCGCTTGAATGTAACTTACTTTAAAAATACTGGCAATATTTTATTACTGTGATTAGTTTTTGCGCATATTTTAACCTAAAGTAAGATTAGCGTAATTCTATGGGTACTGCAAACACTGTATTTTCTTCTCGTCCCGGGTATTCGATAACTTCTTGACCCCCCGAAAGTTTTAATGCATCAATCACTTGTCTAACCAGTATGTCTGGGGCAGAGGCGCCTGCAGTAACTCCTATTTTAGTTACTCCATTTAACCAAGATGGTTCAATATTATCGGCAGTGTCAATAAGGTAAGCTCTTGTACCTATTTTTTCAGCAAGTTCACGTAGTCGATTAGAGTTTGAACTATTTTTAGCGCCAACAACTAATAACATATCTACTTGACTCGCTATTGAACGCACAGCGTCTTGTCTATTTTGTGTTGCATAACAAATATCATCTTTACGTGGTCCTTCAATTGCTGGAAATTTAGCAATTAAGGCATCAATAACATCACTAGTATCATCAACTGAGAGTGTTGTTTGGCTACAAAAATATAGATGTTGGGGATTTTTAACGGTTAAATTAGCAACATCAGCTGCAGACTCAACTAAATAAATACCTCCATCTTTACTTTCATATTGTCCCATAGTACCTTCAACTTCAGGATGCCCAGCGTGGCCAATAAGCACACACTCAACATTTTTTCGACTGGCTCGAGATACTTCCATATGCACTTTAGTTACTAATGGACACGTTGCATCAAAGACTTTTAAACCACGGCTCTTCGCTTCATTACGAACAGCTTTCGAAACACCATGTGCTGAAAATATTACCGTACTATCATCGGGTACTTCATGAAGCTCATCAACAAAAACTGCGCCACGTTTTTTTAATCCATTAACAACAAATTTATTGTGTACAACCTCATGACGAACATAGATAGGCGCATCAAAAAGATCGAGTGCACGATCAACAATACTTATTGCTCTGTCCACACCTGCACAAAAACCTCTTGGATTAGCTAGAATAATGTCCACAGTTTTTACTCCGGTAAAATATCTATAACATCAATAATAAAAGTTACCGCTTGCCCTGCTAGCGGGTGATTAAAGTCAACAGTAACTGAATCACCTGACACTTCTTTAATCATACCAGGTAGCTCGATACCACCTGGTTGAGTAAAGGTGATAATACTGCCAACTTTCGCAGGAGTTTCGGCTGAAAACTTACTGCTTTCGACATAATGTAAGTTATCAGGATTAGATTCACCAAAAGCATCTACAGCTTCAAGGGTAAACTCTTTACTATCTCCAACAGATAATCCAAGTAGTTCTTTTTCAAATGCGGGAGAAATACTATTATCGCCCATAATAATTTTGGCGGGCTTATTATTGACTTTGGTACTGTCGGCAGCAGAACCATCTGCTAACTTCATAGTAATATGAACAATAATTTGTGAATCATTTTGTATTTGTTTACTCATTATTTCTTTCACTTAATTTCTTTCGTATTGCTGATTAGGTGTAACCTAAGAGTTTTTATTCTCTGGTGAAATTTTTTTGATTTTTTCTTGTTTAAAAGAATCAATTATCATTAACGCAGCGCCAATAAAAATCATAGAATCAGCCACATTAAATGCCGGCCAATGATTACTACCAATATAAAAATCAAGAAAATCTATAACATAACCAAAAAGCAACCTATCAATTAAATTACCAAGAGCGCCACTTAACATACACGCTAAAGCAATCGCTAATAGCGGTTGAGTCGCTGGCGTGCGTTTAAGCCATACACCGAAAACAATACTAGCGATAAATGCTATTATAGTAAAAAACCAGCGCTGCCATCCCCCTTGATCAGCTAGAAAACTAAAAGCAGCACCAAGATTATGGACGTAGGTAATATTAAAAAATGGCAATACATTAACTGATTCATATAAATCAAATGAATTGGCTACCCATTGCTTGGTGACTTGATCTATTACTAAGAATACAAAAGTGATCCATAACCAACGTAAACTTGTACTATTTTTCATTACATTCATAACAACATTAACCATTTTGAAACGATAACGCGACTTAAAGAAAAATGCTCAAGATTATATTGATAACTTGAGCACTCATATGAATTTACCTAATAATAAATTCATGTAAACCAACAGTTACTAATTATTAATTAGTTAATGTTACGCAAATTGACGAACTTCACCATTACCATCAATATTAGTAATACAACGACCGCATAAGTCAGTATGTGTTTCATCTTTACCCACATCATCCGTATAATGCCAACAACGTTCACATTTAGTCCCTGTTGAAGCCGCAATAGATAACCATAAACCATCAATTTCAGTTTCAGATGCATCTTCTGGTGCAGCATTAACAACATTAACCGTTGCACCTGAAGTAATAAGCACAAAGCGTAACTCGTGACCTAGTTGATTCAACTTATTTGCTAATGCTTCATTAGCAAATAATGTCACATCAGCTTCAAGTCCTTTACCAACCACTTTTTCTTTACGGGCTAACTCTAACGCTTTATTTACCTCGCCGCGAACGTGTAAAATATTTTGCCAAAAATCATTACTAAAAGCATAGCTTTCAGGCAAATGTACTAAGCCATCAAACCAAACGTTAGTGAATACAAACTCTTCACGAATGCCGTTAACTGGTGCAGGTAAAGCTTGCCAAATTTCTTGTGCGGTAAAAGATAAAATAGGTGCCATCCAGCGAGTCATTGCTTCAGCAACCAAGTACATAGCCGTTTGACATGAACGACGAGCAACACTGTCATCTTTCGCAGTATATTGACGATCTTTAATTATATCTAAATAAAAACCGCCTAATTCTGTTGTACAAAAGTTCATTAACTTGTGAACGACATTATGAAATTCATATTTTTCATATGCTTGCACAATTTCATCTTGTAATTGTGCCGCTTTACCTAATACCCAACGATCTAATGCAACCATATTCTCAGGTGAAACTGAGTGTTCTGATGGTACAAAACCGTTAATATTGGCTAATAAAAACCTTGATGTATTACGAATTCGTCTATATGCATCAGCTTGGCGATTAAATATTTCATCTGAAACAGTGATTTCTTGTGTATAGTTAACAGAAGCAACCCATAAACGTAGAATATCAGCTCCAAGCTTATTAGTAATTTCAGATGGCGTGACCACATTGCCTAATGATTTAGACATTTTGTGACCTTTAACATCAACAGTAAAGCCGTGTGTTAATACTTGCGCATAAGGCGCTGTACCATTCATAGCAACAGATGACATCATAGACGACATAAACCAACCACGATGTTGATCCGAACCTTCTAAATATAAATCAGCGCGTGTAGAAAATTCATCGCGTGCATCAATAACTGTCGAATGCGTTACACCAGAATCAAACCAAACATCTAAAGTATCCGGCACTTTAATATATTCTCTCGCATCATCACCGATTAACTCACTTGCTTCTAGATCAAACCACGCTTGAATACCTGTTTTTTCAACACGTAATGCAATTTCTTCAATGAGCTCAACACTACGAGGATGCAAAGCACCTGTATCTTGGTGAATAAAAAGTGCGATCGGCACTCCCCATGTACGCTGACGTGAAATACACCAATCGGGACGACCTTCAACCATTGATTCAATACGGCTTTGCCCCCAGTCTGGTATCCATTGGGTTTTCTTAATTTCGTCTAAAGATGCTTGTCTCAGCCCTTTATTATCCATACTAATAAACCATTGCGGTGTAGCACGGAAGATAATAGGCGTTTTATGTCTCCAACAATGAGGATATGAATGTTCATACGCATGATGATGTAACAAAGCTCCACGCTCATTTAATAATTCTACAATGGTGGCATTAGCTTTAAATACATGCTGACCAGCAAATAAAGGCGTGTCTTCTAAAAATACACCATTAGCGCCAACAGGATTGTAAATTTCTAGATCATATTTTTTACTTACCGAAAAATCGTCAACACCATGACCACCAGCTGTATGAACACAGCCAGTACCAGAGTCAGTAGTTACATGTTCACCACAAATAAATGGAACGGTGAGATCATAAAATGGATGTTGTACTCGTTTAAGTTCAAGATCTGCACCTTTACAATAGCCAAGTGCGTGGTATTTACTAATTCCAAAACGATCCATACAAGAGGAAACTAGATCAGAAGCTAGAATTAAACGAAACTTACCTTGTTCGTTTTCACATTGAACTAAACTATATTCAACCTCGGGGTGAACCGATATCGCTCGGTTTGCTGGCAATGTCCATGGCGTTGTTGTCCAAATAACTGTTGATATGTCACCTTCACCAACATGACCTTCAGGATGAGAAAAAACTTCACAAATTGCAGGGTCTGCTGCCTTAAACGCAACATCAATTGCTGGAGACTGTTTATCTATATATTCTACTTCAGCCTCAGCTAACGCCGAACCACAATCTGTACACCAATGCACAGGCTTAAAACCTTGCTGAATATGGCCATTTTCAGCAATTTTACCCAACGCACGGATAATATTTGCTTCAGTATCAAAATCCATTGTTAGATAAGGTTTATTCCAATCAGCGAAAACCCCTAAACGTTTAAAATCTTCACGTTGTCCGTCTACTTGCTTTGCAGCGTAGTCACGACATTTTTGACGAAACTCAGCTGCAGAAACTTTATGCCCAGGTTTGCCAACCTTTTTTTCTACCATTAATTCAATCGGTAAACCATGACAATCCCAGCCAGGTACATAAGGTGAGTCAAAATCTGAAAGCGTTTTTGATTTTACGATAATATCTTTTAAAATTTTGTTAACAGCATGACCTAAGTGAATATTACCATTTGCATACGGAGGCCCGTCGTGCAAAATAAACGATTTTTTACCCTTTTTAGCTGCGCGAATTTTGCCGTACAGATCTTTACTTGCCCAATCTTTTAGCATTTGCGGTTCACGATTTGCCATATTTCCTTTCATTGGAAACGCAGTATCTGGCAAATTCAGGGTATGTTTATAATCACTCATTTAAATTCATATCCGTTATAATTAATGTGGTTGGTTTTCAGTTATGCTCAAAAGTACGTTACGAGCATTATTACAGTCAATTGCTATTTGTTCTGTTAGCTCAGTTATTGACGCAAATTTTATTTCGTCGCGAAGCTTACGCAACAATTGAACTTCGATAATTTCGCCATATATTGATTGATTAAAATCAAATATATGAACCTCTAATTGCTGTCTAACACCATCTATTGTCGGGCGTTTTCCAATATTAGCAACACCACTATATTGGACTTTTGGGGTGTTAACTTTGACAACATAAACACCAGATACAGGAGAAACTCTACGTTTAAGTAAAATATTCGCTGTTGGAAATCCTAACTCACGGCCACGTTTATCACCATGGAAGACACGACCTATTATTGCGTAAGGACGTCCTAACATTTTTTCAGCCTCTGCTAAATCACCTCTAACTAATGCTTTGCGAATTTCAGTACTACTGATCCTACAATCTTCTAGTTTATAGCTTGCAGTATCAGACACGCTAAAATTAAATTCTTTACCTGCATTTTGAAGCATAGAAAAATTGCCTAAGCGATTTTTACCAAAATGAAAATCGTCACCAATAATTAAATGCTTAATATTAAGTTTGTTAACCAATAATTGTTCAACAAAATCAGTAGCCGTCAAATTAGCAAATTTACGATTAAAATTAACACAAATTAAATAATCAACGCCTAAACGTTTTAACAATACATATTTATCACGCAACCGTGTTAGCCTTGCCGGTGCTGTACTAGGTGAAAATAACTCTTGAGGCTGAGGTTCGAACACCATGACCGCCGAGGCAACACCTTTCTTTTGTGCTTGTGAGACTAATGCTTCTATAACGCGCCCGTGACCTAAATGAACACCATCAAAGTTACCAATAGTTAACACACACCCTTGACGAGAAAATTGCGTTTTTAACTCGATATTATGTATGCCACGGATTAACTGCATTTAGCTAAATAACCTTTAAAACCCCACTATTACATTCAACACTAGCAATAGTATTATAAAAAAATCGACGAATTATAGCTTAGTCGTTAATAAGATTCAGCCCTTGAACGCAATTTGTTCGAAATAATTTAGCTCTATTAAGTAACTTTAAAATCTTGAAAACGCACGCCAAGAAGTATTAAGCCAATAAAATAGCTCACCACACCTGCAAGTATACAATAAAAAAGCTTAATAAGTTGTTCTAAAACAGTTAGTTGCAACCAAACATTAAACTCTGGTGATAACCAATAAACAATTGCAGCCATGAGGCCTGCAGCTAATACTATTTTGACAATAAACACTTTAGTTTTCTTAGACAATTGAAAGATACTGTTAGTTTTTAGTCCATGATAGAGTAAATACGCATTAAGAGTTGCTGACATTGATGTCGCTAATGCTAAACCAACATACCCTAAAAATGGCGCAAGCATTAGATTAAACGCCATATTAGCCACCATCGCTTTAATCGCAATTTTTACAGGTGTTTTTGTGTCTTGTCTTGCATAATAACCTGGAGCTAAAATTTTAATAAACATAAAGCTTAATAAGCCTGATAAATACGCAAATAAAGCAAATGAAACTTGAGTTACTTCATATGAAGTAAATTCACCTCGCATAAATAACACCATAATAATCGGTTGTGCTAACACCATGAGTCCAGCAAGTGCCGGCCAACCAAATACGTTAATAACCCTAATTCCCCAATCAAGTGTTTGGGTAAACTCACTGGTATTTTTAGTTGCATGAAGACGAGCTAAACTGGGTAAAATAACAGTAGCGATACCAATTCCAAAAAGTCCTAAAGGAAACTCTAATAAACGATCAGCATAATATAACCAACTGATTGAGCCAGTAATTAAAAAACTCGCAATTAACGTATCTAATAATAAATTTATCTGTGTAACTGACACTCCAAACAATGCAGGTATGATCAACTTTCTTACTTTAATTACCCCAGGAGCGTTCCACGCCCATAGAGGTTTTACTAAAACCCCAGCACGGATCAAAAAAGGAATTTGAAATAAAAACTGAACAACCCCTCCAAGAAACACTCCCCAAGCTAAAGCATATTGTGGTTCTTCAAACCAAGAGTGACCAACCAAAGCTATACTAATAATACAGACATTCAGTAGAACGGGTGTAAATGCAGCTACAGCGAACTTACCCAAAGTATTTAGCACAGCGCCCGCTAAAGCCGTTAATGTGATAAACCATAAATAAGGAAAAGTAATTTTCAAAAGCGCTGAGGCCAACGTAAACTTATCTGCCGTTTCCCCACCATTAAACCAGTCTAAAAACCAGCCAAAGCCAAATAAAGCCACCAATATCGGGGAAGCTATTACACCTACGAATGTAACAATAGTAACAATGACACCCAAAGTACCTGATACTTGGGCTATTAGTTGCTTAGTATGCGTATTGCTGTCATCACCTTGTGCAATATCTTTTTCATGATACTCTGAAAGAACCGGTACAAATGCTTGTGCGAATGCACCTTCACCAAATAACCGTCTTAAAAAATTAGGAATTTTATTTGCAAAAAAGAAGACATCAGCCGCAGCACTTGCGCCAATAAAGCTAGCAATAACCACATCTCTAACTAAACCTAAAACTCGAGATATTAACGTCATTACACTTACAATAATGCCAGATTTTACTAACTTTCTACTCAACGGATAACCTCTTTAATAAATCTGAAAAATCAAAAACACGATATTTACAATCAACGCTAAAATTAATAGCTATAAAGGATAGCCGTATTATGATGCTATCCTCATAATTTAAACAAGCCATTACTCGCTTATTTCACCTCAATGGTATAAATGCCCGGCAATAATCTGTATCATATTGCCACTGACAATTTGATCCGCGATATTTTTTAAATAAAACCGCTAAAAGATTTGACAAAGTCGGTAAAAAAAGGCATATTTCGTCGCCTTAAATTTAAGCTATATTTAATCATTTTAGGAGTTCACCTTGGCTAACTCAAAGCAAGCTAAGAAACGTGCGGTTCAATCAGAAAAACGCCGTCAACATAATGCAAGTCGTCGTTCAATGATGCGCACTTTATTAAAGAAAGTAATCGCTGCCATTGAAGCCGGTGACAAAGAAGTTGCAACAAAAGAATTTGCTGCTGCTACACCAATCCTTGATCGCTATGCTGTTAAAGGCCTTATTCACAAGAATAAAGCTGCTCGTAGTAAAAGTCGTTTAAACGCGGCGATCAAAGCGCTTTAATTAGTGTAAACTTAATTTAAAAAACCGGCTTACGCCGGTTTTTTTATATCAAAAATACACTAAATAACTATTTATTGCCTTTATTTTATCTCGCCCCTTGTCTTCTTACTCAATTTTTTTTAGTCTCTAGCCGACAATAAAAATAAGGCTAGCACAATGAAAATTACAACACTTGCAATAGCATTACTATTTGCTACTTCCACTATCAGCGGCTGTACTGACGCACCAACAACGACTGAAAATGTAAAACCAACGCTTATACCCGAATATAAAGATCGTTTAGATATTTATCAAACGATTGAGCTTACTGCTGATTTAAGCCACCTTACAAAAGAACAAAAGCAAATGTTAGGTTTATTGATAGAAGCATCTGACATCATGGATGAGCTTTTTTGGAAGCAAGCCTATGGTGACAACAAAGAGGCTTTCCTTGCAAGTATAACCGATGAAAAAGTGCGTAAATTCACCACAATTAATTATGGTCCTTGGGATAGATTAGATGGTGATAAAACCTTTTTAACTGGCTACGCCCCAAAGCAACCTGGCGCTCAATTTTATCCAACGGATATGACTAAAGCAGAATTAGAAGCAAGTAATCTTGAAGATAAAAAAGGCTTATATTCTTTAATCAAACGTAATGAACAAGGGGAACTAACCTCTATCGCATATTCTGAAGCTTATAGTGAAGAATTAAACAGAGCAGCAGTAATACTCGAAAAAGCATCGACATTAGCAAAAGATAAAGAGTTTGCTAATTATTTAAAAATGCGGGCTCAGGCACTTCGTACAGATGAATATCAAGCTTCAGACTTTGCTTGGATGGACATGAAAAACAATCCTATTGATGTTGTTATCGGTCCAATAGAGACTTATGAGGATCAATTATTTGGTTATCGTACTGCTTTTGAATCTTATGTATTAGTTAAAGATCTTTCATGGAGTGAAAAGTTAGCAAAATATGCCGCCTTTTTGCCTGAATTACAAAAAGGTTTACCTGTTCATAAGAAATATAAAACTGAAACTCCCGGTTCTGATGCTGATTTAAATGCATATGATGTTATTTACTATGCTGGACACTCCAATGCAGGTAGCAAAACTATTGCAATAAATTTACCTAACGATGAAACTGTTCAACTCGAAAAAGGCACTCGCCGTTTACAGCTAAAAAATGCAATGCGGGCAAAATATGACGCAATCCTTGTACCGATAGCGCAAGAATTAATAGTACCTGAGCAGCGAAAAAATGTAACGTTTAATGCTTTTTTTGCTAACACTATGTTTCATGAAGTCGCTCATGGTTTAGGCATTAAAAACACCATAAATGATAAAGGTACTGTTCGCCAAGCTCTTAAAGAACATGCCTCAGCACTAGAAGAAGGGAAGGCTGATATTTTAGGCTTATACATGATACGTCAGTTACTTGAAAAAGGAGCAATTGAAGAAGGTGTACTTGCGGACTACTATACAACCTTCTTGGCTGGTATATTCCGCTCTGTTCGATTTGGCGCAAGCTCGGCTCATGGTAAAGCTAATATGGTTCGCTTTAATTATTTCGCCAAACATAAAGCTTTTGATCGCAATGAAGAAGGCTTATATAGCGTTAATATGGAAAAAATGAGTGAAGCAATTGATTCACTTTCAGCACTAATATTAGAACTTCAAGGCAATGGTGATTATCAAGGCGTTGATAATTTAGTTAATGATAGCGGTTTTATCGGTGAAACATTAACTCAGGATTTAAACAAATTATCACTAGCAAATATTCCTGTTGATATTACTTTTGAACAAGGTAAAAAAACATTAGGACTTTAGCGTTTAATCATAAGAGTAATTAACTACAGCGCTTATATTCAACAGATTAGATGTAATATTTATTCAGATTCTACTAAAAATATAAGCGCCTATTTTATTTGTGTATTTAATAGTGATATTTAATTTTTATTCACTATAATTAATTTATCACTTATTTATGGACGATTTTATTAAGCAAAATGAATTACTTGAAATGGCTACTCTTAGGTTCAATTTTTTCTCTTTCTGGTATGGCAAACGCACAAGAAATTACTGCATATACCGAATTGCTTACGCCTTATCAAATACTTGATGAAGATAACAAACTGACCGGTTTTTCTACCGCAGTTGTTAAAACATTAGCCAATAAAGTAAATGATACCGTTAATTTCGAATTACTGCCTTGGGAGCGAGCATATAGAGGCGTTAAAGAAAATAAAAATACATTGATTTTTTCTCTTTACAGGTCGAAGCAAAGAGAAAAACACTTCAAATGGGTAGGAAAACTTGATGAGAATATCCACAATTTTTATGCCTTAAGAAGTAATGTAGCTACACATATCAAATCAGAAAAAGCCACAAAAAGACTTATCACTGCTGTTATTTCAAACTCTTATGAAGATAAAACGCTTACCGCTAGAGGTTACACCAATTTAATGCGTGTAAGTAATGAAAAGCAAGTGGTCAACATGTTATTTTCGCATCGCATAGATCTATTATTTGGTAGCGAAGTGACTATCGCTAATTTAGTAACCGAAGCAGGAAGATCAATAGATGATATAATCAAACTTGTCCCTATTTCAAATTGGGGAGATGGGCTATATATTGCATTTAATAAAGATAGTGACGCTGATCTTGTTAAAAAATATCAGCGCGCTTATCAAGAATTATTGAACGATGGGGTAATTACTAAACTCAAAAAACAACATTTCAAATTTAACTATATCGCTCCTTAAGTAAGAAACGAATAAGATAGTTAAATATTAATTATTTAGTTTCTAAAAATGCAAAAGCAGTAGAAAATGCTTCTTCCTGAAACTTTTTTAACCCTGTATCACGAAAGTCAATATTGACCTGTGTTTTATTCCAAGCTGATTTGATATATGTGCTTGACACTATATCCACTGTAATATCTTCAATTAATTGAATAGCTGCTTCTAGTTTGAAACCAACAGGTCCACCAGAAAACTTTCCTTTTAATGCTCTGCCTTTAATAACAACATGCTCAATTTTATAGTCACTTAAAAATTTAGCAAAAGTGAATTGAAACTTTTTCATTTGCTCCGCATCACCAGCATCATTAATACTAATTTTAGGCACACGGATATGAGGAATGTCATACAATCCATTTTCTCGTGTCATAACACAAATAATTGCATCATTACCTTTCAACTCTACACCACAAACTCTCATGCTTAACCTCTTTTTATTAAGCCGTAACTTTTATAAATAGATTATACGTAAGAACGTCTTTGACTACAGCCTTATTTACTGTCTTTTTTCAGCTTAATAATTAAATCAATATGAGGAATAAGCTCTTCAATTTCTCGTATATGATCCCTAAGCGATTGCCATTGTGCCAATTCAAGTTTTCCTGAATCAAGAATAGCTCGCTTCAATTCACTAACCAAAGAGTTTCCATCACTTTGTTCAATAAACTCATTAATACGTAATAGGTCATCAAGGTCTGCTTGCGATAGAATATTTACTTCTTTATTAGCCATATAATTCTTTCACTTATCGTTACTTATATACTAAGTGAAAGTATAGACACTAATCTGAGATACGCAGAATTACCTACATAATACTCTACAGTTCAAAACACCTTGAACTTATAATTAACACTTTTTAGCGAAGTCTATTAAGGTATCGCCTGACATCCTATAACCAATCCATTCATTTTGTGGCTCTGCACCTAATGATTCATAAAACTCTCTTGACGGAGTATTCCAATCTAAACAACTCCACTCAAAACGACCACAACCTTTATCAACGGCAATCTTGGCTAAATGTTTCAGTAATGCAATACCTGCCCCTTTACCTCGATGCTCTAGAGAGACATATAAATCTTCTAAATACAATCCAGGCTTAGCCAACCAAGTAGAGTAGTTATAAAAATAAACAGAAAAACCAATAGCTTTACCTTCTAATTCACAAATTAAACCATAAACACCGCTATGCTCAGCAAACATACTGTCTTTAATAGTTTCCGTTGTCGCTAACACTTCATTTTCTGCTTTTTCATAAATCGCAAGCTCACGAATAAAGTATAAAATAGTGTCACAATCATCTTCAGTTGCTGGGCGTATAATTAATTGGCTCATAGATCTACTTATCAAATGGTTGTTAATATTGGCAAAGCAATTTACCGTTATTTCACTTAAAATGAAAGAGATTGAACGATATAGCTCATACCTATTTTGAGTATAATTAGCAACTTTCCATCAAACTATATGGTAATTGTAAAGGTGTTATTTACTTAAAGATGAACTAATGTATAGTCTAACGCTCTATATATAATCTAGTGCTTTTCAGGACACCATAGTGATTAAAAAATTTTCTTATCTCTCTATATTACTAACTATCTTAGCTCTAACAATATCAAATGTTTCTTTAGCTAAAACCGTAAGTAAGCTTGCTGACCAAACAGCTGAATACGCAGTAACTACCTATACTCAATCTATGGTCAATAGTTTAGCCGAATTAGTTAAGTACAATACAGTAGCGAAAGACGGAGTCGCTGCAACTGAAAACCCTGAGCATATTGCCTTTAAAGCTGAACTCAAAAAACAAGCTGATATCTTAGGATTAGATTATACAGATCACGGATATCTAGTAGTTATCGGTTTAGGTCATAGTAAAGATCGTGTTGGAATTATTACTCATGGCGATGTGCAACCAGCAACGCCGAGTAAATGGGCTAAATCACCCTATGAATTAGACACAACCTCAGAGCCAGGAAAATTAATTGCTCGAGGTACTGAGGACGATAAAGGCCCAATTTCAACAGCAATGTATGCAATGAAGTCAATCAAAGATAAACACATTCCACTCAAAAAACGTCTAGAATTATACGTATATATGGCAGAAGAATCAGACTGGGCGCCATTACAAGAGTTCGTTAAACAAAATGAATTACCGCAGATAAACATCACAATTGATGCTTCATATCCTGTAGTTACAGCGGAAAAAGGCTATGGAACGTTAAAGTTTGCCTTTAATAAGCAAGCATCTTCATCTTTAGATACGTTTATCAGTAATTTTGAAGGTGGGTACTTTGGTAGTCAAATACCAGAAGATGCTAAAGCAGTTATTCAAAATGCTGATCTATATTTACTAGAAACATTGATGAATAAAGCCAAAACTTATGATAGTCACATTAATTTTAATTTTGAATTAAAAGGTAATCAATTAACGATCACAGCCTTAGGTAAGTCTGCACATTCCTCAGAACCAGAAAATGGAGTCAACGCTATTCCGTTTCTAGCTGATTTGCTTTCTGATACACGTTGGGATAATAACGGCGCAGGCACGTTAGTTAACTTTATTAATGATAATATAGGACTAGGTTTAGAAGGTAAAAAGTTTGGAAAAATTGCCTATCGCGATGACTTTATGGGACCTATGACGGTATCCCCAACCGTAATTATACAAAACGAAAATAATATTGAATTAAACATTAATATTCGCCGCCCGCAAGGGAAATCTGCTCATCAACTACGAAGTGAAATAACCGATGTGATTGCTAAATGGAAGCTTAACAACCTCGCTGATATTACCGAATTAGATCATTATATTGGTGATCCTTTCGTTCAATCAAAAGCCCCACACACTGAAACACTTCTAAATGTTTTTTCAACATATACAGGGATAAAAGACGCCAAGCCTATTTCAATTGGTGGTGGTACAAATTCTCGTTTATTTCCTAACGCCGTTGCCTTTGGCCCCTCTATGCCTGATGCTGATTACACCGGACATTCAGAGCATGAGTTTATTACCATGGAGCAATTTGTCTTAAACCTTAAAATGTATACTGCGGTAATGGTAGAATTAGCTAAATAACCTCAATTCAGGTTAACTGTAACGAGTAGGAAAATATTCTACTTTTTCAAATGGAATATAAGCAGTAGATTATAAATTATGAAAAAAACATGTATTGTTACCGGCGGTAGCTCAGGTATAGGTTTAAGTATTGTTAAGTTATTTTTGGATAATAATTATCACGTTTTTAATTTAGATCTTAACCGCAGCGAGTTTGGCACTTTTTGCTCATGTGATATAACTAACCATCAACAAGTCACGCAAATTATTTCTGATATTGCACAAATACAGCCTATTGATGTGCTTGTCTCTAATGCAGGCATTCACTTTTCTGCCAATATAGAAAACACTTCAGAGCAAGAGTTCGAAAAAGTATTTAATATCAATGTAAAAGGTGCATACTCAGCAGTAAAAGCGGCTCTACCATCGATGAAAGCACAAAGAAACGGTGCGATAATTATTATGTCTTCAGACCAAGCATTAATTGCTAAACATAATTCATTTGCATATAACCTCAGTAAAATGGCCTTAGCCTCATTAGCAAAGACAACCGCATTAGATTACGCAAGCTTTAATATTCGTGCTAATGCAGTTTGTCCAGGCACTATCGAAACACCGTTATACCATCACGCAATAGATAATTATTGTAAAAATTCAGGGGCAGATAAAAATCAAACTCATCAAGACGAAGCGGCCCTACAACCGTTAAATCGTTTAGGTCAGCCCGAAGAAGTTGCAGAGCTTGTGTTGTTTTTAGCGTCAGACAAAGCCAAATTCATCACGGGTAGTTTACAAGTGATTGATGGTGGCTATACCGCACAATAATGTAACTAATAGACATACTTACAATGAAGATAATTGACAGTCACGTCCATTTTTTTGACTTAACACAGGGTGATTATCATTGGCTAAATGCTGATAATCCGCCCTTTTGGCCAGATAAAAAGATAATTAGCAAAAACTTTAATGAGTCAGACTTGTCTTTACAACGTCCGCTAACAATAGCTGGCTTTGTCCATATTGAAGCCGGTTATAATAATGTAGCACCATGGAAAGAAATTGAATGGCTTGAGAAAAGTTGTCAGCTACCTTTTCGCAGTATTGCCGCAATTGATCTAACCTTACCCTGCGATGAATTTCACCAACTCATCAATAAACTAGTGACGTTTACTTCAGTAGTTGGTTGCCGACATATATTAGATGAACAAGCCCTTCAATTATTGTCATCTGAGCAAGTACAACAAAATTTTGTCACACTTAACCAATATCAATTGAACTTTGAAGTTCAAATGCCTTTTGCTGATGAAAAAGCGGTTAATAAATTAAGTCACATTATTGCAAATAATACGGATGTTACCTTTATCATTAATCACGCTGGTATGCCGCCAACCGACGATTGTATGCACTCATATCATTCGAGTTGGTATGCAAGTCTATCAAGAATTTCAGCATTTAAAAATGTCGCGATAAAATGTTCAGGCTGGGAAATGTTTGATCGCCGCTACGATAAATTATGGCTAGCTGATATCATAAATCAATGTATCACCCTTTTTGATGTGCATCGCGTTATGATCAGCAGCAACTTTCCACTGACATTATTTAGTTGTAGCTACAAAAATTATTGGGAAACTATTATTGCAACTTTAAGCCAAAACCAACAAGATTTACTGCATAATAACAGCAAGTATTGGTATAAAATCCCATAATTATTCATCAAACTGAAAGCATATTTCCCTCCCCTTGCAGCACAAGTTAAAAACTGGAATAGTATGCTTATTAAATTTGATGGTTTTAGGATTTTATGGATAAGTTTGATAAGCAAATATTACACATACTGCAACAAGATTGTACTGCGCCAGTAAGTGAGGTGGCAGCCCAAGTAGGGCTGTCAACCACGCCATGTTGGCGACGCATACAAGCCATGGAAAAATCAGGAATCATCCGAGGGCGTGTAGCCTTAACCAATGCTGAAATGCTGAATGTGGGATTAACAGTATTTGTAATGATAAAAACCAACCAGCATAATCCTGATTGGCTTGATGACTTTGGAAAAATAGCGGACGAATTTCAAGAAATAATCGAGTTTTATCGAATGAGTGGTGAAGTAGATTACTTACTTAAAGTCGTTGTTCCCGATATGAAAGCTTATGATGCCTTCTATAAAAAGCTTATCGACAAAGCGAGCTTTGCCGATATTAGTTCAAGCTTTGCGATGGAAGAAATGAAATATACCACCGCATTACCTGTTGATTATTTATAAGATGAGTTGAAAGCCGAAGTTCTTTTTATCAGCATCACTTTTTCATCAGTGACTTTAAATCAGCAAAAGGATTATAAGTCGCTGACTCTTGATTGCTGTCGCCGGCTTTTACTTCCGTTTGATATTGAGCATGTTCAGTATATTTAGCATGCTCATTGTCATGGCAATAAATACATAATAGTTCCCAATTACTGCCATCATTTGGATTATTAGTATGATCATGATCAACATGATGAACCGTTAACTCTCTAATATTTGAGTATACAAATTCACGCGCACATCGGCCACAAACCCACGGATACAGTTTCAATGCTTTATCACGATAACCTTGCTCTTTTTGTTTATAATTAGCACTAGTGCCAAACCTATCTGAAGACATGTTTAATTCTCTTTAGATTTATTTAAACTCATAATACTCAACATTTATTTTAAAGCACTCACCATGACATGTGGCGAACGTTTTACGACATCATCATTTAATTCAATCCCAATACCTGGTGTTTCAGATACTTCGAAAAAACCATTAACCGGTTGTGGATCTTGAATACATAGCTCACGATTCCATGCTTTTATCGCATAAGTGTGATGTTCATGGATTAAAAAATTTGGAATAGCTGTTTCCAAGTGTAAAGAAGCCGCAGTTGCAACTGGACCACCACAAACATGAGCCTGAACACGAATATCATAAACATCAGCATAATCACATACTTTCTTAGTTTCGGTAAAGCCGCCACATAAGCCAACATCGGGTTGAAGAACGTCAATACTTTGATCTTCAAAATATTGGCGAACATCCCAGCGATGATATAAACGTTCACCACCGGCAATTGGTACATTAACTCTATCAGATACTTTTTTATGTACTTTAGGGTTTAAGTAATTAACGGGTTCTTCATACATCATACAACCAACTTCTTCAACTATTTCACCCATTTGAATGGCTGATGCTGCACCCATTAAAGAATGTGATTCAAAAATAATATCAACATCTTCCCCTACAGCATTTCTTATTGCACGCAATCTATCTCCAAAAAGACGCATTTGCGGGCGAGTAAAGAGTTTAGTGCGATCAAATGACGAGCTTCCATCTGCGTTATAAACAATGGGATCAACTTTTACCGCATCGTAACCTTCCGCTACGGCTTTTAAAGCAGCTTCGGCATATTCTTCAGGTTGAATAAGCTTTTTACATTCTTTATCCCAATCAAATTGTAATTGACTGGCATAAGTACGTAATTTGCCATTCACTTTTCCCCCCAACAATTGATAAATAGGAACGCCTAGTGCCTTTCCTTTTATATCCCATAAAGCGGTATCTATTGCACTCATCGCTGAATATAAAACTGGACCGCCACCTAATCCCCAAAAGCTTTCACGTAACATACGAGACCAAAGTAATTCTGTTTGCATTGGGTTAAAACCAATAAGTACAGCTTCCGCAATTTCTTTTATCATCGCCGCGGCTGCGCTGTGTCCCCAATCGTATGCTAAGCCTGCTTCGCCTAAGCCGACAATACCTTCATCGGTATAAACACGCACAAAAACAGGGTTCCAAGGTGGACGTTCAGGACATTCAATATCAAAAATTTCTACATGTGTAATTTTCATTCAATTTCTCTTTACTCAATTTAAATAGAGTATTAATTTGCGAAAGTAGGATCGTATCGATAAACACGTCTTAGCATTGCTGGCCAAGATTTTTGACCACCCGTTGTGCCAGTATGAACAATATTAGCTTGTGCTTTAATACCATCAACAATAGATTGTTCTACAAAGACAGCAGGTTTCCCCATCGACAGTATTTGAATTTGGATCTGGCATGCACGGGTTAAATCATACATATGCATAAAAGCATCACCAATGGTTTGACCCACTGTTAAACCGCCATGATTACGCAACAACATAAAGTTAGCATGACCTAAATTATCTTGTAGGCGTTTTTTTTCATCAGTATTAACCGCTAAGCCTTCATAATCATGATAACTCATCGAGGCAAGTGCAAACATTGCATATTGGCTTAAGGGTAATAAGCCTTCCTCGATACTTGCTACTGCAATTGTCTCATTTGTATGTAAATGCATTACACATTGTGCATCATGTCGAGCAGCATGAACTGCACTATGAATCGTAAAGCCAGCTGGGTTGATCGTAAATGGGCAATCCTTATCAATAATATTGCCATTAATATCAATTTTAACTAAATTTGACGCCGTAATTTCATCAAAGCTCAACCCGAAAGCATTGATCAAATAGTGTTCAGTATTAGGGATCCGTGCTGAAATATGCGTATAAATTAAGTCGTCCCAACCATGCATTACCACTAAACGATAACATGCGGCTAGATCGATACGAGTTTGCCATTCAGCTTCTGAAACTTTACCTTGTAAACTCATTTGTGCTACTTCAACCATTTAATTCTCGACATATTACTAACTATAAATTAATGATTTGCAGTTTACCTAATGCCCTAACTAAGTGAAAGCTGAAAACAAGTTGATAAGCTTTAATAGTAAACATTTAGCCAACTAAGCCCTTTATTATCGCTAGTATAATCAAGCCGAATACTAAAAATCGTGTAATTTTTGAATATTTTTCCTGCTGTTCTGGCTCCATAGGCGTACCATACTTTTCCCCTAAAATGACCATCAGCATAACACCTAAAAATACTGCGCCTAATATAATGATTAATGTCATAATAAAATACTTTCTTTTCTCAAACTCGAACTTAACTTACTATACCACATAGAAGAATTAATCATTTATTTTGGACTTTGCTAAATGGCTCAACAAGATAACTTTAAAGATAAACGCCAATTTATTATTCGCCTAGGCAAAGCATTACATAAGTTTGGTACACCGGCTTATCGATTAGAAGATCATTTGCAAACTGTCGCTAAAAATTTAGGGGTTGATGCAAATTTTGTGATCACCCCCACCTCATTAACCTTTATGTTAGCTGATGAAAACCCGGATCATCAAGAATATAATCATATTGTACGGGTGAAGCCGGGCGATTTAGATCTAGGTGCTCTTGCCAGAACTGATGAATTAGTTGACGAACTTTCATCCGGTCAACGTACCTTAGAAGAAGCAATAGAAAGATTAGATGAGATCGCCAACAAGCCAAATCCCTATGGTAAATTTCTAACATTCCTGGCTTTTGGTGCATCAAGTGGTGCTTTTGCTATGCTAATGCGCACCAGTTGGAATGATGTAATTTGGTCAACATTACTCGGCTTATTCGTTTGCCTTTTTGTCTTTTGGGCTGAACGCTCAAAACGTGTAACTGATATGCTTGAACCAATTTCAGCATTAACTTCTGCATTTTTAGCTTCTGCTATTACGTTAATTGATCCTAGCATTAACCTCCCCCTAGTTATACTGTCGAGTATTATTGCTTTTATCCCAGGATTGGCATTAACACTTGGCCTCTCTGAACTTGCCGCTCGCCATTTGATATCAGGAACTGCCCGAATAATGGATGCTGTGATGGTGCTATTTAAAATTTACTTTGGTGCTGTATTAGGTATGGCATTAGGTCATAAATTCTGGGGAATTGCTGAATTTGTTCAACCAATGAATACACCTGACTGGGTATCTTGGGTCGCGGTAACGACCCTTTCATTCAGCTTAGTTATATTATTTAAAGCACGAATTAAAGATGCGCCTTGGGGAATTATTTCAGGTTATGTCGCCTATGCCGCAAGCATTTGGGGTGCAACACAACTAGGTATAGCTTTAGGCGCTTTTGTTGGTGCATTCGCACTGGGAATATATAGTAATATTTTCTCTCGTTTAATGAACTTACCTTCAAGTATCGTAAAACTACTTGGTTTAGTTGTGCTTGTTCCTGGTAGTAAAGTTTATATTGGATTAAATAGTGCAGTTTCAGGGCAAATGATATTAAACTCAGTAAATGTTGGTTCCCAAACATTCCTTATTTTTATGTCGCTTGTTGCAGGACTAATTTTTGCCAACGTAATACTTCCCCCTCGTAAATTACTATAAGTAAAGTTAATGACAAAAATAAAAACGCCTTATCACCATGGTGATTTAAAAGCAGCTATTATAAAAACCGCTAGTAAAATGCTTGATGAGCAAGGAATTGAAGCATTATCATTGAGAAAAATAGCTGAAAAAGTAGGCGTTTCACGTACAGCCGCATATCACCACTTTAAAGATAAAAATGAATTACTCAGTGCCATTGCTAGCCAAGGTTTTATTTTGTGGCAGAAACAAACAAAAGCAATATTTGATAATAAAAACTTAAATCATCAACAACAATTAACTCAGTTTTGTCATGGCTATATTAAGTTTTCAATAAATAACCCTAATACTTACGACTTAATGTTTGGGCGCACGCTTTGGAAGGATAATGCCAGTTCTGACGAGTTGAAAAAAGTAGCCTATCCAAGTTTTGAGCACCAAGTTACAATGACAAAATATTGGCAAGAGAAAGGGATATTACCCCCAAGTGAGAATTCTTTAAGGCTTGCTCAAGTACTATGGGGCACATTACATGGAATTGCGAAACTTGTATTAGATGGTATTTATACCGACAATAATAATATTAGCGAAATGTGTGATTGTGCAATTGCCTTATTTATCAACACTAAAACTAATTAAAATTGTACTAAAACACTACTAATATTTAGTAAAAAATATCGTTTAAAGTTAAACACATACCAAAAGGTTCAAGTAAATAATGCAAGAATTGAATAACGATAAATTAGCACAATACAATGAATACTTTTCTATTGAACATGAATTTACGACTAACATCGAGTATTTGAATACTGATTCACATTGTAACTTTGACACATTTATTGAACAAATACCGACTCCTTTTGTACTAGCGACACAAGTTTCTACAATAGATAGCGTGGCTTTGCAGCCCTTACAAACAATAGGTGGTGTCGCTAACCAATTAGTACAATATTTAAATTTACAATCACAAAAAATTGATTTGTTAATGAATTACATTATTGCCCAAGAAGACAACGCTGAGCATCGCTTTCAAGGTTTAAGCTTTAGTGGCAGTGGTATTAGCTTTTGTGCTAAAGAGGCTATGCCTGTTTCGACAAAAGTATCAATAAAGCTATTTATCAATATTGATAATTGCAATATTTATTGTCATGGGGAAGTAATAGACATATCAGAAACAGAACAAGGCTTTCAACATAAAGTGTTGTTTCATCATATTAGAGACGATGACAGAGAACTATTAGTACGTTGTACCCTACACGCGCAACAAAAACAATTAAAAGCTTTATCGCAGAAACGAAAAAATGAAAGCTAATCACACATCGTTAAGCTCACTTGTTAAAGCAATATAGTGTTTTAGCTACCCCATCAAACACAAATTCTATTTAATGTCGTATCAACCTCTTCAGTTGTCGCTTTTTGTTGTTCTGCATGTTCAGCAACTCTATTCAATCCTGAGGTTATATCACCACTTAATGACACAATTTCAGCCATATTATCATTAATTGAAGCCGTAGATTGTTGCTGTTGCTCAGTACCATTGGCAATTTGTGAAGTTAATGTATTAACTTCAGTGAACACTTGACCTATTTGAGTTAAAGCAGAAACCACTTCTTTAGAATGCAATAAACTATTCTGTGTTAACTCTTGACCTTTTGCCATTCCTGCAACAGCATTGTTTGATTTAGTTTGGAGGCCTTCAACCATTGATTGTATGACCACTGTCGACTCTTGCGTCCTATGGGCAAGAGCTCTAACCTCATCAGCCACAACTGCAAAACCTCGTCCTTGCTCTCCGGCTCTAGCAGCTTCAATAGCGGCGTTAAGTGCAAGTAAATTAGTTTGGTCTGCAATATCACGAATAACATCTAATACCGAACCAATTTTAGACGCTTCTTCTTGTAATAACGCTAAATCGCTAACCATTGTGTTCACCTCTTCAGCAAAGTTAGCAATAGTATCTTGGTTTATATTTGAAGCATTTGTGCCTTGCTCAAGAATTTCGATTACTTGATGGGTCGTTTCACTCACTTGAGCTGCACTTTGCGATAAAGTTGCAGAAGTTGATGCAACTTCATCGATTGAATTCGCCATTAATGTAATTTGCGCTGAAGAATTATCCACGGCAATAACTGAGTCACTTATTTGACTAGTCAGAGAAGATGAGCCTTGACGTAATTTAACTGACTCCTCCTTTATTTCATTAACAATATCCGCTAAGTCAGTAATAAAAAAACTTAAATCATTAATAACTTTTGATAAATCATCGCCAGAGTTGTCACTTAACGGTTCAGCTGGCGCTTGATCGATACTAACGACTAGATCTAAATATTGTTGCAGTTTATTAATTCTATTAGAAAGTTGTTGGTTGGAAAGTATATATCCGGCAAGTAATTGCGCAGTAACGGTGACTACAAGCACACTAATTAATGTTATTTTACTCACTTCATCAACAAACAAAAGTACACTAACAATAGCTAAAACACCAATCAATAAAATTGGCATTAACAGCTTGATATTTAAACTTTTTAACATAAAAAACCTGTCATTATTATTTGTTATTATTTATAGCCTAACTTCAACTAACCTTCAGTTAAATATAGAGACTACTTTTAGATACTTTATTAAAAGGTAAATTACAGGGAAATATAAGTTTTTGCTATATATTTCAACAAAAATCCCCGATACTCTAAATATCGCCAATTAATATGCCACTGCACCATTTATGTCAATTAATATAATTCTTATAATTTTAATCGCGCTTGCACCTATAATTGCTGCCATTATGCTCGTTAAAAATTCCACCAAAAAGTTTAACTTAACCGACCAAGAGCTCGAAAGAATTAAAGCACGCAATAAAAAATTAGACCAAGAAGAACAACTAGAAAAAGATGATTAATTACGATAAATAGTTTGAATCAAGTGGTAGCCAAAACGGGTTTTAACTGGGCCATGAACTTTTAATACTTCCTTTTTAAACACTACATCGTCAAATGCTTTCACCATTTGTCCCCTTTTAAACTCTCCTAAGTCGCCACCTTTTTTGCTTGAGGGGCAAGTTGAAAATTTTTTTGCAAGCTGGCCAAAGTCTCCTCCTTTTTTTAGTTTGTCTCTAATCTCTAATGCTTGTTTTTCTGTTTTCACTAGTATGTGACGTGCACATGCAGCCATTTAGAACCCCTTAAAATTAATTAACATTTGATTAAATAAAAATAAAATATGACAATAGCGTAAGGTGTATTTAATTTCCGAAAATGTTGTACTAACAGATTAAATTTACGCCTTTTCCAAATTATACACTTAACCCGTCAATATATAGAGTAAATTAGTCATGCCATCAATTGATCACTTATTTGAGAATAATAAAAAATGGGCGAAAAGAATCACCGATAATGATCCTAATTTTTTTGAGCTACTATCCCAACAACAAACTCCTGAATATCTTTGGATTGGTTGTTCTGACTCTCGTGTACCTGCTAATGAACTACTTGGCATGTTACCCGGCGAAGTATTTGTACATAGAAATATAGCAAATCAAGTTATCCACACTGATTTAAATTGCCTTTCGGTGATCCAATATGCTGTAGAAATACTAAAAGTCAGGCACATCATTGTATGTGGTCACTATGGATGTGGTGGTGTAAAAGCCGCATTAGATGATCAAAGCTACGGTTTAATAGATAATTGGCTGCGTCATATTGAAGATGTTCACCGTTTTCATAAAACTAAATTTGATAAAGTTACTGACCAAGATGAAAAGGTAAACACCCTATGCGAATTAAACGTAATAGAACAAGTCGCTAATATTTCTAACACCACAATTTTAAGAAATGCATGGAAAGCAGGACAGAATACAACAGTACATGGTTTCGTTTATAAATTGCATGACGGTATATTAAAAGACTTAAACGTATCAGTAGGACTTAATTCAAAATAATACGTAAAATATTATACAACCTTATTATATTTAGCTTAAACGAGCCCTTATCAATACAAGGGCTAAATATTAGCCAAAATGCCTCTTTATTAGCCTGTAAAATATAAATTACAAAAAATCACTTATAAATACGTAATTGCACTCAAATCCTACTTTACTTATCTGTTAATGTTATGTTACAAACTAGTCTGCAAGGTTACAATTCTATTTTTATTTTCATAAAAGATTTAATTGTGAGCTTTAATGATATGCAATAAGTATATCTACTAAAAAAATATATAAATCCAGGGAAATCATAGTGAAAAAACTAAACTTACTCACGTTAAGCATTCAAGCAGCGTTATTGCTAGGTGCTTCAACTTCAGCATACACTTTTGCACAAGAAGAAGCTGAAAATAAATCAGACTCTGAAGAAAAAATTGAAAAAATTGAAGTAACTGGCTCTCGTATTAAACGTGTTGATATGGAAACAGTTAGCCCTATTGTTGTTATCGATATTGAACAAATGCGCGATAAAGGTTTCTCAACAGCGTACGATGCATTAAAAGATTTAACTTCGGCTTCGGGTACTGTACAAGGTGCTGAATTTGGTGCGCAAGGTGGTTTTACACCAAATGCTCAAACAGTTAGTTTACGAGGTTTAGGAACAAACCAGACCTTAATATTAGTCAATGGTCGTCGTATGGCTGATTATCCTCGTCCTTACAATGGCTCTTCAAACTTTGTTAACTTATCTACTATTCCATTTGCTGCTATCAAGCGAATTGAAGTTGTAACAGGTGGCGCATCTGCAGTTTATGGTTCTGATGCTGTAGCTGGTGTAATGAATATCATTACAAAAACAGATATCAATGAAACTACTGTTAACTACTTAACAAGTAGAGCTACTGAAGGTGGTGGCCAACAGGATCGCTTTCAAATAGTTACAGGTACTTCTGGCGATAATTATAGTGTTACAGCTGCTTTAGAATATCATACCCAAGATCCAATTTTTGCATCGCAACGTGATTGGTTAGATTCAGTTGATGATGGTCCAGCAGGAAGAGATTATTTAGATCGTGCTATCTTAAAACTTGATAACTTTAGCGGTGAATATCGTGATCCAGGTGAGCAAGCATGTATTGACTCTCAATCAGGTTTCGAATATGCATACCGTGAAGGTAGCGGCTATTATTGTGGTGGCGACTTTACTGGGCTTCGCACTATTCGTAACGAACGAAATACACTTTCAGGTTATGTTACTGGGTCATACCAATTAGACGATGGTACAGAACTTTTTGCTGATGTACTTTTTTCTGACCAAGAATCTTTAGTTCGTGGTGGTAATCATTGGATAAGTTCGAACATATTAGAAGTAGAATCATCACCGGGCGCAGGTAACTACGACGGTTTAGATTATGTATTAGAGCAACGTCAATTTAGTCAAGAAGAATTAGGCTGGAGAGACTCAAGCTACGATGAAACTTCATTATTTTTCAACATTGGTGCACGTGGTACATTATTTGAAGATTATGATTACGAGTTTATTGTTAGTCGTAGTGAAGCTGAATCAAACTCAACTAGAGCTTGGTTTAAAGAAGAAATGGTAGTGCCATTATTTTTCGGAACAGGTACCCACGGTTTTGGTTTACCTGATGGTAACGGTACTGTTGGCTTATATGACCCAATTGATAGTTCAATAGTGGACCAGTTAGTTGGTGATCAAGTCATTATTTCTGATTCATATTCAAATAACATCAGTTTTGTTCTTAGCGGTTCAGCGTTTGAATTGCCTGCTGGTGATGCCATGTTTGCTGTAGTAGCAGAATGGAATAAACAAGGATACACCCTTACTCCTGATGAGCGTACACTAAATACTGAAGGACAAGGCTGGTATAATTTAACTGGTACTGGTGGCGGTGGTGATCGTGAACGCTATGCTGCAGGTTTTGAATTAGACGTACCAGTTTTAGAAAATTTAGATCTTAAATTAGCAGGCCGTTACGACAAATATGATGACGATACTACTGAAGTGGGTGGTCGTTTTACTCCTCAAGTAGGTCTGACTTACAACCCTACTGAAGATATTTTGCTTCGTGCTAACTGGGGACAAAGTTTCCGAGCACCTGATATGCATCGTGTATTTGCTGATCAGTCAGGCTTTTACTCTACAGCCTATGATTGGGTTAAATGTGAAATAGACTATGATGGCGAAGAAGCTTTCCAAACTAACCAAGATTTTTGTGATGCTAAATCAGTTCGAGGTTATAGAGCAGGTACAACAACACTTAAAGAAGAAGAAGGTGATACTTACGGCGTAGGTATGGTCTGGGATATTACTGAAAACTTTAATGCGTCTTTAGATTGGTATCGTATTGAACTAAAACAAATTGTTGTATCTGAAAGTGTACAAGGTCTACTTGATAATGCCTACAATTGTAAATTTGGTTTAGAAGACCGAGTACCTGGCAGCGATTATTGTGCGCAAATTAATAGCCAAATAACACGTACAGGCTTAGATGATATCGACCCAGGTCAAATTGGCTCAGTAGATACATCATCAATCAATGCAGCTGAGCATAGTATTGAAGGTTTAGATGCTTCACTTGGTTATAAAGTTGAAAGTGAATACGGCGATTTTAATTTCAATCTTGGCTGGTCTCATGTACTTAAAATGGTATATAAGGCAACAGATGAAGATACTAACGAAAGCGACCGTGATAAAGCATGGAATGACGATGCGCGTTCAATTATAAATGGCTCTATTAGTTGGTCAACAGATGATATGGGCGTTACCCTTAGTGGCCGTCGAATTGGTTCAATCCCTGCTTGGATACAACCTGTTGAATATTCAGATGAAGCACACGCAGACTATGGTAATGTGGATAGATTACACCCTCACATTACATTTAACTTAACTGCTACTTATAGATTTACTGAAGATTTAGCATTTAATATACAAGTAGTAAACTTACTAAATGAGAGACCGCCAGAAGACGAATCTCATGAAGAATGGCCTTACTATAATAGCTTCCAATACGGTGGCGGTTCAGTAGGACGTGAAATAGGTGCAGAAGTTCGTTACACATTCTAAAACTTTTTAGCAATTTTTGCCAAAACTTGAAAAAGGCAGCTTAGCTGCCTTTTTTTATAGAGATTAAAAACAAGGATGCTAAGGATATTCAAATGATAAAGATAAATACATTTTTAAAAAAAGTTCTAGTAACGTTTATAGTATTACAGAGTTACATCAATTACAGCTTTGCTGCAGACAATACTACTAGGTTGCCTGTTGAGACATTCTTTAAATACTCAGAAATTAATAGCTTAAGTATATCACCAACAGGTAAATATTTAGCCGCTAAAGTAAAAATCAACGATAATATGCAGCTTGCTGTTATGTTAGCTGAAAGCCATAAAATAATATCATTACTGAATTTTGGTGATGACTCAGAAGTGGGTGAGTTTGGTTGGTTAAACAACGAACGAGTATATGCATCAATGGTTGATAAAGTTGGTCCATTAGAGAAAGCTCAAGCCACAGGATTTCTATTTAGCGCTAATGCTGACGGCAGTAAAAAAAGACAGTTATTACCAACACCAGCTCGCCCTGGAAAAGCAATGGGCCAACCAAGTGCTTTTCGAATTGTAGATACGCTTGACGATGATGAAGAGCATATATTAATCGATATTATTGATTCTAAATTTTCTTCAATTTATAAGCTTAATATATTTAATGCTAGACAAACTTATGTTGCTAAAGCGGCTCAAGAATATGGCCGTTTATTTACTGATAATAACCAGATAGTCAGATTATCTGTTGGAACAACTTACGATAAAGAAAAAGAAGAAAGTGTTACAACGGTATATTATCGCGATAATAACAAGGATGATTGGCAGTTAATTGATGAGCGTTCAATAAAAGATGGTATCTTTAGACCTATAGCATTTACAAAAGATAATAAAAAATTATACATTAATGCTGGCACGTCAATTAAGTTATATGATCCAAAAACTAAACAACTTTCAGACATAATAGACTTACCTGGTGATGCTGTTATTGAGAACTATATTTACGATTTTGATGCGACTAATCCTACTGTTGTTGGTGTTATTCGTGAACCTGGTTACTTAGTAAAAGAATATTTAGATACATCTCATCCTGATGTGCAATTAATGGAGTCATTGTCTGCTGCTTTTCCCAATGACTTTGTACGTGTGATTAATACAACAAAAGATAATAATAAGTTGCTTGTAGTGGTTTATAGCGATCTTAAACAAGGTGTTTATTATTTATTTGATCGTTCAACAAACAAATTAAGCTTTTTATTAGATACTGCCCCACATAGAGATTATAAGCAAATGGCGCCAATGAAACCATTTAGCTTTATCGCACGTGACGGATTAGAAATTAGAGGCTATTTAACATTGCCAAAAGGAAAAACTAAAAACTTACCGTTAGTACAAGTTGTACATGGTGGGCCTTATGGTGTTAAAGATAGCTGGAGATTTAATCCCGAAGCGCAATATTTTGCTAATTTAGGCTATGCTGTCATGCAAGTTAACTATCGTGGTTCAGGCGGTCGAGGAAAGTCTTTTGAGTATGATCATTTCCGTAAAATGGGTATGGAGATGCAGGATGACTTAACTGATGCTGTACATTGGGCTGTTAAAGAAGGCATAGCGGATAAAAACCGAGTTTGTATATATGGTGCTAGTTACGGTGGCTATGCTGCTATGATGGGCGTAGTAAAAGAACCTGACTTATATAAATGTGCGATACCTTATGTGGGTGTATATGATATTGCAGTTCAAAAGGATGAATCAGATACACGTTTACACAAATCAGGCCGTAAATTCTTAGAAGAGGCCTGGAATGCTTACGATGAGGAGTTCGTTAAAGAACGCTCTGCGATTTATCATTTAGATAAATTAAAAGCCGCTTTATTTTTAGTACATGGTCGTATGGATGCCCGTGTACCAATTAAAAACTATGAACTGCTCACTAAAAAGCTTGATGAAATGAATTACCCTTATGAATCACTAGTTGAAGATCACGAAGCACATGGTTTTAGAGATCAAGACAATGTTTATAACTTATACAAAAAAGTAGGTGTATTTTTAGATAAGCATATTGGTCAATAATCTTTAATTAAGTAAGTGTACAAATATTATCCCAATTAAATTTTCAAATAAGCACCTTTATTAATAAGGTGCTTTTTTAATTAATGATAAAAGTTTTGTAACATTTGAGTCTTGCAAATAGTGTGTATATCTCTAATACTTATAGTATGTTTACTTTCAATGTAAAATTTAAAAGGAAATATTTATGAAAAAATGGATCATTTCATCCCTACTTTTATCACTCGCCTTAACTTCAAAAGCTAGCTTTGCGTTTGATAATAATAACCAAGGAATTGAAACTGCAGAAGAAAAGCTATGTGTAGATGATAGCTGTAAAGCCCAAATTTTAAAATTAAAAAAACATTCGCGCTATGGAAATCCAGAAACATTAATTTTATTAGCTTCTGCCTATCTAACGGGTGAAGGCGTTGAAAAAAACCCTGAGTTAGCATTTAAAAAGATAAAGCGCGCCGTAAGAAGCGGCTCTGGTAAAGCGATGTTCATTCTGTCCGCATACTATAGAGATGGTATTGGTACGGATAAAGATATCGAAAAATCAAATTTATGGCTCTCTCGTTCTGTTAAAGAAAACTATTCTCAAGCGCTTTATCAAACTGCCCTATTAACGTTAGACTTTAATAAAGCTGATAATAGTGACGAATTAGATTTATTATTACGGGCAGAAGCCAAAGGCAATAAAGATGCAACATACTTACTCTCAATACTAAGAGAAACAGGCACTTTAGTTGAAAAAGACGCCTTACAAGCTGCCAAGGGATATAAGCGTCTCGCTTTTTCACATTATAAAGACAGTCAAGATCGCTTAGTTAACCTTATCAATAGCACTGAAGAAACATCTAAAGAATATAGTAAAATAAGAGCACTAGACGAAGATATAGAAACTATAACGGTAACCGGTGAGAAGTTATCTTTCCAAATGGCATTAAGTAACGCCATAGAGAGAGTTACTTACAACTCTCTCTATGACGGGAAATCAACCGGAAGTCATATCCAAGGAAGAGGTTGTACCAAGAAAACAAACTGCAGAATATACTCAGATAGTAATGACATATCTCTTACAATGAACGAGTTAAGTAATGCTAATCTGATATCAGGAAATTAATGTTTGACGCTAGGCGTAATAGTCAATGTTATTAAATTTACGGAGGTATGATAGAATATTTTATAATACTTTTAATTTACCTAATATTATTCCTTATATTACCAATGATAGGTGTATGTCAAAAACACCAGCTCCTTGAAAAGAGATTAATATAATTAATGGTATTTGTAGCATTTCCTTTTATTGGAGAATTGGTATTTATCTCTTTTAATAGTAATAAAATGAGTGTAAAAACCCTTTATTAGCTTCTAGAATTTCGTGCCATGTGGTTTGTTAAAGGCATAATTATGATGTAAATTGCAAGTAATTTACATAGTGTAGTAGAGGACTAATTTTTTCTACTGGGTATAATGACTGTTAAATGGCATCAAACTGTTGACATTAACATAGTAGATGAAGTTAAAATTTATGCACATTTGATTATTTTAATTAATACAAACAAAAAACCAGTAGTTATCTACTGGTTTTTTATTTATAGATAATTATAAGTAAACTTACAACACTCCACGCTCCATTTGATTTAACTCAATCGACTTAAACAAAGCAGTAAAGTTACCTTCACCAAAGCCTTTATCATCCACTCGTTGGATCATTTCAATAAATATTGGACCAAAGATATTTTTAGTAAATATTTGTAGTAAATATGAGTTTTCACTTTGGCTATCTACAAGTATTTGATGATCTTGAATACGCTTATGATCTTCTTTCACCCAAGGTATACGTTTAAATACATCGTCATAATACTCTGGTACAATATCTAAGGTATCGATGATATCTTTATCCAATTGATCTAAAGAGCCAACTAAATCATCGGTAATAAATGCTAAGTGTTGAACACCAGGCCCGTTATATTCATCGAGATACTCATCAATTTGATTATTGTTAGTGCCCTTTCCTTCATTAATAGGAATACTAAACTTGCCACAAGGAGATTGTAATGCATAAGAAACTAACGCGGTTTTTTCACCTTTAATATCGAAATATCTCACTTCAGTGAAGCCAAAAACATCTTTGTAAAAGTTAGCCCAATGCTCCATTGTACCTTGATACACATTATTAGTTAAATGATCGACCGCTTTAAAGCCCTTATCTTTTACAAAAACAGGCTTATCAATCGCTTCAAAATCATCACTATAAATAGAACCTTTAGCACCAAATTTTTCGATAAAATAAATTAAACTATCTCCAATACCGTAAATGGCGGGATAAGGTAATTTATTTTCAACATCTTGCGCTGATTTAGCACCACGCTTTATAGCTTGTTCAAAAGCAAAATCCGCATCTTCAACTCGCCAGCCCATTGAGCAAATAGCTGGACCATGGCTTTTAGCAAACTCTTTTGAAAAGCCTGCTTGTTCCTTATTTAATAAAAAATGAATATCGTTTTGATTAAAATACTCAATATCACGTCCTTTAAACTTTTTAGTTTTAGAAAAACCAAAACCATAGAAAGCTTTTTCCATGAAGTCTGAATCTGGTGTTGCATATTCTGTAAATTCTATGCCACAAAGTTTTAATGGATTTTTAACATCTGTCATAATTGTCTCTCTAACAACTCAATTGTTGCTATTATTACGAGGTTATAGACAGTTAGAAAGCCTGTAGAGAATCCAATTCATTTAAGTGCGTAACAAATTTTGTACGTATAATATGAACAATAAATTATCTATATCAGCACAGCCCATACAAGGGTTGAAGTCGTGATGTATCAATTAATTTACACATGATTTTTAACCTTGAAAATTTTTCTTCAACATATAATTTTCATAAGCTGTTACTTAGTAGCGATGAAATTTCACCCATAAAAAAAGGCGCTAAAAGCGCCTTAATTCAAAACGAATGTAGTTTAGTTTTCACGTCTTGGACGATCAGCTCTTTCACTACGTTTTCTAGGAGCACGTTCTGTAGAAGCTTGTGCATCCGATACAGAAATTTCTAATGATTGACGGCGAATTTTAACACGCTTTAATTGTGCAAATGATTTATCTGGCATACCTTTAGGTAATTGTACAAAGCTATGACGTTCATGTAAGTTAATTGCACCGATATAACTACTGTCTAGTGAGATTTCATTAGCAATAGCACCAACAATATCACCTGGTTTAGCGCCATGCTCTTTACCAACCTCTAAACGGTATGTTTGCCAATCAACATCATTACGAACAGATTTTGACTTACGTGGAGCTCTTTCACCACGTTCAGCACGATTACTTCTATCACCTCGTGAATCTCTGCGGCTGTCGCCACGCCCACCACGCTCATTACGGTCACGTGTTTCACGGCGAGGCTTAGGATCTTCTTTTGGCTGTAATGGTTGATTTAACTGTTTCTGATACAACAAAGCAGCAGCTAAATCAGCAATAGACAATTCAGACTCTACAGCCATTGCCTCAATAATTTCACGCATATTCGTAAGATCTTTATCGGCAACAGCTGTTGCTAATTCATTACGTGTGCGCTCAATACGTGCTTTACCTATTTCTTGAATACTTGGTAATTCATAAGTTTTGACTACACCAGAAGTTAAACGTTCATAGTGACGTAGCGAATACATTTCACGAGGACGTACGAATGAGATTGCAACCCCTTCACGACCTGCACGACCTGTACGACCAATACGATGAACATAAGCTTCGTTATCGCCAGGCAAGTCATAATTAACAACTAATGAAATACGTGGAATATCTAAGCCACGAGCAACCACATCAGTTGCTACTAATATAGAAGACTTACCTGATTTTAATTGATCTACAGTACGTTCACGTTGTGCTTGGTTCATGTCACCATTTAAGGCAACAGCTGCATAGCCAGCACGCTCTAATTTTTCAGCAACATCAATAGTGTCGTTACGGGTACGTACAAAAATTATCATTGCATCATATTCAACACTTTCAGCGATACGCTCAAGTGCAGTAATTTTATTTATGCCGCTAACTTTCCACGCATATTGCGTTATATTGGCTTTTTCTTTCTTAACTGCGGCAATTTTAATATGCTCAGGATCTTTTAAGAAACGATTAGCTACTTTACGAATTTGTGAAGGCATAGTCGCAGAAAATAACGCCATTTGAGTTTCTTTCGGTAAATGCTCTAAGATCCACTCAATGTCTTCTAAAAAGCCCATGTTTAACATTTCATCAGCTTCATCAAGCACACAAAACGATAAATTATCTAGTTTCAAACTCTTACGACGTAAGTGGTCCATTAATCGACCCGGCGTACCAACAACAACTTGAGCACCACGCTCTAACTGCTGAAATTGAGGCCCGTAAGATTGACCGCCGTATAAAGTAGCTACTTTTAAACCTTTCATATTTTTAGCAAATGTTTCGATTGCTTCAGCAACCTGAATCGCTAATTCACGTGTTGGCGCTAAAACCATCAATTGTGGCTTTTTGATTGAAACATCTATTTTTGCTAAAGCAGGTAATCCAAATGCGGCTGTTTTTCCCGTACCTGTTTGTGCTTCACCTAGTACATCTTTCCCTGCTAATAATGGTGGAATTGTTTTTGCTTGAATAGGGGTTGATGATTCAAAACCTAACACAACTAATGCAGAAAGTAGGTTTTCAGGCAAGCCAAGGGTATCAAAGCCAACAGAGGCATTGTTAATATCAGTCATATATAATTTTCGTCTTCTTAAGGCAGGCAGCTTAGCAATCTATCGCATATACCCGCGTACAATTACGAGGAAACCACCGGGAAGACTTTAGGCACATTCGTTAACTAGCTAAGGATGCTAGTAAGGCAAGTCTATTGGGATAACCCCACACATTTCAAAGGCCAATTCCATGACGGCCTTATATCGAGGCGCGAATTATACATACGTTTAATTAATAAGCAAGACAAATCTTTAAAATCATACTAATTTAAGGGAGTAAGTCAAAGACTGTAATCGCCACTTTTCATTAGATAGTCGAAAAGTTATATTTGTTTCATACACCTTTACTATCTAAAAATGAAGGTGGCTATAAATTACAGTTACTCTTCTTCCCCATTAAGCAGTTCAGAGAAAACAGACAATTTATCTAATACTAAGCCATGGATAGATTTTCGTGGATAGCGGCCTGTACTGCTAATTTTACCAGCATCTACTCCCATTAATATCTCTAAAGCCTGATCTATATCTTCAACACAATAGACAGAAAATTTATTGTTTTTAACTGCATTAATCACTTCATCAGATAACATTAAATTACTTACATTAGTCTTAGGAATAATAACACCCTGGGTTCCCGTTAATCCTTTGTCTTCACATAAACGATAGAAGCCCTCTATTTTCTCATTTACGCCACCAATTGACTGCACACCACCATGCTGATTAATAGAACCTGTTATCGCTATCCCTTGGTCAATAGGTAAATTCGCAATTGCAGAAATAAGCGCACATAATTCTGCCATCGACGCACTATCACCGTCGATATGACCATAAGATTGCTCAATGGCTATATTAGCGGAAATAGAAACTGGAAAGCCTTGTCCATATTTATGTCCAATATACCCGGAGAGTAATAACACACCTTTTGAATGAATTGATTTACCTAAATCAACTTCTCTTTCTATATCAGTTATGCCGTGACTACCCGCATAAACAGTTGCACTAATACGTGCAGGGGTACCGAAAACACTATCGCCTATTTCCAATACCGTTAATCCATTAATTTTACCTATTTGTTTACCACTCGTACTTATAAGAACTTGTTCTTCTTTAATTTCACTTAACCAAGCTTCACTAATTCTGCCTGTTCGTCGCTGTTTTGCTGCCAAAGCTTGTAAAACACAACTAGCATTAAGCTCCCCATGACTCCCATTTTTTTTCCATAAATAAACAGCTTCATCAAGTAAATCATTTACCTGAACAATATTGGCAGAAATTTTATGTTGGTGTTCAGCACGACGAAGCGCATATCTCACTAATTCTAATACGGCGCTTTTATCAACATGCGGATAGTCTTTTTTAATCGCTCTTTGACGAATTAGTTGAGCATAATCCGTTAAATTTTTATCATTTTTTTCAAGGTGACGATCAAAATCAGCTAAAATTCGAAACAATTCAGTAAACTCTTGATCATAATCTTGTAGGGTATAATAAAGCTCAGGATCACCCAATAAAATAACTTTAACTTCTAGGGGGATTTTTTCAGGTTGTAATGTCACACCACTTGGCTGACTATACTCTGAATAAGGATTTTCAATGGTAATTTCTTCGGTTTTCAAGGCTAACTTTAAACGTGACCACACAAGCGGTTGATTCAAAAGTTTCTCTGCATCTAACAATAAATATCCACCATTAGCTTTATGCAAAGCGCCAGCTCTGATCAAGCGGTAACTGGTATAAGTTGACCCTTGAAATGAAGCAAAATCTGCATGTCCAAATAAATTTTGAAATGTCGGGTTTTGTTCGTAAACAACAGGAGCTCCGGCTCCCGGATCTCTTGCCACCAATAAGTTGGGTAAAAAACGCTCGACCATTAATTTTCTTGCTTCTTTGTCGTTAAGTTGCTCACCAACGTCTTCAACGAGTATTTCAAGCACGGCATCAACAACATGCGCTTTCACTTTTGTAAGGTATTTTAATACACCAATATTACTGGCAAATTCATGCTCTAACTCTTTTAAAAAAGGCCGAATACTTTGCTCTGCCGTTTCATATTTAAGTTTACGCATTTTATCTGATGAAATTCGCTTCCATAAAGGTAATTCAATTAATTTTTCAGAAAGTAAATTTTCTAAGGTCGAAAGCAAGGCATAAAATTCATTGCGTTTTATTTCGTCTAAATTCGCAAATTCTTTGTCATTTAATGGTTTATCATCAACCAAAGGAGCAAAGCCTATTTCACCATTTTCTTCAAATAGCACAACATTATTTTTTAGTGCGGTTTCTTCAACGACAGCGATAGCTTCATCATATTTTTGATTAAATTCTCTATCAATTGCTGCTTTTTGACGTTGATAACCTGGGTTATCGAAAATTTCAGGAAATAAATCTAATAACTCATCAATAAAAGTATCAAGGCGAGCCAGTAGTTGTTTGCCATCACCAGGGCTAACATAAAGTCGATGAGGTGCATGTACATCATCAAAATTATTGATATAACACCATTCTGAAGGTGTTGGTTGTTCACTAGCAGTAGCTGCTAACATTTGCTTTATTAAAGTTTGTCTACCTGTACCATGTTCACCCATTGCATAAACATTAAAGCCAGGGGACTCCATCGACAGTCCAAAATTAAGTGCTTCTTTAGCACGTTCATGACCAATGAATATTTGCTCGACATTTTCAGCGTTTTCAATTTGGGAAAATAATTCAATGGCTAAGTTAGCCGTTAACTTTTCAGGAGTAAGTCGCAACTTTTGATGCGTTTCTTTCATTAGACTCTCATTATTAATGTTTGAACAACAAACATCTTCTATAAACTATCGTAATCATGTTGATAAAGCCGTAGTTTACACGTATATAAATGCCTTTGGCAAAAAGTCTCTGACAAATTAGCGATAGACAAATACTATGGACTTAAGCTTTCACGAATAAAGTGATCATGATTACAGTGTAAACACTTACTTACCTGGCTAAGTCTAGAAATTAACAATGAATGATGACAGTTAACGCAGGTAAGTTTACCAAAACCGATTATATCACCTTCCTTATAATCGCCATTGTGATCAAAGTCTTCACAAAGCTCAGCCCACTCCACTTGCGACTTGTCAGTTATTTTGACTAACAATGCCCAAAATGACTCATTCAATAAAGCTAAAAAAATAGAATGTTTGGCTTGCTCTTGATTCGATAAATAAAATTCATGTAAATCATATTTAAAATTTTCAATGAATTGCTTTATTTTTTCTTCAGGAATTGATTCAGCCGATGATAAAATAACCTTTGCTTGTTCAACTAATTCGACGATTTGAGTAACTTCATGTTTTTTCACATCAGTTAACCATACTGATAACTTTTGATAAAAATCAGTTATTACAGGTTTATTTAACATAATACCTCCTCAGGTAGTTCGAACAATTAGTAAACTTTGAGCGAGCAATAATCGCTTTAAAGCTTATTAATCAGTATAGACAATAGTACTATAAGAAAAAGTCTTACTACGAAAAAAGTCTGTGAATACCTTTAATAAACTTGTTAAAAACCCTCACGATAAGGTATTCTATGCCGATTAATTTATATCAAGCTTTTTGTTGAAATATTCAGGGTTATTACAATATCCCTGTTTTAAAAAAGCCCCAATTCTAGTCTTTTGAGAAATCGTTAATGGAATCCACTTATAACCCCCAATCTATCGAGGCTGATGTTCAGAAATTCTGGACTGATAACCAAACTTTTCGTGCACAAGAAGTTCCAGGTAAAGAGAAATTCTATTGTTTATCAATGTTTCCTTATCCAAGCGGGCGTCTGCATATGGGCCATGTGCGTAACTATAGTTTGGGTGATGTAATTTCTCGTTACCAACGGATGCAAGGAAAAAATGTAATGCAACCGATGGGGTGGGATGCTTTTGGCTTACCTGCTGAAAACGCCGCCATTAAAAATAATTCAGCCCCAGCCAAGTGGACCTATGAAAACATTGATTATATGCGTAATCAATTAAAGTCTTTAGGCTTTGGTTATGACTGGCATAGAGAATTAGCCACCTGTAAAAAAGACTATTACCGTTGGGAACAGTGGTTTTTTACTAAACTTTATGAAAAAGGCCTTGTATATAAAAAGAATGCAACCGTTAACTGGGATCCTGTAGATCAAACAGTATTAGCCAATGAGCAAGTTATCGATGGGCGCGGCTGGCGCTCTGGTGCAATTGTTGAACGTAAAGAAATTCCACAATGGTTCATCAAAATTACCGATTATGCCGAAGAGCTTTTAGATGACTTAGCATTATTAGACGGTTGGCCTGAGCAAGTAAAAACCATGCAACGTAACTGGATTGGTCGCTCTGAAGGGGTTGAAATGACTTTCCAACTTGCAGATTCAGATCAATCATTTGATATTTACACAACACGTCCAGATACATTAATGGGTGTTACTTACGTGGCACTAGCAGCTCAGCATCCTTTAGCGTTAGCTGCAGCTGAAAACAATACTGAATTAGCCAACTTCATTAAAGAATGTAAAACCAATAAAGCCACTGAAGCTGATATGGCTACGATGGAAAAAAAAGGTGTTGATACAGGATTAACTGCTATACACCCAATAACAGGAAAACCAGTGCCAGTATGGGCGGCAAATTTTGTGTTAATGGATTATGGTTCAGGGGCCGTAATGTCTGTACCTGGCCATGACCAGCGTGACTGGGAATTTGCGAAAAAGTATAACCTTGAAATTAAACAAGTAATTCAAGGCAGTGACTCTGATGATATTACTGTAGCAGCTATTGTTGAAAAAAATATTCTAATAAATTCAGGTGAATTTGATGGTTTAGATTTTGAACAAGCATTTAAAGCTATTTCAGATAAGTTAGTTTCTGAAAACAAGGGTAAGGTAACTGTTAATTACCGTTTACGCGATTGGGGGGTTTCTCGCCAACGTTACTGGGGGACACCTATACCAATGTTAAAATTAGCTAACGGTGAATCAGTCCCTGTACCTGAAGATCAATTACCCGTTGTTTTACCTGAAGATGTGATAATGGATGGTGTAACCTCACCGATAAAAAGCAACGAAGAATGGGCAAAAACAACTTATAACGGCGAAGAAGCCTTCAGAGAAACTGATACATTTGACACTTTTATGGAGTCATCATGGTATTACGCCCGCTATTGTTCACCAAATGACGACAGCCAAATGTTAGATCCAGAAAAAGCTAACTATTGGTTACCTGTTGATCAGTACATTGGTGGTATTGAACATGCCATATTACATTTATTATATGCACGTTTTTTTCATAAACTATTGCGTGATGTGGGTTTAGTTGAAAGCAGTGAGCCGTTTAAAAGCTTACTTTGTCAAGGCATGGTTCTAGCTGATACTTATTATCGAGAAGCTGATAATGGTGGCCAAGAATGGATTGCCCCTTCTGACGTGATCGTTGAACGTAATGAAAAAGGACAAATAATCTCAGCTATCAGCAAGCACGACAAAAAGCCAGTTATATCAGCGGGCATGAGTAAAATGTCTAAGTCGAAAAATAATGGAATAGATCCTCAACAGGTCATTGATTTATACGGCGCAGATACTGTACGTTTATTTATCATGTTTACCTCTCCACCAGAGCAAACTTTAGAGTGGTCTGATTCTGGTGTTGAAGGAGCACATCGCTTCTTAAAACGTGTATGGAAATTAGCCTACGACTTCACCGAAAGTGGTGATGTTGCACCACTAGCTGAAATTACCTTAAGTAGCGATCATAAAACATTACGCCGTGAAGTACATAAAACTATTGCTAAAGTTACCGATGATATTGGTCGAAGAAATACGTTTAATACCGCTATTGCAGCAATCATGGAATTAATGAATCACTTATCAAAAGCACCATTAAGTACGATAGAAGATAGAACAGTTATGCAAGAAGCTGTTCAAGCTGTCATATTAATGTTGACGCCTATCGCTCCTCATATGTGTCATCAACTATGGAAAGATATAGGCAATAATAATCATGTTGAAGAAGCACTATGGCCGGTAGTTGATAAAGCCGCTCTTATTGAAGATGAAAAGCTTATTATCGTACAAGTTAATGGTAAGCTTAGAGCAAAAATTACTGTTGCAGCTGATGCAAGCAAAGAACAAGTAGAGTCTTTAGGTTTAAGCGAAGACAATGTTGCTAAATTCATTGCTGATAAAACAGTTCGTAAAGTGATATATGTTCCTGGAAAACTACTTAATATTGTGGCTAACTAATGAAAATTCACAGTCAACTATTTACGACATCAATCAAAAAACTACTTAATAAACCTTTCGCAGTTTTATTGTACTGTATATTAATGTCTGGCTGTGGCTTTTCGCTTCGCGGCGATTATTTTATCGCCGCTCAATTACAGCATATCAACGTAACTTCGGTCGATAAATATGGCGAATTAACTCGTATAGTTAAACAGCATTTATTACTTAATAAAGTAGAGATCACCAAAAGTTATGATAAAACTTTACCTGAACTCAATATTTTAAAAGATACCCTAAATCGTCGAACGCTTTCTGTTTTTCCAAATGGGCAAGTAGCTGAATATGAGCTAATTTATACAGTGAGATACCAATTACGCTTTGCTAATGAAGATTTTGAGAGCTTTAAAATTGAGCTAAATCGTGATTATCAAGATGATCCTGATTTAGCCCTAGCAAAAAGCCGAGAATTAGCCTTAATGTTAAGCGAAATGCGTCAAGAAGCTGCAAATAAAATTATACGTAACTTAGCCAGTATTCAACGTTAACCCCATTAATTTATACGAGCTATAAAGCTATGCGCATATATCACAACCAAGTTGCCAACACTTTAAATAAAAATATGGCACCCATTTGGTTAATATTTGGCGATGAACCTTGGCAAAAAAATGATGCACTTAGTCAAATAAAACATCAGGCACAACAACAAGGCTTCAGCGAACTCATTCGCTTTTATGTTGACGATAAATTTGATTGGAGCTTATTAGAGCAAGAATATAACTCGCTTAGCCTATTTTCCAATCAACGCATGATAGAGCTTGAACTCAGTTCAAATAAAATAGGAGATGTGGGGAGTAAAAAGCTCATTCAATTATGTGACAACCTTTCACCTGATATTTTACTTATATTACATGGCGCTAAACTAGACGCTGCCAATCAAAAACGTAAATGGTTTAAAGCCGTTGAAAGTAAAGGAGTATTCCTACCAATTTACGATATAGAAGGAAAACAGTTAAGCCAGTGGATTTACCAGCAAGCTCAACAGCTTAACCTTAATTTACATCAAGACTTAACTTTAATGTTAGCTAAATTATTTGAAGGTAATCTCCTAGCCTTGTCTCAGGAATTAGCAAAACTTTCTTTATTATTTCAACAGCAACAAGTCAGTGTAGAAGATGCTGAAAATATCATTATTAAACAAGCAAAATTCAGTGCTTTTCAGCTAACTGATTCAATGTTAAAAGGTGACATCAATAAATGCATCACAATGCTAGAGCAACTTCAACAAGAAGGTATTGCTGTTGCACAGTTAATATGGCCTATTCACAAGGAAATATCGCAATTATTAGCCATGCAAGAGCAGCTTTCTCAAGGTAAATCTCTCTCTGAATTATATAGCCAATACCGAATATGGGATAAGCGTAAACCCTTATATAAAAATGCATTAACTCAAATTAGCGCATCAAATTTAGCCCATGCTCAAATCAGGCTCGCACAAACAGATTTAATCACTAAAACTAGTGTTGAATTTAATGGTTATATACTACTTGCTGATGTGATCAGCGCTTTATACCATGGCGAGAGTTTACATAAACTGTCACTTAATTATGAATTTTCATAATTAAGTGTTTCATTGGTAAGATAATGAAAAAACGTGAAATAGGTATTTTTGGTGGCACCTTTGATCCGATTCATAATGGTCATATTCATTCGGTTATCGCAACAGCAAACCACCTTGCTATTGAAGAGGTTTTATTATTACCTGCTCACATTCCACCACATAAAAATAACGTAATTGCTGATAGTAAGCATCGATTAGCTATGGCTAAATTGGTTTGTCAGCATCATCCTTTATTTACTTGTGATGACCGTGAGTTACAACGCAATAGACCTTCATATACAATTGATACGTTAAATGAAATTAAAGCAACATACCCATTGCACACACTTTATTTATTTATCGGCATGGATTCTTTACTCAGTTTCACTCGCTGGCACCGTTGGCAAGACATTCTCACCCACTGCCATATCGTCGTTAGTAGACGTCCTAATTATTGTATTAATCAAATCAATGATGAAACTCAAGAATTGCTTGTCAAGCATCAAGTTAAAACGGTAGCAACATTAAAAAGTCATCGCGCAGGAAAAATTTATTTATATGATCAAACCAACTTTGCTATATCTTCCACTAATATACGAGATCAGTTAAATGAAAAAGCCAATCGCTTGAGTGACTTACCTTCATACATAACACATTATATTAAAGAACATCAGCTATACTATTCCAATAAATAGGCGTTAATTCACATTGTATAACAAATTGATATATCTGGAGTTTCGATAGCTAAATAGGCGCTGATTATTTCGTGTGAAAATTAAACACCAAAGATCAACATGTCTTAGTTAACCTATACGTTTTTTAATGATATTATGTCAATAATACTAGCCAAAAAGAGAATATACATTGCAATCTGAAGCTTTAGCCGCTTTTGTTGTTGAAAAAATCGAAGATATGAAAGGTCGAGATATCACAACAATTAATATTTCTGAAAAATCCAACTTTGCCGACTTCATGATAGTTGCCTCTGGCAATTCTAATCGTCATGTAAAATCAATTGCTCAGTCTGTAACACTTGAATGCCGTACTGAAGGTACAGAACCTCTTGGTGTTGAAGGAAATGATGTAGGTGAATGGTCACTTGTTGATTTAGGTGATGTTGTTGTCCACATAATGACTGATGAAATGCGAGATCGATACCAGTTAGAACAACTTTGGGAATAGTTTAAGTCACTATGCGTTTAACCTTATATGCCGTTGGCAATAAAATGCCTGCTTGGGTATCTGAAGGATTTAACGAATACTGCCGTCGTTTTCCTCGTGATATGTCATTTGATTTAATCGAGATCCCACCGGGAAAACGTGGTAAAAATGCAGATATAGCACGTATATTAGAAAAAGAAGGTGAATTAACACTAGCGGCTATCCCTAAAGGAAATCGCATAGTAACACTTGAAGTAGAAGGTAAACCTTGGACGACGCCAGTACTTGCTCAACAGTTAGAACGCTGGCAATTAGATGGACGCGATGTAGCATTACTTGTAGGTGGCCCTGAGGGATTAGCACCTGCTTGTATTAAAGCATCAGAACAAAAATGGTCATTATCTCCCTTAACCTTACCTCACCCAATGGTAAGAATAGTCGTAGCTGAAAGCTTATATAGAGCTTGGAGTATTAATAACAACCATCCTTATCACAGAGAGTAACGATGGCAACCAAGCGCGTTACAATTCGTAATCACACTGCAGAAGCAAATTTATTTGCACGTAGAACATTTATTGCCATGCTCGGGCTAATAGTGTTGCTATTAATTCTTTTTTACAATATTTATCAATTAGAAATAGTGTCTTATGAAAAATATAAAACCCGCTCTAATTCTAACCGCATCAAATTATTACCTGTGGCCCCTAATAGAGGACTTATTTACGATCGCAATGGCGTCCTGCTTGCCGATAATAAACCGGTTTACAGCTTAGAAGTTATTCCTGAACAAGTGCCAAATTTTGCTGAAACTATCACACAAGTCAGTCAATTATTAGATATTAGTGATGAACGACAAAAAAAAGTATTACAATCACTAAAAAGCAAACGACGTTTTAAACCAATTGAAATTCAATCTAGGTTAAGTGAACAACAAGTTGCCCTATTTTCAGTTAATCAGCATAAATTTCCTGGCGTTTTTATTGATGCCCGTTTAAAGCGCTACTATCCCTTTGGTGACTTAACAACACATTCACTAGGTTACGTGGCACGCATTAATAGAAGAGATGAAATAAAGCTCGAAGAACAAGGCAAAGCAGAGAATTATGCGGCCACCCGTAATATTGGCAAATTAGGATTAGAAAAATATTATCAAGATATATTACACGGCACCATTGGTAACCAAGAGGTTGAAATTAATAGTCAAGGTAGAGTAATCCGTACGTTAAATTTTACTCCTCCCGTACCTGGTAAAGACCTGACCCTGAGCTTAGATATCGAATTACAAATGATCGCTAAACGGGCGTTATCAGGCAAGCGAGGAGCAGTTGTTGCTATAGACCCTCGAGACGGTGGAATCTTGGCCATGTATTCAAACCCTAGTTACAACGGTAATTTATTTGTACACGGCATAAGCTACAAAGACTACAACAAACTTACAGGTTCTAAAAACCTCCCTCTAATCAATAGAACAGTGCAAGGGTACCCTCCGGCTTCCACTATAAAACCATTACTTGCATTAACAGGCTTAGAAGAAGGTATTATCACAGAGCACACAACAATTAATGATCGAGGTGTTTATCAATTACCTGGCATTGAAACCAAGCGTCGTGACTGGAAAAAATGGGGCCATGGTAAAGTTAATTTAACCAAGTCATTAGAGCAATCATGTAACATTTATTATTTTGATCTTTCTTATAAATTAGGCATTACCAAAATTGCTAGAATGATGGAAAAATTTGGCTTCGGTGAATATACAGGTGTTGACCTACATGAAGAAAACCACGCTATTATGCCAAGTGTAGAATGGAAACGTGCACGATATGGCAAGGCGTGGTATACCGGTGAAACCTTATCAGTTGGAATTGGTCAAAGTTACTGGACTGTTACACCATTGCAATTAGCGCAATCAATATCAATTTTAGCTAATAAAGGCCAAATTAAAGTACCTCATTTATTAAAGGCAACAAGCGAAGTGAGCTTTAGTAATGATGGTAATGGACTGCACAGAGAAGTTAAAACCACTGAGCAGCCTATTGATTTAAAACCACCTATAGAACTCAACAACCCACGCCATTGGGATATTGTACTTGACGGTATGCATAATACAGTGCAAAAGAAAGGGGCTACAGCTTATATCCCTTTCAAAGGCGCTCGTTACGATGCAGCCGGAAAAACAGGCTCTGCACAGGTAGCCAATATTGCTCAAGGCGAGGAATATAATGCTGAAACAACAATAGAAAGTAAGCGTGATAATGCCATGTTTGTTGCATTTGCACCTTTCGAAAGTCCAGAAATAGTGGTTGCCGTAGCAATTGAAAACGTAGCCAAGGGGGGTGGTTCAACAAACGCAGCGCCTGTTGCTAGACAAATTATGGACCAGTACTTTGGGGATCGCGAAATTATTAGTAAGACTAAACACCCTCTACACGAAGAAATTTATCAGCATGTAGACAAGAAAAAAACTAGGAATAGATAGTGCATTCTACCGGACAAGATCAACAAAAAACCTTTAGTATATGGCGACGCTTACATATAGATGTGCCTTTATTAGCGGGTATTTTATCATTAATGATTTTAGGCTTATTTATCGTCTATAGTGCAGGTGGCCAGAGTATAGATATGGCAATCAAACAAGCTAGGAATATGGGAATTGCACTTATTGTTATGATTTTTGTAGCACAAATTCCCCCGTTAATTTATCGAAAATGGGCGGTTCCTATGTTTATTATGGGGATACTTCTATTAGTTGCCGTGCTCTTATTCGGTCATATCGGAAAAGGAGCTAGGCGCTGGATTAACCTTGGCGTATTTATGTTTCAACCCTCAGAAGTAATGAAATTAATAGTCCCTGTTATGATCGCTTGGTATGTTAGCCAAAAAAATTTACCCGTTCGTATCCTTAATGTTTTTATAGCCTTTATTTTATTATTAATTCCGACTCTACTTATTGCACGCCAACCTGATTTAGGCACTTCATTACTCATTGCAAGTTCAGGTATATTCGTTATATTTTTAGCCGGTTCAAGCTGGAAGTTAATTGGGAGCTGTGCTGTATTAGCTTCAGCCTTTGCTCCTATTTTGTGGATGTTTCTGATGAAACCTTATCAAAAACAGCGGGTGCTCACCTTCTTAAATCCAGAACAAGATCCATTAGGTTCTGGGTATCATATAATTCAATCCAAAATAGCCATTGGCTCTGGTGGATTACATGGTAAGGGCTGGCTACAAGGCACACAATCACAACTGGAATTTCTCCCAGAACGTCATACAGACTTTATTTTTGCAGTATTTAGTGAAGAATTTGGATTAATTGGAGTGAGTGTATTATTACTCGTTTACTTAACGATTGTAATGCGTGGCTTATGGATTGCGGTACATGCGCAGCAAGCTTTCACTAAGTTATTAGCAGGCAGTTTGACATTAACGTTTTTTGTCTATGTTTTTGTTAATATTGGTATGGTTTCAGGTTTGCTCCCAGTTGTTGGAGTACCTTTACCATTAGTAAGTTATGGTGGTACATCTATGGTGACTTTAATGGCAGGTTTTGGCATATTAATGGCTATCAGTACACATCGTCGCTTTCATGCTTAACCCAAAATAAAGTGAAAGAATTACACTAAATGATACTAAAAATTACACTATTGTTACTCATTATTACTTTTATTTCGAGTTGTAGTCAGCAATATGGTCGCTATCAACAAAAACATGATAGCCACCCCACACGTATACCTACTGAGAATGAATTAAAAGATCCAATACCAAGAGTAGAGCCTAAAAGTAGAGGTGGGAATAAAAATTACACAGTTAGAGGTAAGCGTTATAGTGTTTTAGGTAGCGCGACCAATTTTGTAGAAAAAGGCATAGCTTCTTGGTATGGCAATAAATTTCACGGACATTTAACGTCAAACGGTGAGATTTATAATATGTACGCGATGAGCGCAGCCCATAAAAATTTACCGCTACCTAGTTATGTACAAGTAACGAACCTTAGTAATAATAAATCAGTCATCGTACGGGTAAATGATCGAGGGCCTTTTCACGAAAATCGTGTCATCGATTTGTCATATAGTGCAGCTTATAAACTCGATATGCTCAATACTGGAACTGCCAATGTGCTAATTGAAGCTTTGCCTAAAGCCCAATCAAAAGAACCAAGCCTTGCGGGAAAAAACATTACCATAAAAGATCATATTCAAGTATTTGCCACTGAAGACAAAAACGTTGCTTTAAAAACAGCTTCAACCTTATCCTTACTGTACCAGTACCCCGCTTTTTATAATGAGAACAATGGTATTTATCGTGTAAGAATCGGTCCTATCAACAATACTGACGATTTAAATTCATTATTAAATAGTTTACGCGCTAATGGTTACCAAGGCGCTTTTAAAGTAACACTATAATTTATCCTTTATCGCTCTTGCCATGTCCTGTAACAATTTGCTAATTTAAGCTCGTGGTATTCAAAAATAAAGCTGGTATACTTTTGCGAATATCAATTTATTTTCTTATAACCTATAGCATTTTCACAGGATTCATATGCCTTCAACAACGGCCAAAAAACGCCCTACTCATCATAAAAAAATAACATCCGTACTCGGTGCTCTTGCATTAACTTTTTATTCAGTTTCTTATGCTGCTACTATTATTCCTCCTCCGCCAGAAATTAATGCCAAAGGCCACATCCTAATTGATTACTCTACAGGAAAGGTAATTGCAGAAGGTAATGCCGATATGCTATTAGCGCCCGCTAGCTTAACAAAAATGATGACAAGCTATATTATCGGGAAAGAGATTCAAAATGGTAATATTAGTAATTCTGATAAAGTAAAGATTAGTGAAAATGCGTGGGCCACTGGTAATCCTATATTTAAAGGTTCATCGTTGATGTTTTTAGAAGTAGGCACAGAAGTAGAAGTAAGCTTACTTAACAAAGGGATTATCATTTCTTCAGGTAACGATGCTTGTGTAGCAATGGCCGAGCACATAGCAGGGAGTGAGAGTGCATTTACTGACTTAATGAATGCTCACTCTGAACAACTTGGTATGCACAGCAGTTATTTTGAAAATAGTCATGGCCTTGATAGTAGTGAACACAAAACGACTCCTCGAGACATGGCTACTTTAGCAACTGCAATTATACGTGACGTACCTGAAGAGTTTGCAATATATAAAGAAAAGTCTTTCGAGTATAATGATATTCCGCAATATAATCGAAATCGTTTATTGTGGGATAAAAGCATGAATGTTGATGGTTTAAAAACAGGTCATACTGCACAGGCTGGATACAGCTTGGTTACCTCAGCAACTAAAGGTGATATGCGTTTAATCAGCGTTGTTATGGGAACTGAAAGTCAACGTGCGAGAAACGTTGAAAGTAAAAAGTTATTAAATTATGGCTTTCGATTTTTTGAAACCTATACTCCTTATCAAGCAGGCGAAAAATTTGTCACTAATCGCGTATGGATGGGCGATGTAAAAGAAGTCGACCTAGGTATTTTAGAGAGCACACCTATAACTATTCCAAGAGGAAATCGAAAAAATTTAGAAGCTAATTTTGAGCTAACTCGCCAACTTACAGCACCTTTAAGCAAAGGCGAAGTTGTTGGCACAGTATTTTTACAACTTGATGGTGAAGATATCGCTAACTACCCTTTAGTAACCCTTCAAGAAGTAAAAGAAGGTGGTATGTTTAGCCGTTTTGTCGATTACATAAAACTTCAATTTAATAATTAATTACTTTAAGACTGTTGATAACGATCAAGCTCACAGTCTATTAATATTCGCTATAATTTAAAAACTCAGCAAATGCTGAGTTTTTATTTTTATAAGCTATTATTGCCTAAAATTAACGAAAACCATGTAAAGCTTGCTTAACATCTTGTACTAGACGTTAAACTATATACAAAGAGTAATTGATATAACACTATCGTTTTCCATTACTAATAAAAGTGATAAAATACTCCAATAAGCTATTGTTTAGAGGCATTGCTGTACATGAAGACAAAATTTGACGAGTTATTAGACTTCCCTACTGTACTTAATTTCAAAGTAATGGGGATAGCGTGTGATGAATTACCTGACTTGATTATTTCAGAGTTGCAAAAGCATACTCCTGGTGATTATTCACCTAAAATTAAACCAAGTTCAAAAGGCAATTATCATTCAGTTTCTATTGCAGTAACCGTTACAAGTAAAGATCATATTGAAACCATTTATAAAACCTTGACTAAAATTGAAGAAGTGCGCTACGTACTATAATTTAGGTTAAAATATTCTTATCCTGTAAAGCTAAGTTATATTCGGATATAATTTATAATACAGAATAACTAGAGCATTAAAGTTGAAAAACTCGTTAATTATTCGTCAGCTAGGTGTATTAGATTACACTACTGTTTGGCGAGCTATGCAGAAATTTACTGATTCAAGAACTGATGAAGTTGATGAATTATGGTCCGTAGAGCATCCTGCTGTATTTACCCAAGGACAAGCGGGTAAAGAAGAGCACTTGCTTATGCCTGGAGACATTCCCGTCGTTAAAGTCGATCGAGGCGGTCAAGTCACTTATCATGGACCAGGACAACAAGTTATCTATTTTATGATTAATTTGCGCCGCAGAAAAATAGGCGTAAGAGAATTAGTGACTTTAATTGAAAATGGTATTATAGCCGCATTAGCTGACTTTAATATCACTGCCTATGCCAAAGCAAGCGCACCAGGTGTCTATGTTGACGAAAAAAAAATTGCTTCTTTAGGCCTTAGGGTAAGAAAAGGTTGCTCATTTCATGGCTTAGCATTAAATGTGAATATGGATTTAACCCCATTTTTGCGTATCAATCCTTGTGGTTATGCTGGGCTTGAAATGGTACAAACATGTGATTTAGGTGGCCCTACTACAGTAAAAAGTGCCAATGAATCTTTAATTAAGCATTTAATTACACTATTAAATGCAGAAAATATTACTTATCAAACAGGGTTGAATCAAAGTTATGACAACTAAATCTTCTCGTATTACTCCCGGCACAAAACTACGTGATGCTGAAAAAATGGCTCATATCCCAATCAAAGTAGTGCCCTCAGAACGAGAAACAATGCTGCGTAAACCAGAATGGCTTAGAATTAAATTACCACGCTCTACGGATCGTATTGATCAAATAAAAGCATCACTACGTAAGCATGATTTACATTCCGTTTGTGAAGAAGCTTCGTGCCCTAACTTATCAGAGTGCTTTAACCACGGCACAGCGACCTTTATGATATTAGGAGACATTTGCACTCGCCGTTGCCCATTTTGTGATGTAGGTCATGGTCGTCCTTTAGCAGCTGATTTAGAAGAGCCAAGAAAGCTCGCGCTTACACTTAAAGATATGGCACTTAAATATGTTGTGATTACCTCTGTTGACCGTGACGATCTTCGTGATGGCGGTGCTCAGCAGTTTGCTGAATGTATCAAAGAAATAGACATTCATGCCCCAAACACCAAAGTAGAAATACTCGTACCTGATTTTCGTGGACGCATGGATCGTGCATTAGAAATTCTAAATCAGCACCCACCTCACGTATTTAATCATAACCTAGAAACAGCACCACGGTTATATACCAAAGCTCGCCCAGGAGCCAATTACCAATGGTCGTTAGATTTATTGAAAAAATTTGGCGAAGCAAACCCTACTGTTCCCACCAAATCAGGTTTAATGGTAGGTTTAGGCGAAACTAACGACGAAATATTAGACGTAATGCGTGATTTACGAGCCCATGGCGTAACTATGCTAACTATTGGGCAATATCTACAGCCAAGTAAACACCATTTACCGGTAGAGCGCTATGTGCATCCTGACGACTTTGATATGTTTCAAAAAGAAGCAATGAAAATGGGTTTTGAACATGCGGCCTGTGGTCCTTTAGTTCGCTCAAGTTATCATGCTGACAAACAAGCCGCTGGTGAAGAAGTTGTGAATTTCAATCCTTCTAGCGACTAAACAACGATATTTTGTACTACATCGTTATTTTGTATTGGAACACAGTTAAATGACGGCGGAGAACATTCCAAGAATTAAGGAATTTCCCGCCGATAACCGCTATTGGAGAATAGACTGGTTTGGCGCAATCGAGCGCAATCCTAATGTACCTTCAGAGCCTTTCCTACAAGTGATAATCAGCCCGTTTATTCAAAACGAAGGCATACACTCTACCGCTAAGCAACTTGCCTCTACTCACGTTACAGACTATGACAAACAATATGTTATAAAAATAGGCGTTGGCCAATTTCCTTTTATTAGTATAGGTTCCATCTGGTTAAACGGATACTGCCAACAAATCAAAGCTGGTAAGCAGGAACGCTTTTACAACCTGAGGGTTAACGACGAAACTATTCGACTGATTCCTGGTAATCACAAAGAACAAGAAAAGAACCTAATTCCTTACGACGGCTATCGAACAGGAAAAGGTTTTATGGCCAATCTAGTTGCTATTGAACGTGATAAGGATCCTTTCGGGCTCCTCATCCCCGCCATAGAATTAATTCGTTTTTATTACGCTGTATCAACAGACATGGCACACGTTATTTTTTCAGGCGACCTAAAACACCAACCAAATAATATTATCAATCCTGCAAAGTGTGGTTTTTTACAAGAAGAAAACCGATGCATCTTGCACTTACGCCAACACCTTTCAAATGAGGATGCTTGGGTAATTGGCAGAATACTCTCCAGCGATGAAGCTTGGCAAGGGGCAACACTTCCTCACGACACTATGATGCGAGACTCACTGAACAGCAAATTTTCGCATCCTGAAAGTGGCTTTCCTTTCTCCGGTTTAACCAATCTAAAAGTTAGAGGGAAATACATAAAAGCCCAAGACAATCACTCTAAAAGTGGTTGGCGCTATTTGGTACTGGGTATTGAGAACTGCTCAGCCCCATTTCCATTTGAAAATCTCACAGCAGGAAGGGACAACGACGCTGGCCAATCTGAAGGTGAAGACAAGCTTAGTGATGAAGATAAGGCAACAGCCTTTCCAGTATCGAAGCACAAAACCTCTGACAGTAAAAAACCGTTTCAAAGTAAAGATGAACCTGACCTAGGGAAAACCAACGAACATATTCTATTACCAACCGACAGATTTGGAGCTATTGCTGGGAAAAAAGTTGATAGGCCAAAAAAAGAAGAGTGTCGTTATATTAGCAGACTTAAGAATGCTCCACAGGAAGATGAACCTGAAAACTTGGGGACGGGAAAAGGAAACTCAAATGGCTCAGATGCTGCTCGAGGCTTCGGGGATCAAACACAAACACGTCGTAAAGCCCTTCCTGCAAGTTTCGAGACCTTTAAAGAAGCTGTAGTACTCCTAAACCAATTTGAACGCGTTAAAGCAAATATACGCCCCGAAGACGAAGCTATCGAATATATTCCTCTGACGAAACCTGTCAATAAAAGACAATGGTCTTATCTCGATTCAAATAAGCGACACAGACGGCAAGTCATAATTGCTGATATCTGCTTTCAAAATAAATGGTATTCGCTAATTGAATTTGAATTACGAGAAAATGACAAGTGTAGAGTAGCTCTGATACATAAGAATAACGGTGATTATTGTTCTAATTATCAAATTGCTCACCTTTTGACTCAACTCGCAAAAATGAAAGGAATTTGGGTTAATTGCCGCGTATTCAAAGAACAAGCTATTAGTTTAGTTACAATGAAACATACATGGTCAACAGAAGGCGAATTTTCAACTTCTGTATATTCGAGGCTTAAAAGCCTCGAAAAATAAAGGTGGGCCATATACGATTTCGATGCTCTAGATCAGACTAGATCATAAACAACTTGTTATTTTGAGATAGTGATAGAACCTGATATTCAGGTTTATGCAATTTTGAAGGTAGCTTATCTCGAAGAATTGGCACCACTAATTGGCAATTTGTATTTATGACTTCTCTAACCAATCCATTTATCTGATTGTCATCAACCACTTCCATTTGATCGTGTAAAATAAAATGTAAACTTTTAATCTGCTGCTCATCAGCGAATCGAATGTAAGCAAGGTCAAAAGCAGCTATCTCACCTTTCTTTTTTCCTGTCCCTGTTTGTCCATTTAGTGAGTCGATATATAACTTATAAAAATACTGAGAAGAGTTACTTTTCTGTTCGAATGTTGCACTCATTACAAACTGCTCACCATAGAGCTTGTTTGATATATCAGAGAAATAAGTATTGAAAGAGGCCACTCGTTTTTGGATTAATCCATCTAGACCGCCTATAGATTCATCAATTAATTTGAGATCACTGTCAATATCATCCAATTTCGCTTTAGAGTCTTGTAACTGAGATAATTTTTCTTCTAATGTCCCTTTACGTTCATACTTTGCATTTAGTTCTTTAATTATTTCTTCTAATTCTTTATGTATATCAGCTTTACGTAATTTATCAGCATAAACAACTTCTTCACTCAAATTAAACTGTATTTCAGTATTAATTTTTATAAGTTGTTCTTGTATATTAGGCAACTCCTCAGTCACAAAGCTAATTTTTTCCAAAATCATTTGGTTATGAAAAGCGACTGTCTCCTCATACGTTTTTTGTATATTAGGGAGCAATACATTAGCTTGAGCATACAGTTCTGGCAGTAAAGAAACTTCGTCATTTGCCAGGTTATTTTCCAATTCTTTTCGACTTTCTTCTATAAGCTCTTTTCGTAAATTGAGCTGGCTTTGTTCATTATTGAGAGAATTCAGCTTAGCCCTAATACCATTTAATGTATTTAAATCGGCCTCATAATTTTCATTTATATTACAACTTTTCTTCTTATGCTCTAAAGCCTCAATATCGTGCTCTACAATTGCTATAAACTGTGAAATTTTTGACTCGCTGTTTTCTTTTCTCAAGCGAGTGTACAACTTATTTTCAAAGTTTCTTTCTTCAATAAGGCGTCTTTTTTTCTCTGCATCTGGATAAGGGACACCAAGCCAAAATAAATATAATGCTTCGTATTCTTCCGCTTTACCAAAATTACCGAGTACCCTAACAGTATTCTCTAGTCGCTCAGCTTCATCCCTGATATTTTTAGCTTTTAGTTGCTTAAACGTTGGCTTTTCATCTTCGTAACCAAACACAAGTTTTTTGAGCGTCGTATCAAAATCTTTCAACTTCACTGACTGCCCATCTATTTCAATCAACTTTCTTGATTTAGATAAAAAATTTCGTCTGATTTCTATTTGCCTTGAACAAGGATCGTTAAGCTCATCTATTAGTTTTAAGGTAATTACGACTTGTTTATCAATTAAGAAGTTTTTGACCTCTTCATTTATGTTGTTTTTGAACTCTTTACTCTGATAAATGTTTTTATCACTTCCACCCAAACAAAAATTTATAAGGCGTAACACCGTCGTTTTACCAACATTATTTCCAGTTTGAGTTTCTTCTGTTTCTGAGAGCTTTGTCTCATCTACAATAAAATTAATCCCTTTATGGAATACAATATCTCGGACAATATGTCCTTCACTTTCTATTGTTAACGATTTTAAGAACATATTTCTATTGTACCCTTTTCACTTTTTATTGCGCCTAAAAGATAAAGCCAATCTAATGTTAAAACGAAAAGCATGAGGGATATATTTTCTTGATCTTTTATTTCGCTGTAAGTATCAAAAAAATCAGCTACCCCTCCATTGTTAGATAATACTTCAAGTGTTTTGGCTCCTAAGTAATACAATTGCCTTTGAGGGTGACTATCTGAATTAAGAATCATTAGCAGGCTCCTCTAAGATCTTACAGCGCATAAACCCATCAACTACAATTATTGAAATGCCAAACTCTAGTTCTTCAAAAGTAATACTTAGGTCATTGTTCGCACTGTCATCAATAGCTTCATGTAATTTTTGACAGACAGCATCAATAAGCTTATCTGCATTTTTTCTAATGTTAGTTAATGTATTATCACCGTTTAAATATTCACCTTGAGATTGCAGATAAAAATGATGAATTATTTTTAGTACGGCTTGTTTTTTAGGACTTCCTGCTCGCTCTAACTCTGAATACAATGCATTAATCTTACCTTGATATACCCCATAGCTTCTTAAAAGAGGTTTATTAAGAACAACATTGTTATAACTGATTTTATTTTCTATAGAAAAACTGTTTTTTACAGGTAAACTTTCGAGTTCGTCTATATCAACAGTTGATATTTTATTTATCACTTCAGTTATTAATGAAGGTCTTTTACTAAAAGACTTTTCAATATCAATTCTTTTAGCCATTTCTAACTGATGGTCTTTTTTCATTTTTTGCAAGACATCAACTGTATAAATCGATTCATCATTTGTTACACCATGATGGGGAGGACATAACAGAATCAAATTATTATAATCAGCTCGTTGTTTATCTGTCATATTACTATTCCAACGCTGCCCACCTTCTTCCGCAGCTTCAATATGACATATATTAGAGTGCAAAGCTGAAGTCTCATCACTCATTTCTTTTTCACACCCAGGAAAAGAACATTTATTCCTTGCTAAACCAAATAACCGTTTTATTGTTTTGTCTGTATAATCACGTGATTTTGACATTAACTATTCCATCCATATATTGCTTGTTTTCGTTCCAACTAAAACAATGTTTCCTGTGGACTTCCTCCAAACTTTCCTAATTTAGCATTACCTCTAACCTTCCGAGCTTGAATATCTATAGTTGCCAAAACACTACGATAATCAACCCCTTTCTCTTCCATTTCTCCAATCAAGGCAGCTATCACACCTAGCTCATTCGGCACTTTGCCTTTACTAGCGTTATTAGTAATCGAATTAGGGTTTTTCTTTAGTAATTCAGCAAACTCCTTAGCTGTAGTTCCTGCTTTACCTAGGAGCCTAGTGAATTCTTTATAAGTCATATTACCTCAATGTTTAGCTAACGCTCATATCAAAAACCATATTTTAATGTGTAATATACATTAAAATATGGTTTTTGAAAAGATGATGAAAAAATCAATAATTGATTCAATTAATGGTTAGCTAAATTTAAATACAATATATACGATAAAACATCATATGACAATTTGACATATGATGTTTTATCATATTAAATTGACACTATGTTTATTTAATTAAAAATATTTGAGTGTCCTATGCAAGAAGGGTTTTATGGATTAATACGTATCATGCTTATTGATAGTTTTCTGCCAAAGCGTACGTATGAAATTAATTTAGCAGGTAATACTAATATCACTGGTGATAACGGATTAGGAAAGACGAGCTTGATTAAGCTGCCTGTAATTTTCTACGGTGCCAACCCTGCAGATGTTAATATAAAAGAGAATAAAGAAACAAACTATAAAGGTTTTAGTGGACGATACCTTCCCAGAGACGGTTCTTACGTTATTTTCGAATATGCCACCAAACATGAAAAAAAATGCGTTGTATTTTTGCCAGACGCAAACTCCGAAGAAGGTATTTGTCGTTATTTTATAGATAGCCCTTATAAGCATGACCTCTTTTTTGACAATACTGGAGATTCGCCTAGGAGTCGCGGAGCCTTTTTACAGCAGCTAGAACTTAAAGGTATCGAAAAATATAGACCAAAGTCATTCACTGAATATCGAACGATTCTACTTGATGGCACTCAAACCAAGCAGCTGCAATTTTCTATGGTTCCTCGAGGTGCTAGACTCTCCAAACTACATAGTTTGTTCATAGGTATGCTGAATCGAAGTGCCGATTTTTCAGTGTTAGGGCGTATAATTTCTGATTGGGCACATAGCGACATTCCTATAGATGCTACTGAAGCCCTTGAAAAGTTTAAGTTGGATAAAACACAATTAAGAAGTTGGCTAAACGACTATCGTTCCCAAGTACTATTTAATAAGTTAGTTGAATCTTTAGGCTTCGAAAAATTTCAGGAACACTACGAACAGCTAAAAGAATCTACAGCACAGTTATTAGAAACTCAACATTATGCGATCAAACGTGGCAAGCAGCTATCGGAAGAATTCAAAGTTAAAAATAATGAATTTGAACAACAGCATATTAATTTAAAAAACGAAGAAAAAGCAATCAATAGACTATTTAACGAGGCTTGTACTAATGTTGACACAGAAGAAAAAGAAAATACCCGTATTGCTTCTGAGATCAGCACACTAGAGACTAGACATAAAGCATATTTAAGCAAATTAGGTGATGATTACAAAACTCGGCTCAGCCAATTAGAAAAATATTCAACGGAAAAGCAGCAACTAGAATCACAGTTAAACTCACTAAAATCTGCTTCTACAAATATTCAATCAGACTTTGATAGATTAACTTCAGAAACTAAAATTGCTCACACAAAACTGATTAGTAAATTCGAAAAAGAATTAACTGACGCCAAGCTCGAAAATACCACGAACATAGGGAAGATAAACAGTGAATCGAGCGCCAAGCGTTCATCTCTAGAAACAGAAGTACAGAAAAGCAAAGATGTACTAAATGAAAAAAAGCGCCAATACGAGATAAATTCTGCTCAACTCAATAATACAATTAAGAATCCCTTTATTAACAATGAGTTAGTAGATATTTTAGAAAATACTGAAATTGCATATGAAATAGCATCGACTGCAAGAGAAGAACTGCAAGACAAATCAGATGCAATTGAATCAGCTTACCATGACGCTAAATCTTTATTTAATGATATTAATAATGAGATGGAAGGTGTCGGCAGACAACTAGATGAAGTCGTCATGGAATTGGCCGATGTTCAAGCTGCGCTCAACGCACACGACGATAGCTTGCTGGTATATTTGAAGAACCATGTACCTGATTGGAATCGTACATTTGGTAAAGTATTTAATTATAAGGCTTTATTAAACAGAAAGTTAACCCCAGAGAAAGTCAATAATAATCATGATGTTGCTTTTGGAATATCTCTGGATGTAAATGCTATACCCGATTCAGATGCATTTAATGTTGAAGATTTAGGTGAAAAAGAACAAATTTTGTTGGAAGAACAAACTGAACTGGAATTAAATTTAGAGCGACTAGACAAAGAGCTAAATTCAGCTAACACAAAATTATTGGAAGCAAAGTCAGCTCTTGAAGAGCATAAAAGAGAAAAACGCCAAAATAAACGTAATTTAACAGAAAGCAAAAATAACAGGGAAAGTGCAAGAAAACAGGTAAATAAAGAAAAGAGGCAGTTAATCTCTGATGCCAAAGTTGAATTAGAAAAACTTAATGATGAATTGATACCTCAACTTCAGACTGAATATAGTCGACTTAATGACGATTACAAGGAGAAGCTAGTAAGAATAAATAATGACGAAGAGGCAAAAATAGCATCTATAAATCAGACGTTTAAAAACACTAATAAGCGACTTGAACTAGAAACTAAAAAAGCTAACGAAAACAACAGTAATCGACTAAAAGAACTTAAAGTACATAGAGATAACAGGCTGAATGATGCTGGGGTTGATGCATCATTAGTTTCTAGCCTTGAAAAGCAAATTGATGATATTCAAAAAGAAGTTACAACTCTTACAGAGCTTAAGCAAATATTTGAAGCCTTTGAACAGTTTAGATCGGGAGATTATTCTAATCATGCAAAGTTTATTATTGATAAAAATAATTCCGATGATGCTCTAAAGCTTAAGAGAGAAAAGAAAGCAGATCTTTATAAAGCGCTTTCAGAAAAAAGAAGGGAAATAGATTATCTTCACAAAGAATTACAGCGCATTAAAAATGATACCGAATCAGCGTTGTCCAAATATCAATTTATCGTGGATGATTCATCACAATATGAGCTTTCAAACGCAGACAATATTAGTGTGAAATTTGATGAAAAATTAACAGCTCAAGATATTAAAAGGCGATATGAAAACTATAAAGATACCTATACAACTACCAAAAAGCTACTTGCAAGTAACCTTAAGCATTTCCGTGTCTTCTTTAATCGTGATTTAGTAAAAGGCACACCTATATACGATTATTGGATTTCCCAAGATCACAGTGAAGACAGGATCCTTACAACTGCTTTGGTCGTCATTAGTTACAAAACTGACGGACACCAAGATAATGACATCAAAAGCTTAAAACATGCACTAAATCAACTAGATAAACTAAACAGTTTTATTACTTACATCTCTAATTTTGCCAACAAAATGCGATTTTTTAATCAACAACTAGACAAACATATGGAGCAAGTTACTGAGTTTGATTCACTAAAATCACTCACAGCTAATTTGCAGTTTACGCTAGCAAATGAGAGTACTTATAAGGATATGAAAGCCTTAAGTGACAAATATACGGAATATAAAGAAGGCGAACGCGGCACATTTACTTTGGGTGACTCTGCAAAACCAGAATTACCTCCTGAGTGGTTATTCTCATCAATCGAAGACTTTATTGAAAATTCCAATGACACACTAAATATCAAAGATTTGGCACAGTACATTGACTTTAGAATCACGTTTAATGATAAAGGTGAAACTCGAGATATCAGGACAGCAAAATTCCTTAAAGAGGCATCTTCTAATGCCCTTTCCTATTTGGTTTTAGTTGTATTGTTTGTAGGTTTTGTCAACATGATACGGCAATCAGAAAAGGTTACGCTTACCTGGGCGGTGGACGAACTTTTGGATATTCATGCAAATAATATAGAACGATTATTAGAGCTACTTAGTGCTAATGACATTAATATTATCAGTGCATGTCCTGGGGTAGATGAGCTTGTATTTAACTTGTTCGATAATACCTATGAACTCTTTGAAGAATCTACTGGAAGTATTGTACTTCGTGACTATGATGAAAATTCCTCTGATGATGACATTGTTCACCTGCTAACTAAATTGTCCAATGATAGCGAGGTGACTTTATGAACTATGCAAGTAGGATTACTCAACATTTGTTAGAAGGTAAATTGATATGTGCATACGAAACCAAGGAAGATTTTCAGCGATTAACGCAAAATGAAGATATTAGAGAGCGAGTTGAATCAACTTTATTTAATCTAGATAGGCGACTACAAACGCTTGAAAGTGGCAATGCATTTTATGCAGTGCGTAATTCTCTAGATACCAGTGCACAGCAAGATGCCAGACGATTTTTCAGTGATTTGATTTCAAAAGCACGCGAAGAGTTAGCATGGATGGATTTATTGGCTGAAAGTACGCAGCAAGAAACATTTGTACAAGCAGGGAACCTTATCAGTTATTCCGATGTAATTCATGCAATTGATTATAACCAATCCTTACAACAAAAACTTAGGGAACTACTAAAAGTTAACAATGAGGCATCAATTGTATTACTAGTTTCTAAGCTTTTTGAGCGCTTAAAACAGCGAGGAATAGTCATTGAGGAAAGTGCTCGTAATAATCAGTATCGCTTTACTAGCCGATTAGAGTTAATTCAACAAGCGCTTGTATTTGTCGCAATGCATAATATGTTACATACCGAACCCAACGAAAATCACGATTCAGCAAAAAGTCAGCAGAGGATGCTTTAAAAATGGTTAGTAAACATCCCGTTGTTTCTCTCATTGAAAAGCTATATCAATCGCGAGATATTGTAGCTGAATTATATGATGCTGATGACATATTACAGCTAAATATACCTGATAAAAGAACCCAAAATCTTGTTAATAATTTAGTCAATGCTCAATTTATTGTCCCTTCTGGAACGGACAATTATTCTCTTGATACAGATCTTACACGTATCATCGACAAGGGGCTTAGGCAAGACACCATATCCTATCTTCATTCTGACATTGGTGGAGAAGTCGCAAAAATTAGGCAGTCTTTTATAACCTACGCCAATATAGGCCCAGGCACACATGATGAAGTGCGTCGAAAAAATAAAAGAGAATTGATTAAACTATTTCTTGCTCTGTCACATCGTTTCAATAGTACGGCAGAGGAATTGTTTAGGCGTACACAAGTTAATTTTGGACGAACCGATTATTCAAGAGCGAGAGCACTAGAAAACAAATACTACCTAGAAGAGCTAGAGAAACTTAAAAGTAGTTATCATGAAGTAATTACATTATTAGATGCAGATGAGTTTCATCAGGAAGCGCTTATTGATGACCTAGTCACTACATTTAAAGGGAGGACAATGCAGTTTTTTGACAAAGTAGGACAAACGCTTTCACTGCTAAAAGCTTTCGCTTATAGAGAGCGTAAACAAGAGGAAAAAACTAAGTTAATGCGCAGACTCATTAAGCACTTAGATGATAATCCTACATTATTATTTGATGATACTATTGAGGCTGGTGGAGAGTTAAATGAGTTTGCTCTTCCTAAAGCTATTTGTATGGATAGTACACCTGACCTTGCTAATCCAACTCATCTAGATAGCTACTTATCAATATTAGAAAAACTTAAAAAAACTCTTAAACCCAAAGAGAGTTTTAAACGCTCGAGGAGTTCATGTGATACCTCCAAAATTCCCAAAAAAGAACATTTTCTAACGTTGTCTGATAAATTACTGAAACAGATGATTTTACATGTACTTAAATTGAACAAGCCAACCAAAGCTTCAGACATACTAAAGTACTTCGATCCAAATAATGAGCTTCCCCCTCAGCTTTGGAATTATACAATCCTTCACGCTTTCTTCACTAGGCGAAAGGTTCACGGGCACGCAATAACAAAGCATCTTCAACATAAACCTATCTATGCAGAATTCTCTAAATTATCAGGTAATAGACATGTTAAAGACGCAATTATTGCCCCCAAAAGGCTACCAAAGGAATTTTTAGAAAATGTCTAGTCTTTCTCACAACCACCTATCAATCATTCTTGATATTCTCATCAAGGGTAAACGAGAAAAACTAGCAGGAAAAGTTACCCATGATCTAAATAAACACTATGGAGTTGGAACTCAATGTGAGCGAGGTAAAAAATATCGTTATACAGTTAAAGATGTTCAAGTATTACATAGACTCTTAGATAATATAGGGATCAATCCACATAATCCACCAAAGTCAAACTCCTCTAGAACGGACAATGGTTTTAAAACTCCTGATGAAAAGTTTGGCGCAAAAGCAGTTTTCCCCAATCCTATATGCGTTAAAGTAGTTGAATTAGGATGCAGTTTAAATAACTTCAATTTAGTGCCTTCAGGCGTAGCTCATTATCAAATTAATTTAGACGACATAATTAATATAAGTGCACAATCTATAGTCCTAGTAGAAAATTTAGATACATTCAAAGAGATAAATCAATCTCGATTAGAAATGAATCTTAGCGGTGTGATTTTCATTTGGCGAGGCGGGATTAGCGGAATCTCTCACCATAATGAGAGCAAATTAATTAAAACTATATCATTGCCTAATACTGAAAAAACTGCACATGATTTGGCAAAAAAATATGAGATGACTCTTGGGTATTATGGTGACTTTGATATAGCAGGACTCAATATCGCAAGTAGACTAAACCTAGATTTTATTATTTTGCCTGAACTAAAAGAAACTGAAAGTATTAGAGGCAACAAAGAGTTATTTAAAAAACAACAGATACTTTTAAATAATCAATCATGGCCAGATGGTTTTAGTCAGGCAACAGCAAACTATTTCGCATTTTTAACAACAAAAAAGCAAGCCTATACTCAAGAACGAACAAGTGCACTTAAAATAAAACATCTTAAGGTCGATATTCTCTCGTGAAAAAACCAAATAAAAAACAACAACAACGTTTTGAAATAATTGAAACAATCGCGCTATGGGAAGGAGTAATTAATGCCAGTGTACTTTGCCACTTCATTGGAGTTGTGCCGCGCAATGCTATAACCGAAATCCAAGCTTACAATGAGTTTGTACCTGTACCTTTAGAATATAACTATTCAAAAAAATTATTTATTACTCCGAAAGATTTTAAGCCCATATTTATTTCCAACGAGTGGGATGTTTATCACGATCATTTAGTGCGATATTCCCATTTATATCGGGGATATTTATGGCCTGATAGTGGAATTGAATTAATATCCAACAGTTTTAATAAAGTTGAACCAGATGTTATTAGAACAATTAATGAATGCATTAAAAATAAGTTAGCATTCCAAGCCAAATATCACTCGATGAATCACCCTAAAGGGTTGACCAGAACGTTTCATCCCCATGCTATTGCATTTAATGGGATTAGATGGCACATGAGAGCGTATGCAGAAGAGTATGGTGAATATAGAGACTTTAATTTATCTAGGATAGGTAGAATCACTGATCATTCACCTAGCAATATCGATCATTTAAATGATCACAACTGGCATTCAATACTCTCACTTAATTTAGATGCTCACCCTTCATTAAGTTCTTTACAAAGAAAGCTCGTTCTAAATGATTATGGGAAATCTTCTCCATTTTCATATGATATACGTGCCGCAATGATTAAATACTTTGTTAAATACTACCCTATTGCTGTCAATTCAAATGCCGATCCATTAGATAAACCACTATTTCTTACAAACTACAAAGAACTCTCAATGTTCTTACTTTAACCAATTCAACCAAAGGGAAAGTTATGTTCCGTACACGTAAAGATAATGATATGTCACCTAAAACTATAACTATCAATAACATCGAATATTCTTTTGAACCATTTGATGATGTTTTTTGTATACGAGCACCCAACCTGTTTTTAAGCTATATCGATGGATACAAGGCCATTGAAAATGATGCTATTGAGTTCTACACAGCGGGGTCAAGAAGACCAAGTATTGAACTAAACTTTGAAGGAAGTGAACTTATCAGAGACAGCATACTTTCCTGGTTGAGTGAGTTTATACACGTTGAAAGTGTTTGATAAATTGGTATGTCGTTTTTGTAACCCAATAGGCTATATAACTTTCAGAAATTAACAGTAGGGAGATTAGTTAATAGTGATAATTTTTGCCTTTGATCCACATGGTGTTGTTCAACCATTAATAGATGCATGTCAAAAATTAAAGCCAACCGCACTTATTCTTATGGGGGATAACTGTCTAAATTCCCCCATCCCTATAACTTTTGAAAAGCTATTAAAGGAAGGAGTAAAAGTTTATGCAATCAGTGGTAATCATGATCATGGTTCTATATCAAATTTAGATATGCCACACATGTTAGATGGCAAAGTGGTTGATATAGACGGGCTAAGAATTGGCGGATATGACTGGTCATTACATGATGTAATGTGTAATCAACACCTCGATATTGTGGTTTCTCACTACCCACCAACTGGCTTCAAAGACATGTCTCATTATGATTGGCATCACAGTGCGATAAAGACTGCAGAACTCACTCTTAAGAGTAATGCAGTAGCGGTATTTCACGGGCACCTACATGGAAATAGGTTATTTGATCCTGTTGGCATCTACGACATTTCATGTGCTCTAGCCATCTCTACTTGTGAGCATTTATTTGATGAATGTGGAAATATACTTGGCCAATCAAGCTACAAAGGCTTTACTCAACCTCAAGAGGATTATCAATATTGCATAGCTGAAATGATGAAAAGGGGCTACCACTTTAAAACTAAGCAATCTCGAAAGAGCAAAATAGATGAAAATCGCTATATTGAGTCTGCTTATTATTCAGATGGATGCGGTGTTTGTGTTCCGTGCAACGATAATCATCACTGTCATAGACAAACAAGAGTAGATCATAATTTTAATATTGATATTTCCAATGAAAAACTTAATGGCTCAGCCTCTTTTCATTTTGAAGCAGCCAAGCAAAGAGCCTACAAACGTATGCTAAGTGAATTATTGGACATTAGAAGAAAAGTTCCCCATACGCCAGATTTCAAAGGCTTTGGCGGACTAATAAGATACAAGGGCGATAAGGCCTGGACGGTTTTAGATGAAACGCACCAAATAACCCCAAAAAAAATTATTATTGAAAAGTTTGGTATCAAAACAGCTGAAAAGTTTTTCGATAAGATAATAGGGTTTGATAAAGCCAGCTACTGCGCTCAACTTTTATTTAGTAAAAGACAAAGAAATACTATAGACAATGGCACAGGCAAGAAAGAGAGTTTTATCAAATTTCTAACTAAGAAAAATATAACACTACAACTAGACTGACCCTAAAGGATAAAATATGGAAACTTTATTACTATTTCTAGCCAATGCATTAGCCAGTGGCGGTATAGGACACTACGTTGGCAAAGGATTATCAAGGATAGACAAAAGCCTTCCTAATTTGTTAAATAACAATAGTGACATAGAAGGCGCCTGTAGAATAATAAGTGAGAGAAACTTAGAAATGGAAGTTTTAAAACTTTCAGATGAAATAAAAAACAAGTTAAACAGTACTGATACCGAAAATATATTATCTTTCAACGGAACTAATAATCAAGGCATTATCGCCAATGTTGTAAATCTTAAGAATCTAAATAATAAAGTAAATATATCTCCTCCACTGGGCAGCATTTCATCTAGTTTAAGCCATAAAAATTATATTAAATATTTAATTGATCGATATCACGAGTTCAAAAAAGCCGAAGTAGGTAAAAATAATTTAAAATATCCCGTGTTTTACGGCTCAATCAAGAAAGAGTTTGGTGCTAAATGGGATATGATTTCATTAACAAACTTTTCAGAACTGAGCGAATTTATTCAAAAGAGAATTAATAAAACTATTCTTGGGAAAAATAGAAAGGCACAAAATAAGTCCAACTACTCTTCTTATACTGACTATATAGCGAAACATGGCAGCTAAAGAATTATTTCTTAATTCAAACTCGCTCAAGCTTATTATTTATCAAAGTTTTTAGAAAGGAAATAAGTGCCTAAAAACTATAACACGACACAGATAATCAAAGGATGGACATGAAACATATTAAAGACAAATACCAAAACTCAATTTCTAGTATTTTGCTTGATGGTTTCGAAGTCGAATTATTAGACTCAGCATTTATAAACCTATTAACACCAAATCCATTGAGATTGAATAATTTTGCTTATGCACTGCGGGAACTAACTCGCCATATGCTGCACCGGCTAGCTCCAAATGATGAGTTGGAAAAATGTTGTTGGTTTAAGCCCGATAGCACATCTTCGAATGGAATAACTCGTAAACAAAGAATCAAGTTCTGCATTCAAGGCGGATTATCAGATTTTTATGTAGAAAAAAAACTCCGAATAGATGAGATTGATACAGTTACAACTGACTTGGTGGCAATAATTTCCCAATTAAGTAACTTTACCCATATTGAAAGAGCAACGTTCAATATTGATGAAGCTGAGGTTGAAAAAGTTGCTATTGAATGTCTAGATGCCACATTAGCTTTTGTTAACAAAATAAACGAGCTTAGAGAGTTGGTCGCTGAAAAACTGTTTGGTGATATTTCAGATAACTTAATGAAACGAATTAATAGTGAATCTGTTGCTGAGTTGATGGAAATTTCAACTCATCAATTCGTTGAAGATATTACCGCTGAAACTGTTTCGAATATCTCCATCAATTCAAGTTCACTAGAGATGACGGTTGTAGGAACGATTTACGCCCAACTCATGTACGGTTCAGCTTCAGATAGGCGAAAAGAGGATGGTGCTGAAATACCTGTTAGCTTTCCTGTAACAAGCAGTATAGAAGTAATTTTTAAACAGCCCTTGGGATGTGAAATGAATCTCGATAGCTTTAATGTCGACATTTCTAGCTGGTATGAATAGACAATAGCTAATTTTTAGCAAAAGCTCTGCATTGGAAACAGCAAAAAGCCCCGAACATTCGAGGCTTTGATTAAGCTTTACTATAGTGTATCGAATGGACTCGGCGGCTCATCAAACGCATTGACGCTAACCCTAATCGCGTTATATTCGTCTAATCCAGATATTTTGGCTAAAAGTTCAGGATCATTGTGTTGAGAAAATTGAATAACATAGTCATAAATTAATCCATCATTACTAGCATTTTCGTAGACCTCATAATCTAATTCTTCAAGCTCTTCATTTGTAATACCAAGCTCTATTGCCAAAGGGCTTCCGGTATCAACTGACTGCTGCGCGCTATATTTAAGTGCAGGGTCTACCCAGTCATCATTAACAGAACCTACAGCTTCCAAATCAAAATCGTAAAACCCTCGTCTCCCTGCTATTCGTGGAAACGAAATATGTACTTGGAAATCAATGGTATCGCCGCTGAAGGGCTTATCGTCAAGAGGTTCACCTTCATGTTTAGCAGAAGCTGTAATGACCAATTCGTCTACTTTATTTTCAATGCTTTCAATTTCATACCAAGGTTGGTTCCAGAAACCGGCGTTAGTTTCTGCCATAACACCAGAAAGTTGGTCATCAATTAAATCTTGGCAATTTACCAATAGTGTTTCTAGACAGTATGTTTCAAAAGACTCATGTAACCATATATCGGCACTTGTATGCTGTTCATTGGCCAGAAAAGAAGCTAGCTCTTTCGCAATATCTATTGACGTCGGAAGATTTACTGGCAGCAAACTAAGATTTTTTCGCCTTACCTCTATTAGCTCAACATTTGGAATGAAGATGTATGCTTCTTCCAGCAAATCTATTGGGTATTTATGATCTGCTAGTAAGGCCGCATGACTTTTATAACCAAAAAACGCAGCAACTAACTGTACAGCATGACTTGCTTTAAGCTTCTCCCCTGTAAGGGCATTAAAAGATACGCGCAGGTGATCTGCACAAAGTTTTGATAATTGAGTACTCATGGGAGCGCTCTCCTTCATAAACTATGCTGGGCTTTAAAATATGTAGTGGGGAGTGTTTAATCACTACACTTGCCAGCAGGTTTATAAAAAGTGCTCTGCATAAGTGGCAGGGTAGTTAAATCGCTGTCTTTTTGGTCACTCGCAGCCATGGCGTTCAGCTCCAGTGACAACATTAAGACATTTTCACTACGAGCGCAATAGTTCATTTAAGTGAGGATTAAGAGAATAAAAAAGCTAGTAAACGAATTGATATTCACTCATATCATGTCTACCTTCTCAACATATAATTTGCGAAAATGGCTCCCCTTCAAATCAATGTAATTAGGCGATAATGCAAAACATGCGGCATTGCTTGCTAACTTTCTTACGCTTATTTTATCAACACTAGTTTTACCTATATTTGATGCATTATATGAATTCCTGATCCAATCACTGCAAATCAATTGCTCAAATTTATTTTTGATCTAATTCAGAATAAATATAATGCTCTAAATTATCAAAAAGGACGTAATATAAACTTACATAAAAAGAAGTCCGTATAAAAATTTACTTAACGACCGACCTTAAAAATAAATCAGATGAATCTCTGTACAAATAGTTATGTTGCAAAAATTTTCTTCTAATAGATTCTTTTAGCTTTTTATTAGTATTACCAACGAGCCACCAAGCCAGCTTTAAAACATAGTGGCGCTCATCAACATCATATTGCTCAAAGTACCTGTGTATACCAATATCCCATGTAGGTAAACCTGATGTATCACAAATATACCTTTTGATCTTCCGATTAAAACGTGGTGAAACGATAATTTTGCATATTTGATGAAGCAGTATTAACCGTTCATAATTAATCGGTCCAGAGTTAACAAAACCACGAGTAATCACTCTTAATACTCTATTCCAAATTGTATAAACAGACATAGGTAGAAGCTGAATTACTCTAGGTTCCACACTACTGAGAAGACGACTACATTGATAGCACTCATCGAGTGTTGATGGTTCAAACTGATTAGCTTTTCCTAGCTCAATACGGTGAAAATTAACACTCGCTCCGCAAGGACAGTGATCTTCCATCATCACTTGATGAATAGGGCAAAATGTATAAAGTGATAAGCGCCAAGCTATTCGAAAATAAGGTTCACTATCTTCTAACAAACATAAGGGACAAAACTGCATGCCAAACCCTGTATGTTTTCGATGATGAAGCACAAGAGGATTTGTCCAGCGCAATATTCCTGAAGGTTTAAGTGTAGGAAACAATCGGTTTGTATATAACTTTAACGTACTTTTATTAGCTTCTTTCAGTGATATAGAAGCTCGGTTACTCATGATTTGCAAAACAAAGCCAGGAGCTAGTCGGTCTAAATCTCTATTCCAAATTTGATTGCTTTTACCGAAAACGATATCTGAAAAAGTTTGTAGTTTTAATCCATTATGATGAGCTGTTCGCACTATCCAGGAAGACAAACACTCTCCAGGATATGGATGAGGGTGAGCAGGCCATAACTCACCTGATAGCATATTAAATTGCTCTATCTAACTGGCGCTTCCGTTGCGATGGGGATATCCAATCAATTTGATCTAATACCGCAAGAGTTATCGCTTCTATTTTATTCTTAACAGCATATACAGCGGCATCGTTAAGCAATCTCGATAATTCGCCTATATACCCTTCACTCATTGAATAAAGGCGCATAGCTAAACTTTTGACATGTAAATTTGATGCTTGCTTTAACGGTAACATTCGTTCAAAGCTAACCAGTAACCTTAAAAAATCTTGGTTAAACTCCCAGCGAGGTAACAACACTGGTTCAAATCGATTCGACAATTGAGGATCTGACTGTAAGGCTCTAAAAGCATCCTTAGTACCAACACCTACAATCGATATTTGAAGTTCATTGCCCAGATATTTAAGGACATTCAAAAATGCACGTTGCCTATTTAAATTGCCCGCTAAAATATGATGAATTTCATCAATAATGAGAATTTTAGTAGCAATGTATTTTAACAATTTAATGACTTGAAACTGTTTTTTATCGACCCGTTCACTCGGTCTGTACGGTGCAAATAACAATTCTAAAATCGCATTGTAAAAACGACCTTCATCTGGCACAGGTGGAGCTTGAACAAGTAATACAGGAGCAATAATGCCATCCCCTTCAGGATTATCTTCAGCTGGATATTGCTTCAAGAAGCGTTTAGTCAACATTGTCTTACCATTATTCGTATCACCCACAATTAACATATTGGGCATTCGCTCTGTACGAGGGTATGATAATAAATCATCAAGCTTGGTTAGGACGGTTTTAGCTTTAGGATAGCCAATCCAGCGATCTGAGCGGATTTTCTCGATCCTTTCGTCATCATCAAGATCTAACTGTTTAACTGCTAGTTCATTTAAGTGCTTAGTACTACTCATGACCAATCATCCATTTCTTCAAATGGCTCAATATCCAATTCAGGAATATCCTCAATTGGAGTTTCTGAAACTTCAGGTTTAGCAGCTATAGGCTTCTCTGCTTGTGCGTGTATTTTTCTTCGTTGTTTTGAACGTCTGGCAGCTTTAGTCTTTTGCACGGACTCCTGTTCAATCTCCCTCATTTTTTCATAAGCTTCAAAAATAGCATGCTCATTCAAGCTTTCTTTACCCATAGCTTCTGCCCTAGCAACTGCTTCTCGTAATTCCCAAATACTAATTGCAGGGTGTGAAGTATCTCGATACGGTATTGCGAAGTGAGAGTGCAATTCAGGATCATAGAACCAGATTTGGCTAATATCCCGGGGATCTCTTCTAAAGATAAACTTTCGTTTTCTTTTTGAGTCATTTGGCTCTGGAGCATTAATCCATGGGCGTAGCACATCGTGATAATAGTGAACTTTATCAATCACCACTCCATAATCTTGGATAGAACGTAATTCATACGGCATAAAGTCAAATCTTAAACGTTCTTCATCTCTAATTTTAGCGGGTAAACCACAGCCTGGATTATGCTCGTCACCTAATATTCCCTGCTTATATTTCGCAAGCGGTGTCATGTTTATCATCGAATGGATTTTTTGGTGATATACATTTACGACATAATTCGCTAGCCAATGCTCAAATTCAGTTAACGTTAAAGATGCCTTTGACTCTGAATTGTAATCGCCTTTTTCAAAAATATTAGAAAATGTAGAGCCTGGCAAAGCATGGATTTCTTTAGCAAATGTACCTAACACTCGCTCTACATGGGCACCAAAATTTGGCCTAGCAACAGGACGCCACTCAATGTCTATATTGTACTGCTCACATGCCTTTTGAAGCATATTGCCACGAAATTCTTTGGCGTTATCGACATGAATTTTTGCAGGTAGCCCCCACAAAGGCCACTCACCATTGATATCATATTTAGCTAACCACTTCTCTTTAGGCAAGATGGAATGAATTAAACATAAACCAGTAGTCATTGCACTAGGCGGGTCAAAAGAAACATAAAAGCCGGTAACCATACGGCTGTAAACATCAAACGCAAGAGTAATCCAAGGTCTACCAATAGGCTTGCGATAGTGGTCATCCACCAAAATAATATCTAATTTAGTGTGGTCAATTTGTACCGCAGATAATGGCCAATCAGCCCCAGGAAACTGTCCTTTTATTGGCCTATACGTATTATCAGAAACCTTACGACCTAATCTACGCGATGCCACTAACTCTGGTGATAAAGCCTTTATCCTATTTCGAATAGTATTATCATGAGGCGGTGTTAAATCTTGTTTTCGACAAAGCTTTTTAACTTCATCAATCACCATTCTCTGTGATTTTTTCTGCTTGGTTAAATATTCAGTTGCAATAGCTTGCTTAATGATCTCTTCAATATTTTCATCAAATTTTGTAGAGCCACGGTCACGCCTTACTTTTGGTAACAATGATGACAATAAGCCAGATGATTCATAGAGTTTTAACCATCCATATAGCGTGTTTGTATGTAAATTATTTTCTTTTGCTACCTTTTCAACATCAGCTCGGCTACGTTTGGGTAAATTAAGCAATGGTCTAATAGCTTTAAGTCTTGATTTCGCTATATTCCAAGACTCTTCAGATATGTTTAATAGTTCTTCAATAGTCTCAGTTTCTTCAGGTCGTTCAACATCAAGATCTGAAATAAAAACGCTCTGCGAAATACCACTTATCTCATTGACGATCAGCACATGACTTAGATCTAATAGTTCAGCAATTCGGTAATTATCACCTTTATATGAAACCTTTTTACCAGGTAAGACTTGCACTAATGCGGATGATTCCATAGTTATTGCCTCTTCCAAATATTGCTCGACATAGTGATCTTGGAATTGAGATCTATTTGAATTTGTCGGCTTCCAATCAGGTACCATAACGTCGGAAGTAACCGTGCTTGGTTCCACTCATCAGAGTATATAGAGCTCACCAACTCTTTTGGTGTTGTTGTACCTAGTTGAATAATTTTGTCATCTAAAATCATCATATCATCTTCACTCGATGCCCCTTGCCGCACGAAGGGGAGTAAAAACTTTACAGATTCTAAATATGCGTTTTTTATTTCAATTTCAGTTATCAGCTTGAACTTCCAGTTACTTTCCTTACAAAAGCTAATAGCTGCTTTAAACTTAGGCTTCAGCTTGTTCCAGTTTTTATTGATATCCTCTCGGTACTTAACTTCGTATAGAGTTGGTTTGTGTTTACTTTGCTTGTAATAAACTAAAACATCGGGAGTATATGAACGTGTTTTGCCTAAATTATTTTTCCACTCCAATTTAATAGGCTGGACCTCAAAACGTTCTACATTGTTATCAAACTCAAGTAACATCAGAAAGTCACGTTCCAATGTTGATTCAAACATTGCTTGCCCTTCAGCTTTAGAGTGAGCGGCAATGCCAGTTACATTGCTATAATTTTTGGGAATCTTTCTGATAGGCATAATAAACTTACTTATATGGACTATCTGGTGAACCAAACTCTAATCCTACAGGACCACCTAGTTCACCTTGTAGTTTCCTTTTTCGACACCAAGCGATCGCTATTTTGTCGAAGGTTTCAGCGGGAATAGCGACGGTAAGCTGTTCACTAAACTCATTTTTTGTAATACTAAATTCTTCGGGGTTATTCGATTGGATAACTGCGGGGTTATTGTTATCGTCTTCAAACGTTATTTCTTGATAACAGCCAATATCAGGATTATCTTGTTCGTAAACCCAATCTTTCGTGCTCATAACTTCTCCCTACAAATAAAATTAACATTCAAACCAGTACAATTTATTAATGTAAATCGTTATGTAATTTAATCATCGATACAGAACAGTAGCCTAAAGCGATGTAAATTTGAATGTAAATATTAATTATAGTACAACAGAACGTTGTAATTCACAGAAGTAGGTAAATTTAATCCGGTGAGCAACTAAAAGCTTTAATTATATACCGTTATCCTTAATGAATTTATAATCTCATCCTTTATATTTTCATTAAGGTTTTTTTACACTAACTAGCAGTTGCTATATTCACTTGAGCATTTAATTTATTATATGCAGGCTTATCAAATTCATAACCAAAAAGCTCAATATCTTTAGCATATATTTCAGCTACTATCTCTTGCAATTCATCATCATAATATTCACTATAATGACTATTCACACGCTTATCTGTGCGAAAAAGGTGTCTAAATTTTCGAGTGATTAAACGTCGAAAGCCATAAGAAGAATTTTTATGTGGTAATGACGTATCTGCTATATTTAGTTGCTTGCAAACATACGAAAAATCATTGTGTAAATTTTCAAACCTTCCAATAAAGTCTACTAACTGTTGTCCATATTCATCATATAAATAATCTGCTTGGGGGATAATGTGCCTATATTTATCACAAAAAATATTCTGACTTGGCCAACCATGTAAAACAAACTCTTTAAGCGACATTTTCTTATCAATTTTTTTGTGTAAATATTCCGAAACTAGACGCTCCCATGGATTTCTCACAAAAGAAAAACTAAAGTAGTGTTGATAATCCTTTTGTTCAATATGTCCACACTGATAGTACTCTTTTGCAGTCATATGGGCTAAACGCTCTGGTCCTTTCTGAGGGTCAGTATTTTTCTTTAGCAATAATTGATCTTTTTCTTTCCATGTTAAATTGTGAAGGTTTAAGAAAAAATGTTCAATACTCTGTCCCGCAGTTTTAGGGATATGTACAAAAACACAATTAAATTGATGTGAAATCATAAGCTACATATAGTTAGATTAACTTACCAACATATTAACAAAGCTATATTAACGTTTTTTTACAGTGCTCTTTGAAGGGATAAAACAAGCAAAAACAATTGCTATTATTGCAGAATAAGTAGCCAACTCATAGGCCGTTTGGGCTCCTACACCCTCTTGCCAATAAATGCCCGCGACAAAAGCGCCTATTGCCCCACCTATTCCGTAAACACCAGCAATATAAATCGCTTGCCCACGGTTCTGTTGGTTATGATTAAAATGTTGTTGTAAATATTGTATAGACACACTGTGATACATACCAAAACTAAAAGCATGTAAACATTGCGCTAGCCCTAAAATCCAAGCACTTTCAGCGAAATTTCCTGTTATAAACCACCGAATTGCAGAAAAGCCTAAATTTACAATTAATAGACTCTTTAAAGAGAAGTATTTAAATAACGTGCCTAAAATTAAAAAGATACCTATTTCAGCAAAAACACTAACTCCTAAAAAAAGTCCTACAGCATAACTCGGATAGTCTAAATCTCGTAGGTATAAAGCGAAAAATGTGTAGAATGGGCCAAAGCTTATTTGTAATAGTAGTCCCGATATAAAAAACCAGAAGAAGGTTTTAGAGAATATTTTATTAAAAATTGAGCTATTATTAACCAACGATTGAATAGATGCTCTAGGTTGTTTTAATAATAGAGTGGCCCCCCAAAGACTAAGCAAAATAATAAAACCTAACCAAGTGAATGCTTCTGGCGAAAATACATCAATAATTTCTCCTGCAACAACTGACGCAACAAAGAAGCCCAAACTTCCCCACAATCGTATGCGAGCATAAATTTTAGGACTACGTTTAACGGCCCTATTAGTCATGACTTCTAACTGAGGTAAAATTGCAGTCCAAAATAAGCTAAACATCGCTAACGCAAAAGCAATAGGCCAATAGCCTTGAACCCAAAATAATAAACTAAAACATGCAAAAGCAAGAAAAGCCCCTAAACGAATAACAAATAATTGCTTTCCAGTTTTATCCGCAAAGATTGCCCAAACCGTAGGTCCGATAATCCGAGATGCAGTATAGATCGCCAATAATTCACCAATAACTAGTGAACTAAAACCACGATAGTTTAAGAATAATGCAAGAAAAGGGATGACTAAGCCATGTACTGCAAAGTACCAAAAATACGTATTTGACGACTTTACGAACAGTGATGACATAAAATGGTTAACCTAGTTATAGGGAATATTGAATTGAAAAGTTGCTTATCGCTTCAGCAAAAAAAAGTGTTAAGGTAATAAAGTACTTTTATTACGATTAACACTCTTGAGCGGAGTCAGACTTTAATTATATTTTTGGTGTATCGCAAACCACATCCGCATTTTGTGCACGGTGACGTAAGTAGTGATCCACTAAAGTTAAAGCAACCATAGCTTCAGCAATAGGTACTGCACGAATTCCTACACACGGATCATGTCTACCTTTAGTAATAATATCTGTTGCTTTACCTGTTACATCAACAGTTTTACCACTAACACCAATGCTTGATGTTGGTTTTAATGCAGCATAAGCAATAATATTTTGTCCTGAAGAAATACCACCTAGTACACCACCTGAATGATTCGTTGCAAAACCTGTTGGTGTTAATTCATCTCTATGTTGTGATCCTTTTTGATCTACCACAGCAAAGCCGTCACCAATTTCAACACCTTTAACCGCATTTATTCCCATCAAAGCATGAGCAATATCAGCATCCAAACGATCAAAAATAGGCTCACCTAGACCAACCGGTACATTTTCAGCAACCACCATAATTTTAGCGCCAATAGAGTCTTTCTCTTTAATAATCCCTCTTAGCAATTCATCTAAGGCATTAAGTTTATTAACATCGGGGAAGAAAAAAGCATTTTGTTCGACTTGTTGCCAATCAATCGTTTCAGCAACTACATTGCCTATTTGAGTAACACAGCCTTTAATTTCAACATTAAATTTTTGCTTTAAATATTTTTTAGCTACTGCACCGGCGGCTACTCGCATTGCAGTTTCTCGAGCAGATGAGCGACCACCACCGCGATAATCACGAATGCCATATTTTTGCCAATAAGTATAATCAGCATGCCCTGGACGAAAAGATTGTGCAATGTTGCCATAATCTTTTGAGCGTTGATCAGTATTTTCAATCATTAAACCAATAGGTGTGCCTGTAGTTTTACCCTCGAAAACACCTGACATAATAGTCACTTGATCGGGTTCTCGACGTGCTGTGGTATAACGAGAAGTACCTGGACGTCTGCGATCTAAATCAACTTGAAGATCAACCTCAGAAAGCTCAATGCCTGGTGGACAACCATCAATAATTGCACCTAATCCTACCCCATGACTTTCGCCAAAAGTGGTTACTGTAAATAACTTACCGAATGTATTGCCTGACATGATTACTTTTTCACCCGTTCATTAAAAATTGTTTTATATTGTTCTAACTGTGCTTTTGATATTGCAAACACACCATGACCACCTCGTTCAAAAGTTAACCAATGAAAGTTAACTTCAGGATATACTGTTTGCACATGGACTTGAGAATTTCCAACTTCACATACTAACCAGCCATTATCGGTTAAATGTTCGGCACTTTGTGCCAATATGATTCTTACAATATCTAAACCATCATCTCCACAGCCTAATCCCATCTCTGGCTCATGTTGAAACTCTGCAGGCAAAGATTCAACATCATCGATATCAACATAAGGAGGATTAGTCACAATTAAATCATATTTTTCCCCTTCAAGCCCAGAAAATACGTCAGACTTAATAGGAATAACTTGTTCTGTTAAACCATGATTCTCAATATTTATTTGAGCAACATTTAAAGCATCTACTGACAAGTCAACGGCGTCAACATCCGCTTCGGGAAAATAGGTGGCACATGCAACAGCAATACAGCCACTACCTGTGCATAAATCTAATATGCGCTCAATTGGCTGTGCATCGTCAATAATCCCACTAAATCTCTGCTCAATAAGTTCAGCAATAGGAGAACGCGGTACTAAAACACGTTCATCAACATAAAATGGAAGGCCAGCAAAGTAAGCTTGATTAATTAAATACGCTGCGGGAATTTCTTCATTTACACGACGTTCGATCAGCGCCAGCACTTCTTCTTTTTCTTCTTGTAGTAGCAGACATTGTAAGGTGTGCTCAGTTAATTCACTTGGTAAATCTAATGTAAACATCACTAATGTTATTGCTTCATCCCACGCATTATCATGCCCATGGCCAAAATATAAATCGGCTCGATTAAACGTACTAGTTGCAAATCGAATATAATCGCCAATGGTGTGAAGTTGTTGCGAAATTTCATTAACATTGAAATGAGACACTAAATTCCCCAATTAATTAAAATGTAATTAAGATTAAAATGCCATTTTACTTGTTATTCACAGTAGATATTTTTAGACTTCAATAATGAAATTTAAAGATGCGTTATCAACACAAGAAAAACAGCTGTTCAAAGAGGCTATAGGTAAGGTCAAGCCTTTGGTGCAGGACACAATACACCCGTCGAAAAGAACCATCAAGAAGAAATCAACATTAATCCAACAAAAACAAGCTCAACAGGTAGCTAGCTTTCATTTTTCTGATGAATTTGAGCCTAATTTATCGAGTAACGGTCCGGTCAAGTATGTTAGAGATAATGCCCATAGCTACGAAGCTAAAAACTTAAGGCGCGGCGCTTATACCCCTGATTTAATTTTAGATTTACATGGCCTTGATCAACAGCAAGCTAAAAAAGAGATCGCCGCCCTTTTATATGCATGTCAAAAAGAGCACGCGCAATGTGTTTGTATTGTACATGGATTAGGCACCCGAATACTTAAGAACAAAGTCCCTCACTGGCTGGTACAACACCCTGATGTAATCGCCTTTCATCAGGCCCCATTAGAGTGGGGCGGAAACGGTGCATTATTGGTATTAATAGAATTACACGATAAATTCACACGCGATTAAATAAAAAATTGATTTACTTAATCATCTTAAAGTTCGTTTGGACTCATAATTTGTATTAAACGCCCTTTCATTGTACTAGGATCATACTCAATATGTGCAATGGCGGCTGTTTGAAATATCGGAGCATTTTGCTCCTTAATGAGTTCTGCAACTAAATAGCTAACTAAAGGCATATGTGAAACAATTAAAACTCTCTCTACCTCCTCGCTCGCAAATACCCCATCAATATAATCATGTACTTGTGCGGCATTTCCTTCCGGCGTAATAAAATCTATCGTATTTAAAGGCACTTTAATACCTGAAGACTTTATCAGTTGTTTGGCCGTTTGCTGTGCTCGCATATATGGACTCACTAAAACTTTATCAATTTTATGATTAGCAATGGCTAACCACTGCCCTATTTTATCGACTTCATCAAAGCCACACTTAGTTAAAGCACGTTCGGCATCGGCCTTTCCAAAAGGGTTTGCTTGGCCATGTCGCATGACAAAAAGTTGCATAAAAAACTCGTATTAATGAGTGAAGTAGTATATTTGCGGCTATAGTAAAGGATAATGCACAATTGTAATAGCCCAAGTTCAGAATATATTAGACTCTTATTATTCCTTCAGGTAATTTAAAGGGATAATAATTATAATAATGATTTTTATCTAGAAAAATGATGGTAAATCGTTTTTAGTTGGTGTTTTTTGAAAAAAAGTCCTAATGACCATAAACAGTATAAAGCTCTCACTTTAGCTAACGGGCTAAGAGTTTTTCTCGTCCATAATAATGAATCTTCAAAATCTGCCGCCGCATTAGCTGTCAACGTTGGGCACTTTAATGATCCTATTGAACGACAAGGGCTTGCTCATTTTCTAGAACATATGCTGTTTTTAGGTACAGAAAAATACCCAGATGGCAGTGAATACCAGCAATTTATCAGTCAATACGGCGGTTCAAATAATGCATGGACAGCAACAGAGCATACTTGTTTCTTTTTTGATATTCATCATAGCCACTTTGATGAAGCTATAGATAGATTTAGCCAGTTCTTTATTTCACCACTATTATCACAAGAGTTTGTTAATAAAGAGCGTAAGAATATTGATGCCGAATTTAAACTCAAACTAAAAGACGACATTCGTCGCTTATACGACGTTCACAAAGAAACCGTTAATCCTCAGCACCCATTCGCTAAATTTTCTGTTGGTAATAGTGAAACATTAGCAGATCATGAAAACAGTCAATTACATGCTGAAGTAAGAACCTTCTTTGAAGATTATTACTTAGCCAAAGCAATGACGTTAGTACTTGAAGGCCCTCAAAAAATTGAAGAGCTATCTCAAATAGCTAAAGAAAAATTTAGTGCCGTTAATGCTGCCCAACGAAAAGCCAATACTATTGAGCAACCTCTTTATTTGCCAGAGCATTTACAAAAGCTCATAAAAGTACAACCGGTAAAAGATGATAAACAACTAATTATTAGTTTTGCATTACCAAATATAAATGAATTTTATCGTAACAAACCAGAAGCCACACTCGTTTACCTTTTAGGGCATGAAGGTAAAGGCAGTATTTTATCCTTATTAAAACAGCAGAATTTAGCCTTAGCGTTAACAGCTGGTTCTGGAATTCATGGTGCTAATTTTAAAGACTTTAATATTAGCATAAAACTCACCGATACAGGTGAAGCTAACATAAACCAAATAATAACCATTGTTTTTCAATATATTGCACTGATAGAACCAGCTCAATTAGCTGAGTTTTATTATCAAGAAAAAAAATCACTCGCCGAGATCTCATTTCAATACCATGAAAAGTCAAAACCTATTGATTCAGCATGCCAACTTGCGATAAGCATGCAACATTACACCAACGACGATGTGCTTTATGGTGATTATGCGATGGATGGGCTTGATCGAAATCTTTTGTCATATTTACTGAGTTTTTTAAAACCACAAAATATGCGCTTAATAGCTATTGGAAAAAACAAAGATTTTGATCATGTTAGTCAGTGGTATCGGGTGCCTTATTCCATTTCGCCAATTACTAACAGCTTAATTCAAAAATGGTCGTCATGTAAGAATAATGATGCCTTATTTTTACCGCCTAAAAACAACTATATTGTAGTACAACCAGAAATCCTGACTAACGAAGAACCAAAAAGATTACTACCTGAAATTATTAGTCAAGAAAGCGGCTTAACTATTTGGTTTCAACAAGACACCCTGTTTAAAGTACCAAAAGGTTATATTTATATTAATATAGACAACCCTAGCGTTATTGAAAGTGTCGAAAATATCGCAATGACTCGGCTTTTTGTTGATTTATTTAGCGATGATATTGTAGAAGAGTTTTACGATGCGGAGTTAGCAGGTATTAATTACCATTTATACTCCAATCAAGGAGGATTAACTCTACAACTGTCAGGCTTAAGCGAAAAACAGCCTGAATTACTTAAACACCTATTAAAACGTCTACAAGAATTTCAATGTATTGAAGATAAATTTGACCTATTTAAGCAACAATTATTAACTCACTGGGAAAATGCGAATAATAACAAATCAATTTCTCAGCTATTTGCCATCCTTAGTAGTTTAATGCAACCTTCAAATCCAAGCAGTCAATTACTCGCAGATGCATTAGCTCCAATAAGCATTCAGACATTTAAAGCGTTTTATCAAAATCTATTTAGTCAAATATCAATAGATGTGTTTATGCATGGTAATTGGCATAAACAGCATGCATTAAATTTGAAAAGTATAATAGAGCAAACATTTCAACAGAAATACAGCGATAAAAACAAAGTGGCTGTGCCTGTTCTCAATATTGAAAAGCAAGGCCAGTTACAATTACCACTGACATTACCTGAGCATGATCATGCCTGTGTAATTTACTTTCCAATGTTAAGTAAAACATTAGCTATGACCGCTAAAACTATGTTAGCTAGCCAAGTACTTTCTCCTGATTTTTTTCAAGAAATGAGAACCGAAAAGCAATTTGGTTATCTTGTTGGTGTAAGTTTTGTACCCATTAATAAATACCCTGGTCTGGCTTTTTATATCCAATCACCTAATATTCCCGCAAGTGAATTAGAATCGGCAATGAAAACCTTTATAAATACTAGTGTGAAAATTATTGAAAAAACTAGTGAGGAAGACTGGCAACATTTACTCAAAGGTTTAGCCAGCCAATTACAAGAAAAAGATTCAAGTTTACGAATAAAAAGCCAACGTTTCTGGGCTTCTATTTGTAATAATGATCACAATTTTTCCCAAAAATCTGTTTTAATTAAAGAACTTTTAAAAATAAGTCGCAACGACCTTAAAAATTATATTTTAGAAAACATTTCCTCAATAAACCAAACACCCGATTTTATTTCACTACTATCATGTAAAACTGAAAAAAATTCAGTTTCTGATGATTTAACCACCAAATTAATAGAAATTAATAACATTTGCTCAACTAAATATTAAATTGGCCGATAACAATTTGACTTCAAACTAGGCATGATTTGTAATGGGTAAAATAATAAAAATTATTAGAACCTTATAGCCGACGTTTTTTTGGCTTAATTTTCGTTTTTCGAGCAGGTTATATTTGTGCATAAATTTTCAATTCGACACTATATTAGTCGTCTACAAAAAATTTCTTTTTCATTGAGTTTATTAGTAATACTACTTAGCTTTTGCATCCCTAGTATTCACGCCAAAGAAATTACGATTCCTTATATTAATACAGAAATTCGCTTTCAAAAGTTAGATACATATGACGGGCTTTCCCAAAGCTTTGCTTATGATATTGTTCAAGATAAACAAGGCTTTATTTGGGTGGCAACAGATGATGGTCTCAATCGTTATGACGGCACAGAATTTGTCCACTATCGTAGTGATGTATTTGACCCACATTCAATCGCACATAATTTTATTCGTAACCTTTTTATTGATAAATCAGGTACTCTTTGGATTGGAACTTATGATGGTTTAAGTCGTTATAACCCCAAATTAGATAATTTTGATAACTTTACTCACGAAGATCGTAATCCAGAAAGCTTATCAGACAATATTATTTGGGACGTTTATCAAGATAATAAAAATGTTATTTGGGTATCTACTGAATCTGGATTACATAAGTATGATCCAATATCTGAGACATTTTCTACAATTAAAGTTCGTGGAATTACTGAACAACTAAAAGAAATTAAGACGATATTCCAAGATGCAAAAGGCAATTATTGGTTAGGGACATACGAAAATGGGATATATATTATTAGTGAAGATTTTTCATTTGCTGTATCTCTCGATGATAAAAATAAATGGAACCTACAACTTCCAACGGACTCATTACACCAAATTGAGACCATCGATGATAATTACTGGCTTGCCACTAACAATGGTGTTTTTGTTATAAACCAGGCATATCAAATTATTGAGAAATTTCAATTTAATGATAGTAAATCTCCATCTTTAATTACTTCAATAAAAAGCATTAAAAATGTAAACAACACACATGTATGGCTAGCAACTAATAATGGAATAAAAGTTATTAACTTATTGAGTGGGGAAATTAGCGAGTATTACACTGATAAGAATATTCATACATCAATTTCACATGATGATATCTTTAGTTTAGAAAAAGATGCTTATAATAAAATTTGGATTGGTTCTAGAAATGGCGTGAATATTTACGACCCTAATGCCAACCTTCTCAAGAGTAGTAATCAAATTAGTCCTTTATTAAATAGCTCTGTTGAATCTTTTATTGAGCTTGATAATAGTGTGTGGTTTTCTAGCAACGGAGAGCTGTATAAATTAGATGACAAGAATAAAACCTTACAACATGTCAAAACAGATCTAAAGACTCCTATTTATCAATTAGTCTCAAACGGTAGTTCAATATTACTCTTAACTGAGAATGATGAGTTATACTCATTAGCTACCAATGGTGAGATCACACAACATCCATTATGGAAAAATATTTTACAATTAGAAGCATGGCGGAAAGTCATCTTTTTAGAATCTGATGTCTGGTTTATTAATATAGATGGGATGTTAACAAGCTATAACATTGAAACAAAAAAAATAAGTAATAAGCCAAGCATACAACACCACAAAATTTTAGCGTTTGATATAGATAAAAAGTTAGATAAAAACATATTTTGGTTGGTTACAGATGATGGTTCAATTTATCAATACAATATTACCCAAGATAAATTAATTAATATTCCCTATATCGCACAAGATAATTTCGTCACTAGCAAAACCATTTCAATTAAAAGCAATAATAACTGGCTTTTACTTGGTTCAGAAAGCCAAGGGGTTTTATTAATAAACAAACTCACTCAAAAAACATACGTTTTTAATGAAAAAAGTGGTTTAAGTAATAATTTTATCGCTGATATACAAATTGATGAAAACAACAATTACTGGTTCAGTACCAATAAAGGTATTTCAGCCTTATCAACAAAAACTCAAAAGGTAAGAACGTTTGAAAGTCCGTTTGATTTAAAAAACAATGAGTATTTAAATGGTAGTTCTTTAATTACTAACTCTGGCATCGCTTATTTTGGTGGTTTAAAAGGTTTTAGATATTTTAATATCGCTGATTTACAGCCAACAACTCATCACTTTAACAAACCAATATTAACTCGGCTTCTAATAGCAAATAAAGAAATTAAAGTAGGTATGAAACCACAAGCTCAAAATGAACAAAGTAAACCATCAGAGCTATACATTCCTCAACAATTAAATAACCTAGATTTATTAACTCTAAAATATATCCATTCTCCTATTACCATTGAATTTAGCTCTCCCAATGCAGAAATGCCACAAGATATTACCTATAGATATCGTTTAAAAGGTCTAGAAGACAACTGGATTGAAACAAGTTCAGACAAAGGTTATGCCACTTATACAAATTTAAGCGCAGGTAACTATACCTTCGAATTACAAGTATATGATGTACTAGATCCTACAGTGTTTAAAAGTAAAAATTTACCACTTCATATCCAACCTCCTTGGTGGTTGTCAAATAGTGCGATACTTATTTATAGCTTGATGACATTGTTAGTTATTGCTTACTTATTCCAACAAATGCGCCATAAGCGCCTTTACCATTTACAAATAAAACAAAGTGAAGAGCGCTTGAAACTTTCTCTGTGGGGGAGTGGCGATGAGATGTGGGATTGGAATATTAAAAGTGGCAAAATTTACCGCTCTAATATTTGGGGGATCCTTGAATTTCCACAAGATGGTAAACGTAACGTGGGCGGTGATAAAACAAATGTTCACGAGAATGATATGCCGCGAATTCGTGACGCTTTAGATGAACACTTTAATGAAAAAACAGATCATTTTGAAGCCACTTATCGAGTCAGAAATAAAGATAATCAGTGGGTTTGGGTACTAGATCGAGGAAAAGTCGTTGAGCGCGATGAAAAAAACCAACCTACAAGAATGACAGGAACACTAAAGGATATTAGTCAAATAAAAAAGGCTGATGAACGCTTAAAATTATTTGCCAAATGCATAGAAAATATTTCTGATGCCGTTATTATTTATGACCGCTTATTCAATATTGTTGACGTGAATAAGTCTTACCAACGAATCACGAATAAAACTAAGCGACAAATGATTGGTACAAGTATGAAATTTAGTCAATATCCTGACAGTTTTACTCAAAACGTTAAAAAACATTTACTACAGAAAAATGGCTGGCATGGTGAGATAGAAAGTGTACGAGATAATGGCGAAGTATACCTGACCGATTTAAATATCGATATTATACGAGATGAGAGCGGTAACATTTCTCATTTTGTTGGTGTTTTTTCCGATATAACTAAACGTAAAGAAACAGAGGCAGAACTTAGAAAACTTGCCAATACCGATACATTAACTACATTACCAAACCGGTCATATTTTCAAGCTAATCAGTTACGCTTGGTTAAATCAACAATACCTCATGCTTTATTGGTCTTTGATCTTGATAACTTTAAAAAGGTTAACGACTCCATGGGCCACGAAGTTGGCGATATTTTATTATGTAAAGTAGCTGAGCGTTTACGAAGTGTAGGTAGATCTCATGATACTGTCTACCGTTTAGGTGGTGATGAGTTTAGTATTATCGTTGAAGATACCAATGATATTCATACAATTACGTCTATCGCAAAGCAAATCCTTAAAACAATTGCAGAGCCATTAAAATTAAGAAACCAAGAAGTTGTGCTTTTTTCAAGTATCGGTATTGTTCTGTATCCTGAAGATGGCGCAAACCCTCATGAGTTGCTGAAAAATGCAGATACGGCTATGTACCATGCAAAAAATGCAGGCGGTAATCGTTACCAGTTTTTCAGCGACTCAATGAATAAAAAAGCAGTGAAACGTTTACAAATAGAAAATTTAATTCGTCACGGCTTAAAAGAAGATTACTTCTCTGTTTTCTATCAGCCTAAAATTGAAATCTCAACAGGTAAAATAGCAGGTATGGAAGCATTAGTCCGCTTCGAAACTCCTTCAAAAGGGATTATTAGTCCTGTGGTATTTATTCCTGTATCAGAAGAAACGGGGCAGATAATAGATATTGGCGAAATTGTCTTACGAAAAGCTTGTTTTGCCACTAAACAATGGGTTGATAGTGGTTTATTTGACGGGCGAATTGCTGTTAACTTATCTGCTGTGCAATTTACCCAGCCTAACCTTGTCGGCATGATTTCAGATATCCTAAAAGAAAGTCAACTCCCAGCTAAGTATTTAGAACTAGAAATCACTGAAGGAACAGTAATGGATTCTCCACAAGCGGCCATTGACACTATGTTACAAATACGAGCGATGGGAATACATTTGTCATTAGATGATTTTGGTACTGGATATTCCTCTCTAGCGTATCTAAAAAAATTCCCTCTCAATACCCTAAAAATAGATAAAGCTTTTGTTGATGATATTGAAACATCAGAGCAAGGACGTAATATGGTCGCCACCATAGTAACAATTGCGCATAATTTAGGATTACAAGTTGTAGCTGAAGGCGTTGAAACCAATCAACAATTGAGTTTTCTAGCAGGCTTAAGGTGCGAACAACTACAAGGGTATTTATACAGTAAACCATTACCAGAGAAGGATTTTCGAAGTTATTTGCTTTCTCATCAAATCACCGACAAATCTACGTCGTTTAATAAATATTAGTGAATACATTTTTTTGACGCAAATCCTAAACTAGCCCTACAACCTGAAAATAAAGGGCTGTTAACAATGGCATACTTTTCGCTTATTAGAGTTTGACTTTAATAATGAGGAAAATAAGAATATGTTAACATCAATTATATTAGCGTTATCAGTATCAGCAACTCCGGCTCAACCAGCAGATACTTTAGATTTATTACAACAAAACAATAACAATACAGCTACACCTGAAGTAGTAGCACGCAAATCTGTACGTATTGCTCGAAAGTCCGTACGCATTGCTCGTAAATCCGTTCGTATTGCACGCAAGTCGGTACGTATCGAAGATAATGGCTCAGCAATTACTACATCTTTATAAGAGGTGGCTATGATAAAACTTATTAAAAACTTTTTTATTGTAGAACCAAAGGAAAATGCTATTGCTTCAAGAATAGTCATTAAAGAAATGCCTGCGAATACTTGGTGGGGCTAATCAAACCCGCTAATCAAATCTGATAATCGCTACAAGGACGTTAGCGACTATATTAAAACCTAGATAAGGAATACGTCTTTTATTCCCCCCCCCCTACTACAGTTTAAGCTCGAAGTAATGAATAATTAAGTCCGAATAAACGGTTAAGTTTCATTCTTTTTTTCATACAAAACATCGGCCATATTAATGGGCCAAAACATAAGCCTGCCACCGCCCAACGTTTACGACCTAAGCCATTTGACAATGCCTGACAATAAAAAAAGGCAGAAAATATCAACGCAATACTAACGATACTAAGTAACAACATAATAGCTTTAATCCGAGTATAAACAGACAAATAAATCCACGATAATATACGTTAATTAGAGTAATTATTCAATAATAAATCTAGGCTGTACCTGTACGATATAGGGATAAAAAAAGAGGCATTATATCGCCTCTTTTCGGTTAATTATTGCCTTTGAGTGGCAATAATATGACATTAATACAATTTAATTAATCGTAAAATTTACGATTCTCTTCTGCCATTTTTATCAATAATCCGCAAGGCGTAAAACGCTCACCTAGCTCTTTCGACCATTGGTTCATTTTAGCAACAACCTGAGATGCTCCCACCGTATCAATATATCTGAATGGCCCCCCTAAGAATGGTGCGAAGCCAATACCAAATATAGCGCCAATATCACCATCTCTTGCATTACGGATTATCCCTTCATCAAGACAACGAACTGCTTCATTTAGCATCATATAAACACAACGCAAGGAAATATCGTCAGACACTGCCACTTGCTTTTTATTGACACCTAATAATGCATAGACGCTTTCATCAACGGTTTTCTTTTTAACATTGTTATATAAATAAAAGCCTTTTTTAACTTTTTTCCCTAAACGCCCATCAGCAATAAGTTTTTCAAATGCCGGTGGCGGGGAAAATCTATCCCCTAATTCAGCTTGAAGAATAGGGCCTATTTTAGAGCCAATATCAATACCTACTTCATCAAGTAATTGCATAGGGCCAACAGGAAAGCCAAATTTAACTAAGGCTTTATCTAATACTTCAATTGGCGTTCCATCAAGTAATAATAACGCAGCTTCATTCATGTAGGGTGCAAGAATACGATTAACATAAAAACCGGCTTTATCTTTAACAACTATCGGAGTTTTTCCTTGTTTTTTCGCTAAAGCGACCGTGGTTGAAATCGTAGTATCTGAGGTTTTCTCATGAGCAATAATTTCCGCTAACGGCATTTTATCAACAGGGGAAAAATAATGAAGTCCAATTACATTTTCAGGGCGTTCAGCTTTCGCGGCAATCTTCCCAATTGGTAAACTAGATGTGTTACTTGCAAAAATAGTTGTCTCTTTACAGTTTTTTTCGATATCAGCAACCATTGACTGCTTCAATGATAAATCTTCGAATACAGCCTCTATTACTACATCAACAGATTTGAAACCACTGTAGTCAAGCGTGCCAGTGATCATAGCCATTTGCTTTTGCATTTCGCTTTTACGGATAAAACGACGTTTGACTTTTTTATTTAATAAGTCAAACGAGTATTTTAAAGCGTGATGAATTCCCTTATGAGAAATATCCTTAATTCTTACCGGTAAATTAGCTTTTGTCGCTGTAACGAAGGCGATACCACCTCCCATTAACCCCCCACCTAAAACACCAACATTTGCAAAAGGTAAAGCATCAACACCTTCAATGCCTTGTTCTTTCTTCATATCAGTTGTCGCGAAAAATATTTGACGAAGTTGAGCTGATTCAGGACTCATCACTAATTGACCAAAATGATCAGCCTCAGTTTGATACCCTTTAGCTAACGTTTGTTCAATCCCTACTTTCACACAGTCAATGATTTTCACTGGAGATGGATAATTACCTTTAGTTTTAGCTAATACACTTTTTAGTGCTTGATTAAAAAGTAATTTGCGGCCTAAGGCTGTTCGTTCAAGTATTTTACCAACAAATGAAAGCTTTATTTCACGCTTATGTTGTTGCCCTGTTTTTACTTTGCCAGATAATGCTAACTTTTCAGCAACACTGATCAACACACTATTGGGTGCTACATCATCAACTAAACCGGCTTTTAACGCTTGTTTAGCGCGTAATTGTTTACCGGTTAGCATCATATCTAACGCTTTTTGAATACCAACTAATAAAGGTAAACGTTGTGTACCACCACTGCCCGGTAATAAACCTAGTTGTACTTCAGGAAGGCCTAATGCTGTTTTTTCTGAATCACTACACACACGCGCATGGCACGCCATTGCTAATTCGAGTCCACCGCCTAAACATGCACCATTTATAGCCGCAACTACCGGAATTTTTAAATTAGCAATTTGATCAAAAATCATTTGGCCTTGTCTAGAAAGTGCAGTTGCTTGCGCAGCACTTTGACAGCTTGCCAACATATTGATGTCAGCACCCGCAACAAAAGAATCAGGTTTTCCGCTTAATAAGATAACCCCTTTTAAGCTAGTATCAGCTTTAATTTCTTGTAGCACTTGCGCGATTTCATCAGCAAACTCAGCTTTTAACGTGTTCATAGACTCCCCATGAACATCCATGATCAAATGTGCTAAACCATTTTCTTGCTTTTTCAGAGTAAAGGTATTATTGCTCATTAATCTGTCTCCACTATCATTGCTGCGCCTAAACCACCAGCAGCACATGCTGTTGTTAGCCCAATACCACCACCTCGACGATTAAGTTCATTTAATGTTTGAACGATTAAACGTGTCCCTGTTGCTGCAAATGGATGTCCATAAGCCAATGAGCCCCCCATTACATTAAACTTATCCATATCAATTTCACCAATAGCTTTATCTCTATTTAAGTGAGTTTGTGCAAATTTATCACTAGCAAACATTTTCATATTCGCTAAGGCCTGAGCAGCAAAAGCTTCATGCATTTCAATTAAGTCTAAATCTTTTAATTCTAGTCCAGCTCGTTTTAACGCAATAGGAGTCGCATAGCTTGGGCCCATTAACATATCGTGCCAAACATCAATAGCAGCAAAACCATAACTACGAACATAACCTAAAGGCTTATAGCCTAGCTCTTTGGCACGCCCTTCTCTCATCATAAGTACGGCAGAAGCACCATCAGTTAATGCTGTGCTATTAGCTGCTGTAACTGTACCGTGTTTTCTATCGAATACTGGACGTAATTTTGCGTAACTTGCCAGTTCAGAATTGTCTCTAAAGCAGTTATCTTTATCGATGAAACTTTTGTAAGGCTCAACATGGGTTGCCATAACTTCACCGTCAAGTTTGCCTTCGTTCCAGCTTTTTGTCGCTAAGGTATGTGATCTATGCGCTAATTCATCTTGAGCTTCACGAGTTATACCATGCGTTTTAGCCATTTGTTCGGCAGTTTGCCCCATAGAAAGGCCCGTTGAATATTCTGCTACTGCCGGTGGTACAGGTAAAATATCTTTCAAGCCAAGCTGACGTATTAAAGCAAACTTTTGTCCAAAAGTTTTTGCTTTACTTAAATCAAGTAAAGTACGCGCAAACTTTTTAGAAACACCAATAGGCGCAACAGATGAAGAATCAGCGCCACCAGCGACACCTACGTCAATCAAGCCTGCCATAATTGATTCTGTAATATTAACAGTAGACTGAAAACTAGTCGCACAAGCGCGTGATACACTGTAGGCATCCGTATGAACATTCATACCCGTACCTAAAACAATTTCACGAGCAATGTTTGGGGCTTCCGGCATTTGTACTACTTGACCGAAAACTAACTGTTCGATAATTTGTGGATCAATATCACTACGTTTGATTAGTTCATTAACGACTATTTTGCCTAAATCAACCGCAGGTACACCATGAAATGCTGTTGCTTGTTTCGCAAATGGTGTACGTAACCCTGCTACAATTGCAATACGTTCTCCACTTGCTGTCTGAAGTTTAACTGTCATTCTATTTCCTTAACAAGAGGTCTGACCTCTGGGTTTATGCTTCAATTCTAACCATTAAATTACTTTTTTCAACTAAAGCGTGCTTTTTATTTTAAATAGCTTCTAGGAAAAACATAAAGTCTAATTATCAGACCTACAAAAAAACTATAATACTCTATCTTACAAGCGTCTATCTGACTAAAGCCTAACTCATTTTTAGATAAAATTTTTTACAATTTATCAGTAGCAGTTGTTTTTTATTTGTTGAACCATATATCTACAAACAAGTCGAATGAATTTGTATAACAACCTTTAAACAACAAGTAACTAATTAATTATGGCTATTGAGCATTTTTCATCATTAAAAGAACACTTATCTGAGCAAGTTATTGGTCAACATGCATTAGTAGAAAATTTACTTATTGCACTTTTAGCAAATGGTCACTTAATTGTAGAAGGTCCTCCTGGATTAGCAAAAACTCGAGCCGTTAATGCCTTAGCCGACGGTGTAGAAGCTGACTTTCATCGAATTCAATTTACACCAGATTTATTACCTGCCGATTTAACAGGAACGGATATTTATCGCCCAGAAGATGGCACTTTTGTTTTTCAATCAGGGCCATTATTTAGAAATTTAGTACTCGCAGATGAAATAAACCGAGCACCAGCGAAAGTGCAATCAGCACTTTTAGAAGCCATGGCTGAAGGTCAAGTTACCGTTGGCAGAAATACCTACCAACTGCCTGAATTATTCCTAGTAATGGCAACACAAAATCCAATAGAGCAAGAAGGTACATACCCACTGCCGGAAGCTCAACTTGATCGCTTTTTGATGCATATAGAAATAGATTATCCTGATGCAGCAAGTGAATTAGAAATTCTTCGCTTAAATCGTGGTGAAGCTATCAATAAAAATAAAAAGCAGTTAAGCCAAATATCTCAACAAGATATTTTTTCAGCTCGGGAACAAGTGCTAAGTATTCACATGGCTCCTGCTATTGAGCAATATATTGTCGATTTGATTATGGCAACACGTCAGCCAGAAAAATATGACGACAAACTTAAAAACTGGCTCGCCTATGGTGCAAGTCCAAGAGCGACTATCGCACTTGATCGCTGTTCTCGTGCAAGAGCATGGTTACATGGTCGGGATTTTGTTGGTCCTGAAGACGTACAAGCAGTATTTCATAATGTATTACGCCACCGAATATTATTAACTTATCAAGCGGAAGCGGAAGGTATAAATAGTAATCAGTTGCTAGATCATATTCTTAGTTTAGTTGCTGTAGCTTAATTGTTCTACCCTAGTTCCGATAAGCTAATTGTGTTTTATATAAATAAACTAATCGACCTAAAATGATGTGGTTTCGAAAACCTGAAAAGATTGAGCAACAAAATACAGAGCAGCAATTAAATGAGCTTGCTACTGATGGGGTAAATTTGTCTCTAGATGAATTAATGCGTTATCAAAGTAAAAGTTCGCTCATAAATATTAATGCCGTACGTAATTTACATGGCAAAATGTCGGGAAACTACTTAGCACGATCTAAGGGTCGCGGTATGGAGTTTGACGAAGTACGTCACTATCAAACTGGTGATGACATACGTGCTATTGATTGGCGAGTTACGGCTCGTACAGGCACGACTCACACTAAACTTTTTCGCGAAGAAATAGAACGTCCCGTACAAATCATTACTGACTTGAGCCATAACATGTTATTTGGTTCAAAATTATTATTTAAATCTGTACAGGCTGCACATTTAGCAGCACTTGTCGCTTGGCATGCTAAAAGCCGTGGTGATCGCATTGGTGGGATTGTGTTTAACCAACAACAACATACTGAGTTAAAGCCTCGTAGCCGTCAGCAAGGGGTACTGCATTACCTAAATACTCTAATTGCCACACATAAAAGTAGTATTGAGCTTCAACATAAAACGTCTGTACATGATGCAAAAGCAGATCTATTTTTTGAAGAAAACTGTTTAAGAGCGAGACAAATATCTCGTCCAGGTAGTTTGGTGTATTTTATCACAGACGGCCATAGCATTAGCCAAGAGGCAATCCGTCATTTATCAAGCATTTCTCAGCACTGTGAATTAGTCATGTGTTTATTATCAGATCCTCTAGAGCATGAATTACCAGAAAGTAAAACGAAAGTTAATGTCAGTATTAGTGATGGTATCAATCAACAACAATTAACTTTAGGTGATACACGTACTGCTGATTTTTATCGCTATAAAGCCGAAGTATTTAATCAAACTATAGAACAATCACTAACCAAAGCTGGCGCTCGTTTATTGCATTTTAGCGCTGGGCAATCAATTGAACATCAATTAAAAGATGGAGTTGCGTCTTGGATCCGTTAGCTCAACTTAAAGATATTCACATACCTGAAGCGATAAATAATTACCCTTTGGCCTACGGTTGGTGGATTTTATTAATGATCACCATCGTATTAATAGCACTGGCTATTCATGCCGTTATTCGCCACAGAAAAGTAACAAAATTTCAACGTGAAGCCATCAAGCGTTTATCACTACCCATTGAAAACAATGATGAAATTATTATTACTCTTAAATGGGCCGCTATTCAATACTTTCCAAGACAAACGATTGCACAATTTCACGGTGAACAACTCATTGAGTTTTTCTTAAAACATTTACCAGAAAAACACCATGAAAAATTTAAAAAATTATCACAAAATGGATTCGACCATCGTTATCACCCCTCTGAAAGTTCGCTTGATAACGATTTACTTCAAGCCGCCCTACTTTGGTTAAAGCATGCGCTACCAACTAAAAACAATGCTAAAGCTGAGGTAAGTCATGATTAGTTTTAATCTTGTTTGGGTACTAGTATTAATTCCTTTGCCCCTACTAATTTATTGGTTACCAGCAAAATCATATAAAGAACCGGCATCCTTAAAAATGCCAACTTTAGTACCTGGCATTAAAGCTCAATCAGTGAGTAACAGCCGTAAAAAAACACCCATTTGGTTATTGGCGATCCTATGGATATTACTAGTCGTTTCCGCAAGCCAACCTCAGTGGTTAGGTGAAGCCATTAATATTCCTACTGAAGGTAGAGAAATGATGTTAGCGGTTGATTTATCCGGCAGTATGCAAGTGGAAGACATGAGCTTAAATGGCCAAACCGTTAACCGTCTAGATATGTTAAAAACATTATTAAGTGAATTTATTGATCGTCGGGTAGGAGATCGTCTAGGTCTAATTTTATTTGGTGATGACGCATATATGCAAACACCAATGACTTACGATAGAAATACAGTTCAACAAATGTTAAATGAAACAGTCTTAGGTTTAGTTGGAAAACAAACCGCAATCGGTGACGCTATAGCTTTAGCGGTAAAACGCTTCGATGAAAAGAAAGAATCCAACAGGGTTTTATTATTATTAACTGATGGTCAAAATACCGCTGGGAAAATAACCCCTGATCAAGCTTTAGAGCTTGCTATAGCCAAAAACATCACCATTTATTCAATTGGTATCGGTGCTGACGTTATGATACAAAAATCACTTTTTGGTGCACGACGAGTTAACCCTTCCAGTGAGCTTGATGAAGAATCACTTAAGCGTATGGCTGACCAAACTAATGGCCAATATTTTCGTGCGCGCAGTAGTGAAGATATGGAGAAAATTTATCAATTACTTGATGAATTAGAACCAGTAGAACAAGAACAACAGCAGATGCGTCCTCTCACATCATTATTTTATTATCCGTTATCACTTGCACTGTTTATCAGTTTTATTTATCTATTTTGGCTAACAATTAGTCAATCAATCCGTACAAAAAAGCACAGTGAGGACTTCTTATGATGAGTGATTTCCATTTTATTCGTCCATGGTGGTTAATCGCTATTATTGTATTAGTCTTTGCGATACGCTTATTAAAAAAATATCGCATAAGTCAATCAGGTTGGCAGCAGTTACTCCCTAAGCATTTAGCGAATAAACTTATTGATAGTAAAGAAAATAACAAGGAGCTTTCACTTACACTTCCATTTATTATTGGTTTATTGATAATAACAGCTTTAGCGGGGCCTACATGGAAAAAATTACCCCAACCCGTCTATCAAGTTGCTCGCGGTTCTATATTGATCATGGATATGTCATATTCTTTATATGCTACAGATATCGCGCCTAATCGTTTAACTCGTGCTCGTTATAAAGCTATCGATTTACTTGAAAACTTAAATGAAGGTGAAATAGGATTAATAGCATACGCTGGTGATGCATTTGTTATTAGCCCTTTAACCGAAGATAGTAATAATATTAAATTATTACTGCCTTCATTAAGTCCTGACCTAATGCCCGAACTCGGCAGTAATCCATATGCGGCACTTTCGCTAGCCGACCAAATGTTAAAAAACGCTGGGCATCTTAGTGGCGATATCTACTGGTTTACTGATGGTGTAGACAACTCAGATATTCAGGACATTACAGAATGGACTAGAAATCACCCTCATCGGCTGAATATTCTCGGAGTGGGAACACAAGCTGGAGCACCAATAAAATTAACAAATGGCGAGTTAATGAAAGATGATAATGGCGCGATTATTATACCCAAACTTCCAGTATCTACGTTAAGAGGAATTGCAGAGCGTGCACAAGGTAATTTCTCAACTTTAGTCACGAATGATACCGATATTAAAAAATTACTTGAGAAACCACTAGAACTAGAACAAGAAAAAAAGTCTGAAAATGTTAATAATACCGGTGATCAATGGCAGGAATTCGGCCCTTATTTGCTCTTATTAGTCCTCCCTTTAGTGCTTGGTTATTTCAGACGTGGCAGTTTATTAGTTATTTTACCTTTTTCAATAATGTTAACTCCTACTCAACAAGCCCATGCTGATATTTGGCAAGATTTATGGAAAACAAAAGATCAGCAAGGACAAGCACACTTTCAAGCCCAAGAATACGAAAAAGCTGCTCAACAATTTACAGATCCTTTATGGCAAGGTAGTGCACTTTTTAAAGCTGAAAAATATGAAGAAGCCTTGGCCGCTTTTCAACAAGTAAACACCCCTGAATCTCTTTATAACCAAGGGAATACTTTGGCCAAATTACATAGATTTGACGAAGCTATCACAGCTTATGAAAAAGCTATTGCACAACAACCTGACAATGAAGATGCTAAAGCCAATAAGGCATTAGTGGAACAGTTAAAGCAACAACAAGACAACCAACAAAACAGTGATCAAAACCAACAACAAGAAAGTGATCAACAAGAACAACAAGACTCTGAGCAAAATTCAAATCAAAATCCCCAACAAAATTCGGATCAAAGTAAGCAACAAGACTCAAAGCAACAACAAGACCAAGGTAATCAACCTCAGTCAAACGACGAAAATCAACCGGATACACCAGAGCAATCTAAGCAATCTAAGCAATCTGAGCAATCTGAGCAATCTGAGCAGCAAAAAGCTGAAGCCGATAAGGAAAAACAACAACAAGAAAATGAAGCACAACAGTCTGAGGAAAATTCAGCACCTCAACCCACTGAAAAACAAGCTGCAGAAATGGCGCAAGCCCAGATAGATAAAGAAACTGAACAAAAACATCAACAACTTTTAAATAAAGTAACGGATGATCCATATTTATTACTTCGTAATAAAATGCAAATTGAATATCAAAAACGACGTCACAACTCGAGTCAAACAGGAGTTAAGAAAAAGTGGTAAAAAAAATACTTTGCCTACTAGGTTTATTTTTCTTGCTAGAAGCACATGTTTTAGCAGAGGTTATTGCTTCAGTTGATAAAAACCCAGTCATTGCTAATGAATCATTCGTATTAACCATAACTGCAGATGATGACATTGACGCTAACGCTCTTGACACTAGCCCATTATTAGATGACTTTATTGTTGGACGTACCTCAGTAAGCTCACAAACGAGTATGGTCAACTTCAAAACAACTCGTTTAACTAAATGGACTACCGTACTCATTGCTAAGCAAGAAGGTACATATTCTATTCCCTCTTTTAGTATTGAAGGTCAAAAAACTCAACCCATAACACTCAAGGTTGTATCGCCATCAGACACTTCCGCTGCCAATATTCAACAAGATATATTTATTACTAACGACATCTCGGCCAAGGAAGTATATGTACAACAGCAAATTACTTTAACGGTAAAATTACATTTTTCTTCAGAATTAAAACGAGGTAGCTTAACAGAGCCCACCTTACCTGGTGCAAATATCACCCAAATAGGTAAAGATATTGAAAACGAAACCATTATTAATGGAAGACGCTATCGCGTCATTGAACGAACTTATGCAATAAGCCCACAACAAAGTGGAGAAATGGTTATTCAGTCTCCATTGTTTTCTGGTGAAATTATGCAACCATCGGCTCGACGGAGCAATTTCCTAAGTTTTGCCGAAACTAAGCCGGTTAGTGTTGTTGGTGAAGAAATAGCAATTACGGTTAAACCTATACCCCAAGACTATCAAGGCGTGTGGTTACCAAGTGAATTAATCGCCTTACATCAAGAATGGCAACCAGAAGCGGAAAAATTTAAGGTGGGTGAACCCATTACTCGTGTTATTACGCTAACGGCCGCTGGTTTATCAAAAGAACAATTGCCCTTAATTAACGTTGAAGTGCCTGGTGGCTTAAAAATTTATCCAGATCAAGCGGAATTACATACCGGCATAAATAATAATCGACTTGTGAGTCAGAAAGTCCGGAACTTTGCAATTGTTGCCAGTAAACCAGGCAATTACCTTTTACCAGAAATACGTATTCCTTGGTGGAATACAAAAACAAACCGTATGGAGCATGCGACAATACCTGCCGAGCATATTACCATAGCACCGAATGCTGACCTGCCTCAGCAAAATACACCGCTCAATAATGCTGAACCAGAGACAGTGCCTTCAAATTCAGCTATTACTCCACCTTCGCAAGTAATTATTGAAAAGGCGTCTTGGTTACAATGGTTATTTTTGGGACTATGGCTATTGACTTGCTTTGCTTGGTGGCTTTCTGCTAAACGACATGCTGTAAAAGGTCCTCATAAGAAAGACGCAAATAAACATAACCAAGAGAAAAAAGGTAATATGTACCTTGCTTTACTCGCTGCAGGTAAAAAGGGGGATACAAAATTAATGATGTCTTTAATTTTACCTTGGTTTAACCAATTAACTTCACAGCAATTAACTTCGCTATCAGACGTTTATCAGCAAGTATCTGACCCCGCTTTTAAGCAAGCAGTGACTGAACTTCAACAAGCTTGCTATGGCCCCTCACCACAACTATTTAACAGCGATCAATTGTTAAGTTTAATACAAACCATCAACAAAACTTTTTCTTCTTCAATTAAATCAACAAAGACTAGGTTTTCTTTAAACCCATAGAATAAACGCCAAAGTCAATTACTTTTAATAAGCATAGCTATTAACTGCTATGCTTATTAGTGATTCTATTATAAAGAATTTCTCATTATTGAAATTAATACCTGTAACTACAGGTCTAATACTATATGGCGATACAAATAATTATTTATGGCAACTAAACAAACTAGATACGAAGCATTAGTTAACGCACTTCATAGTGATCTTTTTCGTTATGCGTACTGGCTTACCAACGATAAACATGTAGCTGAAGATGTTGTGCAAGAAACCTTTCTTCGCGCATGGAAATCTCTTGACTCACTAAAAGACGAGAAGGCAGCTAAATCTTGGCTTATTACTATTTTAAGGCGAGAAAACGCTAGAAGATTCGAGCGTAAACGCTTTGAAATGAGTGAATACGAAGAAGCAAGCATTCTTGATGTTAATGCACATAGCAGTGAACAAGAAATTGAAAATCACTGGCTTAGAGACAAAATAGCTCAAATGCCTGAAGAATATCGAGAGCCATTAGTGCTACAAGTTATCGGCGGTTTTAGCGGTGAAGAAATTGCAGATTTATTATCGCTCAATAAAAATACCGTAATGACGCGACTTTTCAGAGCGCGTAATCAGTTAAAAGAAGCCCTTGATGAAGAGCCGGAAGTAAGAGGTCAATATAATGGATGATTTGCAATTTAGACGTAGTTTGTACGCAGATCCCAATAATCGTGATAATGACTTAATAGAGGCATTATCTAAGGATCCACAAAAGCAAAAGTTTGCCCATGAAGTATCAATACTCGAAGATAAAATATTCAATGCTTTGAATGTTCCTGTTCCTGATGATCTTGCAAAGAAATTATTGCTTAAACAAACTTTTGCTAGCCATAAACAACATAAACGTAAAACTCGTATTCAATTAGCATTAGCGGCTTCTGTTGCTATAACCTTTGGTATCACTTTTAGTTTAATGCAATTTTCACATACGTATAAAACAATAAGTGACTATGCTATTGCTCACGTTAATCATGAAGCAGAATATTTTAATAATGATATTAAAACCAGAGTTAGCTTAACCAAATTAAACCAAAAGATGTCGGCATTTAATGGTGTTTTCTTAGAGCAACTAGGCGAATTGATCGCCGCAAATTATTGTCGATTCGATGGTACAAAAAGCTTACATTTGGTATTCAAAGGACAGTCAACCCCGGTAAACATTTTTATTGTACCTAAGAGTGAATATTTGAAAGTAGGTGATCACTTTGAAAATGAGCACATGCAAGGACTGGTAAATAATTTTTACAATAACAACATTATTATTGTCGGTGATAAGAATGAGCCTTTAAAAAAATGGCAGGCTCAGATCAGTCAAAAAGTTCGTATCTCTACATAACCCATTGAATAAAGCCTAATAGCAAACGATATGCTATTAGGCACATTCCTTAATGATGCTCTAGTACACGCTCAAATGTTGCCTCTATTTCGGCATTAGGCTTATAGGTTAATTTACTGACGATGATAATAGTCAAGAAAGATAATATAAAACCAGGAACAATTTCATAAAGCGTTGCACTTAAGGATTGACCATTTATTGTTAATGGTGCATAAATCCAGAATAATACAGTTAATGCGCCAACAATCATACCGGCTAAGGCTCCATTACGATTCATTTTTTTCCAATGCAGGCTTAAAATAATAACGGGGCCAAAAGCAGCACCAAAACCAGCCCATGCATTGCTTACTAAGGTTAATATCGAGCTATTTCTATCAAAAGCTAACATAACAGCAACAATCGCGACTATTAAAACTGAAACTCGACCAGCAAAAACCAATTGCTTTTCGGTTGCTGTTTTATTTAAAAATTCTTGATAAAAATCTCCAGTTAATGAGCTAGAGGTAACCAAAAGTTGAGATGAAATAGTACTCATTATTGCCGCTAAAATAGCCGCTAATAAGAAGCCTGCAATAAAAGGGTGAAAGAGTAATTGAGATAACACGATAAAAATAGTTTCAGCATCATTTAATGTAGCACCTGTTTTAGCTATATAAGCAATACCAACAAAACCAGTAGCAACAGCACCACACACCGAAACAATCATCCAACTCATGCCTATACGACGAGCTGCAGGCAAGTCTTTAATAGAACGTATTGCCATAAATCTCACAATAATATGAGGTTGTCCAAAATACCCTAAGCCCCAAGCCATCGCCGATATAATACCAATGAGACTAACACCACTAAATAAATTTAACAGTTTGGGATCAATTTGTTCGATACTCTGTTGTACAGCGGTAACCCCACCAACATCAAAAAGCACTACTGTAGGTACAAGTATCAACGCAAGGAACATAATACAACCCTGAACAAAGTCAGTGAGACTGACCGCTAAAAAACCTCCAAAAAGTGTATAAGCCACCACAACACCTGCGGTAATATAAAGACCCCACTCGTAATTCAATCCAAATGAGCTTTCAAACAATTTACCGCCAGCTACAATTCCTGATGAAGTATAAAGTGTGAAAAAAATAATAATAACGATTGAGGAAACCAAACGTAGCATTCGGCTTTTATCTTGAAATCGATTTTCAAAATAATCAGGAAGTGTTATCGAGTTATTAGCCTGTTCTGTATAAGTTCTTAGTTTCGGCGCGACAATCAAGTAATTCAAATATGCACCAATAACTAAGCCAAACGCAATCCAAGTGCTGCTCAACCCAGTTAAATACATCGCACCGGGTAAGCCCATTAACATCCAACCACTCATATCAGAAGCGCCTGCAGAAAGTGCCGTTACCCCAGGGCTTAAATTTCGCCCTCCAAGCATAAATCCAGCAACATCACTGGTTGATTTTTTATAAGCGTATAAGCCTATCCCCAGCATAGTGATAAAATACAGCGCTAAAGCAATAAATGTTGCAATTGACAATTAAACCTCCCAAATTATGTTTTTCTTACATGATGACATAAATAATGTATCTAGAGTAAAAAAATAAAACAACTGTAAACAAAGCGCTATACTATAGACTATTAGTCTTGCTTTCTTTAAATAACAAAAATAAGATTAAAAAAAGTGTACCGATTTTCTGCCAATAAAACCTATTAATTAAACTTTATGGATGAAGACTTAGCATTACTATAAGACGTAAGATAAAATATTTAATGAATTTATTTCTTTTATGAAATATATTGAATACAGAAAATAATCAGGATGCTATATGTATTTTTATGCTGCTCGACAACCAATTTTAGATGAAAACAAAAACCTATTTGCTTACGAGCTTTTGTTTCGCGATAGCATAAATAATGTCTTTCCTAATATTGATGGCGATGAAGCAACAAGTAAAATGGTTGAAGCAAGCCAATTTAATGTTGGTGTCAGCGATTTTACCGGCAACAAGCCAGCATTTATTAACTTTACTCAAGAAACTATAGAGCAAGGATATCCTACAATGCTAACGCCTGAAGAGGTGGTAGTAGAAGTATTAGAAACAGTTAAACCAGGTAAGAGACTCCTCGCCTTAATCAAAACTTTACACGAAAAAGGCTATACCATAGCGTTAGATGATTATGAACATCAAAATGTTTGGGCGCATTTTTTCCCATTCATCCACATTATAAAAATTTGTTGGCGTAGAACGAGTCCAGAAGATAGGCTAACGATTAAAAATGCAATTGCAGCATTCCCTCACATTAAGTTACTTGCCGAGAAAATAGAAACTTATGAAGAATATGATCAAGCCAAAGCATTCGGTTGTGAATTATTTCAAGGTTATTTTTTTGCAAAACCAGAGATGATGAAAACAAAGAACTTGTCACCCTCTCAAATGGCAATGGCAGAGCTTTTATATGAAACATCAAAACCCGAACTTGATCTAGAAAGTATCACGGCGGTATTTCAACGAGACGTGTCACTTTCTTATAAATTATTACGTTATGCAAACTCGCCTATTTTTAGACGAAGAACTGAAATATCGACAATTAAACAAGCGCTTGTGACCTTAGGCGCAGGAGAGCTAAAGCGCTTTTTAGGTTTAATGTTCGCAACCAATGTTAATCCTGACAAGCCAACTGAGTTAATCAATTTAGCGATGGCTAGAGCTAAATTTTGTGAATTAACAGCTGTGCGTCTAAAAACACCACTTGATGCATCAACCGCTTTTCTTACTGGACTCTTATCAAAAATAGATGCAATTCTTGATGAAACGCTAGAAAATGTTTTAGAAAAGCTACCGCTTGCTCAGCAAATTAAAGATCCGCTACTGACAAAAAAAGGCCCTATGGCCGCACTTATTACCCTTGTTACGCTAATTGAATTAGCACAATGGGGGAAAATAGGAAAAGTGATGGAAAAATTAGGACTAGAAAAAGAGCAAACGCTTAAAAACTATAACCAAGCTTTAGCTTGGGCTGATGAACAATCTAAACATATTGATTAAATAAGGATCTAGGTCATCAGATAGAGCTAGATCCTTACAGGTTATTTACTCAAATCCGTTCGGGTTATTAGACTGCCAGCGCCAAGTATCAACGATCATAGTATTTAAATCACGCTCCGCGCGCCAAGACAATAAGCGTTCAGCTAATTCTGCATTAGCAAATACTGTTGCAATATCACCAGCACGTCTTGGCTTTATTTCATAAGGAATAGCTTTTCCACTCACTTGACGAAAATTATCGACTACCTCTAGTACTGAGGTACCGTTTCCTGTACCAAGATTAATAGGTCGGCAACCTTGGATTTTCTCAATACTTTCTAGTGCTTTAACATGTCCAATAGCTAAATCAACCACGTGAATATAATCCCTTACGCCAGTTCCATCAGGCGTATCATAATCATCACCAAAAACTTGTAATTTAGGTAAACGCCCAACAGCAACCTGAGCAACATAAGGCAATAAGTTGTTAGGAATACCATTTGGGTTTTCACCGATTAGTCCTGAATGATGAGCGCCAATAGGATTAAAATAACGCAAGCATGCAATTGACCATTGAGGATCGCTCTTGGCTAAATCAAACAAAATATGTTCAATCATTAACTTTGTTTGGCCATAGGGATTTATCGCCGACGTTGGCATAGTTTCTACTAATGGCGAAACATTATGCTCTCCATAAACAGTGGCTGAAGAACTAAAAACGAGCTTCTTAACATTATGTTGCGCCATTACCTGCAACAAAGTGATAGTTCCAGCAACGTTGTTTTGGTAATACGTCAATGGCATATCATTTGATTCACCAACCGCTTTTAAACCTGCAAAGTGAATAACTGAATCAATAGTATGCTGAGAAAAAAGCTGTTCCATCGCATCATGATCACAAATATCAGCCTTAATAAAACTAACCGTTTTACCAGTAATCTCTTTGATGCGATCGAGTACTAAAATGTTAGCATTTGATAGATTATCAACAATAATAATGTCATCGGTTGACGCTAATAATTCAACTACAGTATGACTACCAATATAACCTGCACCACCTGTGATTAAAATGCTCATTTACTTATTCCCTTTAAATACGATTTTCAACAACAAACTAATATTAGAAAACTAATAATATAGTTTAACTGTTTCAATGAACTTTGACACTAGTTCTGCAGGTAAATAATTAATTCCTGCCGCCGCTGATCGGCCGCCACCTGTTGGAAACTGAACACAAATAGTATCAGCTCCTTGCTTGTTGGATAATGGCGCACGCAAACTTACCCGATACGACCCATCAGCATTTTCGGTAAACACCGCATGAGCTTTATTAGGTGACTGGTTAGCTAAATCATTACCTAAAACACCACTTATTCGCCTTGCCCATGCCTCATCAGGTAATACAATGACTTTACACTTAGTTTCATCCGCTAGAATCTCTGCTTGTTTTACTTTGAGCATATCTTCTTGATAAGCTTTTTCTAAGGATGTAAATACAGAATGCTTATCGTTAATTAAATCAAAAGGGTTTTCAAACTGTACCAAAAGCTTAAACAGCTCAGCTGGCGGGTAATGTAGATCTTCAATTGTAGCGCCATATCCATTGTAGTTAACGTAAATACCCAGTGCTTTTAATTGAGCTTGTTGCTCTTCACTTAATCCTAATTTATTAGCTAGCGAAGTGGCTGAAAGATTCATATTATCGCCAAAAGCAGCGGCAATTGCCCAATAAGCGAATTGACCATTCAAATGCTCATTTATCAGTAAGCTAGTACAAGTATTGGCATCGGTATTAATAATTGTTGTTAACCATTCACTTACGGGTATATCACCCGTTCTATGATGGTCGACATAAAAGGTCGGAATATTATGTGCCAGCACTTTGTTTAACGCTTCGGTATTTTTTTCCATTGAAATATCCAATACCGTCATTGAAGATGCTGTGCTTACATCAACCTGCTCAACTAAGTTAATATCTCTTTTAACCCCAGTCACTAATATTGACTCTTTAGGCTGGGCTAAGCGTAATTGTACTAAAGCAATAATGCCATCAGCATCACCATTAAAAACATCGAAATGCATTCTATTTCCTTAATACTTTATTTTATATACTGATGGCTGAGTAAATAAGCGACTATTTGTTCAGCGCATTGGGCAACACTTAACTGCTCGGTTTTAATATGTATTTCTGGAGATAAAGGTACATCATAAGTAGAATCTATCCCCGTAAAGTCTTTAATTTCACCTGCTCTAGCTTTTTTATATAAGCCTTTCGGATCGCGCTGCTCACAAACTTCAATCGGTGTATCAATATACACCTCAATAAACTCACCATCTTCGAGCAGTTTTTTTGCCATTTGGCGATCAGCAGAAAAAGGTGATATGAACGCGGTTGACACAATAACACCAGCATCAATAAAAAGCTTTCCTACTTCACTTATTCGACGAATGTTTTCAATACGATCTTCATCACTAAAGGTCAAATCACCGTTTAAACCATGACGAACATTATCACCATCAAGTAAGTAACTGTGGCAACCTCTTTCGAACAATAAAGCATCGACGGCATTAGCTACGGTAGATTTTCCTGAACCGCTCAAACCGGTGTACCATAACAAACAAGGTCGTTGATTTTTCAACTGAGCACGTTGAAATTTACTCACTTGCTGTTGGTGCCAAACGGTATTTTCTGTTTTCATATTGGTCATTTTTTCCATTTTGATTTCACACCATTAAAAAGGAAATACAATTGGTAATAAGGTTAACACTACCAAGGTATAAGCGATTGATACTGGAATACCAAATTTTACCACATCTGTTAACGTATAATTTCCCGCGTTATAAACCATAACATTCGTTTGATAACCATATGGACTAATAAAACTACCACTCGCCGCAAACGCAACGGCCATAACAAAGGGTAACGGGCTTACTTCAAGCCCCATTGAAATACTATAAGCAATGGGAAATAACAGGGCTGCTGCGGCACTATTAGTCATTACTTCTGTCATGACTAAGGTTAAAATAAAAATGACAATCAATGTAAAATAGGCGCTTTGTCCTTGCAATAAGCCTGCAATATTGTTAGCGACTAGATGTGCAACGCCACTTGAATCTAATGCTTGAGCTAATGTTAACCCACCGAGGACTATCATCCATATCTCTAATGGAAAACGGCGCTTAATTTCATTAATAGTTAAACAACCAGTAAACACAAGTAAAGCAACATAAAACATTAATGCTTTTAATAAGCCTAATGACGTAAAAACAGAAACTGCAATTACAGCAATAAAGCCAAAAACGGTTAAGCTATCTCGCCAACCAGAGAGCATATTTTCAGGCTTATGACCCGATAAAATAAAAAAGTTTTTAGTTAAATTAGTACGCGAACTAAAATCATTACCAACCGCTAAAACCAAAAAGTCTCCCGGTTGAATAACTAAGTCACCTAACTTACCCGATAATGCAGTACCCTCTCGTCTGACGGCAACCACGGCAGCGTCAAAACGCGCACGAAAACCTGCTTTTTTTAATGTTTTACCGACAACGGCAGAATCGGGTTTAATTAATACTTCTGTTAAGTTATCTCTTAATAGCCCATCTTTTTCGGCAAATAACACTAAACCATCAAATTGTTGTAAAACAAGTACTTTAGATACATCACCTGAAAAAATAAGCTTATCGCCTTGTAGTAAAATTTCATCTGGGGCTACAGGTGAAATTAAACGACCACGTCTGACTAATTCAACTAAAAATAATGAATCTAAATTACGTAAGCCATTTTCTTCCACCGTTAATCCAATCAGTTTTGACTCAGCAGAAACCTCAGCTTCAACAAGATAATCTTGATTGGCCATCTTTTCCATCACCATATCAGGCAAACTATTTTGTCGTAAAATAATAATCATCAAACAAATCACTGAAGCACACAAACCGATCAGTGTGAAATCAAAAAATCCTAATGTAGGATGCCCTTGCTTAATCAACATAGTATTGACGATTAAATTAGTTGATGTACCAACTAACGTTAATGTACCGCCTAAAATAGCGGCAAAAGATAAAGGTAATAATAATTTCCCTGGATTAATTAAGGTATTATTTTTAATGGTTGAAATTAAAGCCGCAACCACTGCGGTATTATTCATTAATGCAGAAGCTAGCGCAGTATAAAATAACGTACGCACGCTAGACCTAAACTTAGAGCCGTTAATCATGACTGCAGATAAACGTCTTAATACACTCGTTCTTTCAAATGAAAATGAAGCTAAAACCAGTAAAATAAGAGTAACTAATCCCGGATTAACAGCATTAGCTAACACGTCATGGGTATTTACAAATGAAAAAGCCAAACAAGCAAATAAAGCCCCAGCAAATACTCGCTCAGGAAATTGCTGAAACTTAATAAGCCCAATAAAAGTTGCAACAAAAATAGCGATAAGCAACCATTGCGTTGCACCCATTATTGTTATCCTTTTCAGTACCCTACTAATAAATAGAGACTAATCTTCGTTGAAAAATACAAAAAATTAACGGCACTGTCATTAGGAATAACAGTGCCGACATATACTTTTTATACGACAAGTATAATTAGCTGTTGAACATTTTCTTGACGTCGCGAGTTCCCCAATGTGGAAAATGCTTACGTACTAATGCATTAAACTCAATTTCAAATTCACTATATGTATGTTCTTGTTGCTGAACAATAGCATCTGTGATCATACCAGCACCAACTGTTATATTACTGAGCCTATCAATAATGATGAAAGCTCCCGTTGATGGGTTATTTTGATAAGAATCAAAATGTAAGGTTTCTGCCACTTCAAAATTAACCGAGCCAATTTCATTTAATGCTAATTGTGAAACCTCGGATGTTTCCATGGTATTAACATCTACGCGATGTTCAATATCCACAACATGTCCACTAGTCATTTTACTACCATGCTTAATGTAATACTCACGGCCTTTTTCAAGTTCGTCTTCATGCATCCATACGACTTTTGCATTAAACTCTTTAGCTGACGTCGGTAAGTAACCCTTTTTAACGATCATTTCACCACGGCTAATGTCTATTTCAGTTTCTAGCGTTAAGGTGATAGCTTGACCTTTATCTGCTCGCTCAAGCTCTCCATCAAAGGTGACAATTGACTTTACTGTACTTTCTTTACCTGATGGTAAAGCAACAATTTCATCCCCCACACGAATATGACCCGAACCTACGGTACCAGCAAACCCCCTAAAGTTAAGGTTAGGGCGATTAACATATTGAACCTGCAAACGAAATTCAGAATTAATTTCTTTTGCTTCAATATTAACCGTATTCAATAATTTCATTAACGTTGCACCTGGATACCAATCCATATTGGTACTTTCTTCAACAACATTATCACCATTAAGAGCAGAAATTGGCACAAAGCGTACATCTTCAAAAGCAAGATCATCTGCAAATGTACGGTAATCTTTTTTAATTTCTTGATAGCGGTCTTGGCTATAATCAACTAAATCCATTTTATTGACGGCAATTAACACATGTTTAATACCTAATAGTGAACAAATAAAAGAATGTCGACGAGTTTGAACTTGCACGCCATAACGTGCATCAATCAATATAATGGCTAAGTCACAAGTAGACGCCCCTGTAGCCATATTACGGGTATATTGCTCATGTCCTGGGGTGTCAGCAATAATAAACTTACGTTTATCGGTGGAAAAATATCGGTAAGCAACATCAATAGTAATACCTTGTTCGCGTTCAGACTGTAAACCATCAACTAATAGTGCGAGATCAATTGCTTCGCCCGTAGTACCTGACTTTTTACTGTCTTTTTCTATGGCCGCTAATTGATCTTCAAAAATCATTTTTGAATCATGCAATAAGCGACCAATTAGTGTACTTTTCCCATCATCAACGCTACCACAAGTTAAAAACCTAACTAGTTCTTTGTTCTCATGTTGTTTTAAATATGCTTGAATATCATCTGCAATTAAGTCTGATTGGTGACTCATTTTATTTCCTTTAGAACTTATAACCTATGTTCAATCTGATTTAGGCCAATTAAAATATTCAGTGCCCAAATACCTTGTTATTTAATACATTAGAATAAAACTAGAAGTAACCTTCCATTTTTTTCTTCTCCATTGAGCCTGCTGAGTCATGATCAATGACACGCCCTTGTCGTTCAGAGGTTCTGGTTAATAACATTTCTTGAATAATATCAGGTAATGTTGCGGCTTCAGATTCAACCGCACCGGTTAATGGGTAACACCCTAGCGTTCGAAAGCGTACATTTTTCATTTGTACTTCTTCACCTTCAGATAATGGCATTCTGTCATCATCAACCATAATCAAAGTCCCATCACGCTCAACAACAGGACGTTTTGCAGATAAATACAGCGGCACAATTGGAATACTTTCTAGGTAAATATATTGCCAAATATCAAGCTCCGTCCAGTTAGACAAGGGAAAAACTCGAATGCTTTCACCTTTGTTCACTTTACCGTTATACACATTCCATAGCTCTGGACGCTGACTTTTAGGATCCCAACGATGATTTTTATCACGAAACGAATAAACACGTTCTTTAGCTCTCGATTTTTCTTCGTCGCGACGTGCACCACCAAAAGCAGCATCAAACCCATATTGATCTAATGCTTGTTTCAAGCCTTGTGTTTTCATAATATCGGTGTGTTTAGCGCTACCATGAACAAATGGATTAATATCCATTGCTAACCCTTCCGGGTTTTTATGCACTAATAATTCAAATCCATAGTCTTTGGCCATTTGATCACGAAAAGCGATCATTTCTTTAAATTTCCAAGTAGTATCTACATGTAATAAAGGAAAAGGAATTTTTCCCGGCGCAAAAGCCTTTCGCGCTAAATGTAATAACACCGCAGAGTCTTTACCTACAGAATAAAGCATTACTGGTTTATCAAATTCAGCCGCAACTTCTCGAATAATATGAATAGATTCAGCTTCTAATTTTTGTAAATGAGTTAGGTTCATATCTTTACTACCAGCATGGTTAGCATAAGTGATAATTAATGAGGCTATTCTGACACAAAGGTATATGCCTTTCCATATAAGAAAAAGCTTTAATATATCAATATTGAATAAGGAGGTGAGTTATAGGACGTTATATTTATTTAGCTACATTTGCGTACTTAAAACGGCTAATTAATGCTGAGGTTGAAGCAGATAAAGACGGGTCTTCCCCACCATCGATAACCGATAATATTTGTTGTCCCAGCTGTTTACCTAATTCAACGCCCCATTGATCAAAAGAGTTGATTTTCCATAAGAAACCCTGCGCTGCAATTTTATGTTCATAAAGCGCAAGTAACGCACCAAAACTATGAGGGGATACTTCATCAAGCATTAACATATTACTTGGCGTATTACCTTTCATGACTTTATGGGGGGCCAATTTTTTAATTTCTTCTGAATTGAAACCTTGTTCGAGTAACTCTTGTTGTGCCTGAATTAAAATTTTTCCTTGCATTAATGCTTCACTTTGAGCAAAGCAGTTAGCAACAAGCACTTTATGATGTTCCTCTAACTCACTTGCTCCCTTTAAGGCCACAATAAAGTCGGTCGGAATAATTTCGTCGCTTTGATGCATTAATTGCATAAAAGCATGTTGGCTATTGGTGCCTTCCTGACCAAAAACAATAGGGGCAGTAGTACATGTTAATTTCTCGCCTTTTTTATTAACAGACTTACCATTACTTTCCATGTCAGTTTGTTGCAGATAACCAGGTAAAGCTCTAAGACTATGATCATAAGGTAAAATGGCCAAGCTACTATGGGCTAATACATTTCGGTTCCATATTCCAATCAATGCCATAATTACCGGCATATTATCTTCAAATGCACTATGACTAAAATGCTGATCCATCTCATAAGCACCCTGCTTTAATTGAGCAAACGCTTGATTACCTATCGCTAAAGCTAACGGCAATCCAACCGCTGACCATAATGAAAATCTACCACCGACCCAATCCCACATAGGGAAAATATGGTCAACTAACAAACCAAAGTCTGTAGCTTTTGCAATATTAGTGCTAATAGCAAACCATTGTGTAGAAATAACATTGCGTGAATACTGAGTATCGCTCTTAGTTAGCATCCATTGCTTAACAGCTTTCGCATTAAGTAATGTTTCCTGAGTAGTAAACGTTTTAGAGATAACGATTACAAGTGTTGTGCTGACATCAAGGTTTGCAAGTTTTTCCTGAACTGCTCCACCATCTACATTTGCAAGTACATGGACTGATAGCGTATTGCTACAAAATGGCCTTAATGCCGTTAGCGCGACTTTTACACCATAAAAAGAGCCACCAATACCAATAACAAGTACATCAGTATATTGTTTTCCTGACGCAGAAATGAGTTTTCCTGAGCGCACCTCGTCAACAATTTTTTCAACTCGACGTTCCGTTTCAATGACCTCTTCAGCTACATCCTTTAGAATGGTTTTCTTAACGGCATTAGGCGCGCGTAATACTGAATGAAGTACCGCTCGGTTTTCTGTTGAATTTATTTTCTCACCAGAAAACATCTGTTGAATATCATCTGCAAGTCCTTGCTCTTTTGCCCAAGCGATTAATAAAGAAAGTTCATGCTCTGTGATATTTTGTTTGGAGTAATCGAGAAATAAGCCTGCTGCAGTTAATGACATAGCTGCAGCACGATTATTAAGTGAAAATAACGAAGATATTGAACGGGTACTAACCTTCCCTTTCATTTGACAAAAGTCAGACAATTCCATTTAAAGTACCCTACCTACTTTGATGCTAAAACTAAACAGATAACTTCAATCATAACTAGTTATTAATTAACGTTTTCAAGTAATCCTTAAACTCGTCACCTAACTCTTTATGGCGTAAAGCATATTCAATATTAGCTTTCATATATCCCATTTTTGAACCGCAATCATGTGATTTACCTGTCATATGAAATGCCTCTACCGGCTCTACTTTCATTAAGCTCGCAATAGCATCAGTTAACTGAATTTCATCACCAGCCCCTGGCGGCGTGTATTCTAATAAATCCCAAATGGGTGCAGAAAGCACATAACGACCAACAACGGCTAGATTTGACGGCGCTTCATCAACTGCTGGCTTTTCTACAACTTGGGTCATAACTTTAGACTCACCTGCAACTAACGTCTCGCCATTACAATCAGCAACACCATAACTACTCACTAACGCCTCTGGTACAGGTTCTACTAATATTTGACTATGGCCGGTTTCTTCGAATCGTTTTAACATTGCCGCTAAATTTTCAGTTTTTAAATTGGCACTTGCATCATCCAAAATAACATCTGGCAACACCACTACAAAGGGTTGGTCACCAATTAATGGGCGTGCTTTTAGCACCGCATGACCTAAGCCCTTAGCTTCGCCTTGTCGAACATGCATTATAGTAACGTCTTTCGGACAAATAGCTTGAATTTCATCAAGTAATTGACGTTTAACACGCTTTTCCAAAGTTGTTTCTAATTCAAATGACTTATCAAAATGGTTTTCAATGGCATTTTTTGATGAATGAGTAACTAAAACAATATCTTTAATACCAGCGTCCACACATTCATTAACGATATATTGGATCAATGGTTTATCTACAATCGGTAGCATTTCTTTTGGAATAGCCTTAGTTGCAGGTAACATTCTCGTACCTAAACCAGCAACAGGAATAACCGCTTTTTTAATATTTATACTCATTTATGTTTCTCTTTTTAATCCATTTTCAATTGATAACATACAATAAAATACTCGTTAACACAGGTGAATTAAGCTCACTTGTATAATTAAAATCTAATAATGAGTACTTATAAATGGCTTACATACCATTTCATTGCCTTAGTAATACCTTGTTGAATGCGGTATTCAGGTTCATAACCTAAGAGTGTGTTTGCTTTAGAAATATCCGCTTGAGAGTGACGAACATCACCGGCTCTAAAATCACGATAAACGGGAGGTTTATCAACAATAACGCCATTTTCTGCCAAAGCAACTTTTAAACTATCAAATAATATATTTAAAGTGGTTCTATCACCAACGGCAACATTATATACCTGATTTTTACCCTTATCGTTTGCCATAGCCGCTAAAATATTAGCTTGCACAGCATTTTCAATAAAACAAAAATCTCTAGAGGTTTCACCATCGCCATTAACGAATACATCTTCTTGGTTGTACATAGAAGCTGTCCACTTAGGAATAACCGCAGCATAAGCGCCTTCTGGGTCTTGACGTTTACCAAAAACGTTAAAATAACGAAGGCCAATACAATCTAAATCATACGTTCGCTTAAACACACTTGCGTATAACTCATTAACATATTTCGTGACGGCATAAGGTGATAATGGGTTGCCAATATTATCTTCTAACTTAGGTAAAGCAGGATGATCACCATAAGTAGAGCTTGATGCAGCATAAACAAAGGTTTTAACGTTTGCTTCTTTCGCCGCGACTAGCATATTTAAAAAGCCAGTAATATTAGAAGCATTTGTAGTTATTGGATCAGCGATAGAACGTGGTACAGAACCCAAAGCAGCTTGGTGAAGAATATAATCAACACCCTGAGTCGCTTGCTGGCAATCCTCTAATTGACAAATATCACCCTTAATAAATTTAAAATTCAGCCATTGCTCACTCGAAACGGTTTCTTGAACTTCGTCTAAATTCTTTTGATATCCGGTGGAGAAGTTATCTAATCCAACAACACGTTGATTAAGTAATAGCAAAGCTTCTAATAAATTAGAACCAATAAAACCGGCGCAACCTGTCACTAGCCAGGTATATTGCGTGTTTTTTAATTGCGCTTGAATTTGATGATAATGACTCATACAACGTCCATTTAAAGATTATTGATAATTAACGAATAGTTTAACATTGAGAATTTAGCCGACACAATGCCAATAAGTGCTCTTATTGGCATTAATCTATTTGTGGTTATAAACGAATATCAGCTAATTGAGGGTCTAGCATGTATTTTAAATCATAAATAACATGCTCAGGTTTTAAGTAACCTTTAATATCGTCAGCTGTTAACACCTTAAATTGATGATGGGCCACGGCAAAAATTACGGCATCGTATTTATTGCTATCAGGCTGTTTGATAAGATCAACGTCATATTCATGTTTTGCTTCTTCTGGGTTAACCCAAGGGTCGTAAACATCAACATTAATATAGTATTCAGCTAATTCAGATAGGATATCTACCACCTTTGTATTACGTACATCAGGGCAGTTTTCTTTAAAGGTTAAGCCCATTACGAGTACATTAGCGCCATTAATTTGAATTTTACGCTTAATCATTTGTTTGGTTAATTGGGCTACAACATACGCCCCCATACCATCATTAATGCGTCGACCTGCTAGTATTACTTCAGGGTTATACCCTATAGACTGTGCTTTATGTGTTAAATAATAAGGATCAACACCAATACAGTGTCCGCCTACAAGCCCTGGACGAAATGGTAAGAAATTCCATTTGGTTCCTGCAGCTTTTAAGACTTCTTCTGTATCAATACCTAGCTTGTTAAAAATAACCGCTAATTCATTGATTAGTGCAATGTTTAAATCGCGTTGTGTGTTTTCAATCACTTTAGCCGCTTCTGCCACTTTAATTGATGAAGCCAAATAAGTGCCGGCAGTAATAATAGAAGCATATAAACTATTCACAAAGTCAGCAATTTCAGGTGTTGACCCTGAAGTCACTTTTAGTATGTTAGTTACGCGATGTTCTTTATCGCCTGGATTAATTCGCTCAGGGCTATAACCCGCAAAAAAATCAGTGTTAAAAGTTAACCCTGAGACTTTTTCAATTTCCGGTAGGCATTCGTCTTCTGTTGCTCCTGGGAAAACGGTTGATTCATAAATAACAATATCACCTTTACTAATCACACTGCCTAACATTTGGCTGGCTTTAATTAATGGCGTTAAGTCAGGCTGTTTGTGTTGATCAATAGGTGTGGGTACGGTAACGATATAAACATTACATTCTTTTAAATCATCTACATTCGCTGAATAATTAATAAATGGTGACTCCGCCATTTCTTCTTTAGAGACTTCTAAAGTAAAATCATTTCCCTGATTAAGCTCTTCAACACGTTGCTTGTTTATATCAAATCCTAGTGTTGGATATTTTTTACCAAATTCAACCGCTAGCGGTAATCCAACATATCCTAAACCGATAATGGCCACTTTAGTATTTTCTAATGTATGAAACATAGCTCGCACTTAATCCTTTATTTTTTAACATATAAACTTTCAATAACTAATATTACTATTATTTAACAATTGAACACTAGGAATAATTAGTTTAACTGAACACAAAATAGATTATACATTATCCAATTAGCCTTATTTTCAACTAAAAATTAATGTGATTATTGTAAATAAAACTTTCATAGAGCCTTTCATATGAATACGCTAATTACTTGCACTTCTCTTTTATCCTCGGTATAACAAGCGCAGATTTTATTTTATCAACGTCATTTTTAACTATTTTTAGACAAATTGTTCAATTTAAAATCAATATATAAATAAAATAATTATAAATATAATGACGCAATCTGAAGGATATCGTTTATGACAACACAAACCGAAAAAACATTTTTTGGTCAACCATTAGGCCTACAAACCCTGTTTTTTACCGAAATGTGGGAACGTATGAGTTACTACGGCATGAGAATGCTATTAGTATTATTCATGACAGCAACATTACAAGAAGGTGGTTTAGCACTAACCGTTGCTTCTGCTACTGCCATTTATGGTTTATACACAGGTTGTGTATATTTTATGGGGTTACCTGGCGGTTGGATATCTGACCGATTATTAGGGGGGCAACGAGCCGTATGGTATGGCGGTATTATTATTATGATAGGCCATATTATTTTAGCCATTCCTAATGATAAAACTTTTTTTATTGGCATGATTTTCGTTGTATTAGGGACTGGATTATTAAAACCGAATATCAGTGCGCTTGTTGGACAACTATATAGTGATAAAGATGTTCGCCGTGATAGTGGTTACGCTATTTATTATATGGGTATTAATATTGGCTCTGTAATTGGTAACGGTGTTTGTGGTTACTTAATGGAGTATCAAGGATGGCATTGGGCTTTTGGTGCTGCAGCTGTTGGTATGGCTATTGGTTTAATTCAATATAGAAGAACTATCGGTAACTTAAACTCAATCGGCGCTAAACCTGAGTCACCATTAACACCAAAAGGTGAAAAAATTAGCTGGATGGTTATTGGGGGTATTTTAAGTCTTATTGCTCTAATAGCTTTTATGGCACTGTCAGGCAATTTAGAAATCAACCCTGTTTCAGTTGCTGAAAATGTAGCCATCAGTTTCACCGCTATATTTGTATTATATTACGTAGCTATATTCTGGTTAGGTAACTTAACTCCTAATGAAAAAAGACGCTTAGGGGCTCTATTACTTGTTTGTATAGCTTCAGCCTGTTTTTGGTCTGGATTTGAACAAGCCGGCTCTTCTTTAAATTTATTCACTCGTGACTATACAGACCGTTTAGTAGGAAGTTTTGAAATACCAACAGGCTGGTTCCAATCATTAAACTCAATATTCATCGTTGCACTTTCTCCTTTCTTTGCAGCAATTTGGATTAACTTTGGTAAACGCTTTGTAAGCCCTGCATACGGCATAAAATGTGCTGTTGGTTTAATCATAATGGCGAGTGGTTTTATCGTAATGTTTTTCGCAGCACAATATGCAGCATCAGGTTTGAAAGTTGCACCTTACTGGTTAGTTGCTACTTACTTTTTACATACCGTTGGTGAACTATGTTTAAGCCCTGTTGCATTAAGTGCGATAAGTAAACTTTCTCCTCGCCGTTTTGCCGGTCAAATGATGGGAATATTCGTATTAACATACTCTATCGGTAATATTATCTCTGGCTTGTTAGCGGGTAACTTTGACCCTAATGCTATAGAGCAATTACCATCAATGTACTTACAAATTAGTTTATTCAGTATTGGTATTGGTATTATGATTTTATTATTCAGCTTTAAAACCCGCATCTGGGAAAGCTTACAAGATGACAAAACTGATAAGCACATAAAACCAGAAGATGTAGTACCTAGTATCCAGTAAATAAAAAATACATTAGTATTAAACTTAAAGCAGTGAACTATAACTTGTTCACTGCTTTTTTTTTGGTTAAATTATCATTCCTATTTGAAATTATACTAGCGCTTAGGCAAGTCTTTGAGTAACTCAACATTAATCTCTCCTAATCAACTTAGAAAAACCATACGCCAACGCAGGCAACAATTAACAGCCCCAGAACAAGTTAAAGCAAGCCAATTGTTACTAGAGCAACTCGCTCAACGTCTCCTAATAAACAAAGTTAAAAACATTGCTATTTATCTCAGCAATGATGGGGAATTAGAAACAGAGTTGGTTATCAAGTGGTGTTGGAAACAAGGTATTACGACTTACTTACCTGTTATTCACCCTTTCAGTAAAGGTCACCTGCTGTTTTTACACTATCACCAAGATAGCGTAATGCAAACTAATAAATATGGCATTTTAGAGCCTAAACTAAATATACAGAATATTATACCCGCGCAAAATCTCGACATTATATTTACACCTCTGGTGGCTTTTGACACAAAAGGTAATCGCATAGGCATGGGCGGAGGGTTTTATGATAGAACTCTGGCTAAGTGGTATCAAGATTATCGCACTAATCCTCATGCAACACCTCGACCTATTGGGATTGCTCACGATTGTCAAAAGGTAGAGGATATTCCAACCCAGTCTTGGGATATTCCATTACCCGAAATTATCACACCGACTCAGCATTTTACTTTTAGTTTGCATAAGTAACTTTGACATAGACAAATGCAATGACACTGCTGAGCCTAGCTTGCTATACTGCATCCATAGATCCTAATGAGATTATCCAATGACACAAGATGAAATGAAGAAATTAGCTGCAATAAAAGCGCTAGAATTTGTAAAAAATGACACTATTGTTGGCGTGGGCACAGGTTCTACGGTGAATCACTTTATAGACGCCTTAGCCGCTAAAAAAGATGACATTAAAGGTGCAGTTTCCAGCTCCGAAGAATCAAGCAAACGCCTAAAAGCTATAGGTATTGAAGTATTTGATTTAAATAATGTTGATACTATCGATGTTTATATTGATGGTGCAGACGAGATCAACGAACAAATGCACATGATCAAGGGCGGTGGTGCGGCATTAACCAGAGAAAAAATAGTGGCTGCAGTTGCAAAAACGTTTATCTGTATCGCTGATGAAAGCAAGCAAGTTCAAGTATTAGGTAACTTTCCTTTACCGGTGGAAGTCATTCCTATGGCACGTAGCTATATTGGCCGCGAATTAGTTAAGTTAGGGGGAGATCCTATGTATCGTCAAGGTGTAGTTACCGATAATGGTAATGTAATTCTTGATGTATATAACTTAGATATAATTAATCCTAAACAACTTGAAACCGACATTAATGCGTTAGTAGGCGTGGTCACAAATGGCCTATTTGCACATAGAGGCGCAGACATTTTAATTGTCGGTACGGATAAAGGCGCTAAAATCGTAAAATAACGCTTTAGAGTTTATGCACTATATGCTAATTTACTATAGTAGTTTTAGATATCTAGCCATCTAAAAGAAAATAACTTAGAGAACGTTAATCATGAGCAATACCAATAACTCTTTAGCAAAAGAAAAAATTAAAATTCTATTATTAGAAGGTGTTCATCAGAGCGCATTGGAAGAATTAAAATCCAAAGGCTACACCAATATTGAGTACATTAAGACGTCGTTAGATGAAGATGAACTCATTAAAAAAATTGCTAATGTTCACTTTATCGGTCTTCGTTCTCGTACCCAATTAACGGAAAAAGTACTTAGCCACGCTAAAAAACTAGTCGCTATCGGCTGTTTCTGTATTGGTACTAACCAAGTTAATATTACTGCCGCACAAAAACGTGGAATTCCAGTCTTTAATGCCCCATTTTCAAATACTCGCTCCGTAGCAGAGTTAGTGATTGGTGAATTATTATTATTATTCCGTGGGATTCCAGAAAAAAGTGCCCAAGCTCATCGCGGTATCTGGAATAAATCAGCTGTTGGCTCAGTTGAAGCCAGAGGGAAAACGCTTGGTATTGTAGGTTACGGTCATATTGGTATGCAAGTTGGCATATTAGCAGAAACTATCGGTATGAAAGTGCGCTTTTATGATATTGAAACCAAGTTACCTTTAGGAAATGCAAGCCAAACATCAACACTTACCGCATTACTTCAAGAGTCTGATGTTATTAGTTTACATGTTCCTGAAACCTCTCAAACACAAAATATGATGGGTGCTGCTGAGTTTGAAGCAATGAAGGATGGTGTTATTTTTATTAACGCCTCACGAGGTACAGTAGTTGATATTGATGCACTTGCTGAAGCATTGGAAAGTAAAAAGGTTTCAGGAGCAGCAATTGACGTATTCCCAGTAGAACCAACAGGCAACGATGAAGAGTTTATATCACCTTTACGCGCATTTGATAATGTTATTTTGACACCTCATATAGGTGGTAGCACTAAAGAAGCCCAAGAAAACATTGGATTAGAAGTTGCCAGTAAGCTTGCTAAGTACTCCGATAATGGTTCAACATTATCTGCGGTAAACTTCCCTGAGGTTTCTTTACCAAGTCATATTGGTACCAGTCGATTACTTCATATTCATCAGAATCAGCCTGGCGTGTTAACTAAAATTAACCAAGCATTTGCCGAGCACAACATTAACATTGCTGCACAGTACCTACAAACTGATGCCAATATTGGTTATGTCGTTATTGATATTGAAGCAGAAGATAGTGAGTTAGCATTACGTCAATTAAAACTAATTCCAGGCACAATCAAAGCAAGAATATTACATTAATTTTCCGGCACAAATACCAACCTACAATCTATTTATTTATGTAGGTTGGTCTTTAGACCAACAATATGCCCTTAATCGCTGCCAAATAGATCGCGTGTATATACCTTATCAGACACGTCATCTAACATGTCAGTCATGCGATTAGACACAATAACGTCTGACATAGCTTTAAATTCCTCTAAATCAGAAATAACACGCGCATTATTATAAGAATCAGCAGTTAACTCAGGCTCATAAATAACAACCTCAATTCCCTTATCTTGCACTCGTTTCATTACTCCTTGGATAGAAGAAGCCCTAAAATTATCAGAGCCAGCTTTCATTATTAAACGATAGATCCCTACAATTTTAGGCGCTTTCTTGATAATAGAGTCTGCAATAAAATCTTTACGGGTTTTATTGGCTTCAACAATAGCTTTGATCATACTGTTTGGTACATCTTGGTAGTTAGCCAACAGTTGCTTGGTGTCTTTAGGTAAGCAATAACCGCCATAACCAAACGAAGGATTGTTATAATGGTTGCCAATACGAGGGTCTAAACTCACGCCTTCAATGATTTGTCGACTGTCTAAGCCATGAGACTCAGCATACGTATCTAATTCATTAAAATAAGCAACTCGCATGGCCAAATACGTATTAGCAAATAGTTTAGTAGCTTCCGCTTCTGTGGAGCGAGCAAATAATATAGCAATGTCTTTTTTAATGGCCCCTTGTGATAATAATTGAGCGAACTGTTTGGCCTTTTCGCAATTAGCGCCGACAATAATACGTGAAGGGTATAAATTATCATAAAGAGCCTTACCCTCACGTAAAAATTCTGGGGAAAAAATGAGCTTTTCTGTTTGATGTTTTTCTTTCATGCTACGAGTGAAGCCAACAGGGACAGTTGATTTTATAATCATCACCGCTTCTTTATTGATAGATAACACATCATCTATGACGGCTTCAACAGAGCTTGTATTAAAATAATCTGTATCAGGATCATAGTCTGTAGGCGTTGCAATTATAACAAATTCAGCATTCTTATATGCTAACTCTTTATCTAATGTCGCCAGAATATTAATATCCTTATTGGACAAAAACTTTTCAATTTCAACATCATGAATAGGAGAAACCCTTTGATTAATCATATCAACACGTTCAGACATTATATCTAGTGCAATAACATCATTATGCTGTGCTAATAATAAAGCGTTTGACAACCCTACATAACCCGTACCAACAACTGTAATTTTCATTAAAAACTCTTTTTTATAAATTTATACTGAATAAATTAAATGCATACACAAAAAGGAAGCAAACCCAGCAGCAATATCATCGATCATAATACCGAAACCACCATGACAATTTTTATCTAAATAGGAAATTGGCCAAGGTTTAAAAATGTCAAAAATTCGAAATAGTACAAAACCCAATAAAACAGAATGCCAAGTCCATGGGATCATAAACATAGTAATTAAGTAGCCAACAATTTCATCCCAAACAATCGCGGGATGATCATGAACCCCCATATCTTTAGCAGCTTTACCGCAAATATAAACGCCTGACACAGCCATCAGAAAAACAATGAAGGCGTAAACATTTACTGAAAGTTCTGCCATAAAGTAAAATAAAGGAATAGCAATCAAGGTACCAAAGGTGCCAGGGGCTTTGGGTGATAAACCGCTACCGAACCCTAATGCTAAAAATTGAATAGGGTCATACAGATTAAAATTAACCCTATGATTAGCTTCAACAGCTTCTTTCTTTGTTTCTGGATTAGTCATTTGTCGCGAAGTGCTCAAAACCTTTCACATTAATTGCGGTAGGTTTACTATTTAAAGTTGTAGTTATTTTTTCACTTGGATTAAATTGACCTATACAAGTGAACTTAACCCCAGTATGACCTAGTGCCGTTTCCAAGCCCACTTTATTATCTTCCGATACCGAAAATAACAACTCGTAATCATCACCACCTGCTAATGCGGTTTCAATCGCTTTTTCTTCTCCCAGCGCTTCAACAAGTGAATCAGACAAGGGAAGTTTTTCTAGCACAATATTAGCACCAAGTCCCGAAGCACCACAAATATGACTAAGATCAGCCATTAAGCCGTCTGATAAATCAATAGCAGAAGACGCATAATTTCTTAATGCTTGTCCTGCAAGTACCCTTGGTGTGGGGTAGTCTAGTCTTTGCTTAACTTTTTCAAAAATAGCTTGCTCAAGTGTCTCTTTACCCAAAATATGACTTAAGGCAAGTGCAGCATCACCCAATTCACCAGTCACATAAATCCAGTCACCCGATTTTGCCCCTGTTCTTAGCATTTCTTGGCCGGCAGGCACTAAACCTTGAGCTGTGATCGTTATACTCAATGGGCCTTGCGTAGTGTCACCACCAATGACTTGAACATTATAATATTCGCAAAGCTCAAACAAACCTTTACAAAATTCGTCAATCCATTCTTCATCTATCTCAGGTAACGTAATAGCTACGGATACCCAACTTGGCTCAGCACCTACAGCAGCAAGGTCAGATAAATTAACAGCTACGGCTTTATGCCCAATCGCACGCGGAGATGTATTTACCGGAAAATGAACCCCTGCAACCAAGGTATCGGTTGCTATTGCAATATTTTGTTTTTCAGAGGGAGTGACAATTGCGCAATCATCGCCTACCCCAATTAATACATCTTTACGCTTCACCGCTTGTTCTGTGAAGTATTTTTTTATTAACTCAAACTCTTTCATAGTAACTTATATCGCTAATTATCTTAAATTAGATCAACTCAAAGCAGGTTAATTTTTTAATAAGACAACTGTTCATCCTTAAAAACAAAAGGCGCACTCAAAAGTTACGCCTTATTTAGTTCAACTTTAATATAATATTGTTTATTCTTGTGGGCGGATTCGCTTAACTGTTTTATCGAGCACACCATTAACAAACTTATGACTATCATCAGCAGCAAAAAGCTTTGCAAGTTCAATAGCTTCATTAATAACCACACGATAAGGCACATCAAGACACTCTATTAATTCAAAAACGCCTACACGTATGATGGCTTTTTCAATATGATCTATTTCATCTATTGGACGGTCAACATGAGGTAAAATTTCCGCATCTAATTCTTCAACGCGAGACGTTACACCACGAAATAACTGTTGAAAATATTCGATATCGAAACGTCGTTTCGCATTTTCAGTTAAAAAATGTACTTCAACATCTGTTACTGAATTATTACTCATCTGCCATGAATATACGGCTTGAACCGCTAATTCGCGCGCTTTTCTTCTAGGGGTTGGTTTCACAAATAGCTCCAAATAAACTTAATAGCAAATGTTTTATAATTGCGCCATTACATTAACCATTTCTAATGCACCTAAAGCTGCTTCTCCGCCTTTATTACCCGCTTTAGTTCCCGCACGCTCAATTGCTTGCTCAATAGAATCAGTAGTTATAACACCAAAAGATACAGGAATTTCAGACTCTAAACACACTTGCGCTAAGCCTTTATTACATTCGCCAGCAACAAAATCAAAATGTGGTGTGCCGCCACGAATCACCGCTCCAATAGCGATAATCGCATCAAACTTGCCACTTTTAGCCGCTTTTTTAGCCACTAAAGGTAATTCATAAGCGCCAGGCACTTTAATTACGGTAATATCACTTTCCGCAACATCGCCATGACGCTTAAGAGTATCTACCGCACCGGCTAATAGACTATCAACAATAAAGTGATTGAAACGAGAGACAACAATGGCAAACTTTTTACCTGATGCAACAAAAGAACCTTCGATTACGTTCATGAAATAAAACCTACAATTAAAAAATTGTCGCGATTCTAACAAAAAACAGATCAATTAGGTACTGGTTTATCGAATATCTTCCTTACCATTGAATGAAAAGCCGTTAAAGTAACATCTAGCTTAACTCTGTTTTTTTCATTAACATTCACATCATTATTTTTATATCTCTTGGGTAACAATGAAATTTATTTTTTCTACCAAACAAATACCAGCTTTATCAGGATTAACACTGCGTGAACGTGCCGAAAAACTCCATAAAGCACAAACAAAATTGACTGTACCAGAAAAACTTACATTAAATTTACTTAAATTATGCATGCTCATTCCAGCATTTTTTTATATAGCTAATCAGAAAGTATTATTTTCTATCATTTTTGGCATACTTTCCTTGTTAAGTTATTTTATTATTTTTTTACCTATAAAGTTCAGTTTTTTAAATAAATATTTAATTGAGAAATCAGATAAAAAAAACTAAACCTTACCCCTTAAATTAGACTTTTGTTTAAAAAGTAAAATCAAGGTTATTTATTTTGTCAATATATATGTTACATTTTGACTCTAATAAAAATAAAAATTACGACATTATTCCTTATGAAATTTATACCTATACTTTATTTATGCTTCTTATTACTTATTGGTTGTAATATAAATTCAGAAAAATTAGCACCTCTACCCTCACCTATTCTAGAAGAAACTGAAGTTAATACCACTTTCCTCGCAGATAGCTCGAACAGAGCGGGTTGGTGGAAGCCTATATCGAGTCATAATGATTACATATACATAGCTTTTAATTCTCAGGGTGAATATGACGCTAATTGTAAAGACAAAAACAACCATATGTTAACCCTTGCTTACCAGAGTGATAATACCAACTGGCAATACAAAACAGCTTTAAACAACAAAAAATATTGGACAGGATGTGATGATGTAGGGCACCGACAACCCACAATAGCTATTGATGGTGATGGGGCTATACATATTTGGGCTGGTATGCACGGTGAGTCTGATGGTTGTTGCTACTTTAGGGCGGATGACAAGACTGCTGACCTTAATATAAAGGATGACTTTAAAAACCTTGGTCGCTTTACTTATCCCATAGCTAAAACAGCACCTAATGGAGATATATACCTTTTATTAAGAGATTTACCAAATATTACATCAAAATCAGAGCAGGAACAGTTTTTAGGCTCTGGTAAACTATTTCATTGGAACAATATTATAAAAAAATGGCATTTAATTGATTCTTTTGCAGCCAATACCTTCGAAAAGAATCAGTTTAATGCTCCCATTTATCCTAACGATTTATACATTGATGAAAATAACATTGCACATATATTGTGGGAGTGGTCAATTGATAAAACAAGCGATAGACGCTTTCAAGGGAGTTATCTTCAATATGATATTATCAACAAAGTTTTCACTTCAGTAGATAATACTCTCCTCACCCCTCCTATAAGTTTAGATACAATAAAAAGCTATCCAGAAATCACTTTTGAGCCTTCAAATGCGACATTAAGTAACGAAAATTACATTCAATCAGCGCGTTTATTGATAAGCGAAGATTATTGTATGCCTTGTGTTATTTATCGAAGTATGACTAATAATACGTCAAAGATTATGATGACCAGATGGCATAATAATCAATGGCTTTCGCCTGAACAAATTATCGATAAAAATACAGAATCTTTCGCTACATTAAGTATTGAGATGCGCAATAATATCATTAATGTATTTTATGCCTTAAAAGAAAAAGGCGTTTTCACCGCAAGTAGAAAAATAACAGAAGAACAATGGAAAACAACTCAAATTTTAAATAGCACTGCGGAAGACATTAGATTATCTACAGAACAAATTGAGGATACTATCGTACTCTATATGAATTTATTTGAGTCCACTCAAAATGAATCACATTTAATAATCCAAGAGTATTGATCTAGTTTAATAGCATTATTCACTATGATTAAGGATGAATTCCTAATTAATCATAGTGTATTGTAATTCAAGAACGACAAGATAAAACTTATACCGATCTTTTAAAGAAGAAATTGTGGCCAGTTTATTATACCCAAGCATTAGACGAGTAAGTATAATTACGTTAAAGTGTCGGCCATAATCACTTGCGTTTTTTATGATGAAAAAATTACATGGCAGATAAAACATTAACACTTGCATTTTCATGTATCGGAGAGCGCTTTTACTCCTTACTAGACAATTTGTCCTCCTTATCGATCCCCCACAATGTCAATATTATTGTAATAATACAAAAACCACAATTTGATACTCATAATCTTATCGATAATACATCGGTAAATGTTATTGTTTTAGATAACATAGGCCTAAGTAAAAGCAGGAATGCCGCGATTATGTATGCCCATTCTGACTTTATTTGGTTTTTAGATGATGACGTGCTATTAACCAATAATGACATTGAAGCAGTACTTGCGATAATTAATGCAGGTAATGCCGACTTTTATCGCGCACAAATCGGCTGTATTGAATGGCACGATAAAACATTCAAACAATATAAATCCGTAAAAAAACCATCAAAACTCAATTTACTGCAAATAAGCTCTATCGAAGTTATCGCCAACTTAACCTTTATTAAAAACAAGCAATTAACTTTTAACGAAAATATTGGCTTAGGTACAAAATATCAATGTAATGAAGAAAATAACTTCTTAATTGATGCCTGGGAACATGGCGCTAGGTTTACCTTTGTTGATAAAGTTTTTGTTCGACACACTTGTATATTTGAAAATCGAGTATTAGCAAATAATGAAATTTTTGAAATTAGAGGCGCGACCGCGTCTCGCTTCAAAATAGTAGGGATATTATTGCTCATCAGATGGACACTACGATACCTAATAACTGAAAAGAAATTATCGTATATTAGCGCTCTTTATAAAGGCTATTTCCGTGGTTACTCCTCTTATAAATAAAGTCGTGGCTTTTAATGACCTATCATAAAAAGTTAAGAAGTTAGTTATTTTTATTCTGACCTATATTTAATCTCTGCTTAATTGACAACAGCGTACAACCAACAAAAATAAAATAAATCAGCTTCATATACGAAATATTAAACATAATCAGCTCACCTTTATAATGATAAATAAATGACAAACCGACTAAGGCGAGTATTAATACACCAATATTCTTCATATATGGTTTATTGATGACATAATAATTAAACATCACCCACAAAAAACCAAAGTAGATAACTAAACTTGGGAAGATACCAAACAATAAAGTAAAGCGCATATAACCAGGGTCAGTATGCAAATAATATGAACCATCTGATCCGGTATACTGCCCATCACCCAATAAAACTTGTAGGTCGGTTAGTGGAAAATACATAGTTTTTAGAGTATCTAACGAAGAACGACCAACGTAACCGTCATAAAAATACTTATGAATAAACTGAAAAGCATATTGGTAATAACTAGTAACCACCTCTTTTAATTCAGGTACCGACATTATATAAAGAATTAAAGGGGCAATAAGTATTAAACAATAAAAGAAAACTCTAATCGCGCCAGTAAAATAATGACGAAGACCGATGGTAAAATAGTAAAAAGCTAATCCAAAAACAAAGCCTGCAATTGCAGAACGCCCCGCGGATATTCCTGCAATAATAGTGATAAAAAAGATCACTACTTTTATCATTAATGACTTATTTTTTCTAAACTCAGCAAAATAATAATTCATATACAAGCCAAGTGCCCCCATCAGTGTGCTAAAACTAAAAGCTGCAAAGCTCGTTAGGCCAAGTCCCCTAGCACCACCATATCCTTCCATTCTAGCCATAGTTGAAGCATCTTTCGTTAACTCTTGAATAACATCACGTAAAGGAGTTATCGCCATCATTAGCCAAACAATTACCGCTTGTACTAGTAAAATGATAAACACAATTTTAAAAAATTTTTTATACTGCGCACCTGCACTCACCACAATACATGCAAGAATTGACATTGCGACATAAGAAAATATATTGTTCACCCATGTTTTTACCATAGTTATGTCATATGTTTGATGGAATATAGGCCATAAAAAGGCAGTTAGAGTAGCGAATAGTAAAATAGATAAAGGAGCGTAAAATATTTTTTGTTTTAATAACAACTTTACTTGAGTAAAAGAGTCATTAACAAAAAATAAGGAGCCTAGAATTAACACTAAGCTCCAATAGGATGAATTACCAATACCTGGCAATTTAAATGCGAAAACGCTTGAAAATAATAAAAAACCACACCATAAAATAATGAGTGAGTTTTTAGAAATTTGCATAAAAGTTAACTATAGCTACGCTTAAAAAAGCGAATTAATACCCATAGCACTGATAAAAAACCACCAATCACACCACCAGCAATAACAATAAGCACTCGGCTAGGCTTAGATCTTTTCTCAGGTATCATTGCTGGCGAAATAGTTTTTAAAATATATTCTTTATTTGAATTCGCTAGCATAAGTATCTTAGTTTGATCTTCTATTAGCTGATAAAAAGAGGTTTGCATACTGGTATTAGTCACTTTAGCTAATGCATCATTTAAATAATCAATACTGGCTTGAGCTTCGGCAATATCCTCTTGTCTCATTTCTTCATTAATATCTTCAATCAACCACTCTAGCCACTTAACTGCAATTTTCGGCGAGTAAAATTCGATAGATAAATCAACAAAGCCGCTTTTAGGATCGTGATTTACCTCAAAAATATCTAAAAATCTTTCATAAATTTCTTGTGGAGTTGGTTCAACTGTTTTAGGTGGTTTTACTTCTCTAAGCCATTTGTTAGTTTGTCTATCATATTTATCTTCATCATAAATCAATTCGAAAGATACCGGATGACTAGCTTTAGATACCATCAGAGGTACAACCAAGTTATGCTTTTCAACAAATTGATTGATAAAGCGTTGAGACTTTAACACTTCTAATGCAACTTGAGTTTTATCTGGCCCACTAGAACTGCCTAATTTAATTCCCGCCATACCAGCAAGACCGCCTAAACCATTTGTAAGAGAGCCTAAACCACCTGACTCCTCCATTTTAGGTACAGTTAGCACTTTTGCTGTATACATATTAGGTAAACTTAAGGCGATAACAACACCAATGGCGGCGCATAAAAAACCAGAAACAATAATGAATATTTTGCGACGGAAAACTTCAGCCCAAACTTCAGTTAAAGATATTTCATCAGACGTTGTGGTCGACATTCTACTTACCTAATCAAGTGTTTTAAAAATTATTTGTGAAATTATATCATTATTTATATAAACATTAGCTACACTAACGCTTAACTTACTTAGTATTAACTACTCAACTCTATGTTCATTGAGCTTTAAAAAAGCTTTGATAGCATAATGGCAAAAAACAATACTAGCTTTAAATAAATTTAATCGCTCAACATTTCTATAGATATGCCAAATTCTTAACGCTTTTTTATATTTATTACGAGATAATGAATTTGATACAATTCTATATTTACTTAACGGTTTATTAAAAATAACTGCGTTAGCCCCTGTTTTTAATAGTTTTAACCATAAAGCATAGTCTTGACCTGCCCATACTAAAGGCATCGATAAATCATTAAAAGCAGACGTTCTTACTATAACGGTACAGCACCCCATCGTCGCTCTCTTTTTAAGCATATCTTGATACGAATACCCCCCACTGCAATTCGCATCCACTATTCGGTTTAAAGAAGCCCCACTTTCATCAATCAAATAATAACTAGTAAATGATAAATCAAGTGAATTTTTATTCATAAATTCAAGGTGTTTTACTAACTTTTCAGGTAGCCAAATATCATCACTATCTAAAAAAGCTATAAAATCTCCATTCGCATGACTAATAGAGTTATTTCGTGAAATTGCAGCTCCACTGTTAGTCTTATTTTGAAAGATTTTGATTCTATCATCGTCTTTAGCTATATCTTGTAAATATTCCCAAGTATCGTCAATAGAGCAATCATCTGTAATTAACCACTCCCATTGTTCGTACTGTTGGTTCTTTATGCTTTCATACGTGTCTTCGATATAACTCATCGAATTATAGGTAGGTGTAATAATTGAAACTAAATCTTTATTCATCATTTTATTTAAAAAGCCTACTTAAATCTTATTTTATCAAATGCATGCTTAAGCCAAGACATGTTAGTATTTACAAAGTAAGACAGTGACATTTTAAAATTATCCTTATTTGTTAATTCAATAAACTCACTCAAAGAATAAGCTTCATTTTTAATTTTTTTCGAGAGTATCAACATACTATCCTTGTGTCTCATGGTCATATAGGTATCATGCTTTCCTATAAAACGCTTTAATGCAATCTGTCGTTTCGACATACTTTTGCTAATTCTATTCTCTTCATGATCGGTATACCAAATATACGTAATTGTCGAAGACTTGTAGGCTGGACCATATGCTGCTACTAATCTAACCCATGTATCATAGTCCTGAAAAGCAGGCATTTGAGGATCAAAACCATTGATATCTCTTAAATAAGTTGTTTTGGTTAAAATTTGATTTCCAATAACATTTGAGTGTAATAATTTTTGTAATGAAATATCTCCATCATCTAACGTTCTTTCTATTAAACCATTGGAAGTAAATTCAGCATAAGGTGAAGCAACACAAGAGTATTGACCTTGTTCAAATAATTTAACTAAATGCGCAACCCTGTCCGGTAAAAACTCATCATCATCATCTAAACCCGTAATATACTCGCCTTGAGCGATATTAATAGCTAAATTCCTTGCACTACAAGCCCCTTTTGGCTTTTCATTCTTTACATAAACTATTTTATGGTCTTTGATATATTCTTGAATCACTTGACTCGTTTCATCTTTAGAACCGTCATCAGCAACTATAATTTCAATATTTTTATATGTTTGAGCCAATACTGAATTCAGTGCCCTTTTCAGCAAATTAACCCTATTGTGTGTCGCAATATAGACACTGACTAACGGAATGGAGTCCATGACTAATTACCCCTAAACATTTTTCTTAGTAAGTAGGTAATTATAAAGGAATTTTAATCGATTTGTATTAGTATTATAGCAAGCCTTTTCAATAACCTTATTTCTATTCTCAATAATCATAGGTTGAATAGATGACTTAGCTAAAAGTTCAACCCCGCGATGAAAGCCTTTAGCAATAGAAGAAACCTCTGCTTGATCAACAAATATAGCCGTTTTGTCACAAAACCATTCTCTATTGGCATCTATATCTGAAACTATTGGTATTAAACCTACATATATACTTTCTAAAACTGAAAGCGGTGTGCCGTCAATAGAAGGAATACTCACCACAAAATCAGACGCTAATAACAGTTTTTTCAAGCTTTTGTTATCTACAAACCCAATAATATCAACATCATTTTCACCAAAATCAAGTGTTTTGACTAAACTTTCAATGGCCGCTTTTGTTTTGAGATCGCCTTTACCGATAAGCCTTAGTGTAGCTTTATTTTTGCTTTCTTGGCTAAACATGCTAAATGCGAATAATACTGATTTAATATTATATAAATCATCCCAATTTCTAATAGACAAAAATACAGTTTGACCCGATTGTTCCTGTGAACAGTCTTTAACAGGGTATTCTGTCAGGTTAATCCCATATTGAAATACTTCTATATTATTCCCATTAAAACCTAAAGCTTGTAATTTTTCTTTAATATGATGTGCCGGAGCATTAATAATGTTGTAACTTGAAGCCGTCCGCTTTAAAAAATACCTCAGTAGTTTATTCGTTTGCGCCTTGCCATTAACATCTGTTCCCCATGTTGATAATATTTTGGGGATGTTTTTAAAATCGCACACACTGACCATTAGACCGTAAGACGAAAGAAAGTGCGCATGTAGTAAATTGGGTGAATATTTCAAAATGGTATAAATTAAAAACGGAACCGCCAATAAAAAATCTATTCGAGTACCGGTGATTCTTGGGAAAGAAATTATAGGCATTCCCTCTAAAACTTTATCGTTTTCTGAACGATGTAAAGTAAAAAAAATAAAATCAAATTCGTTTACCAGGGGTTTAACCCATTTTTGAATGTGCCCGGAAGATAAAGGGCCAACAACTAGTACTCTTGCTTTCATAAGTAATACTCTATCAATTGTGCTAAATTACCAATTAAAAAACACAATTTGCAATAATAAAAACACGGATATAATACCGCCGATTCTCAGTAAATGAGCTCGATAATCTAACTGAATTAAGTTCCTAGAAAAAAAGAAGACAGCATACGAGGACAGAATAACTTGCGCCGCAGACATTAAAGCCGCATAAGTCATAATATCTTTAAAGAAAGTAGCGATAAACATAAAGCTAGAGACTACAACAAAAGAAAGAATATTCCATTTAAACTCAATTTTACTCTGCCCCCTAGATTGTGCAAGTGCTCCAAAAATACTTCCTAAGGGCCTCACCATACCAATAACCACCATGATTAAAAATAGATCAAATGCATTTGAAAAATCATCACCATATAAAATTGGTATTAGGAAATATAAACACACTGTCATCAATACAAAGATGATTGTATTAAAAATCAGAATATAATTATTTGAATTACTAAAAACTACTGAAAATTCATCATCTTTACCCTGGTTTTTAGCAAGTCGAGGTAAAATAATTCGAGAAATAAGTGGAGAAATTAACTTGTTTGGCTGCAATACTAACTCTTTCGCAATGGTATAAAGACCCAATGCATCAGTTCCAAGCCATTTACCTATTACAATTTGATCTAGCCTTCCTCTCAGTTGATTTAATACTTGGGAAGCCATTTGATAACCACCAAAAGACAGTGCCGGCGATAAAATTCTTCTATCAAAAGTTAAACGGGGATGCCACTCTTTTGGCACAAGATACAAAATCAATATCCATTTAAATGCTGTGGAAAATAAAACAGCCCAGATATAACTATCCAAAGGAGGATGTCCTAAGTAGTATAATCCAATCATACAAATCAATATCGACAACTTCGTCACTATTTCTATTTTTGCTAACTTCGTATTTTCTAAATTTTTAATGAAATGCGCTTGATATTGAGACGTTAGACTGATGAAAATAAAATTAAAAGCTACAATACTTAAACACCTAGCTATATTTTCAGAATGATAGAAATCACCTACCCATCCAGACAAAAAAAACACTAATATTGTAGCTATTAAACCGAGTAAAACATTAATAAAAAATAATGAAGACCTTTCACTACGAGTTAAATTCTGTCGATGAATAAAGTAATTTGAAAGACCCGAGTCCTGCAGCAAAAGTGTAAATGACAGTACAATATTAATAATTGCTAATTCACCAACAAGCTCTTGGCCACCTAATTGAGCTAAAAATATGAAAACTAAAAAAACCGAAGTTATGTTTAGTGATGTTGAGCTAATTAGCCAAATTACTTCTTTTTTAACTGCCATGAACCTTTTCTATTATGCTTTTAAGTTCTTGATATAATAATTGTTGATTAAATTTATTTTGAATAACACTAGATGCATTACTACGAATAATCTCTAGATCAAATATTTCTTGAGAGATACTAATTAATGTCTTTGCTAACTGTTTTGGGGCCCCTTCAGATACCAAAAATCCAGACACTTCATTTTCTATCAATTCAGGTATGCCGCTATGGTAAGTAGAAACCGTTATAATTCCCATAGCCATAGACTCCATTAGCGCAACAGGTATGCCCTCCATATCACCATTTTCTGCCGTTATCGATGGTAATAAAAAGATATCAGTCTCTTTTAGCACTTCTCTAACTTTTTCTTGTGGTAAAAAACCAACTAAGTCAACACAATCTTCAAGCCCTAAGTCAAGAATATAGTTTTTCAATTGTTCTTCTAAAGGACCATCACCGATAATTTTATAGCTGAAGTCTATTTGGGCATTTTTTAACAAACTCATTGCTGTAATTGCATCAAAAAGACCTTTTTTTTCAATAAGTCTAGCTACACTCACTAATTTTAGTGTGGATGATGTCCCACCTTGTTTAAAACTAAAGTCTGTTAAATTAATTCCCATGCGATTAACAAAGACTTTATTTTCAGGGCATCCCATTGCGATAAGTTTATCAGCCCATAAATTACTTATAGGTAACACTGCGGCACTTTCATCGAATAACTTTTGATAGTCAAACTTGTACTGCTCAAGTACACTTTTCATCGAAATATCGTAACCATGAAAAACTGTCATTATCTTGCCGTCAAGTTTACCTAGGCTTTGTAAGTTTTGAGCAAAAACGCCTATTGGGCCAAAGTGAGCAATCACAACATCAGCGACTAATTGCCCTTTAATTCGAGAAATAACAGCAGGCAACATTAAGCCTTTATTGCTATTTTTGTATCTCTTTTTAAATAACTTAGATATTAATCGGACATTTACAAGTAGCTTACTAGCACTTATGAAACGCTTAATAAATTTTTTAGACTTTGCATCACCTATCCTTTCTTCAAATAAATAGGTTGTTTTATTAAGCAAATCATATTGACTTACCAAAGGATCTAAAGGGTTTAAATTTCCTTTATTTAAAGCCCAAATATTTACATCTACTCCTAATGAAATTAAACCATTGATTTGATTAAGTACAAAAGTCTCTGAAGACACAGGAAACTTACTGAGGAAAAATGCAACCTTCATTTTTATGACCGCTCAAAATTTTGTAAAAACTGACTAATCATCGTTTTGGCTCTTTGTCTTTCATTTTCAACTGGGCTTGATATATCAAATTCACACACTTCAATTTTTTTAAGTAAATCAAACGCTTTACTTGTTAACGAACCATCAACTAATTCAGTTAAATCACTCGAGCAGTCAGGCACTCCTAATTGAGCCATGATCCCTTTTGATTTATGTTCATAATTTAAGGCAATGGCTGGTGTATTAAAGTTCATAGAAATTATAGCACTGTGTAATCGAGTTCCTATTGTCAAAATACACTCAGAGAGGCATTGCCCTAATTCGATATCGTTTAATTCATCCATAATAACTATACACTCTGTGGAATTATCTATTTTTTCGGCTATGTTTAATGCAACCATTCGATCATCCCTATTATAACTATCAATCCCTGTACAAGTAGAGAATAAAGCAACTCGATAACCTTTTTGAATTAACGCTTCTATCATCATAGACATAGCATGTTCATAGCTATCTTGGCTAATACCTAAACGTCGATCAAAAGGTGCTAAATTTCTCACAGTTATAGCAATAGTCTTTTTTTCTTGGAGTTTTTTATACCAATGGTTCTTCAAAGGAATCGTTAAATTAGGCACCAACCAGGCTGTATCTGCCCCTTGAGAAATTACGCTGTTTTCACACGACAAACCTTTTAAATGCGCTAAACTTACACGCTCCCTTAAAGAAAGCAAGCTAACATTGTTAAATACCATTTTCGCTAAACTTTTGAAGCGTTTTCTCTCAAAAGGACCTACAGAGTGCCCTAATAAATAAATAGGTTTACCTGCAGATAATGCACTTAATGCATGTTCAAATTGAGTTTCACCATATAAGTCGACAAAAAAAGAACCTCCTACTTGTATAATTGCATCATATTTTTGTAAGTTTTTTATATGCTTTACAAAGTGATTCGGCAATATAAACAGTGGCAATCCAGCACATGTCATTCGTAAGAGCCAGGGAAGCGCAATCTTAAATACTCGACCTTTTATTCCTTGATGATTACGATGAAATGCATCCAATGTGTCTGAATAAACCTTTTCACCTAAAAGATAAGATGAACTCACCGGAAAGCGAGAGATAATATCGATATCTATACTCGGATCTTGTGCTCTTAATTCACTTACCAAGCCTCTTAAAATAGCAGCATCGCCCCTATTACCACATGTATGGTTACCAACTAATAATACTTTCATTTTATTCATCAAATCACGTAAAAAACTAAGCGCTACATATTAAAATATGTAGCGCTACTTAGCACAAATATATCTATATATCTCTATTGAGAGAGAGGGAAACTATAAGTTTCAAGAATTTTATCTCTAAACTCATCAATTTCACTGATCTTCTTAACTGTTCTAGTAGTTATCAGCATAATTAACTCAGATCTAGAATAATCATCTTGCTTTCTTTTGAATAAATTCCCGATTATTGGAAGGTCTCCCAATATTGGAGTATGGTTATTATTATCGGTGAGTTTTTCACTAATTAACCCCCCCAAAGCTACCGTCTGACCATCAGAACTAAAAATGTTAGTGGTAATTGCTCTATTGGTAATAACTGGTGTTAACGTCGTTGGAGAAGATGAACTACTCGACATAGATACAGTTAAATTAATCAAGCCTTTAGCATTGATAGTTGGTGTGACTGAGACACTTATCCCTGTACTAACGTACTGAACAGCATTGGTTACTCTATCAGTATCACTAGTACTTGTCTGAGTAAGCGTTGGTATCTGATCGCCAGCATTAATCGTAGCACTCTCACCATCTTTAACAATTAAGAAAGGTTTAGCCAAAACTCGTACATCAGATTTTGAAGCTAACAAACTAATGGCTACTCGCCAATCACCGTCAAAGCCAGCCAAAACTAATTCTCCAGCACTTTTAAAGTCACCTGTTAAGCCTCTTGTTACTGCAGCAGAAACCCCATCTTGGCCACTTGAGTCGTAAAACCAATCTATACCTGAAGAAACATTATCAGTTAAAGTAACTTCCGCAATGACAATGTCCAAAATTACTTGTCCAGGCAACTTATCTAATTGTTCCAATAATTGCAGTATTTTTCTGTATTTATCGGCTGTAGTATAGAAAATTAACGCATTTTGACCTTCATCAACTGACATTGTTGATGACGAAGCTCTTGGTTTTTCAGCATTTTCACTATCGTTACCTTTTCGATTGGCTCCTTTAGCTGAAATTTCAGACGAATCAGTGCCCAAAATAGAGCTAATTAATGGTCCTAATGAGGATTGGATATCAGTGGCTTTATTATATTGTGGCCGAAAAATGTAAAACTGGGCTTCATTACCAGCAACGGCAACATCTAGAGTTCTACTCCAGTGCTCAACCCTTTGAATCACCTCAATGCTAACAGCATAAACAACTAAAGCGCCTAATCGGGGCATTGTAATAAAAGCAACATCTTGATTATCACCAACTTGGTATCCATCACTTTCAAGTAGTTCGCTTAATTTTTCAACAAGACTATCAGGTGATATATAAGCAAGATCAATTAAACGAATTTCTTTACTCGATGAGCTTGGAACATCCAACATATTAACCACTTGCATTACGTCTAACACCTCTTGTCGAGAGCCTTCAACAATGGCGAATTTTCGGTTAGAGTCTAACTGTATTTTTATATTAGTCAGCTTTTGGATAACACTCGATAAACTTCGACTATTAGTGTAAGTATATGGAATTATTTGAACGATCTTATCTACAGTATCAGGTATATCAGTTTCATGACTCCCGATCCCAACTTCATTTGTTTTATATCGCTTATTTTTATCTTTCTTTTGAATATATAAAATGTCATTTTTACGTAAAATAGCCAGATCATTTTCTGATAAAAGCTGCTCAGCAGTTGAATATATAACTGACTTAGAAATAGGCTCAGATAGATTAAGCGAAACATCTTTATCATCCACTTCTGCCTGAGTGGAAATAACATAATTAAGACTTAATAATTCATCAAAAATATAATGAATAAAATCGTTCAAACTCATGTTATCAACACTAACTTCTATAGGCTCTTCATCATCAAAAATTGGTGCTTCTTTGCCAAGCTTTTCTAACTTAGAAAGGCCGCCAACACTATCTATCACAGTACTTGAAAATTGCTTTAATTCTGCGGTGTTATCATCAGTAACATTCAAATCTTCATTTATATACTCAGCCGCTCTTTTTCCTAAAATACCTTTATCCAGCGTTAGAGTATTAGGCTTTACTAACGTTTGTTTTTTTTCTAATTCAGGATTGGAAGAACACGATGCAAGAACACAACACAACACACTTATCGGTAATACTTTCATAACATTTTTTTGGTTCAATATATTCATCTTAATTCAGCTTTTTTTTATGAAAAAGTCTAACAATAAATTCTTTACTATCTTTTTCAATTACAATACGCTTACTTTCTATCTGCTTGACTAGTAAGCCGTTAATAGAAACTCCTGCTTCTGCATCTGCCTGAATAGTCTTACCATCAGCTGTAACTTCAAGTAATACATTAATAACTCCAGAAATATTTGATGTTGCAAGAATTTTGACCACATGTTCAGGTAATTCTGGAATTAAATCCCCTCCAGAATTTTCATCCTCATTGTTAACCATCTCTATACCAAATAAAGTCAACACTGACTCTGTAATTTCAGTTTCAATAATCTCGTATGGCGCCTGTTTTACCGCTAATGTATCAAAGGCGCTTTCATTGACTTGTACTGAAGTCATAAATTGAATAACTAAATATATTAGCAGTAATACAACACCTGCCATAGATCCTGTTATGATAGCAAGCAACACACGTTTATTAGCAAAAATCAATTACCTTCCCCCTCAAATTTATACCAATGACCAACTATCATTTGAGCCACCAACTCAGAGTTTGAGTTAATAGAAGGCTTACTTAATTTAATTTCACCAATAAACAAAGAAGGACTTTTCATCTCTAGCTGAATGACTGACTCTATAACCTTATTTGCATTTCCAGAAATAGATAGCGTCCCTGTTACAACCCCAAGAGAGTTTGAAACTGGTGATATGAATTCAACATTTTGATTATATACTTTTAATCCTTTATTTTTTATCTCCGAAGCAAGGTTCAACCAATATAAATTAATTTTTTGTTCACTGTTTAGGTTAGGTAAATCACCTGAAAACTCTTGAAGGTTATCTTTATGTATTTCAAGGTTTTTTAATGCCAGTTGTTCATTATCTATGGCCTTCCTTTGTTTATTGTTCATTAAAGATAACCTTTCATTTTCGAGTTCAACAGATTCAACCCAATCATCCCAAGGTAAATAGAAAAATTTAATAAATATCAATAAACTAAGCATTCCTATTGCTAAATTTTTATGCTTCATTGTTTTCGCCCACGATTTTACCATTAGCTCTGTATTCAAAAGAAATATTAAAGAATTCTTTATCTTTACCACGGCTGGAGGGGGGGGAAATGAATTTTATATTTTCAAATTCATTTAATTTAATTAGTATAGATAACACGCCTGTCGCATTAGCACTTACTCCACTGATCTTAACGTCATTTTTATATATTTCTACGCTTTGAATAATGAGTGAATCATCTGCTTCCTTCAGATTATTTAGTTTAGCTAAAAGCAACGCTTTGGAGCTGGTTTGAGAAATCTCATTATTTATTTTTAATATATCCGCCTTTAACGTATTTAATTTATTAACAACATTTACAGCTCTATTCGCTTCTTCTCGTTGCTCTTCAACTTTATTTGTAAAATAATTATTTTGCCATATTAAAAAGGCAGACCAGCCAAGGTTAAAACTTAAAAACACACAAACAATAAAAATTAGAACGTACTTAGCACTGCTACCCCAGCGCGCTTTTAAATGAAAAAAATATTTAATTAATGGGTTAATTAAGTCCGTGTATTTTAATAAACTTGGCTTCTTGAGTGCATCATTAACTTCCAATTCATCAAGCCTACGTGCCTCTTCACCTTTCATGTTTAAAAATTGATTTTCATCATCAGTTGAACAAGGTAAAGATGACATACTACTTTCAGAAATTTGAAGTAATAAAGACTCCTTAGGTTGAGTGCAACTATGTATATCAACCTTGTCAGAAATACTATTAACTCTATAAAAAGGAATATTTAAATATAATAAACTCGGCTTGTTATTGTACTGGCGATAAAATGGTAGTGAAATAGGTGTAAGTCGCCATAAACCAAGCTTATTTACTTGCTGCATAAACGCTTCATTATAACAACAGTAAAGTACAGTAGAGTTATCAGAGTCAATATTAATAATATACGCTTGGGTCGTGCCTTTTATAGGAGAAATAATATCAACTTCGGCCTGAATTATTTTATATAATTCAATAACATTAGCAGTAGGGTAGCTTATAACTTGCTCCCAATACTGTTCTCTAGACACAAAGTAGTTTTGCCACGACGATATAAAGCTTAACCGACCATCATCTTCAACTTTAAGGCTGGAATTCGCATTGAAACTACTTATTCCATTCGCCCCAAAAATCATCATATTACTTTTTAACATATAGACCTAATATTTGCATACACAATCACTTTAATTAACACGCTCTTGCCAATTATTAACAATAAACGGTCTAGTATCACCAAAACGTCGTATTAAGTGAAACATTCTACTTGATTTAGCATCACCATAGCTACTTGTAACGTTAATAATCCAATAAAGACTAGAATAATTCTCAATAGGATTAATGGCATTAGTCGTTAACCAATTATCCCTAGCTTCAGAAAATTTATTTACTTCATGTGCTTGGATATTTAACGATAGTAAACTCTCTGGCGAATAATCATAATTATCTCTTCCTGGATTATACAGTATGACGTTCTCATCATTAACCAATGATTGTAATAATTTCTGCTCGACATTTATCAATAATGCGAGTTCTTTTTTTGATTGAAGTTTATTATTAAATGGAAAACCCTCTACTTGATACTCTCGGCTCTCTGCACCGTTCAAGTGAGTAAAATCGTCCTTATCGACCCAATCAGCATAACCATCTAAAAAGTTTCTTATTTGATCAGCCGGCCATTTTTGGAGACTCAAGTAATTTGTAATTCTAACCTTGTTAAATGGGATCAAGTATAACAATCCCCCGCCATCTTGTACCTGAAGTACAGAATCTCCAAATTCAAATGGACGGCCAAATAAATTTGCCGTTTTAGGTAATGAGGAGGTAAATGGTGGGGCCACTACACTATCTCCCATAATAAAATACGGAGTACTGTGAACTTCAAAGATAAAACGACTTAAATCAGAGATAACATTTCGTTCTGCTTGCAAAAAGTTTTTAGCAATTTTAATGCGTGATGTATGAGCTTTTGTTTTCACAATTAATAATGCTGATACACTAGCAAGAGCAATTGAAATTAGTAGAACTATAATTAATGCAGCTCCATTAAATCGACTTAAATTATTCATGATTTGAACTGTTTTCAGCTAAATGTACAGGATCAGCATCTGGTATTCTAAACCACATCTGTTCAGGCTTATATACGGCGACCTTTTCTTTATACTCAATACGAACCTGGATATATTGCGGCAATATTTTAGCATTCTCTCCATTCCAATCTGTTTTCCAACGCTTTTTTTTCTCAACACCTAAACTGCTAATACCGAATAGATCATTTATCGATTCATAGCCAAAATAGCTAAAAGAAACATCGTCGATAGAATCGGCAATCGTCGCTGTAAAGCTACAATTATCATTTCTTGTTAATAAAGGGTAGCTTTGTTTCATGTCATACTCACAATAAAGTAATGATTTTTGATCATCTTCATTGGTTTGAACAAATACTCTGTATTGTGTTGGTCGACTTTGAAAGCCTAATGAACGTGCAGTAATTCCCGTAAAAGAGTTATCAGTCCCATTAAAGAACAGCTTCGAACCTATTAGTTGCTGTTTCTTTAAAGGAAGAAAGTAATGCTCCGTTCCTTTAATTGCATTACGTATATTAATCAACATAGCGGTTTCATTTAATATTTCGTCGCTTATTGATGTCTTTGTACTGTTAGTAATAAAAAACTTGAATGCTAACGATGCTATAGCCAAAATAGCCGCAAAGATTAATGAAGCAATAATTGTCTCTAATAAACTAAAACCCTGCTGTCGCTTGGATGTTTTCTGTAACAACTTGTTTAATCTCAAAGGTTTTATCCGGTAAACTCATAAAATAGTAATTAACACTTAATAGTTTAATAGTGCTTGAAGATGCATACTGATTATTTGCATCTAGCTCAGGATCAAAACTATTTATTACTGCACTTTCCTGCTCTAAAGTACTCTGCCAAGCAATTACATACTCTCCAATTTTATACTCTCCAGAGTATATTTTTTGCTCAAGAGAGTATTCGATATAATCAAAAAATGACTGTTGATTTAACAATAAAACATAATCTAGTTGATTTAATTGTTGATAATGCGTTAATACTCGTTGAACCCCAGAAACTGTACCAATAGCAATAAATAAAATAATAGAGGCAACCAACACTTCTATAAGCGTCATTCCCTTAATTTTTGAAGGAGAATTTAACAAAATTACACACCAATTTTCTTAATCAATTTCTAACGTCACACTTGGTATAGAGCTATTTTCAAAAAACTTAATAAATTGATGCTCATTAATTTTCCCTCCGCTGATAAAAAAAGAAAGCTCTTCAAATGTATAAAATCGACTATAGATTTCTTTCAATTTTCTACAGTTTTTCTCAGCCTCGGGCTCTTCATCAGCACTTTGTTCTTCTAGGTCTTTATCCGAGTTACACATTAATGCTAACTCTTTATTAGAATATAAACGCTGCTCAGCTAAATACTCGTATACGGAAAATTGGTTATCTATAAACGTAATAAAATAACCATTAGACGAGAAAAAGCTTTTTTCTTTAATCAGTTTAAGCGTGGCACTAATAGTCATCTGCTCTTCACGCTTTTGCACTCGTTCCAACATTTTAAACATATCAGGTGCAACTACACTAGCGCTTAACCCCATAATTACTAGCACTACTAATAACTCAATCAAAGTAAAGCCATGGCTTTTGACCATATTGTTCAAAACTAAGTCCACATAACATTAAAAAGAGATGTCATTTACAGACACAATACTTAATAACATGACTACTACAACACCTCCAACAATAGCTCCCATTACAAGTATCAGTAGTGGCTCTAAAAGCGATGTCATTTTCATAATCCAAGACTCAAAATTGGCTTTAATACGATTAGTGACTTCATTAAAAGATTTATCTAATGTACCGCTTTGTTCTCCAACTTTTATTAAGGACACTGAAATTTTATCTAATACTCTACTCTCTGATAAGCTTTCAGCAAGAGGAGCCCCTGCATCAACTTTCATTCTCACTAGCTCTAATTGCTGTTTATTATTCTCGATACTCAGTGTTTTATTACTTAACAAAATGGCATTAGAAAGGCTTATACCGCTATCTAATGTTAACTTCATGGCCGAACAAAACCTAATTTGTTCAGTTTTTAATACTAAAGCTTTTGAAAGAGGCAATATCGCTAAGATATTCTGTATTTTTTTCTGAGTATTCGGATTATTCCATAGCCCAATGAAGCCAAAAATAATAAAAAGTGCAAATAACAGAATCATCCCATTATTCTCAGTCACAAATGCGCTAGTATCCAATAGCCATTGTGTGTAACCGGGTAGATTTTCAGCTGAAGAAAAAACGGATTCCATATTAGGGATCACAAAATTAAATATTGCAAATATTGCAATAATACATACGCCAAAAATGATCATAGGATAAATTAACGCTTGAATGGTTTTACTTTTTAATTCTCGTTGAAAACTTAAATTATCTGAAAGTCCCCTAAATACTTCAGGTAAAGTACCTGTTTGTTCAGCAATATTTACCATTTCAAGATACAAGACATCAAAAGTATCAGAGAATTCTTTTAACGATTCGTGTAACGATTTTCCTGACTGAACTTGTTTATGTACGGTTCGCCACAAACTAGAGAGAGAGTTAGTCGTTGAAGTATCTATCAATACTTCAATAGCCACATTAATTTTCACACCATTTTCAAGTAAAGTTGCTAATTGATTTGTAGATTGTTCAATCTCAGTTGCAGAAATTTTACTTCCAGAAAGAAAACTTTTTTTGAGTGAGTCCTCTTCGATAGACACTAAAGTAATATTTTGCGATTTAAGTTTCTTTCTTGCCTGGTTAATATTTTCTGCCACTACCGAATCACTAACTCGCTTTCCTGTCGATGTTAAACCTTTATATTTATATCTTAGGCTCATCCAGCAACCCTTAATACTTCTTCAATTGTTGTTTGCCCTTTCATCGCCTTTAAGAAGCCATCTTGCTTCAAGGTCCTAAGGTCATTAGATTGCATATATTTTGCAGCCTCTAATAAAAATTTTTCTCCTTTAGGTAATTGCATAATTTCATCGTTACAGGGCAAATACTCTAGAATAGCAACACGTCCATTAAAGCCTGTGAAGTTACATTTTGTACAACCAACAGCACTTTTTATCATGACCTTATCATCAATAAATTTTTCAACCAGTGGCGATAAACCATATTGATTAACTAGATTTTCAATTTCTGACTCAGTTTTAACAAGAGCGCAACTGCATAAACGTCGTACTAGTCTCTGAGCTAAGATAGAGATCAATGCCGCATTGAGTAAATACTCTTGCACGCCGAGGTCTAATAACCGCGTATATGCTGTAGCTGCATCGTTCGTATGTACAGTACTAAATACAAGGTGACCCGTTAATGCTGACTGCAAAGCCACTTTAGCGGTTTCATTATCCCTAATTTCACCCACCATAATTACATCAGGATCTTGCCTAACAATGCTGCGTAAGCCTTTAGCAAAATCGAAGCCTATATCACTATTAACTTGTACCTGATTAATACCATCTAATTGATACTCAATCGGATCCTCTAACGTGATTATTTTGACTTCTGGGCCATTTAATTGATTCAAATAAGAGTACAAACTTGTCGTTTTACCAGAACCGGTAGGACCCGTCATTAAAATAACACCTGCGGTTTTCTTTAAGTCTGCTTGTATTCTATCGGCTAAATCTTGTTCATAGCCTAAATCAGCTAAATTAAACTGTACTGCCTTCTTAATAAGAAAGCGCATTACCATACTTTCGCCTTGACCTAAAGGCAGCGATGAACAACGAATGTCTAACTCTACATTATTTGCTTTCGTCTCTATCTTTCCATCCTGCGGCCTACGTTTTTCTGCGATATCCATGCCTGATAATATTTTGATACGTGAAATAACCGCAAGTTGTAAATTTTGAGGAATGGGATCAGTTTCATGTAATATACCGTCAACTCTATAGCGTGCTCGATATTTATTAGCAACTGGCTCAATATGTAAATCTGAAGCGCCTAGCTTAACGCCTTGTTGAATAAGTTGATTTACAAATGAAACTGTAGGAGCCCCTTGGGCCAACTCTTTTAAACGTTCAACCTCACCATCAGCAACAAATTGTTGGCCATTTTGCATCAATTTGGCCGATTGCCAATTTAACTCAAATTCTTCCTTTAAAAGCGCTAAATTTTTACTTTGCGTAAATTGATAGGTTACTTTCTGATTAATAAACCTAAAATAATCATAAAGTTCCCAATGTTCAGCTTGATCAATAGCTAAGACTAAAATGTTTTCATTTGCTTCAATAGGAATAGCATCACAACGTAGTAAATAGTCATGGTCAATGTCTGATAAATATTGATTAATTTTTTCACTGGAAAGCGCAACAGTATCAGATGATATTTCAGCAGCACCGTATACATCAGAATACAATGCAACAAGTTGTAATTCATCAAGTTTACCCATTGAAAGTAATACTTTTTCAATGGGCGCTTTAAAAGTTTCTTTAAGCTTTAATGCTTCATTTATATCTGCTTCAGGTATTTGCAATATACCTTGTAAGTAATCTTGTATCTTAGTAGACAACGTCTGTTGCCTCATCTTTTCCACCGGCATTGCCATCACTACCATAGCTTATTAGATCATATTCAGCATTTTCACCAGGGTATTTAAAGTAATAAGGGTTGCCCCACGGATCATTAGGTATTTCTTTTGGTAAATAAGGTCCTTGCCAGTTATTATTATCCGAAGTTAATAATTCTGACAATTGTGTTGGATATCTTCCTACATCTAATTTATACATATCTAATGCTGTAGATAATAATTCCATTTGTGTTTTAGCAGTTTGTACCTTTGACGATGCAACTTTGCCAAACATTTTAGGTGCAACTAAAGAAGCTAATAGACCAAGAATTACCATAACTATTAACAATTCAACCAGTGTAAAACCCTTCACTTGGTGTCGTTTTCTGCTTTGAAACATTTACTTTTAACCTCTACATAGTAACTATGCTTATTTATTAAATAATTTACGATAACAACGCTAAAAGGGCTAACGTTTGAAACCTTATTCAACAAGCAGTTTACATGAAAATAAAAAATGGAGCTAGGTTAGTCTTTTTAAAAAACGTAACAAAAAGCTCCATTAAAAAATTTCAATTTTTATTGTTCAATAGCTAAAAATTGTTCAATAGCATCTGTAAAATTATCGATGCCCTTTGCACCTGTAAATGTTTTCCACTTAGTGACTGTTGTTCCCTCTTTAAGCCCAATAGCAAATGCCGGAGTAGAACTTAATCCAAGTTGTTTAACTAAAGCAATATCTGCATCTATAGCACTTTCTACCGTGTCTGATTCCATACAAGCATCAAATTCTTTCTGCTCTAATTCCATTTCATTTGCAAAAATACTGAGCTCTTTACTATAAAGTCTAGAACCTTGGTTAAATAACCAGTTTTTAGCATCTGTATAGTGTTGCTCATTATCTATTTTTTGACTTCTAGCACACTCTAATGCTTTAGCTGCTATATAAGCATTTTTATGTAAAGAGGTAATTGGATAATGTTTACCAACAAAAAATATTTTACCCGTATCAATAAACTTTTCTTTTAATGTTGGCAATGTTTCATTATTAAATTTTTTACAAAATGGGCAATGTAAGTCGGTAAACTCTATTAAAACTACTTTTGCAGTGTCTTTACCTAATGTTGCACTACCACCAATTTGCACAGCTTGTTGATCGTTTTTCTTAATCAAGCCCGTGTGCTCTGCTAGCGCTTGTTGGTTACTGATCACTACTCTCATATCACGTTTTAGCTGTGCTACTTCACGTTTAAGGCTTTCAATATCGGTAGTGGTGTTGGCAGCGTCTTCAGCGATGGCCGCACTTGATAATACCATTGCTACTGTTAATGCTATCCGTTTTATCATGTTCATTTCACCTATGTTTCTAAAATAAAAAAGCCCCAACAGGGGCTTTTTTTAATGAATCTAAATTAAATGTTTAGATTATTGAGTCCAGTCATTTTGATCAAGAACTGGTAATACGCGATCTACGCCACCAGGGATCTTCTGAACACTTACGCCATGAACTGTGTTGCTAGGAGCAGTTACAGTAAATGTCATAGTGTGACGAGTACCAGTACCCATGTAACCAGCAGCTTTAGCTTTCTCAATTAACTCATCAGCATATAATACTACTGAAGCATGCTCAGCAACTTTACCAACGTTAACGCTGTTCTTCTGGTTGCTGTTCTCATCGAAGATATCTAAAGTAATTTCAGCTTCTTCGTTGTGCTCGTTAGTAATACGCACCCAAGTATTGCCGTTGTCGTATGTGTAAGGCACTTTAAGTACTGCACCGTTTACACCAACTTCGTGTAATGTTGGTTTTTGCGCACAGTGGTCAAGTAAGTTAGCATCGTTGAACTTTAATGTATGCTCTGGAGTGTGCATGTAGTTGAAGTTCATTACGCCGTACTCAGTTGCACTAGCTGGAACAGTATTTTCTAATACATAATACGTTTCGTTGTAATCGTAGTTTGCATCATTTGTGTAGATGTCAGTTACACTTGTACCAGTTAATGCTGTTTGTGCAGCAGCTTCTTCAGCACCAGTATCATTACTTAAATCAGCAAATAACGCTTGCGCTGATGTATCAGAAACAGGAGCAGTACCGTAATCTGTGCTTAATACAGCAAATAAAGAAGTACCGTCAGAATCAACATCAATACCGTTTGTTAAAGCACCATTACCACCTTTGTCTTGCGTATCATAAATACCAGCAAATACAGTAGCACCGGCATCAGACGTTGTAACAAACTTAGTTTCTAATACGTCATCAGCATCTAAAGCAAAGTTATCATCTAACTCGTCTTTCTTGTTGATGAATACTGCTTTGTTAATTACTTGGTAAGCATTACGTGTTAACTTATCACCAGCTGTAACTGTTGCATCATATACAAATTGTGTACGTGCAGTGATAGCACCACCGTTGTTGTTTGAACTTTCAGCATTAACTTGTGCATCGTCGATGTTGCTGTTGTTGTAGAAAGTTACAAATTGCGGAGAAATATCAGCAACGTTTTGAATAGCTGAAACACCACCTTGGATGTTATAACCGTTACCACCATCAGTTTTCGCTGATGTTGCTTGTAACGTTACATATTTTTGTGTAGTTGGGTCAGCACACTCAGTGTTCTTAATATTAATGCTAACTGGTACTAATTCAGACGCGTCTGCACCTGAAGCTAATTTAGATAGTACTAAACGCGTACCTGCAGTAATGGTAACACCGGCTTTTGTTAAAAACGTAATGGTGTTTTCACCATCAACCGCGCCATCGGTAGACGCTACTGCGTCAAACGCTGTATTACCTAAGTTACCTAAGTCATTATCTTGTACAAGGTGAATAATATCATTATTACCTTTGAAGGTAGCACCAGATAATGTCATTGAAATTAATGTACCTGATGGAATATCAGTAGTAGGGATATACACAATGTGTGTATCCGTATTAACACCATCAGTAGTATCGAAATCGATATCGTAATCTTTGGTTAATTCATATGCAATTCTTGCTTCAAGTGTTGGCTGTAAATCTACACCAGTTGCACCACCACGATTAGCTTCTGCAATACAGCTAGCATTTGTGTATACAGTATCAAATACAGCATCAGTTACAGCTGCGTTGTCAGCACCTTTAAAGATTTCAAAACAAGCTTGAGTACCTGCGAACGCTTGGTTTGAAAGAGCTAAACCAGCAATTGCTAAAGGTAACGCTGCAATTTTAAAGTTTTTCATTTGAGATATTCTCCATTTTATTTCTGACCTCAACTTTATCGTTAAGGCCTAGTGAACACGTGTTCATGTAAAACTAATTAATTTATAACAATCAAGTTAGTTTTCTATTTTTGTATGTTCGGTTAATCAGTCTTCAATTATCTTTGTTAATAGTTCAGCCACAACTAATAAATAACGAAATTTATTGGCATGCCCTCCCCTATTTATTAACTAAGCTATCACTGCCTACATCAATAAAAGAAAATTGTTTAACTTTACAAACATAAGGAAATGTAAGGTCAAGTCACTGTGATGTCAACACATTAATCATAAAAAAACGATTAAAATCAATTTTTTTAGAATAAGTGTGTAAAAAAAACACAGTTAAGGTTTCCTTCTATTACCTTAACATTTCATACTAACCGAGTGAACCCGAAAGTGTTATTTTTATTGCTTGAAAGTACGAATAAATTTCCACGCATGCTGTAACGAAAAAGCATATAGACAAAAAACAACAATAAACCCAATTAACATAATATATTCAGGAAGTTGAAATACTTCCCCTAATATTCCTACAAGCGAAAATAGTACAGCTAGGGCGCTAATTGCCCATAATGCTTGGCGAGAAGATAAACCTAATCGCATACAGATATGATGTAAATGCCCATTATCAGCTTTAAAAGGCGAAACACCTTTACGAATACGTCTTAACATAATGGCGAACATATCCATTAAAGGCACCGCAATGATCCATAATGCTGTTACTGGACGAAATACAGCTTCACCTTCTGGTGTGTTTTGTGTAGCAATTGTTAGTAGCCAAATAACAGTAAGTCCCATGAACATGCTTCCCGCATCACCCATAAATATTTTCTTACCGCGAGGATTACGAGTACTGACGTTATAAAAAAGGTAAGGAATAATGGCTACCACTAAAATAAGAGGCAGTAAAATATCAGCAGTATTATTATTTAATAAGGTTAATATCGCAACTGATGCAATGGTAACAATGCTCATAGAGCCGGCCAAGCCATCAATCCCATCAATCATATTAAATGCATTTATGGCGGCAACACAGGCTAACATAGTAAATATCATCCCATAGCTACCGATATCTATAACTCCTGTAGATAACAAATTGCCAAAATTGTGAATATAGAGTCCAGCACCAAATACCATTAATGTGGCTACAATTCCCTGAAAAATCATACGAGGGGCAACACTTAAGTCATATATATCATCCATTGTGCCAATAAACACTAATAAAGCAGAAGAGATGAAATAAAGGTTTAATAATTGACTTTGCTCTACAAATAATGTGGAAGCAATTAATACCCCTGTATAAATGGAAATACCGCCAATTAATGGGATAGCACCATCATGTTTTTTCCGTTCATCAGGAAGATCAACCAAACCAATATGTGGTGCTAAAGGCAGTAATACTTTAATTGTAAGTATTGAAACAAAAAAGGCGACAAATAAAGCAGAAGAAATAAACAACATTAATATTTTACCAAATATACTTGTTAATAGGTTCTTTAATCCGTCAAAGAACAATGAGCTAAAAATTTCGCTAATTATAATCGCCTATTAGCCATATAGCTAGGGGAACCACTTAATAATAACCAATTAGCAACGATATTATTAAGTGGAACAAACTAATTTTTAGCTAGCTGAATACAGACTCAATGCTATTGTGAAGTTAAATACCTGAAATTGCCGCTATAGCAACTGCTGCTTGATAAATGATTTGCGTCGAAACTTGCCATAGTGTTATGTTCTCCATGTATGAGGAGTCTAATGGCACAACAACGGTATCACCGGGCCGTAGCGTATGCTCATTACTCGCAAACCAATTACCCGAGCTAGGTATTTGAACTGAACCATTGGCTTTAATTACATAGATACGTTCATCATCAGCCTGTTTCTTTAAGCCTCCGCTCAGTTCTATATAATCAATAGCATCTAGTCCTGGTTGGTAGATATGCGAAGTTGCTACTTGTACTTGTCCAACCACATTGATTGAATCTTGTTTCGTTGGTACATATAAAACATCACCATTTTCCAAAACAATGTCGGTATCTGTTTTAGAAATAATACGAGGAATATCTACAACAAGGCGACCAATTGGTGTCACTTTGGTTAAGTCGGCTAACAGCACCCTCGCTTGTTCATAATCTAAGCCTTGATTACTATCTCTTTGTGCTAAACTTTTTGAAGCTATTTCCATCCGTAAACTTTCAGATACTTTAATAATGTTTTCTAATTCCATTTTTTTAAGCTTTTCACGGGTAAATAACGAAGCTTCAATATCAGCATATTCAGTAAAGCCATCAACCCGTTCAATAAGTTGTTTTAAAGACTCTCCTCGTCTAATAGTGTACTTCCCAGGGAATTTGAATTCTCCTTTTAACTCAACAATATGGTTTTCTTGCCATGCAGGGATATGATGAATGTTCAAGCGATCTTTGCTTTTCATTTCTATGTTTTGACTTTCATCATCTTTTAATGCTGCTGACAAATTAAAACTTAATGTGAGTTTGTTAGCCATTTCATCGTCAATTTGGTCACGGGTTATTTCCGCTTTGACTAAATATGCCGATTCAAGCAAACCTCCTGCAGCGACAACAATATCTATTGCTTTAGCTCCTTTAGAAAGGGGATATATTCCTGGGTATTTTACCGCACCATCTATTTCTACAATCTGCATCGGCTCCCCAGAAGCTGCTTGCCTTCTAAGTTGTTCAACAACTGGCGCTAACATACGTTTGCGCGAAAAGTAGCCTAAATCTTTAATATCAACGTCATTTTTTGCAGTTCCAGTTAACTCTTCTAATGATAAGTATGCTTGTTTAAGAGTCTCGTCTGCTTCATTATTGCTGCCTACTACCAGATTAGGATCATCATTATAATATTGCCAGAACATTCTTTCTTTATAGTTCTCTTCTGCCTTTGCTTTTGCGCGTTCAATTAATTCAGCTTTTGTTAATGCAAAATCATCTAGTGTCTCTGTTTTAGCAGTATCAGTTTCTATGTTTGAAAAGAATAAAATTTTATCTCGTGGTCGAAGCTCAATATTATCTACAGAATTATTGTCTGATATTGCTTTAAATATACTAAATTGTAATACTTCAATATTGCGGCCAATATCTTTTTCTCTAATAATTAAACTATACGTTAAATCAGCTTTGTCAGCTAAGTAGGCATGAATATTAGGCAATAAATCGGTAACTTTTTGCCCTTTTTTCCACTGATATTTACCTGGTCGAGTGACCGCACCAATTACAGTAACAGACTCTTCATAAAGCTCTGAGGTTTTCATTACCCGAACATAGTCGCCTGCATTCACTGATTGTTTTAATGTTTTTTGTGTGGATAAATCAATATTAACAACCGTTCGTAAATTTTGGCGATTAAATCGTTCAACAACGGTTGAAGATGGGTATGCTGAAGGTAACAAACCACCTGCCATTTGCAATAACGACTGAAAGGTATCTCCCTTAGTGAGCTCATAAATAGCTGGGCGAGTGACTTCACCTTCAATTGTTGCTCTTTCACCAACAGGTGCGATAAAAATTACATCTCCTGATTTTAATAATAAATCATTAGAGGAATCACCTTTAATTAATAGATCGTACAAATCAAGTGTTGTTATCAGTTTACCATTTCGTTTTAACTGAATATTTCTTAAAGACCCTATTTCATTAATGCCACCTGACGCAAAAATTGCATGGGTAATACTTGACAATGAATTCAGCACATAAGGACCAGGCTTAAAGGCATCACCTAATACAAAAACCCTAATAGATCTGAGTTTGCTAAGAGTGACGATAACATCAACACCAAGTACTTTATTTTGAATTTGATTACCGAGGTATTTTTTTGCTTCTAAAAATGTCATTCCAGTAATATTAAAAGGGCCTAATTCTGGAACAATAATTTGACCTTCACGACTAACTTCTAATTGGTATTCATTATTTTCTTTACCAAACATTTGCAAAGAAAGAATATCGCCAGGGCCAATTATATATTTTTCCGGTACTGCAATATCTATTGTAGGCGCAAAAGTATAGGGGGCATTTGCAAATACGTCATAACCAAATGGTTTAGGTTTACCGTCATCTTTTTCTAGTTCTTGAGATATAACATCTTCTTGAAAGATAGGGTTGCCTTCTTCGTCATACTGAGTACCACGAGGAAAGTATTGTTGCAGAGGCTTATTTTCTGTAGATTCAATATTTTGTGTACTTTTATTGAGTTGCGCTTTAATAGCGTTGTAATCAACTCCCATACTTTTAGCTAATGCTTGTTGTTGTGCTGGTGGTAATTTTTTAAATTGCGCAAGTTGTTGTGGTGAAATATTACTCGGCAACTGTGCAGCCATTGCAATACCTGTAACCATAAATAAAACAAAGCCAATGTACTTACAGATTTTTATCATTCTAAACGCCAATATATCCAATAATTAATATGTTACAGCCGTATTTAACTTGCACTGTAAAAATTTTATCAAGTGTAGCACTTTCAAGGCAACACTCAATCATTTCATACTTTTCGATCTTGTTTTATTCGTCAAACTCTTCAAGAAAAGCTTCAAGTTCAGCTTCTTCTTCAGCATTAACCATAATCGGAGGGTTACCATCGTAAACTTTAAATTTCATATTCTGAAAGTAGGCATTTTTTACGAATTCATAAGAGTCTATTGATTCTTTAATTAATTGTTCTTGATCGGCTAAAGCAGCACGAGCTTCTAAACCAATGACTGCACTTCTTACAACATTAGGCCAAAAATCAATGACTGCCAAAGGCCAATAATATCGGTCTACGTAATCACCAACTTCTTCTCTGACCGAGGATGGACCTAATGCAGGAACCACTAGGTATGGTCCATCACTAACACCATATTTTCCAAGTACTTCTCCAAATTCTTCGTGCTCTCTAGCCCAGCCAAAATCACTAGCGGGATCAAATATCCCTAGTATGCCTATGGTTGAATTTAAAATAAAACGCCCAGTACTTTTAGCGGCACTGGTAAATTTACCTTGAAGTAAGTTATTAATAATGGCTGAGGGTTCATTTAAATTAAGCGCGACATTATGTAAACCTGTACGTATTTCGCTTGGCACATATTTAACATAGCCTTGAGCCGCCGGTTTAAAAGCGTATTTATCAGCATAGTCCCAAGTAAAAGTCCAAAATGGTCTGTTAATCGATTCTAGTGGATCACTATTGGTATCCGCACTTTGTTGATTTACAGCATTTGTTGAAGAACAAGCGCTTAAACCAATAAGTACTGTCACTAAAAGAAAGTGTTTAATAAAATAAACTCTAGATAAAAACAAGATAACATTCCCTATAAAATTCGCTAAATAGCGCTATAAATACAATAATTTATATCATCACTTAAATTATTTTGGTGTGGGATTTTATCATGGGCTATCTTTGAGTGGTATATTTTGAAGCAATAATTTTGTAATAAGTTGTACAGGCTATTGGGTTAATAAACATCTCTAATGTAACGTTGTTGGCATTGTAACTCTGTCAGTTTTTCTTGCCCTAGTAATTCAATTAAGGTGTTATGGACACTTTCACCCATGCCAGACAAACAACCACATATATAAATTACAGCACCTTCACTAAGCCATTGCTTTAGCATCGCTTCCTCATCAGCAAGGATATGCTGTACATATTTTGCTTGCTTACTATCTTGAGAGTATGCACAACTTAGCTTAGCTAAATTTGACTCTTCTAATGTTAATAAGTACTTATTAATTGGCAATTGTGAATGACTATTGCGCTCACCAAATATTAACCATGTTGGACCTGTTGGTTTATTAAGCTTAGTTTTAAAATAAGCTCGAGCATCGATTTGCGCTTTAAGTCCTGCTAACCCGCTACCGGCACCTATTAATATCAATGGCACTGTATTATCAATTTGATGGTGAGTACTTACTGAGCGTATTTGGCCTTGTACGATAGCTCCAACGGAACAGTTATTACTTAAATAGCCTGACGCTAGACCAAAGCTATTTTCCTCTTTTTCTAATAACCGAACAATTAATTGCAATTGTCCTTGCTCTGAAATAGAGGCTATTGAGTAACTGCGTGTAGTTAAAGTAGGCAGATTATCGAGTAGCTCATTTATTGAATATGTACAATTATTAGGTAATTCACGCATTGCCAACCATGCGCTTAATGATTGTTGATGTCCTTGGTATGTCAATAATTGAGTACCGTCATATTGATGAGCTTGCAACCACTGATTGACAACGGCTTTTGGCTGATGAGGTTGTATATCAATTAAATCCCCTGCCTGCCAACTGGGTGTTGGACCAATACTAGTGAAAGTTAATTGAAATAGCTTTTCATCATCGCAATCAGGATTTAGCAATAAACGTTCGGTTAATTGCCAATATTGCGGTGAATTTGTCTTCGTAGATGTTTCATTTACCTCTTGGATATTTAGCCAACGGGGTGTAATACTTGCTAATGTGGTTGTTTGCTCATTGTATTTATCAACTGCAATTACCTCATTATTAGGTTCAGATCCTATATCCAACATACTTTGATGAACTTGGTATCCGAAGGCACAGAATTTAGGGTATCCCGTATCACCTAATGCAATCACAGAAAATTTAAGATGATTGAGTTTAACCGTATTTTTTATTGCGTTTTGTATGCGCTTTATAAATAGATTGCCATTATCGGGTGCTTCACCATCACCATAAGTACTCACAATAAACAGTACTTGATCGACGGATGATAAATTCTCTATTGAAAGGTGATTTAAAGCCACTACATTAGCCATTTCAGACAAATGTAGTGCCTGCGCATAGCGATTAGCTATCGCCTGTGCATTACCTGTTTGACTAGCATAAGTAATCAATAACGAAGTGTCGGCAGATATATTATTGCGTTGCCGTGCGATATGTATACGCCACATAGCAACGCAAAATAAAAGCCATACTGAAATAACAACAATAATGGTTAATAAATTTTCCATAATTTAACTTCAGTTATCTGCCCTTTGCTGTTAACTATAACGGTAATACAGCAAATGTAGCGCCGTAGCTGCCTTTACGAGAAGTAGCGGGAGCTTTGGCTTTATCATCTTCATATTCTGCTTCGATTAAATACATACCAGCTTCAGGCCATGTAATAGTGGCATAGCCTTTTGCATCTGTAACTACGTCTATTTGATTTTGATCGTTGCGATAGCGAGTGTCACCTTTAACGATTGCCAATTTCACACCAACGGCAGGTTGCCCTTGAAATAAAAATTGAAATTTAGCTTCTTCACCAACAAATAAATCATTCGGATGAGTTACTGGCACTAATTCTAATCCTGAATTTGTCGGCTCAAACACTTTCTTGGTTGGTTCACCTGATGTCACAAATGTTTCAATACGTCGATAGCTTTCAGATACTCTTAATTCTTTAGCATTTTTTGGCACGGCAGTAGAAAATTCTGAGGCGACAGCTGTTTTACCTCTTGCAGGCCACATTTTACGTTTGCCATTTTCGTCTCTCCATACGGCGCGTAAGCCACCTGATGCAGTGCTAATTCTATAAGTCCCTGGATTCACTAAGTTCAAATCAAATGTTGAGCGATATTTACCAGTATGGGCATTAACCACATCAATTAATTTTCCTGAAGGGTCTTGTGCCACTAATCCATTCATACGTAATGGTACATGCTCAAATACAAATAAAGAGTTTGAAACGGCAGCATCGAATGTAACCCAAGGCGCTTCCCCTGATAAACTGGTACTACTTGGTAAAATCCAAGCTCTGTGTGCATTTACACTAAACGCTAGGCTCATCATCACACCAACGGTTAATATCTTCTTAAATGGTTGAGATAAATTCATTGATTAATTCCTTTATTGTTATTACTTCAGTTTAATATTAATGTTGCCAAGCTCAGCATTACCAGATGCTGCTAATGAAAATTCATCTGCCGTAACTGGCCATGTAAGAGGAAGATTAACGACTTCTTTGCCGCCAACTTCTCTTGAAGCTTCAACTCGCAATTGATAATCACCTGCAGGGAGTTGTGCGAATGTTTCAGAATCTAAAGCGATAGACAATTTATGTTTACCAGGGCCTTTCGTTGCCGACGTTAAACCATCATAGGGCTGTTGAGCTGATCTTCCTACTCTGCGCCACCACTGTCTAATATCTTTTAACCATTTTTTACCTTCATTATCCTTCATGTCTAAGTCGTACCATAAAGCCACTTGGGTTGCTTTTCGGTTACTGTCTTCTAACCATATTGCAACGTAAGGCTTATGATATTCAGCAACATTCATACGCGGGATTTCAATCTCCATTAACAAGCTTTTATCAGCAGCAAATGTATAATTGCTAAATAAAGTCATTGAAAATAAAGAAAAAGTTAACCAAAACAAACGATTCATTGATATTCCTTTTAAATATTTATTTAGTGTAAATTAGTTAAAATAATAATAAGTGGTAATAACACACCTAATGAGACAAATGGCCAAGTCGACAATCTAAATGAAGCTTGCTTATACAATAGCCATAAACCACTTAAGCAAAAAACAATACAGCCAACAGCAAAAGCATCGATAAACCAAATCCAAGCAGTATTGGTATAACGACCCTTATGTAAATCGTTGAAGAATGATATCCATCCGCGATCGGTGCGCTCATATATAAGTTCTCCACTATCTAAATCAATAGAAAGCCAAGCGTCCACTCCAGGCTCAGGGATTGAGAGGTAAAACTCTCCATCACTTAATTCGCCTTCTGCATATTTTGATATCGAAATATTGTGTTCTGAAATTAAAAGCTGCCTAACATCATCGGGTAATGAGTTAGGCGCTACACTTTCACTTTCATGACGCAATATCCATGCGTGCAACACATTATTAGGCAGTTGAGTTTCAACGGTAGTGATATCATTTTTAGCTGGAATATCACCGGCATGGTTTAACGTAATACCTGTCCAAGAGAAAAACAGCATACCAATACTACAAATACCCGCACTGATCCAATGCCATTGACGTGCGTTACCTAAAGATATTTTCATATACTGCTTAATTTCCTCTTACTGTCGCCTTGTATTAGAAGGAAGCTTTAACACTTACCCAAAAACTACGCGCTTTGTCTTTAATATTGTAGTCATCTGTAAATATGACTTCGTCATTATCAGCTACGTAAATACCGTCATTATCTAGATCTACATAATCGGTTGCATACGAAGTGAAGTCTTCATCAAGTAGGTTGTTTATGCGTAGATTTACAGTTACATTTTCACTAAATTTGTATCTTGCACCCAAGTTTACTGAGTTATAGTTTTTATAATAAAGTGGTTTATCTAAAACACTGTTCCAGTCTCTATAACGATCTGAGCGAATTTCAAGTTGTAAATAAGCATTCAACTCTTCAGTAATTGTCCAATCTGTTGTGATATTTGCCATATGCTCTGCCGTATTCGTTAGAGGTTGGCCAGCACTTGCACCACTTTTTTGCTCGCTGTCTGTCCAAGTGTAGTTAGCACTTGCATTCCAATCTTGCGATATAGCAACTCTACCAGCAATTTCAATACCCTGAAGATCAACTTTATCTATGTTAATTTTTTGGCTATATGTTGTGTAACCTAAAGAATCATAAGCGCCTAAATTAACACAAGGACGAACACCGTTTGTTGCTTCACAACTTTGTACCGTATCGCCACGTGCTATTTTATCTTCAAACTTCGTATTAAAGTACGTGATATTGAAATTATGATCATTTTCATCATCACTCCAATATAATGCAATTTCACTGTTAACACTGGTTTCAGGTGTTAAATCTGGATTACCTGCAAACGGTGAAGTGCCTTGACCACCAAAACCTGTGATACCGTCATAAAGATCTGTGGTTTGTGGGGTTTTAAAGCCGGTACTAACACCACCTTTTATTGTCCAATTATCTGATAAGGTATAAACTGAATATAAACGTGGAGAAACATTGCTTCCAAACACATCATGATTATCGTATCGAATACCTGCTGTAATTGTTAATGGATCAATAATTGTCCAGTTATCTTCAATAAATAATGCATACATTTCTTGCTCTTGTACGCCATTTTCACGAGCATCTTCCATTCCGAAAACGCCATCGAGTAATTCACCTTTAGTAATTTGAGTTCCAATGACTAAATTATGATAGCCAGCTAAATTTTCTAAAGGAATATCTAAACGCGCATCTAATGTATATTGACTACTTTCTAATGGACGCTTATTTCTAGGTAAGAAGGTTTCTTCAGCTAACGCTTTACGAGTGGCTTCATCCATACCTGCATATTCGCCAGTAGCGTAGTACATTTCTCCTAATAACTGACGCTCTGCAACACTTAATGGCATAGTACGGCCATTATTTTGAGTGTCAACATAAGCTAAAGAGATAAATGAACGACCAAAATCCCATTCTGCATTATAGGTGAGTGACCACCATTGACGATCAAACTCTTGATCTGCCGCATAACCGGCGCGAGGGTTAACTTGGCCACTTCTCTCAGCCCAAATAGATTCAATATTATCTTTTGTTCCTAATGGATAGCTTATACTACCGCTCTCAATATCGTAAGTTGGTGTATTATCATATTTTTGATGTGAGTCATCGTAGTCAAAGCGAATGCGGTGAGCTTCACTTGGGGTAAATGATAAAGAAAAGCCATATTGTTGGTTGGTATTATCAACCGTTTTACCACCACGGCCAAAACCCAATGAACGGTAATGTAGCTCACCATTTGGATCTGTTGCTGGTTCAAATTCTGGTGAAGATGCTAGACGTTCATAAACACTACCACGTAAACTTAAATCAAGAACACCTTTAATTAATGGGCCCATGACAGAAAAGTCAGTAGTAATGTCATCACCAAATTGATCGTCACTTTGAAGACTACGACCAAAGCTTACTGAGCCTGACCATTTTCCTTGTGACTTTTTAGTAATAATATTAATTGCACCACCTAATGCATCTGCACCATACAAAGTAGATGCTGGACCACGGATAACTTCAACACGTTCTATTGCATCTAATGGAGGAATATGACCAAAGGCATTGCCACCAAAGTTATTTGGATAAATGTCACCATGGTTATTTTGACGTTTTCCATCTACTAAAATTAATGTGTACTCACTAGTTAAGCCACGCATACTGATAGAACCTTGGCCCGTTTTATCACGGCTAGTTCCTATATCTACACCTTCTTGATATTTGATAGCATCTAACAATGTAGTGAAAGGACGTGATTGAATGTCTTCTTCAGTAATAATTGAAATACTTGCAGGTGCATCTGTTAATTTTTGCTCAAAACCAGTCGCACTGACAACGATACGTTCAATATATTCGCCTGAGGCATCTGGCCCGCTATTAACTTCCGCTGCATTTAAATTTGAGATACATGCCATAGTAATACATGTTGCTAACGCACTATGCTTGAAAAGCTTACCCATTGGAGTTCCTTGTTAACTAATTAAAGTGTTTAAGATATTTTATGGGGCGCACTATATAAAACAACAACACCAATGTCAACACAAATGATAACTGTTATCATTTACGTTTATTGTAATTAAAAATATTTATAGACATTAGAGATTAAAGGCATAGGACTATGGAAGATTAAGTAAGATTGAATATTGGTATTATGAAAGGTTTTAACTAAAGTTTACGTTTGTGTAACGTTACTAACATTTCAGCTTCCGCTTGAGGTAGATCGCACTCAGTCATTAATTCAGCAACATCAGCACCTAATAATACAAGCTTTTGGGCCCTACTATAAAGTTTATCTTCGGGTTGTTGCAGCTTAACTTGCTCTATGGTCTCGCTTTGCTTTTTTATATCTTGATTGAGTATTTTAATTCGGTGTTCTAATTGTTTACTTACTTGTTCATTTTCAACTTGCTGATTAGTTAATGTTTCGTTTAATAAAATTAGTTGTTTTTGTACATCACTTAACGATAAACGTAATTGACTAATTAATAGTTCACTTCCCTCAATTTGAGTTTTAAGTAAGTTAATATTAGCACTTTTAGAGTGGTATTTGATTAAAGCTAATAGCGCTGTAATTAGAGCAGCGCTAGCAATCACTAAACTAATAATAAGGGTGTATTCTTCTTTCATAAAGTCAACTTTAACGACTAAAAGATTCAAGCATTAGTAATGATTAAAATTGCTTAAGTTCATCCCACTCATCGTCAGATAATAATTTATTGAGATCGACCAAAATTAATAATTCACCGTCACGATTCGACACGCCTTGAATAAACTTAGCACTTTCTTCGTTACCAACATTTGGTGCAACGTCTATCTCTGAAGCCTTTAAATAAACAACTTCTGCAACGCTATCAACCAAAATACCAATAACTTGCTTCTCAGATTCAATAATAACAATACGTGTATTATCGGTAACTTCCGAAGAATCTAAACCAAAGCGTGACCGCGTATCAATAACAGTTACAACGTTGCCGCGTAGGTTAATTATACCTAAAACATAAAGTGGTGCGCCGGGTACAGGGGCTATTTCAGTGTAACGTAATACTTCTTGAACTTGCATTACGTTGATCCCATAAGTTTCACAATCAAGCTTGAAAGTTACCCATTGTAATACTTCATCGTTATCTGTTGCTTCTTTTGCATTACGTCTTTCGTCAGACATACAACTCGCCTCTTAAAGTTATTCACTTTTAAATTTAAATTAGTTTATATCTAAATTATCAATAATTACACTATGTTAGGTAATTATTTATCAAGCTGGTTAATATTGGCACCCTGATCTAATAACTTAATTAATGCTTCAACATCAAGTAAGGCACACATTCTTTCTTTTACTAAACCAGCCAACCATGGACGCTTGCTTGTTTGTTCTATCCACTTAACATCTTCTTGCTCTAATGTAACTGTGTCAACTAAGTGTTCAGCCATCAAGCCCCATGAGCTATCACTAAGCATAATAATATATTGATAATTTAGCGAATTTTTTAATGTTTTATTACACTTTTCGGGCATAACCCAGAGTGCGGTATCCACCACATTAATTTTATCTTCGCGATGAACCATTACTCCTTTAAACCAATCAGGTTTTCCCATTAAACTAGTCGTTTTATCAACATTGTGAATACCCCCTAGTTCAATTAACGGTACAGCGATTGTTAACCCTGCAACATCAAAAAACATTGCTTGGAAACTGCCTTTACGGTAATCCTTAGATACTTTAACTTTTAATTCGCCTGAACTCTTATTTGTTCGTATTTCTTCGTTAGCTTCAGCTAAAGGCGTTTCTTCTTTCTCAGGTACTGCGACGGTGCGCGCATGTTCAGATTTTACCGTAGTAACTGTGTTAAAATCTTTCGTTAATGCTTGGGTAGCGCTTGCTTGTTGTAAAAGCTTATTCAGTTTTTCTTTATCTTTATCTACAACGGCAGAGCTCATATGCGAGCTAGCTTCTGTAGAAGGTGTAATAGGCGACTTATCCCCGGGTTCTTCTGTGAGTAATTCCGAGAGATAATTTTGCATTAATTTTTTACTTGCAGCTAATGGGTTTGCCATAAATTATCTATTTTTCACATCAAGTTTTATTAGGTAATCAACTAAATTCCGATATGCTTGTGTCCCTCGAGATGTTGCAGAAAAATCTGACATCACTTTTTGAACAACACTAGCATTTCTAAAATTAGTATCTATCGGAATAACCCCCGGCCAAACGGTTTTTCCATACAATTCTTGCATTTTTAAATACGCTTGTAGCGATGCTTTAGTTCTTTTATCAAACATAGTAGGAACTATGCTAAAAGTAAAAGGTTTATGCTGCTCTCCTTGCATAATCTCCATCGTTTTGATCATACGGTCTAAACCTTTGAGGGCAAGGAACTCAGTTTGAGCTGGAACTATGATGCGATCGCATGCAGCAAGCGCATTTACCATCAACACACCAAGTACTGGAGGACAGTCGATTAAGACATAATCATATTCATCTTTTAATTTTTCAAGTGCCTTTTTTAGCACCAACCCCATGCCACCTTTACTTCCTAGTGAACGATCAAGTGTTGCCAGCCCCATAGTGGCGGGTAAAATATCAATATTTTCATATTTAGTCGGGCATAAGCTCATCATTATTTGTTCTTTGGTTGAAACTTGAACAAATAAATCATAGACACTTAGATCTAAATCCTCTGATTCTATACCAAAATAATAGCTGAGTGATGCATGAGGATCAGTATCAATAAGCAATACTTTATACCCTTGTTCTGCTAACAATCCGCCTAAAGATATAGTAGTCGTTGTTTTTCCAACTCCACCTTTTTGGTTCGCTACTGTCCAAACAATCAAAGATTCACCTATAAATTAATCTATCAGCTTATTTACACTATAACGCTAATAATACGCTATTTAGGAAATAAAATATTATTTAATCACCGCTTTAATAATTGCTTTAGGAAACTCAAGCAAAGGTAAAGCTAATTCTGAAATACCGGCTACGGCAACTGCTTGTGGCATACCGTATACCACACAAGATTCTTCATCTTGAGACCAAATAGTCGCTCCTTTACTTTTTAATAAACGAGAACCTTCCCTGCCGTCAGAGCCCATCCCCGTTAGTATAATACCTAAGACATCCCCTGAATAAATTTTAGCTGCCGAACCAAAACTAATATCAACACTTGGTTTAAATGCAATGCGAGGTGAATCATCTTCAAAAATTTTCAATCTGGCATTAGATGCACTACCTTCTAATATCATCTGTTTTCCACCAGGAGCAAGGTAAGCATGCCCTGGTTTAAGCACATCGCCATTTTCAGCCTCTTTAACTTTAACTTTACATAAGCTATTAAGTCTATTAGCAAAAGCTAAAGTAAAAGCCGCTGGCATATGCTGGATCATAATAATAGGCAGCGGGAAATTTTCAGGCAATTGGGTTAAAACTTTTTGAAGTGCTACTGGCCCACCAGTTGACGTACCTATTGCTAAAAGTTTATAAGCTTTATCCTTGCTAATATGTCCAGTGTTACGAGGAGCAGAGCGAACATTATCAACAGAGCTAGAAACCCTCGCACCGCCTAAGGTTCCTATTGGAGCTTGAGCGACAGTTTTATTACGTAACAATGAATTAGAAACAGGAGATATAGTGCGGCGTGCACTTGGACTTTTTTTCTGAGCTATCTCTAAAACACGTTGTTTAAGGATGTTACCCGCATCACTATTAGTTTTGGCTATTTCATTAAATTTTTTAGGTAAAAAGTCTAATGCACCTGCATCTAACGCCTCTAACGTAGCTTTAGCGCCTTGATGAGTTAATGAAGAGAACATCAAAATTGCTGTTGGTGACTTGGCCATGATTTGCTTCACAGCATCAATGCCATTTAATACAGGCATTTCGATATCCATCGTGATGACATCAGGCCTTAACGTTTTCGCTTTATCGACAGCCTCTTGACCATTGACGGCAAAGTCAATCACAGTTAGGTTTGGATCACTTTCTAATATATCACTAACACGACGACGAAAAAAGCTGGAGTCGTCTACCACCAAAACCTTATAGGCCATTTAACTTCTCTTTGTCTTTTTATATACCACAATAGGAATTATGAGCGAAGTTTCTTATTTACAATAGATTTTTTCGCATAATATTTCAGCATATTTGGTACATCGATAATTAACGCAATACCACCATCACTTGTAATAGTTGCGCCAGCCATTCCTGGTGTTCCATGTAATAATCTATCTAAAGGTTTGATTACAACCTCTTCTTGACCAATTAAGCTATCAACAACAAAACCTACTTGTTGATTTCCTAATTGCACAATAACAACATGCCCAGTATCACGTTTACCTTCCACATAATTTCTCACTAACCATTGATCAAGATAAAACAATGGAATAGCTTTATCTCGCACAATAATGGTTAATTGTCCGTCTACAAGGTTAGTATTGGTTAAATCTAAGTGGAATATTTCATTTACAGCGGCTAGTGGTAATGCAAACGTTTGTTTACCAACAACAACCATTAATGTGGGTAATATTGCTAAGGTTAAAGGTACTTTGATCTCTAGTACGGTGCCAACCCCCATTTCTGAATCAATATTTACAGTACCATTAAGCTGTGTGATTTTAGTTTTAACCACATCCATACCAACGCCACGACCCGATACTTCAGATATTTCAGTTTTTGTTGAAAACCCTGGTGCAAAAATCAAACTAAATGCATCTTTATCTGACATTCTATTTGCCGCATCTTCGTCTAACACGCCACGACTAATCGCAATTTCTTTAAGCTTGTTAGCATTCATACCGGCACCGTCATCGCGGATAGTCAGTAATATATGATCACCTTCTTGAGAAGCAGATAAAGTTACCGTACCTTCTCGATTTTTACCATTAGCCTCACGTACGTCAGGCTCTTCAATTCCATGGTCAACTGAATTACGGACTAAATGGACTAAGGGATCAGCAAGTGCCTCCACTAAGTTTTTATCTAGGTCAGTTTCTTCACCAATCAGAATTAATTTAATATCTTTATTTAATGAGCGTGCTAAGTCACGAACAACACGTGGAAAACGGCCAAAAACTTTTTTAATTGGTTGCATACGCGTTTTCATTACTGCGCCTTGCAAATCTGTTGTCACCGCATCTAAGTTGGAAACCGCTTTAGTTAATTCTTCATCTTCTTTGGTCATACCTAAGCTTGTAAGACGATTTCGTACCAATACAAGCTCACCCACCATATTCATTATTTGGTCTAGTCGTTGAGTGTCAACACGAACCGTTGTTTCGCCTTGAGGTGGCTTTTTCTCAATAGGAGCCTTAGCTACTGCAGGTTTAGGGACTGCAGGTTTAGGATCTGCCGGAGCTGCTTCAACTTTTTTTGCTGCAGCTGGCGTTACTGGCGTTGGCGCAGAATCAACTTTCTCGCTTGTTTGTGGGGATTTTCCTTGACCGTGTAATTCATCTAATAATGATTCAAACTCATCATCTGTAATATCATTCTTATTAGGCGCTACAAGTTCTTTTTTAGCTGTTTCAGAAGAAAATGAACCCTGGCCGTGTAATTCATCAAGTAATGATTCGAATTCATCTTCTGACATCTCATTACTGCTTGATTCCGGTGTAGTTACCGCAGGTTGACTTGGAGCACTGGCCCCATGAAGTTCATCCAACAAACGTTCAAATTCATCTTCAGACATTTCATCATTAGAATCACTACTTGAAGTCGCTTCGTCTGAAATTACAGGTTCTTCAACAACAGGAGCGACGGAATCCTCAACACTTTCAGGAACACTTAAACGATGAAGTTGAGCTAAAAGCTCAGGATCAGCAGCATCTACAGGTTCACGGTTCTGAACTTGAGCAAACATTTCATTAATGGTATCTAGCGCTTTTAAAATAACATCCATTAAATCGGCATTTACCGAGCGTTGGCCAGTACGAAGAATATCAAAAACATTTTCTGCACCATGACAAGCATCAACAAGTTCAGTTAGCGCTAAAAAACCAGCCCCACCTTTTACGGTATGAAAGCCTCTAAAAATAGCATTAAGTAAGTCGGCGTTTTCTGGATCGTTTTCTAACTCAACAAGTTGTTCAGATAAACTCTCAAGTATTTCACCTGCTTCGATTAAAAAATCCTGAAGAATTTCTTCATCTGCTTCATAAGACATCCAACAATTCCTCTTAAAATCCTAGGCTTGATAAAAGATCATCAACATCATCTTGGTCAGAAACAACGTCATCTCTATTTTCGGTATTAACAATAGGGCCTTCTACTAAATTATTGCCCACTTTAGGTTTAGGTTTTTCTGATGCTGAATTAAGACCGAAAGCTGTTAACATATTAATTAAACTATCTTCAACTTCTCTTACAAGTTCTATGACTTTTCGTATCACTTGCCCCGTAAGATCTTGAAAATCTTGTGCCATTAACACATCCGTCATCAATGCGTGCATGTGAGCGGTTTCTCGGTCAGTTGTTGTGAGTAAGGTGTCTATATCAGCACAAAGGCTTTTAAACTCAGGAAGATCTAGTTCATTGTGCATCAATTTATGCCACAAAGGTTTAACTGTTGTAATTTGATGCTGTATGGCATCAACAACAGGAAAAATAGATTCAACCGCATCCATTGTTTTATTCGCCGCTTCTTCCGTACGGGTAATAACGTAGTTCAAACGCTCTTTTGCATCAGGAATATCAGCATTGGCTAAATCGTTGAGGCGAGAATCCACTTGAAAATTCGTTAACGAGTCATGTAATTGACGCGTTAATTTACCAATTTCAGCAAAGAGTGCTGTATTGATCGGATTTTGTATCTCAGCAACGAGATCATCAGCTTTATCTTGTTGATCATTCTCAAGATATTCAACTAATAACTTTGCCTGTTCCAGTGAAACATGGACATTTGTGCTCACACTCATGCAACATCCTTACTAATGATTAGGTTATCCTAAACGCTCAAATATTTTATCAAGCTTAGTTTTTAATGTTGCTGCTGTGAATGGTTTAACGATATAGCCATTAACGCCTGCTTGAGCCGCCATAACAATCTGCTCTTTTTTAGCCTCGGCTGTTACCATCAGAACAGGAATATGAGATAAACTAGCATCAGCTCGAATTGCTTTTAATAAATCAATTCCTTGCATACCTGGCATATTCCAATCTGTAACTACAAAATCAAAATCACCACCTTGAAGCATAGGTAGTGCTGTACTACCGTCATCTGCCTCTGAGATATTAGTGAAGCCCAAGTCACGTAAAAGATTTTTCACTATACGTCTCATTGTTGAGAAATCATCAACAACAAGTACTTTCATATTTTTATCCAAGACACCCTCCGGGGATATAGTTCTAAATTCTAATTGTTATATTGTAATCAACTTTTCCAAGATTGCATACGTGCTTTTAACCGATGCAATGCTTGGCTGTGAATTTGACTTACTCTTGATTCGCTCACATCAAGTACATGACCAATCTCGCGTAAATTCAATTCTTCATCGTAATACAATGACAGTACTAAAGCTTCTCGTTCTGGTAAAGTAGAAATACACTCACTAAGTGATTTTTTAAATACAACTTGCTCAATATTTCCATAGGGATCGCTGTTACATGGATCTTCTAATTGACTTAGCGCGTCTTCACTTACACCTAAGTCTTCAATACCTATTATTCTACCCGTGCTAACTTCATTAAGAATATGATGGTACTCATTTAGCGAAATATCAAGTTTTTCAGCAACTTCAATATCAGAAACATCTCGACCAAGTTCAGCTTCAAGCGTTTTGATTGCTTCATTAATCATTCGACTATTTTTATGAACTGAGCGTGGAGTCCAGTCTCCACGGCGTATTTCGTCAAGCATAGCTCCTCTAATTCTGATCCCCGCGAAGGTTTCAAAACTAGCACCTTTACTATTGTCAAAATTATTGGCTGCTTCTAATAGCCCAATCATACCCGATTGGATTAAGTCATCAACGATTACACTAGAAGGGAGTCTCGCAAGTAAATGATAGGCTATACGTTTAACTAAAACAGTATGCTGCTCAAGCAAAACTGTTTTATCTATCTGATTACTATACGCATTGGCTTTTACCACTATTGCTCACCATTATTTTATGGATTTTGTTATACCAAATGAATTAATTAGTATGATTTTCTAATAACTGTTCAATGAAAAACTCTAAATGACCAGATGCTTGATGCGGTATTGGCCATTTTATAATTTTTGCTGCAAGTTGTTTAAGTGCTTTCGATGCTGGTGAATCTGGAAAGGCTTCAACAATTGCTTGCTGCTTACGCACTGATTTTCTGATATTTTCATCAAAAGGGATCACACCGACTAATTCTAGCGCAACATCCAAAAAGCGCTCACTAACTTTTGATAATTTTCCGAATAATTGCTGCCCCTCTTTTGGACTACGCACCATATTAGCAACTACTTTAAATTTAAAAACCCCATGATCACGACTTAAAAGCTTCATTAAGGCATAACAATCGGTAATTGACGTTGGTTCATCACAAACAACGAGTAATACATCTTGTGCTGCTCTTGCAAAACTAAGCACCATGTCAGAAATACCCGCAGCTGTATCAACAACAAGCACGTCAAATTGCGTTTTCATATCACTAAACGCTCTAATTAAACCGGCATGTTCCGATGGTGTTAAATCTACCATAGATTGCGTGCCTGAAGTTGCAGGTATAATGTTAATTCCCGCAGGACCTTGAATGATAATATCATCAAGTTCACATTCACCCGACAGCACATGGGAGAGATTACGTTGTACTCTTAAACCAAGCATTACATCACAATTAGCTAGACCTAAATCAGCATCTAGAACAAGTACGCGTTTACCAAGTTGAGCTAAAGCAATTGAAGTATTTAGTGATACATTGGTTTTACCAACACCACCTTTACCTCCTGAAACAGCGATAACTTTTATTTGATTGTTACTCTTTCTACTGGCGTGATTAGCATCTTGCATTTTTCTTAAACCACTCGCTTGATCGATCATCTATATTTGTTCTCATTCAATCAGTATTACACAATTGCAGCAGAAGTCATGGACATTGGTCGTGAAAAGTGTTGATTGCTATATTTATTTGTCATTCTTTCTGCAAGAGTAACTAACTTTTCAGCATTTGCAACTTTAATATCTTCTGGTACTCGTTGACCATCCGTAAGATAGCCAATTGGAAGACCATTTTGAATAGCTGTAGTGATTATTTCTCCAACACTTAAACTTTCATCAAGCTTAGTAAAAATACATCCCGCTAATGGTATTTTTTTGAAGCGTTGCACGTTTTCTTGCATTACTCGTTGTTGGGAGTTCGCAGCAAGTACTAGGTAGTTCCTGATTTTTACCCGCGAATTAGTAACTAATGTCGCTAAGTGCTGCGCTAGCCTCATATCTCTTTGTCCCATACCTGCGGTATCTATAAGGACTAATTTCTTCTTAGCATATTGTTGTAATAATAAATCAAGCGATTGTGAATCTTTAGCCATTTTTACTTGGCAACCAATAATTCGACCATAAGTAGAAAGTTGTTCAAATCCCGCAATTCTATAGCTATCTGTTGAAATCATAACCACTTGATCTGCACCGTGTATCTGTGCAAATCGCGCCGCTAATTTTGCAATAGTGGTAGTTTTACCAACACCAGTAGGACCAATTAATGCGACAACGCCTCCTTTATGGATGATGTCATTACTTGTAGTATCAAGCTGTTGGGATAGTAATTTTTTCGCATGCCCCCATGCTTGGTCTTCATTAACCGAGTTAGGAATATAACTGGCTACTTGATCTGAAAGTTTTTCAGTAATCCCCATTTGCATTAAGCGATTAACAAGTACCGCTTTACCGGGATCCTTCTGTGCCATATCTTGCCACATTAATCCAGAAACTTGATGTTCTAGTAATTGACGGATACTTTGCATTTCTTGTCGCATTTGCTCAATGTCAGTATTTGTATTAACAGCATTATTAGCAGCCGAATCACCATTTACTGGTTGTGTATTTTGAGTATTTAAATACCTTGACTGTGACGCTGTTGAATCATTAGATGGCGTTGTTACTCTCGCTTGCTGATTTTGCTGAGCATTTTTTTCTAACCTATCAGTAAAGCTTTTCAGTTGTAGTTCAATATTACTTTCAGCTGCCTGAGGCTGGCTTTGACCATGGTTATTAGCCGTTGAAGGTTGCTGTACGGTACGATTTAACAAGGCCGATAGGCTATCAGCAGGCGGGGGATTATCATTAGGGTTAGAATCAGCTAGTGGTTTAAACGCTTGACTACTAATTGATACCACATCATTTGAAAGATTTTCATCATGACTTATTGAATCGCTAGTAACTGTTGATCTTTGACTATGATCTACCGCTGCCATTAATTCGACGCCTTCAGGAATTTTTTTATTTGACATGATCACAGCATCCGGACCTAATTCTTCCTTTATTTCGATTAGAGCGGTTCTCATATCTTTTGCAACAAAACGTTTAATTTTCATAAAAAACTCCTACACCAACTTACTGATATATTTACCAGATTAATTACATACTCTGTTTGACTACCAGATTACTGGCCAATTGAACTTACAATTTTAATTTGTTTATCATCCGGTATCTCTTGATATGAAATAACTCGTAAACTTGGGATGGTATATTTAACAAATTTAGCCATAACAGATCTTAATATCCCTGAAGTTAATAATATTGCTGTTTCGCCCGCCATTTCTTGTTGTTGAGCGCCTTCAGTTAACGACTGTTGTAAACGCTCTGCAAGCCCAGGTTCAATACCAGCACCATCATCTCCTGCCATCTGCATTGATTGGTGCAACATTTGTTCCAACTCAGGTGACAATGTTATGACAGGTACTTCAATATCTGATCCAATAAGCTCTTGAACTATGAATTTACGTAGGGTTATACGTACAGCGGCAGTTAATACTTCTGGATCTTGGCTCTTAGGACCGTATTCAGCTAATGTTTGAACTATGCTGCGCATATCACGAACTGGTACACCCTCATTCATTAAGTTTTGTAATACTTTAACAATGGTGCCTAACGTTAAGGTATCGGGGATCAAACCTTCGACCAATTTAGGGTAATTTTTGGCTAACAAGTCGAGTAAGTTTTGCACTTCTTCATGGCCAAGCAATTGTGATGCATTGTTGGTTAACACTTGACTCAGATGTGTGGCTAAAACGGTCGCAGCATCAACCACGGTATAACCTAATGATTGAGCTTGTTCCCGTTGATTTTGTGTTATCCATACTGCATCTAAACCAAAAGCCGGATCTTTGGTCGCAATACCGTCAAGTTTGCCATAAACTTGTCCAGGATTGATCGCTAAGTCATGATCATGTCGGATTTCTGCCTCACCAACGGCCACGCCCATTAATGATATTTGATAAGAGTTAGGATCAAGATCTAAGTTATCTCTAATATGAACAGCTGGTACTAAAAAGCCAAACTCTTGTGATAATTTTTTTCTCACTCCTTTTATTCGATTGAGTAATTCACCACCTTGGCCTTTATCCACAAGTGGAATTAGGCGATAACCTATTTCAAGACCAATAATATCGACATGGTTAACATCATCCCATCCAAGATCTTTAACTTCGGCTTCTTGCTGTTGGCTTTCTATTTTATCTGCTTGCTCTTTCTCTACTAATTCAACCGCTTTAGCTGCTTTCAATTTACCACTTAAATAAGCGCTACCCGCAATGAATATACCAAACATAATAAATATTAAGTTTGGCATGCCAGGCACAATACCCATGACAAACATGACACCAGCAGCAATATATAGTGACTTTTCCTGCCCTAACTGATTACTAACTTGCTGCCCCATATCTTGGGTAGTATTTTGACGCGTTACAACAATCGCTGTACCAATAGAAAGTAATAATCCAGGTATTTGTGCAACTAACCCATCACCAATGGTTAATAGCGTATAAATTTCAACCGCGTTATCAAACGACAAATCGTGCTGCACCATACCGATGACTAATCCACCAGTAATGTTAATAAATAATATTAAGATACCTGCAATCGCATCGCCTTTTACAAATTTACTAGCACCGTCCATTGAGCCGTAAAAGTCAGCCTCACTAGTCACTTCAATTCGTCTTTCACGCGCCTGTTCAGCAGTAATAAAACCCGCATTTAAATCAGCATCTATTGCCATTTGTTTACCAGGCATTGCATCTAAAGTGAAACGCGCGGTTACTTCTGAAATTCGGCCGGCACCTTTAGTAACTACCATGAAATTGATAATAATAAGGATTAAAAAGACAACTAAACCAACGGCATAGTTCCCTCCGATAACCACCGAACCAAACGCTTCAATAACTTTACCTGCCGCGCCCGGCCCTTCATGACCTTCTAATAACACAACACGTGTACTGGCTACGTTTAATGCTAATCGTAAAATGGTAGCAATAAGAAGAACGGCAGGAAAAGAACCAAAATCTAACGGTTTTAAGGTGTAAACGGTGATAAGTAAAACAACTAAGGATAAAGCTATGTTAAATGAAAATAATATATCAAGTAAAAATGCAGGCATGGGTAGAATAATCATGCCAAGGACAGCCATCACAAGTATAGGAGTCCCTATTCCTGACAAATAACTGAATTTCTTTTGCTTTAATTGATTAAAATGGGATGCTAGTTGCATTTACTACACACGATAAAATATTGACGCATACTAGTGACCAGCAATTTATGCGCCAAGTATTTAAGGGATGTGCAAATTACTGGCAAGCTTTTAGAACAACAGTTTCGGGCGTTAATGTTTCATATTTTTGTCAGCATAATAACCGACCTAGATTATTAATACTTGAACTCATCAGGGATTGGTAAATTTTTAGATAATGCTTTAGGGCGTTTCGCATGCCCCTTTCTATGTTCAGCTAGTTGAAATACAAAAGCTAAAATTTGCGCGACTGCTGCAAATAACTCTTCAGGAATTTCATCATCGACTTCTGCTGTGTAATATAAAGAGCGTGCCAGTGCAGGTGATGCAATAATTTCGACATTATGCTCTTTTGCAATGGTACGAATATGTAATGCCATTTGATCCACCCCTTTGGCAACAAGAATTGGCGCGCCAGTGCCTTGAGGATCATATTTTAATGCAACAGAAAAGTGAGTTGGATTAGTAATAACCACATCAGAATCAGGCACTTCAGCCATCATTCGTCGCTGCGACATTTCATATTGTGTACGACGAATACGCCCCTTAATTTCGGGACTACCTTCGGTATTTTTATGTTCGTCTTTAATTTCTTGCTTTGTCATTTTTAATTGACGAGTATGGTTCCACTTTTGATAAGGAGCATCAACGATTACAATAATAATAAGTGAGCATGCTAACACTAGAAACATCCATAAAAGCATTTCTACTGCATGAGAAAAATTAAACGGAATAGCCTCAACACTTAAAGAGAGTATTTGATCAAAAAGGTTATCTAATAATAAATATGCAACAATGAAAACAACAAAAAACTTAAGGATGGATTTGATTAATTCAACATAAGCCTGCACGCCAAACATACGCTTAAACCCAGCTAATGGTGACATTTTACTTAGTTTTGGCGCCATAGCTTCCCACGAAAAGCTCATGCCACCTAACATAGTATTTCCGATAAATGCGGCCACCATGATAATGGCAAAAATCCACATCAATGGAGAAAAGACAGCAGAAACACTTTCACTAACCGCTTGATATAATGCATGTATATCCATAGCTTCTCTACGAGATACACTAAATAAGCGTTTCATCATTTTCGTTAAGTTGTCAACTAAGCTACCACCAACCATCATTAATGCGACTGCGCTGCCAACAAGCACAAATAGCGTTCCTAAATCTTTTGAGCGTGCTATTTGACCTTTTTTTCGTGCATCAGCCAGCTTTTTCGCCGTGGGTTCTTCGGTTTTTTCACCACTACTTTCTTCAGCCATTATTAACTCCCCTGACAGTTGATAAGGTAACAGCTAAAGTCTAATGCGCGTTGCCACTGAGCTTCAAAGTGAATAATAAAATTTCCCATCGTTAGCCACATAATAATCAAACCAGAGCACATGGTAATTGGAAAACCAATCGCAAAGATATTTAATTGAGGGGCCGCACGTGTCATGATCCCAAAAGAAAAATTAACTAATAACATCGCGGTAATGGGCGCCATGGCCAATGATAATGCGGTAGCAAACATCCAACTTCCCCATTCTACAATTTCTTTGTACTTAATGGTTTCAAAGCTTTCTAAAGGTATAGGCAGTGTTTCAAAACTAACGACAACATAATTTAAATAGGCTAAATGCCCATCCATCACCCAAAAAAGTAGTGTTGTTAAAATTAAGAAAAATTGCCCTACGGCTGGAACGTTCATACCACTTGCAGGGTCAACTAATGATGCAAACCCTAACCCCGACTGCATTGCAATAATTTGTCCGGCCAAGGTGAATGTATTCACTACAATAATGGTCACAAAGCCAATCATTACCCCTATCAGAGTTTGTTCTGCTATCAATAATGCCGTTTGTAATGAAACCAATTCATCAACCTTTGTTGGAGGAATAGCTGGCATTATTGCAATAGTGATCGCTAAACAAAGAAAGAGTTTCACTCGTGTAGGAATCGTTTGAGCGCCCAAGCCCATCATTGACATAATCAGTGCAGAAACACGTGCAAAAGGCAGTATAAAATCAGCCATGTACTGATTTATGACTGACTGGGTAAACTCCATTAGCTCACCACAGAGGGGATGCTATTAATTAGCCTTATTGTATAGTCCATTAACTGTTGAACCAGCCAATGTCCACCAACAATTAATGTCAGTAAGGTGACAATTAATCGCGGAAGAAAACTCAGTGTTTGCTCATTTATTGAGGTCGCGGCTTGGAAAACAGCAACAACTAATCCAATAATTAAACTAGGAATAATTGTTGCGCTAACAAGTAGTATTACTAGAAATAATGCATCTCGTAATATATCAACAAAGACCTCAGGGCTCATTACACTGCTCCTAATCCATAACTCGTTGCGATAGTACCTATCACTAAGTTCCAGCCATCTACCAGCACAAATAGCATGAGCTTAAAAGGCAATGATACAATCATGGGGGATAACATCATCATACCCATTGCCATTAAAATACTGGCAACCACTAAATCGATAATTAAAAAAGGAATAAATAGCATAAACCCAATTTGAAATGCTGTTTTTAATTCACTGATAATGAAAGCTGGAATAATAACAGTCATTGGTAAATCTTCTGGTTTGTCTGCTTGTGTGATACCGGCCATATTTGCCAATGTATCTAAATCTTTAATACGAGTTTGTTCAAGCATAAAAGTTCGTAACGGAACTTTAGCTTGATCAACCGCTTCCATCGACGTCATTTGATCCGCCATATAGGGTGCAATAGCACGATCATGTATCTGATTATAAACAGGTGTCATAATAAACAAGGTCATAAACAAGGTTAAGCCTATAATCACTTGATTTGAAGGCGTTTGTTGTAAACCAAAAGCTTGACGAAGTATTGCCATAATCACCACAATACGAGTAAAAGACGTCATCATAATCACGGCCGCTGGAATAAAGCTCAGCGCCGTCATAAAAATGAGTATTTGCAGTGTAATAGAATACTCTTGAGAGCCGTCAGGATTAGTGGTTAATTTTAATGCTGACATTGATAAGTCTTGTGCATAAACACTTTGACTCAACAAACCGGCAATTATAATACCCGTCAGTATTAAAAATTTGCTACCTAAACCTGAACGAGTAAAAGGATTATTTTTTATCATTATTTTCACTCGATTTAGTCAAAAACTTTAACCAGGATGTATTAATATTATTAACAGTGTTGTTGTCTACATCTATAGGCTCATCTAGCGTTTTTAATAAGGTGATTTGCTGTCCACTCACCCCTAGTAGCAGTTGTTGGTTTTGCACTTCAACCACTACCAATCGTTCTTTAGGACCTAATGATAAACTGGTGATCACTTTCATTCCTGAAACTGACTTAGTCGTTAATTGAAACTTTTTGAGTATTAAGGCACTGATTACAATTAATACCAATACCATGAGCAAAGAGACAATCATAGAACCGGCATCTAAATTCGTATTCGCATGCTTGCCGACTTGAACACTACTTTCTTGTGCAATGGTTTCTTGAACAATCTGGTTTTTACCAACATCGGTCTGCGCCATAGCCGACAAGGAAAGTATGCTCATTGTTAGGCATATCAGTATACGTTTAGAAAATTTATTTAAGCTTTTTAATACGTTCAACTTGACTAATAACATCCGTTAATCGAATACCAAATTTATCATTAACTACAACCACTTCGCCATGGGCAATTAATGTACCATTAACGAGTACATCAAGCGCTTCACCCGCGACTCGATCTAACTCAACTACAGACCCCTGATTTAGCTGTAGTAAATTACGAATACTAATATGGCTACGGCCTACTTCCATTGCTATGGTAACAGGAATATCTAGAATCGCATCAAGTTTACGTTTTTCTTCACCCGTAATTGGCGCATCTTCTTCTTGTAATTCATCCAACTCAACAGGTTTGGCTTCCTCAGCCTCGGCTTCAGCTTGCTCTTCCATAGCCTCGTCCCACATGCCTAAATCGTCTTCGTTATCACTCATACCTTTAACCTCAGGTTGTTAATACTCTAAATCATCTTCTAATAGATGTAATTCAGCATCACTGTCCAATCGTTTGCCGCCTTTAGTCAAAATCGTAAGTTCAGATTTAACTGACTCAGGGCGTTTAATTTTCTCTTTTATTTGTAATGCAACATTGTCACGACTCTTACCCAATTTAGCTCTAAACGACGGTAAGTCTTCTATTAATACGGTAATATGCTCTGGCATTTCTATTGGAATGATATCGCCAGCTTTTAAGTCCATTACTTGTTGTAATGAAATATCTACTTCCAAAAATTTTGTGGTTAACTCAACAGGAACATCCATGATTTCATCACGAAGCGCCTTTGACCAACGCATGTCAGTGTCTTCTTTATCACTTTGTACGCCAGCATCCAATAATTCACGTATAGGTTCTAACATTGAATATGGTAAGGCTACGTGGAAATCACCACCACCACCGTCAAGTTCAATATGAAATGAGCTAATCACGACGACTTCTGTAGGACTTACAATATTAGCCATTGAAGGATTCACTTCTGAATCTAAATATTCAAATGACACATCCATTACTGGCGACCAAGCTTCTTTATAGTCTTCAAAAATAAGCTTTAATAGCATTTGAATAATACGGCGTTCCGTTGGTGTAAATTCTCGACCTTCTATTTTTGCATGATAGCGGCCATCACCACCAAAAAAATTATCCACTAATATGAAAACCAAACGCGCTTCCATTGTAATAAGCGCGGTACCTTTTAATGGGCGAAAACGTACCATATTTAAGCTAGTTGGTACGAATAACGTATGTACGTACTCGCCAAATTTAATCATTTGTATGCCGTTAATCGAAACTTCCGCCGTTCGACGCATCATATTAAACAAGCTGATTCGCATATGACGAGCAAAGCGTTCGTTCACCATTTCCAACGTTGGCATACGACCACGTACGATACGATCTTGAGAAGAAAAGTCGTAGTCACTAGTGCCCTTCTTCTCACCAGCGTCTTCAACAATTTCCTCTTCTTCAACTTCATCTACACCATGAAGTAGCGCATCGATTTCGTCTTGTGATAATAAATCGCTCACTCAATAATCTCTTCAGTCTTTATCAAAAAAATCGTACTGCCCTGCATATAAATAAGCGTAATGGGCAAAGTGCATTATTGCATTACAAAACCAGTAAACAATACCTGTTCAATAATTTTACCATCTTCAACTTCAGTCATCACTTTTTGCACTTCAGCTAAAGCCTTCTGTTTCAATGAAGTTTTACCAGCACTCGTTGCTAAGTCATCTGCATTGGACTGTGTGAATACAGCAAGTAAGGTGCTTTCCACTAATGGAATATGCTTTTTAGTGGCTTCTTCATTATTACTACCCCGAACTAATAGCTGAACACGTATTTCAACAAATCGATCTCGTGCCGCACCTGGCACATTAAATCGAAAAGGTCTCGGCATAGGAACATATAATGCAGTTCCCATACTCGCCTGTTCAACGGTTGATTCACCACCTTCAGGTGAGGATTGCCCACTACTTAAAACGGCATCTAACTGTGCTTGAGAAACATCTTCACCACCTGACATAAAAAAGAACGCTACCCCACCACCAATCGCTAAAATAGCGACAATTGCGATGATAATAATCATTTTTTTCTTTTTACCTGATTTATCAAGTTCGAGAGCTTTTTCGTCTGCCATGGTTAATCCTTAATTCTCTATTACGAAATGGGGGTCTTATTCTTAGACTATATCCTTGATCCCATACTCAGCAAAAGTATTTTCTAAAATATCTGTCTATTAAGCATAGTAATCAACACCAGTTGCTGAAGCTTTATACAAATTAGCATTTGCAACTAGTGCCTGTTGACTTTCAAGCTCTCCAGAATTACCGTCATCAAAATGACGACCTTGCCCAGAATTTCCACTTTCGCTACTTGTTTGCTGCTGTTGTTGTTCAACATTAGCATCTCCTACGTCAACACCATTTTGTGCTAACATATCTCTTAATTTTCCCATATTTTGGTCTAGGGCATCTTTAGCTTGCTGATTTTGTACAATAAAGCTAACAGCTGCTTGCTCATTTTGCAGATTAACTTTTACGTGCATGCTACCTAACTCAGGGGGATCTAAGCGAATTTCAACTTGTTGCAATTTTTGACTGATCATAACCATCACTTTATCTTTCACTGCAGCGCTAAAATCTTTTCGATAAATTGAAATTGCCTCGTTATGAAGATTTAGTGTTTTTTTCTGTGTCATTGCATCAATAGCATCACTGGCTGCTTTTTCAATAACTTGTGAAGCAGCTTGTGCTTCGGCTTGTACAAAACTCGTTGAGTGAATATTATTATGCGGATTAATTTCTATCGGTTTAAATACAGAAGTTTCTTTACTTGAAAATGCCGATATAGCATGTTTATTATCTGAAACAACAGCTTCTTGTTGAATACGTTTATCCATATTCAGATCTAACTTATCCTCGGATTCCGTCATTTCTAATGTTTCTGCATCCGCTATATTAATAGTTTTTGTCTCACTATTAGGCTTACCTTGATCAGAGTGTCCATTTTTTTGATTATTGGTGTCACTATTATTGTTATTATTCTGACCTAACTGCTGAGTTATGTTTACGCGTTCGGATAAGTTACTACTATCTTTAGTCTGATAGCTGTTAGTAGAAAAATCTTTAATAACTTCAACACCTTTTGCTGATACTGCCGACTGTTCTACTTCTGTGGACGCGAAATCTAAGCCTTCATTATTTTTTTTAGACTCAATAACTACTTTCTCGTTTTGATTATTAGCCGATACTTTTTCATTTTTTTTATCAGTATTTATATCAAGACCTTTATCACTTAATACTTTAGCTTGTTGTGATGTTTTATTATCATTTGCTTCACTTGTAGCAAGATCACTACTCTCGTCTATAGATTCAACATTACTTTCAATTGAACGTGTGTCTGTAATTTTAGCGTGCCCCGCTAACTCACCTTCCTTACTTAAATTTTTGGAAGAAAGAGATACAATATTTTGTCCATTGAGATCTTCTTTATTTTTTCCACTCTTTGCAGACAATGTGCTCTGTTCCATAGTTTCCACAAGCTCACCTTCAAAATCAGTAACTTGGGGTGATATAGAAATCGATTTATTTTTTGCCTCTTTTGACGCTTTAGACTCATATTTAATCGCAGTGTCTAATTGCTTAATCTCTTCGGAAGACGTATCGCCTGAAAACTTTTCTTTTAATTTAGCTAACTCTTTTTCAGATAAAGTACTCATCTGTGCTAACATTTTTGCTAACTTAGACTCCTCAGTTGTAGACATTCTTTTGTCATCTGTCGGGGTATGATCTGTCGATATTCCCTCTGAAGCTTCTAGCATAGCTAAAAGCTTCAGGTGCTCTGCTTGTTCTGTATTTTTTATATTCTCTTGCGTTGTTGCACTTTTATCCAGAGTATTTGATGCCGTATCAGCATTGACTTTATCTTTACTCTCCGTTGTTTGGCTCTCTTTTTCTGTCACTAAGTTATCATTATCTTGGGCTTCAATATCATGTTCAGCACGTTGAGCATCAATTGCTTCACTCTCTATATTTTCATGATTAAGAGATTCATCAGTTTCGGTAATTGATTGACGAGATCCCGTTGTTGAAGCAACTGATGAGTCATTTTTATTGCCGCTTTTAGGATTACTTTTGCCACGAGCAGCTTGTTGATGCTGATTAATTAAGTCTGAAAATTTACTCGAACTGTCGTTCCATGGTCCTAAAGAGGAGTTAGAACTAACTGTTGATTTATCAGTAGCTTGTATACTATCTATGGATAAAACATTCATTGGTGACATAACAAACCTTCTAATGAAGTAAAAACAAAAAGTAACAATATAACAAGTAAAACTCAGTCTATTCACTTGCCTTCCTCACTAGCTATACAATTATCGTTCCATTATTTATTTCCAGTATAAAAAGGTAAGTTATCATTAAGAAATTACTTTAGCGTACACCACGACGAACATACTGTTGGGTTGAAAATTCATCAAGCATGTTCTGTTCACGTTTATTATTAATTTTTTCTTGTACTTTTATTTTTTGTTGTTGTAAATGCTCTACTGCTTTCACTTTTTGTCGCTGTGTTAACCATTGACTTTTACGCTGTTCAACTAATGCTTTAGCCTGTTTTATAGCTATTTCAACTTGCTCAGCGGCGTTATCTAATTTAGCGATAAAAGCATGAAAATGGCGATAGGTTGCACTATCAATTCCTTCAAGCGATCTTTGATCTAGCCTTCTCATATATTCTAAACGGTAATCACCAACATTTTGTAGACGTAATAAGTTCTGTTGATAGTCTTGCTCAGCTATTTGTAATTGCTGTGCAGCTTTTCTTTCTTTGTCGTACTCATATTTATATAAAATATTTAACTGTTGTAATGACATAGTATTCTTAATTTACCGGCTTATTAGCATTGCTTTGGGCATGAGCTTGTGCTGCCTGTAAAATTTCTTGTAGCTGACTAAGACTTTGATCATATGGAATAACTTCATGCATTTTTTGCTGTAAGAAAAAATTAATCACAGGGTTAAGCTCTATTGCATGATCGATTCTAGGGTCATTACCACGTGTATAAGCACCAATTGAAATTAAATCTTTATTTTGTTGATATAACGAATACATTTGTCGTAACTGTCTTGCTAATTGCTGATGTTCTTCACTAGTAACCATTGGCATTACTCGACTAATTGAACCTTCAATATCAACTGCGGGATAATGTCCTGCATCAGCTAAGTCTCGTGATAAAACGATATGACCATCTAAAATGGCACGAGCAGCGTCGGCTATAGGATCTTGTAAATCATCGCCTTCGGTGAGAACCGTAAAAAATGCAGTTATTGAGCCTTGACCAACACCCCCATTTCCCGCTCGTTCTACTAATTGTGGCAACTTTGAAAAGACAGATGGTGGATAACCTTTAGTTGCTGGTGGCTCTCCTACTGCTAAAGCAATTTCACGCTGTGCTTGTGCATATCGAGTTAAAGAATCAATAAGTAGTAATACATTAAGCCCTTGATCACGAAAATACTCACTAATTTGTACTGCCGTTTCACAACCTTTTAAGCGCATTAAAGGAGAATTATCAGCTGGCGCTGCCACAACAACGGAACGAGTGCGTCCTTGCTCTCCCAATATTTCTTCAATAAACTCTTTTACTTCTCGGCCACGCTCTCCCACTAAACCCACTACAATTACATCGGCAGTAGTACCTTTAGTCATCATCCCCAACAAAACACTTTTACCAACCCCCGAACCAGCAAATAACCCCATTCGCTGACCTTTTCCTACCGTAAGAAAGCTATTAATTGAACGTACACCGACATCTAAAGGCTCACTTATTGCTCGTCTAGCTAAAGGATTTATAAGTTGCGTATTGTAAGAAGCTGCTTCATCAATTTTAATAGGTCCTTTACCATCTATAGGTTTACCTACCCCATCAATAACACGACCGAGTAAGTCCATAGACAATGGTACGCGAGATTTACTGCTAACAGGTACAACGCGAGCACCTGGTAATACACCGCGTAAACTTATTTCTGGCATTAAGTAGGTAGTATCACCTGAAAATCCAACCACTTCTGCGATCAAATCGCCTTGCGCAGTTTCCACTAAGCATTGGCTACCAACAGATGCTTTTACACCAACGGCCTCTAATGTTAAACCAACAACTCTCACTAATCGACCAGCAACAGACAGTTGATGCTTATGCACATAACGCTGGCAATTATCAAGTCGGTTAGTCAGTTTTTGGATATCAAACATTAAATTAAGACCGTAGTTTTTTGACGTTTATGTCATTTTTACTGATGTAAAGCATCTTGCAAAAATGAGTCCAACACTTCTTTTAATTTAGTTTCTAAAGTGAGATCGATATTGGATGTGCTGTTTTCTATTTGGCAACCACCTGGGGTAAGTTGAGGGGCTGCTAATAAACGCCAACCTTGCTCAGTAATAACGTCAGCAGGTACTTCTTTTTCAATTAACTTGATATCATCGGGATGCAATAATATTTGAGTTTGCGCTTCTTGAACAGGTAGGGCTTTCATACCTGCTTTTATCGCTGAAAGAATAATTTCAGGGTTCATTTTTGTTTCATGCAAAGTTACAGCTTCTGTTAGTTTGACTACTAGTTGCAATAATTGCTGTTCAACATGACTTTCTACCACTTTCATAGGCTGATGTAACTGCTCTATAAGTTGTTGCCACTGCTGAGTTAGTTTTTCAATTTCTTCTTTTCCTTGCGCTAACCCCTGTTCTAGTCCATCTTCATGTCCTTTAGTCACACCTTCTTCATGGCCCGATTTCAGGCCTTTCTCAAAGCCGGCAGTAAAACCTTCTTCTTTCCCTTGATTAAAGCCTTCTTCATGGGCTGCTTGTCTGATTGATTCAATTTCATCAGCAGTTAACGGAGCAAGTACCGGCTCATCTACTTCTGGTGGTTCATAAACCCAAGTAGATTTTTTACCAAATGCATTGGTTTTTTCATTTTCCACTGATGTCTCTTGAGTGACATCCGGTAACGACCACACATCAAGGTCTTGGTCATCAGATAACTTTACTACCTGTTCTAATGAGTTGTTTGAATTGAAGTTTTTCATTTTCTTAACAACTTTTATTTACGAATAATTGACAGGAGTTATAGGAATTCATCACCACCACCGGCACCACCTAGCATAATTTCACCCGCATCAGATAAGCGACGAGCTATTGACAATATTTCTTTTTGAGCTGCTTCCACTTCACTAATACGTACAGGTCCCATGGCTTCTAAATCATCAGCCATCATTTCCGCGGCACGTTTAGACATATTTTTCATTATTTTTTCTTTCAACACTTCGTCAGCACCTTTGATTGCTTTCATGAGTGCATCTTGTTGAACTTCACGTAAAATCGCCTGAATACCTCTATCATCGACATCTGCAAGGTTTTCAAAGACAAACATTAAATCTTGAATCTGTTGACTCATTTCTTCATCATGTTCGCGAATTGCATCCATTAATACGCCCTCAATATTAGTATCAAGGTAGTTCATAATATCAGCAGCAGCTTTTAAGCCGCCCATCTTCGCTGCTTGCGCACCCGCCTGACCTGCAAATTGTTTTTCCATGATTTCATTTAGTTCTTGTAAAGCGGCTGGTTGAACTTCTTCTAAATTAGCAATGCGCATCATAAGGTCAAGGCGCACTTTATCAGCAAATTGACTCATAATTTCTGCTGATTGTTCTGGTTCTAAATAAGACAGTACAATGGTTTGAATCTGAGGATGTTCATTACGAATGATATTAGCTACTTGCTTAGAGTCCATCCATTTTAATGAATCTAAACCTTTAGCTCCGCCTCCCATTACAATTTGATCTATTAGGTTACCAGCTTTATCTTCACCTAATGCCGCTGTTAAAGCTCGACGAACAAACTCTTCGCTTTGGAACCCTATCGTACTGAAATTTTGAATTTCATTAATAAACAGCTTATGGACTGCGGTGATTTTTTCTTGAGTAAAATCTTCCATAGCCGCCATGACCATACCAACTTGCTGAACTTGCTTTGGCTCAAGGTGCTTTAAAATTTGCGCAGCGTCTTCTTCTGATAAGCTTAATAGCAGAATGGCAGCTTTTTCTGTACCGTCTAATTTATCAACATCAAAACCAACCGGTGCAGTCATTGTTTGGGTTTCATCACTCATCTTCGTTCAACCAACTTTTAACAACTTGCGACGATAATTCAGGTTCGTTAGCCACTAAAGCACGAACCGCTTTTAGTATATCTTCATCTCGATGAAGGTCTGGTAACTGTAAACTACCATCTGGTGCAAAACCAACAGCTCCCGCATCAAACTCTGATGTCAGCATATCCATGGTTTCATCACCTAAATCAATATGACTATCAAGTGATTTGTCACCGTATTCAGATGGCGATTGATCTGGATAAATTAAGCGTTTTAACATCGGACGCACTACAGCTAAGATTAGCACAATGATGACTAAACCGCCCATGCCTAACTTTAAGGCTTTCCAAAACCAAGGTTCTTCATAGAATTCAGGTTCGACAACTTCAGGCTCAGCAATACGAGAAAATGGTAATGTCACCACCTCTAAAGTATCACCTCTTTGCATATTAAAGCCAATACTACCTTGAAGTAAGCGACGTATATTTGACAGTTCTTGTACTGAGCGTGGTGATTGATCTACTTGACCTTCAGCGTTCACATTATTGATGTAATCTAATGCAACCGACACACTAATACGACGAATAACACCTGTTTGCTGTTTAACATAACTAATAGATTCATCAAGCTCGTAATTTTTAGTCGATTCTAAATGATTACTACTGGGCATTGATTTTTGCTGGCCACCACCTGCATTTTCTGGAATATCTGAATCTAAAGGAGGTTGATTAGTTAACGCGCCTGGAATACCACCTAAAGCCCCCCCAATAGTATTATTTTCTACTTTCATTTCACTACGAAGTGCAGGTAAGTCTGGATTATAACGACGTTGTGTTTCTTCAGTATTGGTAAAGTCCATAGTTACATCGACTTGCGCGGTATAATTACCTAAACCTACGACGGGAATCAATATGGTATCAAGCTTATCCATATATTCTTTTTCACGTTTTTGTTCTATTTCAAATTCTTTTCTTGAACGAGATGAAATCGAGTCTTGGGAGCCTGAATTAAGTAAGCGACCATTTTGATCAGTTACCGTCACTCTGTTGGGATCAAGGTTTTGAACAGCTGACGCAACGATATCAACGACAGAATCAACCTCTTCTTCTGATAACAATCTTCCTCTTTGCATAGTTAAAACAACTGTTGCAGAAGGTGAACTTTTACGTTTTGCAAAAACATTTTCACGTGGAATTGCTAATAACACCTTAGCACGTGATACTTTTTGTAGCTCTTCAATTGTTCTTGCTAATTGCTGTTCTCGGGAGTGTTTTAAGCGCTCACTTTCTAAGCGTTGGCTTACACCAAACCCCATATCTTGCATAATAATTTCATTACCTTCTTCAGGTTGTTCATCTAAACCTTCACGAGCAAGTAATAATTTTACATTTTGATATTCATCAACCCGAACTGAAATAGTGTTATTTTCTTGAATATATTCAACTTTGTTGGCATCAAGAAAATCCATGGTTTTGATGAGTTGTTCGGTAGGCTGTTTAGATAAGAAGCGAAATTCAGGCTGATTTGCCCATAAGATAACAAATACAGCAATAGCTAAACATATAGCTAAAGCCATAATTAAAGTTAGCTGACGCAATACATCAACATTGCCCATTGCTGCAGCAAAACCTGATTTTTGCTCCTCAATATCTGACTCGCCATTATCGTTATCATTGACAACTAGATCTGTACTAGTATCTGATGAAACCATTGCTGTATTGGTATCTGCCACGTTACGTCTCCGCTTTCAATTGATGCTTATATATTGCGTTGTTTAGTAACACTAAACTGGCATACTCATTATTTCTTTGTAGGCTTCCACAAATTTATTGCGAACCTGTACTGTTGCGTCAAATGCGACACTTGATTTTGAAGCCGCTATCATAGTGTCAGCTAACGTCACACTACGATCGCCCATTTCAAAGGCGGTGCGTTTAGCCCCAGTCTCTTGTTGAAGTTCATTAACCGTATTAACCGCATCTTTTAACATTGAAGCAAAGTTAGATGTTGAATTATTTGCAGGTGTTACGGCATTGACGAGATCACTATTAGCCTCTACAGGAAAACGTTTTCCTGTTGCTTCTAACGACATGCTTTGCATTTGCGTATAGAGTGAATTTGCTTTGATATCCATAACCTACTCTCTTGTGTCAATTTATTGTTTAATTAACGATTAAGAGTAGTAAAGCAAGCTTGATGCCAAGAAATCCAAATAGTAAAGACAATAAAAAATGACACCTAACCTATTGATTATGTGTCATTTAAAAATTTGAAACATCTCTTAAATATATGTATTTAACTTAAGCTGGGATTTGGATTCCACTATCTCGCATACGTGCAATTTTATAACGTAGTGTTCGTGGGCTAATACCTAATCGTTCGGCTACCGCTTTACGACTCCCATGACAAGCATGTAAAGTATCTAAAATAATTTGATGCTCTTGTAATTTTAATTCACTACCTAATTTATCCTCTGTTAGCTGCGACTCAACAGGATCGGTAACAATTGCAGTATCAAAATTTTCAATTAAAATATCTGCCGCATCAATTTTATGTTCACTATGTAAAATAAGTGCCCGTTGCATTACATTATCAAGCTCACGAACATTACCTGGCCAATGATAAGCCATCAATTTGCTACGTGCTGATGCGGTAAAATCCGGTATAACTTTCCCATTTTTTTGACAAACGCGTTCAATTATATGTTTTGCTAGTGGAAATATATCATCGCGACGCTCTGCTAATGGTAACCAAGTTAAAGGAAATACATTTAGACGATAGTACAAATCTTCTCTAAAAATACCTTCTTTTACTGCTTCACGTAGATCTCTGTTACTAGTTGCAATAACACGCACATCTAATTGAATTGTTTTACGCCCGCCAAGTCGCTCAACCTCACGCTCTTGAAGTACACGTAAAATTTTTGCTTGTAGACCTAAATCCATCTCTGTAATTTCATCAAGTAAAATTGTGCCGCCTTGCGCCTGTTCAAATTTACCCGGACATGCTTGTACAGCTCCAGTAAACGCACCTTTTTCATAACCAAATAACGTGGCCTCTAGCATATTTTCAGGTATAGCTGCACAGTTAATTGCCACAAAAGGTTTAAGTGCTCTAGCTGAGTGTTTATGTACATATTGCGCAAGTACCTCTTTGCCTGAACCACTAGGACCAAGCACCATAACTGAAGCATCCGTAGTGGCCACTTTACGTGCTAAGTTGAGTAATTCAATACTTTGTTTATCTTGTGCAATAGGATCTTCACCATCATTAATATTTAATGGCAAATATTGATTGACCATATTAAGTAAAACTTCAGGTGCAAAAGGCTTTGCCATGTAATTACAAGCACCGTCTTTCATTGCTTGTACAGCATCATCAATAGTGCCGTATGCAGTCATAATTAATACTGGAATTTGTGCATTGGTATTTTTGATGGATTTAAGCAATGAAAGCCCTGACATGCCGCCCATTTGTACATCACTAACAATTAAATCAATCTGATGGTTTTTTAATAAGAGTAAAGCTTCTTCACCAGACTCAGCTTCAATACAGTGGTAACCAGCAATGGCCAAAGTATCAATTAATGCCTCTCTTAATCCGGCATCATCTTCTACCACTAAGATTTTACTTTGATTCATAAGTATTCTCCTACGACGCTGATTTAAACATGTTTTTGTTTATAAATTCATGGGAATGCTGTTGTTCTTCTTGCTTTACCTTTTCAGTAAGCAAGGGAAGCTTCATACAAAAGTGAGCTCCTTCACCAGCATCACTTAGCAACTGAACATCACCTTGATGAGCATTTACGACCGATTTGACCACTGCAAGTCCCAAACCTGTACCATTTACTCTTGAGGTATAAAACGGCTCAAATATTTTATTGGCTAACGCACTTTCTATACCTTTTCCATTATCTATCACGCTGATAAAGGCATGTTCATTATGACAGCGAGATTCTATGCGAATTTCCGCTTGATCTGGGATCACTTGTAAGGCGTTGTGAATTAAATTTACAATAGCGCCACTAAGAGCGCGCTTATTACCTAGTATTTGGCAATCATCAGGGCAAGGTTTAATAATCAGTTTTGCATTAGCTTTTTTAATTAACGCTTCAACACTGTTACTTGACTCTAACACTAATTGATTAATAGAAATGGGCTCAACTACTTGCTGCTTACCGCTTTTAGCAAATAACAACATATCGTTTACTTGCTGTTCAAGATCTTCTAATCTCGACATTAATTTATGCTGAAAGGCTTCCCTATCTTCTGTTTTTAACGTTTTATTTTTTAAGTTAGCTCCATATAGCATTGCCGCGGACAAAGGGGTTCTTATCTGATGAGCAAGCTTAGAGACCATTTGCCCTAAAGAAGACAAACGTTGCAATTGCCCTAACTTATCTTGCAATAATCTAGTTTCAGTTAAATCGGTAATAAGTATTAATTGACCGGGTTGATCAACAAGAGGGGTAATTTCAAGCTTCACTCGACGACCATCTTTTAGTGAAACTTCATGCCAATCATCTGCTCTAGGTTTAAATGAACGACGAATTACATCAAACCACGGCTGTCCTAAAATAGGTTCATCAAGTAACTGACTCGCTATTTTATTAATTTTTATAACAATGCCATCGCCATCAAGCAACACCATACCTGAGGGCATAACATTAATAACTTGTGCCAACTGTTCCGATTGCTGACGTAATAATGCTAATTCACCATGGTAGCTTTCACGCTGTAATGTACAGGTGTCATTATAATATTTGGGCGAACGCATAGACACCTGAGCAGATTTAAGCAAAGGAGATTGATTAATGCTATTGGATTCTGTTGAATATGCCACTGTCATAATTCTTACCTATTTAACGATAACAACCAAACAATGCACTTTTCATACCACAACAAAAACACCTATAAAACATACACTTAAAGTATGAGTTATGAGTAATTGATTATGTCAAATAATTGGCTTAAACAAGCTGGAGTTGTCAATACCCAAGGATAAGAGAGGGGTTAAAACTGTAAGTATAGAGAAACCACTAACGTTTCTTTATATCAGTTTTTTTGTAGATTATATTTACGCATTTTTTCAACTAACGTCGTGCGACGCATACCCAATAACTCTGCCGATCGCGCCACTACCCAATCATTTTTATCTAACGCTTGGGTGATCATAGACACTTCTATATCAGCGAGTAATTCTTTTAAATTAACTCCTTCATTAGGCAGTAAATCAAGCGCTTTATTAGTAGTCTCAGAATTTTCTTCATCATCAAATGCGTCATCTTCAAATGAATCATCGTCGTCATAATCAAAGCCCGCAAATAACTCATTAATAGCTTCACGTTCTTGCAATTCTTCAGGGTATTGCGGCTGATATTCTTCCACATCAATATGACGATATTTAGCGGGCAACTCGCTTACATTAACGATTTGCTCACCAAACATAATGATCATGCGCTCAATTAAATTTGATAGTTCTCTAACGTTACCTGCCCAATCATGTTCTTGTAATGAAGCAATAGCCTGTTCAGTAAACCTGACTGACTTACCCTGTTCATGCTCAAAGCGTGTAATTAACTCCTGTAATAACAAAGGAATATCTTCTTTACGCTCTCTTAATGAAGGTGTTTCTATAGGAAAAACATTCAATCGATAATACAAATCTTCTCTGAATTCATTGGTTTTGATCATGCTTTCTAAATGCTGATGAGTAGCCGCTATAATACGAACATCAGCTTTAATGCTTTTTGCTCCGCCAACACGTTCAAAGGTTCTTTCTTGTAAGACACGTAAGAGTTTGACCTGCATCGGCTGTGGCATATCACCGATTTCATCAAGAAATAAAGTACCGCCTTCAGCTAACTCAAATCGCCCTTTTCTTGTAGAAATAGCGCCAGTAAATGCCCCTTTCTCATGACCAAATAATTCACTTTCCAATAAATCAGGTGGAATTGCGCCACAATTAACCGGAACAAAAGGACCTTTTTGTCGCTCAGATAAATTATGGATATTGCGAGCAACTACTTCTTTACCTGTACCTGACTCCCCCAAAATTAATACATTCGCTTGTGTACTTGCCACTTGCTCAATTAAGAAACGTACTTGTTGCATGGCACTACTAGCACCAACTAATGAGCGAAATAATAAACTATTACCTGCATTTTTAACGCGCTTATTCGGCATTTTATTATGATACTGATGACAATGATGGATCATCTCAGTCAGTTGCGCATAGTTTAAGGGGGTAGTTACATCACCCAACAAATTAACACGATCAATAATTGCATGTTTATCAACCACATCATGGGTGATAAAAGGACAGGCAGGGTGAGCTTTAACTATATCGGCTAAATTATCTGATACGTTACCAGACAGTATCACGGTGAGAATATTTTCATGTCTTGCAAAATATTGCTCAACTTCATCTTCATTACAGCAATAAAAATGCTCTCCAATAAATGCAAGAACGGTTGCTAATTGCTCTTGTCGAGAGCTTTGATTATCAACAACTAAAATATATTTTTGACCTTGCATAATAGATTGAAAAACCGACAATTTATATTAATTATGTAATGATTCTAACCCGTAGAGATAATCTTTCAACAAAAAATTGACACCAATTTGTCATTTATTTGACTAAACAATAGATTTATAACGATAAAATGACGAAATTAACGAATTTATTTATACAACAATTGGCGTGTAATTTGCTTTTACTCATTAATAATAGCGATTTACAATAATCAATATTCTTTTTAACGTCGCAATGCTATATCCTCAGGTTAAGAAGAGAAAGCTGAATAAAGTAATTAGGACTTTTTATGAGCGAAAGACAAGCGCAATTCGAACAATATCAGGTAAGTAAATTCGACGATCCATATTTATATTCAGTAAACCGCAATGTCTTCGAAAAGAATAGTGCAAAAATTATCTTTGATAATTTCTATGACAAACGTCTATGGGATGAAGATTATTTTTATATTATTCTAGGGTGTGATTCAGGTCTCTTAACCAATTATGTATTAGAACATGGCCTTGCAAAAGGTTCTCGCTACCTATTTATTGACTCTGAACACGTTCTTGAAAACCTTAAAAATCAATTAAGCTTTACCGATTGGCATGACAACGTAGCCTTCGCCACACTTAGCACTTGGGAGGTTGAAGCCGAAAAATTTAATTTGCAAGCTTATATGTACACTGACAACGTTAGGTATATAAAATCGTTAGCAGCCAATGACGGCTTTGATGACTATTATTATCAAGCGAATACTGAGATTTCTTTAAAATTAGAAACCCAACAACATTATACAATGGTGAGCTTGTATCGCTCACCATTTGTTATTAAACAAATTATAAATTTAGCTGATAATCTTAATCCCATGATTGCTTTAAAAGATAAATTTAAAGGAATGGATTGTATTATTTTAGGTGGGGGCCCTTCTCTCGACGAAATAATTGATAAGCTGAATTCACTTGAAAATAAAGTAGTAATCATTGCGGTTTCTCGAATTGCTAAGCGTTTGCTTAGCGAGAATATATCACCGCATTTTGTCATTTCAGTTGACCCACACGAAGTTAGTTTTGATGTCAGTAAAGAAATGCTAGAAATGGCCGATGAGTCTATATTTTTACACTCAACTTATGTAGTGCCTGTTCTACTTGGGCAATGGCGGGGTGTAAGCTTTCATGATGGTTTACGAGTTCCTTGGCCAAGTGAGCTATCAAAAGACAATACTCATTTAGCCGGTCCAACCGTGACTAATTCCGCAATTTCTGCGGCTGTTGATTTTGGCTTCAAACGAATTTTCCTTTCAGGCGTTGATTTATGTTATTCCAGCGATGGTAATACCCATGCTAAAGGTAGTAATGAAGCAAAGGTTGGCCCTGTTTTAGGTAAGCGTGAACAATGGGTGCAAACATACAGCGGTAAAATGGCAGAAACCATGTTGACTTTTATTCATGCGACTCAAACCATTGAAGACCAAGCTAAACAAGCCCTTAAAAAAGGTGCTCAACTGTATAACCTATCCCCCAATGCAGCAAAAATAGACAGCATTCTATTAGCAAATTTTGATGATATTAACTTTACTAAAGAAGATTTAATAAGTCCTATCATCAACAAAATAAAAAACAAATACAGTAAAATAAGTACACAACAATTTACTGATGTAACAAATGATATAGATCGTCTAGTAGATGAGTTTGACGAAATAACAGCAATTGTTGAACAAGCAATCATCGACAATAGTAATTTATATAAAACCTACGACAATGAACTCGAAAATGCCAATATCAAACAACGTATTGATGAAGCAGAAGAAACCTTAAATACCACTTATAAAGAAACAAGTACTTTTTTAAAAAAATACGGTATCCATCGTTTTATTCGAATTGCTCGAACTGACGGAGACTTAGAGTGGTCTGATGAAGAAATGGAGGAAGTTGGCAGAGCGTATTATCAATGCTTCATTGACAATATTAATGAGTTAAAGCCTTTATTAACTGCTGCAAAGAAAAAAATTGAATTACGTATAAAAGAAACACAACCTCAATTAGATTACCATGAAATATTCCAACTATGGCGCAGCGAACATCATTTTGGCCGCGCTCACCACTGGAAAATTAAAAATCCAGAACTTTATCAAGAGCTTAATGATATTGATAAGAAAGAACTAGATACTCAAATCGACGAATACTTTAAGGTATTAGAAAATACAGATACATATCATTTAAAACGTACGCAAGAACAAAGTAGTTTAACGGGCATTAACCGAAAAGCTGTTTACATGTTCAATGCAAAAAACAGTGATGGATTAGCATCTTTAGTCGAAAACCTTAAAAAACTAGAATATAATCAAAAACATAATAAGAACACACTACAAAAACATGAAAATTTAGATCAATTGATTTTATTGTGCTCTGGTTATTTAGCTTTATTACAAGGCCACTATCAAGAAGCATTAGACAAATTTTATCTGTTGGATGAACAGCATTTATCTGAAGATGAACTCATCCAAATTTCAGTTTTAGAAATAGATTTAAACCATTATCAACAAGCTGAAAACTCACTTAAAAAATTGGCCGAGTTAACACCCGCATATCAGCCACAATATGCCACTATATTAAAACTTAATAAAAAAATGACGGAAGCTGAAAGTGTTTATTTAGGGTATTTAGAACAACAAAGCCACGATATAAAAGTATGGTTAGCTTTGGCTAATCTCTATTTGGAAAATAATGCAATAGCACCTGCTAAAGAAGCTTTTGAAAAAGTAAAAATACTCGATCCAAGCAATATTGAAGCACAACAGTTTTTCGACAGTTTACAATAGTTATCCCTAATGGAAACATGTAATACGCCGATATAAATTTATAGATTAAAATATTTGACTAAGAATAAGGAATATCCATGAGCAACTTATTAAAAGGTAACTTCACGACAAAAAAAGAAGTTAAAAAGCCTGAAGAAAATACTGAAAAAGACAGCACACAACAAGCATTCAAAAAAGCAGCATTAAATTCAATTGGCGGTTCAATGGTGTATGTTGAACGTACCGATTTAACCTGGGATGGTGAGGAATAATAGGACTAAGTTCTAAACCCTAGTTTAAGAAAAGTAATAATCTAGATTTATACTGGCTAAAGTATTGGCTTTAATTTTCTACTCGTACTAAATCTACATATGGTGATTTATGGATCAGAATAATCTAAATACAAAGTTTGTCGATGTTGTTTCACAAATTACTGATATTGGAAAAAATTGGCATAGTAACGACCTTATCGTCAACGCCAAAAACAATCTGCCTTTTTGTAAAAAAAGTTTTAAAGACTTGCCTCCTTTATCTGAACTAAAACAACGTTCAGCTATTGTTGTCAGTGCAGGTCCTAGTTTGCATAAATATAATGTTTTACAAAAACTTAAAGCATCCAATTATAACGGTAGTGTTGTTGTCGTTGATGGTTCATTGGTTAAATGTTTAAAAAATGGCATCATTCCAGACTATGTACTAACTTTAGATCCACATCCAACTAGAATGGTTCGTTGGTTTGGTGATAATGATTTTGAAGAAAATACCCGCCACGATGATTATTTTTCTAGACAAGACCTCGATGTTGAATTTAGAAATAATTCAATTAGAGAGAACCAAGAAAATATAGAATTGATCAATAAGTACGCCTCTCAAATTAAACTTATTATTTGTTCATCAGCACCAAAAAATGTTGTTGATCGTGCCAGAGAAGCTGGTTTTGATATGTACTGGTGGAACCCTATTGTTGATGCTCCACAAAACCCTGAAAGCTTAACTCGACAAATTTATAATATTAATAAAAAGTCATGTATGAATACTGGTGGTACAGTTGGAACTGCCGCTTGGGTTTTTGCTAACGCCATATTAAAAATACCAAAAATAGGCATAACAGGCATGGATTTGGGTTACCACAGTGATACTCCGATAGAAATGACACAGACGTATTACGAATTGCAAGAGTTTGTTAATTCTCCGGAAGAGCTAGCACAACTATTCCCGCGATTCACTTTTCCATTAACAGGCGAAGAGTTTTATACGGATCCGACTTATTACTGGTACCGTAAAAATTTTCTTGATCTTCATAGTCGCTCAGCAGGCAATACTTATAATTGTTCCGAATCAGGTACGCTTTTTGCTAGTGATAATAGTATTAACTGCATCCCATTTGATGTTTTTTTAAACAAAGGGTTCTAACTCATGGCTAAAATTTTATTTATCAATCCTGTGGTACGTGAAGAAGATGTCCCTCGTCATATTCCTTATGGTATAGCCCTACTTGCAGCAATAGCTATGAAGAAAGGACATTTAGTCCAAGTTTATGATGCAAATGCACATCGTCTGCCTCTAGAAACTATTGTAGAAGTGTGCCAAGCCGATGATTGGGATGCTGTTTGTATTGGGGGCCTTACAACTACTTACAACTATATAAAAAAAGCATGTAAATTAATCAAACAGGCTGCGCCTAAAGCCCAACTAATAGCTGGTGGTGGCTTTCTAACAAGTATGCCTACTGAAATTTTTAAATGGCTGCCTGAAATTGACGTTGGCTGTATTGGAGAGTCATTTGAAACTTTCCCTGCCGTGCTAGAAAAGATAGATAATAAAGATTTCGACTATTCCACTGTCTTGGGTGTTATTCACCGTGATTTAACTGGCAAAAGTTTTTTAACCCCTGTACGCCCTAACATTCATGATTTAGATACCTTACCTTGGCCAGCTTGGGAGTTATTCCCACTTGATATTTATTTTGCAAACTCTGCTAACTTATTCAGTGAAGAATCATTTACATCTAAACGCCGAATGGATATTAATGGTAGTTTTGGTTGTGGATTAACCTGTAAATATTGTTGGCACTTAGGTACAACGGGTGACATGTTAATAGAAGAAAACGAAGAAGGTGAGAATGATGTTGTCTTTACCTATGGTCGTAATATTCGTTATCACAGCCCTGATTATATCGTGAGTATGGTCAAACATTTATATGACACTTACGATATAGATTTTGCCGCATTTATTGATGAAAATTTGATGACAATGGATGTTGCAAGTAAAGGCACATGGCTAAAAGAACTTTGTGCAAAGTGGATTGAAGCAGGGTTACAACCTACTTGTCGTCAAAAAGGCATCCCTCATGATGAAAACTGTAAAGGCGTTCATTGGAATGGCACCTCGCATGCAGGCTTACATCGGCCGGATACCTTAAAATTGATGTATGAAGCTGGTTGTACTCACTTAGTTTATGGACTTGAGTCATTCGATCCTTATATTTTAAGAAATCTAGGTAAAGGCTCTAATGCTCGTAAAAATAAGCAAAGTATTGCTACTTGCTTGGCATCAGGAATCAAACCTATTCCCAATATAATTATTGGCTTCCCTGAAGAAACCTTTGAAAGTGTCCGCAATACGATTAATGCCCTCATCGAATTAGGCATCACCGCTAAGCCTCACTTTGCTACCGCTTATCCGGGTTCAGAATGGTATTACGCTTATAAAGATTCAATTTTAGCGCAATATAATGGGGATTTAGAAGCCTATATTATGGACCTTGGTGATGCGAGTAAAATAACAGCAACTATTTCTCAAAAGTTTTCACCTGTTCAGTTACTTGGTTTACAACAGATAGTCTATTTAAAAGAGTTACGTCTGTTAGACTTGTCTGAGCAACACTGGGCACCGGTACAGCAACACTTATCGCCAGTAGTTGAACCCAAAACCTCATTTAATTTAAGGCCAGTCAAAGAAGCAGGACCACTGGCCATTAAAGTAGGTTAAGTATTTTGACGGTTAAACGGAGAGTTATTCTCTTCGTTTAACCGACTGTTAGTTATATTTTAAGTTAGTTTTTAGCTAAGAGCTGATGAAGATTAGGTTTAAGCTGTTGTTCTATTGATTCAATACGACGTGCTGTGTTTGTTGCATTTTCATCAACTTTTTCTAAGGTTTTAAGTACCTGCGTTAATTGTGTATTTATTATTTGATTCTGCTTAGTCAGTTGTTGGTTATTTAAAAGTAATGATATTACAGCAATCGATAATGCGGTGATGATAGCGATAATAGCTAAATTATTTAACGAGTTGATTTTCATAATTAGTCCTTTAATTTCACCAAAAATAATTTTGCTTCTCGTATCCTATAAACAACTAGAGAATATGTCAATTGTTTAGTTTTCGGTACGTTCTGTTAATAAAAACTCAGCCAATTTAAAATCGAGATGATGATCGATATCGATAGATGATTCTCGACTCATCACATATGAAAACAAGTTTTCTTCAAGAAAAAAAGTCTCTTGTGCTAATAGCGGTTCAACCTTAGCAATATAAATTGCACCATTTAAGCGATAATAAGTGGGTAAGGCTTGGCTACGAGGATTTTTCTTAACAAAATTTGATAAGAAGTTTTTCATGCTGCCATCTTGCGCTAGTGTGTTACTCCACATCGGCGAATGGTCACATTCACACACACTTATCACACCCTCGGCAGATTTAGTTTTTAAGGTTGCTATTGCTTCTTGAATATTAGTACTAGAGCGCAGCGGAGAAGTTGGTTGCAACCATAATACATAATCAAAGGTTCGTCCTATTTTTTGGTAATAATCAATAGTATGTTTAACCACATCGATTGCTGTCGCTGTATCACCTGAAATTTCTTCTGGTCGTAAAAAAGGGACTGGAATACCACTGTCTTTTGCTATTTCTGCGATGGTTTCACTATCTGTACTCACAATAATTTCATCGATGCTTTCGCATTGTTGTGCAGCTTCAATGGTCCATTTTACTAATGGTTTACCGCACAATTGTTTACTATTTTTACCGGGTAAACGCTTACTACCTGCCCTTGCAGGAATTATTGCTAAAATTTTATCAACCATTAAACTGTCCACCTTGCATTACATCTTTTTGCGCTTGATAAAAATCAACCATTTTTCCAATATCTAACCAATATTCATGTACTGGAAACATTGCAACATACTGTTTATTTTGAATATAGCCTTCTATCAACTCTGTCATATCCACTTTTTGATTTTGCTCTACGGCGTTTATCATAGCTTTACTCACAACATAAACACCTGCATTAATGAAATATTTATGTGTGGGTTTTTCTACTAAGCTAGTAATTCTAGCCCCCTCTGCCTCGACCACACCATAAGGAACTTTATATTCATCTTCACGTACACACATAGTACAAACCGGTGAATGTTGATTATGATAATTAAGTAGCTTTTCAAAATCGATTTTTGTTAACACATCACCATTCATCATAATAATAGGAAGATCAGGTAAGGTTTCAGGTAGTAAACCTAAACTTCCACCGGTCCCCAAAGGGTATTTTTCATGTACGTATTGAATTTTTACCCCCCACTTTTCACCATTACCAAAGTGATCGTGAATAGCTTCAGGCATGTAATGAGTAGAAATATAAAACTGATGAAAACCAGAACTAATAAAACTTTCTAGTATGGTTTCTAAAATGGGCTTATCACCAAGTTTCAATAAGGGTTTAGGACAATTATCAGTTAACGGTTTGAGTCGTGTGCCAAATCCACCAGCCATAAGAAACACAGGGTTGTCAAAGCTAGGACGCTCTACAATATGTTGCAACGTTTCTAACCCAACTAATTTTCCATTATCGATTAACGGAATCGCATGAAGACCACGAGAGTTCATTAAATTAAGGAGCTTATTACGAGAAGTCCCTGCATTAGCAACTAAGGGTGTGCTATTCATAACATCGGCAATTAGACAATCCATACCTTGATGCCGAATTAACGCACGGCGAATATCGCCGTCAGTTACAACACCGAGTAACACATTACTCTCATCAACAACTAGAGCCATTTGCATTGCGCCCTTGTCGATTACACTAATGGTTTGTTCCATTGTAGTCGTGGGTGCTATTAATATATTTTGCCAGTTATGACTCATTTAACCCTCTCCAAACTTCATTCAAGGTTCCGCTAACTACAAATTCATGCGCTGCTGCTAACCAATTAACTTATAAACTGTAACAGCGGAAATATCACTAGTTAATCATAGGTTTCAGCTAAAAAAATAACATCATTTTGTAATTTATCAATCAAGCACTTTTATTATTAAAGAAAAGTTGTTAAACGAAAAAATGTCAACTTACTCTATTCAATATTTCTAGCAATTATCAAACCAGTTATTAATAGTCAACGGGTGTTTATAGATTATCGAACTCTATTAAATCACCACGTGCAAATGATCGCTCAGCGGTTTTACCTAAAATCTGCCAATAGTTTGTCGGAGATATACCATTGCCTGGGCGCATAATACCAATATTATGCTCATTAAATGTTTCATTTTTAGCAATAGGCGATATTGCAACGATACTTTTTCGCGCAACATCCCTATTTTTATACTCTGAAGGGCTTGGCTGTTTTATACTACTTCCAAGTGTTTGTTCTGTAACACGAATAGCTTCAACCATTGCCGTCAATTCATGTGGTTCAATTGACGCTTTATGATCAGGTCCTTCAAATTTTCGGCTTAAAGTAAAATGTTTTTCAATAATTTTTGCACCTTTAGCTACTGCTACAATAGGCACAATGATACCTTGGGTATGATCTGAGTAGCCTACGGCTAATTTAAATGTTGTACGTAATGTTTCTAATACATTTAAATTAACTTCATTAAAAGGTGCTGGATATTCAGTTGTACAATGGAGTAAAACGACTTTTTCAGATAATAATTTTTGACCCGCTTCACTTTGATAAGCTTGACTAAACACTTCAAGTGATAATATTTCATTGTCATCCTGGTGAACAGTATCTTGGTCGCCATATAAATAACCATAGGCAATTGCACCTAATGCTTGCTCTATTTCATCTAGAGTTGCCATCCCCGTAGAAACGATCAGATCACAACCAGTTCTAGCATGTTCGAGTACAAATGGTGTATTAGTTAACTCGCCTGATGGGATTTTTAATCGTGTTAACTGCATATCGTCAACTAAAAAGCGTAAGCTATCACTATCAAATGCAGTAGATAAGTATTCGATACCTTTTTCGTCACAATAATGTTTTATCGCTTTATGGCTTTCATAAGGTAACTCTAATTGTTTAAGCAGTTGATATTGGCTCTGTTCTTTCTCGGTATTTTGCTGTTGATAATTAGCTTGTTTTGCGTGTTTGGTAACCAAGTTTTCCGCTTTAAATGTTTGAAATTTTACAATATCAACACCTGCCGAAATGGCAGCATCAACTAATTGGTAAGCTAATTGTTCATCACCATTATGATTGACGCCAGCTTCCGCAATAATTAATGTTCTCGTGTTAATTGATTCATTCATAATTGTTACTCAAGTCATGCGCTTAGACACTTAACGGCTTAAGATCATAAAAACGCTTTATTGTCTTAGGTAGTGGAGTATTTACAATATACGTTAACATCTTTTCACAGGCATTTCCGTTACCATAAGGGTTATCTATATGAGCAATACGTTGGCGAAATTCAGGAGATAACGCTTGTGTAATGCTGTTATAAATTTCGCCGAAGCAATTACCACACTGAATAACACTATCGCTAGCGATCCGCCCTTTTTGACGATCGCCAATATTGATCGTCGGGATGTTAAACGAGGGCGTTTCAATTATGCCGCTAGAACTATTACCGATAACAGCAGCACAGTGCTTCATCGCTGACAAATAATTAAGTTGCCCAATAGAGCGAAACAAAAATATACGCTCTGGTTGAGCTTTAGTATAACTTTCTAATGCTGTCATTATTATCCTACCTTTAGCATCAGCATTAGGGTAAGTAATAATCATGTTATATTTAGGAAATTTATCCAACGCCGTAAATAAATTAGCAATGGCATCTACGGGGTTTTCTGTAGATAACGTTTCTGGATGATAGGTTATTAGAAAATACGGTTTATTTAACTTAATAGCTAAATTTTGTTCTAATTCTTTTAAATTCAATAAAGGCAGTTGCTTTATATTATCAATGCCTGGCGCCCCTACATTAACTACGGTATTTGGCTGTTCACCTAATTGGATAACCCGCTGTCGATAGACTTCTGTTGATGTAAAATGCCAATGAGATAATTTAGTAAGTGCATGACGAAAGACCTCATCCATCGCTCCTTCAGTTAATTCACCACCATGTATGTGGGCAATAGGTACTCCACAAATTGTCGCGGCTTGTGCCACTGCTAACGCTTCAAATCTGTCACCTAATAAAATAAGTAGATCAGGTTGATGTTTTACAAAGCATTCACCAGCAAGCATTTGCGCTTTCGCCATAGACTGATTAACCGCCAAAGGTGTATCTGCAGGGAGTAAATAATCTAATCGCTCTGTAATGTCAAAACCGTCATGAATAATATGTTCAACGGTATAACCAAATTCAGCGATTAAATGTGTACCGCCAACAAACAGCTGAAGTTCAACTTCATCGCTTGCTTGTAACCCCTTAAGCAGTAAAGTTAACAAGCCATATTCAGCTCGAGTGCCGGTAAATACAGCTATTTTTTTCATCGTGCAGCTCGATAATTACACATTATAAATACCGTGTTTATATTTAGCTAAATTTGGGTTTTGAACAAACCATTCGATGGTTTTCGTAAGCCCTGACCTAATATCTACTTCTGGAGTAAACCCTGTTAATTCATGAATACTAGTGTTATCACACCACAAACGGAACACTTCTGATTTATCGGGACGTATACGTTGTTTATCAACAACAAACTCAACATCACTTTGCATAAGTTCTTTAATTAAATGTAAAGTATCACCTACACTAATTTCAAAATTAGAACCAATATTGATGGTTTTTCCTATGGCTTTATCACTCAGCGCTAATGCAAGAAAGCCACGACATGTATCACTCACATAATTAAAGTCACGTGTTGGGCTAACATCGCCCAGTTGAATTTGTTTCTGACCGTTGGCTATTTGAGTGATTATGGTAGGGATCACAGCACGGGCTGACTGTCTTGGTCCATAGGTATTAAAAGGTCTAGCAATAGTTAATGGTAAGTCAAAGGCATTAAAGTAACTCATCGCCATAGCATCAGCGCCAATTTTAGAGGCACTGTAAGGCGACTGTGCTTGCAGGGGGTGTTTTTCATCTATAGGCACATATTGTGCTGTGCCATAAACTTCACTAGTAGATGTATGAATAACCCGAGTAACTTTATTATCGAGACTTGCTTGGCAAATATTTAATGTACCAATTACATTAGTTGAAACATAACTTTCAGGCGCGACATAAGAATAAGGAATAGCAATTAATGCTGCTAAGTGGAAAACAATATCTACCCCTTGCGTAATATGACGACAAAAGTGCGGATCTCGAATATCACCGGTAATAATCTCTAATTTATCGCAGGCTTTAACATCTTCAAGCCAGCCCCAATGATTAAAAGAATTATATTGTGCAAGTGCTCTAACTTTAAAACCTTGTGATAATAATAATTCCACGAGGTGTGAGCCAATAAAGCCATCTGCCCCAGTAACTAAAACTACTTGTTCGTTGTGTGAATGACTCATGTATAAAAACCTTGTTACTGTCAGTTTAATTTCTTAATACAATTAAGAAAAACTAAGCAATATGTCTGCCAGAACGAATTACTCTATATTGTTTTTAATTCTAACTAGGCAATTTAATTAAGCAACTAAATTACATCATTGAATAGCAAAAACCATTACATTAGAATATGTTAATCGTTATAACTTTTGAACATTGGGTTTATGCCAGCAACTATTTTGCCAAAAAACTTTGAAGTAATAAGCCGACGATGGCCAGATTTATTTGATGTATTAATGGCTACAAATGAAAATACAGTAAATGTCGACGTTGTAGAAAGTACGTTAACGATTAATGGTATTCAACTCACTAGCAGTTATGATCGAGTAGCAGAAGCACAGTTACAAATAAAACAAATACCTAGTCATAGTAATGAAGCGACGATATATGGGCCAGCGTTAGGAGATACAGCAACTTTATTACTCCAAAATAAAGCGCTACGAAAGCTATACGTGGTAATACTCAATAAAGCTATTTTTATTCATAGTTTACAGGCTATTGAAGATATGCAATGGTTAGAAGACAAGCGCACACAATTATTGCTAGCAACAAAAAATAGTGAAATTAGCGTTCCTTTTTGTGTTAATCCTGCAGAATTAAAGTTAGCTGATAACGACGGTGAACAACTCGCGGATAAAGTTCAAATTGAACTAAACTATGATTTCGTTAATAAAACGCATCAACAACGACAAAAACATCAATGCGACCCTATTCAAGATAATCTAGCATTCGTTAAGCAAGATGCAGATATTTCTACTTTACCCAAAGCAACTCACTCAGAGATTTTTATTGCCGCCGCAGGTCCTACGCTTGAAAAGCACTTAAATTACCTTGCGTTACACCAACCCTTTATTATCGCTGTTGATGCAAGTGTGAGAGTATTATTAGAACGGGATATTATTCCAAATATTGTTGTATCTATTGATTATACCGCTTATCAGTTTTTTAAAGACATAAATCCTCAGCTCTTAGAAAATACAACACTCGTTTATTTTCCTAACATTGAAAGCCAGGTACTTACTTATTGGCCAGGGCCTAGACTATGCAGTTATAGTCCGACACCTATGTATAAGGAACTTATCGATAAGTATCCTAAAATACAATTATATTGTGCTGGCAGTGTTGTGCATCCAGCCATTGACCTTGCTGTTTATCTACAAGCTAAAACAATTGTATTACTAGGTACTGACTTTGCCTTTACTTATAATCAAAGTCATGCAAAAACGAATAATAAGACTAAAGCTTCACATGAGTTAGCATTAGGCAATGCCCAAGAAAGTGTTATCAACGGCTATGGAGAGCGGATCCCCACAATGGCTAGTTTAAAAAGTTATTTACGAGAGTTAGAACGCTATATTTTAAAACATCCTAAGGTTAATTTTAAAAATGGAAGCTTAGATGGCGCATATATTGAAGGTACTACACTTTGGAACAATTAATTTCATTACCTGATATTATTTTACTAGGGGAAGAACTTACCGAGTGCTTACGTTTAGGACATTTAGCTAAAAGCCATCAATTAACGATTACATTTATCGATATTCTCAACCAATATATAATACAACATTCAATCGATAATCCTCATTTGAATAATATCTTGAATGTTATGTTAGATGCCCAACAACGCGATGATAGGTTGTATTATGCGGATATAATACAGTATGAATTAATGCCTTATATAGCTCAGTTACACTAAATTTAAAAACACTAGAAATTAGGACTCACTAAATTGTTGGTAGGCGTTAACTGCTTGTTTTATTTTAGATTGCTTCTGACTATCAGCTAGTACTTTAGTACGCTCTTCTAGCAAAAGCTTAACCTGTTGTGTATCTTCACTCTGACACTTTAGTAAAAATTGTCGAAGCTTCTCCTTGCTATCATTATTCCCTTGAGATAAGACGTTTTCACTTAACGCTTTCATTAGTGATAAACGTTGAGCTAATTTTTCACTAACAAACTCAAGCTTTTCTTCTTTAATCAAAGCAACAACTTCAGCAGATAATTGTTCTATCTGCTGATATAAGGAAAGTTGAGACGACACATTAAGCTCCTACGCTTGACTGCTCATCTTTTTTCTTGAGTAAATCGAGCCCTTCTTTTTTAGAAGATTCAGGTATTGATTGCCATGCATCTCTTAGGGGTTTTAATAATTCAACCACCTCATCTAATCCTGAAATATCTAACGTAATATTAGTGTCATTTAATCGGTTAATACAATATTGATATAAATCTGAAAATGTCGCTGAAATCTTAGGTTCTGCTTTAGCATCTAAAGAGTTGTCTAAAGCTGACAATATATTGACGGCTTTGGTAATCATTTGTGATTTAACCGCTAAGTCTTTACGTTCAATGGCCCCTTTAACTTTTGCAACACTTTCAAGTAACCCATCATACATCATTAATATCACTTGATGTGGATCAGCAGTTAGCAACGTACTGTTAATATTAACTTGACTATATGCTTTTAAATTTTTTCTCATGATTCGCTCCTAGCGTCTCTCAACGCGAGACACTATTATGAATTTTTCGGTTGCATACTTGCTAAAGTAGAGGCCAACCAAGTACCAGTAGCATTATAAGAAGCAACTGTTGAATCTAAATATGAAAACTGAGATCTAAGTCGGTCTTCATAATCTCGTAGTTTAGTTTCTAATGCCGTATATTCATCTGCTATACCAGAAACTTGTTTACTTAATGCTGTATTTCTAATAGTGAGTGTACCATCACTACCATTATAACTATCAATTAACGTTGTTAATTTTGACGTTACTCCATTAGATGAAGCAAAAATCTCGCCAACTTCTTGTAAATTAAATTTTAAAGCATCTTCAAGTTTCTCAGTACCACTTTTCATGGTGCCAATACCAATAGGATTAATTTCTAATAGCCCTGTTTTATCTATAGTAATACCAATATCTGACAAACTCTTATTACCACCCGTTAGACCACTCACAGTATCTGTAACAATGGTATTTAATTGGGACTTAACTTGACGAACATTAGCATCAAACGCTAAAGCACCATTTTCAGCATTTCCCAATGCATCTAAAGTACCACGTAAGGCATTATAGGCATCAACAAACTCATTAATTAATGTAGATCCGTTCTCTTCATCTTGACTAATTGAGATAACCGCAGGATTCCCCATATTAACAGCTTGTGCAGTGAAAGTGACGTCTTCAATAATATTCTTAAACTCATTAGTGTCTTGTTCAACTAAATTACCGTCAACATAGGCACGCGCACTTTTAGCCACATCATTTGCACTTTGTGTGGTATTAGTTGAAATAGCATCTAAGGAGACATCTGAACTAGAAATGGTTAAATTATTAGCATCACCGGTGGCTGAAGAATTAAAAACAAGATAAGAACCACTTTGTACGTTAATAATATTTGCAGTAACACCAAAATTACTCGATTGCTCATTAATTTTATCACGAATAGCACTTAAATCATCTGCACCATCAATATCAACATCAAAACTATCTGCTCCTGCAGTAAATGTTAAAGTACCAGTACCTACAGTATCGGTTGACGCGGCGAATGCGGTGGATTGTCTACGGCTACCCTGAGCTAACTGCTCAACCTCAATAGAAAAAGAACCATTGCTTGCATAGCCATTGGTTGTTACTGCAACATCTTCAGAGCTTGATTCACTAATTTGTTTATTGAAATCTTCAGGAGAGTTTAATTTTTTTAAGACCGATTCGAAGTTTGAAAGTGCTGATTTAAACTGACCAACACCAGAAAGCTCAGTAGTTAATCGTTCTTCTTTATTTTGAAGTCGAATTTCTTGAGGAATTGCTTCAGCATCAATATATGCCGTGATAATGCCTTCTAAATCTAATCCTGAACCTATGCCTGCTGATGTAATATTCATAACAACACCTTTATTAATACTTTTGTTGCAAATTGATGTTAAACTTTTTCATCAAGAAATATGCCAGATTTCAAGTCAACATCTTGTCTTAATTCTCTAATTTTTTGAGCTAACTTAACGAGATCTTCCGAAGGAAACTGTTTAATTAATTCTTTACTATCAGAATCGAAAACTTTAATAATGGTTCTGTCCGATTTTTCGTCCATCGAAAAATTGACATTACGATTATACATATTCATAAATTCAGATATTTCAGCGAAAGACTCTTCTAGTTCTTCAAGAGATTTTTTTTCTGCTTTTTCAACTTGTATTTCCTGTACATTTTTAAGCGCTACATTTTCATTGTGAGCTGTTGATGCAGCTCTAGTATGATCTTTACTATTATTAACATCGGCCTCTTGAGTTGCTTTAAAAGTATTCGGTGCCATATCCGAAAATTGATTCGTAAGTGGGTTATCCAATGATACAGGCTTAACCATAATATACTCCTACTAAGTTATAAAACAAAATGGCACTCTATAAGAATGCCATTGTAATATTTTATAAAAAACTTTACCGTTATTATAACAATGACAATGCTATCTGAGGCTGTTGGTTAGCCTGAGCTAACATTGAACTAGATGTTTGCTGTAACACCGAACTTCTTGCTAGTCTAGCAGTTTCTGCGGCAAAGTCAGTATCTTCGATACGTGAGCGTGACGCAGATACGTTTTCAGAGGTAATATCGTTACTGCGAATAATTGATGAAAAACGATTTTGTTTTGCACCTAAGTCGGCACGTACACCATTAACTGTTTTTAATGCTGTATCAATAGCCCCTATCTGCGCTTGTGCTTTACTAAAGTTTGACACACCAATATCTGCACTTACACCACCGGCGCTTAAATCGGCACTAATTGCAATAGTAATTAATTGACCTTTATTCGCTCCAATTTGGAACGCCTCTTGGTAAGAGGTATTCAGTAATTTAACACCACCAAATTCAGTATCTTTGGATATACGCGTTAATTCTGATGCTAATTCTGTAAATTCAGCATTAAGTGCCGCACGGTCAGATGAATTGTTAGAACCATTTGATGCCTGTACCGCCAAGGTGCGCATACGTTGTAACGCACCTGTGTATTCATCTAACGCACCCTCAGCCGTTTGCGCTAATGAAATCGCATCATTTGCGTTACGTGAGGCTTGGTTCAAACCATTAATTTGTGCTGTTAAACGGCTTGAGATTTGAAGACCAGCTGCATCATCACGTGCACTATTGATACGCTTACCTGATGATAAACGTTGATAGTTATCTGATAAGTCGTTTGTCGAACGAGACAACTGACGTTGAGAGTTCAATGATGCGATATTACTATTTACTACTAAAGCCATGATAATGCTCCTAGGGGTAACAACCCATACGGTTAGTTAATTTATCAGGCTCGTCTCACAACTCACCCTCTCTTATCCCTTTATCGGACACATCAAACTTTTCTTTAATATTTTTTATAAAAAAAGTTTAATAAATACACAAAAGTTTATAACTATTTGATTAAAAATAATTTATTTTTTATAAAAAAGGCACTCAATAGAGTGCCTTTTTATTTTTATCGTCGTAATTATAACAATGATAATGCTATTTGAGGCTGTTGATTAGCCTGAGCTAACATTGAACTAGATGTTTGCTGTAACACCGAACTTCTTGCTAGTCTAGCAGTTTCTGCGGCAAAGTCAGTATCTTCGATACGTGAGCGTGACGCAGATACGTTTTCAGAGGTAATATCGTTACTGCGAATAATTGATGAGAAACGGTTTTGCTTAGCACCTAAGTCAGCTCGTACCCCATTGACGGTTTTAAGCGCAGCATCAATTTGAACAAGCATAGATTGGGCGTGAGTAAAAGTAGAAATACCTACAGAAACAGCAACACCAGCAGCACTAGCTTGTAAATTATCATCAATCTCAATAGTGATTAATTGTCCTTTGTTGGCGCCAATTTGAAAATCTTCTTTATAACTACTATTAAGTAACTTAACGCCACCAAACTCTGTATCATTTGAAATTCGAGTTAATTCATCTGTTAATTCTTTATACTCGGCATTAAGTGCCGCACGGTCATCTGCGTTGTTTGACCCATTTGATGCCTGTACCGCCAAGGTGCGCATACGTTGTAACGCACCTGTGTATTCATCTAATGCACCTTCAGCCGTTTGCGCTAATGAAATCGCATCATTTGCGTTACGTGAGGCTTGGTTCAAACCATTAATTTGTGCTGTTAAACGGCTTGAAATTTGAAGGCCTGCTGCATCATCACGTGCACTATTGATACGCTTACCTGATGATAAACGTTGATAGTTATCTGATAAGTCGTTTGTCGAACGTGACAACTGACGTTGAGAGTTTAATGATGCTATATTACTGTTGACGACTAAAGCCATGTTAATGCTCCCTGGGCTACATACCCGTTAGGTTAGTAAATCATTGAGTATTTTGTACAACTCACCTTTATAAACACGTTATCGGTTAGACAATGTATTTCTTTAATCTTTTTAGCAAAAAATCAAAAATAATTTTAATTACGCGTTTTTGCTGTTGAACTTAAACCACTTCAAATAATTATTAATTTTTAAGTTAAAAAAAAAATGGCACTCTATTGAGTACCATTATATTGCTCTACGGTTGACTCATTGTAGCTATAATAATGACAGCGCTATTTGAGGTTGTTGATTAGCCTGCGCTAACATTGAGCTTGATGTCTGTTGTAATACTGAGCTTCTAGCTAGTTTCGCTGTTTCCGCTGCAAAATCAGTATCTTCAATACGTGAGCGTGAGGCAGATACATTTTCTGAGGTAATATCATTACTTCGAATAATTGATGAAAAACGGTTTTGCTTAGCACCTAAGTCAGCTCGTACACCATTAACGGTTTTAAGCGCAGCATCTATTTTAGTCAACATTGACTGTGCACCTGTGAAAGTAGCTACACCACCGGCTACACTTACAGCGCCAGCAGTTAAATCTTTACTGATCTCAATAGTGATTAACTGCCCTTTATTGGCACCAATTTGGAAAGCTTCTTTGTAGTTACTATCAAGTAATTTAACACCACCAAACTCTGTATCATTTGAAATTCGAGTTAATTCATCTGTTAATTCTTTATACTCAGCATTAAGTGCTGCACGATCATCTGCATTGTTTGATCCATTTGATGCTTGTACCGCCAAGGTACGCATACGTTGTAACGCACCTGTGTATTCATCTAACGCACCCTCAGCCGTTTGCGCTAATGAAATCGCATCATTTGCGTTACGTGAGGCTTGGTTCAAACCATTAATTTGTGCTGTTAAACGGCTTGAGATTTGAAGACCAGCTGCATCATCACGTGCACTATTGATACGCTTACCTGATGATAAACGTTGATAGTTATCTGATAAGTCGTTTGTCGAACGAGACAACTGACGTTGAGAGTTCAATGATGCGATATTACTATTTACTACTAAAGCCATGATAATGCTCCTAGGGGTAAAGACCCATTCAGTTACTTAAACTATGAGGCGCGTTTAACAACTCACCTTTCTTGAGAACTTTATCGGACAGTAAAAATAAATCTTTAATTTTTTCCCTGAAAAATATGATAAAAAATCAAAAAACAGCTCAATCCGCTGTTTATTAAGATAAAAAAAACCCTCAGAAGAGGGTTTTTTAAGCTAAAAATGTAAATTTATGAACTATTTTTAACTATTGTAATAACTGTAAGGCTATTTGTGGTTGTTGATTTGCCTGTGCCAACATCGAGCTAGAGGCTTGTTGCAATACAGAAGAGCGAGCTAGCTTAGCTGTTTCAGAGGCATAGTCAGTATCTTCTATTCTTGAACGTGATGCTGATACGTTTTCTGATGTATTATCATTACTACGAATAACAGACGAAAAGCGATTTTGCTTAGCACCTAAATCAGCTCGAACGCTGTTAACCGTTTTTAATGCTTCATCGATTTTGGCAATAACAGATTGTGCCTTGGTAAAAGTAGATACACCTTGTGAAACACTCACACCACCTGCACTCAATTTCTTACTAATTGTTATAGTAATTAATTGTCCCTTATTAGCACCAATTTGAAATGCTTCTTGATAACTACTATCGAGTAGCTTAACACCACCAAATTCGGTATCATTCGTTATACGCGTTAGCTCTGTTGAAAGCTCTTGAAACTCAGCATTCAAAGCAGCACGGTCACCAGTGTTGTTTGAACCATTCGAAGCTTGTACTGCAAGTGTACGCATACGGTGTAATGCATTGGTATATTCATCTAATGCACCTTCAGCTGTTTGCGCTAAAGAAATACCATCGTTAGCGTTACGAGAAGCTTGGTTTAACCCATTAATTTGTGCCGTTAAGCGGCTCGAAATTTGTAAACCCGCGGCATCATCTTTTGCGCTATTAATACGTTTACCAGAAGATAAACGCTGATAATTTTCACCTAAGTCATTTGTTGAACGATTCAACTGACGTTGAGCATTTAATGATGAGATATTACTATTTACGACTAAAGCCATTGCTATCATCTCCTAAGTTATAGGGAGTGGCTCAAATCCTGATAACAATCGTTACTTAGAACCACTTATACAAAATATTGTCACTGTGTTGCCACGGTGCAGTCTCTGTATAAAAAGCATACTTTGTGCCAACTTTAATTTTATATGTAATTAAATAGACTTAGGCCTTTTATTTGAATAAAGGTTTGCTGCGCTGCTTGTAAAGCAACTTGTGATTGTTCAAAGGTTGAAATCGCTTTTGCAAAATCTAGATCCTCAATGTTAGATCGTCCAGAAGCTAAGTTTAATGCGGCTTCCGCATGACTGTTATCTTGAGTCTCTATAAGTTTTAAACGTACACCAGCTTCAGTTCTGCGAGAAGTAGTGTGATTCAAAGCTTGGTTAAGTTGTGTCAGAATATCTCCATAATCAACGTTATGTTGTACAGTATTTACTGGTGAAGCCCCTACATTCATCCAATCGATCGCCGCTTTAATAGTATCAAAAATACTAATATCTTTTTCTGGGGTCATATCAAATTCATCACCCGGCAATGGATTGCCACTTAGCTCAACTTCAATACCGTTAAAGGCAATGGTTTGCCCAGCGGTATATGTTGCAGTATTGTATACCACTACACCATTACCATCAGTAACCGTTAAATCAGTGGTTGACGTAAACGAAAACTTATAGTCAGGTGGATTAGTTGCAGGATCATAACTACTTGGAGTAGCAATAACAGCTCGGTTTAACGCAATACCTGAAGTATTATTAATATAATTAGCTTTAAAGTCACCAATAGCATTCTCTACATTTTGAAATGCATCATCACCTGCCTGGTTAATATCAACCATGACATTTTTGGCTATTTGTAACTCACGAGTACCATTGTCTCCTAAATAGCTAACATTGTTACCAGGATGTAAAGAGAAAGGTTTTTGATCTATTTGATAACCAGAAAAAATATACCCCCCCGTTTCATCTTTAGTATTTGCTATATCAAGCATTTGATTCAAGCTATTCGTTGCTAGATCGGCAAGTGATTTAAGATCAGAGTCAGCCAAAGTACCATTATTAGCATTAATAAATAATGTTTTGAGCTCTTGCATTAAACTTTCAGCATTAGCAAACGATGTTTCTTGTAAACTATTACGATTTTTTGCTTGAGTAAGATTTCGCTGATATTTATCAATGTTGGTTAATTCATCTTTATAGCCAGATAATGTGCCGAATGTGACAGGATCATCTTTAGCTGTAAGTACTCGCTTACCTGATGATATATATTTCATTTGATCATTTAGCATCGATTGCTTAGTACTTAACTGCTGACTACTTTGAAAATAAAACTGTTGTGTGGAAACTCGCATTAGTTAACTCCTAGCGTACAGCATTTAATATGGTGTCAAACAGAGTGTTTGCCGTAGATATAATTTGTGAGGCCGCTTGATATGCCTGTTGAAACTTCAACATGTTGGCAGCTTCTTCGTCTAGGTTTACCCCTGAAATTTCTTGATTTCGATTGAAGGCTTGTGTGTATAATGATTCGGCTGTGCTGGCAACCAACTCCGCAGACTTTGCTTTAGAGCCAACCCCCGCAATTGATATTGCCATACCCTGACCAAATGTTTCTTTACCATTATTTAATATGCCTTGCTCTTGAGTTAACGCCATTTGTACTGCGTTATCACCATTACCTATTCCAAAGGCATCGACAATTGTATAGGTTTCACGAGCTAATGAGCCTTGCCCAATAGGATCTCCTCCAATCTCAATTTGAAAAGCAGGGCTCGATGGCAAAGGAGGTAAATCAACTAAAGCACTGCTCCCTGAGGCAAAAGTACCTGTGGAAATAGTAGGAGCTGGTGGTGGGTTACCAGAGTCATACACACGATATGTATAAGTACCAGGGGCACTTTCATAAACATCTACAGTCAATCCTGAATTTAATGTATCTGTAAAATTACGCGCTGCAACAGGGTCATAAACCTCTGAAATACTCATAAAGCCATCGCTAACATTATTTTCAGAGGTTTTAACTTCAACTGCTGAACTGGCTGCAATCCCCAGCTCACTGGTTAAAGTCACTTTCATTAATGCAGAGCTATTTTCACCTGGTCGAATAACAAAGACATCATCTGCCACTGGAGCACCAGAGTCGATAACAAAATCAAACCCTTGTCCTGAATCATATCGATTAGGTGGTGTTAATGTTAGCACTGTAGATGAAAGGGTATTCATATTGGTCATCACGTAGTTAGTACCATCGTATTTAACCTGATACTCATCAGTAGTAAGTAGACCTAAATCGGTAATTTCTACGCTGGCAGATACCGTGCCGTTATTTTTACTAGGGGTCAACACACGTCCTTCCATTAACGCGGTAGTATTAATATCAGTAAATAGGTTTAACCCTTGCTGCTCATTTAAATCTAAACCTTTGTTTTGTGCCGAATTTAATGAGTGAGAAATAGCCATAGCTAAACGGTCTATATCCGCTCTAGTTTCGGCCAAGTGCTCATCTCGAAATTCCATTTTTGCAGCCAACGCCCCACCAAGTACAGCACCATTCAGTGCCACGGTGCTATTAGGACCTGAAATTTGTAATTCTGTTTTTAACGGATCTGGATCGCCAGCACGAACACTTAAAGATAAAGGGGTAATACCAGCGACTAAAGTAGCGCCGCTACCAATCATTACTGTCATCACGCCATTTTGATCTTCAATGGCCGATACATTGGTATATTCACCTAACTCATGAATTAATTGGTCTCTTTTATCAAGTACATCATTAGGTTGGCCATTTGTGGTAATGCCTGAATCTGTAAGTACTTGCTCATTAATTTTAGCTATTTCGAATGATATTTGAGATATTTTCGAAACCATTTGTTCTATTTCGCCATTAACTGATTTTTCAAGTTGATCAAAATTTTGACTCAACGAACGAAAATCACTGGCTAATATATTAGCTTGGCTTAGGGCTATGCTTCTCAGGCCTAAATCACTCGGATTGTCGGCAATACCATTCATAGTTTGATAAAAGCTATCAATACCATTCATCACTGAGGTACCTGCTGTGCTCATCACTTGATTTAAATTGGTTAAATCTTTATGTAATGTGTCTGCGTTGCCTAAGTTACTTTGATTAATTAATTGCTCTTTATAAGCAAATTGATCATATATTCGAACAATATCATCGACATAAGTACCGGTTCCTATGTAATTTCCACCGTAATTATGACCTAATAATGTGTTCTGTTCAGTGCGCTGACGGTTGTAGCCTTCAGTATTCACGTTGGCAATATTATGCCCTGTGGTAGCTAACTGTTGTTGAGCAGCCAATAGCCCACTCACACCGGTTTGATACAAACTAACTGTCATGACTTACACTCCTACAAGCGCACCTAAACTAACTATTTGATAGTAAATAAAATTAATTACTTACTGATTAGGCTGGTCACTGTACGAAGCGTCCCGAGAATTTTATTTGCGTATTCAGGGTCTGTGGCATAACCAGCACCTTGCAACCCTTGCAAAAATTGTTCCACATTACCTGCTTGTTTGAGCGCATCTTGATAACGCTCCCCTGATGAAAGGAAGTTTATATAGTCATTAACACTATCTTGGAGAGATTCATACATACGAAATGGTTCGCGTTTTTTAACCATAGCGCCATTTTCATATTCTAATGTTTCTTTATGGGTTTTGTCGCCGCTCCAACGCTTGTCTGCTTTTATATTAAACAAGTTATTTGAGCTTTCCCCATTACTATTTTTAATAATTTTTTTACCCCAACCAGTTTCTAATGCTGCTTGTGCAATGATGACTTCAAAAGGGACTTTTAATTTTTCCTGTGCTTCTTTTGCCGGTTCTATCATTGCACTGACAAAGTCTTGGGGTTCACTGAAAGACTGAGACTCAATAGCAGGCGTTCTTTGTTTAAGAATAAAGCTAGGATTTAAACTGTTGTCATTAGTTTGACGTTCTTTAGCCCTTTCTAATAACTTGGTTTTCATTGCTTCGAGTTCAGCTGGCGTTGTGTCATAGCGTAAAACGCTTTGCGGCGTAAAGTTATCACTGTCTCCACCAAGTTGACGAACGATTAATTCTGATAAACCTAATGAACCATTGTCTGACATATCTAATGCCATTTGTTGATCATGCATATCACGATAAAACTTGGTAGATTCAGAGTTAAAAGGACTATCCGACTCTAGAACATCTTGTGCACTACGCATACTTTTTAACAGCATCTGCATAAAAATAGCTTCAAATTGCTTTGCTGCTGATTTTAACGCTTCTTCTTTACCTGCTTTGTCACTAGTTTTTGACTGCTGACGAATATTATTTAAGCCATTAACATCTAAAAAGTTTTGGGCATCGGCAATACGAGTACTCATAAAAATATTTAGTCATTAATTAAATAATGACTAAATCTCCACGTAAAGCGCCAGCTTGTTCTAAAGCTTCAAGAATAGCCATTACATCACCAGGTCCAGCACCCACATCATTAATCGCCTTAACTAATGTGTCTAATGTTACCCCTGGATCAAAAACAAACATGCGAGAGTCGTCTTTCCTAACATCAACTATCGACTGATTAGTAGCCGCTGTCACACCTTCTGAAAAAGCATCAGGCTGGTTAATGTTTTCAGTTTCATTGATGGTAACAGTAATACCGCCATGAGTAATAGCTGCTGCCAATAAGCGAACTTCAGAACCTATTACAATCGTACCAGTACGTGAGTTTACAATTATTTTTGCTGACGGAGTGTCTGGTTCAAATTCTAAATTTTCAAGTGTTGATAAAAAGCTAACGCGATCTGCTGCATCGCGTGGCGCATTAACACGTACAGATGTTGCATCTAATGCCCGCGCAGAGCCAGCAATAAAGTCGTTAATCGCGTCTGATAGCCTTTTGGCTGTCGTAAAGTCTGAATTTTTTAAATTAAAAGTTATATAATCGCCACTTGTAAAAGGCGATTGCACTTCACGTTCTACCAAAGCACCATTAGCAATTCTACCCACAGTTGGCGTATTAATAACAACACTAGAACCATCCAGCCCTTCAGCACCTAAACCACTCACCACAACACTTCCCTGCGCTACCGCATAAGCATTACCGTCAAGTCCCATAAGCATGGTTTGCAATAGCGTACCACCACGCAAACTTTGTGCACTTCCCATAGAAGACACTGTAACGTCGATAGTTTGTCCAGGTTTACTAAATGCAGGTAATTCCGCATGAACGGCAACGGCAGCGACGTTCTTTATCTTAGGCTTTAAACTTGCTGGCATAGTAATTCCGAAATTACTCAGCATGGTTTTAAAGCTTTGTTCTGTAAATGGACTTTGTTCACCCGTACCAGGTAAACCAACGACTAAACCATAACCTATAAGCTGATTAGGCCTAACACCTGCGACATCAGCTAGATCTTTAATACGTTGGCCATTAGCTGTTTGACTTGCGAGAAACAGGCATGCCCCTATCAGTATACTGTTGATTAATTTCATCTTAATTTACCGCCTATGCCCGTTTACAATGGCCACCAAGTGCTATTGAAGAATTTTGACAACCAACCTTGCTCATTCACTTCGGCAAAACTGCCGGTACCTGAATATTGAATACGCGCATTGGCAATTTTATTGGAAACAATAGTATTTTCAGAACTAATATCTTGTGCGCGAATAATACCGGTTAAGCGTATATATTCATCACCACTATTTAATGTCATCCATTTTTCACCACGTATCATCAAGTTGCCGTTTGATAACACGCGTAAAACATTCACAGAAATATTACCGCTTAAACTATTTCCTTGATTGGTTTTAGAATCCCCTGAAAAGTCAGAGCTTTGATTTAAACCAAATTGAATGGCATCATTTTTAAAATTAATTGCAGAACCACCTAACCCTATTACAGGATCTAACGTGGCAGAATTGTCTTTTTTCAATTCAGTTTTAGCGTTTTTCTGCGCTTGGGTACTTTCACTTAAGACAACAGAAATAATATCGCCAACTCGATGGGCTTTTGAGTCAGAATAAATATTGTTAACATAATTGGCCTTAAATAAAGATCCGGAAGGTACAATCGACTCTTCTTCCATTTCAGGTAAGATCGGTGCAAAATCAGGATCATTGGGTAATATTTGTGCCGTTTCTGTACTTGCACAGCCAGATAACGTCATCCATACGATTAGTGCTAATAGTGCATATTTCATTTGACGCTCCTTACCGGTTAAAGTTGTTGGTTAATATAACTAAGCATTTGATCAACGGCTGAAATAACTTTAGAGTTCATTTCATAAACACGCTGGGTTTCAATTAAGTTCACTAGTTCCTCAGTGGTATTTACATTTGAAGTTTCCAACATACCTTGCTGCAACATGCCAAAACCTTCTAGTCCTGGTACTCCCTCTTGAGGCGCCCCACTCACTGCTGTTTCTATAAATAGATTTTGACCAATAGGCTCTAAGCCCGTTGGGTTAACAAAGTTCGTAGTGTTAATTTGACCAACTACAGCAGGCTCGGCTTGACCAGCAAGACTAACTGACACTTCTCCATCTTGAGAAATAGTTATCTGCTGTGCATCTTCAGGGATTGTTATCTGCGGTTGCAACAAGTAACCAGCACCCGATGTGACCATATTACCTTCTTCATCACGGGTAAATTGGCCATTACGTGTATATGAAGAGGTACCATCAGGCATTAATATTTCAAAAAAACCATCACCCTGAATAGACAAATCTAATGGGTTGTCTGTATTTAACATATCACCTTGTGAATGTATTTTTTGCGTCGCAACCACTTTAGTTCCGGTGCCAAGCATCAGGCCCGACGGAAGCTTAGTATCTTGCGCACTTCGACCACCAGGTTGATTAATATTTTGATAAAGTAAATCTTCAAAAACAGCACGACTTTTTTTAAAGCCGATAGTACTCGCGTTTGCTAAGTTATTAGAAATAACGGCAATGTCTTTGGTTTGTGCATCTAAGCCTGTTTTACTGATCCATAATGCTGGGTTCATAAGTCACCTCAATAATTAGTTTTAGAAAGCACGCAGCAATGAGCCAGCAGCTGAGTCATTTTCTTCGGCGGTTTTCATGAGTTTTAATTGCATCTCAAACTGACGCTGTAATGAAATCATGTCAGTCATTTCACCAATAGGATTCACGTTGCTTGACTCTAACGTGCCACTGGCCACTTTAACGGTAATATCGGCTTCAGCCAGTTCACCACTTTGTAATCTAAATAAACCGTCATTACCTTTTATTAACGAACGGTTGTCAGGGTTAACCAACTTAATACGGGCCACCTCTTCTTGTACCGTTCCTGGCGCACCCTCAGGTTGAACCATAATAGTACCGTCGCGAGAAATAGTGATTTTGTTTACCGGCAATGGCAATGTTATCGGGCCACCCTCGCCAATAACGGGGTGACCATTAATGGTTTCTAACACGCCTTCTGGTGATAACTTTAGTTGACCAACACGGGTATAAGCTTCATTGTTGTTTGCCGCTTGCCCCAGTTGTTGTCCGCCAACTTGTGTAGCCAAGTCTGTAGAAGGTCCAGGTGCTTGTACTGCAATCCAGCCACTACCTTCAACTGCAATGTCTAAATCTCTACCTGTTGTTAGTAGCGCTCCATTGTCAAAATTTTGGCTAGCTCTTTCTGTCATAGAAAAAACACGAGAAGGTAAGCCCTCTCCAAATGCTTGCATCGCTCTAGCCTGCGCCATATCTTGCTTAAAGCCAGTAGTTTTAGCGTTTGCTAAGTTATTGGCATTCACAGATAAGGCGAGCATATTTTGTTTAGCTCCGCTCATTGCGATATAAAGCAACTTATCCATAATGAATCCTAATAATTAATGTGTAATACAATGAACCTTGCAATATAAATGCCAACAAAAAATGACGGAAATAAGCTTGGTATTGGAAATGATTTGGTATAAAAAAGCCCCAAAAAAGGGGCTTTAGAAAGGTTTAATTGGTCTTATTAATATTAACGAATCTGTAGAATCGTTTGGTTGATGGTGTTATTCACTTCTAATGCACGAGAGTTCGCTTGGAAGTTACGTTGCGCTGAAATAAGATCAATCAATTCTGTGGTTAAGTTCACATTGGATGATTCTAACGCTGAAGAATTAATGGTACCAAAAGTCCCTGAGCCAGCTTCACCAGCTAAGGCTTCACCTGAACTAATACTTGCCTTCCATGAAGTATTACCTATTTGCGATAAACCTTGTTCATTGGCAAAATTAACTAAAGCGATACGTGATAATGGCGCAGATGTACCATTACTGTAGGTAGCTCTTAATAAGCCATCAATGCCAATATCAATGCCAGTTAATCTTCCTACCGCTAAGCCATCTTGTTCTAACGCGGTGACTTCAAAGTTTGACGCAAATTGTGTTGGCTCATTTGGGTTAGGTTGTAATGGGTCGAGATTAAAATCAATTTCAACTGTTTGGGTATCGTCAGCACCATTAGCTAAAATACCCGAGCCAAATTGTTCTGTTACAAAACCACCGCTTGCTAAATCAGGAAGCTGAGAAATAAAATCCCCTGATGAATCAAATACTAATCTACCGCCGATAACACCACCAGCACCTGATAATGGACCAGAAACACTCCCCCCCACACGTCCATCAGCTACTGCATCACCATTTGGATCTTCTAAATTAATTGGCGTACCATCAACACCTGCAAAAACTAACCACTCATTCGGACTGACCGACGGATCTTCTTTTACAAAGTAATAAGTCATAATATGGCTATCACCCAGAGAATCAAAAATAGTCACTGAAGTAGAATAGTTAAAGGTTAATGGATCATCTGGGTCAAAATTGCCTGGAGCAGAAGAAATATATGAGTCACCAGCCGGTAAATTCATACGAATATCCACTTCTGATGTTTTTTGCGGCGCCCCTGAAGCAGTTGGCACTCTAATCGGTTCGGTAGTACTTAAACTAACCGAAGCAGAAGTACCATCAGCATTAACAGGAAAGCCTAATAAATGCTGGCCGTTAGAGTTAACGATAAAGTTACTGTCATTTAACTTAAATTGCCCTGCTCGAGTATATGTTGTTTCTAAACTGTCTATTTCAGGGACAACAGCAAAAAATCCGTTACCGGTAATCGCTAAATCAAGCGCATTTTGGGTAAATTGAATACTGCCTTGAGAAAATTGTTGAGCGACATCAGCCGTTAATACACCATCACCGACTTTAGTTTTACCTGATGATAAAAGTGACGATGCATACACATCAACAAATTCAGCACGCGACTCTTTAAAACCAACAGTGTTAACGTTAGCAATATTATTTGATGAAACATCAAGATCTTTTTGCGCTGCGTTTAAACCGCTTAATGCTATATTAAATGACATAATTACACCTCTTAAAAATTCTGTTTTTACCTTACTAATGTGCTCTGCTAGAAAACGACATTAACGGGTTAACCATCTGATACTTCAACCACATCTGACAATGCCATGGATGTGCCACCATTTAGGTTTAATAAAATTTTACCGCCTGATCCAGCTAATGTAACACTGTCAACTTTACGATAAGTCATTGCCGTTAGCTCAGACGCTTGTCCATCAACTAAGCCACCAATTCGAAATCTGTATGCACCTGCAGCCGCAGGCTCGCCATCTGACGCCATACCATCCCAAGTGAAATTGGACTCTCCAGCAGGTACATTACCAACCGGTACCGTTTGTATAATTTCACCCGCGGTGTTTTCAACATAAATATTAACGTTACTGGCAGCTTCATCAGTCACAAGCTTACCTTTAACACTGTCACCGGCATTCATACCAAAAACATTATCATCTACCAATACACTACGACCGACTAACGAAGATGCCTGTAATGCCTGACTTGAAGACATTGAAGAAGCAAATTCAGTAAATTGATCATTTAACGTTTGCACCCCATCCGTTGTTGAGAATGCAGTCATTTGCGAGATCATTTCATTGTTATCTACAGGCGCTGTAGGGTCTTGATGAGATAATTCTTTAGTCATCAATGCAAAAAAGTCAGCCTGGGTTAACATGCCACGATTGCTTTCTGTTTCTGTGTAATCGGGTTCTTTTTGCCAATGTAAACCGTCGAGTGGATTACTACCTGATACTGTTGACATAATAACTCCTAGTTAACTTTGGCCTAACAATAATGTTTTATTCAGCATGTTTTTAGCTGACTCAGCGAGCTGTATATTGGTTTGATATGACCGTGATGCAGAAATCATATTGGTCATTTCTTCAATAACATTGACATTAGGCTTATAAATATAACCATCCTTGTCTGACATTGGATGCTCAGGCGCATATTCAATATTTAATGGTTTATCACTTTCAACAATACCTAAGACTTGCACGCTGACTGATTCATCTTGCCCAGCTGCGGCAGCTTTTTGCATTTGTGCGGCAAATACTGGGTGACGCGCTCGGTAAGTTTGGTCAATACTACTACTAACACTATCAGCATTAGCGATATTACTTGCTGTAGTATTTAGGCGAACAGATTGTGCACTCATGCCACTGCCCGATATATCGAATACGTTAAAAAGGCTCATTTTTATTGCCCTCCAGTAATTGCTTTCTTTAAGCCTTTTATTTTTCCATTAAGGAATTGTAGGCTTGCTTGGTATTGCATTGAGTTTTCTAAATACAAGTTTCGTTCCACTTGTACATCGACGGTATTACCATCTCCTGTATCTGGTTGATTTGGAACGCGATAATCTACACCATTATTTATTTCGGTGCGTACATCAAAGTGTTTTTCGTGAGTACGTGACATGCCGCTTTGCTGTTTACTTGCCGCTTGGGCAAAGGCTGTTTTAAAATCCATACCTTTAGCTTTGTAGCCAGGGGTATCAGCATTGGCAATATTACTTGCAATTACTTCTGCATTTTTTGCACGTAGTTTTAAGCTGTCGGGGTGAATACCAAATGCTTTGTCAAAACTTATCGCCATAAAAATAACCTCCAAATCAATGGAAGTAATTATTCAATATTTATGCCAATAAATTTATGAGGAGTGTTAGGATTGCTTTTTATAGATGATACCGGGGTTACAACGGACCATATCAAAGTTTTGATTAAGGCCAGACAAAGATTCAGACGCACCTAAAAATAAATATCCCTCTTTATTAAGCACCCCGTGTATTTGAGACAATATTTTAGCTTTAATTTCGGGTGAAAAATAGATCAATACATTACGACAAAAAACGAGGTCGTAGCGTCCCATTAAACTGTAGCTATTTAATAAATTTAATTGCCTAAAACTTACCATTTTTTTGACATGATCTTTTACTTTCATCATACCATTGTCGCCATTTTCAAAAAACTGACGCTTTCGTTCGGGGGATAAACCTCGAGATAAAGCTAATGAATCGTAATGAGCATATTTACAATGCTCTAACATGGTATTAGAAATATCGGTACCAACAATTTGAACGCCACTAGGAAATGAGCCGGGGTTTGTTTGCATATATTCAAGAACAATCATGGCAATTGAATAGGGCTCTTGACCAGAAGAACTCGCCGCCGACCATATTTTTAGTGGTGTTTTTTGCTTTGAATATTCGGGAAGAAGCTTATTTTTTAATAGCGCAAAAGGATAATCATCTCTAAACCATAACGTTTCATTCGTCGTCATGGCATCTATCACTGCGGCACGTAATTGCCGCTCGGTTGGGCTTAAGGTTAATGTCACTAGCATACTTAATGATTGAACATTAAATTTAGCCATAAGCGGAGCTAAACGGCTTTTTACGAGGTATTGCTTATTATTACCAAGCACTATACCGCATTGTTGCTCAAGAAATTCTCGAAACTGATGATAACTTTTATCATCCAGTTCTCTTGCTGACACTATATATTCCTACCTTATTTACTCGTGGTTCTTGAAGAAACACTTAGCTATATTAAGAAATTTCGCCTGGCTTTAGCCACTTTTTCACAGCAGTAGCTAATTCATCAGGGTGAAATTTCGGAATAAAATCTTCAGCTCCTACTTTCTCGACCATTGCATTATTAAATACCCCACTAAGGGATGTATGTAAAATAACTGGCATTTTCTTTAATCTTTCATTACTTTTTATTTCAGCCGTTAATGTATAACCATCCATTTCTGGCATTTCTATATCAGAAATAAGTAATGCAACTTTTTCACAAATAGAGCTAGTGCAAGTTTCATCAACCGCTTTTAATTGGTCAAGCGCATCTTGACCATTTTTAGCCAACATCATATTAAGCCCTAAAGGTTCAAGCGCCCTTTTCACTTGATTACGTGCAACAGTTGAATCGTCAGCGATCATTATAACGCGATCTCCTAACTCTTCGCCAACACTAACATCAGCCACACCTTCACTAAGTTCGGTAGAAACCGGGTTAATTTCATTTAATATTTTTTCAACATCTAAAATTGATACCATTTCGTTATCAATCTCAGTGACTGCCGTAAGATAGCTTGATTTACCTGCACCTTCTGGCGGAGGCATAATATCAGACCAACTTAATGTAACAATACGTTCGACTCCTGCGACTAAAAAGCCTTGAACACTTCGATTGTATTCAGCAATGATAACAAAAGCATTGGTTAGATCCGTTATTTCAGAGCCACCTGTTGCCTTACTTAAATCAATTACAGAAATAGTTTGACCACGGATATGAGCAACGCCTTTAATAAAACCATCTTGCTTTGGTAGGTTAGTTAAACGAGGGCAAGGCATGACTTCCCTCACTTTAAACACATTAATGCCAAAGCGTTGTCGTCCAACTAATTTAAACAACAATAGCTCTAATCTATTTTGCCCTACTAATTGTGTGCGTTGGTTAACTGAGTCTAAAATACCTGCCATATAAACCTCTTTCAATATCGCCTTTTATCAACAACAGGCATAGTTCTTGATAGTATAATGCTATGAAATAAATAAGTGTCTATTTATTGACACTAATCATCAATACGAATGTCTTTACTGTTAAGCATAGACGAGTATTTCAATTTCCCTAGTGCTAGATTACAAAAAATATGAGCAAATTAAAGATTTTTATAACAATTTCATTTATTAGCATATTGCAAGCACCATTAATGGCGCAAAGCTACAGTAGTGAAACGATAAAAAGCTTAGCCAAATCTTTTGTCGAAAAAAATATAGAGACTCCTAAACATGGAAAAGTTGTCATTACGCCTGCAGATATAGATCCACGTATAGAAATTAAACCATGTAAAATCCCCTTATCTTTGAATATACCTGAAAATAATTCTAGTAGAAACGTAAACGTTAAAATATCTTGCGAAGATTCAACATCATGGGTTTTATTTTTACCTGTTAGAGTAGAAACACAAATACCCGTATTAATTGCTAATCAATCAATTAGCAAAGGTTCGTTACTCGATAATACAAATATTGAGCTCACCTATATTGATCAATTTGAGTTACGAGGCGAAGCAATTAAAGATATAAACGAAATTATTGGAGCTAAAGCAAAGCGAACTTTAACGAAGGGCAGACCCATTAGCCCGCGTAGCTTTTGTGTGGTATGCAAAGGCGATAATGTCGATATAATTGCCAAGTCAGCCGTCTTTATGATACAAACAGAAGGTGTAGCACTTAAAGACGCCAATATAGGTGAACAAATCAGAGTAAAGAACAATCGCTCTGGCCGAACTGTTACGGGTACGGTTAGTGATGATCATAAAGTAATAATTAATTGATAATATTTACTCAAGTTTTTGTTATTATTGTCGATAAAATGATAGAAACTCATAACACTTGCCAGTAGGATTTAATTATGGCTATAAATATCAATAACTTGTCTAGCGGCAGTCAAGTCAAACAAAGCGTTGACTTGCAATCACAAGTTAAAGAGAAAGCTGCACAGACCACCGCGTCGGCAGAACAAGCGAAATTTGCTAGTAAAGATTCTGTATCAATTACGCCGCAAGCAAAACAATTTACTGAATTGCAGAAAAAGGCACAAGCTGCGCCTGCAGTCGATGCCAAAAAAGTGGCCCAACTTAAAAAAGCAATTGAATCTGGCGAATATAAAGTTAATCCAGAAAAATTAGCTGCCAGTATTGCTAAATTTGAATTTGATTTAGTTTAAATGAACTTGGCTAAAACTAACCATTAATTAGGAATATTTGTGACAACAGAATTTGATGGAAAACAAGCATTAGAGCAACAATTACATCAGCTGCAACAGTTACTATTAATTCTTGAACAAGAAAAAGATATTTTAATTAAAAGTGATCCTGATCAACTGACCAACATTGGGCTTGTCAAAAATGAATTGTTATTATCTATTCAAACTCTTGACAAGCAAATAGAACAAAGTGTGAAGTTCCGTCAAGGAAAAGCACAAGGTTTATTTGATGAGACATTAGCACAGATAGAAGCTTGTTTATTGAAATGTAAAGATCAAAATCAAATTAATGGACAAATAATAGAACATTCACAATTAGCTGTAGAACGAATGAAAACCTCACTATTACAAAATCATAACAAATCATCTTTAACTTATGATAACAAAGGTAAAACAAGTGGAGGTTTAAGTAGTTTAGACGTAAAAGCTTAGTATTTACCTTATAGTATTTTAAATCAATACGATTCTAATAATAGGTAACATCTTTAATTTCTCTCTGACGTGAAGTTCCTATATAAATATCATAAACTTGTTTGAAATCGAGTTCTAACTCAGTGGTATACGTATCGCCAACAGGATAACTTCTTACAACCCTTGCGCCTTTAATAACCCCGTTAATCGTTGTTTTAAGTTCATTATCCCCCATAACCAAGTTTAGCATGCTAGTTTTACCATTAACTTGTTGACCAAAGACCTGTTCCGCTAGCTCAGCATAAGCTGCTATTTTAGACGCTTTAATTGCCAACAACATTTTTTGAGTATCATTGCTTGAGTTTTGCAAACTAATAGGTGCTTGGCCCACAGCTTTTAATACGGGAAATGTTTCAGGTTTCGCTGTTTTCCATTCAACATGTTTATCATAAACGCTTGAACAACTCATTAAAAAGCAAAGGTTAACGCTTATGAGTAATACTTTTATCAATTGAGCTTTCATTTATCATTTCCTACTTTAGTCATTAGCCCTATCGCCACACGAATAGACTTAATTTTATGATTTACTCTCTACAGGCTTACTTAAAGCATTATTTATGCCTACTTTATTTTGACAGTGTAAAGGCACAGTTCATGCATATAAGATGAAAACACAAGATTAACGCCAACACTTTAAGTTTAGGAACCACCATGCGATTGATTGTTTTATTAATTACAAGCTTATTACTTACTCCAAGTAGTATTGGGCAGTGGTATGAAACGCAAGGCAACGCTTTTATTAATAATGGCGATGAAAAACTAGCTCGCACTAAGGCGATAGAAAATGCTTTAAAAAAGGCCTTACTTGTTGCCGGTGCATCTGTATCAAGTGTACAACAAGTAGTGAATGGTTTACTTACCCAAGATGAAATAAACATTCGAGCAACAGGTAATGTCAACTCTTTTGAACTCGTTTCAGAAACTTATCAAGACAACCTTGTTACCGTTACTATTCGCGCAGATATTTTTCCCCAAGAAAAACAATGTTTTTCTGCTGATTACCGAAAATCTTTATTACTTACAAAAGCACAATTAAAAGATCGAGAGCAAGCAAATATTGGCGGAATATATAATATTGGTAGCAGTGTGATAAAAAAACTCGCCAATAAACTGACGCAAGAAGGCGTATATTTAGACACTAAACTTGCTTTAAAACATAATTCGCCTTTTTCTCGCTATAAAAACAGTATGCAAGAAGAAAATATAAAAACATTATCAATAGCACTTGGCGACTCAACTGATAGTCAATATATTTTATTTGCTGAAATACAGGATGTTTCTTTCGATGATACTAACAATAACACGTGGCAATTTTGGCAAGACAAGATTTACAACCGTTACTTTCAGTTAAGTCTTTATATTTATAATAGTTATGATGGCGAATTAGAATTTACTAAAGAATATCGCAATTCGGCTCCCTGGCAGCATAATAAAAGAAAAGTGGTAGACGTAAATTCTCAAACTTTTTGGCAGACCGATTATGGCTTGATGATTGATAATATCTTAACCCAAGCGATTACAGATGTTGACGAGAATATGATGTGTCAACCAACTCGAGGGAAAATTTTAAGTGTTAATGGTAACCAAATCAGATTAAATTTAGGTAAACGCCACGGAGTAAAACTAGGAGATGAATTTACACTACTGCATTTAAATAACTTTACTACAGATACTGGGAAAATTTATGCGGGTTACAACGTTAGTAATTTCAAAGTTAAAATTACTAACTTAACCAGAGATAGTGCAACAGCAATAACGCCAGAAGAAAATATCATTGATAGTATTCAAGTTAATGATTTAGCCGTTAGGTATTAATGCTATATTAATTATGTTCATTGTCCATTCACGTCAAGTAGCGTTTTAGGGGGCATCATAGTGAATGAGCGAGCTAAACGGTAAAATGAGTAAATAAAAAACCTCGCTAAGGCGAGGTTTCTTCTTATAACAACATCAACTAAGTTGTTTGTTCTTCTGCAACTTCCCTGTTACCAGCAACAGAGCTATTACTCATTACTGCTGATAGCGCTAATATTATTACTGCAAATATTACCGTCGTCAGTTTAATTCCGCGTGATGACGATTTATTCATTATATATCCAAATAACAGCTGCCATATCAAGAAAACTGAACAATTGCTAATAGCACAATAACTTAGCCCACTCGATAATTTATTCATGTAACTTTAGTACAAAAAATACGTTATAGTATTAATATTAAAAAATCAATGCTTTAACTTAAAATTGTATGTTTTTTAACTAAAAAATATGAATTTTAAATGCGTCTTGTCATAAAAATGCAATATTTTATCAAAAAAGATAGGGACACTTTTCAATATAAATGATAGTGACTTAAATAAAACTTCCTCGATTAGCCCTAAGATCATGAAAACGCTTGTTTGTTATTATTAAAAATTTATGCGCTATGATCACGTTATATGCAGTGTATTTACATCAGGTTCTCTATTTAGGCGTCACTTTAGCTAAAACACTTTGTAAACTCTCTGCTGAGATTGGGTACAATAAACAGTCGCTCATGATATTTTTGAATGATGAACTTAACTGCCTATACTCGATACCTCTATAAATCCCTATTACTTTAGGTGCATCCTCCTCATTCATTTTATTTAAAGAGGCTTCAATTTCGCTCACATATGGTTTTGATGTAACATTATCAATAATAATAATACTCGAATTAAGATTGTGTATCGCATAAGACAATTCAGAAACGTCATCAATTATTTCAACTTGGTAATCAAGCCCTAATAATAAAGGTGTTGTTTCAAAGTTAGTAGATAAGGGTTCTTCTATAAGTAAAACTTTAGCTTTATGGTTAAGCGGTATAACATTCATTTCATCTATTTTATTCAGCCCGCTTTCCTGAAAGTGAGTACCAATAGGTAATGAAATTGTCATGACAATATCCCCTGTCGGTACTAATATCAGTTTAATATTGCCTTTTAATATATGTACAAGCTCTGTTGCTAAAGCCATACTTGTACTGAAATTTGCAATGTCTTTCTTTAACCATGAAGTAACAGGCATATTTGTATTTGGTGTTAAAGCACTACAAGTAAAAAATAATGTTGCAAAATCTTTATGGTAATGTGCTTTTATAGACATTTGTACATCACTTCCTAAAAATAGTTTCAATATATTTTCTTGCAATACCAAAAGTAATTTTTCTAGACGTGTTTGATCTGCTTCTACAAAATTTGGGAGTTCACAATCAAATAAAAACTTTATTTTATTACTAGCAACTAATGCTTTTTCTTGATACTTATTTTCAATTTGATTAAGAAAATAAGAAAAATCAAAAACTTGATTATCAAGCTTATTATTACGACTTTCGAGAGTAGATAAATCACTAACACTCGTTAATATATGTTTAAGTTGCTCGGTTACGTCACTAAATTGCTGTAATTTTTTATAACCAATATCTACATGTTGGTTGTGAATTAAACGTTCAGCTAATTTTATAGGTACACTTAACTCTATAGTTAGCATTTGTAAAAAGTGTGCCTTTGATAAATTTTCTTTTTCTGAAAGTTCATTTGCCTTAATCAATTCACGCGTTTTTTCAGCCACTTTGTAACTTAGCTCTATGGAATAAGCAGCCATCATCAATATTAATAACTGAAAAACAAATCCACCAATTACCCCACCAAATAACATTACCCAAGTTTGCCAACTTTTATTTTGTGAAAGCCATGTTGATTTTTCGATAATTTGCAACTGCCACTTTCGTCCAAAAAAGTTAATAACTTCAACATCTTCTAGCCTATTTTGAACATCTAATTTATCACCATAAATGAGATAACGTTCGCCTGAGGTCACATCAATAATATTCATAGAAATATTTTTTGATGACGTTGAGTTGATTAATTTATTTACAAAAGTTTCAAGATCTACAGCTGCACTTAAAAAACCAACAGCAATTTCACCAGAAGATGATTTCATTTCTCCAAACGTGTTAAGCGCACGTCTATTATTTACTGGATGAGTGAGCATAACATGTGGTGCCAACTCATTTTTTTGATTAAGTGAGAATGGTGCTGATGCGATTGGTTCTTGCTGGTTTAACGAAAGTGTTATTGTGTTAGTAATTGCATTATTTGCATATAAATCAATGCCATAATAGGAATCATTATATTGTTCAGGATAGATATAAAGTACAGGAGTAAATGGTGTAAAATCATTTTGTTCAACGTGAAGTTCAACATCCGACGCTATCACAGAATACTCAATACCGAGCTGTATCTTCGCATATTGCTCAAAAGCTAACTTTTCTTTTATTGATACTACTGGCGACCACTGAAAAAACTTAACACTACTATCAGCTTGATATATTTCATTAGCATAATTTGTAAACTCAATTAAATTTACTTCTACTGAACTATTGAAGTAAGCAGTCATAGCCTTGATTTTGGCTGTTATGTCAGAAATCTCTTTCACTAAAGCATGATTTAATTCATATAAAGACTTTTTATATAAATCATTGCGGATATGCTGTTGTTGTTGTTGAGAAATAAGAAATAACAAACCAATGGCAATACAACCTAACACAGATGAAACAATAACGAAAACTCGTTTTGAAACGTTTAAATTCTGTTTTCCTACAATAAAAAGTAATGAAGGAATTGCAAATACTGAAACTAAAACGCTTGTCGACCATCCGCGAAAAAAGGCATAACCTAATGATGTATTAAAAGTATTATTATCAAGAATTGCGACAATAATACCGCACACAGCGGCAACAAGCCCCACTAAAGGACCAATTTTCATCATAAATGAAATAAGTGTTGAACGACTTGCAACCCACTTTTGCTTATTTATTAATTTATAAGTAAGTTGCTTTGCCCAAAAAGATTGAAGCAACGCCGCTAAATAAATCAAAATAACAATCGCTAAATTAAAATCCAGTTCCCCATACCAATTAAATAAAAGTAAAATTAATAAAGAACTCGCCAAAACACTTAGTAATGCAAAATTGCCCCATACCAGTAAAATTGCCGTACTAATACCAGCTACAGGACCAACAAAATTTATTAATGAGAAAGGTTTTATTGTGTAAGCAACCAACAAACAAACAGCAATAAAAGTAACGCTTGAATAAAAAAGCGGTTTGAGAATTTGCCGCATAAAGTTCCTATTATGAATGAAAGTAAATCATTGTTGGTTATGTCCTAAACCCACTATATCGAAAAGTACAAAAAACACCAATAGGACCTATTAACCGTTGATATTGAGATTTACCGTAAATAATGTGGGAAAAATATAATAAATAGCGTAATAACATTTGCAGTTAAGCAGTCGCTAGGCGAAAATAAGCGCAATTTACGCCCTCAAAATTCAAGTACAAAAATATACTGGAGCTATTATGCCGTCGCGTCAACAACTCGCCAATGCAATTCGTGTGTTAAGTATGGATGCAGTTCAACAAGCAAAATCTGGCCATCCTGGTGCCCCAATGGGTATGGCTGATATTGCCGAAGTTCTCTGGAGAGACTTTTTAAAACACAATCCTACAGATCCTAATTGGGTAGATCGCGATAGGTTTATTTTATCAAATGGCCATGGTTCCATGTTGATCTATTCTTTATTGCATTTGACTGGTTACGACCTATCAATTGATGAACTTAAAAACTTTCGTCAATTACATTCAAAAACACCTGGACACCCTGAATATGGTTACACTCCCGGTGTTGAAACAACCACAGGTCCATTAGGTGCAGGTGTTTCAAATGCCGTAGGTATGGCAATTGCTGAAAAAACTTTAGCGGCACAATTTAACCGTGAAGGTCATGACATTGTTAATCATTTTACTTATTGCTTCTTAGGTGACGGTTGTTTGATGGAAGGTATCTCTCATGAAGCCTGTTCACTTGCTGGTACTTTAGGTTTAGGGAAGCTAATTGCATTTTGGGATGACAACGGCATATCAATTGATGGCCATGTAGAAGGCTGGTTTACCGATGATACCCCAGCTCGTTTTGCAGCCTATGGCTGGCATGTAATTGCCAATGTAGATGGCCATAATTCACAAGCTATCGCTGCAGCAATAGCAGAAGCAAAGTCTGTCACTGACAAACCGACAATGATTTGTTGTAAAACTGTTATTGGTTTTGGTTCTCCTAATAAATCTGGTAGTCACGATTGCCACGGCGCTCCATTAGGTGATGAAGAAGTAGCAGCAACTCGTGAGTTTTTAAACTGGCCACACGCTCCTTTTGAAATACCTGCTGACATATACAGCGAATGGGATCAAAAAGCTAAAGGTAAAACAAGTCAAACAGCTTGGAACGAAAAATTTTCTGCCTATCAATCGGCTCACCCTGAACTCGCCGCTGAATATGAGCGTCGTGTAATCAAAGGTGACTTACCTGCCGAGTTTGAAGAAAAAGCCAATGCTTACATTCAAGAGTGCCAATCAAAAGGCGACAATATTGCCTCTCGTAAAGCGTCACAAAATACAATTGAAGCTTTTGGGAATATATTACCTGAATTATTAGGCGGTTCTGCTGATTTAGCTGGCTCTAACTTAACATTATGGTCAGGTTCAAAAGGAATTCAGGACGACGCTGCTGGTAACTACATTTTCTATGGTGTACGTGAATTCGGCATGAGCGGAATAATGAACGGTATATCATTACATGGTGGCTTTATTAACTACGGTGCAACTTTCATGATGTTCATGGAATATGCACGCAACGCAGTTCGTATGTCAGCACTAATGGGCATCCAAAATATTTTTGTTTATACCCATGACTCTATAGGTCAAGGTGAAGATGGTCCTACACACCAGCCAATTGAGCAGCTAACAAATTTGCGTACAACACCCAATATGGTGACATGGCGCCCAGCTGATGCAACTGAAGCTGCCGTTTCATGGAAAAGTGCTATAGAACGTCAAACTGCGCCAACGTCGTTAATTTTTTCTCGCCAAGGTTTACCAGCATTGAATCGAGACGACGCACAGCTCAAGAATATCGCTAAAGGCGGTTATATACTTAAAGATAGCGACGGGACACCTGAAATTATCTTAATTGCTACAGGCTCAGAAGTGTCATTAGCTTTAAAAGCGGCCGAAGTATTAGGAAATAAAGTTCGCGTAGTCTCTATGCCTTCGACAAATATATTTGACCAACAAGATGCTCAGTATAAAGATGCTGTTTTACCTGCCGAAGTCACTAAGCGCGTAGCTATTGAAGCTGCACATACTGACTTTTGGTATAAATATGTTGGTTTAAGCGGTAAAGTTGTCGGTATGACCACCTTTGGTGAATCTGCGCCAGGTAATGTTTTATTCGAACACTTTGGCTTTACAGTAGAGAACGTAGTCGCTACGGTTAATAGCCTAAATTAATAGGCTATTTTTAATAGTAATTCAATATCATAAAATTATGCGCCATCTAATTAATGGCGCATTGTTTGAATTATCATTCAAATAACTGCTTAACACTAAATTTTAATTAACCGTTTCAAAAAATAAAAGTTATATTATGCCTATAAACATTGCTATTAACGGGTTTGGTCGTATTGGCCGAAGTGTTGCCCGCGCACTTTATGAAAATGCGCAACTAGAACATTTGAAATTAGTAGCAATAAATGAAGTGGCTGATGCGAAAGGGATTGCACATTTATTAAAATACGACACTACCCATGGTCGTTTTTCTTTTGACGTACAACTTAATGACGAAACGTTAGCCATAGCTGGAGATGAAATAGCATTAAATCATTGTGATGAATTATCACAACTCCCTTGGAAAAAGCATAATATAGATATTGTGCTTGATTGTACGGGGAAGTATGGCAGTAATGCCGAAGCGATGATTCATGTTCAGCAAGGAGCTAAAAAAGTATTACTTTCACATCCTGGCGAGCAAGATGTTGACGCTACCATAATTTACGGGGTGAATGAGCAATTACTTACCAAAAATGATGTTATTGTAAGTAATGGTTCTTGCACTACCAACTGTATTGTTCCTGTAATTAAGGTAATTGATGATGCTTTTGGGGTAGAAAGTGGCACCATCACTACAATTCATTCTTCAATGCATGATCAGCAAGTAATCGATGCATATCACCCTGATTTACGTAGATCACGAGCAGCTAGCCAATCAATAATTCCTGTTGATACTAAACTCGCTGCTGGTATTGAAAGAATTTTACCTCAGTTTGCTGGGCGTTTCGAAGCGATAGCGGTACGTGTACCTACAGTGAATGTTACCGCAATGGACTTAAGTTTAACGGTAAGTAGTGATGTAAATATTGAAGCAATTAATCAAGCAATCGTTGCCGCTCAACGTAATGGTTTGCAAGGTATTCTTGGCTATAGCGAAGCTCCACTAGTATCAATTGATTTTAATCACGATCCACATTCATGTATTGTTGATGGTAATCAAACCCGAGTAAGCCATAAACGATTAGTGAAAATGCTTATATGGTGTGATAACGAATGGGGGTTCGCTAATCGAATGATAGATACTGCAAAAGAAATGGCGAAGTTACTGACTTAGCATTGCCAATGTAACCACTTAACAATTGTACCATTGGGTATAACTCATTAATAAAAATAGGAAGCAAATTAATGTCTGTAATTAAAATGGCTGAACTTGCACTTAAAGATCAACGCGTACTTATCCGTGAAGATTTAAATGTTCCAGTTCAAGATGGAAAAATTACTTCTGATGCACGCTTGAAAGCTGCTTTACCTACGATAAAATTAGCGCTTAACGCTGGTGCCAAAGTCATGGTTATGTCGCACTTGGGCCGACCTACAGAAGGTGAATTTAATAATGAATTTTCGTTACAACCTGTTGTTGATTATCTTGAAAAAGCATTAGATGCCCCTGTCAAATTAGTATCGGACTACTTAGACGGTGTTGACGTAGCTGCCGGTGAGTTAGTGGTATTTGAAAATATTCGCTTTAATATTGGTGAAAAGAAAAATGATGATGCACTAGCGAAAAAACTCGCTGCACTTTGTGATATTTTTGTAATGGATGCATTTGGTACCGCTCATCGCGCCCAAGCAAGTACTCATGGCGTCGCTAAATTCGCACCAATAGCTTGTGCCGGACCTTTATTAACAGCTGAGTTAGACGCCTTAGCCAAAGCACTTGATAACCCTGCCCGACCACTTGTTGCCATAGTTGGTGGCTCAAAAGTATCAACAAAACTTACCGTACTTGACTCTCTATCAAAAATTGCAGACACCTTAGTGGTTGGTGGTGGTATATCAAATACTTTCGTAGCCGCTGCAGGTAATGAAGTAGGTAAATCATTATATGAGCAGGATTTAATTCCAGAAGCACAGCGTTTATGTAAAGAAACCCAAGTGATTTTTGCTGATGACGTTACCGTAACTCGCGATGGTTTTAGTGATTGGAAACATGATTCTATTACTGAGATTAAAGCATTGTCAGATGTATCAGCTGAAGATGACATCATTGATTACGGTCCACAAACAGCAGAGAAAGTAGCGCAAATAATAAAATCAGCAGGCACAATTTTATGGAACGGCCCAGTAGGTGTTTTTGAAATAGATGCCTTTGCTAAAGGTACTGAAGTTATTTCACATGCCATCGCCGAAAGCTCAGCCTTTTCTATCGCTGGCGGCGGTGATACTTTAGCTGCAGTAGATAAATATAACATCGCAGATAAAGTTTCCTATATTTCAACTGGCGGTGGTGCTTTCTTAGAATTTTTAGAAGGTAAAAAATTACCTGCCGTTGAAATTTTAGAACAACGCGCAAAATAAACATACCGCTAACACTTAACCTAGCAGACTCCGTTTAGTTAGGTTAAGTGCAATTCCCATCTAATAAGTTTCGTTATAGTTTATAATTTTTTATTAAAAGAAACTATCGAACAACTCTAGATAAAAGAAAATAAACTTTAGAAACAACCACTTAATTGGTTTTTGATTTTATACTATTAAACCTCTAATAAAAATTAAGCTAAAATCTGAGTGCAAAGGCTATTTTTTTTCTGATATAATTACGTTACGAAACAAAATAAGTTTCACTTTGAAAGATATTAACACCAACTTTATTAATTATAGTTTCGCTTAGCACTTTAGAAACACTCGCATAATTAGTTTAATTGGTATAACAATTGAACATTGTATAAACGCAACCTCAGGAGTAAATCATGGCATTAGTTTCTATGCGCCAAATGTTAGATCACGCTGCAGAGCATGGATACGGGATCCCCGCTTTTAATGTTAATAATTTAGAGCAAGTACGAGCCATTATGCTGGCAGCAAAGGATACCGATAGCCCTGTAATATTACAGGCTTCTGCTGGTGCAAGAAGTTATGCTGGTGCGCCTTTTTTACGTCATTTAATTTTAGCCGCAATTGAAGAATTTCCAAATATACCTGTTGTTATGCATCAAGATCACGGCACCTCTCCTGCTGTTTGTCAGCGTTCTATACAGTTAGGTTTTTCATCAGTAATGATGGATGGCTCTCTAATGTCTGATGGTAAAACCCCTGCCAGTTATGAATACAATGTTGATGTAACACAACGCACTGTTGAAATGGCCCATGCTTGCGGTGTATCAGTTGAAGGTGAACTTGGTTGCTTAGGTTCTTTAGAAACGGGTATGGCTGGTGAAGAAGATGGTGTGGGCGCTGAAGGAGTTTTAACTGCTGAACAAATGCTAACAGACCCTGAAGAAGCTGCTGACTTTGTTAATAAAACACAAGTCGATGCCCTAGCAATTGCATGTGGAACTTCACATGGTGCATACAAATTTACGCGCCCACCGACTGGCGATATTCTTGCTATAGATAGAATTAAGGCGATTCACACTCGTATTCCCAATACTCATCTAGTTATGCATGGCTCTTCTTCGGTACCACAAGACTGGTTAGCAATTATCAATGAATTTGGCGGAAAAATTCCTGAAACTTATGGTGTACCGGTAGATCAAATTCAAGAAGGTATTAAAAATGGTGTTCGTAAAATCAATATAGATACTGATTTACGCTTAGCATCAACAGGTGCAATTCGTCGATTCCTAGCAGAAAACCCTAGTGAATTTGATCCTCGTAAATATTTAAAAACATCTACACAAGCTATGTATGAAATTTGTAAGGCCCGTTATGAAGCCTTCAATACAGCAGGTAATGCCAGCAAAATAAAACCGATTTCTCTTGAAAGTATGTTTATGCAATATGAAAAAGGTGAACTGCGTGCTGTTGTAAAATAACAACATTAAGCTAAAATATATCAAATAAAAGAGCTTCGGCTCTTTTTTTGTTGTAAAGACTAAAAAGAATAGGTTTCATTTGAATTATTGACTATAATTCAAACTTCAAAAAAATGGGAGCATGATCATGGAACAAATAACCAATTGGCTAGCCACCAACCAAGATTTAATTATTAGTTTTGGTATAAAATTAGCCATAGCTTTAGCTATCTTATTTATTGGTAAACTTATTGCTAAAGTTATCAGTAATACAACCAAAAAAGTATTAACAAAGAAAAATTTCGATAAAACAGTCGTCAGCTTTATTGGCAGCCTTGTTTACGGCATTTTCATCATTATTACTTTTATCGTAGCAATTTCTCATTTAGGCTTTAATACTTCATCCTTAGTAGCTATCGTTGGTGCTGCCGGATTAGCAATTGGTTTAGCACTTCAAGGATCTCTATCAAACTTTGCTTCAGGTATCTTGTTAATAACACTTAAGCCTTTTAAATCAGGTGATTTTGTTGAAGTTGCCGGTACTGCAGGTATTGTTGAAGAAATTAATGTTTTCGCTACACAACTTCGTACTGGCGATAATAAAACCGTTATTATTCCAAATGGTGGCATTACCAGTAGTAATATTACTAACTTTTCAGCAAAACCTATGCGCCGTATCGATTTAGTTATTGGTGTTGGCTATAGTGCTGACTTAGCACAAGCTAAAGCAATTTTAACCAAGGTGGCAAATGCTCATGAGTTAGTGTTAAAAGACCAAGAAATTACTGTTGGCGTTAGCGAATTAGCAGATAGTTCTGTTAACTTTGTTGTTCGTCCTTGGGTTAAAACATCTGATTACTGGCCAGTATATTTTGATTTACTTGAAACAATTAAAGTTGAATTAGATAAAGCAGGTATTGAAATCCCATTCCCACAAGTTTCTGTACATGTTAATAAAGAGGATTCCGATGAATCGTAACATTATTGCAATGGCGTTATGCTTGACGCCATTTTTATCTTTTGCTGAAGAAGCTAAAGAAAAATCAGCTATTACCTCGTCTGCTGAATTAGGTTTTTTATATAAAACAGGGAATACTAAAAGCGCTGACGTAAAAGCTGGCTATGATTTTAAATATGAAAAAGATTTATGGCGTTCAACTTTAGCATTAGATCTGTTAATTAAAAAAACAGATGTTGAAAATGATAATGGTGAGAAAGAATTAGAAACTACAGATCAAAAGTGGACTGCAGAATCTAAAACCAATTATACATTAAGCAAAAAAACTAAAAGCTACGTATACGGTGATGTCTATTATGAAGATAGCCGTTTTACTGGTTTTGATAACCAAAGTACTATTTCCGCAGGTTGGGGGCGTGAGTGGTATAAGACTGAAGTCGCTTCATTTTTTGCTGATATTGGACCAGGTTATAAACGCGATGTAACGATGGCAACAGAAACAGTACCGAGTGAAACAAGCACTGCTTTTATTGTACAAGCACAAGCTTTATATCTACGAAAGATAAATGATCATGTTGATTTTAAACAATCTTTTACCGTTAAATACGCACCTAAAAGTGGTGAAAGTAGTCGTTATAGAGCGGAAACATCTGTAACAACTAAGTTGATTCAAACATTACAATTAAAGTTTTCATTCAAAGTAGAGCATAATACTGACGTTGATGATGGTTTTGAAAGAACAGATACTCAAACGGCAGTTACATTAGTTTATAGCTTCTAATTCACAAAACGCTTTTTAATAAAAAAACCACGTTGTATATACGTGGTTTTTTATTTACGCTGATATAAATTTCACTGCTAGTTAATTTAACTATTTTTTAACATATGTGATTTTTATATTTTATTAAAGTATATAGAATGTTCACTATTCATCCTAAATCAATTATTCATAATTAATTTGACACACAAAAGGACACTTATGAAAACTATTTTAAAGCAGCTTGCTACCTTAAGTTTTCTACTGGTTTTATTACCTATTCATGCTAATGATGATCCCTATCTATGGCTTGAAAACGTAGAAGGTGACAAGCAACTATCTTGGGTTAAAAACAAAAATAAAAAAGCACTAAAAACATTTAAAGCACACCCTAAATTTGAAACACTTAAAAATAATGTTTTGTCACTTTATAAAGATAAGGATCGAATCCCAAGTGTAAATAAACAGGGAGATTATTATTATAATTTTTGGAAAGACGATACTCATGTTAGAGGCCTTTACCGACGTACTACACTAACAGAATATAAAAAGGATAATCCCAAATGGGAAACGGTACTAGACATTGATGCGCTCAGTAAAGAAGAAGGGGTAAACTGGGTTTACAAAGGAATGTCTTGTTATTACCCTGCTTACAAACGCTGTTTAGTTTCCCTTTCACGTGGAGGGGCTGATGCAACTCAAGTGCGTGAATTTAATTTAGTTGATAAACACTTTGTTAAAGATGGATTCTTTTTAGCTGAAGCAAAAAACAGTGTTGGTTGGTACAACGCCGATACTATTTGGGTAGCAACAGACTTTAACGATGGTGAAAGTATGACGGATTCTGGCTACCCTAGACAAGTTAAACTTTGGCAACGTGGTACGAGCCTTGAGCAAGCAAAATTATTATTTAAAGGCAATCAATCATCTGTAACTATTGGCGGTTTTACTGCAAGAGATGGAGAGAATAAGCATCACTTTATTTATGAAAGCGAAAGCTTCTATACCCAAACCTTATACCTTTATGATCAAGGAATAAAAACAAAACTTCCAATGCCCGCGGATGCAAGTTTAAAGGGGATTTACAAAGGTAATATTTTTATTGAACTGAAAAGCAATTGGGAATTAACTGATAAAACCTATACTCAAGGCAGTGTTGTTTATACTAATTTTTCAGACTTTATTAACAATAAATTTGAATTAAAAACCTTTGTTCAACCAAGCGATACGGCATCAATAGATAACTTTGCGATGACAAAATCTTATATCATCATTAATTGGTTAGATAATGTTAAAAACAAGCTCGTTAGATATAGCTTAGATAAAACTGGTACTTGGCAGCAAGAAGCTTTTGACTTCCCAACGAGTGGCTCTATTAGTGCTTATAATATCAACACAGAAAGCGATAGCTTTTTTGCTTCATATACCGATTTTTTAACACCATCAGGGGTTAATGAAGTCAACGCAGAATCCTTAAATATTAATTTACTTAAAACAAAAAAAGCAAAATTTGATACCTCCAAATTTAAGTTTGAACAGTTTATGGCAACCTCAAAAGACGGCACTAAAGTTCCATATTTTGTTGTTAGTCATAAAAATTTAAAAAATAATGGCAAGAACCCAACCTTACTTTATGGTTATGGTGGTTTTGAAGTAAGTTTAACGCCATTTTATTCTGAATCAGTTGGTCTAAACTGGTTAGAGCAAGGCGGCGTTTATGTATTATCTAATATCCGTGGTGGTGGCGAATATGGCCCCAAATGGCATCAAGCGGCTTTAAAAGAAAACCGACAACGTGCCTATGAAGATTTTGAAGCTATTGCGGAGGATCTAATCGCTAAAAAAATAACTTCTAGCAAATATTTAGGCATACAAGGCGGTAGTAATGGTGGATTACTGGTGGCTGCCGCATTTACACGAAGACCCGACTTATACAATGCCGTTATTTGCCAAGTACCACTGTTAGATATGAAACGTTTTAATAAACTTTTAGCGGGTGCTAGCTGGATGGGCGAATACGGTAACCCTGATATAGAAAGTGAGTGGAAATATATTAAAGAATATTCTCCTTATCAAAACGTGAAAAGGGATCAAGCCTACCCTAAAGTTTTATTTACGAGTTCTACCCGAGATGATCGTGTTCATCCTGCACATGCCAGAAAAATGGTCGCTAAAATGGAAAATATGGGCTATGACGTTTTATATTATGAAAATATTGAAGGAGGTCATGCAGGTGCTGCAGACATTAATCAGTCAGCAGAAATTGCAGCGATGAATTACATCTATTTATTACAACAACTTAGTGATAAGTAACCCGCTTATACACTTATCTCAATAGGAGTAATAACAAATAAAAAAGCCGAATAACTCAGTTATTCGGCTTTTTAGTTGGCAGTGAGACTGCTATTGTAGAGTCATTTTTCAAATAAACATAACGTTAAACGTTAGCAAATTGATTCATAGTATTATCTTTACCACCGGCCTTAAGCGCGGCATCACCAGCAAAATATTCTTTATGATCATCACCCATATCTGAACCTGCCATATTTTGATGTTTAACACATGCTATTCCTTGACGAATTTCTTTACGCTGAACACCTAATACATAACCTAACATCCCTTGGTCACCAAAGTATTCTTTTGCCAAATTATCAGTAGATAAAGCAGCTGTATGATAAGTAGGTAATGTAATTAAGTGGTGGAAAATTCCTGCGCCTACTGCCGCATCGGCTTGAAAAGTACGGATTTTCTCATCTGCAGTAATAGCTAATTCGGAGTCATCGTAATCAGCACTCATTAATCGGTCACGATCATAACCTGAAACATCTTTACCGGCTTCTTTCATAGCATCAAATACTTGCTGACGGAAGTTCAGAGTCCAGTTAAAGGAAGGTGAATTGTTATATACTAGTTTAGCATTAGGTACTTCTTTGCGAATCTCATCAACCATAGCACCAATTTGCCCGATATGCGGCTTTTCAGTTTCAATCCAGATCAGATCAGCCCCATGCTGCAATGAAGTGATACAATCCAAAATACAACGAGCTTCACCTGTACCTGGTTTAAATTGAAATAAATTACTCGGCAAACGCTTAGGACGCACTAATTTTCCATCACGATTTATTACCACATCACCGTTGTTCATATTTTCAGGGGTTACTTCTTCACAATCTAAGAAAGAGTTATATTGATCGCCTAAATCACCTGGTGTTTTTGTCACTGCAATTTGTTTGGTTAAACCGGCACCTAATGAATCGGTACGGGCAACAATAACACCGTCATCAACACCTAACTCCATAAATGCATATCGTACAGCATTAATTTTAGCTAAAAAGTCTTCATGTGGAACAGTTACTTTACCATCTTGATGGCCGCATTGTTTTTCATCTGATACTTGGTTCTCAATTTGGATACAACAAGCGCCAGCTTCAATCATTTGTTTCGCCATCAGGTATGTTGCTTCTGCGTTACCAAAACCAGCATCAATATCAGCGATAATTGGTACAACATGAGTTACATGTCCATCAATTTGTGCTTGTACTTCTTGCGCTTTAGCTGCATCACCAGCTTCATTAGCCGCATCTAATTCACGAAATAACCCACCTAACTCACGTGCATCCGCTTGACGTAAAAAGGTATATAATTCAGCAATCAAACTAGCAACTGACGTTTTTTCATGCATTGATTGGTCAGGCAGAGGACCAAACTCAGAACGAAGTGCTGCAACCATCCAGCCCGAAAGATACAAGTAACGACGATCGGTGTTTTCAAAATGTTTCTTAATTGAAATCATTTTCTGTTGACCAATAAAGCCATGCCAGCAACCTAAAGACTGAGTGTACTTTGTTGGATCATTATCGTATGCTTCCATATCTTTACGCATAATGGCAGCAGTATATTTTGCGATATCTAACCCTGTTTTAAATTGATTTTGCAAACGCATGCGAGCAACTGATTCAGCATTAATTGCTTGCCAGTTATTTTTTGATTTCAGTTGTGTTGATAACGCATCTATTTCTTGGCGGTAGTTACTCATAGCTTTTTCTCCAGGCGATTAAATTATGTAAGTCGACTTGTAAACAAACAAATCGAATAACAAAATACTAATTCACCTCACAACTATTTATGAAATATATATTATTTATCACTACCATTCATAAAATATATACCCCTAGTTTTTATATAATTCTTGATATAAATTTTTCAATTTAATCAACTAGTAATCGATTTATTAGCACTCTCCAATAACTAGAATTATTGTACTTTTCTCTATTTAGTCGACTAAAAGACACTTGCGTTAAGTGCCAAGTCATGACATATAGTTAACTTATAATTTTTATTATGGCCATTAGTTACATGAATATATCTAAAATCGACTTAAACTTACTTATTTACCTTGATGTTCTATTACGAGAGAAGAATGTAACTAGAGCAGCAAGCCGTTTAAATATTACCCAGCCAGCAATGAGCAATGGTTTAAAGCGATTAAGAACCTTGTTTAATGACCCTATATTAGTACGCACCTCTGACGGAATGGTACCTACCGAACGTGCTCGTTCTTTAGCACCTGTGATAAGGAAAATATTACTCGAACTTGAAGAGGCCCTTCAGGGCGAAGAAGAGTTTAATGAAAAAAATAGTCAGCGTGTTTTTCGCATAATGGCAAGTGATTATGCGGCCTCAACGCTTTTCCCTAGCTTATTACGCAAAATAAATCAGCTTGCTCCTAACATTACTATTGATTTTATGACTCCAAGTGATGTTACCTTTCATGATGTTGAGGCGGGTAAGATAGATATGGCAATTAATCGTTTTGATGAGTTGCCCCAATCTTTTCATCAAAAAACTATTTGGCGAGACACTTTTTCATGTTTACTTAGTACAGAAAACGAGATTGTGTCTGATTTTAATTTAGCTACATATCTAGCCTCTAAACATGTTTGGGTATCTAAAACTGGCTTTGGTGTTGGTGTTGGCATGGATCCCAAAGACGTACAAAAATTAGGCTGGGTCGATGAAGCACTTGCCCGAATAGGCAAGAAGCGAGACATCAAAGTATTTACTCGTAACTACCATGTTGCTATGCAACTTGCTTATGAAGATGCATTAGTAGCAACATTACCAACAAAAGCGGCCTTACTACATAAAAATGATGCAAATTACACCATATTACCCCCCCCTTTTGAGATCCCAGATATAGAATTGAAAATGATCTGGAGTCCCTTGTTACATCATGATGCTAGCCATATTTGGTTTAGACAATTAGTGATTGAAGCTGCAAAAGAAAGTAGTTAACAAGAATTATGACAAAAATTATAAAACATCAATGGATAAATATAGCATATGCCATTGTTTCTTTATTAATTTGTCTAGGATTAGGCTATGGCATTAGTGCAATAACGGGAGGCCTTCCGCCTAGCCTTTATGGTATGGCTATATTAACTTTATCATTACAATTAAAGTGGATAAGTGCCGAAAGAATCAGTGTATTCACTACTTGGGCCATTCGTCACATGGGAGTATGTTTTGTACCTGCTGGCGTAGGAATTATTGAGCATAAACAATTAATACAACAACATGGATTAGCTATTGTGGCTATTACTTTTGTCACTACATTTTTAGTACTCACTTTTGTAGGGCTTATTTACCAAAAGCACGAAGAAAAATCGCAAACAAAACCTACCAATAATGATACTAGTAGGCATAGTTAAAAATGGAAAGTCGTCTAATGTTAATAGCGTTAACTTGTATCCTGACAATACTGACTTATCAAAGTTTTGTAAAACTACAAGCTAAACTCAACAAAGTATGGCTTAACCCTATGCTGTTAACTATTCTATTTCTAATCTTAGGCTTATATAATTTTCAAATAGATTATGAATTTTATGATAACAACACTGAACCTTTAAATTTTTTATTAGAGCTCTCTGTAGTCACTTTAGGCTTTCCTTTATATCAACAATTACATGCTATGAAAAAACAATGGAAAGTTATTGTCCTATTACTCATATTGGCATCATTACTAGCGATTATAAGTAGCTTTGCACTTACCTGGATAATAATCTCTCAGCAAGAAATTGCAATTTCACTTTCTCTAAAGTCCATCACAACGCCTATTGCGATTGCTATTACAGAACAATTAAACGGCAATATTGCAGTAACAGCTTTTACTATAATTATTGCTGGATTATTTGGGGCTATTTGGGGGATCAAATGGTTAACTTTGCTTGGTGTTAACTCCGCCAATGCTCAAGGATTAGCTATCGGCACCGCAAGTCATGCTTTAGGTACTGCAACTATTAGTCAAATAAGTTACCAACACGCCGCATACAGTTCACTAGCATTAATATTATCTGCCTCAGTTACAGCTATAATAGGTCCTGTATTGATACCAATAATGATTAATCTAATAGGTGGTTAGATTATGTTTACACGTAATATTCATAATAAAGTAAAAACAACACATACATATTCACCATATGAATAATACATATCTATCAATACAATAGTGTTATAAAAATCACAAAAAACAATAATTATTACTTAAAAATCAAAAAGTTAAACAAACATTAACCAGACAACACTGATCATGTGAAATTAATCTCTATTGCAGACAAAATCAATTACATTTACATTCCAACTATCAGATAATGTGCTTTCAATTAAAAGCTTCCATTAAACACAACATTCTTCGAGGTTCTCATGACAAACAGAATTAATATTGCACAAATCCAAGTAGCTGAATGTTTATATGACTTTGTTGAAAAAGAAGTTATGCCAAATCTGGGGTTAAATAAGCAAGACTTCTGGCAAGGATTCTCAGATATTATTAATCAGTTTAGTGTGGTAAATGAAGAATTACTAGAAACTCGACAATCGCTTCAACATCAGATCGATCAATGGCATAACCAGCATCAAGGTGATTTATTTAACTTCGCAGATTACAAAGCATTTTTAACAGAAATCGGGTATTTGGAGCCAAAAGTTGACGACTTTAAGATTTCAACCGTAAACGTAGATGCTGAATTAGCATCGATGGCAGGCCCTCAATTAGTTGTCCCTATAATGAATGCTCGATTTGCTCTAAATGCGGTTAATGCACGTTGGGGGAGCTTATATGACGCACTGTACGGTACAGATGCAATTAGTAGTGATAATGGTGCTGAAAAATCTAACCAATATAATCCAATTCGTGGACAAAAAGTAATTGAATTTGCTCGTGATTTTCTTGATCAAGCTATTCCCTTAGCTTCTGGTAAACATGAGCAGGTTAAACGTTATCAAATACTCGATAATAGCCTAGTAGCTACTTTGATAAATGGTGACAAACAACAACTTGATGATCCTAAACAATGCTTAGGCTATACAGGAACTGTTGAGCAGCCTGATTCAATTATTTTTAAACACAACGAATTACATTTAGAAATATGTTTTGACGCCAATAATCCTATTGCAAATTCAGACATCGCTGGTGTTAGTGATGTTTTGCTTGAGTCAGCATTAACAACAATTATGGATTGTGAAGACTCTGTTGCCGCTGTTGATGCTAGCGATAAAGTTATTGCATACCGTAATTGGTTGGGACTTAACTTAGGAACATTATCCGAAAAAATACAAAAAGGTTCAAAAACATTTACTCGGACAATGGCTAACGATAAAACCTATCATGACCTTTTAGGAAATACCAATTCGTTATCAGGACGCAGTTTAATGTTTGTACGTAATGTAGGTCACTTAATGACCAATAATGCTGTACTAACGCAACAAGGGCAATCTGCACCCGAAGGGATTATTGATGCCGTTATAACATCTTTAATTGCTCTTCACGACATAAAAGGTTTAGGAAGCAAAACCAATAGCAAAGCCGGTTCAATTTACATAGTAAAACCTAAAATGCATGGTTCTGCGGAAGTGGCCTTTGCAAATTTATTATTTTCAAAAGTTGAAGCCTTGCTTAAATTGCCTGCTAACACGATAAAAATGGGCATTATGGATGAAGAACGACGTACCAGTGTTAATTTAAAAAACTGTATTTATGCCGCAAAAGAAAGAGTGGTGTTTATTAATACTGGCTTCTTAGACAGAACAGGCGATGAAATTCATACTTCGATGAATGCTGGAGTTATGGCAAAGAAAGCGGATATAAAATTAACGCCGTGGATAAGTGCCTACGAAGACAACAATGTGGATATCGGATTAGCTTGTGGTTTTAGTGGCAAAGCGCAAATAGGAAAAGGGATGTGGCCAATACCTGATCAAATGTCGAATATGCTTGCTAACAAAATAAACCATGTACTAGCAGGCGCTAATACGGCATGGGTTCCCTCTCCTACAGCCGCTACATTGCATGCTATTCACTACCATCAAACCCATGTATTAAGTTTACAACAACAGCTGAGTAAAAGGTCACCAGCTAACGTTGATGATATTCTAACAATTCCTTTGGCAGAAAATACCAATTGGAGTACTGAGGAAATCAATAACGAACTAGACAATAATGCTCAAGGGATATTAGGATATGTAGTTCGTTGGATAGACCAAGGGATTGGGTGCTCAAAAGTACCAGATATTAATAACGTTGGCTTAATGGAAGACCGCGCTACATTACGTATATCTAGTCAACATATTGCCAATTGGCTCAAGCATGGAATTTGTACTAAGTCGCAAGTATTAGCTAGCATGAAGAAAATGGCAAGTATTGTAGACGAGCAGAACAAAGGTGATAATCAATATCAACCAATGGCTACTAACTTTGACACTAATATTGCTTTTAAAGCCGCTTGTGACCTTGTATTTAAAGGAACTGAGCAGCCCAGCGGTTACACTGAGCCTCTATTGCATCAATACCGTTTAAACTATAAAGATTCGCATTAAGAATGGTTTTACCTCAATGTAAAATTATTTTATACTTTTGCCGCTTTTACAATGGGTAAGTAATCTGCTTATAAAAGCAGCTAATCTTATATTTGCTACTGTTTAACCTAATTTATTGGTATTAATATAGGTTAAACAGTAAACTAGTTATTATATTAATGTAAATAAAAGTAACTTTGTTAAAAGTATGTCTTATTTAACTGTGAACTTTTGAGAAGGGGACTGCTCAATGAAATCACTTATAAATTTAATTATTTTAATCTGTTTGATCAGTCTAACAAGCTTTACTGTACTTAGAACTCAAGCAGAAGATATTAAAAGAAATTCACCTTTAATTCTTAAAAATAAAAATTTTGTTCTCATTTATGCACTACCTCAACATTCTAATGGTGGTAACTCAAGGTACACTAATAATTTAATGGTACCCATTGCAGATGACTTTCTAACACATGAGCAGAATGAAGGTGCTGAGCAACAAAATATTTGCCCAAGTAAAAAAGGGAATGAGGTTTATGAATTAACCGCTTTATTTAATGATAAGTTACAAGTATTACTATCCTTTTTTACTCCACCAAAAAATCAAGACGACTTAAAAGAAGTGGTTGAAGATAAAGATAATATCCAACTTGTTTCTTACCAATAGTAAGTTAACAGCTGAATCAATCTCCATGTTTAACGCTACACCAAATAAAAAGCCACATTATGTGGCTTTTTTTCTGATATTTAACGAGAGTAAATGTATTAAATTTAAAACTGATATCCAAAGCCTTTTGTTAATAACTGTTCAGCTGATATTTTATCTGCAGAGCAACTACTAATATCTTGTTTACTGAAAACATAAATTTTATCTTTAAAGCGGCTTTTATCTTGATCACCTCCAGACTTTAATATAACGCTTACATTTTCATTTTTGGGTAATGCTTTCAAACCATTACCATATAAGCAAAAAGTATCTGCTAATGATAAAGCTAATTTTGAATAATAAGTACCACGCTCCTCTAATTGTTTTTGTCTTTTTTGATCTTGTGCTTTTTTCAACGCTACTGCTTTCTTGCGTAACTCTTTAGATTTCTTTTCTAAAGCATCACGTTTCTCAGAGAACTTTTCCTTTTTTGAAAGTAATTTTTCTTTTTCATCTTTTTCAGCAAGCCTTAATTGGTAGTCTATATCTCGAGTTTCACGCTCAATTTCTCTTGCACGATAGTGTAATTCTCTTTGAGATTCTCTTAACTCACGATATTTCTCTTGCTGACTTTCCATTGATTCTATCGCCAGCTCATAGCTTTCAGCCGCTTCTTCTAATGCATTTGTTGTAAGTTCAGCAAGGGCTTTTTCATTCATAGGTAAATCGAAATTTGAAACATTAGGAGTACCAAATGACACCTCTGGAAATTCAGGAACTTCGGGTAATGAAAAGTTAAAGCTTTGATTTCGCCAAGTACTATAACGGGAGCTTGAATTGATCGTAAAAACAATACCTTGCCCCTTCAAATAAGTACTATTAACGCTTGATAGTTCCACTACATTTGATTTTGAACGGTCAACCGCAGAAGAGCGAATAATATTATTCATAATCTTCAATTGCTTATACATGTCATCAAGCTCTGGAGTCGCTGAATGTACAGAAAGTGTGGTTAAGCTCATGGCGATTGAAACCATAATTGGTTTAATATTTGTCATTGTACTACTCCTCAGTTATCCAATTTGCCGGGGTACTATTTGGCTCATCGTAATGCGATTTTTTATAAAATAAAGCTTGTTCAAGCTGTTTAAATTTCATCTGGTTATTAAATTGTTCATCAGCCCGTTGTTCGTTAATATATTGAACAAAATCACCTATATCTTCTTTACGTTCTTTTCTTGATGCATTTAGTATATAGCTTGCTAATTGCAGGTTATTGTCTTGCTGCTTCACTTTAATATCAGCCGCATAATTCGCTAATAACACCTGTTGTTCACTTGCAAAGCTTTGTAATTTTTGGTCAATCATTAACTCAATATCAGCTTGTTTTTTTATCGTTTCATTGCCAGAAAAACTAATCATCATTGCCCCATCTTTTATCGTGAAATCTACTTTAAAAATAACAAGAGACAATGCAAATAGAGAAAATGCCATCGACATTGCAGGTAATCCATGCCACTGCCACCAAGGTGATTTATCTTGTACAAATGCACTCCCCCGATTCCAGTTGGGTACATCTTCTTCGATATCAGTTTCTATTTGATGAGCAATATATCTGGCTGTATTTTCACGCTCGTGCCACTGACTATGTTTTTCAAAGGTGAACTCATCAATCGTTGTATTTTCTTGCTGTTGATCTAACCACTGACTAAATTGTTGCTCTATATTCTTATCATTAGGTGCTTTCATGTTCTAACTCCAGATGACCTTTTAATTTATCTAATGCACTATATAATCTTGATTTAACTGTGTTTACAGACAACCCAAGTTGCCTGGCAATGTCATCAAAGGTACAGTGTTGAAAAAACTTCATTTCCACCACTAGTTTTTGATTAATAGGTAATAGTGCTAATGCTTTGTGTAACTTTTGGGATTGTTGACTCGAATTCATTAAATATTCAGGACACGTATCAGCTATGTCACCTGTTTGTTCCGGTAAATCATCCAAACCTTGCATGGGACGTTTCCTGCGGTAGAACTCAATGCAACGATAGTGAGCTATTTTAAATAACCATCCTTTAAATGGACTATCCCCTCGAAATGACGATAAATTTCGAAATATAGCAACAAATACATCTTGCATAAGATCCAATGCATCTTCTCGGTGATTAACCATCCGTAACGCATAGTTAAACAATGGTTTTTCATAGCGTTTAACCAATGTGATCCAAGCAGCCTTTTTTCCTTTGAGTACTTGTTTAATCAGCGTTTCATCGCTTCGTTCAAACACATATTTTCCTAAAAGTTTAATGAAATAAATAATTACCGACATTAATAAAGTCGTCAGTAGCCTTAAAAAAGTTTGAAAATTAATGGTAAAAAATCGAAATATTTTATATTTCTTTATTTATCAAAATGTTAAGAATATAAATACTCTTATGTAAGTATTTATAAGTTAATAAACATCCACATTGGGTATTTATTATTCACATCATAACCAATTGATATAAACTCTATGTGATATATATTATTTTAGAATTTTTAAATTTTTGTAAATGAGTTACTGTTGCTGCGAGTATTAATTATAGAGAAGTAAATTAACTTATGGTTACAGCATCAGCCCGACACATATTAGTCGATAGCGAAGAACAGTGCTTAGCACTAAAATCAGATATCGAAAATGGTAGTGATTTTTCGAAAGTAGCAGAAGAACATTCAAATTGTCCATCAAAAATGCAAGGTGGCGCTTTAGGTTCTTTTGGAAAGGGACAAATGGTTAAGGAATTTGAGGACGTAGTATTTACAGCTCCTGTAAACACAGTTCAAGGACCAGTGAAGACACAATTTGGCTATCATCTGATCGAAGTTACCGCTCGCAACGATTAAATAATAGAAAATGACCCGTCCTAACATGGGTTGACACATTTTGGATTAAAACGCCTGATGCACTTCATCGGGCGTTTTGTATTTTAAAGCCGTATGCGGCCTTCTTTGATTATAGATAGTGACTGATTGTTCCACCATTTTTCTTGCCTCCTTTAAATCCTTAGGTTTTATCAATAAATATTCATTCTTCAAGATACCGTTGATTCGCTCAGCCAACGCATTTTGGTAGCAGTCGTAACCATCAGTCATCGAACACTTAGTTTGGTAATGCCTATGAAGCTGTTGATATTCACTTGAGCAATACTGCACACCTCTGTCTGAATGGTGTACTAAGATGTTGTTTGATTTTCTTTGCTTTAATGCTTTAGCGTAAGCGAGCTTAACCGAGTCTGTTTTCATATTGTCATCAACATGATAACCAACGATTTTTCTTGAAAAAGCATCGGTGACTAGGCTCAAGTAAGTATTACCCGTAGCTGTTGGCAAATAAGTAATGTCTGCTACCCAGAGTTGCTCAGGCTTTTCAGGCACTAAACCTGCTTTGATTAGGTTTGGATGACAAGTAAAATGATGATGGCTGTTCGTTGTTTTATGATAAGCACGTTGCCGTGATACGAGCATTTGATGGGATGCAAGTAAGCTAAATAATCTGTCTCGACCAATGAACAATTGCTGTAATGACAATAAATATTTAAGCTTACGCGTACCAATCCTTGGTTGATTCATACGTTCAACCATTATAAAACTGAGTACTCGTTGCTCATGTATGTCACGCTTTACTTGAGCTATACATTGTTTGTAATAGGCTTGGCGAGTAATACCAATAAAGTGACATGCCTTAATAACCGATAGCGTCGCTATGGTTTTTTGTTCGATAACTGCTCTTTTTGCTTTTTTGTGATGCGTACACCGTAGTCAGTTTCTAGTACATTAACAACCGCTTCGAAGAATTGAGCTTTAAGCTGACTATCCGCTAATTCTTTTTCTAATGCTTTAATACGCTGCTCAGGTGTTTGAGGTAATTGTGACTTAGCCATAGCAAAACCTTGGGTTAAGAAAATAGGGGTTCCTTTAGACCAATCTAGTCGACCATGCTTGCGAAGCCAAGTTAATACGGTAGAACAACCTTGTATTCCATATTTATCTTGCGCTTGCTTATAGGTTAACTCACCTCGTTCTACTTGCTCTACAACACCTAATTTAAAAGCGATTGAATAATCTTTTTGAGTACGTTTAGTGGTTGATTTCATGACTCTCTCCAATTTGTTGTTGGAAAAGTGTCAACCTTATTTAGGACGGGTCAAAATATATAATTAAAAAGGCCAATCAATGATTGGCCTTTTTATGTTCAGGACGAACGGTATGTCGCGGTGCCATGGATGGCAAAAAGCGACAATGTTCAGGACGAACGGTCAAATTTATAGTTCCTGACAAAATCTAAGTACCTGCATCCTTGCAGGCAATGTCGCGGTGCCATGGATGACAAAAAGCGACAATGTTCAATATGATTTAAAAACTAAATGAAGATCGCTTTCATCATCCAGAAAAATAAAATTGATAAGCCAGCACCAACTGGGAGTGTAATAACCCATGATATTACAATATTACGCACTACACCTAAATCAATAGCAGCAATCCCTCGAGCCATACCTACACCTAAAACAGCGCCTACTAAAGTTTGCGTTGTAGAAATAGGTAAACCTGTACCCGAAGCAATAACAACGGTACACGCCGCAGCTAGTTCAGCCGCAAAGCCTCTACTCGGTGTTAAGTGAGTAATACCATTACCAATAGTGGCAATTACACGATGTCCGAATAACGCTAATCCTGCAACAATACCGAACCCACCTAAAGGAAGAATCCACCACGCTAACGCAGCTTGCTTAACAATTTCACCACCATTACTGACAATACTAGCTACAGCAGCAAGAGGTCCAATAGCGTTAGCTACGTCATTAGAGCCGTGGGCAAACGCCATACAACAAGCCGTAATAACCATTAAAATTGCAAATACTTTTTCCACATTAGCATAGTGTGTTGATTTTTTAACTTTTTCATCAAACTTAATGCGATTAATAAAAATTTTACCAATAATAGCCACTATAACTGCAACCACTATCGCATAAACAAAGCCATCAGCAGATGGAATATTTAAACCAATATGTTTTAAACCCTTTTTAATTGTTACTAGCGATAATACAAAGCCCGCTAAAAACATATACAAAGGCACATAACGTCGAGCATTATCTAAAGGTTTATCTGTATCAAAAATAAGTTTCTGAGCACTATTAAAAATGAGAAATGAGATCACACCAGAAATAAGCGGGGTAATTATCCAGCTACCGACAATACCACCAACTTTTCCCCACTCAACCGCATCAGCACTCACACCAATAGCAGCAAATCCAATAATAGCGCCTATAATAGAATGCGTTGTAGATACAGGCCAGCCTAGCATTGAAGCTACAAGCAACCATGTGGCTGCAGCAAACAAGGCAGAAATCATACCAAATACAAGAAGTTCAGGCGTATCAACAAAAAAAGACGCATCTATAATGCCTTTACGGATGGTAGATGTAACCTCACCACCAGCTAAATATGCACCCGCAAATTCAAACACCATTGCGATAATAATAGCTTGTTTAATGGTTAAGGCTTTTGAGCCTACAGACGTTCCCATTGCATTAGCAACATCATTTGCACCAATACCCCAAGCCATAAAAAAGCCGACAACTGCGGCTAGCATGACTAAGATTGAGCCATGTGATAATAATATTTCCATGAGCGACCCTTATTTTCTAGCCAGTAAAATTTCTAATCGAGCACCGACTCTTTCGGCTAAATCAGCTAGGTCTCCTACCCAATCAATTATTTGATACAAAAACATAACATCAACCGGATTCATATTAGCTTCAATTGCAAGTAAATCCTTACGAATATCAACTTGTAAGATATCGGTTTCGTTTTCAATTTCATCTAGTTGATGAATAATTTTATCAACTAATTCTACTTCTCTTCCACGAAACCCTGTTTGTAATAAATCATCCAATTCATTTATTGCTTCTGCCGCTTTGGCAATCGCATCGATATTTCGCTTCACATACTTAGCAAACGCTTCTTGTAGTGCCTCAGGTATTTCAAGGTTACGCCCTACAATGCGCCCTGCAATATCTTTCGCTTTATTGGCAATCTTGTCTTGTTGTGATAACAATTCAAGAATATCGGTACGATCAACAGGCATAAATAGACCACCAGGCAATTCCATGCGTAGCTGTCTTTTTAAATCATCTGCATCACGTTCAAGTTTTGAAATATGAGTTCTAATTTTTGCAGCTTCTGTCCAATTTTTTGCATAAACAGCGTCAAAAAATGGTACTAACTGCTTAGAACATTTGCTTACCATTCGAATATGTTTTTCTAATGGTTTGATAGGTGATTTCGCAAAAACACCTAATATTGAATTACTGGCCATATTGTTATTTCCAGGAGTAGTTAACTCTTTATTGTCTTCGCGGCGGATATTAACTTATTTAACCGCATTAGAAAATGACTTTATGCACTATCATTAAGCATCAACCTAATCATAGTGCATATGAGGATAATTTGACGAATTAATTGATTAGACTTTCTTGATATCATCGGCCGTGGTATGACGTACCACCTTACCTTTAACAAAATAAATAATATATTCACATATATTTTGGCATCGATCACCAATACGCTCTAAAGCTCTAGCTGACCAAATAACGCTCATAACTTGTGGAATGGTGCGAGGCTCTTCCATCATATAGGTCATTAATTGACGCATAAGCGCTTCATATTCTCTATCAATTTTAGTATCACTTTGATGAGTCGCTATTGCAGCTTCAACATCCATACGTGTAAAAGCATCGAGCGTTGCCTGTAAAAACTCAAGTACTCTTCGACCTAAGTTATCTAAATTGATTAATAAGTCTTTTTGTTGTCCAGAAAGGCTTTCTAAAGCAACTTGTGCAATTTTTTTTACTTCATCACCAATTCGCTCAAGGTCTGCAATCGTTTTCACGATCGCCATAATTAACCTTAAATCGCCTGCTGTTGGCTGACGTTTTGCAATTATTCGCGTACATTCATCATCAATACTTACTTCGAGGCTATTGATTTGATAATCATTTTTATGCACTTTACGCGCTAGTTCCTCATCTGCATCATGTACGGCTAATAAAGCATCTGACAGCTGTTTTTCAACTAATCCACCCATCTGCATTACATGATTGATAACACGTTCTAAATCTTCATTAAACTGGCCGGATATATGACGACCAAGATTTAAATTATCCATTAAATTCTCCTATTTATTCCAATTGGTTTTATCGTCGTGATTAACCATAACGGCCAGTAATATAATCTTCAGTTTTCTTTTGGTTTGGTGTCGTAAATAAGGTGTTTGTATCGTTATATTCGATCAAATCTCCCATATACATAAATGCGGTTTGATCTGAAACCCGTGCCGCTTGCTGCATATTATGAGTCACGATCACCACTGTAAATTGTTTTTTAAGATCGTTGATCAACTCTTCAATTGTGAGAGTTGATATAGGATCCAATGCAGATGTAGGCTCATCCAGTAGTAATACCTCGGGTTGAATCGCAATGGCACGTGCTATAACTAAACGCTGCTGCTGCCCACCCGATAAGCCCAATGCGCTTTCATGTAAACGGTCTTTTACTTCATTCCACAAAGCAGCACTTCGTAAAGATGTTTCAACTGCTTCATCTAACACTCTACGATTATTTTCACCTGTAATTCTCAAACCATAGACTACATTTTCATAAATACTTTTAGGAAAAGGATTTGGGCGTTGAAATACCATACCAACTTTACGGCGCAGCGCCGCAACATCAACATGCTTTTCATAAATATTTTCACCATGGAGATTAATTTCCCCTTTTATACGGCAAATGTCGACCAAGTCGTTCATGCGGTTTATACAACGTAATAATGTTGATTTACCACAACCACTAGGTCCAATAAATGCAGTTACTTGACCTTTAGGGATCGACATTGAAATGTTTTGCAATGCTTGCTTTTCGCCATAATATAAATCTAAATTTTTAATTTCTAATGCCACCTGATCAGGTGATAAGTTATTCAGATCTAATTTCGTCTGTGATTGTAAAATCGCTTTCGGGCTAACAGAAATCATATTGTTCTCTTTTTACATTTAATTTTGTTCGTTTGATTAAAACACTCGGTATATTATTTATTACCTAAATTAATGTTCTAACATTCGGTATTTTTCTCTTAAACGGTTTCGTATCGACACTGCAGTCATATTTAATGCAACAATAATTGTCACTAGTAGTAATGCGGTTGCATACACTAACGGTCTTGCCGCCTCAACATTGGGGCTTTGAAACCCTACATCGTAAATATGGAAACCTAAATGCATAAACTTACGGTCTAAATGCAGAAATGGAAAGTTGCCATCAAGCGGTAAATTAGGCGCCATTTTAACAACACCGACCAACATAAGTGGCGCAACTTCACCTGCTGCACGAGCAATAGCTAAAATAATTCCAGTCATAATAGCAGGACTAGCAATAGGCAAAATAATGCGCCATAAGGTTTCAGCTTTAGTAGCGCCTAAAGCTAAACTACCATGCCTCATTGCAGAAGGTATACGCGCTAATCCCTCTTCTGTTGAAACAATAACCACAGGTAACGTTAAAATAGCTAATGTAATCGCTGACCACATAACCCCTGGTGTTCCAAATGTAGGGCTTGGTAATGTTTCGGGGTAAAACAATTGGTCTAAATTGCCACCAACCATATAAACAAAGAAACCTAAACCAAATACCCCATAGACGATTGATGGAACACCCGCTAAATTTATCACGGCTATGCGTAATAATTTCGTTAATGCATTATTACCCGCGTATTCATGCAAATAAATGGCAGCAACCACACCTAAAGGTGAAACAATAACCGTCATCAGTAACACCATTAATACTGTACCGAAAATAGCAGGAAACACCCCTCCTTCGGTATTAGCTTCACGTGGATCATCTGTAATAAAGTTACCGATTTGTACAAAAAACAACTTTAACTTTTCCAGCACGTTCATTTGGTTATTAAAGTTAATTTGTAGAATATCTTCAAAACCAATCGTTACTAGTGTGCCGTCCATCGCTTTAACAACGAGCTGATCTCTTGACACTGTATCTCTTAATGACATTAATTTAGCTTCAAGTACTTTATATTCATCTTTTAAGATTTGAACTTGAGTATTAATTTCATTAGCTATTTCGTCAGTTAAATTATTACCTAGCTGATGCTTACGCTCAGTTAACCTTAAGCGTTCTAATTTATAATTAATTGCACCAATATCAACTTTTTGAAGTGCTTCTATTTCTTCTTGAAATGCTTCAACTCTTTCAAGTAATTCAGGCATTTTATCTAGCGATACCGAGTTACCATCTAATACTAACGATTCAATAACACCGTAAAAATTACCATTAGTTCGACGCTCAATTACCGCGATATTTTCAGGTGTAGATGTTTTTCTAATTTGCGGTACTAAAATCCAACGAAAATCTAAACTCACCAATTCACGGTTTCCGGTTTTTACAAGATAGCGTTCTATTGTTTCTTGACCAGGTTCAAGCTGAATATCAAGATGTACTAATTGTTTTGCTGGAATTTCTTCACGGTCATAAACTTCTCCAATAACGGTTGAAGTACGACCTTGTTCATCAAGCATTTCAAATTGATAAAGGTCTGCTGGCCAAAAGTATGATAACCCTCTTGACGCAATTAACCATAGTAAGCCTAATACTGAAATTAAACTTATACTTACGCCGGCCGCTGATAACCAAATCCATGGGGAACCCGATTTAAACCACTTATTCATTCTTAGTTCCTCAACTTATAACGAGCTGTATTTTTCACGTAAGCGCTGACGTATAAATTCAGCCGCCGTGTTGAAAATAAAAGTAAATACAAATAAAACAAAAGCCGCTAAAAATAGAATTCGATAATGAGTACTACCCACTTCAGATTCTGGCATTTCAACCGCTATATTTGCCGCTAACGTGCGCATTCCTTCAAAGAAGTTCCAATCGAGTATTGGTGTATTACCTGTAGCCATAAGTACTATCATGGTTTCCCCAACTGCGCGACCTAGCCCCATCATTACTGCAGAAAAAATACCTGGGCTAGCGGTCAGTAATACAACTTTTACTAATGTTTGCCATTGGGTTGCGCCTAAGGCTAATGAACCACTCGTTAAATGCTTAGGTACACTAAAAATAGCATCTTCAGCCATAGAGAATATCGTAGGAATAACGGCAAACCCCATAGCAATCCCCACCACTAACGCATTACGTTGATCAAAGTCGATATTTAAATCATTGGTGATAAATTGCCTAACATCTCCGCCAAAGAAATAATGTTCAAGCACAGGAGATAAGCTAAAGGCTGAATAGGCTGCTAATAATAAAGCAGGGATTAGCAATAATGGCGCTAATGTTTCGGGAAGCTTAATTTTAATTTCTTTTGGTAACTTAAACCATAGATAAGCAGTTAAGAATACTGACAAGGGTAAAAACAATAAAAGTAAGGCAACAGCAGGTAAATACTTTTCAATGATTGGAGCTAACCAAAGACCGGCTAAGAAACCTAAAATAACTGTAGGTAAAGCTTCCATCAATTCAATTGTTGGCTTAACCTTTCTACGCATACTAGGGGTCATAAAGTAAGCCGTATAAATTGCCGCAGTTAATGCAATAGGTACAGCAAATAACATAGCGTAAGAAGCTGCTTTTATGGTACCGAACGAAATAGGTACTAATGAAAATTTTGCTTCAAAATCATCTGAGCCTGATGTAGATTGCCAAATATACTCGGGTTCAGGGTAACCTTCATACCACACTTCTTTCCATAAAGCGCTCCAAGTCACTTCAGGGTGTTCATTCTCAACAGTAAATATTGAGAAGCTTTTCCCACTTAATGAAATTAACGCATCCGCACGCGGAGATATTGATAAGTGCACAGGCTCTATTGAATTTAACTGTCCACGCCACAATTCAGCTTCACTAGTTGTATAAAATAAGCCAAGCTCGCCTGTAGCAGTCATGGTATAAAAGCTTTTACGAAATTGCTCAGTATATATCGCGGTTATCTTCTGATTATCGGCCGCTTGAAAAGTTCTGACTTGTTTAAATTCACGCCCCTCTTCACCTGCAACTTCAAACCATTGGCTTACCTTTCCGCTACTATCACCAAGTAATATTGAGCTACTACCAGAAAGTAACGCCATTGACGTTATATGTAATGACTTAGTTCTATTTTGAGATAATTGCGGAATAATAGTCGCTTTTAATTCAACATCATAATCATCTGACAGGTCATAAACAAAAACTTGATCACCAGAACGCGCAAACACCATAGCTAAATCAGGGGTCACTAAAATGTCATCAAAATGTGAAGATTGCGTATCAATTTCTTGGTATACCGCTTCATGGGCGGCATCGTAACTAAAATCATCTTCAGCAATTAAAGTTGTTTTTATCAAACGATTATCTTTCGTAAATGCAACAAAGACAGCTCGCTCATCATTCATAGCAAACGATACTAAGGACAATGCCTGCCCTTCCTGATCAATTGTAATTGGATCTTCACCGAGTGGATAAGTAATATTCGGTACTATGGTACGGATATCTTTAGCAAACTGAGACATGAATTTAGGTGAAACTAATTGAACTTGACCATTTTCACCCACTAATAGCTTTTCTTCGATACTAATATCAATAATTTGATCAAGTGTTATATCTTCAGCTAATAAGCTTTGTGAATAAACTTGCTCGCCTACTTGATGTTGATTAGTTTCAACTAATTGATAGTAGTCTATTTGACCATCATCAGTGATTACGTAACTAAGTTCTTTAAGCTCATCAATACCAATTGATGCAACATTTTCGCTAGTTGTAATCTCAAACGCTTGTTTTTTATCTATTTCCGCAGATACAAAAATAGGCTTAATTACATAAAGTAAATACATAAAAATTAGCACTAGGGTAAATAACACACTTATACCGCCAAGTGTTATCAGCCATTTTGCTAGTGAATTTTTCAACTGACGAGGTCCAGTTGATTTCAATGCAATTGTCACTTAAAAATCCTAAATAGCTATTTTAATTAATTGCAGTAATTATAAGACAGTTGTATGACACTTTTGTGACAGAGTAAAATACGCCTTAAACTATTTTGAATTGAACTAGGTTTAAGATTAGTAAGCTATTATACTAAGAGGGAAAATGACTTCATTCTTCATTAATTAATAATGAGTAAATATTAAGCCCGCTTTTAAATCCAAAATATTGAAGGACTTTATGAATACAATAAAAACAAATTTAATCCCATTATTATTTATATTACCCGCACCAATCTTTGCTGCTCAAAATGACATAAATATAAAGGCTATACAAGCATGTAGTTTTATTGAAAATAATGATAATCGTCTACATTGTTACGACAAAGTGGTGGCTGGTTCATCATCACCCCAACCTACAGCAAACCAAAAACATAAACCAATGGCTGAAACTGTAGCAACACAAAAAGTACCTGATGATTTTGGTATTGAGTATAAAGAAGTCGATAAAGATAAAGGTATCGTAGTAAAAGCAAAAATCACTTCAATAACGAAAACACTTCGCGGAAAGTTCATTATCACACTAGATAATAGCCAAGTATGGAGCCAAACTAACTCAGAAAAAATTTATTTAAAAGAAAATGATACTGTTTTAATAAAACGTGGATTATTGAGTTCGTATAAATTAAATAAAGAAGGGCAAAGCAGATCTGTTCGAGTAACGCGAACTAAATAAATATACTTTAAGCTATTTTACTAATAATGCAATGGGAATTAAATGGGGGTAACTTATCATGAGTATCAGTCAAATAATGTCAAAAAAATTAATTACTCTCGATATAGATGATGATTTAAATAAAGCTAAAAATATTTTTGAACAACATAATATCCATCATATATTAGTATTAAATAATAAAGAGCTTGCTGGTGTTATTACTGATAGAGATCTTTATAAACACCTAAGTCCTTATATTGGCACCAGTAAAGAAACCCCAAGAGACAGTACATTACTACATAAAAAAGTGCATCTAATCATGTCACGCGACTTAGTTACCACCAACGAAAACAGCACAATAAATGAAGCGGTGCTATTATTTTATAAACATCATATTTCTTGCTTACCTATAATTAATGATGAATATCAACCTGTTGGGATAATTTCTTGGCGAGATATTATTAAAGTAGCCGCGTTGCAACACTTAAAGAAAATAGCGCAAACTAACAGTTAACCTTTGCAAAGATATAAAGAGACTAAGAGCTGCAAGAGAGCATGGAACAGCCGGCTTTATTTTTTGCCCACTGCGGACGCTTAGCAGCAAACTCTTCAAACTCTGGTTGCTCGTCATAAGGCCTTTTAAAGACTATTTGCAAGGTATTGAGTAGCTCATAATCTCCTTGTTCTGCTTGCTCAATAGCTTGTTGCGAAATGTAATTTCTCAGCACATATTTAGGGTTAACACTATTCATATTTTGTTTACGCTGGTTGTGATCTTCTTTATTTTTTTCTAGTCGTTTAAAGTAATTCGCCAACCATTCAACAAACCGTAGTTTATCAGTTTGCTCTAATTTCTCCGGTTGGTAGAAGCAATCATTAAAAAAACGTAAAGCATCAATACTATTTTCAGCAGTTGCTGTTGCTAGTACGCGATAAAACAATGTCATATCTATTTCTAATGATGTCATTATTTTTTCTAGTTCAATAAACAAAATGTCATCTTCGTCATTTATATAACACTCAAAACCTAGCTTAGATGCCATCATATTTCTCCAACGTTGTTGATAGCGTTCTGCATAGTCATTAAGTATTTGATTAAGTGGTTCGGCGTCTCCAATTAAAGGATAAATAGCATTGGCTAATTGAAACAAATTCCATTGGCCGATTTCAGCCTGAGCGCCAAAACAATAACGTTTACCTTGTGAATCAGTGGTGTTCGGAGTCCAATTTAAATCAAAATTATCTATCCAACCATAAGGGCCATAATCTATCGTTTCACCAATAATAGATAAATTATCGGTATTCATCACGCCATGTACGAAACCAACCCGCATCCAATGAACTATTAACTGGCAAGTACTCTCACTCACTTCCTTAAACCACTCTATGTATGTAGCTTTACAAGGCTCCCCTATATGAGGAAAGTTTTGCGTTATAGAAAAGTCAACGAGCTGTTTTAATAACCTGGTATCTTTTCGTGAAGCGGGTAATTGAAAACATCCAAAGCGTAAAAAACTTTTTGATACACGACATACAACTGCACCAGGTTCAGCTTTAGCATTTCCGTTATAAAACATATCGCGGATAACATCATCGCCCGTTAAACATAAACTTAACGCACGCGTTGTTGGTATTCCTAAATGATACATAGCTTCTGAACACAAGAATTCACGTACCGAAGAACGTAATACCGCTAAACCGTCAGCTGTTCGCGAATAAGGTGTCGGCCCAGCACCTTTTAATTGTAATGTTAACAACCCTGATTTTTGCGTTTTCACTTGGCCTAAATTAATTGCTCGACCATCACCCAATTGCCCCGCCCAATGCCCAAATTGATGACCTCCGTAATTCATTGCATAAGGTTGCATGCCCTCTAATAACGCATTACCTGAAAGCACATCAGTAAATAACGCTAAGTTTTCATCAAGATTAAAGCCAATATCCGAAGCTAACGTTTGTGTAACCGCAATAAGTTTTGGTTCAGCCGTTTTTTTAGGTGTTGCCCACGAATATGCCTGACTGACTTGTCGCGGGTAGTTTTCAGTAACTTCATCAACAGGGAAATGTTTTAAAAACTGATTATCAAAAACAAGATTTATAGTGGTCACATAAGGCCTATAATTAGTTAATTCAAATTAGGTAATACCCAAACTAAGTTAAACAAATGGGGATACGGCAGTACAATTAAGTTAGGGTAGTTTAACATAGACAGATTGGTTCAAATAAGGTTATGTCTGTGAAAGTTTAATCTAGTCTTGTTGGGCTTTAGTCAAATGTATCGGGGATGCTGTTAAATATAAATAAGATCAATACGTTATCCCTTAGTCTTATTATTTAGTTATATTGTCGCTGTGCCGACAATATAATTCGAATAATTAACAGAAAGGAAAGTATTTAAACTATCTATTTTCTATTATCTTAATAATCCGACTATAAACCGTATTTGAGAATAACAAGGTGTTTTCACCCACAGTATTGACAAACTGAATCACTACAGCATCAATATCTTTATGATAACGCGCGATACTATAATAGCCAATGACCCAACCTGTATGTTCATACTCATAAATTGCACTATATATTTGCTGCTCTTTATCGGTAAATAATGAGCCATCATTTAACGCGCGTATAAATACCCCAACATCTTCGGCTGTCGCAATAAAACCTTGATCAAGTGCTTTAAAATCACTGTCATATCCAACATAATAACCGCTCATCAGCTCGTCTAAGTTAATATCCTTTATCGAAAGAAAGGTATGTGAAAGCGCAAGTGGGGCTAATATTTCTTGCTTAATAAATTCTTCATTTGCATAACCCAGAACCCTGTCCATGATCATGCCAAGGAGTAAATAATTCGTATTTGAATATCCGTAGTCACTTCCCGGTTCAAAATCTGCGGGTAAATCTACAATCAATGCTAAATTAGCGTTAACACCAATTCCATGCTCTGACCAAGAAAAACCGTCTTGATCGGTATAATTTGGTATACCACTTCGATGTTGTACAAGCATTCGCAAGGTAATGTCATCGGCATTTTCAATACGCCCTTGCATTGAAGGCAAATACTCAGCAAGCGTACCATCGAGAGACAAAGTACCGTTAGCGACAAGTTTCGCTATTGCTGATGCCCGATATAATTTTCCAATACTAGCAATTTTGAATAATGCATTAGGATCTGCTGGAATTTCTTCAGCTCTGTTATGCCAACCACTAGCATAAAATTCAGGTTGTTTCTCTCCTTGTTGAACATACACAATAATGCCATCTAAACCTTCATTTACGGCATCATCAACTTGCTCTTGCACAGTTGCCGGCAAAGGATAAAAATAATAAATAGCCGCTTTCCAAGGCGCAAAAACATAAATACAACCAATAGTTACTATTGCTGCAAGCAATCTTATTAATAATATTATTTTTTTATTCATATCAATTCGTCTTTAGCTAGTTATTTATAAACCATTAAAATACTGAATATTAGTCTGCTCTGGTACCATAATGCTTAATGTTTCTTTAACAGGTGAATCATCTGTTAATTCACCACTAAGTAGTTGTTCAAACTGTTTAATAAGCATAACTTTGTCTGGAGACTTTTTGTCACCTGCACCAATATTGGTGAGATCTATCATAAAATCATCAAACATATCAGCTAGATCATCTATCACATCAGTATTTAAAAATTGATCTTTATTATAAATACTCGGATAACCCGCTTTTTGTTTATCGATAGCAAAGGATACGCCCTTAAGATTAGTAATACTGGTTGATTTATCACAAGAAAGCATACAGCCGTTATCAATACGTGGTTTTTCACAGCCAACACTTTGCTGAAAGAAGCACTGACGACTCGCCATTAATAAAATAGGATGATAAATACTGTACATCATTTTAAAGTTTTTAGGGCGAGCAATGGTTTTAATCTGTTGCTTGTTAATTTCATTAGAAATAAACGCACCATTGCAATTGAATTGTTCTTGCAACGCTAATAATGCATATGAATTAGTGGTATTTAAAAAGGGGCCTGCTATCCATTTAATACCCAATTCATAAGCGCGATAGGCAATGCCCGTGTTATTAGTGACAATCAGCTCTGGTTTAACCTGCTCTAAAATATTGAGTGCCACGTCGTAGTCTTTGCCAATTAACACTGACGGGAACCAAGGAATTAAACGCGGGTTTTCACGAAAAAAATCGACGTATTTAGTGCAACCTCGTTTATAAGCATCGGGCAATTTAAAAAAGATAGCGGCATCAGTTTCATCGGCTAAAGCAATATCGGCTTCATCACAAATTAATACAGAAAGGTTAGCTCGTTTTTGTGGCTTATTCTCATCAGCTATTACTTTGGCATGACGTTCAAGTTTAGGCAATTCGATACTTGGTACGATATCTTGCTTAATTAAAGTAGAGGCAATTTCATTTTTCAAGAGAGTTAATACTTTAAATGGAATACTGACATTACTGGCTAACGCATTAATGTTTAATGCTTTTAAATCATACTCAGCGCTCGCTAAACTCTTAAAGCGCTTTTCAATAGCCGCTTGATCAATACCAAACTCTTCACTTAGTGTTAATAACTGTTCAGAATTGACCACAAAACTTTTTTGCGTTTGCTCATCTGCGCTATTTACCCCAAACCCACTAGTTTCTGTAGTTACTGTAATTGATAACGGTTGCCCTACATCGCCTGAAAAAGTTAAATATAAGGGAATTTTATCGATACTAAGGTGTTTAATTTTATCAAAAACACTGGCGGTTATTTGATCTTTTTCTTTATTTAAACCTTGCTCTACTTCTTGAATTTGTACTACGGAAATCGAATTGCTCGCGTCCGTGCCATAGGTTTTTAATGAATGGTTTTTAATGGCATGATTTTTTGAGTTATCGCGTGGGTTTTCAATAAACATTGATTGATTTAAATCGCCACGTAAAAACGCATTAGAAAAGTCGCGGTTAAACACTTTGTATAAGCGTTCACCGTCTTGTGTTAACTCACCTGTTTTAACGAAGCCGTCGATTTGCTTACGAAAACTATCAACCACTGTATGCACATAACTTGCGCCTTTAATACGCCCTTCAATTTTAAACGAATGTACACCCGCTTCTATTAACGCAGGTAAGTCAAAAAAGGCTGAATTATCTTTAATATTTAAAGGAAAATTATTACCTGATTCCGTCGTTTCGTATTCTTCACGACAAGCTTGGCTACAACGCCCACGATTACCCGAGTTACCCACACTCGCTGAAGTTGAATAACATAAACCTGAAAATGCAACACACAGCGAGCCGTGCACAAACACTTCAGTTAGCACATTATGCTCGTGACCCACTTTTGCCATAGCGGTAATTTCACGTAAATTGAGTTCTCTTGATAAATTAACGCGAGATGCGCCAAGTTTTTTTAGAAATGGAATTTGGCCAATATTATGAGTAGTAAGCTGTGTTGAAGCATGGATATCTAAAGTAGGATAATATTTTCTCAGCACGTAACATAAGCCGATATCTTGTACTATGACACCATCTAACGTGGTATTAACCAGTTTATTTAATAATGTCGTTAAGGTTTTAAATTCACGTTCTAAAATAACAATGTTAAGTGTTAAAAATATTTGGCACTGATATTCATGCGCTAGTCGAATAATACCGACAAGCTCATCAAAAGAAATATTAGAGGCTCGGTTACGAGCATTAAAGGTATCTAAACCACAATAAACCGCATCAGCACCCGCAATAATTGCCGCTTTAATGGCATCAACATCGCCGCCTGGCGCTAATAGTTCAATCTTAGGATTCATTTATACAACTTATTTTTGTCAATTTATTCATCTCTGTATTTATTGACCGTGATCTTACCCGTATATTTGCCTGCTGAACACCGCTAAAGTAAGCTTAGTCTTGAAACAAATTGAATAAGTGCCTTAGCATAAATGACTTTACCTATATTATATTCATTACGAAACTGCCCTTACGCCATGCGCGCACGACTCGCAATCTACAAATCAACTATTGCCATTGAATTACGCGATGTCGTATTAACGGATAAGCCAACGGCCATGTTAGCCGCTTCCCCCAAAGGCACAGTACCTATTGTTGTATTACCTTCAGGGCAAGTAATTGATGAAAGTTTAGATGTAATGCTGTGGGCGTTAAGCGAAAAAGATCCTAATAATTTACTCCTCTCTACGACCGAGAATTTAGATGAAATGTTAGTACTAATTAATCAATTTGATCAGGAATTTAAACAAGCATTAGAACAATATAAATGCGCAAAACGTTATCATGAATCAAATCTTGTACAATATCGCCAAGCCTGTGAAACTTATATTCAACAGTTAGAAAAACGCTTAACCACTTACAAGTATTTTTTTGGTGACCAAGAAAGTTTAGCTGATATCGCCCTTTTGCCTTTTATTCGCCAATTTGCAAGAGTAGAACGTCAATGGTATTTACAATCTCCCTACCCGAAGCTTAAGCAATGGCTCAATCGTTATTTACAAAGTCCTATGTTTACAAAAATAATGACCAAGTATCCATTATGGACTGAGCAAAGTGATCAAATTATTTTTACAGAAAAAAAATAAGGCCGCTGTTATGGCTTTTAAGCTTTTACTAATACTTAATTTTACTATTTTCTCGCGACCAAATGTACAGCACTCGTAGAACGTTCTAAAAAAGCACCTTCGCAATAAGCAAAATAATAGAGCCATAAGCGCTTAAAAGTTTCGTCATAATGATACTGCTTAATTTCAGGCCAAGCGGCTAAAAAATTATCTCGCCAATCAGCTAAGGTCTTCGCGTAATCAAGACCAATGTCATCGAGTGTTTCAACCACTAATTCACTATGGTCTGTTAAATGTTGTGTAAGTACATTAACAGAAGGTAAGAACCCACCAGGAAATATATAACGCTGAATAAAATCAACATTGTTTTTGTAATAATCAAAACGTTGATCTGCAATGGTTATCGACTGTATCAATAGTTTTCCCCCTTTTTTTAAGCGATCATTACATTGCTTAAAAAAACTAGGTAAAAATTGATAACCCACCGCCTCAATCATTTCTATAGACACAACTTTGTCGTAACACCCCGTAAGATCACGATAATCTTCTTTTAATAAGGTGATTTTGTCGGTTAAACCTAATTTTTCAATGCGGGTTTGAGCATAATGGTATTGTTCTTCAGAAATCGTTGTCGTAGTCACTTTACAGCCATAATGTTGCGCCGCATAAATAGCTAATCCGCCCCAACCTGTTCCTATTTCTAATAAGTGGTCAGTTTCATTAAGTTCAAGGCGTTGACAAATTGTTTCAAGCTTATATAGCTGTGCTTGATCTAAATTTGAGCTTTCTGAAGGGTATATAGCTGAAGAATACATCATTTCTTTATCTAAAAAACGCGTATAAAGTTCATTGCCTAAATCATAATGCGCTAGAATGTTTCGTTTTGAACCTGATTGAGTATTTCTATTTTGCCAATGAATCAATGTATTTTTTAGCGTGTTTAACCATGATTTATTAGCTTCTAAATTATCTGTTTGTTGCTGTGCTTGCGCAAATATTCTGATCACTTGCGTCAGGTTTGGACTACTCCATTTTCCTGCTATAAAAGCCTCTGCCACGCCAATACTTCCGCCTTTAACAAAGTCACGATAGACACTCAGATCATGAATCAGTATTTTAGCTTTTATAGAAGAACCATTAGCATATTGTGGGAAATAGTACTGATTAGCACCTTCGACTACTTCTAACTGACCATAGCTGAGCTTTTCAAAAACAGAATGAACTAAAGAGCGACAACGCTTATCAAACCATTTAGCTGACGCTAGTACGCTCATACTTTCAATTTGTTCCATTGTTCACTCCTAAATTCTTCTACTATCTAATGCCATACTTGAGTTTTTAAATTAATCTACTTTTTTTGGTAACCTAGAAATGGCACTCGTTTAATAAAAAGCCTTAATGCCTGCCAATAAATACCTAGAATAACTTTTAGTGTCATTACCGGTAATTGGCACCAAATACGCAATAAATTACGTTGGTTAAAAGGTTGTTTACGCATTATTAAACTTGCATCAAACAGCTTTTCAAAAGCACCATTGTCTTCATTTATTTGCTTATTTTCGATGGTCACCACTAACTTATCGTTTATAGTCGTTGGTGGTTTTATATGCCAAAAATACGTCATGTCTAAATCCATAAAAGGCGACACCTGAAAAACTTTTTTAGTAGTCAACTCGCTAGATTCTTCTGATAAATCAACTAAGTAATAATGCCTTTCATTCCAAGGTGTATTACTTACCTCAGCTAACATTTGCGTACAGTCACCTGATTGGTCATAACAAAAATAAAAGTTGGCTGGGCTAAAATAAATACCAAAACACCTAACTTGCACCAACATGACTATGCGACTTATATCTTGATGGCCATTTAATGAACGTACTTTGCTAGTTATACGTTGAGATAATGAATAAGGTTCACTTTTAATTTTATTATTTACGTTATTGTCAAAATTTTCTTTTAAATAGTCTTTTTCAACAAATCGTAATGGATAAAACCACGAAAACCCAAAAATACCTTTATTGAAAGATGCTTTTTCAACATCGGAAACATCGAGTGCCAACATAAATAATCGATAGTCAAAGCTATGCTTTTTGGGGCTAAAACGCCGATGTATAATATTTCCTTGGTAAATACTACTGTTGGTAAATGAATCAGGCATAGCTAATATTCATTTGATTTATTTAAAAAACAATCAAAGCGTTTGGCTACTTCAACAGCGCTTCTAATGCCGTCTTCATGAAAACCGTTATGCCAATACGCCCCAGCGAAATGGGTATGTTGTTTGCCACAGATAAGGTCTCGTTGCTGCTGCGCGTTAATTGATTCAGTGGAAAAAATAGGATGATGATAAATAAATTCTTTTAATATTTTATTAGGATCAATTGCCTCTTTCTGATTTAACGTGACACAAAAGGTATGTTCGCTTTTAATGCCTTGTAGAATATTCATATTATAAGTCACACTGGCGGCTTTCGTACGATCTTGACTTAGTTGATAATTCCAACTCGCCCACGCCTTTTCTCTATGAGGTAGTAAGGCAACATCTGTATGCAGCACGACAGAATTTTCACTGTAAGGCATCGCAGATAAAATATTTATTTCATCCTCAGTCGCATCATTGAGTAATTCAAGCGCTTGATCAGAGTGGCAAGCTATTATCACTTCATCGAAGGTTTCACTTGGCATATCATTAAAATGAATGTGCACTTTATCGTTGTTTCGCGTAATACCACTGATATTAGCGTTCACTTTAATATTATCTGAAAATGACTGGCACAGTGGTGCTAGGTAACTACGTGAGCCTCTTGGAATAACATACCACTGTGGCCGATCAGCAATATTCAGTAAGCCATGATTATGAAAAAACTGTACAAAGAACTTAAATTCAAAATCTTCCATTTGGGCTAATGAGCTTGACCAAATGGCAGCCCCCATAGGTAAGATATAATGCTCAGCAAAAAATGAACTGAAACTATTTTCTCGAAGGAAGTTCCCCAAGGTATAGCCACTTTTAAAGTCCTGCTGATGATAAATCGCTTTGCAGCGTTTATTAAATCGTAATATTTCTTTGACCAACAGCCAGAATTTAGGCTTGAATAGGTTACTACGCTGAGCGAATAAGGTATCAAGATTATGACCATTATATTCCAAGCCAGTATGGCAATTATGCACTGAAAAGCTCATCTCAGTGGCTTGTTTTCCGACTCCTATCTCATCAAGTAAAGCTAAGAAATTAGGATAGGTTTTATCATTAAAGACAATAAAACCGGTATCAATGGCGAAATTTTCACCCGATTTTTCAATATCAACCGTTGCGGTATGCCCCCCTATTCGATCATTTTTTTCAAATACACTTACTTTATGTTTTTTCGATAATAAATAAGCGGCTGATAATCCGGAAATGCCCGAACCAATCACTGCAATATTTTTCATGTTTTATTTCCTCGTGATCAGTGCTTGCCATAATGACGATGGAAGAAATGAAATGAATTTTAAAAGAAACGTTAATCGTTTCGGGAAATGCAGATATTTCTTGCGTTTATCAATACCTTTAATCATTCGTTTAGCTGCTTCTTCACTCGTTATTAAAAATGGCATGTTAAACGTGTTTTTATCTGTTAAAGGTGTTTTAACAAAACCCGGATGAATTAGTGTCACATCTATCTCTTCCTCTACTAAGTCAAAACGTAAACTATTAGCCAAGTAATCAATACCGGCTTTAGATGCGCCATAAGCTTCGCTTCGAGGAAAAGGTAAAATCGTTGCACTAGAGCTGACAAAAACCACTTGTCCTCCAGAAGATACTTTAGGCAATAAATATTGTAATAACCAACCTAAGGCAGTTAAGTTAGTTGAAATAACATCAGAAAATAGTTCGCCATCAAATGCTTTAGCATTGTCGATATAACGACAATTACCTGCATTTAAAATCAGAATATCTATTAGATTAATATGCTGAGTTGCGTCAGCGATCTCATGAGGCACTGTCATATCAAAAGAACATGTTTGATATGCTCGTTCCGCTATTGCTGCTAGCTTTGTTTTATCTCTACCACATGCAATTACCTGTTCACCATTTTGAGTGTACTGTTCAAATAATGCAGCGCCTATTCCTGAAGTTGCTCCGGTAATTAATACGGTTTTAGTTGACATTAATTTGCCGCCCTTGTTTTTATCCATTTAGTTAATTGACCAAAAACAGGAAGTTGTTCGTATAACATTGCACCTAAGTCTAGATAATCCCGATGATAAATAATTTTATCTTCTTGCGACTTGATATGAGAGCTACCTTGAACCTCTACTATTTTTCCTTTATTTAGCTTTGGATGTTGATACGACATTTGCCAATAAATTGCAGCCTCTTTTTCTTGAGATATGACATGCTCAATAACGAAATCACAACTAGATAAATTTTCATATAAATGTTGAAAATAACGATGTAAATTATCTAAGCCTTCAATTTGATGAATAGGATCAATAAAGGTCACTTCCTTATGATAAATCGTCTCTAATAAACCTAAGTTTTTTGTAGAAAGCGTTTGATAAACATCAATAAAATCTTTTAGCCACAATTCCGATTGTGACGATAATTTACTATCTACATTTCTTTGCATGATAATTACCGTAATGGCTTTTCTGCCAACCTATTTATAAAAATTAAGTGCTTTTAATCGAGCTTCTTTATGATCTACTATCGCAGGCCAATACACATTGAGTTGATTACTTTTAATGTACTGGTGCGGAAAATGAATATGCTTACCCACAACATCTTTAAGCTCCGGTATATACTTACGTATAAACTCGCCATCAGGATCAAATCGTTCACTTTGTCTTATAGGGTTAAAAATTCTAAAGTAAGGTTGAGCATCGCATCCAGTGCTTGCCGCCCATTGCCAGCCGCCATTATTAGATGCTAAATCACCATCAATTAAGTGTTCCATAAAATATTTCTCACCTAATCGCCAATCAATTAATAAGTGCTTAGTTAAAAAGCTAGCAACCACCATTCTTAACCGATTATGCATCCAACCCGTTTGATTTAATTGTCGCATAGCAGCATCAACTAACGGGTAACCCGTTGTGCCTTCACACCATGCTTTAAAAAGTATTGGATCATTGTGCCAATGTATTGCTTGGTATTTTTCATTAAAACATTGGTGCTTACATAATCGTTGTTCATGAAAAAGTAAATGACGATAAAATTCTCGCCATATTATTTCATTTAGCCAAGAAAATTCGGGGCTGTCAGTGGCCAGTAAAAGGTCTGGATAACGATTAAGTAAAGAGAACAAAACAAAGCGAGGGCTAATAACGCCAGCAGCTAAATACGGTGAAATTCCCGAAGTGCCTTTAATTGACGGAATATCTCGATTTGATGAATACGCTGAAATTTTCTCCCCTAAAAAGCGAGACAAAGCATTTGTTTCATATTTTGTCGCTAATGGCCATGCACTAGAACAACTTACACCTTCATCGTTAATAGAAGAATGACCTATATTGCTATGTCGGGCTTTACCTAGATAGTCAAAACCATGTTGACGAACATACTGTAACCACGCTTTTTTAAAGGGGGTGAACACTTTAAACATTTTTCCCGCTTGGTTGAGCACTTTCCCCTTAGGGACAATGACATCAGCTTCAAACAGTGTTAGCGGTATGCCTTGTGATATACATGTTTCATCGCGTTGCCTTTCATTAAGCTCAACTTCACTATTGGCAATGACAGCAGCAATGTTATGTTGTTGGCAGTAATGTTTAAGATAAGCTATTTGAGCGGAAAAATCATCGACAGTAACTAACTCAAGTTCAATATTGTGTGTGGCGAGTTCATGCACAAGAGCTTTAGCATGGCGCATGATAAAATCAATTTTTATCGGTGACCAATCATGTATTTTCCACTGTTTTTCAGAAACAAAAAAAAATGCCTTATTCGATTTTCCTGAATCTCTATTAGCCAAAAAATAGTGTAATGCAGGGTTATCATGTGTTCTTAAGTCATTACGAAACCAAAGTATCAAAATTAATCCTCAATCAACTGCTATAGTTGTTATGTCAATAAAACCACTGAACATTCAAGACAAATAAATATTATTAAAACTGTATTAACCTAATTGCTTTAATAAGCATATCTGAGCTTTAGCTCATCTGGATAAGGAGATAAATATGACTGTTTTGTTAAGTAATCCTTGGGGTACTGCAATAAGTAATGTTTAATTAACGTTAACGGGGCAACTAATGGCACAAGACCTTCACGATAAGCATTAATTTGCTCACAAAGTTCTTGGCGTTCATTAGCTTGTAAATGTTTAGAGAAATAACCTTGAATATGCGCTAACGTATTTGCATGTTTTTTCCGAGTTGCTATAACTTTTAGTGCTGTCATCAAACCCAAAATATATTGCGCTGACATTTCAGCTAATGGTAGATCAGCTCTCGCTAATAACTGCCCTAACTTTTTATATGCAACTAAGTCATGACTCATTACCGTATACTTATATTGGCTATGAAAGGTTGTTAATTTATGCTTTGTTAAACCTGATGCTTTTAAGTTTTGCCAATGTTTGTATGCATATACCCGAGCAACAAAGTTTTCACGAATTAATGCGTCATTTAAGCGACCATTTTCCTCACATGGAAGTAATGGATTAGCTTCCATTATTTCTTTAGTAAACGTCCCTATACCTGTTGAAGGTAAAGCATTGCCCTCTGGCGAATACACTTTTACTCTTTCCATTCCGCAACTTGGACTTTTAGCGCAAAAGACATAACCACTTAATTCTTCACTTATTTTGGCAATTTTTTGCCCATATGCTTTAAGAGCCTCAGTTACATCACCACTACCATCAGGCCTAGAGACACTGATAACATCACCTTTCTTTATTTGACGAATTGTTGGCCTTGGGATAGGTAAGCCTATAGCCACTTCAGGGCAATAGGATTTATACGTAACATGCTTACCTAACTCATGAATACAGAAATTTGACGGTTTATTACTGGCATCAAAGCGCACTTTTTCCCCAATCAAACAAGCACTAATGCCGATCAACAGATCTTTTTTTTCGACAACATGGATCATAATATTTCCTTAATAGCTCACTAATCATCAAAGCATTAGTAAATAAAAGCACCAATAGGATTCAGTAATTTATTTATACCTTGTGTAAAGTGTAGTGCATCATTGGCAACCGTGTAACACAAACACCCTTGTATTGATATTGGATGATGTTGGTGGGATGAATCCAGCATTATAAAGTCGCCTTTAACGTATTCGCCTTGTTCATCATGAAATGAACCATCAAGTAAAACTGTTAATTCGAATCCCTTGTGCGTATGTTCAGGTACACCCCCACCAGGAGAAATATGTAAAAGAGTGGTGTGAATCTCTCCCTCATCAAGTTGAACACGAGCACGAGAAAGCTTACCAATTTGAGCTGTTTTACCTAATTTCATACTATGTAATGCTGATGGAAGTTGATACGTCTTCTCTCTAAAGTTAATGGTTTTCTCAACTTTTGTTTTGGCTACAGCGATTTCTTCAGACGAGGTAATATTGTCTATCATATCGGTAAACTTAAGATCATTATTACTCATGTTGTTATCATCAAAGTCGCTCATATCATCGACAATAAAACGATCCAGGAAGGTTTCTTCAAAACTATTCTCAGCAACCTGTTCTGTTAATTGTGAAATTATTTGTTGGCATTTAGGGCACATGTCAGCATGAATAGCGATACCAGCAGATAAAGATGCGGGTAAATCACCATTTACAAATGATTGAATTAATTCAAATGATGGATGATGCTTAATCATTATTGTCTCCTAACTGCACTTTGAGTTTAGCTAACGCTAAACGCAAACGAGATTTTATTGTACCCAAGGGTAAATTTAGATGTGTTGCAAGCTGCTCTTGTGACATTTCCATGAAGTAGAACCCTTTAACAATTTGCTTTTGTGCTTCTGGTAATGTGTCAATTACACTTAATAATTGTGAGTTTTCAAGGTGATCATCAAAGCACTCTTCATTGCTAATGGACTGTTCTGCTAATGGCCAAATATCATCACTTAAATTATCTTCTCTATTGCCTTTGATTTTACGCAACATATCAAAAGTGACATTACGCATTACGGTATACACCCACGTTGTTGCCGCCCCTTTACTGGCATCAAAAAGGTGCGCCTTTCGCCAAACATTGCTCATTGTTTCTTGTACAACTTCACAGGCTTGTGTTTCATTTTGAAACTTACCATAAGCTATACGCTGAATTTTAGGGGCAAAAAACTGAAAGAGTTGAGTGAATGCTTTTTTATCTCTAGTGGTAGCAACATCGTCTAACCACTGACAAAGCTGGGGGTGATCTATTTTATCTGTCATAAGTGTAGATTTAGCACTTGTCACGTTGCTTAGCAAGTTTGTTTGCATTACTGAACACCACATAAATTTTATTTCTAGGGTGTTATACGAGTGAAAAAAAGTTATAGATCACTCAATGAGTGTTTATTTGAAATTATTTTCGTCTATTTAGCTAATGAAGGGCTATTTAAAAAAATTGATTCAACAAAACCTCTTGCAGCTTCATAATTTTGACTGGTGACAAAAGAGTTTTTTATTTCACTACTCACTGGCAATAACTCTAACCACCGAGCGACTACCCAAACTTCATTATCAATATTTTTTTTAGGGTATAAGGCATCTAATAATGGATTATTATTAAATAAAGACTCTAATGACGTTGACAACTCGCCCAACGGGTAGGGGCTTTTAGTCTGTGACCAATGAGGTAGCTGAATCACGTCACCAAACATTAAATTATCATCATCAACGGTCGTTGATAATATTTCGACTAAAGATTTACACTTAACATCCACTTCTAACACACCATCTTTTGATTGATCGAAGTTGATAATTTCAACGCAACTTCCCCAAAATAAGTTGGATTTATTTGCTGCATCAATATTTTTATCTATGGCAGAAAAAATGACAAAACCTTGCCCTTTTGTCGCTATTTTGATCATTTTCAAATACCGTTGTTCAAAAATACGAAGGCGTGTAATACCTTCCGGTAGAAGATAAACAGGTAAAGGAAAAATAGGTAAATTTACTACAGCTTTAGTCATTAATTGTTCACCTCGTCAATATTTAATATTCTTAACTTAAACAGAGCAAGATGTTGCTGGTAATTCTTTATCAAAGAACAGCGTTATCTCAGCGACTTTAATACCAAACTTCGACATGCTTGTTTTATTTATCACTCGATACTGATCAAGTTGGTACATCCAATCGTCCATAGTCATCTCATAGGTTTTGCCCTCGAGCGATAATTCTAATTGGTACTGAAATTGGAACGCAAATCCCTGATGTTTACCGATAGCCATACCAGAGACATCTTCTGCTGTGCCAAGATAATGGCCTTCAGGTTGTTGAATTAACTGCCAATTTCGATAACTAATTTCACCATCATCAAAATAAAATGTTTCTGCTAATGTGCCTTTATTACCTTGCCATGAACCTATAATTTCAACACAAAAACGTCTTTCAACTTTATTTGTATAACTTTGAATCATACCCCAAGCGGTAACTTCGCCATTAAAATACTTTTTAATATCAAAAGGTTTTTCTACTCTCTCATAGTCTGATAATTCTGTAGAGCAACTAGAGATTGCAAGGTTTAACAACAAAATGCAGAATCTTCTGATAAATTTATCCATAATTATTTCCTAACAGATCTCGCCTTAATAACGGTTGACTCGTTTCTTCAGACAGCCAAATGTCAAGAAATAGCTGTCCAAACTTAGGTGAATCTATAACCCCAATATATGCATCATTAAAATAAAAAACGCTTTTTGCTTCTAAAAGCAAAAGTGCTAACTTGTCTCCTTTTTCTATATCTGGCCATATTCGTTTTAAGTCTGCTAAATACTCTTGATATTGAATTTTAGGTACATTTAAATGCTGCCATTGCTCTACCGTACGTTTAATAAGATCATCGCTGGAGATATTAGCTAAATAGTGAATTTCATAAATTAGCTGTTCTTTTTTATTATCAATTGGATACTTTCCTGTAGTAGTTGAAAGCTTACTTTTATATAAATCCCAGAATAAAATTGAGAAGGTTGCTTTACCAAGATAAACAAACTCACCGTTTTTTATCACCTGTTTCAAATCATGTTGTGTATCAAAAGGTACTGTTCTAGATTTTGACAACACCTCAAATGGAGTAACACTCAATATAATAACAATGATAAATTTAAACATGGCATCCCTCTTCTTGCGTAAAATTTGCTTTTAGATAGAAAAATAAGAGAAACAAGCCTGCCCAAACGACACTTAAGACAATGTAAGTCACTAAAAGTGATTGGCCAAAATCAATAACATTTAGCTTGTAACCCGCTAAATAACTTAAGGGGGCGAATAAAGCACCGACTAACATTTGATATAACTTTGACAAAGTGAGCACTTTCAAACTATGACAAATAGTAGCAGCAAAACATGGCCACAATGTCATTAACCAAAAAGGAAGATGATGATTACTTTCGAATATGAATAGTTGAAAAAACTGTAATAACGAATCGCAAATTATCCCAACAACACTAATACAAACGATCAGCCATATTTCATTTTTAACTTTTGAGATAATAGTGATATGAAAGTATAACGCGATTAATGCCAAAGGAATAAAGCTATCCCCCAAAAGCACCAATCCAAACCAAATTATGTTAAGTCCGACGATATTAAGTATCATTTAATTCAAGTTTATAAACGTTAATATATCAATATACGAAGGAAGGCGGCGTTTGGATTAGTTAATCTATATTATTGATAAAAAATGAAGTATTTCCGCTTCTTATATTGGTAAAAATTATGATTGTTGAATAGGCCGATTAACTTAGTCAATTAGATGAACTTTTTCTATTCTTGAATATAATCCATATACAGAAATTACTGCCCAACAAACCTCAAGGCTAAATACAGGCCAATTACCTTGGCTCCATAAAATAGGTAAAAGTGCGGTAGCAGCATAAGCATTAAAAAGTAAATATTTAATATCGTTTAATTTTTTACTACAAAATAAAAAATAAGATAAGCAGAAAACATAGCTAGAAGACCACCCTAAAACAGTATAAAAATTAATAGATGTTACACTATATTCAAATCCTATATAGGCTGCCCAAGCCAAAATAAATATTAACCCTAAATAAAAAACTCGTTTAGAGAAAGGTATTTTAGCAACCTCAAACTTTACAATTAACAATATTGATATAAAAGCCCAAAATCCATTGATAACAACGGCTTGAGAAGAGAATATCATCAGAGAACTTATCACTAATGACAATGCAGCAATTAAATTACCACCATAATAAATGTTAGGATTCCATTGTTTTACGCTGGATATATATCCATGATTAATAAGGTAAAGTATTGAACCTATCCATCCTAAAATTGCCGCTATCATTGAATTTCTAAATGCATATTTTTAATATAAAGCTCTTTACCCACATGTGGGCCATTAAGCACGACAACATGACTAAGATCAATCATGCTTTTATATAGACGATCCGTACTTGAAGGCTTAAGAATTTTATCACTCCAGCTTAATATAAGCACTTGAGTTCCTTGAGGTAATGTATAGTACTGCGTAATATTACTTAATGAACTTTGACCAACAATAGCAGGATACCCCTCTGCTGTAATTAACTTGGCTATATCTTTAGGTATAAAACGTTCTACAGGGCCAGGTTGTAAACTTTTCACATCTTTTACTTGTTTTAACAATTGATTAACTCTGCTTATTAACAGAGTTCCATCATCTGTTTTAGGGGCAATTAAATGAAGAGTATCATGTTCAACTATTGCTTCAATTTTTTTGATAAGTAATGCTTGATCTCGATAAGTATGATTAAGCAGGGTATTCATCACACTTTCAGTCATGGGTAAAAAGTCTATCTCATTTTTAAATAAGCTTTCTAAGGCATCTATTTCATTAGGATAAATAACAGCATCGGTAAGATAAGCATCAATAACCTCCCCATAACTGTATCCAGAAACGCGTCCAAACTTATGCTTATTTAACTGAGTCAAATCAAAATCATTTTGGCGTTGTCGATTATAGTAAATACTGCTTGTAACACTGAATATTGGTCGAGAAAATAATACAAGTTCCTCTCTTTCAGGTGTTTTAAAATAAGGAAATGCAGCTTCTTGTTTACCTTCACTCACTAACTTTAGCGCTAAATCATAGTTTTGATAATGCCACTGTATACTAATGAACTCTTGTCCCATGACTTGTTGAAGTATATCTGCAGCAGTACCTAGAGGTTGATGTTCAGCATGAATATAAGGAGCCCATTTATTAGTCGACACTGAAATAGAGTTTGCCAATGAACAAAATGGAATAAGTACTAAGGTTAACAGTAATATAATTAATTTTTGCATTGTTAATTTCGCTTTATATAACGGTAAGCAATGATAAGTATCAAAGTTAAGCCAAAACCAAAAGAAAACATTATATCAGCATCTATTTCGGCAATAATCCCCAAGAAAAATGAGCTTTTATTGTCATTATAATCTAGTGCTGGGCGACTCATCATTTCCCGACTAAATTCAGTTAGATAAAGCGAGAGTTCGAATACAGCAAAAAAACTGAGTGTTACAAGCAAAAAGTCCGTCATTACTGTACTGCGTTCGCGCTTTTTATTATCTTCTTCTTGCAAACGCGCATTACACACTTCTATCATCCGCTCTGAATTTTCAACAAGTTGATCAAACTTCCATCCATTTAAGATGCTTTCAAGTAGTGCCCTGCTGGGTCGATTTAAAAATTTAATATTTTCAAAATAGACAATTTGATTAAGCCGACAAGCGGTTCGAGTGTTGGCTAGTAACTTATCTATCCGCTTTTTAGTGCCACGCGAATAAGCTGATTCAATTGCGCCTCGCAATGCATTATTGCAATTTTCTTGAGCCATATAATAATATTGAGATAACACCATTATTTGTAGTCGAGGATCTTCACCAACGGCCTTAACATTTTTAACCGCATAGTTTAACCATGTCATAGCATAGTCTTTTTGATTATTGATCATATCAGCTGCATCTTCAGGCCGACTGGTTTTTTTTAGCCATGAGGTTAATATGCGTTGAATTTTGCTCTGAGTCAGTTGCTCATCATCAATGATCATTGTCCGTGCCACCCAATTAACCTTACTCGCATTAATGTTCTGAGAAAACACAAAGTCATCGCTCAAGTATAATGTTAGTTGCTGTAAGTCTTGGCAAAAATCATTAAAATGCCCCTCTATAACCTCTTCACCTAATTGCTGAACTTTATTTTCAAGAAACTTTACAAGTTCATCGCAAGAATCATTCGGTGTTTCCATATCTGAAAAATCAATTGTTATCTCAACTTCTGCAATTGCAATATGATTTGTAAAAACATGAAACATCACCTGAGTATTGAAAGTTTGATCTTTATCCTCAGCATTTGGCGACCAACACATAAGTCGCATGTCTTTGGAGTTTTGCCCTGTTGATTGATATTGACGGCCTTCGTTTTGAATTCCGCCTAAATTCAATAATTTACCCTGCCAATTTAATTCTGTTACTTTGTCATTAGCTCCATTGAAAGAAACTAAATTAATTTCTTTCAACGATTTAATAAAGTGTTTAGAAAATTGATCAACCCCAAGATGTAAACTTAAAGGCGAATATATAGGTGCAATAGCACGAAATGTTAATTGAGAATCAGACATAACTTATAGAGTTTAATTATCATTATAACAACCATACCAGTTCCATCATGAAATAACCATCAATCTAAAGCTATATAACCAATTGTTTTATATGCTTATATTTTAATCCTACTAAATCGAGATTATTGTACTCATTACAGTAAACATCGTTAAAAAACTTCTAAATTTTCAGTCCATTTTCTTATTATTTTTATTTACTGCAAATGCACAATGTCATTTGCTTGCCCTGCACCTTTAAACTAAAATACTAACAATTTAATTTTCCTGTAAAAATAAGAAGGTTCTTCCATGGCTTTGCCAGATAAATTTATCTATTCAATGAATCGTGTCAGTAAAGTTGTGCCACCAAAACGCACAATTTTAAAGGACATTTCACTTTCTTTTTTTCCTGGCGCTAAAATTGGTGTGTTAGGTTTAAATGGTGCAGGTAAGTCAACCCTTTTACGCATTATGGCAGGAGTGGACACTGAATTTGAAGGTGAAGCTCACGCATTAGCAGGGACGAATATTGGTTACTTACCACAAGAACCTCAGCTTGACGAAAGTAAAACCGTTCGTGAAGTGGTAGAAAGTGCAGTTTCTGTAGTAAAAGATGCAATGGCTCGTCTTGATCAAGTTTACATGGAATATGCTGAAGAAGGTGCTGACTTCGACGCGTTAGCGAAAGAACAAGGCCAACTTGAAGATATTATTAATAGTAATGATGGCCATAATATAGAGAATGCTTTAGAGCGTGCTGCCGATGCTTTACGCCTGCCACCTTGGGATCAAAAAATTGCTGTGTTAAGTGGTGGTGAACGCCGTCGTGTAGCGTTATGCCATTTACTACTACAAAAACCTGACATGTTATTATTAGATGAACCTACTAACCATTTAGATGCAGAATCTGTTGCCTGGTTAGAACGTTTTCTTCATGATTACAGCGGTACTGTAGTTGCTATTACCCATGATAGGTATTTCTTAGATAATGTAGCTGGTTGGATACTTGAACTAGACCGAGGCTACGGGATACCTTGGGAAGGTAATTACTCATCTTGGTTAGAACAAAAAGATGCTCGATTAGAACAAGAATCTAAAAGTGAAAGTGCTTTACAAAAAACCATTAAACAAGAACTTGAATGGGTACGCCAAAACCCTAAAGCACGCCAATCTAAAAATAAAGCGAGAATGGCACGGTTTGAAGAGCTTAATAATCAGGAACATCAAAAGCGTAACGAAACCAATGAGCTTTATATTCCACCTGGACCTCGTTTAGGTGACAAAGTATTAGAAGTGAACAACTTAACTAAATCATTTGGCGATAGAGTACTCATTGATAACTTATCTTTTAGCATACCTAAGGGAGCTATTGTGGGAATTATCGGTGCTAATGGCGCGGGTAAGTCAACCCTATTCAAAATGTTATCTGGTGCTGAAAAACCTGACTCTGGTACCGTTGAATTAGGTGAAACGGTTAAGTTAGCGAGTGTTGATCAATTTAGAGATGATATGGTTGATAGTAACACTGTCTATCAAGAAATATCTCAAGGCCATGAAATATTAGAAATTGGTAACTATCAAATACCGAGTCGCGCATACTGTAGCCGTTTTAACTTTAAAGGTAATGATCAACAGAAGTTTATTGGTGACTTGTCAGGCGGTGAAAGAAACCGAGTTCACTTAGCCAAATTAGTACAAACTGGCGGTAACTTATTACTACTTGATGAGCCAACCAATGATCTTGATGTAGAAACATTACGAGCCCTTGAAGAAGCCTTATTAGAGTTCCCAGGCTGTGCTATGGTTATCTCGCATGACCGTTGGTTCTTAGATAGAATTGCCACCCATATCCTTGATTACCGTGATGAAGGGCAAGTTAACTTCTTCGAAGGCAACTTTACTGATTACAATGACTGGCTGAAGAAAACGCTTGGCGCTGCAGCTACAGAACCTCATCGTATTAAGTACAAAAGAATGACTAAATAAATCTAGTGATGACAATCAAAGGCACCCATACCAATTTATACCCTATTAATATTAAAAGGATTAGTGGTAATTAGGGTGTCTTTTTTTTTAAATACAGCTATGCTAAATATACCCGTAGCTAATTTATACCTATATTATGGAAAATAGACGTCAATTTACTCGAATATTATTTTCAATTAATGCCTCTTTAGAAGTGGAAGAGCAGCATTATCCCGTAAAAATTCATGATATATCGCTAAATGGCGCTTTAGTCAGCCGCCCTGAAACAGAAAATACCTTACTCAAAAAATTAGGTGTACTTCGCTTTGTGCTATCTGAAAGCGAGGTTGATGTAGAAATGCACATTGCCGTTGTTCACCAAGAAGGTGATGAAATTGGCTTACGCTGCAATGCCATTGATATCGACAGCATTAGTTACTTAAAAAGGCTTATTGAACTTAACCTTGGTGACGAAAGTCAATTAAATAAGGAGCTTTCACAATTAACTAAAGCGGTGTAAATTATCCTACAGCTAAACACTCACTTTATTTAGGTAATTCATATTAATTTTCCCAATAAGGACACCTCATGAACCATCTCATTATTTCGTTTACCAGTCCAGACAAGCCCGGCTTAGTCGATAAACTTTCTAAAGTGATTAAACTTAATCACGGTAATTGGCAAACCAGCAGCTTGCACCATTTATCTGGCTTTTTTGCCGGTATTATTGAAGTAGCTGTTACATCAGAACAAACAGATCTACTTATTAATGCACTGAAAAGCATACCAGAATTTAGTTTAAATATTGAAGTAGCGAACGTAGTTTCACCTAAAGTACCTGCAAACTTAGTATTAGAACTAACGGCAAATGACCGTGCAGGCATAATCCAAGAGATTAGCTCGGTCATTCATCAACAAGGCGGTAACTTATTAAAATTAGTCAGCAGTCAAGAAAGCGCCGCACATTCAGGGCAAGACTTATTTAAAGCTAAAGCAACCATTGCTATCGACAAGAGTGCTATAGAGTCTTTGATCACTGAAATTGAAAGTTTAGCCGATGACCTTATGGTTGATATTTCTCGATAATAACGACCTTATTTATGACATATTAAAGCGTTTTGTCTTAAAAATGTCATATTTTTTATATACACTTATTTTATCTAGCTGGATAAAAAAGTGTATATAAGTCAATGTTTGAAGGACAAAGTTTATTTGAAAAAGAACTCAGTTGGCTATCATTTAATGAAAGAGTTCTACAAGAAGCTAATGATGAATCTGTCCCATTAATTGAACGAATCAGATTTTTAGGTATTTACTCATCAAATTTGGATGAATTCTTTCGAGTACGTGTCGCAGGAATACGACGCCGTGCCATACTTGAAACCGCTCAAGGTGAACCTTCAGGCAAATGGAGTCATCTGCAATTTGCAGTCACCGATAAAGTAGAAATACTAACCGCTCAGTTTCAAAAAACATCAACACATGTATTTTCACTATTACAAGCGCAAGGTATCCATACACTATACGATGCGCCCGATGCCTTAAAGTTTGATAAATATCTAACACCCACACAAATTTCTTGGTTAGAACAGGTATTTGACAATAGAATAATCCGTCATATAACGCCGATCGTTATTCACTCTAAAACACAACTCACCCAATGCATTGATGATGATGGCATATACTTCTTAGTTGCTTTAAACAAAGGGATGTCAAAACAGTTTTGCCTAGTAGAAATACCTAGGGTCGACATAGAGCGCTTTATTATTGTACCAACCAATAATGGAGATAATCCTAAATACATTGTAATTTTAGATGACGTTGTTGAATTTTTTATCGACAAACTGTTTGCCGGTATGTTTGATTATGATCACATTGATGCCTACTCACTTAAACTTACTCGTGATGCTGAATATAATTTAACAGATGACTTAGATGAAAGTCTGCTAGACCAAATGTCAAAGGGAATAAAGCAGCGCTTAAAAGCAGATATGGTGAGATTAGTTCACGACCGAAAAATGCCCAAGTATATGCTCAGTTATTTACGAAAGTCATTAAAAATACGTGAGCATGAAAGCCTTTCACCTAGTGTTAGGTATCGTCATTTTAAAGATTTTATGAAATTTCCCAGCTTAAATGAAAAGTGCAGTCAAACAGCTGAAATAAAAGCACTAGAATCTATTAGGTTTAATGCCTTTAACTCGGTTTTTGATGCTATTTCGTATCAAGATATCTTACTTTATTATCCTTATCATAAGTTTAAACATTTTACAGAATTTGTACGTCAAGCTTCATATGACCCTTTAGTTAAGCATATAAAAATTAATATTTATCGTGTTGCAAAAAACTCTCGAATTATTCAATCACTTGTTGAAGCTGTGAAAAATGGAAAACGCGTCAGTGTCGTTGTTGAATTACGTGCCCGTTTCGATGAACAAGCCAACATTGAATGGGCTAAAACAATGAAAGATGCAGGTATCGATGTAGAGTTTGGTATAGAAAGTCTAAAAGTTCACGCTAAATTGTGTGTGGTGACACGACTAGAAAATGAAAAAATGGTCCGATATACCCATATAGGCACAGGAAACTTTCATGAAGCAAATGCGCGTGTTTATACCGACTTTGCTTTATTTACAAAACATAAAGAAATATCACAAGAAGTTGACAATGTGTTTGATTTTATTGAACACAGTTATAAGCGTTTTCGTTTTAACCACTTAATTGTTTCTCCTTTAACTTCTCGCAGACGTATATATCAACTAATAGATAACGAAACAAATGCCGCAGAACAAGGCCAAACAGCAGAAATAAGCATAAAACTCAATAATTTAGTTGATCCTGGAATTATCAATAAACTTTATCAAGCAAGTAATGCTGGGGTAAAAATAAGAATAATTGTTCGGGGGATGTGTGCACTCATCCCAGGAGTGAAAGAATACAGCAAAAATATTAAAGTTATTTCAATTGTAGATAGGTATTTGGAGCACCCACGCATTATGTTTTTTCATAACGCAGGAAATGAGCAGTTATTTATCAGTTCAGCCGACTGGATGGAGCGAAACCTAGATGAAAGAGTAGAAGTCGCCTGCCCAATTTATGATCTCACAATTAAAACCCGAATAATTGAAATATTTAATTTGCAATTTAATGATAATGTTAAAGCTCGCATTATAAATAAAGAGCAAAACAATTTATATGTTAAACAAGGTTCAAACCCACCTATTCGCTCACAAATAGAGATCTATCATTATTTGGTAGAAAAGGAAAAAGAAGATAGTCTATTACTATTAGAAAAGTTGAACGAACAGTAAGTGAATGCAAACCAACACAACAAACTCTGCTCTTGGTAATGATACCTGTGAATATTTAGCCGCCCTCGATATAGGCTCAAACAGTTTTCATTTCGTACTTGCTCGTAATGTAGAACAGCACCTACAAATTGTACACTCAGAGAAGTATCGAGTACAATTAGCACAAGGACTTGACTCAAAGAATAAACTGGATCAAGTAGCCATTGACCGTGGCATTGCCGTATTAGCAAATTTAGCTGCTACCACCAAAGAGCTCGCTCCACAAAACTTTCGAGCGGTCGCAACTTACACTTTAAGGCAAGCGAAAAACGCTGAAGACTTCCTTCATGCAGCAAAAAGAGTATTCCCTTTTGATATAGAGATAATATCTGGTCACGAAGAAGCTAGACTTATTTATCAAGGTGTTGCATTTAACCAAAACAGTAATGAGCAACGTCTTATTATCGATATTGGTGGTGGTAGCACAGAATGCATAATTGGCATCAATCACAAAATAAAAACCTTAGATAGCTTGAATATGGGATGTGTAAGCTACCAAAAACAATTCTTCCCAAATGGAACGATCAACCCAAAAGCATTTGATAAGGCAATCAAGTCTGCAACACATCAAGTAAAATCGATAGCAAAACGCTTTAAAAAAACAAGTTGGGAAAGCACTATAGGGACATCTGGTACCATTAAAAGTATATATTCAGTTATTAATTTTAATGAACCAATCCCACAGCGTGTTTCACTTGAGAAAATTTTGTTGTTAAAGAAAAAGCTGCTTAATTTCCAACATATTGATGATATTACTATTGAAGGACTTAAAGACAGTCGTCGGTCTGTTTTTTGTGCCGGTATATCAATTCTTATTGCAGTAATGGACACCCTAAATATTTCAGAGATAGATTTCTGCCAATATTCACTAAGGGAAGGCGTACTTTTTGAACAACTAAACGACTTTAAAACAGTTAATGTTCGCCAACGCACCGTCAATAGTTTAATTGAACGTTTTAATGTAGATACAAGCCAAGCATTACAAGTAATGCAGCTTTGTCAGAACTGGTTCGAGCAAGTAAAGCACTCTTGGCAACTAGAGCAACCAATATATTTTGAATTACTAATGGCTGCGGCAAAGTTGCATGAAGTGGGGTTTGATATAAACTCATCGGGTTACCATAAGCACGGACATTATATTTTATCACAAGCAGACTTAGCGGGGTTTAACCAAGAGCAACAAACCGCCTTAGCTTGGCTTGTTGGCAATCAACGTAAAAAGATCACCCCATTAACAACTCAACAATGTTATTTACTTAACCGTAAGCAATTGAATCAATTATGTGCGTTATTAAGACTTGCAATTTTATTATGTCAACAACGACAAAATGACAGCAATTTCTCTGAAACAATCACTGTCAAAGATAATATGCTGACACTCTCTTTAGATCCCAATTGGTTATTAGATAGACCTATTGTTGACTCCGAGCTTTCATACGAGCAACATTATCTGCAAACACTAGGTTTAACACTTTCCATTCAAAATTAATATAACGCTTACCCGATGGTAATTTTTAGTCCGCTAAGCCAGTATGATGAATTTATTCATATTTTTAATCGTCATGATTAATTTCAAACGGCTCGTTATACTTTGACATATGTTCAATTAATTGGTTACTATAATTTTTACAGCATAAAAGCGTTTTTAATAAGGATATTTAAATGTTAGTGGAAGTACTATTGTCTATTACTGTTTTTGGTATTTTCGCACTCATTCTGTGGCGACTTAAGAAAATAAGTACCCCAAAAAGAAAGCGTTATGCATATACAGCTCACCACTTAAATAATCAAAAGCAAAACGTTTCTTTCAATTACACTCCCTTATCACGTGAATTAACTGATAATAGTGCTAAAGAGTTTAATGTTGACGACATTGTGCTACCTGAAGAATTTATCGCCCTAAAGCTATTAACTTCTGAAATAAATAATACTGAACAACAACAAACTATTGAGCAAATTTGTCAAAGCTTTCGGAAACCACATCCATTATTGTTACCATTAACACAAAAAGCATTTGAACCAAATGAACTCTTCGAACTGATCAGAACTGATCCACAAATAACAGCAAAAGTAATTAACCGTGTTAACTCTTCCGCCTTTGCTTTAACACAACCGATCACTAGTATTAATCATGCGATTAACTATCTAGGTATTGGCACTGTTAAAAATATTGCTATGCATTTTGCGATGGAAAACGATGATAAATTTGAAACACAACAACAACAGCAAGCTTATCAAAAACTATGGCATGCTAGTTATTTAGCAAGTAGTTTAGGCTTATTGTTTGCAAAAGAATTATTAATGGAAGATGCCTCTGATATTTCTACACGGTGCTTGTTAAATTATCTGGGCGATATGGCGATCTTATCTACTTATCCCGACATGAGTAAAGTCTATCAAGAACAGAAATCACTTTATCAACGTGTCATATATTGCCAAACACAGTTGTCTATTAATACACAAATTATTGGCAGTAGTCTTGCGCGATATTGGCAATTACCTCGAAGCTTAGTTCGTAGTATCGAAAATAATTTATCTTTATTAATAGTTAAAAATGATCTCTCGGAAATTGATAAAAATGAAATGCTTAAATATCAAATTTGCTATACAGCGTGTCGAATAGCTGACTTAGCGATTATTAACGAACAGCCTTGTATTGAAACAATGAGAGACGACCTGACCCAGCAACTTGATTTTTACTCTTTATTTAAAAACGATTTGCATCCTAAAATCAAAAAACTATTTAACTTATTTCATGATGTTAGTTTTAGTAAAAAAATGAATGGACTGTTACTAGTCAAATAATTGCCTGGCTAATATTGGGCACAAATAAAAATCCCGAGAACTTGCGAATCTCGGGATTTAACTAGCATCTGCTAAATTATTAACTTATAGACTAAGACCTAACTTCTTATATTCTCTTTCTACTACTGAATTAGGCACTGGAATATATCCATCTTTTTCTACAATTTTCTGGCCTGATTTTGACAGTATCATTTTTAAGAATTCTGCTTCCATTGGCGCTAATGGCTTATTAGGATGCTTGTTAACGTAAACATACAAGAAGCGAGATAATGGATATTTATTCGAAACAGCATTCTCCATTGTTGCTTCAACGAATTTATCCCCTTTTTTAGACAAAGGTAATGCTCTCACACCTGATGTTTTATAACCAATGCCAGAATAACCAATACCATTTAATGAAGCTGATACAGATTGAACTACAGAAGCTGATCCAGGTTGCTCATTCACATTATTTTTAAAATCGCCTTTACACAGGCCTTTACTTTTAAAGTAACCGTAAGTGCCTGATACAGAATTACGACCATATAACTGAATATCTTTACCTGTCCATTCGCCTGTTAAACCTAGATCTCCCCAACGATCAATATCATCAACTAGGCCACATTTGCGATTATTAGAAAAAATTGCATCAACTTGATCAATACGCAAACCTTCAAGCGGGTTATCTTTATGAACAAAAACAGCTAACGCATCAATAGCGACTCTTACGGCTGTTGGCTTATAACCATAACGCTTTTCAAACGCCTCAATTTCGCGAGATTTCATTTTACGGCTCATAGGGCCTAAGTTTGAAGTCGCTTCAGTTAACGCTGGTGGCGCTGTAGAAGATCCCGCCGCTTGTATTTGTATATTTACATTAGGGTAAGTACGCTTAAATTCTTCTGCCCAAAAAGTCATCATGTTTGCCAATGTATCAGAGCCAACTGATGATATATTTCCAGATATACCACTGACTTTATTATACTCAGGTAAGTCTTGATCAATAGCAGCAGCTGATAAGCTCACCATACTTGTTAAACTGATCACGCTTAATAAACGTTTCAAACTCATAATATTCTCCAATGAGAGTTGTAATGCCACTGCCATTTGTTTAAATAATTTACGTATTAACGGCAAAAGCTAAATGATTTATGAACACTATAAAAACTTTATGTGACAATTATATTTAAACTTTATGACACTTATATGACAGAAAGGTAATTAAATATTGGTTGCTACTGAGTATTTATGCGTCAGAAATTAAATACCACGAGGAGATTCTTCGACAAAAATAGGTGTTAAAAAGCGCAAGTTAGCTTAATTACATAATTGTTGAGGCTTAAGTTCAAAAAAAATTACAAACTCACTGCCTTCACCTAATTGACTATTAATTGATAATTTAGCATTGTGATGATTGAGGACATGTTTAACTATAGCTAGACCTAAACCAGAGCCTCCTGTATCACGGGAGCGTGATTTATCTACACGGAAGAATCTTTCTGTTAGGCGATGAAGATCTTCAGGACCTATGCCTGCGCCATTATCTTTTACAGAAAACTTTGCTTTAGCATCGACTTGTTTCCAGCTGATCTCGATTTTTCCATTTGCAGGAGTATAGGCAATGGCATTAGCGATAAGGTTCGAAAATGCACTTTTTAACTCACTTTCAATACCATTTAAATTTAATGACTCATCGATATCAGCAGTGATTTGATGCTGCTTGTCCTGATTCAGCCAATGCGCATCTTCTAATAAGCCATTAAGTAATTTAGGTATATTAACACTTTGTTTATCTTCTTCATCTGCTTGTATTTCTACTCGAGAAAGCACTAAAAGTTGCTGTACTAAGCGATCCATACGAGTTACTTGACTTTCTATGGTAGAAAAAGCCTTACTCCACTGAGGATCGAGAACATTCTCTGTTGATTGCACCATTTCAACATATCCACGAACAACAGTCAGTGGCGTTTTTAATTCATGAGAAACATTAGCAACAAAGTCTCTACGCATTTCTTCCAGTCGAAATATTTTACTGACATCTCTTGCCAATAATAATATTTGATCGGTTCCATAGGCCATTAGCCTTAATTCTATTCTTAACTCGTTGTTATGAGGTGAGGGAATATGGCATGGGTGTTCAAATTGGTTTGCTTCAAGGTACTGGGTAAACTCAGGAAATCGTAGCAAATTATCTATTCTTTGCCCCATATCGCTTGGCCAACGAACACCAAGAATTTGTTGCGCTTTTTTATTTCCCCATAAAATAGTTAGATCATTCGAAAGTACTAATGCAGCATCAGGTAAAGCTTCTGCTCCATCTCTAAATTGCCGTACTTTACTATTTAATTGCTTAAGCTTTTTACGGTGTTGTTTTTTTTGTCGATAAAGTCCGTCATAAATACGCCCCCAAACCCCACTAGCTTGAGGAGGGAAAATCGTTTTACTGCGCCAAAGCCATTTAATTAGCCTAAGTAGTTGGTAATAATTCCAAAATAAATAAGCAAGTGCACAAAGGCACAACATTAAAAATGTTATGCCTAAAAAATACCCAAAAATACCACTTATTAATAAAGCGATTGCCAGCTGAGAAAAAATTTCTTTTGCCGATAAACTGAAATGCATTGGTGTTAGTTAACCTAATTTAGAGCTTATAAATTTACACGAACTATAATATAACTCAGCTATAATGGATCAATACTATGCGCTTGATTTAATTTTTCCTGAAAATCGGTAACCTGAACCACGAACTGTCTGTATGAAATCTTCATGTCCTTCGCCGGAAATCGCTTTTCGTAAACGTCGAATGTGAACGTCTACTGTTCGATCTTCAACATAAACATTCGTTCCCCAGACATTATCCAATAATTGCTCTCGACTATACACTCGTTCAGTATGTGCCATAAAGAAATGTAATAATCTAAATTCTGTTGGGCCTAAATCTAGGTTTTTATTATTAATTGAGACTCTGTGTGCGACAGGATCAAGTTTCATTCCATGAAACTCGATTGATTCTTCTAAAGCTGTTGGCGATACTCGTCTTATAACAGCTTTAATACGTGCTATGAGTTCTTTAGGTGAAAAAGGCTTAGTTACATAATCATCTACGCCAACATCAAAGCCTTTAACTTTGTCTTCTTCATCGGCTCTTGCAGTAAGCATAATAATGGGTATATTACGTGTGTATTCATTTTGCTTAATAGTTTTTGCTAATTTAACACCCGTTCCACCAGGTAACATCCAATCTAATAAAATAAGATCAGGATAAGGCTCAACTATTTTTGCTTTCGCCTGTTCAAAATCTTCAGCTTCGATTGTATTAAAACCATTTTGTTCTAATACAAACGTAATCATTTCACGAATTGGTGCTTCATCCTCAACTACCAAAATTTGTCTATTCATCTCAACTTCCTGATTCAACCCTAGATTAACTAATGAATATTGTGATAACTTTTTATGACAATTTTATGAAACACCATTCATTTAATTTTAAAAATACAAAATAAAAGCTAAACCATTAAAAAAATGAATAAAATTTAGCATTACATTTTTTGATACTATATATAAAACAAGCCCTCAGTTAAAACTGATAGTCGATTCCTACCCCTAGGTAATCTTGATCAGAGCTACTATCCATATCAAATGTAGTATAAAATCCGTAAAGTTTTGTACTATTTGATAACTTATAGTCAGCTCCTGCAGTAAAGCCCGATTTATCATCACCATCATCATAATTAGCCGTTTGGAATTGTCCCTTCAACGACAAGTTATCAATAACATATTTAGCTGAAACTAAAGCCCCATCCATTTCAGCACTACCATCAATTTTCTCTTGTGATTGCACCATGGCACCCAAAATAAAACCAGCAACTTTACTTTGCATGGTAACTCGCATGGTATCATATCCATTGACTTCTGAATCCATAGCAATAGCAGCATAAACCTTGGCTTTTTTAAGATTTTTATCACCATATGATAAAGCCAGTGAATAAGCATCTTCAGCATCAACACTATCGGCAACAATATAAGTTATTCCCGCTTGAAATCCTGAAAACTTTGGCGATTTATAAGTAATGGTATCGCTCATACGGTTTTCACCCTTCCATAAGGTTTTAATATCACCGTTTAGATCGTTAAATAAATCAACTTTACCTTGAGATTGCTTTAATACCGTGTCATTTTTGCCCAATAAAACCTGTCCAAAAACGCCTTGTAAACCAATATATTGATTGCGTTGGCTAAATGTATCACCATCTCCGTCTATATCAACTTGAAACTCGGCTTGATAAATAACTTCTAACTCATCTGATAAAGTATGTGTACCTTTAAAACCAATACGTGACGAATTACTTTTTATTTCAGTATATGAACCTTCACCATCATCGGAAGACTGTGCAGATACATTTGCTTTACCATAAAATGAGACATCAGCAGCTAATACATTTAATGATAATGCTGAAAATAAAGCGATATTTACTATGCTTTTTGATAGTTTCATTATTATACCCTTGTTAATCATTTGGTTGATAAATTGCCGCGCATTGTGCACTCATTAGATGACACTTTTGTGACAAAAAAGACATTAGTTTGCATTTTTATGACAGAAAAAAGTAATTATGATTAATTTTATAGGTCATTTTTATGACATAAGTTTAACGGGTTTTCTTTAAAATTATAGACAACAATTAAATTTTTTTAAAAAATGATTAAAAATTCATGCCTTATATGAAAAAAAGCTTTTATCAATGAGCAAAAACGATAGAATCAAAGTACGTAAAATAATCAAAGAAGCGTTAAATGAAGGCCACTAATCTCTCCCGTACTTTACTCACTCGCGTATTATCTTTTTATTTTGTACTCACTTTTTTGGTCACTTGCGTGCAAATAGGCGCAGAATATGTCAACACTAAAGACAATATTAAAAAAGAATTATTAACCATTGAAAGAACCTTTAGTAGTAGTTTGACACGCGCGGTTTGGGAGCTTAATACCCAGCAAGCCGTTGATATTGCACAAGGGCTAGTTGATATCCCTACAATTAAAGGCATTAGAGTCACCGACGAAAATAATCAAGTAATTACACAGTTAGGTGAAGTTAGTAACTCAACAGAATATCAATTACTTAATGAAAACGATGGCTACCTGCACATAAATTCCACATCTGATGGCTTATTTGGCCATAGTTTCTCTCTAATTTTTGAGTTTTCAGGTAGAACAACCAAAGTAGGCTCTGTAACCTTACTCTCAAGTAATCAAGTTATTTTTGACCGTATTGAAGTGGGTATTTATTTCTTAATTGGTAACGCAATGGTTAAAACGGCAGCGTTAGTATTTTTATTTACCATTGCTTTCAATAAATTACTCACAAATCCACTTAATGAGCTTACTGAACAAATTAATCAATTTGATGTTGACGATCCAGAAGCATCAAAATTACATATTATTAACTATGAAAACAATGAATTAAGTGTCTTACAAGACTCCTATAATAATTTAATCTCCGAGTTAGTCCGGCATAAAGAAGAGCTTGCGAGTGCCCAACTCGAAGTTATGTCGACCAACAATAAGCTCGATGAGCAAAACTTAATACTCGAACAAGAGGTTGCACGTAAGACATCATCACTGAGTAATACAATGTTGAAAATGGAAACTCAACAACGTGAATTATTAGAGCAACAAACTCAATTAAAAGCTGAAAACTTGAGACGCAGTAATACGGAGAAAACACTTACACAAACTAATAAAGAGCTTAAAAATTCAATTACTGAATTGAATAAAGCACAGGAGCGATTATTAGAGGCAGAAAAAATGGCACTTTTAGGTAGCTTATCTGCGGAAGTTACCCATGAAGTCAATACACCTATTGGAGTTTCTATTACATCTACAAGTTACCTATCTGACTTATTAAGTTTTCTTAAAAATGATATACAAGAGAATAAATTAAGTAAAAAAGGACTAGAAAGCTTCGTAGAAAAAGCAGAGCAAAGTTTGGAATTACAACTTAATAACTTAAATAGAGCCTCTGATTTAATTTCAAGTTACAAACAAGTGGCCGTTGATCAAACTAGCGATAAAATTAGACAAATTGATTTAGTAAAATATACTCACGAGATCGTTAACTCGTTAACGCCAAAAATTAAGAAAACCAACCATGTGATCAATATTAATTGTGCTGAAGCTGTAGAAGTATACTGTCACGCTGGCGCGATATCACAAATATTTACTAATCTTATTATCAACTCACTTAAACATGGTTTAGAGAATGTTGACCACGGTGAAATAAATATTGAGATATCCAAACAGAATAACACAATACATATCCGCTTTTCAGATAATGGCATTGGTGTCCCTGAGGAGCAATTAGATCATATTTTTGAACCTTTCTATACCACTAAAAGTGGTGAGGGCGGCACAGGGTTAGGTACTCATATTATACATGGTTTAGTTGTTGATACGCTTAATGGAAAAATAGAAGCATCTTCACCAGAAGGACAAGGACTTACTTTTGATATTAGTTTTGACAATATGCAATGACATTATTGATGATCATCACGACTAATTACGTTAATATGACGACCCTTTTGTATTTCAGCCCTTAATTTTGGGCAAAGGATTATTTTCATGTGGTTTAAAAACCTATACTTTTTTGCCTTTACTCGTCCTTTTGAATGGTCCGAACAAGATTTAGAAAAGAACTTATCAGAACATTTATTTACGCCTTGTGGCTCAACCGAAATGTCACATTTTGGTTGGGTAAATGCGCTAGGCAAACATGGGCATTCTACTGTTCATGCTGTAAACGGTAATTTTTTGTTATGCGCTCGTAAAGAAGAAAAGATACTTCCCGCTCCTGTCATCAAAGATATGATTGAAGAAAAAGTAGCGCATTTAGAAAATGAGCAAGGTCGCTCCGCAACTAAAAAAGAAAAGGAACAATTTAAAGAGGATATTATTTTTGAATTACTTCCTCGTGCTTTTTCTCGTGTAACCGATACTCATGCCTATATCAATGCAGAAGAAAATATCATTGTGGTGAATACCAGTAGTAGAGGCAAAGCTGAAGACTTCCTTGCTTTATTACGTAAGGTCTTAGGCACACTGCCAGTGACCAGTTTATCGCCTGAACGTGCACCAGATGAAATTATGACGGATTGGTTAACAGAACAAAGCTTAACCGAACCTTTTCAATTAGGTATGGAGGCAGAGTTTCACGCTTTAGGTGACGATGGCGCTGTTGTACGTGTTAAAAATCAAGATTTAACTAGTGATGAAATAAAAGCGCACTTAGATGCTGATAAATTCGTTGTCAAAACAGCTTTAGAGTGGGATGACGCAATCTCATTTATTCTATGCGACGACCTTGCTATTAAACGCCTTAAGTTTTTTGATGTTTTACAAGAGCAAAATGAAGACATCGATAAAGATGATATGGTAGCTAGGCTCGATGCAGACTTTTCGTTAATGGCGGGAGAGTTAAACCGATTAATTAAGGATCTTTTAGCGCAGTTCTCATTAAAATCAATAGACTGCCTAGAAAAATAATTTCTTTGTTGAATATAAATATCTAAAAAGGCGCTAATTAAGCGCCTTTTTATTGTAAGTAGTGACTAACATTACTCTTCGAAGTATGTTCCCCAGCCATCATAATCAACGTTGTTTTGTTTGGCTAATTCAAACATATTTTTGGTTTCATCAGCGATAATATCAAAGTCTAACGGTTGCTCGGTAATAATATCAAAAGCAAAAACTTTTTCTCCAGTTTCAAGTTCAGCTTCCTCTGGCTCTTCTATTTCAAGGCCCATCTTAAATGCAGCAATTGCCGCTTTTTCTAATAAATTAAAATCAGCACTAGAAAAGTGATGCTCAATGGTATGATGTACTTCTTCATTAGTACCATCTTCAATTAAAGCGTTAATTAAATTTTCTGTGTGTTCTAACCACTGCGTTAAATCTTCATCATTCATAGCCAGTCTCTTCTTCTCTATTTAACTTCTGCACTAATTGCTTCGATCTTTTCCGCCATTAAATCGCGTGTTTGATTTGCTATTGATCTAATGTTTTCACTACTAGAATCATCTAAAAAAATAGGATCTAAATATTCAATAATTAACTTACCATTATTCCATCGGTTTAAATGAATTTTATTATGTAAGTTACTCGTACAAATAGGCACTATTGGTACATTTGCTTGCATTGCAGTTCTAAAGGCTCCAGTTTTAAAAGCTAATAAACCACGGCCATTACTACGAGTACCTTCAGGAAATAGCCATACTGATAATTGTTTTTCGCGAATTTTATTTGCCGTTAAGGCAATAGTATTCATTGCTTTATTTTTATTATTACGGTCAATTAAAATATTACCTGTCAGCCAATACATTTGACCAAAAAAAGGGATCCATTTTAAGCTTTTCTTCCCTACACTTACTGTACCTGGCCTAACAGCATTACTCACAGTAAAAATATCGTAGCTATTTTGATGATTACAAATATACACTACTGGTGAAAGGTTTTTCACTGACTCGGGGATCCTCACTTCCACTGTTAATCCAAGAAGTTTCGAGATCTTGCCCATAACCTTAGCTGTATGGAAAACATTGTTTCGATGAAATGGTCTTAATAAACTATAACAACATGAGAAAATTGAAATAATAACAATGGCTAACGCCATTAAAATAATGCGAACTAAAGCTAACAACGCAAGTTCCTAATGAAAAATAAGAGCGCAAGTATACCTTAATGTTATGAATGCTAAAACAATCGTGAGAGTAAAACACTTAACCATCTGATAAAAATAACTTTAAAGTGTATAAAACATACCTAAAGGAAATACAAATTGATGTAAAAAGCACAAAAAGGCTTTACTTAACATTTAATTATTAATTTTTATCTCCAATCATTTTATTTTAGCTATAGTTAATAAGAAGCCAATTTTTTTAGGAGAGATAATTATGTACTATTTGTTGCTAGCAATTCTTGTATTTACATTATCTTTTCCTGCAATCTCAAATACCCAATTAATAAATTTTGATAAAATTAAGAAAACGAAAGTAACCAATTTCTCCCAACAACTAGGGATGGCCGCTATTACTATCCCTGCTCGAGTATCAGGCCAACACGAAAAATTTTTATCGAATATTTATGAAGTAAATGATGAAGCCCTAACTCATTATAACCGAGCAGGGAATTGGTTTTATCAAAGCCCAAAAGCTAATGTTTGGTTCGGACGGTTATCACCTGCAACTATTAATGTAACTAAAGAAATTTCAAACAATGAACGACCGAATACCCAAGGCCTAAATGCAGCAATTAATTATGGTCGATTTAGTATGGAAACAGCCCTTATCACTGAAAATAGTAATATTAAAGATAGCGGTACTTTTTACTTACAAGGCGCATACACCTTGCTAGAAAAATCACCATTTAATATTGCTATCACAGCCAAAGTAGAAACATTGAGTGAACATAACGTGAACTATTATTTTGGCGATAACAATCAACTAGAACAAGGCCAATCTTTAATTGATTATCAAGCCAAAAACACCACTTGGGGTTTAATTGGTACTTATGAAGTCACACCTAAGTGGACGGTGATCGGCGCATTCACTTCAACTATACTTGATAAAGATATAATGCAAAGTCCTCTTGTTAGTGACAGCAATATTAATATGGCGTTAATTGGCACTAGCTATTCATTTTAACTAAATTCGAGGGACAGTTTCTTTAATTCCTTTCTGATATTTTGCTTTCTCAAAAAAGTTTAAAAGCGAGTTATGATCTTGCCAAAAATAAATTTCTCTAAATGATAGCCAATCGAGTAAACAATACAGAGAAATAGCAACATAATCCCATTGCTTAATGACATCATCAGCAACGGCTTCATTCAAACTATCGAGTATTTTGCCAACACGCTCTTTTTGCAAATTAAAAAATAAAGCATCTTGTTTAACATCAATGCCTGATCGCATCAGTAGTAGCATTGAGACCATTGAGTCATTCGCAGCGTCAATTTCTGTTAACAAGTTCTCTTGCTGCCAAGTAAGTGCTGGCTGATTAAATTTTTGCGCTAAGTATCGATAAATCACACCCGAGTCATTTATAACATTATCATCATCAATTAATACTGGAATTTTTTGAGCAGGATTATTTTGAGTTAAAAATGCACGATCTTGAGTATCAAAAATATCTAAGTTAATAAATTCACATGCAGTCTCAGTAACTTCGATATTAATTAAATAAAGTCTGATACGACGTACAAATGGTGAAGTGGTAGAGCCTAAAAGTTTCATATTAAGTGTAAAGTCTCTTCAAAAATTAAAAACTGAAGAGACCTTACCTAGACTACCATTAAATTACTAGAGGTATGTTACTAAAGTCACAGATCAAAATAATGCATCATCAATAGCAAACATTGGTTCAGGACCCGCTTTAATCGTGGCAATTAATGAAAGTCTGCGTGGTAATAAACGAGCAAAGTAATACTTAGCAGTTAAAATTTTACTTTGATAATAAGGATCATCAGAAGGTTGCTTTTCTAATGCCACCTGTGCCATTTTCGCCCACACATAAGCCATTGCTGTATAACCAAATAAATGCAAGTAATCATTAGCGGAAGTACCTAACTCTTCTACATTAGAATTTGCTTGTATTAAAATATGTTGAGTTATGCTCTCCAAGTCTGACACAGCTTCAGCTAATGGTGTAATAAACTCTTCCATATTTTCTGCTGAAGTGTCAGCAATATATTGCTTCACTTCATCCGTAAATACTTGCAACATAGCACCTTTCGAACCAGCAACTTTTCTAGCCAGTAAATCCATAGCTTGAATACCATTAGTGCCTTCATAAATTTGTGCTATTCGTGTATCTCGAACCAGTTGTTCTTGTCCCCACTCCCGAATAAAACCATGCCCACCAAATACCTGTTGGCCAGCAACAGCTGACTCAAAACCTAAATCAGTAAAAAATGCTTTGGCAATAGGCGTCAATAAAGCAACCAATTGGTCGGCTTTTTTCTGAGACTCACCTTCACCATAGGTTGCAATATCTAGCTGCATCGCAATATAAGTAGAAAGAGCTCGTGAACCTTCATTTTTAGCTTTCATATCTAATAGCATGCGACGAACATCGCCATGAACCATTATTGAATCAGCCGCTTTATCTGGTGACTTAACACCTGATAATGAACGACTTTGCACACGATCTTTTGCATATTCTAATGCATTTTGGTAAGAACGTTCTGCTGCACCTAAGCCTTGAATACCAACACCAACTCTCTCAAAGTTCATCATAGTAAACATACATGCTAGGCCTTTGTTTAGTTCACCAACTAAATAACCTTTGGCACCATCAAAGTTAATGACACAAGTTGCGGACGCGTGAATACCCATTTTGTGCTCAATAGAGCCACACGATACTTGATTAAATTGACCTATAGAACCGTCATCATTAACTTGATATTTAGGTACTAAGAAAAGAGAAATTCCCCTAGGGCCTGCAGGTGCATCTGGTAATTTAGCTAATACTAAATGAAGAATATTTTCAGTTAAATCATGCTCTCCACCCGTAATAAATATTTTATTACCTGTAACTAAGTAGCTTCCATCATCTTGTGGTATAGCTTTGGTACGAATCATTCCCAAGTCTGTTCCCGCATGAGATTCTGTTAAACACATTGTTGCTGACCAATCTCCAGCATACATACGAGTAAGGTAACGTTGCTTTAATTCTTCACTTGCATGTTTTGCGATAGAAAGAGCTGCACCGGCAGTTAGACCTGGATACAAGCTAAATGAGATATCTGCCGAGCAGAGCATTTCTTCATGAAATGCCGTGATCACTTTAGGCATTCCCATACCACCATAATTTGGATCACCACCAAGTGACGTCCAACCACCTTCTACATAGGTATTAAATGCTTCTTTATAACCAGGGGCTGTTGTGACCTTACCATTATCAAAGCTAACACCAACTTCATCACCTTGACGAGAAATGGGTGCAATAACTTGCTCTGCTATTTTGGAGCACTCTTGCAAAATTGCATCTGCCGTTTCTACATCAACGTGCTCAGAAAGCTTAGGTAGGTTTTGCCATAAGTTTCCTACATTAAACACGTCGTGCAATAAGAAATTCATATCTTTTAACGGAACACGATATTCGGCCATAAAATTCTCCAACTTGAAATAGCTTTAAACAACTAATTTAAACAACTGTTTGAATATAACGAAATATAAGAAAATGTAAAGGATTAAAAATTTAATTCCATAGTTTAAATTCACTTCCTTTAGAGCCTTTTATTGCTATAATAAATTTATAGATTATTTTTTTTCATGTATAAAATGGCATAGCTAGTACAAGGACATTGAGGGCTATAGCAGAGCAGGTTGAGGTTATATGAATAAAAACAACACTTTATTTACCTATCTTTTTAGCGTCTTATTTGCTGAATGTATCCTATTAGGTTTTATTTATGACACTTTGTTATCAGGTATTGTAATAGGTTTACCAGCCTTAATTATTCCCTTATATTTTTATAAAACAGCCCCTCAAGCAGCAATAACAAAGCATGTATCAGCACTTGCTTCTATGATATTTGCTGCGTTACATATCCATCAAGCACATGGGCTTATTGAAGTTCATTTTGAAATATTTATCTTGATGGCTGTTTTAATTATATTTCAAGATTGGCGAGTATTTATTACGGCTATTTTAGTGGTTGCTGTTCATCATTTGTCTTTTTATTTCTTACAAGTAAATAATACAGGCGTCTACATTTTTGATGCCAATAGACTCGCTTTCACCACAGTACTAATCCACGCGATTTATGCCATTGCAGAAGCCATTATTACTGGGCTTATCGCAAAATCAATGAAAAAAAGAAGTGAAGCAGGTAAAGAGCTTTCAATTGTTGCTGAAGCATTAACCGCTGATAAAAACTCTATCGATTTAAGCATTAGAACATCCGCAGAACAAAATAAAACATTACTGTCATTCAATGAACTATTAATACTTTTAAATACTATTATTCAAAGCGTTAAAAATGAAGTCATAGAGTTAAATAACAATGCAACTAACCTAATAAACACTAAAGTTGATTTAGAAGAGTCATCAGCACAGCGACAACAAGAGACGGACAGTATTGCCAGCGCAGCAGAAGAGATGGCAACAACAGTCGCTTCGATTGCTGAAGAAACTAATCAACTAAGCACTCAAATGCAAGAAGCAAGTCAATTCACACAAGCTACAAATTTAGATATTTTAACGATTAATCAACAAAATGAAGCCTTAACTTTAGCATTGACCAAAACTAGTGAACAAGTCAACGAATTAGCCAACTCAACTGATGCTATCTCTACCCTATTGTCCGACATAAGCAGTATTGCCGAGCAAACAAATCTGTTAGCCTTAAATGCTGCTATTGAAGCGGCAAGAGCCGGTGAACAAGGTAGAGGATTTGCTGTAGTAGCAGATGAAGTTAGAGCGTTAGCTAATCGTTCTAAAGAAAGCACCGATAAAATAGGAAAAACGCTCTCACTATTAAATAGTTATTCAAAATCAACCACAGAGTCAATGACTCAAAGTATTGATATAGTTCAATCTGTCATAGTTAGTGCAAATAAAGCACAAGAGCAAATTAATCAGGCGTCAGATCTCGTTGAGCAAGCCAGTGCCGTTTCTATTAATTTAGCTGCTGCGTTAGAACAGCAATCAATCACTACAGATAGTATCGCAAAAAGTTCTGAAACTCTAAGGGCGACAATGCTAACTGACATTGAGAAGGTAGAAGTCCTTGGCCGCGAAGCAAACAGAGTAAGCCATGCTGCTAGCGAAATGGCAAGTAATATTACTCGTTTTAAATAACTTAAACTCGTGAAAAGTAACATTACAATTAAACGTCAGTATCTCATTTTATCTCTCTGGATAATCTTTACAATATTGGCGTTTAGCTATTTTATTAATGCCCAACTTATTAATTTTGATGCAAATAAAAAATTAGACAATATTAACCACAATGAACTAAGCACTTATTTCTCTGCGTACATAGACGATAAAGAAATCGGGGGTAAACAGACGATCATACATTTTTCAAAACCTAATTGTTCATGTCAGCAATATAGTAAACAACATATGAAAGATATTGATAAACTTGCATTTGAAAATGACTTTAATATTAAAAATATTATAATCAATAAAGACACTATAATTCCATCGACCCCTTCAGTCGCTATCATTAATAAGATAGGCGAAGTGATGTACTTTGGTCCCTATGGTCAAGGTATTGCTTGCTCCCAAACTTCAGGTTACGCACAAACCATACTTAATAATCATCTCAAAGGGTATACGGCCAATATTATCATTAAAGAAGCTAAAGGTTGTTATTGTGCGGTATAAAAGGCAGGATATATTCTATAATTATATTTTTCTTTGACGGAACTCAATACTAACTAAATGAAATTTAATGACATATTATTTATTAGTACTTTTTCAATATTAACCATCATCAGCAAATACTCTGTTGCTGAGCAGCTTTCTTTTCATAAATCCAAACGTGATGACAATTATTTATTTGAGTATAGTTGGCGCGATATTAATCACCAAAAACAATCCATAGAATTTTTATTACCTAAAAAAAGCTTATTTACACGTTTTCGTACTTTCAAAACTTATAAAAAGGCTATGGCATCTGAGTTCGTAAAACTATCATTAAAAAAACATCTGCGCGATCAGCCTATAGATAAAGTGCAAATAGAATTTTCAGATCAAAGCGCAGAACTACAAATAAAAGTATCGGGTGAAAGTAATATAGAGGTTAATAACGCCTATCAAAAAATAGAAAAGCTTCAACAAGAATATATGCAGACGTATTTAACCGATAACTATTATCACTTATTTACCATGAATAATGGTATACAAGGTATAAAACCTGATCATACAAGAATTGCGAATGAGTCAGTAGATGACTTAAAAACAGTAAAGCCAGTTATTCTAGAAAAAGTTACCGTTAAAAACATCCGGAAAGTTACTAATTATATACTCGGGTTTATTCAAACGATTCCTTATGAAACATTACAATCTAGAGCCACATCCTCAGGATCCGGCTTTAACACCCCCTTACGACTATTATGGGAAAACAAAGGTGACTGCGACAGCAAAGTTACTCTAACTGTCGCACTGTTACGTGCCTTAATGCCCCGCATAAAAATAGCATTAATATTTATCGATAATCATGCAATTTTTGGTATTGATATACCTGCTGAAAATAATGAAACTACATTGTTATTTGGCGGAACAACATACGTTCTTGCTGACCCTACAGGCCCTCGACTAATGAATGTAGGACAGTTAAGTAATGAAACTAAAAATATTGTGTTAAGTGGCCTATATAGCATTGAAGTTTTTGAATAAAGACTTCTCAAAAGTTACCCTTAGCCAAGGGAAGCGTATAGCTAACACTCTATTCTCAGAAAAAAGATAAAATACTATTAAGTAATATTTCAGCTTTAACGGGTTTCGCAATATGCATATTCATACCTGCCTCCATACTTTGTTTTCGATCGTCTTCTCGGGCGTGGGCTGTCATTGTAATAATCGGTGTATTTACATATTTAGAATGTTTACGAATCTCACGAGCCGTAGTTAACCCATCCATTACAGGCATCTGGATATCCATTAAAATGAGCGAGATATTTTGCTCCGTTGATAATATTTCAAGCGCTACTTGCCCATTTTCAGCAATAATAACCTCTGCTTGCATACTAATGAGTAGTTCCTTGGCAACCAGCTGATTAACTAAGTTATCTTCAACTAATAAAATAGTTAAACCCAATAAATTAGCTTTATCTGCGTTTGCAGTAACTTCTACACTTGAAGTTATATCAGGAGGCGTTAGCGCAATAGTGTGATTCTTATCTCGTAGTAAATCAAAAATATGCAATAAACAATAGCGATACAATGGTTGTTCACATACTACATAAGGTAAATTATTTTCATCAAACCATGCTAAAGCGTTATTATTTTGAACTTGATATGAGTTTTGAAATAACACAAATAAGTCAATATTAATGGCATTATTAAATGTCAGTTGCGTAATAAGTTTATAGGCGCTTTCTGTAATACGTTCACTATCTAGAAAAATGACTAATGGGGATGATTGCTCGCATTCTGGCAGCATTGGTATTTCACTTAACTGTTCGACACAAGTATATAAATGCTCATTCGCTTTTATACTTTCAGGAAAACATTCAGGTAGATCTACAGCAAAATTAACAAAAACGAAATGCTCATCAAGTTGAAAACGATCTGTATGGGATAGATCAACAGCAAGCGGCAATACAAAACAAAATTCAGCACCCTCATCTATATTACTAACAATCTTAATGTCTCCATCCAACAAATTAACAATATGTTTGCAAATAGACAGTCCTAAACCTGAGCCTCCATATTGTCTAGTCATTGACTCATCCGCTTGATGGAATGCTTCAAACAAGTTGTGCTGTTTATCTTTAGGAATCCCAATCCCAGTATCTTTAACGGTAAATTTAATCAGCGCATTATTTTTTTCTGATACGGTATTTTCAATAATAATGTTAATTTGTCCTTGGTGAGTAAATTTAACGGCATTACTAAGTAAATTTGACAGTACTTGTACAAGACGCATCTCATCCGTGATCACTTGCTGAGGCACGTTTGACTTAATATCCACATTAATCTGCAAACCTTTATGCAGGGCAATTCCTATGTTTAATTTAACCGCCTGATGGATAATGCGATCTATACTGCAACTTGCTTTAATAATTGACATATTACCTGATTCAATTTTAGCTAAATCAAGTAACTCATCGACTAAATGTAGTAATGCTGTAGATGCGATCTGAGCATTATCTATATGTATCTTTTGTCCGCTTGATAAGCCTGACTGCATTAGTAGAAAATGCATCCCTTGAATAGCATTAATAGGTGTTCTAATCTCATGACTCATGTTTGCTAAGAATTGGCTTTTCGCAAGGTTGGCTTTTTCTGCTTGAATTTTAGCCTGCTCTAGTGCAGAAGTAATTGCTGTTTGTTCCGTTACATCACGAATAATAATAATCGTTCCAAGTGACTCTTTTTCGCTATTGTAAAATTTTTCTATAAATACCTCATAAGTATTCTCTAGTGTTTCAACTACATTAAGAGTCCCTTTGTCTTGTACTGTATTATAAGGATTTGCATTAAGTAACTGACTTAATTCTTTAGGAAGTAAATCACTTGCTCTATTACCAATAATTTGACTTTCATTAGCCCCTATAAATTTTTCAAAGGCTAAATTACAACCAATAACTTGATGATTCAGATCATTAAAAATTAAGTAATCGGGGATTGCATCCATCACAGAACGTAGAATGCCGTAGTCACGTTGATGTTGATTACTTTTTTCCAAAAGTGCTTGGGTTTTTTCATTTACTCTGATGTCGAGCAATGTATTTTGATCTTTTAATTGCTGTAGTAAACTTCTGTTTTGACTAAAAATATTTTCAACTAATTGAAACCAATGCTCCCAACCTTTAGGCGGTTTAACTTTTCCGTGATCTCCTTTAGCGCTATATGCTATATGTGAAATAAACTGTTGTGTAGGTTTAATAAATGTTCTACGAGTGACCATATATATTAAAGCTAATAAAGCCAGTAAGGCTAAAATAGATAAAATTAAACTCGTAATAAAACGTCCCGTCACATTACTAACAACATCTGTATAAGGTTGATAACTTAGAATAACCCAATCGTTGACAGGCACACGCTTATGTTGAATAAAATAATGCCCAACCCGCTCACCTTGATTATCATTATATAAAGCCTGATAAGTTAATCCTGTTAACTCCTGCGGTAAGTTCTTATGTTTACTCACATTGCCTTTAATTTTTTTATTTTCTATTGTTTTATGAACTAATATATTGTCATTCTTATCGATAATCGCGAGACCATGATCGAAAAGTTCTATTGTGGCTAATTTTTCATGGATTTTACCCAAGCTAATATCAATAACTACAGCCCCAACGGCCTTTTGATCACGAAACACTGCGGCAGCAACAGCGGTATTAAGACCTTTTTCGGCTGCATCCTCATAAGGGAAGGACCAAAATAACTCTTTATTACCTTCTTTTGCTTTTTTAACTCTTTGAATATGAGGATTCTCTATGGTACGCGCGGAATACTGCCATGTTTCACGACTAATCCACGGATATAAGCTTATAAATTTAGAAAAAGACACATAGTAAAACCAATTCGCATCACTATTAGCCTTTTCAGCGGCTGCAAATGCTGGGGTAAGTGCATTAGCCATAGTCAGCTCTTCTTTAACGTGATCTGACAATGTTGCTAACTGCCCTATTCCAGTTATGTTTACACTTAAAGGCTGGCGATAATCAATAACGTCATGCGAGGGTTTTTCTAAATAAAATCGTTCGTTATCTTGAAGTAAACGAGGGAAAGTTGCTGATAGTTCTGTCGGATTATCTAGGTAGTAATTAGCAAAATCACGCATGCCTGAAAGCGCATTAACTGACTGAGACAATATGTTATTGAGAAAAACAGTTTCTTTACTGAGTGTTTGAAATTGCGTTTTTTTATAATTTTCTAGTTCACCTAAATATTTAATTCCCGCCAATATAAATGCAGTGACAACTAGCACGAAAAACACAAAAATTATTGAAGTATGATAACTAGAAACTAGATTGTTTTTAGATTTTAAAATTGCCATAGAACTTAATATAATCCTTTTCTTAAGTTTTACACTATGCCATATTCGAGAATAAAAACACCACTTTTGACTTTTTAAAAAGCCTTATTTGATATCTTTATCGCTATAAATATTTCATTACCTCGTGAATCACTTAATATTCAAAGCAGTTGATGACATTAAATTATGTTTCGGTATTAATTAACTTATGAAGCACTGGGCTTGTAGTTGTATAAAGTGTCGCTACTCGTTTGGTTGTATCCATTGCTTGTTTAATCGCAAACGCAGCAAGTGCTGCTTCATGAAAACCACTTAATATAAGCTTTCTTTTACCTGGATAATCATTTATATCACCAACGGCATAAATTCCTGGAATAGATGTTTCAAATTTTTCTGTATCGACACAAATTTGATGATGATTCATTTCTAAATTCCAATTAGCAATGGCTCCTACCTTGGGAGATAAACCAAAAAACACAAGTAAATGATCAAGGTCGACGCTTCTTTTAATACCTGCTGATTGCACAATAACTTTGCTAAGCAAGCCTTCTTTTTGTTGATAATCGACAACTTGACCACATAAAAATTGCATTTGATAGTTGTCACAAAGTTGTTCCATTTTAGCAACGCTCGCTTGAGATGCTCTAAAGTTACTACTTCTATGAATGAGTAATACACTTTGCGCTATTGGCTGTAAATTCAACGCCCAATCAAAGGCGCTGTCACCGCCGCCTAAAACAACAACATTTTTGTCTTTAAATAACACTTTATCTTTAACATGATAAAAAAGTTGTTTATTTTCAAAATCTTCTATGCCTTTAACTTTTAAACGCACTGGCTCGAAAGCACCATTTCCTGCAGCTATGATTACAGCTTTACATTGAACTAATCGGTTTCTATCCGTTTTTACAGCAAAGTTCCTTTCACTTTCTTTGTTCACCTCGGTCACTTTTTCAGACATAAGGTATGTAGGCATAAATGGGGAAGCTTGTTTGGCTAGGTTATTAATGATGGATTGTGCCGATGCTACTGGGATAGCAGGAATATCATAAATAGGCTTATCAGGATAAAGCTGTGAACATTGTCCGCCTATTTCTGGAACACTATCAATAACAACAGCTTTAAGTCCTTGTAATCCTAATTCAAATATTTGAAATAGCCCAACGGGGCCTGCACCAATAATCACTACATCAGTTTCTATTATTTTCATAAATACTCCTTTGTAAATTGACTTTACCGATAATCTTATATAACAACCGATAGATACATTTTATATGCATGTTATAACATACATTTTATATGATGCATATTAAATGTATGTTATTATTTTTTAGTAGTGCCAATTAAGATTAAAGGACTTTACATGCAACTCACTCGTCACACAGATTACGGTATAAGAATTTTGATTTATCTTGCTCTTTTACCTAAAGAAGATAAAGCCAGTATAGATACAATAAGCGCCCTATACGATATATCTAGAAATAATGTGAATAAAATAGTTCATCAATTAGGTAAAGCAAAAGTTATCGAAACTAGACGAGGTAAAGGCGGCGGTTTTTTTCTAGATCAACATCCTGAAAATATCAATTTAGGTGACGTAGTCATGCTATTGGAAAATACCCTAGAAGTTATCGATTGTGAAAATCAAAAGTGTCGGATTCTGCCAGCTTGCTCATTTAAAGGCATAATTAATGAAGCGAGCACAGCTTTTATTGATGTGCTAAGAAAGTATACGCTTGATGATTTGATTAAAAGTTCTAAACAAGATTTTACTACTATTTTTAACTTATCGTTTTAAACACACTTTTTAATCTAATTAATTTACCACTAAAAAGGATTAATCCATGAACAATAAGAATCAGTCGTACTTATCAAACTCTTTGATAAAAAAGAGTCTTATTTCAACTGTAATAATGTTTTTAGCTTGTTTATCTGTTCATTTACTCACATTATTGGGGTTAGCTGGTGCTATTGCCTATATTGGGGAAATAGAGCACGCACTATTATTTTTAACGATAACCAGCTTTTGTCTTACGATTATTGTCATATATAAACATAAGAAAAATGGGAAATGTCCACATTAAAAATCACTGAATACTAAATAAGTATAGCGCTTAAATCAGCAAAGCACAGCGTTATACTGTGCTTTGCTAATGCATTAATTTCAGATACAAAAATTTATTATAAATTTTCTTCAGCAAAAGATGCTAAGCGACTTCGTACCACTCCGTTAAGGTTAATAGTCGAACTGCCGGGGAAGTCTTTAAAGCGTTCAACTATATAAGTTAAACCTGAAGTTAACGCATTTAAATAGTTACTATCAATTTGCGCAAGGTTTCCTGAACAAATAATTTTAGTACCTTCACCACAACGGGTAATTATAGTTTTTAATTGAGAGGCTGTAAGGTTTTGACACTCATCAAGTAATACAAATGCATTTTGAATACTTCGGCCTCGCATAAAGTTAACACTCTTAAATTGAATATTAGCTTTGTCCATGATGTAGTTCAAACTACCTTTCATATTTTCATCTTGTTTGTGCAGCACCTCTAAAGAATCAGTGATAGCCGCTAACCAAGGCGCCATTTTTTCCTCTTCCGTTCCAGGAAGAAAACCAATAGATTCAGCAATTTCAGGCGTGCTTCTCGTGACAATGATTTTATCGTATAACCCACGTTCAACAACCTGTTCTAGTGCTGAAGCTAATGCCAATAATGTTTTACCGCTACCTGCTGGCCCGGTTAAAATAACTAAATCAATAGCAGGATCTAGCAAAGCATCCATCGCCATGCCTTGATAAATATTTTTAGGTGATATCCCCCAAGCATTTTTTGCCATTAAACGCTCACGGCTTAGGTCTGCAAATGAGAAATTGTCTTCATCATACCCGGTAATTTTACCGGCAAAATGTTCACCTTCATCAATCAAATATTCATTCATATATACGCTTGGTAAAAGTTCTCGTTTAACATAATGGGTTGTATTTCTCCCTTCTGTTTCACTTTCACAACTTTGAACATTTTCCCAGAAATCACCATCGAACGTGTGATAGCCTTTAGTAAGAAATTGAATATCATTAATAAGTTGGTCGGTACGGTAATCTTCAACATGAAGTAAACCAGCCCCCTTAGCTTTTAGACGCATATTAATGTCTTTAGTTACTAAAACAACTTTTTTACTTTTTTGAGTATTTTGGATATGTATAGCAGTGTTAATAATACGGTTATCGTTTTCATTATATGACAAATTTCCCGTTACACGCTCCAAAGAAAAGTCATTAAAAATAGATAAACATCCACTTGCATTAGTCTCAGTACTATTCGGTAAGGGTACACCAGCAAGAACCTGCTCTGGTGTTGCATTGGCTAGCGCATCTTCAAGTGCTCTTATAGCAACTCGTGCATCACGGCTAACATCTCTTTTTCTATCTTTAATTGAATCAAGTTCTTCTAAAACGGTCATCGGCACAACAACGTCGTGCTCTTTAAAGGAAAGAAATGCAAAAGGTTCATGGAGTAAAATATTCGTATCTAAAATGTAGATTATTTTTTCTTCATTCATATAAAGATGTCCAAATTCAGTAATGAAAATTGGTCAACATTTATCTTAGATAGCGAGTTGAATAGCGCCTTCGTCTCGCTTAAAAATGTTGACATTAACTAGCCTAACAATCTGAGTCCTTGAGAGAAGATATATCCACTTTGCCACCTTATTACGACGGTGGCAAGGCTAATGCCCATAGATTTATTAAATATTTTTTTCTATTAAAAAACGCTTTTTTCACTCTACACATTATGGCAGTATGAGGGGTTAGTTCGATTTGATTTATAATGTAAAACTTTTACCTTTTACAGAAATATTCCTCCCTTTACCGTAAAAATTCAGAATTTTTTAATGATCACAACTATGATTAACGTTACCATAGCGCCCTTTTTTCGCCTTATGCTAATTAGATTAAATTATTGTCAAATTAACATCATGCACAAATGCTAGTTTTGGAGTTATTTTTTTATGTCGTTTTACCCTGGTCAACGTTGGATTAGTGATGGAGAGTCAGATCAAGGATTAGGTACTGTAACTACAGTTGAAGGTCGTTTTGTAACCATTATGTTTACAGCAACCGGCGACATTAGAAAATACGCCATAGAAAACGCCCCCTTAACACGAGTGATTTTTAATGAGGGCGATACAATTCCCAGCCATGAAGGTTGGAAGTTAACCATTGAAAATATTGATGAAGGTTCATTAATTACTTATCACGGCACACGCTCAGATACCGGCGAAAAAGTTAGCTTAAAAGAAGTGATGATAGATCACTTTATCAAATTTAATAAACCGCATGACAGATTACTTAACGGACAAGTTGATAGACTTGATTGGTACCGTTTACGTAAAGACAGTTTGCAACATCAATTTAATCAACAACAATCAGAATTAACTGGACTTACTGGTGGGCGCGTAAGTTTAATTCCCCACCAATTACATATTGCAGAAGAAGTTGGTACACGATTCGCACCACGTGTATTACTTGCCGATGAAGTTGGTTTAGGCAAAACCATTGAAGCTGGACTTATTATTCATCAACAATTGGTTACTGGGCGAGCACAACGTATTTTAATTATTGTACCTGAATCATTAATGCATCAATGGCTTGTTGAAATGCTCAGACGCTTTAACTTAAAGTTTAGTATTTTTGATGACAGTCGTTGCCAAGAAAGCGATCAAGAAAACCCATTTAGTTCAGAACAATTAGTACTGGTTAATTTAGACTTTATTACTAAAAATCCACAATGGTACGAAGCACTAATTGAAGAAGAATGGGATCTAATGGTCGTAGATGAAGCCCATCACTTAAGTTGGCAAGTTGATAATATCAGTACTGAATATTTATGTATTGAGCAACTCGCACAAACAGTTCCTGGTGTATTATTATTAACGGCAACACCCGACCAATTAGGGCATGAAGGCCACTTTGCGCGCTTACGCCTACTTGATCCTGATCGCTTTTTTGATTACCAAAAATTTATTGAAGAAGAGCAACATTATACTGAAGTTGCTGATGCAGCTAATGCCCTAGTTAGTAAGGAAACGCTTACCAACGAACAAAAACACACCTTAACGAACTTGTTAAAAGAAGGTGATATCACAAGCTTACTAGTACAATTAAATAATGCGGAGCAAAATATCCAAGAAGATGCTCGTCAGCAATTACTCAACCAGTTACTCGATCGACACGGCACAGGACGTATTCTTTTTAGAAATAGTAGAAATACCATAAAAGGCTTTCCTACAAGACAACTTAATGCGCAAGCATTAGTAATGCCTGAAGAGTACCAAGAAAAAATTGAAGACTTTTTATTAAGTGGTGACGTTAACTCTAGCAATCCTAAAGCTAAGTATATTTATACGCCTGAAATATTATATACCCTTGATAGTCATGACAATTGGTATGATATAGACCCACGAGTAAACTACTTAATTGATCTATTAAAATCGCTTAATAAAGATAAAGTTTTAGTGATTTGTTCAAACGCCCAAACGGCCATTGACTTAGAAGTTGCTTTAAGAGTTAAAGAAGGTATGCGGGCTGCTGTATTCCATGAAGGGTTATCTATTTTTGAACGAGATCGCGCAGCAGCTTACTTTGCTCAAGATGAAGATAGTGCCCAAGTACTGCTATGCTCTGAAATAGGTAGCGAAGGTCGTAATTTTCAGTTTGCACACCATTTAGTGCTATTTGATTTACCCAACAATCCTGACCTATTAGAGCAACGAATTGGCCGACTTGACCGTATTGGTCAAACCGATACTATTCAAATTCACGTGCCTTACTTTGAAAACTCTGCACAGCAAATTTTATTTGATTGGTATCAACACAGTCTGCAAGCTTTTGAACACACTTGTATTACAGGTCGTGCAGTTTATGAAGCGTTCAGTGAGCAATTATTTAAATTATCACTTGAAGCTGATCCGCAATCAGCTGAAAAAATACAACTCATTGAAGAGTGTAAAACGCTGCATTTGTCCATTAAAAAAGAACTAGAAACAGGTCGAGACAAACTATTAGAACTGAACTCTTCAGGGCAAGGCAAAGCCGCCAGCTTGGTTGAGCGTGTAGAAAAGCAAGATAACGATATTTATTTACCACAATATATGTTTCAAGTATTTGATGTATTTGGTATTGCTCAAGATGACAAGTCAGATAATGCTATTGCGTTACAGCCAACAGAGCATATGATCTGCGCTAACTTCCCATACTTACCAGAAGACGGTACAACAATAACCTTTAATAGAGATACCGCGCTAGCTTGTGAAGATTATCAATTATTAACTTGGGATCACCCCATGGTAAAAGGAGCGATGGATCTTGTTTTATCTGATGAAACAGGTAACTCAACTATAGGACTGTTAAAGAATCCCGCTCTTCCCGCAGGCACATTCTTTTTAGAGTGTTTATTCACCATCGAAGCAATGGCACCGAGTAAACTACAATTAGGTCGCTATTTACCTATCACTCCACTAAGGGTCTTAGTTGATAAATCAGGTAATAATTTAGCGGATAAAGTCAGCGAAAATGTGCTCGACCAACAACTATCTCCAGTAAAGAAACAAATTGCGTTACAATTAGTTAAGGCCTTAAAAGATCAAGTAACTCCTTTGGTTACTAAGGCAGAAAGTCATGCACAAAAATTAGTCGAAGCTATTCAAACAAAAGCCTTAACAAGCATGACAACTAAACTCAGCCAAGAGCATGAAAGATTAACAGCACTAAAAGCAATCAATCCAAATGTACGACAGGAAGAGCTAGACTTTATTAACCTTCAACAAAAAGAATTAAGCCATTACATCAACAATGCTCAATTAAAATTTGAAGCTGTGCGCTTAATTGTTGTTAGTAATTAAATGTTATACCTAAACCGTAGAGCGTACTAATGGCGGCTAACCCAGATTTTATTTATCAACCCCCAATGTCACCCTATCTTGATATTATTTATCAAGATAGCGATATTGTCGTTTTAAATAAAAGTAGTGGACTACTTACGGTACCTGGTCGACTCGACGAACATAAAGACTGCTTACAACATAGAGTTCAGCGAGTTCTTCCTACAGCAACAATTGTTCATCGTTTAGATATGGCAACTTCCGGCATTATCATCATGGCATTAAATAAACCTGCTCATGTTGAAATAAGTCGGCAATTTGAGAAAAGATTAACCGAAAAAAGTTATATTGCTCGTGTGTATGGGAAATTAAAAAATCAAACCGGCACTGTGGATAAGCCTCTTATTTGTGACTGGCCTAATCGTCCAATGCAAAAAGTGGACGAGGAACATGGTAAAAAAGCACTAACTCACTACAAAGTACTTGAGTATAGTGAAGAAAGCACTCTTGTTCAGCTCATACCTGTTACCGGACGTTCACATCAATTAAGAGTACATATGCTTTCACTTGGTCATCCCATTCTAGGCGACAGGTTATATGCCCATGAAAAAGCATTAACCATCAGTCCTCGGTTGCAGCTACACGCATACGTATTAACGTTATTACACCCTAAAAGCCAAGAAAAAATGACATTCAAAGTTGATTGTCCTTTTCATTAACCCAAAAATTAAGCTGTTTTTGAACTCTTCTTTTGTCGAGAAATTCTAAAATATACAGCCGTAAGCACTAAAATAAGAAAAGTAGGAATTGCTGCGTATAACATTGAAGGTAGTAATTCAAAAGCAGAAAATGCTGTTAAGCTAATCAGGTATATCGAAGGTAAAGCCAGCCAAAATGGGTGTTCGCTTGCACAAACATTAAAGCCTTTGGTCATTATCACAAGTAATATTCCAGAGAATAAAATGGCTAAACTCGCAGTTACACCACCAGAATAATGAGCTATAGAAAAACCTGATGGGGGGGGAATAGTATCAAAAAAAGACGTTGTACTACCGATATTCACCAACCATATGTACGATGCCGCAAATACACAACCAAACACTAAAGAACCGAACTTTTTATTCACTTTAAACAAGCCAATATTCCTTTTAATTATTGTTATTATTTGCCTCGTTTATATATTAAGTTTATTTTTCATGCAAGAAGTATGTAAATTGAGCTATTCGTTTAATTAAACAACACCCCTTAATTAAAGTAATACTTAATTCACTTAAACTTCCCAAATAAATATAGCTTCATATGCCTCAACTAAGCTAAATCCCTCTATAAATCAGCAGATAATATTAAAGTTTCTACCGAATTTTACATATGTAATAAACTCCTCAGAAAAAATAGATAAATTAAGCTAAGATTGTCATATAATTAAGGCATTATTGTCTTTAAGTTTATTAAATTAGGTTATTTAATTATGAAAATTATTGCTACATTCTTAGTTGTTATATTAATGTTATTGGGTGGTGCTTTGTGGTTTTTAGCAGACGGATCACTTAATGAATTTGTTAAATCACAAATTGAAAAAGTAGGCTTATCTGTAACAGAGCAAAAAGTCAGTGTTGATACCGTTGATATTAGGCTTACGGAAGGTGCCGGTACCATCAAAGGATTAAAGCTACCTAATCCTACCGGCTATGATTATTCAAATGCGTTTACTTTAGGTGAAACGACTTTAGACTTAAATTTAAGTAGTCTAACCAAAGAGCCCATTATTATTGACGCTGTCATTATAAAAGCGCCAGAGGCATTTGTTCAATTAAAAGCAGATGGTAGCTCTAATATTAAAGACTTAATTGATATTATGAATAAAAATATCGGTAGTAATAGTGCTGAAGTTGAAACATCAGACTCAACAGCACCTGAGCCTAAAATTGCTGTGACTAAAGTTATATTAGAAAATACCAATCTTACACTTGATTTAACGGCTTTTGGTAATAAAGCACATAAAGTCACTATGCCTAATATTTATTTAAATAACATAGGTGGTACGGCAGGATTACCTGCGAGCGAACTTGGCTCTGCGATTGTAAAAGAAGCGTTATCAGCAATTTGGAAAGAAGCCAAAAAAGAGCAAGAAGAAGCTCTTAAAGATAAAGTGAAAGAAAAATTAAAAGATAAAGCAAAAGAAGAACTAGGTAAGTTGTTTGGTAATTAATCAACAATAATAAAAGTATTTACTTGAAAAGGATAATAACCATAGTAATCTAATGGTTAAATTTGGTAAAAGGATACCTAAGTATGCCTCAGAATAAAGTTATCTTGGCACTTATATTAAGTTTATGTTTATTAAGTCTTAAATCTTTAGCAACAGACTTTGAAATAACACCCTTCGTTGGTCAAATGAAAAGTTCAGATTTAGTTATGACTTCTGTTGACAGTGATATATCACTGTCAACAGGGACAAATATTGGTCTAGGTATCGCATGGCAAGATACACCAAATGGTCAAGGACAGATTTTAATAAACTTTGTAAATCACGATTTTACCGGAAGTGTTAACCAAGAAAAACAGTCGCTTGATATTCTCTATACTCACTTTAATGGTATCGCACAATTTCGCCAGCAAAATTACTTAACAACGCTTTCTTTAGGGTTAGGGGGGGCGTATTTTCAAAGTGATCACGATGAAGAGTTATACGCTTCAGCCACTATAGCAGTTGGTACACAATATAAAATCAATGACAACTTTTCTTTTGTAACTGAGTTAAGAGGTTATGCAACACTCGTTGATAAAGAAGATGCATTATTTTGCCAAGCTGAACAATGCCATGCTCAATTTGAAGATAGTGTATTCATGGAAGCTAATATTTCTATTGGTATTGCTTATAAGTTTTAGTTTGTCACTACAAATTTTCACCAAAATTAATTTAGATTATTAATAAGAGCTTTCATAAAGATGTCAACTTTACAATTTATCTATGTAACCGATACTGCAGGCCAATACACTTACGTTAATGATAACTTTTGCAAAATGAGTCAGTATAATGAGCAAGAGTTACTATCTATGTATAGTAGTTCATTAACTCATAGCGAAATGCCGACAGCGGTTATCAGAGAAATACAAGGCACTCTATCTCAAGGCTATTCATGGCAAGGGATACTAAGAATAAAAGATAGTTCAGGCGATAGCCAGTGGCTTGATGCGTTTATCACACCACAGTATCAACAAGGTACAATTGTTGGTTATCAAACCATCTGCCAATTAGCTAGTAAAAAACGAATAGCAAAAGCACAAAAGATTTATCAAGGGCTAAATAATAATAGCTCTTGGGTTACATTCGAATTAACCAAAAATCATAAATTTATATTTTTAGTTATTCTTACTTTAATTGGTCAAGGAATTATTTTTGTCAAACTTGGTTTAGCCACATCGATTATTGTTGCTTGCAGTGCGATGGCTCCAATACTCATTTTTTGGCAAGATATAATACCGACCGCGATCAGAGCCCAAAAACTACAATCAATTTATGATTCTATATCTAGAAAGGTCTATTTTGGCTCAGGCACAGCCAGTGTATTTGATTTTAATTTTTCAATGATTAAAACTAAATTAAAAGCTATTTTAGAACGTACACTAGATGCTTCTTCACCAATTAAAAACGTATTAGCTAAAGTGTTGTCTGGTATAGACTTAACACGAAACAATTTACAGCACCAAAAAGATAAAATTGATTTACTCGGTGGTGCTATGGAGCAAATGCAAGCATCTACTACAGAAATAGCTAACAGTACGATCACTGCCGCTAATGATATAGATGACACATACAAACAATGTGAATTAGCAAAAAATGGCATTGATGATACAACAAATAAAATTAAACACTTAGCATTAGCAGTTGAAAACGCTTCAGCTTCAGCGGGTAATTTAACCGACTCAGCCAACAATGTGGGTGAATTGATGGAAGGAATTCAATCTATAGCCGACCAAACAAATTTATTAGCGTTAAACGCCGCAATTGAAGCAGCTAGAGCTGGCGAGCAAGGTAGAGGATTTGCTGTCGTTGCAGACGAAGTAAGAAGCTTATCGTCGCGCACACAAGACTCAGCTAAACAAATTCATGAACGCCTATCAATTATGTTAGCAACAATTGAAGATTGGGTTAACTTAATGAATAAAAATAAAGAAGAAGCTGAATTTTGTGTGGCAACTGCAGATGAATCGAATATAAAAATTACTCAGGTCGTAGAACAGTTAGAAAAAGTGAATAGCACAGCCAACCGCATAGCAAGATCCGCAGAAGAACAAAATGCTATTTCAAATGAAATGAATAACCATATTCTTAGCGTTAAAGAAACCATTGAACAAACTTGGTCACAGACCGATGTAGTTGCTGAGCAAATGACAACGTTAGAGCACACTGTTGATGAAATAGCCAATGTTGCCAGTACATTTATACCTAACAAACACTAAATAAGTTTACGGAGAAAGTTAAAATGAAAAAAGCGATTATGACCATTTTTTGCTGTGTTACTCTAATAGCATGTGCTCCAGAAGTTGGCACTAAAAAATGGTGTGAACAATTAAAAGAAAAGCCTAAAGGTGATTGGACAGCAACTGAAGCAAAAGATTACACTAAACATTGTCTTTTCAAGTAATATCTTTTCAGCGCGACAGATAAAAATAAAAAGAGGCTATCAAGCCTCTTTTTTAATTAAAATGTTTATATCTTCAACCAAACTCACACTAGGACGCTCTACAATTTTTCCAATAAGTTTATTATCTAGGAAAATCAAAAACGTCGGTGTAAACTGTATTTCAGCTTCAACAGCTCGCCCTAATGGCTCTGTTTTTTCATAGTCTAAGGCAATTAATTTAATTGCTACGTCATCATTCATCGCTTTTAATAATCGTGGCACTTCCCTTTCGCTATCATGGCACCAAGTACCAAAAAAAACCTCAACTCTCATATTTTTCGGCCAAGACTTAACTAAATCAGCGTCTTTATTTGATAGAGTAAACATTTCATACTCTTCATTAAATGTATGATAAGTAGAGAGCAATTGTTTTACTGTTATATCACCAGTGGCCATAGGCGGTATTACTCTCTGTTGACCGCCAAAGCATGCACAACCACTTATCGTTAAGCAAAGTACAATAAGTAAGGTTTTTATATACGTTTTCATAAAAAATAATATCTCTAAAAGGGAAATCTAACCGTAAGCTAGTCTAACAGTTAGATTATCATTGGCAAGGTTAAGAGTGACGGCTACTATACTACTTCTTAAGTTCATTTGCTTTTAACAGCATACCTTTACTTTCTTGTAAAAATAGTTCTGCATAATCACCAAACCAATCAGCTACTTGATTAAACATCGTCACAAAGGCAGCTTTATCTGACATCTCAACATCTTCAAGTAATTCTAAAAATCGATAAGCAAAGCGCTTCATCATTGCTACATTATCTTGATTAGCAAAAATAATATCTGTGTATAGAATTGGATCTTGAGCAAATAAACGCCCAACCATAATTAATTCTAAACGATATATAGGCGAGCTCATTTCAACTAGCTGAGAAATATCAGCACCTTCAGTCATTAAATGATAACCATAGGCTATTGTTGAAAAGTGTCGCATTACTTGCACCATAGACATGGCTTGATCATGTGTAACAGCTTCTACCGGATAAATTTTCGCTCCCCATACTTCAAATTGCTCTAATAACCATTGATAATTGTTAGCTTGGCGCCCATCACAAACAATAATAGTTTGTTTTATCAACCCTGACACATCAGGACCAAACATAGGGTGTAAACCTAAGACAGGTCCAGTATGTACTTTCAGCATTTCATATAAAGGCGACTCTTTAACACTTGTTATATCAGCAAGAATACAGTCTTCAGGTAAATTATCGAGTTTTTGAATTACTGTAGATGTTAAGCGAATTGGCACAGCAACTATCACTACACTAGCATCACGTAAAATTTCATCACTGTGCTGCCAATCATCTTGCTCTAATACCGCCACGGTATAATTTGAGCGCTGAAAAAGATCTACAAACACATGGCCTAATTGCCCTTTTCCTCCAATAACCACCACTTTACGACAAGCACTATTAACACAACGATAACCACTAGCATCTTGACTAACGTATGAATCTCGCATTAATCGTCGTAGCACATCTTCAATTAAATCTGGACTCAAACCAACGTCTGATGCCTGCTGTCTACGTTTAGCTATTAATTGAGCTTCTCGATCTGGTGCAAATATTGGCATCCCGACTTTTGACTTTAACTCACCTACTTTAGTCGTTACCAACCTACGTTTTGCTAATAGTTCAACCAACTGACTATCAATCTCATCTATTTCTTCTCTTAAACTTGATAGATATTGGTCAACTTCTTTTTTATCCATAAATTGTGCTCTTTTTCACTAAGCATTAATTCGTGCGGTTAAAACTTTTGATAATTTTTCACTCGCATTAGCAATCAAGGCTTCTGTTTTTGTAAAGTTGATACATGCGTCTGTCACAGAAACACCATATTTAAGTTCACTTTTAGGTAAATCTGCACTTTGATTGCCCTCGTTCAAGTGACTCTCAAGCATAATACCAATAATAGAAGTATTTCCTGCACATATTTGATCAAAAACATTGTCAGCTACTATTGGCTGACGACGATAGTCTTTATTTGAGTTTCCATGCGAGCAATCAATAACAATCCCAGGAACTAAACCTTGTTTAGCAAGTGACTCTTCACATAAAGCAACATTTTCAGCGTCATAATTTGGCTTTTTACCTCCGCGTAATATGACATGGCCATCAGGGTTTCCTGAAGTTTTTATTAAAGCTACCTGTCCCTTACGGTTAATTCCCATAAAGCGATGTGATGAGGCCGCAGACTGAAGTGCGTTTATAGCCACATCTAAACTGCCATTAGTACCATTTTTAAATCCAATTGGCATAGACAAACCGCTCGCCATTTCACGGTGGGTTTGTGACTCGGTGGTACGCGCACCGATTGCAGACCAACTAAATAATTCAGCTAAATATTGCGGGCTAATTGGGTCTAATGCCTCAGTAGCTAAAGGCAAACCTATTTCTGTTAGATATAATAACAACTCACGTGCTATTTTTAATCCAGACTCAACATCAAATGTACCGTCCATATGCGGATCATTTATTAACCCTTTCCAGCCAACTGTAGTCCTTGGCTTTTCAAAATAAACACGCATGACAATGTATAAACTATCTTGGTATTTATCATGTAGTACTTTAAGTTTTCTTGCGTACTCTTTGGCAGCTTCCAAATCATGCACAGAGCATGGACCAGCAATAATTAAAAGTCTCGGATCTTTCTTATGAATAATATTTGAGATCACCTGACGAGCGGACTCTACAAATGCTCGACCTTTAGAAGGGAGCGGCAAAGCTTCCCTTAATTGGTTGGGTGTGATTAATACTTCTTCAGCATTAACATGTATATCATTTAAGGTGCTCTTATGAGCAGATGATTGTGAGGTTATCTTTGACATATGTGTTCCAAAATTTTACAGCGAGTGTTGAATAAATATAGATTAATAAAGCTAAAAGCGCGGCTTAAAGCAGACTAACTAAAGAAAGGATAATATCGATATGGTGAATTAAACATGAGACTTTATTTTTGTAAACTTTTATTTACTTGATTTGTAATGAATATCTTACACTTAATTTTACAACTTGCAAAGACTTTAAATAAAAAATATAAAAAAAGCGCCCGAAGGCGCTTTATAGAAAGCTTTCTGTTTAACCGTGTACAATACGATTTGCAATTAAGTTATCGACAACTGCAGGATCTGCTAATGTCGAAGTATCTCCCAAAGTATCAATGTCATTTTCAGCAATTTTACGTAAAATACGACGCATTATTTTACCTGAACGCGTTTTAGGTAAGCCTGGGGCATATTGAATATAATCAGGCTTTGCAAATCGCCCAAGTTCATTAGCTACAAATTCAGTTAACTCTTTTAATAATTGCTCTGACTCTGATGCATTTGCCATTAAAGTCACATAAGCATATACACCTTGTCCTTTAATTTCATGTGGATAACCAACGACAGCCGCTTCAGCAACAGCAGGGTGAAGCACCAAGGCACTTTCTATTTCAGCTGTACCTAGGCGATGGCCTGATACGTTTAATACATCGTCAACGCGGCCTGTTATCCAATAAAATCCATCTTCATCGCGACGAGCACCGTCTCCAGTAAAATAATTTCCTGGGTACTGGCTTAGATAAGTTTCATAAAAGCGCTCATGGTTCCCATAAACACTTCTTAGTTGTCCCGGCCAGCTGCCAGTCATCACTAATAGACCTTGATTTTCACCTTCTAGAGTATTACCATCTTTATCAAAAAGGGCTGGCTGAACACCGAAGAATGGCTTACCAGCAGCTCCAGGTTTCATGTCTACAGCACCAGGTAAAGAAGTAATCAAAATACCACCAGTTTCAGTTTGCCACCACGTATCAACAATTGGGCAATTACCTTTACCTACAATTTCATAATACCAATGCCATGCTTCAGGATTAATAGGTTCACCAACAGTTCCTAAAAGTCGCAATGAAGAAAGATCCGATTGGTTAACTAATTCATCACCAACACTCATTAATGCCCGAATTGCTGTAGGAGCTGTATAGAAAATATTGACTTTGTGCTTTTCACAAACTTGCCAAAAACGTCCGGCATCGGGATAGGTTGGTACACCTTCAAAAACTAAAGTGGTAGCGCCATTAGCTAACGGACCATAAAAGATGTATGAATGACCCGTTATCCAACCAGCATCTGCAGTACACCAATATATTTCACCTTCTTTATAGTCAAATACATATTTATGGGTCATTGCTGCATATAATAGGTATCCGGCACATGTATGTAACACACCTTTAGGCGTACCTGTAGAACCAGATGTATATAAAATAAATAAAGGATCTTCAGCATCCATTTGCTCAGGTTCACAAACCGCTGGTAAGTTGGCTACTGCTTCTTCATATTTAACATCAATTTTATCATTCCAAGCAACATCGCCGCCGGTACGTTCAACTACGATTACCGTATGTACGTTTTCACAATCAGCAACCGCCGCATCAACATTTGACTTCAATGGAATAACTCTGCCACCACGTAAACTTTCATCAGCGGTAATAACAACTTGGCAATCAGCATCAATAATACGTGAACGAATTGCTTCTGTTGAAAAACCACCAAATACTACGGAATGTACTGCGCCAATTCGCGCACAAGCTAGCATTGCATAACCAACTTCAGCAATCATAGGCATATAAATGCACACACGGTCACCTTTTTTAACACCGCGTTTTTTTAATAAATTAGCAAAGCGACAAACATTATCATGTAATTCTTGATAGGTTATTTTCTTATCTTCACTCGGATCATCACCTTCCCAAATAATTGCAACGTCGTTCGCTTTTGTCGCTAAGTGTCGATCTATACAGTTATAACTTACATTTAGTTTTGCGCCGGAAAACCAATTAATCTTAGCCGCTTTTAAATCAACTTCACTTACCGTATCCCATGACTGAGACCAATCCAAAAATGCATTAGCTTGCTCAGCCCAAAATTCATCTGGTTGCTCAATTGATTTCTTGTACATGGCATCGTAAGTAGCACTGTCAATATGCGTATGAGCTTTTGCCTGCTCTAATATAGGATAACAACTCTTTAATTCTTTCATGGGAAGTCCTTCAATTTCAACTTGTTATATTTTTAGTTTTTATAAGAGCTCAAAAACAATTACGATTGATTCAAGCAAAAGAGTAAATACTCTTATTTAATATTTCAATATCATATAGCAACTAAACACATCCGCCTACTCAACTAAAGTCGAATAGTAATGCTTTTGTTGATATGAGGTGAAAAATTATTAAATTGAGATTACCATTACCCCCAACGAATGACAACGCTGTCACTTGTTGCTCAAATTATTAAGAACTTATTATTTTTAATAAGATATAATAAAAAAATGAATATATTCAGCTCGTTTTTAATCAAAAATTTAAGTATGCAAAAAAATAATCAGTGTATAGTTAACTACACAGATGCTTTGAAATAAGCCCTTCAAAGCATTAAAGTACTAAATATAATGAATAATCTCTAAACAATCGCACTATTTTTTAGACAATTAAAAAATATGTTCTATCTTTTAATTAGATACACTTTTTAGAATGAGACCTATGAATTTTTTAAACAAATTATCAATAACCAAGAAAATTTATTTGATCCCTATAATTGGCTCAATTAGTTTCATCTTTTATCTCACCTTATCAACGATTACAGCAAATAAAAACGTACAAATGCTTTCAAAAGCTAAAGATGTCCAATTTCCAGTAGTTCAATACTCGAAAGAAGTCTCTGTATCTATCGTCCGGATATCTGAAATGTTAAGTGGAGCGGTGACAACGGGTGAAATTGATACAATTGAAACGGCTAATAAACTAGCCGATGAAATTAATAATTTGATCGATAAAGTAGGAGCAATATCACCTGAATTTTCAAGCGACAAGCATAAAATGAAAACTCAGTTTGAAAACTATTACAGCCAAGCTAAGAATTTATCAGTGGGTATGATTGATGGCACCATTAATTACGAGAAGTTACCCGAAATGGGTAAAGAAATGAACGATGCATACCAATTAGTAACATCTACAGTGGAGCAATTTAATAAACAAAATGTTGAGAAATTTGAAAATGATATTTCGAACGCGAATGAATCTGCTGAAAACTTAGTGAGCACCGGCTATATTATGGGGGTTATTACTATCTCATTACTATTTGGTGCTGCCATTCCAATTGTTGCAGGCATAACATCTTCACTCGGTAATGTAATTAACTCACTCCGAGATTTAGCTGAGGGTGAGGGTGATTTAACCATAAGACTCGAAACAAAAACTGACGATGAAGTAGGTGAGCTTGTTATCTATTTCAATCGCTTTATTGAAAAATTACAAATAACTATCAAAAAAGTTGTTGATATAGCATTACCATTATCAACTATGGCGACTACGGTAAGTTCAACTGCTGAAGAAACCAATAGCATCACTATGACACAGCAGCAAGGCACACAAAATGCAAAAGCCGCTGTTGAAAGCTTAAATATTAGTGTGCACAGTGTAGCAGACAATGCTGCACAAGCTGCTTCAGCATCAACCGAAACTTCAAAAATATCGAGTCAAGGGGCAGATGTTGTTGAAAGAACCGTTTCTACTATTCACAAGCTTGCTGAGACCGTAGAACGTTCTTCTGATGTTATTGATCAACTAGATAATGACGCAAATCAAGTAGGTGTTATATTAGATGTTATTCGAGGAATTGCTGAGCAAACCAATTTGCTTGCACTGAACGCAGCTATCGAAGCTGCTCGAGCTGGTGAGCAAGGTAGAGGGTTTGCAGTTGTCGCTGATGAAGTAAGAACATTAGCATCAAGAACGCAAACCTCCACAGTTGAAATCCAAACAACAATTGAAAAATTACAAGCAGCAGCTAAAGAAGCTGTAAATGCAATGAGTAGCGGTAAAGAACTTGCCGAAGATAGTGTAGAGCAAGTAAGCGCTGCAGGAAAATCATTAGAAGATATAACAAACTCTGTCGCTCAGATTAACTCTATGACAGCAGATATCGCTAGTGCTACTGAAGCCCAATCTGATTCAGCAAAAGAGATTGTTTCACACGTTGATGATATTAGTTCGAGCACAGCAAAAACCCATCAAGCCTCAGAGGAACTAGCAAATGTTAGTGGCGAGTTAGCCCATCTAGCAAATGATCTTGAAGTGCTTGCGAAGGGATTTAAAGTTTAATTTTAGCGTTTATACAGATAACAAGAAAGCTGATGTAACAACGAAATGACAGTATTTTAACTATGAGTTGCCATATAATTCTGGTGAAACAGTTTAAATAAGGTACATTAATTATTTTTATAGAATTTATTCAGCTTATTAAAGACTTTGTATTTTAGGAGTAATAAATGAAAAAACTATTAACACATACTCTCATTGTTTTATCACTGAGTTCTTTTTATGCTTCAGCAGTATCAGTGGTCGTTCACCCATCAAATAGTGCTAGTTTAGATGAAGGTGATCTGAAAAAGATTTTTTTAGGAAAAAGCAAAACATTTCCGAATGGTTCACAAATTGTACCTATTGATTTATCGAGTGGCATTGCTAGAGATGAATTTGTTAAAAATGTTTTAGGAAGATCCGAAAGCCAAATAAAGGCTTACTGGTCAAAGCTTATTTTTACAGGTAAAGGGCAAGCTCCTAAAGCAGTAGATAGTGAAGCCGAAGTAATTAAATTAGTAAGCCAAGATCCTAATGCTATTGCTTATGTCAGTGACGGCGCAGTTACAGATGCAGTAAAAGTAGTAGCTAAGTTTTAACCCTTATTTTTTATAGTTAGATAGACTACATATTTAAAACATAAAAAAACCTACATCAAGTGCAGGTTTTTTATTTTGGAAATAAAATAATTTATAGTAACTAAATTATCTTTTTGCCAATTTTTCTTTGATACGTGCAGAACGACCTGAACGCTCACGAAGATAGTAAAGCTTAGCTTGACGAACATCACCGCGACGTTTGACTTCAATAGAGTCAACGATTGGACTATGTGTCTGGAATACACGTTCAACACCTACACCGTTCGAAATTTTACGAACAGTGAACGCTGAATTGATGCCACGGTTTTTAATAGCAATTACAACACCTTCAAATGCTTGAAGACGTGATTTATCACCTTCTGTAACTTTAACTTGTACTACAACAGTATCACCTGGAGCGAATACTGGTACATCAGTTTTTAATTGCTCTTGTTCGAGCATTTCAATAATTTTACTCATATTTACCTTCTTCCTAGGTTTCACAGTCATTAACAGTACTATGTTTCGCTTTTATTAAAGCTAACATTTTTTCCTGTTCATCTGTCAGAGCTAGGTCAGTTAAAAGTTCTGGTCGTCTAGTCCACGTTCTTTCTAGCGACTGATATTGGCGCCATTGCCGTATTTGTTCATGATCACCACTTAGTAGCACTTTAGGAACCGACTTAACGCCTCCTATTGAAGTATCGAGTACTTCTGGCCTTGTATAATGAGGGCAATCTAACAAACCATCAGAAAATGAATCCTGCTCAGCCGATAAATTATGACCCAATACACCTGGCACAATACGCGCTACGGCATCAATTACGTTCATAGCAGGTAATTCCCCACCACTTAACACGTAATCTCCGACAGACCATTCTTCGTCAATATCTGACTCGATAAGTCTTTCATCTATGCCTTCATAACGTCCTGCTATAAATATCAGTCGGTCATGTTGTGCTAATTCATGTACACCAACTTGGTCCAATTTCCGTCCCTGAGGTGATAAATAAATAACCTTAGCATTTCCACCATTTTCAATTGCCGCTTGTTTAGCTGCAACAATGGCATCACGTAACGGTTGAACCATCATTAACATCCCTGGACCACCACCGTAAGGTCTGTCGTCTACAGTGCGATGTCGATCATGAGTAAAGTCTCTTGGATTCCATTTATGAAATTCAATTAACCCATTACGAATTGCTCGGCCTGTCACCCCATACTCAGTAATAGCATCAAACATTTCTGGAAATAAACTTATAACGCCTATCCACAGTTTATGGTCAACAATGCTGTTACTCACAAGTTAGAAACCTGGATCCCAGTCAACACAAATTTGTTTATTTTCAATACTTACCGATTGAATCACTTGTTCAAAAAGATACGGTATTAAGCGCTCTTTTTTTCCAAAACCATCATTTCGGTTCGCTTTCACAACCAGTACATCATTAGCGCCTGTTTCTAATAAATCAGAAACAATCCCAAGGTCGTAACCTTCGGTAGTCATAACTTTCATTCCCATTAGATCTCGCCAGTAAAATTCACCATCAGGTAAATCAGGCAAAGCCGTTTCTTTGACTAAAATTTCTGAGCCAACCAATGCTTGCGCTTGGTCACGATCATCAATTCCACCCACTTTAACGATGAGTCCGTTGCTATGTCTACGCCAATCAGTAATTTCTACTAATTGTGTATTATTTCCTAATTTTAATGACCAAGGAAAATAGTCAAGTATGGCTTCTTGTTCATCTGTGAATGAATGAATTTTTAACCACCCTTTGATTCCGTAAACTGCGCCTACTTTACCAAGGGTAATGTCTTTAACTTCTTCCACAATGACTCCTAAAACCTACCAGATTAATTAAGCTGCCGCTTGAGCGTCTTTAACTAATTTGGCCACACGATCAGATACAGCTGCACCTTGACCAACCCAATGGTTGACACGGTCTAAGTCTAAACGTAATTTTTCCGCTTGACCTTGCGCTGTAGGGTTGAAGAAACCAACTTTCTCGATGAAACGACCATCGCGAGAGTTACGGCTATCTGCAACAACAACCTGAAAGAATGGACGCTTTTTAGCGCCACCACGAGCTAAACGAATGGTAACCATATCGTCCTCTATATAATTTAAGTGTTAAACAAAATATCCAGACACTTCCTGTACCCATAGGTAACAGAAAAGCTCGCGTATTCTACGCTTTTTCAAACGAAATGCAAGTATTACTAGGTACGATGAATAAAAAATATGCAAGTGTAAGTTGGTTATTACAAAAGAGAATGATAGATAAGGAATAGTATCTTAAGTAAACTAAAAATTAATGACTAAAAGGCAGCATACTACCTTTTAGTCTAATTTTTAGATAAGAACAATATTAATCGCGACTATCGCCCAAACATGCCACCTCCAGGGCCGCCCATGCCTCCTGGAGGCATCATACCTTTCATAGAGCGCATCATTTTCTGCATACCACCTTTCGCAGACATTTTTTTCATCATTTTCTGCATTTGAGTAAATTGTTTCAATAATTTATTAACATCTTGTATTTGTGTGCCAGAACCTGCGGCGATTCGACGCTTACGAGAGCCTTTAATGATATCAGGGCGCTGTCTTTCACCTTTAGTCATTGAATTAATAATGGCTTCCATTTGAATGGTTACTTTATCACCCATTTGATCTTTAATTTTGTCAGACATATTACCCATCCCTGGTAATTTATCCATCATTCCCATCATGCCGCCCATGCTTTTCATTTGCACCAATTGGTCACGAAAGTCCTCTAGATCAAATCCCTTTCCACTTTTAACCTTATTTGCTAATTGTGCGGCTTTTTTACGATCAACTTTTTGTTCAACTTCTTCGATAAGTGATAGTACGTCGCCCATACCAAGAATACGTGAAGCAATACGATCAGGGTGAAACGGTTCAAGGGCTTCTATTTTTTCACCTACCCCCATAAACTTAATAGGCTTACCAGTTAAATGACGAATTGACAAAGCAGCACCGCCTCGGGCATCACCGTCTGTTTTCGTTAAAATAATGCCTGTAAGTGGCAATGCATCATTAAAAGCTTTAGCTGTATTAGCTGCATCTTGACCTGTCATAGCGTCAACAGTAAACAATGTTTCAACAGGATTAATGGCAGCATGTAACTGCTGAATTTCTCCCATCATATCTGAATCTACATGTAACCTACCTGCCGTATCAACAATTAATACATCAAAAAATTGTTTCTTAGCATGAGCTATTGCCGAGGTAACTATATCTATAGGTTTTTGATTGATATCACTCGGGAAAAACTCAACGTCTACCTCTTTTGCTAATGTTTCAAGCTGTTTTATAGCCGCTGGGCGATAAACATCAGCACTAACAACTAATACTTTTTTCTTTTCTCGCTCTTTTAAGTATTTAGATAATTTAGCAACTGAGGTTGTTTTACCAGCCCCTTGCAAGCCTGCCATTAACACAACAGCAGGAGGTGTTGCTTTTAAATCTAAAGCTTCATTCACCTCCCCCATCGCTGCTTCGAGTTCTTTTTGTACAATCTTTACAAACACTTGGCCAGGAGTTAGGCTTTTAGAAACATCCTGCCCTACCGCACTTTCTTTAACTTTCGCAATAAACTCACGAATAACAGGTAAAGCAACATCAGCTTCAAGCAAAGCCATGCGAACTTCACGTAAAGTTTCTTTAATGTTGTCTTCAGTTAATCGGCCTCTGCCACTGATATTTTTAAGCGTTTTGGTTAAACGATCGGAAAGATTTTCAAACATGAATAGCTCTACGGTTGATTACAAGATAAAACAGTACTCCATTATACTCGCACGATTAATAAGCGAAAGGGGAAATTTGAATAATGCGACTTACAACAGTAATAAATAATCTAATGATGGAGTAAGTTAATGTGATATTGGTAAAAACAAGATTATCGAATAATGCATAGGTTATGGTAAACTTGTCACATTCTTAAAAAAGTGTTCTATCTATTGTGCCGCAGTTAACTTTATTTTTTGAAAACTTTCTATTTATCGCTAATGATGCCAGCCCTTGGTTGTTACTTGGATTAGTTATTGCTGGATTAATGAAATCATGGGTGCCCAGTGCAATATTAAGCAAGCATTTGGGCTCAGGAAAAATGGCAATAGTAAAAGCTGCACTTATTGGTGCGCCTTTACCTTTGTGCTCTTGTGGTGTAATTCCAGTTGCAACAGAATTAAGGAGAAGTGGTGCCTCAGCCCCAGCAACTTCTTCATTTTTAGTTGCCACGCCTGAAACTGGAGTGGATTCGGTTACCGTTTCATACGCATTACTAGGACCTATATTTGCAATATATCGCCCAATTAGTGCCATATTTTCGGCTATTATTACGGGTTTATTAGTATCAACAGTTAAAGAGCCTCTTTCTGCTAAGCAACATAATAAAGTTTCATCTTGCTGCACAAAAGAAACAAAGGTTCAAGCGGTGACAAGTAGTTGCTGTGAGGCCACGAAAGTGAGTGAACCGAGTGTATTCCAAAAAACCTTACATGGACTTCGTTATGCAGCAACTCAATTAATAGATGATTTAAAAATTTGGCTATTTATTGGTTTGCTATTTGCTACTATTGTAAAAACCTTTATACCTGAAACATTTTTATTGCAATATGGTAGTGGTGTAACCACCATGCTACTTATGGTAGCTATTTCAATTCCTATGTACATTTGCGCAACAGCTTCAACACCAGTAGCCGCAGGTTTTATAATGGCAGGAATATCTCCAGGCACAGCATTAGTTTTTATGATGGCCGGGCCTGCTACCAATATTTCAACATTAGGTGTTATAAGAAATGAAATGGGTAATGCCGTATTAATTAGGTACTTATTAGGGATTAGTTTGTGTGCCTTAGGCTTTGGATTATTTTTTGATTGGTTATTGCAATTTTTTCATATTAATATCAATGAACAAATGTCTCATAACCATGAATTATTACCCTACTGGATTGGAATTTTTTGTAGTATTTTATTTGTTTTATTATCAATTAAGCCTTTGCGCAAATTAATTATTAAAACCTAGCCTATGTGTTTTATTCTGATAAAATTAAACATTTATTAATTATTCATTTTATATACGGAGAATTGAGTGGATCTTTTCAGTATTAGTGCCATAGTTGCAGCTTTTTGCTACTTTATTTGTGTAATTGCTGTTGTCACTCGGTTGTTTACTCCTAAAGGGCCTAATTTACTACTCATATTGTCGTTCGCTGGTTTATCTATTTTGGCGCACATGGTCTCTAGTAACCAGTTAATTTTCGCCCAAAACCAAATTAATTTTGCCCTACCCAATGTTATATCACTAGTAAGTTTAGCGATTTGCCTTACTGTTAGTATTCTTGCATTACGATATAAGATTAATTTACTACTCCCTGTCACCTATTTTTTTGCCGGGTTATGGCAAGTAGCAATGCTTTTTATTCCGCATCACAGTCAAATACCCTTAGCAACTGATCAGCCAATACTATTCATTCATATCACCTTAGCACTAATTGCATATTGTGTGTTAGTCATAGCCACACTTTATGCTTTTCAAGTCGCTTATATAAATATGAAGTTAAAAAGTAAAAATCTTCAAGCTGTAAGCCACTTACCTCCTTTAATGCAGGTAGAAGGCCAACTATTTATTATACTTGCTATTGGCACTATTTGCCTATTTATGAGTCAAATTTTAGGTATCGTATTTATCGAACATTTTATTCGTAAGGATAATGCTCATAAAACGGTATTATCACTACTCGCATTATCTTTTTACCTATGGATTTTATGGGGGCATTACAAAAAAGGTTGGCGAGGACATCGTGTGTTAATTTTAACAATAGTCGCCACTTCATTGCTTACATTAGCATATTTTGGCAGTCGTTTTATCAAAGAGTTTCTCTTATACTAGCTTTTAGGGTATAAAGAGACTCTCAAGTGTAAAAACAAATTGACTAGGTAAAGTAGGAACCCTTTTTGGATAGCATTTCAACTAATATGTTGTTTGTCATTTTAGGCATACTCATATTCATTTCAGCCTATTTCTCGAGCTCAGAGACAGGCATGATGTCACTTAATCGTTATAAGTTAAGGCATTTAGAAAAAGAAAAACACAAAGGCGCACGGCGTGTAAGTAAGCTTTTAAGACAGCCTGATAAATTAATTGGATTAATTTTAATAGGGAATAATCTAGTTAATATATTTGCTTCTATCATTGCGGGTATTATTGCAGAACGTTTGTATGGTGATGCGGGGATATTTTATGCAGGATTATTACTTACCTTTGTCATACTTGTTTTTGCAGAAGTAACACCTAAAACATTAGCTGCACTATACCCAGAAAAAATAGCCTACCCAAGCTCAATCATATTAACAATATTATTAAAGTTACTGTACCCTTTAGTGGTTGGTGTGAATTGGATAACAAATGGTATTTTAATGCTTTTAGGTATTAGCCATGAACAGCGTGAACAGCATAGCTTAAGCTCAGAGGAGCTGCGTACGGTAGTTAACGAATCTGGTGTTATGTTGCCGGAACGTGATCAAAATATGCTTGTTGGCATCCTTGATCTAGAAAATGTTACTGTTGAAGATATTATGGTTCCTCGCAACGAATTAGTTGGTATCGATATCAACGAGAACTGGAAAAAAATCCAAAAGCAGCTGACCCAAGCAACACATACTCGTGTACTTCTATATAGAGATTCTATTGATGATGTTGTCGGTTATGTGCATATGCGAGATGCCTTAAAACTTTTATCAAAAAACCAATTTACAAAGGCCACCTTATTAAGAGCGGTAAGAGAGCTATATTTTATTCCTGAAGGAACGCCACTCAATGTACAACTGCTAAAATTTCAACACGCTAAAGAGCGTTTAGGGCTTGTTGTTGATGAATATGGTGATATACAAGGCCTTGTGACTCTTGAAGATATTTTAGAAGAAATTGTAGGTGACTTTACCACAACAATGACTCCTGCCCCTTCAGATGAAGTAACTAAGCAACCAGATAATAGCTATCTCGTTGATGGCAGTGCAACAGTAAGAGATATTAATAAGGAAATGAATTGGCATTTTCCTACCGATGGACCTAAAACATTAAACGGCTTAATACTTGAATATTTAGAAGATATTCCTGAAGCAAATTTAAGCGTAAGAGTTGCGGGTTACCCCGTTGAAATAATTGATGTAACCGATAATATGATAAAAACCGTTAGAGTGATTCCTGAATACTATAATAAAAACCACTAAACATCTCTCCAGGTTATACTCAAAAAAAGCTAAATGATGTCATTTAGCTTTTTCTATCTTTAATTTTATTGCTAGCATTTCTGCTAATATTTTTTGTTTTGTGGATAATTGATAACCCAAACAATATTATCAACAAAGTTATTCACAACCTATGATCGATAATTTAATTTTCCACAATTTCTGTGGATAACAAAGTCAAGACCAATGAAACAAAGCCTTCTAATTTTGCAAACTTTTTTTACCAAAAAATGACGATTTTTTTACTGTTTTTAGAAAGTATATACACCATGTGCCTTAGCGATAAATTAGAGGTAAATTTATGTTTTTGGCAAGAAATATGCAGATAATGATTTGTAGGAAACTAAAAAAAACTGGTAATAAATTCCTTTTCACATTTAAGTTTTTTTGGCATATTTATTGATTGGTAATGTTTGCACTATAGCTAAATTATCACGTAAGATAAATTCTCGCTTTAGCGCTATTATTTGACAGAAAACAAGGGAAAAAATTATTCATAAAATAAGTTATCCAAAAAATAAACGCCACAACCAGCTTTTATTTAAATCAGCTTCACAGTGTTTTAACTGACTACTATATTTTCGGGCACGGTTATCTACTTTACGTGCAACTTTAACTAACCAGCCTTTCTTTTTATAAGATTTACGCTTAAAACCACCCCAACCCTCATGGTAATTTAAGTATTGATTATAGCCATCCCATTTAGAAATTTTATTAATCTTTTGAGTTTTGAAAATAAACCATGCCATAAAATCAATAGCATCATCAAAGTCATCTCTATCGGCGCCAGAGTTACCTGTTTCTTTTATGTAGTCACTCCAAGTCATAGTCTTAGCTTGTGAATAGCCATATGCAGTACTTACTCTGCCCCAAGGAATAAAACCAAGTAAATAATCTCGTGGGGGTAGAGCATTAGCCTTAAATGAGCTTTCTTGATACATCATACTCATAGGCACATGAATAGGTACACCCCAACGTTCACGTGCGTCTTTGGCAGCAAAATACCAATCACGATGTTCAAAAAATATTTCACATAGGTTTTCAGTGTTTTTGGGAGGAGATGTAGCGCAGCCAGATAAACTAGCCGTAATAATACTTGCTAAAAGCACCACTCTTATATTTAGCATATTTTATATTGCCTAAGTAATAACAACGCTATAGGTGAAAGTTTCATGATGCCAGAAATTAATGAATAGTGCAGTATCAGAAGAATAAATTTATTTTTAAATAATTTTGAACTTATTTGATGTAACTCCGTCTTAACTTACAAGACATGATGTTATGTTTTCCCTTGAACTAATTTTTAAGCACGTTGTATACGTGCTTTTTTTTTGGGATTTTTCTTTAGGCTGAAAATTAATTAATAATTAACGGAACTTTTTGTTAATCCTATACTCTTACTTTACGAGAGCTTTATTTCCCTTAGTGTTTCATGTTTTTATAGCGCATTTTGATAATGCGCTTTTTTTTGTCTGTAAAAATTTTTATAAAAAATGGAACTTTAAAGAAAATCGACACTCTTACTTTATGAGAGCTGATTTCCCTTAGTGTTTCATGTTTTTATAGCGCATTTTGATAATGCGCTTTTTTTTTGTCTGTAAAAACTTTTATAAAAAATGGAACTTTAAGGAAAACCAATACTCTTATGTTGTGAGAGCACAAATACCTCCCTGGACTGCTTTCTTATCTTAATAGCGCGTACTTACGCGCTTTTTTTTACTTTCAAATATATTATTTAGTAAAATACTCTTTAAGAAAATCATCAAAGCTTAATACATCACTTTCTTCTATTTGCTTCTGTTGTTGAAATGATAATTGAGCTTGTTCTTTAAAATATTCATAATTAAAGAATTGATAATCTCGTGACTGTAAATCATCTTTAAATTTATGAGCATTCTCAAGAGCTAACTGAGTTAAACTTCCATCTTGATTATTCAAATAATCCAATAAAATCGCTGAAGGGGTTAAATTAGGGTTTAATATTTTTTCTTTTTCAATGGTTAAAGCCTTAAAGTATTTATCAACACCATTGGCTTTATCTAACAATTGGGCAACATAAGCCATATCTTCAAATATGCTCACTCCCCATTCTTGTACAGATTTTTCAACACCACAGTCATTCAAGCGCAATTGTGGATCCCTTCCCCTAACAACAATTTCATCCATATTACGCTGTAAAGTGTTTTGCTGATCACAGTCTAATTCTTCACTTGGTTTTAAAGCACAGTACGCTAAAAACACTTCTAAAAATAAGACTTGTTGTAATTCGATTCCTGTAGGTGAAAAAGGGTTAACATCAAGTGCTCGTACTTCAACATACTCAACTCCCCTATTCAATAATGCTTGAGAAGGCTTTTCTCCTGATTTAGCTACCTGTTTTGGTCGAACGGGAGCGTAAAGTTCATTTTCAATCTGTAAAACATTCGCATTTAGCTGTTGGTACTTACCGTCAACTTTCACACCAATTTTTGCAAATTTATCTGAAGATAAATTAATTGCTTCTTGAACACCGGCCACATAACCTTCTAAGTTGTTATAACAAATATGTAATGAAGATTGTTCACTATTGGTATAGCCTAAATCGCTCATTCGTAATGAAGTGGCATACTCCAAATATACATAACCTTTAGGTGATTTTTTAAAGGGTAAATTAGTATTTTTGCCTTTCAAAAAGGACGGGCATAATGCAGGCGAGCTTCCATATAAATAAGGAATAAGCCAACAAAAGCGTTTATAATTTCTTAATAACGCGAAATATTTGTCTGAGATATAATCTTGCAATGGTAATTCATTATTTTCAAATGATTGAAACTTCAACCAGAAATCTTGAGAAAAAGAAAAATTAAAATGAATGCCTGCAATAACTTGCATCATGCTTCCATAGCGATTCTTTAAACCTTGACGATACACGCTTTTCATTTTACCAATATTAGATTCACCATAATAAGCAAGTTCGATACTGTCTTCGCAATCGACAAAACAGGGCATGCTCATGGGCCACAACAATTCATCGTTAATTTCACTCAAAGTAAATTTTTGAATATCTTCTAACTGAGTTATCGTTTGTTCAGGTGAATGGCTCACTGGTGTTATAAACTCCAGCAAAGGTTCCGCATAATCCGTTGTAATATTTGGATGTGTCAACGAAGAACCTAATGCGCGATAATGTCGCTTATCAGAAAGCTTACCTTGCGGTAGCACTCTAAGGGTTTCACGTTCAACACCGTAGCCAAAGTTGGTTAATGCATTAATATTTTCATCCAACTCGAAAGCTGAAAGTAGTTGAGTAAATGATAGTGACAAAGTAATCCCTATAGCGTGACGCTTAGTAAGTACCCTAGATTTAAGGGTCAAATATTAAATTTCAATGGGTAACTCGAAAATGATTAAGTTATTACCGCCTGCTTAGTAGTTACTTCTATTAAAATAGAAGTAACTACATGTGTATTGAATAAGCTAACAACTAATGTTTTGACCGTAATTTAAGGCTTTTACTTTCAACTAGCCATAATTTATCTGAGACACTGCAAGTTTTACATTAATTTTAGTTCACAAAAGATATAATAACTTAGCCTATAAATATTTATTAGAACATAATGACAATCAATAATAGTCCAATTATCTTAAATGTGCTCGAAAATAATGTGAATTTTATTGTGGTTAATAAACCAGATAACTTCAATTTTCACGACGAAGCACTATTAGGTGAAGGTTTATTCAATCAAGTCAAAGAACAAATGCAACTCTCAACCCTTTATCCCGTGCATAGACTTGATAAAATGACATCAGGATTGATAATTTTTGCTAAAAATTTAGCTTGTGCACAATGGTTTCAACAGCAGTTTGAACAGCATACCATAGACAAGTACTATATTGCCTTGAGTGATAAAAAGCCTAAGAAAAAACAAGGCCAGATCAAAGGTGACATGGTGAAGTCTCGACGGGGCACATGGAAGTTAATGCGTAGCCAGAACAATCCTGCAATTACACAATTCTTTAGCTTCGGCTTAAGGAATAAAACGCGATTATTTATTTTAAAGCCTCATACAGGTAAAACCCATCAATTAAGAGTCGCTTTAAGTAGTTTAGGCTCACCGATAATAGGTGATACCTATTATCATAGTTCAGTTGCTCTCGAACGTGGGTATTTGCATGCTTATGCATTAAAATTTATTTACGATGGCGAGCAGTTTGAATTTATATCCAGACCAGAAAGTGGCGAGCTATTTAACACAACAGAATTCATCAAGATGCTTAACGAAATTGGCAAGCCATGGAGTTTAAAATGGCCGAGAATATAACGAAGAAGATGGAAGGTAATAGGTAGAAACCCATTACCTAAACACTAAAACTATCTACAATGAGTGAATGAAAACAATCGCTATTGCTGTAGGACACACAAACTTAGTATACCAAGGCCAAACCATCCAGAAAAAGCTAGTTTCGACATTGTCATTACCTTGCTTAATTTCTTGCAATATCTCATTACGATGCCAAATCCAACCGACAAACACACAACACAACATTGCAATTAGTGGTTGACCATATTCAGTTGCTAATGTTGCAACAAAATCTAGCATAACGCCTATATTGCTAATAATTCCTATACTTATCAAGAAAATAAGAATACCAATAATAGTTGTCGCTTTTTTACGTTCCACATTATGACGTTCCACAACAAAAGAGACTGGTCCTTCTAACATAGAAATTGAAGAAGTTAATGCTGCAATTGTCATTAGAATGAAAAAAGCGGTTGCAACGAACAATCCCCCTGCGCCCATAGTATCAAATAACGCTGGTAATACAGTAAAAACCAATCCTGAACCAGAAATTAAGCTGCCATTTTCAGCAAAAATCGCAACCCCTTGCGCTTGCGCAACATACATTGCAGGAATAATTAATAATCCAGCTAGAAATGCAATAGACACATCAATTAATGTCACTTGCGCGCCTATGGTCACTAAGTTTTCTTTTTTAGAGATATAAGAGCCATAAATAATCATGACACTTGTACCTAAAGACAAAGAAAAGAATGCCTGCCCTAAAGCACTAATTAATAAATTAGGTTCTAATACTCGAGAAATATCAGGATTTAAATAAGCCAACAAGCCTTCGCTTGCTCCTTCTAAAGTAAAGACATAGCCAATTAAAAGCACGAGTATTGTAATGAGCATTGGCATTAAACGTTTTGACCATTTCTCGATACCATCTTCAACACCACGGCGAATGATAAAAATGGTTAAAAACATAAAGAGCCCTGTAAATAACACATTTCGTGATGTTGATTGAGTCACAACCCATTCAGCTGTATTACTAACGCCTGCGATATTTAATACTGGCTCAAGAGCGTATGACATCATCCATCCAGCTATAATGCCATAAAAACTCAAAATTAAGGCGGCGCAAATAATACCAGAAAAGCCTACAAGAAAAGCAAAGCGTTTATGAAACGCTGTCCGAGACATTTTTTGTAGAGATGTTACCGCATTAGCTTGACCATAGCGGCCGATCAATAACTCTGCCATAAATGCAGGATAGGCTAAAGTAAACGCCAATACTAAATAGACAAGTACAAAAGCCGCGCCTCCATTACTTGCTGTTTGTGTTGGAAACCCCCAAATATTACCTAAACCAACTGCAGAACCAGCCGCAGCCATGATAAAACCTAAACGAGAGCTAAACTCCCCTCTTGAAACAGACATTCATTACCATCTTTATTATTATAAATTCACTTTAATTTACTTAAACTAACAACAAAAAAACAGTGTTTTGTGCTAACTGGTCATTTTTATAAGGTGAAGTATTTCATTTTTTGTAAAGAAGATGTTACCTAATCCGCATTTAATAGCGCTACATTATTTTATATCACTAATTTTATTTAATTAAATTTCAGTTAGTTAAAATTAGAAACTTTTGCAACCATCGATAAAAATCAATTGAAATTGATCTTACATCTCACTTTAAATGCAAATACGCTTAAAGGATAAAAAATAAGAATACTGTGGTATTTTGTCGCACTTTATGAGTTTATCCAAGATTAACTCATATTTTATGGCACACTAAATTCTAGAGACTTGATTGATGCTACACATCACTTACGGGCTCGACTCCATTCCTTAATTAAGGAATATTTGTTTTATGTTATATTTATATGCCTGCTATGCCTTTTGTGTAGCAGGTTTTTTTTGCAATTTACGCTGTAATGTTCTTCTATGCATTGATAGTTGGCGTGCAGTTGCCGAAATATTACCATTATTAACTTTCAATACCTGCTGAATATGCTGCCATTCGACTTGCTCTGCCGATAATACTGTTTCTTCAATAGCCTGCGTCTCAATGGGCATGCAATTACCATCAAGTAAAGTTGATAGTAAGGTTTGTGTATCAACAGGTTTTGCTAAATAATTATCAGCTCCAAGCTTAATTGCATCTACAGCTGTCGAGATGCTCGCAAAACCTGTCAATAATACTATTTTGGCTTCAAGTAACAGATTACGTATTGGCTTTATTAACGCTAAACCACTTTCATTTTCCAGCTTCATATCCAGTAAGACATATTCAGGCATGTAACGATGACAAGCTAATAAAGCATCACTAGCCGTAAAACAATTAAAGACTTCAAACCCATGTTTTTCCATACGCCTTTTCATTGTTTTGGCTAATGCAATATCATCTTCTACTATTAATAGTTTTCTCATGTTTCCTTCCATAACATACACATAAGAAGCTCTTTGATTATAAAACTAAAGGTAAGCTTATTGTTGCTATAGCACCTAATTCGTTGTGGTTAGTTAATACCAACTTACCACCTAACCTTTCAAAACTAGAATGACTCAAAAGCACTGCCATACCAAACCCTTGATCACTCGCAATGGGTTGAATACCTAGCTGCGCTAACTTTTCCTGAGTAAATCCTTTACCAAAATCTCTTATTTCTAACGTTAAATATTCATCATCACAAGTCGTCTTAATTTCAACTTTTTGACAATTATTCGCTTGAGTCGCTCGGATAGCATTATTTATAATATTAATTATCGCTGGCAATAAAGAGCTATTAGCTTGTACGTTTCTATCATCACCTTCGCTACATTCTACTGTAACTAACATTAACTCAGGATGATTTAGCGCAATATAATCTTTAATATCTGCACAAATTCTCGTTGCTGAAATAAGATAAGTATTTTGTTCTTTAATATCAAATACCATTTGACGAAAAGATGACAAGCTATCCGTACATCTTTTTAATTCGAATTGTAAGTCATTTATTAAATCAGAGGTGGGTGAAAGCTCTTTCAACTCATCAACCAACATACAAGCCGTTGAAATAGGAGTTGCTAATTGATGAGTAACTTGAGCAGAGGCCACCCCTAAAGAAATAACCTTTTCTTGTTTAAGTTGTTCTTCCCGGTATTGAGCGATAGCTTTATCTTTTATGCGATTATTAATTGCCATACGACCTACAACTAATGCAACAACTAACGCTGAAAATAAAAAGTTTATCCACATACCGATAAAGTGCCCTTCCATATTACCATGCATGACACTCATAGGCATTAGCCATAGCTGAACTGAATAGCTAGCAATGGCTAAACAAGCGACAAAAAATAAACGTGGCGCAGATAAAGTAACAGCGGATATAGCAATAGGAATAAGCAACAAGGAAACAAAAGCATTCGTCGCACCGCCACTATAACTAAGTAAAGCAGAAAGAAAAATAACATCAGCAATCACTTGCCAAGATAAAGACTGTTTACTCACATGTTGTTTTTTTCTAAAGTACCAATAACTGCCAAACGTAAAAATCACTTCACAACAAATAATTATTACTAATTCAAACCATGGTAAATGATAGTGAAGTACAAAATGAACAAATAATAGCAGTATAATTTGAATTACAATCGCTACCGTCCGTAACGACAACACCATAAAAATAGGGTTTAATTTAATCGAATGTGACAGCATCGTTTTACATACACTTATTAACTCAAGATAACGAACCACAAGTGTATTGATTAATACAGATAATTGGTATGACTTAGCACATAAAAATTTGATAAAACTAAAATCATGATAGACAGCCGTCTATGCGCAAAATACAATGAGCTATCATAAATAAAGTATATAAAACGTTAATAGGGTCACTATGAAAACTAATTTAATCACCTTAGGCGCTGGATGTTTTTGGTGTACAGAAACTATATTTTCAAGATTAAAAGGTGTTATTACTGTGGTTAGTGGCTATGCTGATGGCGATATAGAAAATCCGACTTATGAGCAAGTTTGCTCAGGTACCACTAATCATGCCGAAGTTATTCAAATAGAATATGATCCAAACGTTGTGTCTTTTGACCAATTATTAGATGTTTTTTTTGCTATTCATGATCCAACAACACTAAACCGTCAAGGTGATGACATAGGAACTCAGTATCGTTCCACTGTACTTTATCATAATGATGCACAGCGCGTTGCCACACTCGAAAAAATCGCACAACTCAGCCAAAGCGGGGAATATGAACAAGCTATTGTTACCAAAGTTGCCGCTTATTCAAATTTTTATAGTGCAGAAAGCTACCACCAAAATTACTTTACAAACAACACTGATAACCGATATTGCCAACTTGTTGTGGCGAAAAAAGTACAAAAATTTCTAACAACTTTTTCTCATTTATTAAAAGCATAGAACCTAGGTTCTATGCTTTAAACACTAATACATCATTGAAAATAATTTACGGCGATATTTAGACGCTAACGGATCTCCCTCTGGTAGCGCCTTTAATACATCAAGTAAAAAATGCTTACTTTCCCCTTCATCTACATTTTTTTGCACTAAAGTAAAAAGAATAGCTAGCGCTTCTTCATAGCGATTTACTTGGCTGTATTGAGCCGCTAACTTCTTTTGTAATTCTATATCATCAGGTGACTGCAATAACTCTTCTTCAAGTGCTTGTATTTCGGGAGAGTCAGCAGCTTCCATCGCTAATTCAAGTTTAGCAAGAATCGTTTGATAGTAACTATCTTGATCAACCATTTTTATGCTTGAAATTAACGACTGTGCTTCAGATAATTTACCTATTTGAATGGCGCATTCTGCCAGTAACAATTTGATATCAGCGCGATCATTGTTTAACTGGTATGCGCTACTAATACTGGTATATGCTTCGTTAATTTTCCCTTTTGAAAATTGCTCTTTAGCTATTTTTAAGAAGTTATCTTCAGCTTTAGGTAAGTATTTATCTAAAAAAGTCGCTATTGACTCATCAGTTTGTGGACCAGAAATGCCGTCAATGGGTTGCCCATCTTTTATCAATACGGCAGTAGGCAATGATTGTAAACCAAACTGAGAAGCTATTTCTTGCTGCGTTAAGCAGTCAACAGTCGTTAATAAAATTGTATCTTTGTGTTCAGCCAATTTAGTCGTCAATAAATTTTTTAACTCAACACTTTCAGGTACTTGTTCCGCCCAGAAGTCAACTAACACTAGGGTACTTTTAGACTGCTCAAGAATAATTTGTTGAAAATTCTCTAAGGTAATTGCTATTGGGTAATCTGTCACTGTTCTTTCCATTAAATAGGCGTAATAATGCAATTATTCATTTGGTTTAAAAAGCATATACCATTTGAATTTTTGTCATATTAACTTTGCTTCTGTATAACAATTAATTTGGGGCTTACTTTATTTAAACAAGGGGTTATATTAAAACTTTTATTTTTCCAATATAAGCCTATAGTTAATTTATGCATTCCATTATTCATTGAGCGAATAGTGAGTTACATACCAAAAGGTATACGTCAGGATTAAGTTAAACAATTAAATACATTGTACTGGGATACAGGTGCTAAAGCATTTACTAATAATAATCTATAGTTCTCTCATCGCATCTAGTTATGCGGAGCAGAAGTTATCTGTTAACTATTGTGTTGATCCTAATTGGGCCCCTTATGAGTCAATAGTTAAACAAAAGCATACTGGCATTTCTAAAATTTTTGTGGATCTTATCGCGGAAAAATCAAATATAAACTTTATTCTTGTACCCACGTCCTCTTGGGAAGAAAGCTTAGAATTCGTTAAATCTGGTCAATGCGATCTAATTCCACTTATTAATACTAGCGAAAAACGTCGACAATATTTATCTTTCAGTGATGATTATTTTAGAGCTCCAAATGCTATATATGCTCATTTCAAAAATCCTATCATAGGTAACTTGTCCGGCTTAACTAATCAATCAATTGCGGTGGTTAAAAGCTATCGTCTACATCACCACTTAAGTAAACACTTCCCAAATACCAATTTAGTTCCGGTAGAAAATGGATTTCTTGGATTACAAAAAGTCGAGAATAATGAAGTGGATTACTTTGTTGGTTCATTTCATGCGGCTAATCGTATTATTCAAGAAAATAATTTCAGTAATATTAGAATAGCTGGTATAGCGAACTTAGAAGATCAATTACGTATTGGAGTTGCAAAAGAAAAAGAGTATTTACTCCCTATTTTTAATCAAGCAATAGCTCAAATAACTAAAGAAGAGCGCAAGAAAGTCACACACTATCTAAAATCAATTAAAATAATTGAGCCACCTAATTATAGAATAGCTCTTCAAGTTAGCTGTTTATTTTTAATAATTGTAGTTATATTGTTGATTCGTTATTTGCAATTGAAACAACATGGTAGAGCCCTTGCAGATAAAAATATGAAACTTGAAGAACTCCATCACACGTTAGCTGAGAAAAATCTTCAATTAACAGAGTTAGCAATGAAAGATCCTTTAACCGGTCTATTTAATAGAACTCATCTTTCCAAAATTATTGAACAACAAATTAAGCTTACCGCTCGTTACCAAACACAAGTATGCATGCTCATGATAGACATTGATGACTTTAAAGCTATCAATGATAACCATGGACATACTATTGGGGATAACATTTTAAAAAATATCGCAAAAACTCTACTATCTATAGCAAGGGAAACTGATATTGTGTCACGTTGGGGAGGAGAAGAATTTGTTGTAGTTTGCCCAGAAACATCATTAGAAGAAGCATACAAACTTGCCGAACGTATCCAAAAAGGAATGACTAAAATTCATATTGATGAAATCAGTGGGGTGACTTGTAGCATTGGCATTGCCGAATTAGAAAAGGGGATTACCGCTTCAGAATGGTTTAAATATGCAGATAAAGCTATGTATCAGGCCAAATTTAAAGGTAAAGACTGTATCCAGATAATGAGTTAATAATAGCAATTAACTGGATACTTCACCCCTTTCAATCAACATAAGAGAATTAGCTGACCTGTTTTAATAACTCTCTAGCAATAATCACTTTTTGAATTTCACTAGTGCCTTCATAAATAGTCGTCACTCTGACATCTCGTGCTAATCTCTCTAGTGGATATTCTTTAATGTAGCCAGCCCCACCCATTAATTGCAGTGCATCATAGCAAGCTTTATTCGCTTTCTCTGTAGCAAAAAGCTTTGCCATTGAAGCTGCCATTCCAAAAGGCTGGCCTTGATCTTTAGTGAATGCAGCTTGCATTAACAATAATCGTGCAGCTTCTAAATCTGTGTAACGTTCTGCCAACATCCATTGTAACCCCTGAAAATTAGCTAGTGGTTGACCAAATTGTTTACGTTCCATTAAATGCTCTCTTGCATAGTCTAATGCCGCTTTACCAACACCTAACGCCAACGAACCGATACCTATTCTGCCACCCGCTAATTCACCAACAGCTACAGAAAAACCTTTGTTTTCTACCCCCATTAACGCTGTTGCAGGAATATGACAATCTTCAAAATGTACTTCATTCGTGGGCGATGCTTTTTGTCCCATTTTCTCTTCAGCTTTAGCAACCGTGATACCAGGTGTATTGGCTTCAACTAAAAAACATGAAATACCTTTACCTTTCGGTGCGTTAGGATCCGTTACCGCCCAAACAACAAATATATCCGCAAAACTTGCACTAGTAATATAAAGCTTACTACCATTTAAAATATAACCATCACCGCTTTTAACTGCGGTTGTTTTCATGCCAGCAGGATCAGACCCTGCACTTCCTTCAGTTAAACAGAATCCACCGGCTTTGTATTCACCGCCACAAAGCTTAGGTAAATAGTTCTGTTTTTGCTCTTCATTACCGACAGCTTGAATGACTTCTGCAACCATATTAGTGACCGACGTGGTCACAGCTGTTGAGGCGCAGGCTTTAGCTATTTCAGTAATTGCTAAACTAAACGCCACACTTCCGGCTTCAACACCGCCGTATTCAGCTTTAATATTAAGTCCCATAAAGCCTAATTCAGTTAATTTGGCTAAGTTTTCTAAAAATAAAGGTTGATTAGCATGTTCGTCTAACTGTGCAGCAACAGGCGCAAGTTCACTTTCAGCAAACTTACATGCCATATCCTGAATCATCATTTGTTCTTCAGTTAATGAAAGATTCATATCTGTCTCACTATCAAAAAGTAGAAATATTATGGCGCTATAGTATACAAAACCATGTTAATTTACACGCCAACTTAACGTTTACGTAAACTTAAAGCGTTCTTAAATATTTACAATAAAAAAAAGCGCCTTCAATTTTTATTAATAGGCACTTTATGCATAGGTGATTAAAATTTATTTAATTGACTAACCCAGTAAAAACCAAAGCAAGCCAAACCCTAAAATCAAGCGATAAATAACAAACGGCATCATGCCTATTTTATTGACTAATATCAGAAAATAATGAATACAGGCGTAGGCGCTAAAAAAAGCGAGCACACTTCCTAAGCCTAATACTTGCCAATCAACGGCTTCTGTTGATGAAATTAACTTATAAGTTAAATAGCCGCCTGGCATAATGATCCCAGGTATAGACAAAAGAAATGAAAAACGGGCAGCATTTTCTTTGGTTAATCCTAACATCATACCCAGTGTCATAGTTATTCCGGAACGTGAAGTACCGGGAATTAGCGCTAAGGCTTGAGACAAGCCAATAATCATTGCACCTTTAAAACCTAAATTTTCAATGCTGACATTTTCTTTCGCTTTAATATCAGCAAAACCAAGTAACAAACCAAATCCAATGGTTGTCGCTGCAATAACGGCAGCTGAACGTAAATTAGCATCTATAAAATCGTGACCAAGAAAGCCAACCAACCCCAAAGGGATTGACGCTAGTAGTATCCACCACGCTAATGTACCGTCAAAACTTTTTTTATTTTTTTCAGGCCCTATACCAATAGTGCCAAACCAAGCAACCGCCATTGAAGCGACTTCTTGACGAAAATACATTACAACAGCAAGTAAAGTTCCCACATGCAATGCAACGTCTAATACTTGCCCTTGATCTTGCCAACCTAAAACAGCAGAAGGAAGAATTAAATGTGCCGAACTTGAAATAGGAAGAAACTCTGTTAACCCTTGAATAAGGGATAAAATGAAAACTTCAAATATACTCATAATTTTACGTTACCTGTGGATGGATTCCATTGAAATGGAACTTTTTCAATTTGTTGTAAATTTTTATCGAATTCGTCCCATAACTCATTAAAACTTTGCTGTTTTTGTGGGTGTTTTAAATTACCTGCAATCTCAGCTAACGGCCACAAAACAAAAGCATTAGTCAGAATTTCATGCCGTGGAATTTGAATGGGTTCCACCAAAACAATGTTATCGAACAACAAAATATCTAAATCTAAAGTACGAGAACTAAATTTTTTTGCATCAACAGGTCGACCAAAGCGTATTTCTATAGCTCGTAATTGCTCAGCCACTTCATTAAGTGATTGCTGAGTATCTATTCCTATCACCATATTAAAAAAACTATCGCCTACAAATCCTACTGCTTGGCATTCATATAAAGAAGATAACCTTAACGTCCCGTAAACCTGATGAAGTGCATTTAGACCGTTAGCTAAGTTTACTTTCTTATTAATGTTTGAGCCGAGAGAAATATAAACCTGCGCCATTATTATTGCTTACCCCGTTCTATTTCGACCCCAACCGTAATCGCATTGTGAACAGCACCTGGCTTTCCTATTGTTAACTTTAACCAAGGTATGTGATAACTCGACATTAAATAATTCGCCAATCTTTCAGCAAGTGTTTCAATTAAATCGACAGAATTATTATTCGCAAACTCCGCCACTTTTTCTGAAATTTCAGCATAATCAAGGGTTTTAGCTAGTTCATCGTTTTCAGCGGCAAGTGCTGTATTCCATCCCATCATTAAGTCAATGACTAACGTTTGTTTAATTTCTTTTTCCCAAGGATAAAAACCTATGGTTGTTTGTATACTGAGTCCTTGAATAAATACTTTGTCCATGACTAGTCTCACTAAAATAACAGCTAAAAATATATTCCGACTTAAAATAGTAACCAAATAAGCGAATAATAGAAATAAATGGCGAGTTTACCTGCCAAGGAGTAGAAAAACTAGCAAAGTAAGGGATAGAATAAGGAAACTTTTCTATTTTATTTTTTCTGGCGGAGAAATTGATTAAAATAATGGCGTTTACTTTCAGGGATAGAAAATAATTATGTTGCTATTAACAATTATTTTGATAATTTTTGCTTATTTATTAGGTTCTATTTCTAGCGCCATTCTCATTTGCCGACTACTTAACTTACCCGATCCTAGAACTGAAGGCTCAAATAATCCAGGCGCAACAAACGTTTTAAGAATAAGTAATAAACGTACTGCGGCTACTGTATTAGCTTTTGATGTATTAAAAGGTACTATTCCTGTATGGGGCGCATACTTTTTTGGCATTGAGCCAATCTATTTAGGCGCTATCGCACTAGCCGTTTGTTTAGGGCATATGTACCCTATATTTTTTCAATTTAAAGGTGGGAAAGCCGTTGCTACAGCGTTTGGCGTTTTACTTCCTATAGGGCTAGATTTAGCCGGTTTACTGGTTTTTACATGGTACTTTGTTGCAAAAACCACTCGATACTCAAGTTTAGCAGCTATTATTACTGTAAGTTTAGCTCCCTTTTACACTTGGTTACTTAAACCCCTTTATACTTACCCTGTTATTATGTTATCAGTGCTGATTATTTTAAGGCACAGAGCAAACTTAGTACGCTTACTTAAAGGTACTGAACCTAAAATATCTAAGAAATATTAAATAGCGGCTAAGGTATCTAACGGCCAACGTGGCGTAGCTTTAAAAGACAAATCAGCAAATACGCCTGCTTTTAATCGTTGCATACCGGCATAAGCTATCATCGCGCCGTTATCTGTACAAAACTCTGGTCGAGGATAATAAACTTTGCCACCTAATTTAGCCGTAATTTGTTCAAGTTTAGCGCGCAATTCAGTATTAGCACTCACACCACCAGCAATAACTAAACGCTTAAGCTCACATTGAAGTAATGCCCTTTTGCATTTTATTGCTAAAGTATCAACTACAGCTTCTTGGAAGGCATAAGCAACATCCGCATGTGTTTGCTTATCCATTTCTTCTTTATGAATGGTATTAGCGGCAAAAGTTTTTAGACCACTAAAACTAAAATCTAAACCAGGCCTGTCAGTCATTGGGCGAGGAAATTTAAAACGCCCTTTTTTTCCTGTTTCCGCCATTTTTGCTAGCGCAGGTCCACCGGGATAATCTAAACCTAGTAGTTTTGCTGTTTTATCAAAAGCCTCGCCGGCCGCATCATCAACAGACTCACCCAGCAGCTCATATTGGCCAATACCATCGACTCGAACCAACATAGTGTGACCACCTGATACGAGTAATGCAACAAAAGGAAAGTCCGGCACATCATCCTCTAACATAGGCGCTAGTAAATGACCTTCCATATGATGTACAGGCACCGCAGGTAAATTCCAACCGTATGCCAAACTCCTTCCAATAGAACACCCTACCAGTAATGCGCCAACTAACCCAGGGCCTGCTGTATAGGCAACACCATCTAAATCTTTTGCCGTTAACTTAGCATCAGCCAGTACTTCTTTAATCAAAGGAATTGTCTTTCGTACATGATCACGTGACGCTAATTCAGGTACAACACCACCATAATCAGCATGCACTGCTATTTGGCTATAAAGGCGATGAGCTAATATCCCCTCTTTTTCATCATATATGGCAATACCAGTTTCATCACAAGAGGTTTCTATTCCTAAAATTCGCATATGGCTTCTAACTATGATCATGGTTAAATGTTAAGGGACAGCGATTTTACCTAGCATTTTGTAATTAAACTAGTCCAATTATCATTTAAAACTTTACATTAATAGGTCATTAGCCTTAGAATACGGCACCAATTTTTGATAGAGCGGGTGTAAGTTAGACTAAACGAGTCGAAACGGTCACCGATTTATATAGATATAAACTAAGGTAAGAGGCAACATGCCAGTAATTAAAGTAAGAGAAAACGAACCATTTGACGTAGCATTACGTCGTTTTAAACGTTCATGTGAAAAAGCAGGTATCCTTTCAGAAGTTCGCCGTCGCGAATCTTATGAAAAACCAACTTGGGAACGTAAACGTAAAAAAGCAGCAGCTGTTAAGCGTGCAGCTAAAAAAGTTTCTCGTGAGAATGCTCGTCGCATTCGCATGTACTAAGCCGACCTTAGTTTAGAATACTAAAATTGAGTAATAACAAGTGACATTACTTGAACAACTCAAAAATGAAATGAAAAATGCCATGCGCGCTAAAGACAAATTACGTCTTGGCGTTATTCGTATGGCATTATCTGCTATCAAGCAAGCTGAAATCGATCATAACACCGAAGCAACTGACGAGAATGTTCTTCCTGTTTTAACCAAAATGGTTAAACAGCGAAAAGAGTCAATAAAAATGTTTTCTGAAGGTGGTCGCGACGATATGGCTGAAAATGAACAAGCAGAAGTGGCTGTGTTAGAAGAGTTTCTTCCGCAACCGCTTACCCCAGAAGAAATTAATCAATTAATTAGCAATGCTATCACTGAATCCGGCGCCACTTCTATGGCTGACATGGGTAAAGTAATGGCAATTTTAAAACCTGCAATGCAAGGTAAAGCTGACTTAGGAGCCGTAAGCGGCCAAATAAGAGCAGCATTAAATAGTTAAACTAATTGTATTATTGAAAAAGCCGCATATTTACTGAATATGCGGCTTTTTATTATCATTAACTCGTTTTATTTAATATCACTGTCCCATTAATATCATTTCAATAAAGATATAAATAGAGATTGAGATCAGAATCATCTCGGGTGTAAACTACGTTCCCGATAAAATTTTTGTAGAGGTTTTTACAGTTAATGGCCGGTATGATCCCTCGACAGTTTATTGATGATTTACTAGCACGAGCAGACATAGTTGAGCTTATTGACTCACGCGTGCCATTAAAAAAAGCAGGTAAAAATTATCAAGCCTGTTGCCCTTTTCATACAGAAAAATCACCTTCATTTACCGTAAGCCAGGATAAACAGTTTTATCATTGTTTTGGCTGCGGAGAGCATGGCAATGCCATCTCATTTTTAATGGAGTTTGATCGCCTTGAATTTCCTGATGCCATTGAAGAGTTAGCCTCTCATTACAATATGGAAGTACCCAGAGAGCAGCAAAACCAAAGCCCTGCTCAGCTTAAGCAACAACAACAAGCCTACTTGCAAAAGCAAGACGACTACGAATTAATGGCGAATATTAGTCGTTTTTATCAACAACAACTCAAAGTCGCTCCCGATAAAGATATTGCTATTGACTACCTAAAGGGTCGAGGGTTAAGCGGTGAAATAGCTAAACGTTTTGGCATAGGTTATATCAGCGATAACTGGGATGGCATGATGAAACTGTTCGGCAGGAATGCCAATGTTAATCAGCAACTTATTGACTTAGGCATGGCAATTGAAGGTGATAAAAATAGACCTTATGATCGTTTCCGTGGCCGTATAATGTTCCCTATTAGTGATAAACGCGGGCGCATAGTTGGGTTTGGCGGTCGAGTACTCGGCGATGGCACGCCTAAGTATTTAAACTCTCCTGAAACTCGCATATATCATAAAGGACAAGAACTTTACGGGCTTTATGAAGCAAAACAAGCCAATAAAAACTTACAACGATTAGTTGTAGTTGAAGGATATATGGATGTGGTAGCGCTTGCTCAACATGGCGTTGATTATGCTGTTGCATCACTTGGTACAGCAACTACACCTGAACAGTTACAAACACTTTTTAGAACTGTAAAAGAAGTTATTTGTTGCTATGACGGTGATCGTGCAGGGCGAGAAGCTGCTTGGCGAGCAATGGATAACGCACTACCTCTAATACAAGATGGATATTCGCTTAAATTTGTATTTTTACCTGACGGTGAAGACCCTGACTCATTAATTCGTCAGCAAGGACAACAAGCATTTGAAGATATAATTAATCAAGCGACACCTTTATCAAAGTTTATATTTGATCATTTACTTGCTCAGGTCGACATTCAAACAGCAGAGGGTAAAGGCGCATTAATAGAATCATTCCAGCCTTATTTAACAAAACTTCCTGCCAGTACGTTAAAGGATACAATCTTAACTCAATTAGCCAATCATTTTGGCCATGGTAACGAGCAACAACTCGCGAAACTCAATAAATCATTTGCGACACAAACATCAATAAAACCAAAGACTAAGCAACAAAAAGTCACTCCTGTACGTTTAGCTATTGCATTATTACTTGAGTATCCCCATATAGTAGGATCATTACCTGAGCCGACCATGCTGCAACAAATAGATATACCGGGTCTTCCGTTATTGAATAAAATTATTGCTATATGTTTGCAAAATGAAAATATAAAAAGTGCTCAATTACTCGAACACTTTCGAGAAACAGATGAAGGTAAGCAACTTGCCAAACTAATGTGTTGGCAACATCATGTTGTAAAAGAAGCCGCAGAAGGCGTTTTTTTAGACAGTATTGAAAAAATATTAGACAGTTTTGTAGAACAAAGAACAGAACTATTATTACAAAAAGCACGCACAGGTGAAATGAATACGCAAGAAAAGCAAGAATTACAGGCGTTATTAAATGCATAAAAGCATAAATAAGCAATGAGTCTTAACTCAACTGCTATAATTTAACTACTGGTAATATATCAAGCATTTTGCTATAATTTTCAGCTTTACTGTTCGTAATTTGATAGCCATAAAAGGTGGACAATCGTCAATGGATCAAGCCCCACAATCTAGACTTAAAGAGCTCATAACCAAAGGTAAAGAGCAAGGTTACTTAACGTTTGCCGAGGTTAATGATCATCTCCCTCAGGATATTATCGATTCTGATCAGGTTGAAGATATCATTCGTATGATTAACGATATGGGTATTCAGGTATTTGAAAACGCGCCTGATAGCGATACGTTAATGATGAGCGAAGCTAATACCGACGAAGATGCCGCAGAAGCAGCCGCCCAAGCACTTGCTACTGTTGAAAGTGAAATAGGACGTACGACGGATCCTGTCCGCATGTATATGCGTGAAATGGGTACTGTTGAACTATTAACCCGTAAAGGTGAAATAGTTATTGCTAAGCGTATCGAAGAAGGGATCAAAGAAGTTCAACGTTCGGTATCAGAATACCCGCCAGCCATTAATTACTTGCTGGAACAGTGGGACAACTTTGAAGCAGAAGAAGGTCGTTTAAGCGATATCATCGTTGGCTTTTTAGACCCAGATGCTGAAGAGGAAGAGATTCCAATTGCCGCTACACACATCGGCTCTGAATTATCAGAAGAAGAACTTGATGATGAAGATGACGACAATGAAGATGGCGACGATGAAGATGAAGAAGACGTTGATACAGGGCCAGATCCTGAATTAGCACGCGAAAAATTCACATTGTTACGTGCCGCATATGAAAATGCTAATAATGTAATTGCTAGCAAAGGTCGTGGCCATGCCGAAGCGCAAAAAGCTATTGATGAACTAGCAGAAGTTTTTAAAGAATTTAGATTAGTACCAAAAGTATTTGATCGCTTAGTTAAAAATATGCGTTCAATCATGGATCGTTTACGTGTTCAAGAACGTTTAATAATGAAGCACTGTGTTGTTGGCGCTGGTATGCCAAAAACTACTTTCATTAAAATATTCCCAGGTAACGAAACCTCTAAAAACTGGTTTGAAGAGCAAAAAGCGGCTGGTGAACCTTATTCTGCAAAATTAGCGGACATTGAATTAGACGTTGAACGTTGTATCTACAAGTTAAACCAACTTGAAGAAGAAACTTTCTTAAACGTACATGGCATAAAAGACATTAACCGTCGTATGTCAATTGGTGAAGCAAAAGCTCGCCGCGCGAAAAAAGAAATGGTGGAAGCCAACTTACGTTTAGTGATTTCAATTGCGAAAAAATACACCAACCGTGGTTTACAATTTTTGGATTTAATCCAAGAAGGTAATATTGGCTTAATGAAAGCTGTTGATAAATTTGAATACCGTCGCGGTTATAAATTTTCAACGTACGCCACATGGTGGATACGCCAAGCAATAACGCGTTCAATTGCTGACCAAGCACGTACCATTCGTATTCCAGTACATATGATTGAAACGATTAACAAACTTAATCGTATTTCTCGTCAAATGTTACAAGAAATGGGCCGCGAACCAACACCAGAAGAATTAGCAGAACGCATGATCATGCCTGAAGATAAAATTCGTAAGGTATTGAAAATAGCAAAAGAACCTATTTCGATGGAAACACCAATTGGTGATGATGAAGATTCACACTTAGGTGACTTTATTGAAGATGGTAGCGGTGAATTGCCAGTTGATTCAGCAACAGCTGAAAACTTAAAACATGCTACACATGAAGTACTAGCTGGCTTAACGGCCCGTGAAGCTAAAGTACTTAGAATGCGTTTTGGTATTGACATGAATACTGACCATACGCTTGAAGAAGTAGGTAAACAATTTGATGTTACCCGTGAGCGTATTCGTCAAATAGAAGCCAAAGCATTACGTAAATTACGTCATCCTTCTCGTTCTGAGCAACTGAAAAGTTTCTTAGATGGTGAATAAGCTTATAAATAGCTAAAATTAAAAGCCCCTTAATGGGGCTTTTTTGATCTCAGAGCGACATACGATACAAAAGACATTACATTCTAGCTTATAGCTTTTGAAGAAATCCCCCTTAGAATGCCCTTAAAACTGAATGACTGCCTAACATTTAAGCTATCAGTCTTATTTTAATGACTTTTTAAACTTCTAATAGTGACAACAATTTAAAAAATGCTTATACTGCACGCCGTTTCGTAGAGAACACCTCGGAACAGAATATAACTGCTTAGCTTAGTTTGTTAGAACATTCGATTTATATCAACTGGTTTAAAGTAGTTATAGAAAAAAGTTAGTCCAAATTTGTGAAAATGGGCCCGTAGCTCAGTTGGTTAGAGCATCCGACTCATAATCGGCAGGTCCCCCGTTCAAGTCGGGGCGGGCCCACCATTTTCACGAATCATACGACTTATATAGTAGTGCCATCTAAATTAATAGTATTTTACCTAAGAAATTTCCAAGTCCTACCAACACAAATTTAAACCACACAGTTTCCTGTGTATTTTAAAAGACCAAGACACCACTAATTAAAACAAATAACCTTATAAAAAAGCTGTAATTAAGTTAGTTTGAACATAATAAGATAAATGGTGGTATTAAATTTTCTGTCTTTCGTAGGCAGGTATATCAAAGTAGCTATCATCTCTAGTTTTTAGAGCTTCTTTAAATGCTACTTTTTTATTTTTTCTCTCATTAATATTTTCACCAAAAACTTGAAAGTGAGCTTCTTCCATAATTTGAGTGGAATGTTCTCGATTGATAATAGATAAAACCTCACCTGCATGGATATAACCTTGAATACGGTTTTTCAACTCCCTATCAGGGACTCTTGTGGAAACTGATTCGAAATATTGAGTAAATAACGCACTCAGTTTATTTATATACGTATGCTCATTCATTGATTTTCAACACCCCACTCAAGTTATGATTAACCTGAAGATAGTAGTAATTATAGATAAAACAAAAAACTCATCATCAGTACTTTGATTACTTATCACCATCAAAATAACTGGCAACTCGTTCTGGCCAATCTGGTGAATTAATTCTTTTTAACAAAGACTCATTAATTGATTCACGTATAAGGCTACTATCAGGTAATGCAAATACATAATCTTGGCGGGCTAAGGTTATAGGTAAAACTTGTAATTCTCCTGCATACTCTTGCTTAATAGTCCAACGCAATAATGGTGCGTCATAAACAACTACATCAACTTTACCGTCAGCTAGTTTTTGTAATGCTTCACTTAAACTGTCATTGTTTTCAAATTTTAGTTTACGGTTTTGTAACCAACTAGCACTAGTACTGCCATTTACACTTGCTATATGCATACCGACTAAGTCATCAGCATTGTTTAATTTACTACTAAGTTGACCAATGGTAAGCGCACTTGTAATGGATGCGGTAAAGAAAGATACAATAATCAGTGCCGTTAACATCCACACCATACCGAGTAATCGGCCCCCAATAGTACGTGGCGCAACATCACCATAACCTACCGTTGTCATGGTAACCATTGCCCACCAAAAACCGGAAAACAAGCCATTGGCGCGGCTACCACCAAACTGCTCCGGATTTGCTTTTCGTTCAAGCAGCCAAGCAACAAATCCAACACCTAACAATAATAATGTCAGCATACCAATCACTTTTAGAAAAGCGGGAGATGCTAGCGCTGCCAATACGGCTAACCAACCAGATGACCATTCATTACGTACCGCAACCGATAACCCTGAACTAGTAATGGTATGTGTAAAATCCATTTTTTTTGCGCGATCTGCTGTAGCCGTAATCGCACCTAACCCGACATCAAGCTGCGCATTAGATGTTGCACTTAATAATCCATCTAAATCATATTCTTGAAACCGGTAATCCCACCCTTGTTCTTCAGCTATTTCTTTCCATAAATCTATGGCTAAGCCACTAAACGATTCGCCTTCTATTTTCGCAAAAGGCGGAGCTTCTTTTACACCTATTACTAAGGTATTGTTCGAGGTACTTTGCTCTTTAAGAATTGTTGTTGCATCAACTTCGGTCGTATTTTGTCCGTAAGCTATACTCGACATACATAACGCAATTAATGTAAGTAAGCCGCACAGCCACATTGGTTTAATTATCATTTTATTTATCATGTGGTTACTCCGTAGTGATTGAAGAGCACTTATGTTAACGTAATATTATCATCGTTGCACTTTCAATAATTTTATTCGCAAGCAAAGGTATATAAAACATTAAAGGCTACAGTTTATGAAACAAAAAAGCGTAGATAATATTCAACAAAACAACGGTACAAAAAACAGCCTTTGGGGAAAACAAACACAGTTATCTTTGCAGTACTTTACTATTGGATCGCACTGTTTCTCTATGGATTTCATTAATTCACTCATTAATATTAAAAAGGCTTGCGCACAGGTTAACTATAATGAAGGTCTTTTAGACAAAGATATCTATCAGAGTATTCTTCACGCCTGCAGCGAACTACAACTTAATGATTACTCTATACAGTTTCCTTTGAGCGTTTGGCAAACTGGATCAGGTACTCAAACTAATATGAATGTAAATGAAGTTATCGCTTCATTAGCAAATACCTTTAAAGCTAAAAAAATTACTGATGCTCAAACAAAACAACAATTAAGTAGAACAATACATCCTAATGATCATGTCAATTTATCGCAATCTTCTAATGATGTATTTCCTAGTGCGATGCACATTGTGGTTGCCGTACTAACTCATAACCGTTTATTAAAATCGCTTGCTCATTTAAAAAGTTCACTTAACGAAAAACAGCAACAATTTAAGGATGATTTTACGGTGGGTCGTACCCATCTTATGGATGCTTTACCGCTATCAGCAGGGGCTGTATTTTCGGGCTATTATGAGCAGTTATCGCAAGCAAATAATGCAATTTTAGACAGTTTACCAACGATTTATCAGCTTGCGTTAGGCGGCACAGCCGTTGGTGGTGGTGACAATGCACCTATTAATTTTGGACAAAAAGCAGCAAAAGAATTAAGCGAATTATATCAGTTACCTTTCACCGCAAGTAATAACACTTATGCTGCCGTTTCAGGTGAAGATGCTATCATTCGTTACAGTAGCGCTTTAAAGCAACTGGCAAGTGTATTGTTTAAAATGGTAAATGACTTTCGTATGCTTGGCAGTGGCCCGCGATGTGGCTTAAATGAATGGCTATTACCGGCAAATGAACCAGGGAGTTCTATTATGCCAGGTAAAGTAAATCCAACACAATGCGAAGCCTTATCTATGGTTTGTTTACAAATATTTGGAAATGAGCTAACTGTTTCACTTGCTGCCTCCAATGGGCAATTACAACTTAATACCTACCGCCCTGTTATCATTCATAATGTAATGGAAAGTATCGAATTATTAACCGATGCAATGACTTCCTTTGCGGATCACTGTGTAAGCGGCCTTGAACTGAACAAAACTCAAATCAACACTAATATGCAGCAAAACTTATCTGTTGTGACTCTGCTAGCACCAACGCTCGGTTACGATGTAGCCACTCAAATAGTGCATGTTGCAAACGATAATAATCTCTCGTTAGCACAAGCGGCTGAAAAACTTAATTTATATAGTATTACTGAATTTGAAGTTCTGTTATCTCAATCATTACACAACAAAAATACAAACTAATCACTTCGCTTAATATAAATAAAACTAAATGATTTATTTAACAAATTATGTGCATATTCGTTCAACACAAATGCGACATTTTGTCACATACCGCTGCCAAAGTTTCTCCTGTATAGTTCTGCATACTTTTGTTCATTCATAACATGTTGTAAAGCAAGGATAACTTATGCTTCTTTTTCGATATAAACCACTCTCAGCTTGTTTTAGCCTAAGTTTAGCTTTGCCATTAATTACTTTTGCAAATGAAAATAATACGGTTAACACATCAGATGAACAATTAGAAAAAATTGTGGTGTTGGGAACACAAAGTAAGTTGGAAATAGAAACAGAACAAGCGCTAACACCAGGCGGAGTTTCTATTATTGATAGTGATGAGTTCTACAAACGAAATGTTTCAACACTTGCTGATATGCTACGTTTTGTACCTGGAGTGTGGACAACTAGCGGTTCAGCTGGAGACTCAACATTTTTTTCGAGTAGAGGGTCTAACCTAGACGCCACTAACTATGACGGAAACGGAATAAAGTTATTGCAAGATGGGCTTCCCGTCACCGCGGCCGACGGCAATAATCATAACAGAATAGTAGACCCATTAAGTACGCGTTATGCCATTGTAGCTAGAGGATCAAATGCACTTACATATGGTGCTAGCACTCTTGGCGGAGCAATCAATTTTATTAGTCCTACCGCTCATGATATGGAAGCATTTCAAGTTTATCTAAATGCTGGAAGTCATGGCAAATTAGAAGGACGAGCAACAGCAGCAACTGTTAACGGCGACTTCGATGCCATAGTTACATTAGAGAAAAAACGCTTAGAGGGTTATCGAGGGCATCAAAATCAGGAACGTGATGGTTTTTATTTAAATGCTGGCTGGAAGTTTAATGAAGACGTACGAACACGTTTTTATTTTACTTACATCGATAATAACCAAGAACTCCCTGGTGGGCTTAGCCAAGAGCAGTTTGATGAAGATCCCTATCAAGGGCATAATTCGGCAATTGTTGGAAACTATCAATATGATGTAGAAATGTGGCGTATCGCTAACAATACCATATGGAACATTGACGAAAACAGTAGCCTTTCAGTGGGTATCTCTTACGAAGATCAAGCGCTTTACCATCCTATTGTCTACAACCCTTATTTCAGTTTATTAATCGATACTGATCAAAAAAACTTAGGTACGTCGTTACGCTATAACTTTACTTTAAATGAACACAATATACTCTTCGGTATAAATTACGCAGAAACAACAGTAACTGGTGGCAATTACGAACATGAGAGTGGAATACACAAAGGTATTTCAACCATTGTTGATAACAAAGCTGACAGTCTCGAAGTATTTTTAGTGGATAGGTGGCAATTTGCCCCCAATTGGAAACTTATTTATGGCATACAAGCAGTTTCAGCTAGTCGAAACGTAAAAAATACGAATGCACAAAACAATACCGTTTATAACCCTAAAGCTGATTACAATAGTATTAATCCACGTGTTGGTTTGATTTATCAATGGTCAGACAGTGTCGAGTTATTCGCAAATGTCAGTCATCTTTACGAACCGCCAACAAATTATGAATTAGAAGATGATGCAAGCCCAGATAATAAAGCACTTAAAGCCATGCAAGGGGAAGTTATTGAAATAGGTACACGCGGTAAAGAAACATTTCAAAAATCTAATTATTGGCATTGGGAATTGGCGTTTTATTATGGAAAATTGCAAGACGAAATTCTTTCAATTGACGATCCAAACGCACCTGGCACTAGTTTGTCATCAAACAATGACGATACCATTCACGCAGGTTTTGAAGCATTACTTGGGGCCAGCTTTGTGCTTGATAATAAAGAAGTACATAAGATTGAGCCCCTATTAAGTTTGACAATTAACGAATTTTCTTTCAATGATGACCCTATTTATAAGAACAACCAACTCCCAGCCGCTCCTGGTTACGCAATAAAAGGTGAAATACTTTATCGTAACGCTAATGGATTTTTTATTGGCCCAACATTCGACATTATTGACGAACGTTATGCTGACTTTAGCAATACGTATACTGTGGATAACTATACATTGATAGGCCTACGTACAGGTATTAGCGGTGAATCATGGGAGGCTTTTGCAGAAATGCGAAATATTACAGACGAAGAGTATGTTTCACTATTTAGCGTAAAAGATATCGCTAAAACCAGTGATGCTATTTTACAAGCTGGCGAACCTAGATCTATTTACATTGGGGTGAAATTCCATTTTTAGCTAAATGACCGTTTAAAGTAACTACTATGAGAAATGATATGTTAAATAATGAAGCAAATACGCCTGTTAAAACATACAACTTCTATAGTTCTGTATGGCGTTGGCACTTTTATACGGGGTTATTTGTTATCCCGTTCTTATTGATTTTATCGCTAAGTGGTTTATTAATGTTAATCACTAAGCCAGTAGAAAATTGGCTTACCCAACCCACTATTTCTATTCCTGCTGACACTACAAAGCTTTCTTCTACATCGCTACTAAACATAGTGCGTACTAACTACCCTAATACCACGGTACTCTTATTCGTTCCACCTAAAAGCAATGAAGATTATGCTCAATTTTCTCTTAAACAAGCTTCCGCACATGGGCATTCTGGTCATAACGCACCAAGTACTACCGTTCAAATAAACCCATACAGTGGCGAAATACTAGGAGAACTAGACTCAACAGCTAGTATTTACGAAAAGATAAAAACACTTCACGGCAGTCTTTTCTTGGGTTCAATTGGTGATAATTTAATTGAAATAGCTACAGGCCTTAGCATAATGATGATCCTTACAGGGCTTTATATGGCATGGCCTAAAATTAGTTGGCGAACATTAGTACCTAACTTTATATTCAAAACACAAGAAGATTGGCGTCGATTGCACAAAAGCCTTGGGGTGCTCATTGCAATTCCTTTGCTACTTTTTTTATTTTCGGGGCTTGCTTGGACCGATATTTGGGGCGGAAAATTAGTTCAACCATGGAGCTATTTGCCAGGTAGTAACTTCAAAGCACCCAAAGTGTCAGATCAAAATGTAGCTAATCAATACATTGAATCAAAAATAATTAAAGTCCAAAAAAATGAACATAATCATGAATTAATGAATCATGCGGCAGTTTATCAAGTGCCTTGGGCATTAGAAAAAATTCCTCTTCCTGAATCAATAAAAAGCAGCGACAATATTGATTTAGAAAAAGTAATTAATATTGCAAAAGAGCAAAATTTTAACCAATATCGAGTACATTTCCCCAAAGATGAAACAGGGGTATGGACTATTTCAGCAACAACCATAGCTGGCGATATTACTAACCCTAGTATGGAGCGTACCTTACATTTAGATCAATCAAATGGTGAAACATTGGCCGATTTTAAATTTGAAGATTATTCTGCTTTAGGTATGGCAATGTCGGCATTTATCCCTTTTCATCAAGGTGATCTAGGTCTTTGGAACTGGTTATTAAATGTTGCTATTGTACTGCTTGTTCTCCTGTTAATTATCAGTGGTGCAACACAATGGTGGAAACGTCGACCTAAAAACAAAAGAAAAATAGGTGCGCCTTCTGCGCCAAAAAGCGCTAATAAAATTGTTATATTAATTATGCTACTTGTATCAGTCTTTTTCCCACTTTCAGCAGCAGCATTATTATTGATCATTTCCATTGATATCTTATTTATTAGCCGATTGAAAAGCTTAAAAGCCGTACTAAAATAGTTGGATATAAAATTCTGTTATTGATTTAACAAATAAATAATCCCCTGCATTTGTCAGGGGATTATGTTATTACCAATGACTAACTACTTAACCTTACGACTTGCTGACATAACAAAAGATGCCAATGCTAGTAATGCTATGAATAACGTACTAGGCTCTGGTACTGATGTTGCTTCACTTGAAACAGTATTCCCATTACTAAAATTAACAATATAAGATGGTGTAATATTAAAGTCGGTTGCAAAACCATCAAGTCCTGAAATATCAAAAAAACTGGTTCCTACCGTTTCAGCAACTAACTCAAATGTCGCAATATTAAAATCACCTGATACTGGGGCGAACATATCAGAAAACAAAAAACCTAAACCAAAACTTTCGCTGGTGATGCCTAATCCGTCAAATAAACCTAAGCTACTATCAACCAATATTAGTTCGCTTGTTAAATTTGCAATATCGAAAGAAAATATTGAGTTATCAAAATTAAAGTCAAACCAAAACATATCACTTTCGACAAAATTTGAGCCATTTATTTCGACACTTATAGCGCTACCAACAGCAACTGTATCTGAGCTTATGTTTACTGTAATTAAACCCGCATTAGCTTTCATGCTGAACATTAATAAAATGCATATTATAAAATTTTTCATTGTTACTTCCTTAAATTTAGTAGGTTAAACGAATTTGGTTATTGTCAAATTGCTAACAAAGTACAACCAAATTCATTTATTGTTTATTAGCTAGTTTATTCCGCTAAAGTACGGCAACCTTGGGTATCAAAATCTGCCACTATTGTTGCACCTTGAACATCTCCAGTGATCTGAAGGTAACCCCAGTAATCCATAGATGAATCTAATTCGATATATAGACAAGCACTATTGCTTGCATCAACTTTTTTATCGTAAGTACTTGAACCTATCGACGGCCATGTTCCATTGTTGTAATACACTTGAAAATCACCCTCTGCAAAACCAATAGTCAACGCAAGTGTGCTATGTCGATCCATGCCAGGAATTGAGAAATCAAATCGAGTTTTATCACCAACAACACAATTAATTTCACTTGCCTCTAAAGTATTACCCTCAGCAGGTTGTTGATTTGCACAACTATTAACAAGATCGGGGAACGCCACATGAATGGTTTCACCTACCGTTGATGTAAGCCCTTTATTATTGACTAACGTCAGTGACACATCATAGCTACCAACCGTAGAAAATGTATGGCTAGGGTTTTTCTCTGTACTCGTCGTTCCGTCTGCAAAATCCCATAGATAACTATCGATGTAACTATATCTATCACTTGGATCGGCTATTGACTGTTCACTGTTAAAGGTAACTTGCTGATTGACCACAATTGATTCAGGTAGCGTTATTTTTGCTTCTGGCTGTTGAGCTTGGGGAGCAACATTCGCACAGTTGCTATAAGAACAAAGCACTCTAAAAGCTCTGACATCTCTGGTATCAATACGACCATCATTATTTAAGTCAAAGCTACTATCTAAACTATCGCCACGACGTAACGCTAAAATAAAGTGTTGTAAGTCATCTTTATCAACATCACCGTCACCATCCATATCACCTGCAGGCAATATAGTTACTTCAAAACTCGTAGAAGCTTGCGCATCATTATTATCTTTAACGGTTAAAGTAACGGTATATTTTCCATACGAATTATAGCGATGCTGCGGGTTAGCTTCCGTAGAAGTCGCGCCATCACCAAAGTTCCAAGAATAGCTAACAATATTTCCATCTGGGTCACTTGAATTATCACCGATTAAGGTTGTTAAACTTCCAGCATAATGAAGACCAGTACTTTCAATTTGAGCAATTGGTAACTGGTTAGGTAGTGAATTATCCGCATCATATCGAATATCATAATAGGCTTTAAAGGTAACCTGACTATATGCTGCAAATGCTTCTATCATGACGTTATAAACGCCACCCTCTCTAAAATGACAAACTTCAGCAGCGCCCGGCCCTTCCCACGGACGACAATCATAAACGCTTGTTGAAACCGCTTGATTTTGACTTACGTGTAAATCAGGATCGCCGTCATAGCCACCAACAATTTCAATAGCAACTAATGACGCAGCATTAGGTACAAGAAATTGATAGTCTCTTGGTGTATCACCAGCACCTGCCGATAGATCAATTTCTTCGGCTAGATAGACGCGATAACAGTTATCACATAAGGTTTCATCATCTGGATTAAGTAAGGTAATACTGGCATTTGCCGTTGTGATGGCTGAGATCCCTTGATTATCAGTAATGGTTAAGCTAACCGGATATTCACCTATCGTGTTATATACATGAACAGGATTAATTTCAGAACTTGTTTGTCCGTCACCAAAGTTCCAAAGGTACTGTTCAATGCTGCCATCGACATCTATTGAACTATTGCCTTTAAAATGAATTTCATGTTCAACAACTGCATTATAATTTGGTTTTGTAATCGCAATAGGCGGTTGGTTAGTTATATCTCTAGTTTCATAATAGATATGTAATGTACTGTCCCAATACTCTGAGAACGGATCAATCGCCACATTAATTTCACCACCATGGGAAAATTCACAATATTCAGCTAATTTAGCAGCACTAAATGGTACGCAGTCATCAAGCTCTTGGTCCATAACTACCGGCTTATTTACACTGACAAACATATCAGGATCACCACCATATTTTCCGGCAAGAACCGCTACCATTTTTTCTGCATTTGCAGGTATATTAATTTTATATTGCTTAGGCGCTTTTCCCTGAGGCGACCAAATACCTTTTTCAATATAAACATGGTGACGCTTACTACCTGCAGGTAATAATGGATCATCAACCGCTATCGCTTGAAAATTAGCATTGTTGTAATCTGAGAATGCATCAATAGCAATATGATAAGCTTGTTCAGTATCTGGCGACAAAACACCAATAAATTCTGGTGTGCCTGCTGCCTCAAATGAGATGTAATCGGCAATCCAGCTGCCATTTTCGTCTTTTTCAGGCGATTTTCCTAACGACGCATACATATCAGGGTCTTCTTGATAGTTCGATAGATAAAAACCCACAGCTTCAGTATCCGAAGGAATACTGACTTGAAGGGAATTTATATCTCCTTCAATACCCGAAAGGTTTAGATGGCTAGCAATAACCTCACCACTTGGCGCGGTATCAATACCCGAAATACCATCCCAATAATGGTCCGCATTATGGGTGTATTGATCAAGCCCCGTCACCAATAAGTTGCTGTTCGACCACAAAGTACTACGCATTGGTGTATGCAAAGCAGCGGTAATACGTTTGACCTGATCTTGAGTCAACATGGCATAGTTGCTGGTATAATGCATGAAGTTTTCAGTATTGGTTTTTACACCGAGACAATTTAATGAGTTATCATACATATCAGTACTAAGTGACATCTGTGGCGTATCACAACTTCTATCACCAGTGAGGCTACAGAAAGTTTCATTTTCTAATGAACACGTGTCTCCTGCAAAAGTATGAGGAAGGTTTAACCAATGTCCAAACTCATGGGTAAGCACAGAGCGGAAGTTTTCATCTGTATTATCCCCAAGATATAAACCATTATAAACAACACGAGATAAATTATTATCACTCATAGAAGACTCTGGATACCAAGCGACTCCTGAGTTGTTAGTTGACCCATCATCGTATAAATCTTTCATGATATATACGTTCATGTATTTGTAGTTATCCCAAGCATCTCCAGCTATTTCTGCATCGAAACCAGAACCATTACCATAGCCTTTCTGCTCTCGTGAATGACGAACTATACCTGTAGATACTTGCCCTGATGGATCTTTCTTAGCAAGCACAAATTCGATGTTTGGATAATCTCTAATCGCCTCAAACATCGGGTCTATTGGCCCATCTTGCGTGTTAGTTCCTAAAAAATCTTCATTGGTACGCTTAAGCGCATCTATTATTTTTTCATCGGTTAAGCATGCTTGGTTTGGATCGTCACAATTAAATTCTTCCCCATAAATATGAAAAACCACCGGAATGTAGTAACGGCCAGCAATACCATTATCTTCATATTCGTTATTTGCTTGGCTACGAAACTTAGCGCTTTTTTGCTTTTTAGCTAAGGTGACTTTTTTTAATTGTTTCTTTAAAACATTTTGTAACTTAGCCCAATCTTGCCCATTATCATCAATGGCACACACTTGATGCGCCGCTTGTTCTGTTTTACTTAACTCTGACGTTTTAAATGATAACTTGTTTGAATGAGATTTTTTTGAAGCAATAATCTCATTCATCGTTGTTAATTTTTTATTAAATTTTTTGGTTAACTTATTATTGCTTTCAACGTTCGACGCCACCACTTGCAACGAACTAAAGAGTACAAGTAATAAGCTTATTCTTTTTATAATCATAACCTTATACCTTTTTGTTATTTTAACCACTTACCATCAAGAAACCCCTGATTAACATTAAGATAACATCAGGATATAAAGTATACAATTTAAATATGAGTTATTAATACTATTTATAGTAAAAATAGGAATAAAGGTTGAATTAACGGTAAGAAATAAGAATCGGATGAAAATAAAATTGATAAAAGTGTTAAAGCTTGGGTATGAAAAAATACAGGTTGTTAAAAATCAAGATAGGCGCAGAAATTAGTATCCGGATAAAGTTAATATCATATCAACACGGCTTTATTCCACACAGAGTATTATTATTGACTCTATTAATCGTAAATATTAATAGAGTCAGATGGTTATATAGAGTTAATGTAGCATTATAAAATAAATTTCCACCATAAAAAGAATACGCTAAACAGAGTTAATACCGTCAAACAAAAAAGCGTATATACCTTAAACCAACCTTGGGGTTTTTGATCTTCAGAAACATCAGTTCCCATCATGACTTTATAATTTAGCCACGCGTAGATCGGCGCACTTACAAATGAGACCGTAGTTACAAAATCAAGCAGTGCTTTGATATCAGCACTAAAGTCATTAATTATCCACCAACTACCAATCACTAATAATGTTAATGAAACAATATAGGCTTTATTCGCATTAGTGGTAGATTCAGCTTGTTCTTTCTCGTCCAATAATAAAGCAGCACGCTTCCATACTTGGGGAAAGCCATCGGCAACTGCAAATGTAGTTGAAAATAAGGCAATAAAGGTGACTAATGCCATAAGTAGCCAACTCCACTCCCCTAACGCTTTGCTATATATTCCAACTAATTGCCCTGCAAATGCCGCGGCAGAATTAGCAAAGCCCTCACCTTGCCCAAACATTAATAAAGCACCTAGCCAGAGAAAAATAATCGCCAATACAAAACTTGTCGCATAGCCAATATTAAAATCTATTGTGGCATTTTTTGCCGACGCTTTACTTGCATTACTTACGCGAGATGTTGTCCATATAGAGTGCCATACCGAAACCTCGATAGCTGTAGGCATCCAGCCAATCAATGCCACAATAAAAGCAATGCTTGCTGTCGAGGTTAGTGAAATTACAGGGGCTTGCGCTGAAGGGCTAAAACCTAAACGGTTAACTGCGGCAAACCATGCAATAAGGCTTGCAATGACTAAAGTTAACATCATCCACTTAAGTAAGTTACTTAACAGTTTGTAATGACCAATAATTAACACTGCGCTGACAATAACAAGGGTTAACGCCGCCCATTGCGATAATGAAAGCACATCGCCAAATAAATTCATTGCTAAAGCTGCTGTAACAATTGTTACACCCGATTGAACAAAAAACATGGTGATAAATGTTAAAAATAAAAACAAATAAAAAGCCCAATTTCCAACGCTTTTATAACCATCAAGCAAGCTTTTACCCGTAAGCCCAGCATATTTAGGACCAAACAAAAAGAAAGGGTATTTAATAACATGGGCAAGAATAATAAATCCTAGCAGTGCAAAGCCAAAATCAGCTCCCGCACGTGTTGCTTGCACAATATGAGAAACCCCAATACTAGTAGCTGCCCAAACAATGCCAGGACCTAAAAGGGAAATTATTTTAGTTATATTCATAATATTCAATAAGAGAAGTTAAAACACATAGCGTTAATGTACATTAGGTTATTCTAAAAATCCCTTTATAGTTTAGTTGGTTAACATTAACTAAGGTAGGTGCATTACCAATTTTAAAGTAGCAATATAATAGCTCGCTCTTCAAAGAAGGTTACAAGACTATTATATTACTAGCGCTACAAGGTAATTATTTCGCTTGTGCCATATAATCTAAAGTAAGTTGAGTAAGTGTTGCTGTTCCTACTTTAAATGATGATTCATCAGCAAAGAAATAAGGGGAATGATTACTTGCCGCTTTTTTAGGATCCTTACCTTCAGGTGTCCCACCCAAAAATACAAACAAACCAGGCACTTCTAATGCGTAGAAAGAAAAATCTTCAGCACCCGTAATTTTAGGTAAAAATTTAACATTATCTTCACCTGCCACATTTTTGAGCGTTGGTAACATCTGCTCGGTTAATTTTGGATCATTAATAGTGACAGGGTAGCCTTCATAAATATTGACATCGGCTTTAGCACCAGATGATGTAGCAATATGAGTTGCTGTCGTATTAATTTTATCAAAAATTTGCTGACGGTTATCCATATCAAAGTTACGAATGGTACCAATCATTTCAACTTTATCAGGAATGATATTATTTCTAACGCCTCCTGAAATTTTACCGAACGACACTATAGCAGGTTCTTTAGTAATATCTATTTGACGACTAACAATATGGTTAACTCCTGTAACTATTTGAGCTGCCGCCCCGATAGGATCAACGCCTGCCCAAGGTGTAGAGCCATGCGTTTGTTCGCCATGCACGGTTATTTCAAAGCGATCAGCACTGGCCATAAATGGACCACTACGATAACCGATACTACCGGCCGGTAAACTAGAAGTAATATGTAAACCAAAAGCAACTTCAGGTTTATGCTTTTTAAATATTCCTTGCTTCAACATCAATTCAGCACCCCCTTCTTCTCCTTCAGGCGCCCCCTCTTCAGCAGGTTGGAATACAAACATTACTGTACCTTTAAGCTCATCTTTTATACCTGCAAGTACTTCTGCCGCTCCCATTAACATCGCAATATGGGTATCATGACCACAGGCATGCATTATGCCAACATCAACACCACGATAGTTAGTTGTTTTCAACGATTTAAACGGCACATCAGTTTTTTCAGTTACAGGCAGAGCATCCATATCAGCACGTAACATTACCGTTGGTCCCGGCTTACCACCTTTAAGAATGCCAACAACGCCTGTATAAGCAATTCCTGTTTCTACGTCCATGCCTAATGCTTTTAAATGCTCAGCTACTATTTTTGCTGTACGTACTTCTCTATTTCCCAGCTCAGGGTTTTCATGAAAATCACGCCGCCATTCAATAACCTTACTTTCTACTTCCTTGAGTAGTTTTTGTGGTTTAATTTCAGCGTTAACCCCAAAACAAGACATTAATCCAAGTGCGACACAATAAGAAACTGCTAATTTTTTCATGCTAAATCCTCTATTTTATTTTTATTTACAATAACAGACTTTGTATATTCTCCAAATTGTTACCTATACAATCATAAATATTATGGAAAGTAAGTTAAAAAGAACCATTAATAGGATAAATGAACTCATTAACACGACCAGTTGTGATAATCTTTTTATAAGACATTAATACCAATTAATAATAGGCCCCATATGTTGACTACGCTAAATAATATAAAAGATATAGCACTAAATTTATTTCAACAAAAGTCGTTAAAGTTAGTTGCTTTAGGTACTTTGTTGTTCTCATTTTTAATACCGGCTCATGCCAATTCAATTGTTCCTCCTAATGAACAAATGATATTGCGCGATATTCAACAGCAAGTCAGCGCTGAAAGGCTTAAAAAAGATGTTACTACGTTAGTCAGTTTTGGTACTCGCCATACTCTGTCTGAAACGAAATCAGACACCCAAGGAATTGGCGCCGCACGTCGATGGATAAAATCGGAATTTGAAAAAATCTCAGCTCAATGCGGTGGCTGCTTAGAAGTGACTTACCAGAAGCAGACGTTTTCAGGAGAAAAAAGAATTCCCGAACCGACCGAGGTAGTCAATGTAATAGCTATCCAACGCGGTAAGCTTGACCCGAATCGTTATATTGTAATGTCAGGAGATATTGACTCAAGAGTTACCGACCCACTTAACTTTACTAGTGTATCCCCTGGAGCAAATGACAATGCTTCTGGTGTTGCTGGCACTATTGAAGCTGCAAGAGTGCTGTCACAATATGAATTTGCAGGAACTATTGTTTATGCCGCACTGTCTGGTGAGGAACAAGGATTATTTGGCGGTAAAATTATGGCAGGCATAGCAAAAAAGGAAGGTTGGCGTGTTGAAGCCGTAATTAATAATGACATGATCGGTAATATTTCAGGCATCAATGGCGTGATTAACAATACAACAGCAAGAGTTTTCTCTGAAGGTGTTAGGTTTGTTGAAACACCTGAAGAAGCCCGAAAGCGACGCTTTACTGGGGGTGAAGTTGATTCCCCTTCTCGCAATGTTGCGCGCTATATAGATACCATTGCCGACCAATACATACCTAATTTAGATGTTATGATGGTTTACCGTTTAGATAGATTTGGCAGAGGCGGACATCATCGCCCATTTAATGCTGAAGGTTATCCAGCGGTACGTATAATGGAAACCAACGAGCACTATGACCGCCAACATCAAGACCTAAGAACTGAAAATGGCCGTGCCTTTGGTGATGTTATTTCAGGTGTCGACTTTGATTATAATGCTAAGTTAACGTCGTTAAATGTTGTTACTATGGCAGCAATGGCTTGGGCGCCGCCGCCGCCAGCAAATACTGAAATATCGGGAGCAGTTAAAGCATCAACAACTCTAAAATGGCAACGTCCAAAAGGTGATATGGCAGAAAACTTAGCAGGGTATCGTGTTCACTGGCGTTTAACTACCGAGCCAACATGGACAAATAGCCAATACGTAGGTGATGTCACTGAATTTGAATTAAAAAATATAGTTATTGATAACTACTTTTTTGGTGTCAGTAGCGTTGCTAAAGACGGCTTTGAAAGTCCTGTTGTTTTTCCAGGTCCTGCTGGTTCATTTGGTGGCTATAAGTAACGCCCATTAACAATAATAAAAGGAAAAAACATGAAAAAATCAATACTCCCCCTTATTCCGCTTGCACTGCTTTTTGGTTGTAATGAATCAGTTAAGCAAGAAACACAAACAACCGATATGACAGTAGTGGAATCGAAAAAACAAATCAGCGATAGCCTCAAAAAAGCTACGGGTGCAATAAATGAAGCAACTTATACCGCTAACATAAAAACTTTAGCTTCAGATGAATTTGGCGGTCGAGCTCCTGGCACAGAAGGTGAAGAACTTACCGTTAACTATCTAGCTTCAGCTTTTAAAACAATTGGTTTAGCACCAGCCAATGGTGATAGTTATTTTCAATCTGTACCGTTAACGTCAGTAGAAGTAACTAATAAACCTACCTTAACCTTTACAGATAATAACGGAGAAACAACTACATTAAATTACACTAGTGACCAAGTAATGTGGACTCGACAACAAGTTGAAGCGTCCTCTATCACTGATAATGAAATGATATTTGTAGGCTATGGCATTAATGCCCCTGAACGTAACTGGAATGACTATCAAGATATTGATGTAAAAGGTAAAACCGTAGTTATGTTAATTAACGACCCTGGCTATGCTACACAAAATGAAGCATTATTTAACGGCAATGCCATGACTTATTATGGTCGTTGGGATTACAAATTCGACGAAGCATCGAAACAAGGAGCTTCAGGGGCCATCATTATTCACGATACACAACCAGCAGCTTATGGTTGGTCAACGGTAAGCGCTAGTTGGACAGGCCCTCAATTTGATATGGTTCGAGAAGATAAAGGTGAAAATCTAGCTTCTATGGAAGCTTGGATAACGATAGACCAAGCTAAAACCTTATTCGCTAAATCTGGATTAGACCTTGACGAAATGTATAGCAAAGCGCAAACACAAGGTTTTAAAGCCGTTCCATTAAAATCAACCGCAACAGCATCGATAAAAGCAAAAACCAACAATATCAACTCACGTAATGTTGCTGCAATAATTAAAGGCACCGAATCTCCTGAAGATGTATTCATCTACATGGCACATTGGGATCATATTGGTACAGATCCAACGGCGGAAGGCGACCAAATCTATAATGGCGCATTAGATAATGCCACAGGCACTGCTGGTTTAATTGAATTAGCCAAAGCCTACGCTAAATTGGAAGAAAAACCTAAACGCTCTGTAATGTTTTTAGCGGTAACTGCTGAAGAGCAAGGACTTCTAGGTTCAGCCTATTATGCTGCCAATCCATTAATGCCATTAGCGAATACTATTGGTGGTTTAAATATGGACGGTTTAAATAACTATGGCCGTACAAAAGATGTCTTGGTGATTGGCAAAGGCATGAGTGAATTAGAGCCCTATTTAGCCAAACATGCAAAAGCACAAGGTCGTTATTTAGCTGAAGATCCAGCAGCAGAGAAAGGTTATTTTTATCGTTCGGATCATTTTGAATTAGCAAAGTTCGGTGTGCCAATGCTTTACCCTAATGCCGGTTATGATCATATTGAAAAAGGTATGGCTTTAGGACACGAAAAAGCCAAAGAATACATCACGAACCACTACCATGGTCCGAGTGATGAATATAACGACAGTTGGATCATGGATGGTGCGATTGAAGACTTACAGCTATATTTCTTAACTGGCTTAGATATAGTCAACTCTAAAGAGTGGCCAAATTGGTACCAAGGAACAGAGTTTAAAGCAGCAAGAGACGCTTCGAGAAAGTAAGGTTTGTATAGACACTCATAAATTACCATTTGGCGACCCTGTAACACATTTTGTGTAACTGCCAAGTTTAAATAACATCTTTCAAACGGTCTTCGAATTCAATCATAAATCGATTCAAGGCCGTTTTCCAATTTCTTATCGGCATCGTCCATTTTTTCGATGCTTGCTCAATCGCTAAATAGATTACTTTCTTCGCTGAATCATCATGAGGAAATAACTTACGCTTTTTAATCGCTTTACGAATAACACTGTTCAGTGACTCAATGGCGTTAGTGGTATAAATTGCTTTGCGTATATCCTCAGGGTAATTAAATAGCGTACTGACGTTTTGCCAGTTATTACGCCACGAGCGCGATATGTTGGGGTATTTGCTATCCCAGCGCTGTTCAAATTGCTCAAGTGACAACAAAGCGTCATCTTCAGTGACGGATTGGTAAATACGTTTTAAATCGGCTGTGATAGCTTTGTAGTCTTTCCAGGGCACAAACTTCAATGAATTACGCACCATATGGACAATGCAGAGCTGAATTTGCGTATCAGGGTAAACGGTATTAATCGCATCAGGAAATCCTTTTAGCCCATCAACACAAGCGATGAGGATATCTTTGACGCCTCGATTTTGCAGCTCAGTGAGCACATTGAGCCAAAACTTAGCGCCTTCATTTTCTGATATCCACATGCCAAGCAATTCTTTATGGCCTTCAACATTGACGCCAAGCGCAAGGTAAACGGCTTTATTGATAACTTGTTTGTCTTGCCTGATTTTAACCACGATACAATCCAGATAAACGATGGGGTAAACGGCATCGAGTGGTCTCGCTTGCCATTCAACCACTTGTTCAATAACCGCATTGGTCACTCTAGAAATAAGTGTTGGTGAGACATCAGCATCATACATTTCTTTGAACGTTGCGACGATATCTCGCGTTGTCATACCTTTGGAATACAGGTATAAAATCTTGTCATCCATCGAAGTAAAACGGGTTTGGTTTTTCTTAACGAGCTGAGGCTCAAAACTGGAGTCTCTGTCACGAGGTGCGTTTAAATCAACCTCGCCATCTTCTGTACGAATGGTTTTAGGTGAATAACCATTACGGTAATTCTGATGCTCAGATTGTTCATGGCGGGCATAACCAAGGTGTTCGTCTAATTCAGCGTTAAGTGCTGCTTCAACCGTTACCTTAGTTAGCATTTTACGAAAGTCAGTTAAGTCTGCTTCGGTTTTAATCGATTTAGCGGCTTGCTTCGCAAACGCTTCAAGTTCTTTCTTATTCATAGTATGCCTATCCTAAACCCTACATGGGTATTAATGATAGGCAGTTACACAGATTTTGTTACAGGGTCCATTTGGCTAATTATGCCAAATGGTAATTATTACTCCATCTCGTCAGAATTAGCCTGCCGAATTCGTTCAATTCGCGCTTCCTCTTCTAAAAATGCTGCTTTGATTTCTTCAAGAACGGTATCAACATCAGCAGACTCAGTGTTTTCTTTAAAGTAGCCTGTTAATTCTGTATCGGGGGTCAACTCACCTTTTTCATAAAGCGCCCACATTTCATCGGCATAGCGCGTTTTTAATAATTCAGGGGCATATTGACTATAATATGTGGTCATATTCATTACGTCGCGATCTAGCATACTTTTAGCATTATTATTTGCCGCTGCGTCTACCGCTTGTGGTAAATCAATGATCACTGGACCATACTGATCAACTAATACATTAAATTCAGATAAATCACCATGTATAATGCCAGCACACAGCATTCGCATGATATACACCATCATAACATCGTGATCTTCAATTGCTTGTTCCGCCGACATGCTAATGTCATTTAATCGTGGAGACACATCACCATTTTCGTCGGTAATAAGTTCCATCAATAAAACACCATCAAAGCAACCAAAAGGTTCTGGTACTCTTACGCCAGCAACAGCCAGTTTATACAAGGCATCAACTTCAGCATTTTGCCATGCATCTTCTTGTTGAGCACGGCCAAATTTGGAACCTTTTTCCATGGCTCTTGCTCGACGGCTATTACGACTTTTACGTCCTTCTTGATATTGTGCCGCTTTTTTGAAACTACGTTTATTCGCCTCTTTATAAACTTTAGCGCAGCGAATAGTATCACCTGAACGAACAGTATATACCGTAGCCTCTTTGCCACTCATCAATTGCGAGATTACTTCATCGACTAGTCCATCATCAACTAAAGGTTGGATTCTTTTTGGAATTTTCATTGAGTAATCAACAGCGGTTTAAAAAATAATTATTTAACATTACGACCAATTTTTACTTCATGTTTGATGTTTTGACACCATCAAAGAAATTTTGATGAATTTTTCAATTTTCTATAAAAAACAAATACAGTATAAACGATCATAAAATATTTTACTTTCTATAATATGTTAAACCCTGCAACAATATTATAGTGGCACATAGAAACAACCTTAATCGATTATTTTCTTTGCTAATCACTTTTATTTGCCTTACCAAAAGCGCATAATGCATCAGCTTTATCAGTTGTATTAACCCTTTTATAATAACTTTACTATTAGATTACGCTTTCAACTTACTATGAAAATATTTATTTTCTTACTTCTTTTTCCTATTTTTAGTTTTGCTGAAAGCATATCTGTAGCGCTTTATGCTAATCATGATAATCACATCAAGTATTCACGTTCATACAATCTCACTTGGCAACTTTTTCAATTAGCAGCAAAAAACGAAGGTATAACTTTAAAAACTAAACAATATTTATGGCTAAGGGCTTTAAATGCTATTGAGAAGAAACAACTTGATATGCTAATTGCTGGCTACTATACCCATGAACGTGAAAGGTTTAGCGTTTTCAGTCAACCATTATCCTTTGATAATCTTTATTTGTATTCTTTTCAGCCAGAATCATTGCCACTGGAAGAGATTAACAAAGAACATAAAATAATTGGTACTACTACAAAATCAGTTGCTGATGGTTTAGCTAAAAGTATTGGCTTTAATAGTATTTATCAAAAAAGTAGCTCCGAGGAATTATTCGATCTACTCGTTAAACAAAAATTAGACTACGCTATTTTTACTGAATCTCTCGCCAACACATATTGTACAGTGAGAGCAAAAAAAATATTAAACAAAAACTGTATTTTTGCAGTTCAGCCTCCTTTGGTCACTAAAACCATTCATACTATCTATAATCAAACACCTAGAATGATTAGTATTGCGAAACGTATTGATTCAGCTATCGAAAAATTGATTAGTACAGGGAAAGTAAAACAATTATTTTTAGACGTAGGGTACAATGAAAAAGAATACATCAATTGGCTTGAAGAAAGAGATAAATGGATTAATAAAAGTACTTAACGTTTCCCTCGTATTGCTGCGAAGGAAAACTCAAAAGCCCAAGTAATCTCTATAAATCGCCATCAGGAATATAAATAATTTCGCCATTACCCAATTGATAAGCGGAACCAACTTTTTTCCCTTTAACTTGAGAAACGTTATCAGAGCTTTCTGCTTTATAGCGTACAATTTTCCCTTCTTCTTTGGTATGCAACAATATAGCTTAACTGGAGACTTAGTTAGAGGCATTATTACTTTAAACAACGAAATTAAAATAACAAAGAAAATATTATCAACAAAATTTAAACGTAAATATAAAAAAACATCTAAAATGAATTAGCAGCCACAAATAGATTAGGTAGTTTATTCAAAAATAAAAATGCACAGCATATATCAAAATACTTAGTACCAGCAATTACTTTCATTTAACTTAGTTGAATAATGCACCGTTAATCAAAACGTGTACCAAATTATTACTATTTGAAATTGTGTATAAGTCATATCAGGCAAAAAGTGTTGCTAAAACATATTTCTATGTGAATTTTTGAAACTGAAAAGTTGAAATAGGAAACAAACCGTATATCACGCCATGTACTATTCTTTGAATCTAACAATTTGAAGTGTAATAGGTTTTAGTAAGCCGCTTGCAAAAACAAGCGGTTACTAAAATTAGTGAGCTGACACATAAGCCGGGTTCTGTAGCTTTTCAAAAGAAAAGTGACAATCATTCGTCTAGGCCTTAAATCGCTCTAAGGCTCAAGCAACCTACCCGGTTTCCACGCGAGCCACGCGTATACTATTTAAAGTAATGAAACCCTATTTGGTCTTGCTCCGGGTGGAGTTTACCCTGCAACCAGCTGTTACCAGTGGTCCGGTGCGCTCTTACCGCACCCTTTCAGCCTTACCTGTGAAATCTCGAAAGATAACCATCGGCGGTCTTCTCTCTGCTGCACTTGTCGTAGGCTTGCGCCTCCCAGGCGTTACCTGGCACCCTGCTCAATGGAGCCCGGACTTTCCTCCCCTTTACCCGTATATCTAATGCCGAAACAACAAATACAACGATAAAGCAGCGATTGTCTAGTCAACTCGCGGCGGATAATACCTTAAAAACAAGTTAATACCAATGAGTAAATCATCTCAAGATAATTTCCTATAAAAATCAGTAGTGATATATTAGCCCACATTAAAATGGTAGAAATAGCGATAAGAGCTACATAAATGACGATTAAACTTTGGCATTGCCACAACACTCGTTCTTTACGCGTACTTTGGGCATTGGAGGAAATGCAATTACCTTATGAATTACATTGCCTACCTTTTCCACCTCGCGTATTAGCAAAAGAGTACTTAGCATTAAACCCTTTAGGTACAGTGCCTTTGTTAATAGACGACAATACCAATCTAACAGAATCAAGCGCAATGTTATTGTATTTAGTTGAACACTATAACCAAGGTCATTTTGGTGTTGAAAATAGTAATAAAAATTACGGCGATTATTTAAACTGGCTTTTTCAAAGCGATGCTACTTTAACCTTCCCACAAACTTTATTATTACGATATTCACAATTTGAACCCAAAAACCGACAAAATTCACAAATTGTTCAAGACTATAAAATTTGGTTTCTATCACGACTTAAAATGGTTAATCAACGCTTAATTGAGCAAGAGTACTTGGTTAATAATAGGTTCACCATTGCCGACATTGCTGTTGGGTATGCACTTTATTTGGGTGAGTTATTAGGTTTAGCAAGTAACTATCAACCACAAACCTTAACTTATTTGCAGCGTTTAAAGTCACGCTCTGCTTTTCAACGCTGTGTTAAATTAGGGGCTGATATTGCTAATTATTCCATTACGCCATTGGAGAAGTAACCTTTCGTGTTTAGCTTTTAGATTCGAGTCGACACCCTAATCTTTCAGTTCTAAAGCTATTTCATAAAGTGAATTCTTTTTAATGTCATAAATATCGGCAATAATTGCGCAAGCAATTTTAGGTTTCATATGGGTAAGCAATATTTTGAGTGTTTCTATTGCTTTGTTAGGAATAGCATTAGGATCAGCTTTAAAACCTTCAATTATTAATACCATTTCGCCTTTTAGTTGATTGGGATCTTGCTCAAGCCACTTTAAAAAGTCACCCGCAGTATCACTATGAATAGTTTCAAAGGTTTTGGTTAATTCTCGTGCTATTACTATTTTTCTATCACTACCAAAAACTTCAACAATATCGCCTACCGTATCAATTGCTCGGCGTGGTGCGTCATAAAAAACCATGGTACGTGACTCATTAACCAGTTCAGTTAATACTTTTTGTCTAGCACCTTGTTTAGAAGGTAAAAAACCTTCAAAAGAGAACTTATCTGTAGCTAATCCGGCGGCAGACAATGCTGTTATGGCAGCACATGCTCCCGGAATAGGAACAACTTTATGATTAAGTTGTTTTAAATAGCTCACAATATGATAGCCAGGATCACTAATTAATGGAGTGCCTGCATCTGACACTAAAGCAATACTTTTGCCTTCATTAAGCATTTCTTCTATTTGCGTTTGTCGATAAGTTTCATTATGGTCATGTAACGATAACGTTTTATTTTTGATCGAATAAGCAGATAATAATTTTTGGGTGTGTCGAGTGTCTTCACAAGCAATAACATCAACATGCTCTAATATAGTTAATGCTCGTTGACTAATATCAGCAAGATTGCCGATTGGCGTTGCCACTATGTATAATGTGCTTGGTTCGACAAATGTAGTAGTCATATGAATTACTTATATTGAGACTCAAAGAAATGACGTTTATTATATACCACTACTGCTTATATACCACTATTGCAACGCGCAGGATTTAACTTTGAGCTTTTATAAAATAAATTGTAGTTTACCCAGTTTTTTATGCGTCATTTTAACAGGCTGCGTACTTATCAGTTGTTCTTCAAATCAACCGAGTAAAAGAATAAAAGTATCAGAACAAATTACGAATATTCATCAAGTTCAATCATCTATATTAAGTGCCTCACAGTTAATTCAAAATGCACAAGATCTGCCTGTTGAGCAAGCTAGTATTGAATTAATTTCTGCTAGTGAGCAGTTGCTAATTGAGCAGCAATATCATCAAGCTATTTGGTTAGCTCACCAATTATTAACATTTATTGAAGAGCCAGATAAGAAAATACAATTACAATTAATTAAATTGCAAGGGCTAACTTCATTACAACAAGTCGAAACCGCAACTGAAGTATATAATCTAATTGAAGAACTTCAACACAAATACTCTATTGAGCCCTCATTGCGCTACCTAACTTTAAAACAAGAATTACTTATATTACGTGATGATATTATTAGTAGCGTAGACGCGCAATTACACGCATTTGCTAAAAACAATAATGTAACAGATAACGATGTAAATTTTATTTGGCAACGTTTATCTCACCTATCTAATTGGCAAATTGAGCAATTAGCTATGCGTAATCCTCCTTTTTTTAAAGGTTGGCAACAATTAATCAACTTTGCTTTTAAGTTTGGTGATAACAATGACACGTTTCAACGTTATTTGACCCAATGGCAGAGAAGTTACCCAACGCATCCTGGCAATATAATTGTTCAGCAATTACAAACTACTTTAATTAATTCACAAATTAATAAACTTGAAAATATAGCAATTATATTACCATTGACAGGTAAGCAGGAACTCGCTGGCAAGGTCGCTCAGCAAGGAATATTAGCGGCATTTAATAATGATAGTGAGAAAACACTACATTTTATTGATGCAGAGCAACTCGATATGGCGCAATTACCCCAACAGTTAACAGAACTTAATGTTGATTATGTTATTGGACCATTATTGAGAGAAAACGTTGATGCTTATTTAGCGTTAGAAGAATTAACTATACCAACTTTACTACTGAATATTCCAAGTGAGTTAACATTAAAAGCGCATCAAGTCGCCTTTTCAATGCGTCCCGAAGATGAAGCTATTCAAGCGGCTACAACATTAAGTAATAAACAGTTTAAGCACCCATTAGTATTAAGCCATCGAGATAATGTTAGCCAACGCATTACTCAAACCTTTTTAAATACATGGCAAAAAATCACATCAACGACACCTGATGTCGTATACTTTGATCGTGATAAAAACATGCAAAAGGTATTAAAAACCAGCTTAGGTATTGATAATAGTGAAACGCGTATCAATAGAATTAAATCTCGCATTAAACAAAAATTAGGTAGCGAACCAAGAAATCGTCGTGATATAGATATGATTTATGTCGTTGGCTCAGTATCTGAGACTCGGTTACTTAAGCCATTTATTGACGTCAATATTAGCCCCTTTGCTAAACGTATTCCTGTATATGCTAGCTCTCGCAGCCATAGTGCTCAATCTGATGCCAGTGACTCAAGAGATTTAGCGGGGTTAATATTCACTGAAATGCCTTGGCTTTTATCTAGCTCACAGCAAAACACTTCATTACACCAACTTAGCCACAAACTTTGGCCAAACCGAAGTGATGGCCTGGAGAGAATCTTTGCAATGGGTTACGACAGCTTAAGCCTTATAGATAAGATATTTGCTATGCAACAGCACCCATATGTTCGCCATTTTGGGCAAACAGGTATATTGCAATTAAATACTAACAATATTCTCAGCCGAAGTTTACTTTGGGGAAAATATCAAAACGATAAGGCAGAAGAAATTGCGATGGATCGCTAATAAAGATAAAAATTATTCTAATACACACGGACAACTTGCGGAACAAATTGCTAAAGAACATATCCAAGAGGAAGGTTTAATTTTTATTGAGCAGAACTTTCATAGTCGTTGGGGCGAAATAGACCTAATAATGAAAGACAATGAGGTATTCGTTTTTATTGAAGTAAAATACCGAAAAAATACGGTATTTGGCGGCGCTATTTCTGCCATATCAACTAAGAAGCAACAAAAAATTATCAAAACTGCGGCTATTTATCTCCAACAACATGGATTAAATGAATATAATACCGCTTACCGTTTCGATGTGGTTGCTATTGAAGGCAATATTAACAGTATTGCAAAACCACAAATTAACTGGCTTAAAAATGCCTTTAACTGAGAGTGATACTAATGTTAGATCGAATCAAAAGTAACTTTACAGAAAGTATTCAAACCAAAATTGCTGCCAGTGAGGTCCTTGCCGCACCACTAGAGCAAGCCGGTATGATCATGGTACAAAGTTTACTTAATGGTCATAAAATTCTTGCTTGTGGTAATGGTGGTTCTGCTGCTGATGCTCAACATTTTTCTGCTGAATTACTTAATCGATATGAGACTGAACGCCCTAGCTTACCCGCCATTGCCTTAACCACTGACAGCTCGACCCTCACCTCTATCGCTAATGACTATCATTGGGATGAAGTATTCTCTAAACAAGTACGAGCATTAGGCAACCAAGGCGATGTTTTATTAGCTATTTCAACAAGTGGTAACTCTAGTAATGTTATTAAAGCCATTGAGGCAGCACTAGCTCGAGACATGCCTATTGTTGCGTTAACCGGTAAAGACGGTGGAGACATTGCCGGTTTACTTGGAGAGAATGATGTTGAGATCCGTGTACCTTCAGGTCGTACCGCACGTATTCAAGAAGTTCATTTGGTCGCAATTCATTGTTTATGCGATATGATAGATACTACCTTATTCCCACAAGAAGAAAGCTAATATGAAACTATCTAAGAGTATTGTAGTACTAGCTACGGCGGCAATATTACAAGGCTGTATGGCTGCTGCTGTTGTCGGTGTAGTTGGTGGAGCAGCTATTGCTACAGATAATAGAACAATTGGTACACAGATTAATGATCAACAATTAGAGTTAGAAGCCCATAGTGCTTTAAGAAAAGTTGAAGGTTTATCTGATAATACAAATTTACAGGTCGTGAGTCTTAATGGCAGTGTTTTAGTTGTTGGCCAAGCCACTAATGCTTATTTAAAAGAATTAGCGATTAAAACTATTGAAAAAATCAACGGTGTTCAACAAATACATAATCAAATTCGTATTAGTAATTTAACGGCCATTACAACGCGTAGTAACGATGTGTGGATTACATCAAAAGTTAAAACAGCTATTTTCAAAAGTAACTCTCTTGATGCATCAAACGTTAAAGTCATCACTGAAAATGGGGAAGTTTTTCTCATGGGCCTAGTGAAAAAACAAGACGGTGATAAGGCTGTAGAAATAGCTCGTAATGTTGGCGGCGTTAACCGCGTATTTAAAATGTTTGAATATATCAGTGAATAAGTTCTTACTGTACTCGTCTTAAAGTTCACTAAAATTAGCGGCTTAAATATAAAAATCCACCAAAAAGGTGGATTTTTATATTAAGTAATACGCTATAGTTCAGCTATTTAATCACTTTTAAACTCGGGCGTGACTTTTCACTTTTAGACTTAGTTTCAGCTTTACTTTTTTCACTTGTTGAGCAGTCAACACTCTTTAATTCACTGGCTATCGTTTTTGACGACGCCTGCTCTTCAACTTCAGGGTGTTCAATTGGTAATTGAGTACCAGCACCGTTTTCTTTCGCATAAATTGCTGCTACAGCACCATAAGGAATAACTAAATGTTCAAGTTTTCCTGCAAACCGTGCACTGAATTCAATTTGATCACCCAGCATTGAAATTGCACCAACAGCTGAAGATGAGATATTTAAAGTTATTTGACCATCATTTACGAAAGCCATCGGCACTATCACGCCATAAACTGAAACATCAGCAACAATGTAAGGTGTTAATTCATTATCTGAGATCCAATCGTAAAAAGCCCTAACAATATAAGGCTTAGTCGATGTCATTTTATCTGTCATTAACCTTCATGACCAAAACGTAGTTCACGCTCAGCTTCTGTTAATGAAGCTTGAAATGATTCACGTTCAAACAATTTAAGCATGTATGACTTCATTTCTTTAGAACCCTGTCCATCCAACTCAATTCCCATTGCAGGTAAACGCCATAATAAAGGAGCTAAATAACAATCCACTAAACTAAATTCTTCACTCATAAAATAAGGCGCTTCATTAAGAATAGGCGCTACGCTCAATAAGCTTTCTTTTAATTCCAAGCGAGCTTTTTCAGCTTCATCTGCAGGTCCATCTAAAATAATTTTAGCTAGACTATACCAGTCATTTTCAATGCGGTGCATCATTAATCGACTACGACCACGTGATACCGGATAAACAGGCATCAATGGTGGGTGAGGAAAGCGCTCATCTAAATATTCAATAATAATTGAAGCTTCATATAATGCTAATTCTCGGTCAATTAAAGTAGGAACTGTACCGTACGGGTTTAGATCTAAAAGATCTTCAGGCAAATTAGCCAAATCCACTAAATGTATGTCTACACCAACGCCTTTTTCCGCCAACACAATACGTGTTTGATGGCTATACATATTATCTGCATGTGAATATAACGTCATCACAGAGCGTTTGTTTGCAGCAACGGCCATTTCGCCTCCAATAATTCAAATAATGTAAAACTAATAAAGGGGGCTATATGCCCCCAAAGAAAGATGTTATCTCCACTTATATAAAAGTGGATTATTCACATTTAGTGAACATCTCTCCAATATTCAACTTTTAATAAATACGCAAAGATTAATAAGATAAATAAGAATCCAATTACCCAATAGCCTAAAGCTTTACGCTCCAGTTTATTTGGCTCTCCAACATATTCTAAAAAGTTGGTCAAATCACGAACAAAGTTATCATATTGCTCTGGTGACATTGTTCCACCAGTTGCAGCTGATAAATTACCGTGTTCATCCATTGTTCTCACACCTTGCAAATTTTGCAACACATGAGGCATACCCACATCTCTAAATACTTTATTGTTAACACCGAACGGACGGTTTTCATCAACATAAAAAGAGTGTAAATATGTATAAATATAATCTGGACTTCTAAAGCGAGCTTCTAATGTTAAATCAGGTGGCGCAGTACCAAACCATTTCGCCGCTTCTTTTGCTGGCATATTGTTAGTAATGTGATCACCTGGCTTTTCACCTGTAGGCATCCAGTTAGCAACACCTTCTTTTTCATCGATACCTAAATCGGCGAACGTACGGTTATAACGTTGATACTTTAATTGGTGACACGCAAGGCAGTAATTAATGTACGATTGAAAGCCTCGTTTTAAAGACTCTTTATCCGCTAGGTCGTTATTCGCACTATCAAGTTGTGCGCTAGGGCCTGCTGCAAATACCAAAGTAGGTAAAATAGCTAACACTGCAATAATAAATTTTTTCATTATCCTGACACCCTCTCTGGTACTGGCTTAGTTTTTTCATTTTTACTGTAAAACCAAAGCGCAATAAAGAAACCAAAGTAACCTAAGCTAGCTACACGACCAACCATATTTAAGAAATCTGTTGCTGGAAGCGTACCTAAAATACCTAAAACAATAAAACTAATAGCAAACTGTGTTAAGTTCAAAAAGTGTAGCTTACTACGAAAACGTATTGATTTAACAATACCGCGGTCAAACCAAGGTAACGCAAATAACATTCCAATAGCAGCAAACATACCAATCATACCAAATAATTTATCTGGGATAACTCGTAAAATGGTAAAGAATGGGCCAAAATACCATACAGGTACAATATGCTCAGGTGTTTTTAATCCGTTAGCTGGTTCAAAGTTTGGCGCCTCAATAAAGTAACCACCACCTTCTGGGATAAAAAACATGACCCAACAAAAAACAATCAAGAAAATAACAACAGCGACTAAATCTTTCACTGTGTAATATGGATGAAACGGAATCGCATCAACAATATCGTACTTTTCAGAATATTGTTTATGAAATTTAAATTTACTTAACTCTTCCGGAGGAACACTACCTTTAGGTTTTTTAATATCAGTGCCATCAGGGTTGTTAGAACCAACTTCATGCAAAGCAAGAATATGTAAGAAAACAAGTACTACAAGTACTAATGGTAACGCAATTACATGTAATGCGAAGAAGCGATTTAACGTTGCTCCAGAAATTACATAATCACCTTTGATCCAAATAGTTAACTCTTCACCAATAACAGGAATTGCACCAAAGAGCGATATAATAACCTGAGCTCCCCAGTAAGACATATTACCCCAAGGTAATAGGTATCCCATAAATGCTTCAGCCATCAACACTAAGAAGATGAACATACCAAAGATCCATAATAATTCGCGAGGCTTTTGATAAGAGCCATATAATAAACCACGGAACATATGCATATAAATAACGATAAAGAAAGCCGATGCCCCTGTAGAGTGCATGTAGCGTAGTAACCAACCGTAATCAACATCACGCATGATATATTCAATTGATGCGAATGCCCCTGCGCCAGAAGGTTCGTAGTTCATCGTTAACCAGATACCCGTTACAATTTGGTTAACTAAGATAACTGACGCTAGAATCCCAAAAACATACCAAAAATTGAAGTTTTTCGGTGCAGGATATTGTGCCGCATGCTTATTCATGGCATCCATGAGAGGTAAGCGCTTTTCGATCCAAGCCATAAAATTATTCATTATGCTTCTCCTTGACCGACACCGATAAGTAAGGTGCCTTCCGTTGGGAATGAATGCTCAGGTACAACAAGATTTAATGGTGCTGGTACCCCTTGAAATACGCGACCAGCCAAATCAAACTTAGAACCATGACAAGGGCAGAAAAATCCACCTTTAACACCTTCAACCATTTCAGAGAAGTCATCTTTATGGTAAGTAGGAGCACAACCTAAATGAGTACATACCCCTAACGCCACCATGAACTCAGGTTTAATAGAACGGTATTCGTTAGTTGCATAGTCAGGTTGTTGAGGTTCAACTGACTCAGGATCACGTAATTGATCTTCATGATTGGCTAATGCTTTTAACGTTTCTTCGGTACGACGTATTACATAAATAGGCTTACCGCGCCATTCAGCACGAATTAATTGACCAGGCTGTACTTTGCTGACATTGATCTCAACTGGAGCCCCCGCAGCTTTCGCTCGGGCACTTGGGTTCCAGGATCCAATGAAAGGCACAGCTACACCGACAACACCTACACCACCTACTACCGAAGTAGCCGCGGTTAAAAAGCGTCGACGGCCGTTATTCACGGGCGCATTGCTCATCCAACATCTCCAATTATTATTCTATCTAAACAAAACATTTCGTTAATTAACTTAAATAAAGTAACACCGCATTTTATTTAAGCAAACTAGCGACAAAAAATTTTTACGATCATAAAGAAAAGCCCTATTTTTTACAAGGGAAATTTCACTGGAACCTCAGTTAGATATGAATAAAAAGATGTTATGGTGACTTTCTATGAACCTTTATTGTAAATGATTCTTTTTTCAATTAAAAATTGAGAAGTTTTACGTTAAAAATGTCAATAAAAAAGCCAGCATAAGTGCTGGCTTTTTGAACGATAAATAAAATATTAACGTTTTGAAAATTGTGGCTTTTTACGAGCCTTGTGTAAACCAACTTTCTTACGTTCAACTTTACGAGCATCACGAGTAACGAAACCAGCTTTACGTAAATCAGCACGTAAAGTTTCGTCAAACTCCATTAATGCACGAGTGATACCGTGACGAATTGCGCCAGCTTGACCAGAAATACCACCACCAATAACAGTAATGTTAAAGTCAAACTTTTCTAACATTTCCACTAATTCTAATGGTTGACGAACAACCATACGAGCCGTAGGACGGCTAAAATATTCAGAAATATCACGCTTGTTAATTGTAATTGCACCGTTACCAGCTTTCATAAACACACGAGCAGTTGAGCTCTTGCGACGACCAGTACCGTAATATTGATTATCAGCCATTGCTTACAGCTCCAAAAGTTGTGGTTGTTGTGCAGCATGCTTGTGCTCAGCACCAGCATACACTTTAAGCTTACGGTACATTTCACGACCTAAAGGACCTTTAGGTAACATACCTTTAACAGCAAATTCAATCGCACGCTCTGGCGCTTTTTCAATTAACTTTTCAAAGCTAATTTGCTTAAGACCGCCAGGGAATTCAGTATGCGAGTAATAAATTTTACCTTTCGCTTTGTTACCAGTAACACGAACTTTTTCAGCATTGATAACAACGATATAATCGCCTGTATCACAGTGAGGAGTGTATTCTGGCTTGTGCTTACCGCGTAAACGGCTTGCAATTTCAGTAGCGATACGACCAAGAGTTTTATTCTCAGCGTCCACTAAAAACCATTCGCGTTGTACGCTTTCTGGTTTAGCTACAAAAGTTTTCATTTAAAAAACCCAATATTAAAATGTTACTAAAAAACAACCTCAACATGAGACTGTCAGTTAAAAGACTACGCCATTACCCCTTCGAGTATCGAGTCCGTCGTCTAGTATCTTGGGGATATTAGACATTTGTAACGTCAGGGAGCGCGCATTATACAGAGGTAATTCCTAAAGATCACGTATATTTTTTAATCGCGAGGGATTTTCTAGTAAAAACATGAATAAAATCTCTCATAAAATTGATGTTAACTGCATTTTGAGTCACCGCAATTTAAACAAGTAGCACAACCATCAAGTAACACTACCGACTTTTGATAACATTTATTACATTTACTTGCCGCCGAAGGAAAGCTTGTATGTTTATCTTCTTTTTCATTATATCCTTCCTCTGAACTAGTAACTGCGGCTCTCTTTTGTTGAATATAAGCTTGTTGCTCACTATCAATTTTGCTATCAGGCATCATATTTAGTGCCTTTAAATGAGTTTCAACAACATGTCCAATATCTGCAACAACCGACGGCATATAAATACCAGTGCCTCGTTGATAATAGCCACCTTTAGGATCAAACACTGCTTTTAGTTCCTCCACTAAAAAGGTGCAGTCCCCACCTTTACGAAAAACTGCCGAAATAACGCGTGTTAACGCAACTATCCAAGAATAAAACTCCATGTTTTTTGAGTTGACAAAAATCTCAAATGGGCGACGCGATTCTTGCTCTGTGTCTTGGTTTAACAAAATATCATTAATCGTTATGTACAAAGCATGATCAGATATTGGTGGTTTGATTTTATAGGTAGAACCAACCAAAGTTTCTGGTCGTTTGATAGTTTCATTTAATTTAATAGCTTGATTATATTGAGTAGTACTATTGGTTTCGTACTCTGGTATTACTATCTCGTCATTTACCTTTACTTTGGCTGACGTTATTGTTTGAGTAATCTCTCTCATAAATTTCCCTTAGTTTTTAATTATTCTTAACTTGTGGCTTAACTACTTATTTTTCATACAGAAGTTATAATTTCCCGTAATAGCCCTCTTTTAGAGCATCGTGAAGATTAGCTGCACTATGAACTTCACCATCGTAAATAATGTTTTCATTCCCCTTAGCTGTAATTACCGTGCCATCGGCTAAAGTAAATTCGTAATTCACATTCGCTAAGTCTTGCTCTTTTACTAACACCCCTTGGTGAACTTCAGGGTTGAAACGGAAGGTAGTACAGCCTTTTAGGCCTTTGTCGTAAGCATACATATAAATGTTTTTAAATTTGTCATAACTAAAATCGGTAGGAATATTGATAGTTTTTGATATAGATGAATCTATCCAATACTGAGCTGCAGCTTGAATATCAACATGAGCACCTGGGCTTATTGTGTCGCTTGCAATAAAATAGTCAGGTAATTTCTTATTTTCATCGTCAGTAAATGCCAAAGCTCTTGAATTAACTAACTGGCGGTAAGCCAAGAGTTCAAAACTAGAAACGGCTACTGATTCTTTTGATTTTTTTCCTTCACGAATGATATTTCGGTGATATTCATGAGCAAAACTTGGCTCAATACCGTTCGAGACGTTATTACCTAAACTCAACGCTAATGTACCTGTTGGGGCAATTGAACTATGATGCGTAAAACGTGCCCCTACTTTTGCTAATTCAGCCACCAGCTCTGGTCGTTCTTGGGCAATACGTTGCATATAACGACTATATTTTGCATGTAATACAGCACCTTTAATGCTATCACCTACTTTAATACCATCAGCCACCATTTCAGGTCGTTGTAATAGCATTTTTTTAGTCACCGTAAAGTTTTGCGCCAATATTGGCGCTGGGCCTTTTTCTTTGGCTAAATTAAGTGCTTCTTGCCAACCAGTAATAGCCAATACTTTTGAAACTTCTTCAGTAAATGCTATAGCTTGCGGACTGTTATAGGGTATTTTTAGCAAGGTTAATGCGGATCCTAACCCTAAATAGCCCATACCATGTCGGCGTTTACTTTCAATTTCTTGTTGTTGTTCAGCTAAAGGTAATCCATTGATTTCAACAACGTTATCTAGCATTCGAGTAAACACTTTGGTGACTTCTTTAAATTTATCCCAGTTAAATTTCACTTTAGTTGTGAAAGGTGCTTCAACAAATTTCACTAAGTTAATTGACCCCAATAAACAGGCACCATAAGGCGGTAGAATTTGCTCACCACAAGGATTACTGGCCCGCAATTGCTCACAAAACCAATTATTGTTCATATCATTAGCATGATCGATCAATAAAAAACCAGGCTCTGCGTAATCAAAAGTATTGCTCATGATCATATCCCACAGCCTAGCTGCTGGCAGTGTTTGATATATTTTACAGGCGATCAGTCCTTGTTCATTTACAATATAATCATGGGCTTTTATAAATTCATCGCTGTAACAATTTTCTTTGAAATGAATTAACGAAGCGTCATTTAAATCAATATTGTCTGCGCTTAGCTCTTTATGAGATATAGGAAATACCAATGGCCAATCTTGATCTTTTTTAACCGCATCCATGAAATTATCGCTAATCAGTAGTGATAAATTAAATTGTCGTAATCGTCCATCTTCTCTTTTTGCCAAAATAAATTCTTTAACGTCTGGATGACAAATATCAAACACGCCCATTTGTGCACCACGCCGCCCACCAGCAGAACTTATGGTGAAGCACATTTTATCGAAGATATCCATGAAAGATAAAGGGCCAGACGTAGTAGCTCCAGCACCTGCCACATAAGCGCCGCTTGGCCGTAAAGTGGAAAACTCGTAACCGATACCGCAACCTGCTTTTAAGGTAAGTCCAGCTTGATGCACTTGCGACAAAATCCCCGTCATTGAATCATCTATTGTTCCTGAAACCGTGCAATTTATGGTTGATGTGGCAGGCTTAAAATGTTCAGCGCCCGCATTTGAAATTATCCTCCCAGCAGGATAAGCACCACACTCCATTGCCCAAATAAATTTTTCTTGCCAATGCTTTTTATTTTTAGGCTCGATTGAGGCTAATGTTTTTGCCACTCGGTGGAAAGTATCACTGGTAGTATGTTCTTGTGGATTACCATGTTTATCTTTTAAACGATATTTTTTATCCCAGATATCCCATGAGGCTGGCTGCAGCTCAATTGATTCAGTGGTAGTGGCAGTAGATTCAGTCGTCATTGTTTTTCCTTTTCATTATTGTTCGCAATTTAACTATTTCGTACGATTGCTCAATGCTACTGAATATATTTATTTATAAAACTTAAAACACAAGATATTGTGATCTGGATCACGCCAAAACACCATATACTGATACTTTAGATATTGAGTACTACTAGATATAGTAATTTATTGATGTTGCAAAAAGCCCAAAGCGGACATTTGTGTTTGATAACTAAAGACTGCTATAAACCTAGAGCGGTTGTGAAAGGTTATTAAAAATCACTAACCCCAATAGTCACTTTGATACGAAACCGGACGTTAGCCTTCGCTTATCTAGCGACATTTTAACCGATACAAATCAGCCCTGCGTTTGATAAGAGAATTGTACTTAATTCAATCAAAAACCTGTAAAATCAAGAATTATAATTTGATAAAAAAAGCCCAAAGCGGTCATTATATTAATATGATTTTAG
>NZ_BNAH01000003.1 GCF_014653195.1 Thalassotalea profundi
AAAGAATTGGTTGCGGGAGCCACTATTTAAACGTGAGCGAACTGACGACCTAAGGTCGTACATCCCATATAAGTTTTATTTTAATTCTAAACTTAATAAAGAATTGGTTGCGGGAGCCAGATTTGAACTGACGACCTTCGGGTTATGAGCCCGACGAGCTACCAGGCTGCTCCATCCCGCGTCCGAATGACTTCTTAATTAACTTAAGAAGAAAGCCAAGTTGTTTTAATTCAAACTTAAGAAGTGCTTCCTAGTGAAAGCGAGGCGTATATTAAGGATTGTTCCAAATAATTGCAACCTGTTTTCATGATTTTTTTCATATTGGTAGAATAATTGCACTAACTGCTGTTATTCCGAACAATAAAGGGCTTTAGCTTTAAAATAAACGCAATTTTAAAATAGTTAATTGTACAAATGGCTATCGACCAAAGCGCTATTTGTTTATAATCGTCGCCAATATTATTTAATCCCTTTATTTGAAATTATAGTTGGAAGTTATAGTGCAGCAATATTTAGCGTTAACGTCGCCCGGTATAGAAATTTTACTTGCCGAAGAAATAACCTCTTTAGGTGGTGAACATGTTGTTCAAAAGCCAGAAGGTGTTTATTTTTCGGCTTCGTTAACGTTAGGATATAAAATATGTTTATATACTCGTCTTGCTACTCGTATTTTATTACAAATAGGTGAGGGTGAAACTAACAATAAAGATGAGTTATATAAAAGTGCTTGTACAATAAATTGGAGTGAACACTTTGATGCTAACAATACATTTTCAATAGACTTTGTTGGTAAAAGTGAAGAGATTAGAAATAGCCAATTTGGTGGGTTAACGGTGAAAGATGCTGTGGTCGATCATTTTAGAAATCAAGGGGTTGAACGCCCATCTGTAGATAAAACTAACCCACATATTCGTTTCCAAGCAAGGTTACTTAGACAACAAACTGTATTTTACGTTGACTTTTCAGGGCGTAGTTTGTTTCAACGTGGTTATCGTGAACATACAGGTGCTGCACCGTTAAAAGAGCATTTAGCGGCCGCAATTATCAAACGTTCAGGTTGGTTAGAAGATACATCAAAACCTTTGTTAGATCCTATGTGTGGTTCAGGTACTGTATTAATTGAAGCGTGTTTTATGGCGGGTAATTATGCGCCTGGAATAGATCGTCAGCATTGGGGCTTTGAATTTTGGTTAAAGCATAACGACGCTACTTTTAAAGAAGAACTGGCTAAAGCTTCCGTCGCTTCGACTAAAGGTATGTCATCTCTGGCATTAACAACCTTTGGTAAAGACATTGATGAACACGTTTTAAAAACGGCTAAACAAAATGCTAAGAATGCAGGGGTTGAACAGCATATTACTTTTGAGCAGTCAGATATTAACGAGTTAAGTAATACTTTTGGTGAAAATGGTACTATGTTATTTAACCCGCCTTATGGAGAGCGTATTGGTGAGTTACCTGAATTAGTTGAAAACTTTGTATTACTTGGTCAAAAACTAAAACTTGAGTTTCAGCAATGGCGTATTGCTATTTTAACTGGCAATATTGAATTGTTATCAATGTTAAAACTAGCAAGTTTTAAGCGTTATAAATTTAAAAATGGTCCGTTAGACTGTCAACTTGCGCTTTATAATATTGACGATAAACAAGCGGCCAAAGATAAAGATACTCCACAGTTTGATCAAAAAGACTCTGACTTTGCTAATCGTTTATTAAAAAATAAGAAAAATTTAAAAAACTGGCTTAAAAAAGAACAAATTGAATGTTATCGCTTATATGATGCGGATATTCCCGAATATAATGTAGCAATAGACATTTATGGTGAATATTTGGTTATTCAAGAGTATTTAGCACCTGCCAATATCGACCCTAATAAAGTAGCAAAACGTTTACAAGAAGTACTTTATTTTGCTCCTAAAGTTTTAGAAATACCCACTGATAGAGTGGTTTTAAAAACACGCTCAAAACAAAAGGGTAATAATCAATATGAAAAGGTTAATAAAAGTCAACAATCTATAATTTTGCAAGAGTATGGCGCCAAGTTTAAAATCAACTTGTGGGATTATTTAGATACCGGTTTATTTTTAGATCATCGTAAAACACGACAAATTGTTGCTCAAAAGGCAAAAGGAAAGTCATTACTTAATTTATTTGCTTATACTGGTTCAGTATCTCTTCAAGCAGCTTTACATGGTGCAAGTACAGTAACTACGGTTGATATGTCTAATACTTATTTAAGTTGGGGACAAGACAACTTTGCTTTAAATAATTTATCTGGACATAAATATTCTTTTATTCAGGCTGACTGCTTAACCTGGTTGAAAGAATGTAAGCAAAAGTTTGATGTTGTTTTTGTTGATCCTCCTACGTTTTCAAATTCAAAACGAATGGAAGATAGCTTTGATGTTCAAAGAGATCATGTATCACTTATTGCTGATGCATTAAAATGCTTAGCCGAAAATGGTGAGCTTATTTTTACTAATAATAAACGTAATTTTAAAATGGATAAAGAAGCTATGGAAAAACTTGGTGTTAACGCCAAATCAATTACTGAATTAACCCGAGATAAAGATTTTCAACGTAATAAACATATTCATAATAGCTGGTTAATTACTCGTAAAGGAGCTAATTAACATGTCGGTTAAATATCATTTATACAGTAGTGAAGGTTGTCACCTATGTGAGCAAGCGCTTAAATTGTGTATGGTCGTACTTAATATACAGCAACTTGATATTATTGATATTGTTAATGACGAAGGTTTAGTTGAGCTTTATGGAGTTCATATACCTGTATTAGAGAGAATGTCTGACAATACAAAATTATTTTGGCCATTTAGTCAGCAAGATATAGAGAAATTAGTGAAATAATGGAATTAATTCGAATTACTGATGGCGAGCTTGCTTTCGGTGAAGATAAAATATTAGATGGCGCAGAACTTCGTGTTAAACAAGGTGAGCGTGTTTGTTTAGTTGGTCGTAATGGCGCTGGAAAATCATCATTGTTGAAAGTGTTAACTGGTCAGCAAAACCTAGATGATGGGCAGCTAGTTATCTCAAATAATGTGCAACTGGCTATGTTACAACAAGATCCCCCTGAATCTTGTGATTTGTCAATATTTGATTATGTTGCTCAAGGGGTAAAAGAAAATGCGGTCCTTATCAAACGATATCATGAACTTATTACTATTATTAGTGAAGACCCAAGTGAAGCTAATTTAGATAAATTAGCACAAGTTCAGCATCAGCTTGATCAAGCTAATGCATGGCAAGATGAGCAACGTATTGAGAAAGTGCTATCAATATTGGCGTTAGTTGCAGATAAAAAAGTAAATGAATTATCAGGGGGCTGGTTAAGAAAGCTTGCGTTAGCAAAAGCGTTGGTATCAAACCCTGATGTATTGTTACTTGATGAGCCTACTAACCATCTAGATATTAAAAGTGTTTTATGGTTAGAGCAATTTTTAAAAGACTTTAGCGGGACTATCGTTTTTATAAGTCATGACAGGGCATTTATTCGAGGATTAGCAACACGTATTGTTGATTTAGATCGAGGTAAATTAACTAGCTACCCTGGTAATTACGATGAATACGTCGAACAAAAACAACATGACTTACAAGTAGAGGCTACTCAGAATGCGCTGTTTGATAAACGACTTGCTGAAGAAGAAGTTTGGATCAGACAAGGCATTAAAGCTCGCCGTACTCGTAATGAAGGCCGTGTAAGATCTCTTGAAAAATTAAGGCTTGAACGTCAACAACGAAGAGAAGTTAAACATCAAGGGGATATTAATATATCTACGGGCGATCGTTCAGGTAAGTTAGTCTTTGAATGTGAAAAGCTAGGTGTATCATTTGATGATAAACGTGTTATTAAAAACCTTGATTTATTAATAACCCGAGGAGATCGTTTAGCTTTAATTGGTGCAAACGGCACGGGAAAATCAACATTAATTAAATTAATCATGGAGCAATTACAGCCCACCACGGGAACTTTACGAGTTGGTGTGAATCTAGATATTGCCTACTTCGATCAACATAGAGATCAATTAGATCCTAAGAAGACAGTACAAGACACTGTTGCTGATGGTAAACAAGATATTACGGTTAATGGTAAAACTCGACATGTACTTGGGTATTTACAAGATTTTTTATTTAGTCCTAAAAGAGCAAGAACACCTGTTAGAGCGCTCTCTGGCGGTGAAAAAAATCGATTGTTACTAGCTAGATTATTTTTACGCCCCAGTAATTTATTGATTCTTGATGAACCAACTAATGATTTGGACATAGAAACTTTAGAGTTATTGGAAGAAGTCGTTGCAAATTACTCAGGAACCGTTATTTTAGTGAGCCACGATCGAGATTTTGTCAATAATTGTGTTAATTCATGCTTATATTTTGATGGTAGTGGGCATATTAATCAAATATTCGGTGGTTACGATGATGTCGATGCGTATTTAGCACTCAAAGAAGAGCAACGTAAAGTAACCAAAGATATTGTTTTAGAAAAGAAAAATGAAAAAATAAACAGTGTTAGTCAGCCTAAAACAATAAAACGTAAACTGTCTTATAAAGAAACACGAGAACTTGAAAGTTTACCAAATGAAATCGATGCACTAGAAAGTGATATAGCCGCAATACAAGAGCAAATTAATCAGCCCGATTTTTTTAATCAAGATGAAAGTGCCAGTTCAAAAATATTGAACCAGCTACAAGATTTAGAGTCCAAGCTCGAAGCTTGTTATGCAAGATGGCAAGAATTAGACGAAATATAATACGTATATGAGAGTACTGTAGTTACATGAAAAAATTTGCAACATCGTTATTAGCACTTAGTTTGACTAGTGCGTTTAGTTTATCTTTGGCACATGCGTCAACATATCAAGTTATTGATAAAGGAGCAGCGTCTTCTTTAGAATATACCTATGGGAAGCAAGAGAATAATTCAGGACAAATGGTTATAGCAGGAACAACCATTTATAACTTTCCTGTTCAATTTCAATATCTCACTGAAACAAATATAGATAATATAATCACTTATGCCAATGTTAATCATGAGCTTGTATTTGATTTGTCAGATATTGAGAATGAGGCGTCATTAAGAGCAGGTCAACCAACGGCAAACGATTTGGCATGGACAGTTTTGTATTTACAAAATAATGCTAGCAGCACTTTGTTTCAAAAAGTGGGTAATGTCGTTGCAATGATCAACGACGGAACTGAAACTAAAGAAATTGTTGTTTTCGATGAATTTGTCACAGGAACTCAAACCTATTCACGATCCACTACTGATTATGTAAATGGAATTACGGAACAAGGTTGGGTTTATGGTAATGCTTCAGCACCTTTTTTACCTATTCCTTTTACAGAAGAAGATGGCGATGAGGTAACCCATTGGGTTAGAGACTTTAGTAACAGAGGTTATTACTCTCCTGATAGTGGACAAACGATAATTCCATTAATTCCCCCAGAATCGACTTACGGTGGTGAATCTGCAATTTTTGATATTAGTGATAATGGTATTGCTGTTGGCTATGCCAGTACTAGTGTAGCAGAGGAGGCATTAGAATTTATTGCCGATGAAGATGGTGGTTGTGCGGATCCTGAAAGGCTTCTGGTTAGTCCTATAGAAGTATGTATTCAGCAAGTATCTGAAAACATGTATAACGCAGAAGCTTTTAAATGGGTATTGGACCAAAACGGTATTGTTAGCTCTGAAGCATTAGGGCAATTGGTAACACCACATGCTGATGATGTTCGTGAATACATTAGTTATGCTCAGGCTGTTAATATTCATGGTGTAGCTGTTGGTTATGCTCATGGTTGGTGGGATGAAAATGAAACAGCGCCTTCAGCTACTGAAGCTCGTAGTATCTATGCTGTTGTGTTTAAAAATGGTGAAGTTATAGATTTTACTGATGATCATAGTAAGTATTTTAATTCACGTACTAATGACATTAATAATAATGGTATGGCAGTTGGACATGTAGAAACTTATATCAACGGTTCTTTGAGACAAAAGTTTTACTACGTTGATACAACCGTTGAACAGATGGAAATGGTTTTACCTACAGATTTCTTTACCGGATCTTCAAGTACAGCTTATTCCATTAATGAAAACAATTTAGTGGTAGGGAGTGGTGAAGTTGAAACACATAACGATACCAGTAATAACCCAAGACGTCGTCATGGCTACCTCTATGATATTACTAATGATATATTCTCTGATTTAAATGATTTTTTACCTTGTGATTCTGAATATACTATTATTGAAGCGCGTTCTATTAACGAAAATAATGAAATTTCGGCGACAGCTGTAGTGAAAGCACCGTTAAGAGATGCAAAAGGCGAGCTCTATTATAATGAAAATGGTGAACAAGTATTTGAAGATGTATTACGCGCGGTTAAATTAGCTCCTATTGCTGGTGGTCAAGTTGAAGATTGCACAGTAACAGAGGAAAAGGTTGAACGCCAAGGCGCAAGTACAGGGCTTTACGGATTGTTCGCGTTATTTATTGCTGGTATTAGCCGAAGATTATTTATTAGAAAAGACAGCTAATTACCTTAATCAAGTTATACAAGTTATATCTAGCGATAGTTATTACAAAAAAGCACTCAATGAGTGCTTTTTATTTTGCCAAATTTAAATAGCCAAACATTAACAAGACATTATCTTAAAATTTTGTTGTATCGGCGAATAAACCTACTTTTAAATCTGTTGCTGTATATATAACACGACCATCAACAGATACAGTACCGTCAGCAATACCCATAAATAACTTACGTTTTATTACACGTTTTAAGGTGATGTTATAGGTAACCTTTTTAGCTGTAGGTAAAATTTGTCCGGTAAACTTAACTTCTCCAACACCTAAGGCTCTTCCATGGCCTGGGCCACCTGACCAAGCTAAAAAGAAGCCTACTAATTGCCACATTGCATCTAATCCTAAACAACCAGGCATTACAGGATCACCTTTAAAATGACAATCAAAAAACCATAGATCAGGGTTAATATCTAATTCGGCAATAATTTCACCTTTACCATATTCACCACCATCGTCATTAATTTTTATAATACGATCCATCATTAACATATTATCGGCTGGTAGTTTGCTGTTGCCTTCACCAAAAAAATCAGTTGTTCCAGCAAGTATTAACTCTTCTTTAGAGAAGGAATTTTGTTGTGACATAGTAAGTGTTGTTCCACTAATTTATAAATTTAAAGCGCTACTTTAGCGAACAGATGTACACTAAACAACTCCGAACAGTTAAATATATCAAAATTTATTTCACTTATTATGTTAACTCTTTATAATTACGTTACGCGTAACTTGTATTTGTTTTCAGGATTAACAAAAAATGGATAATAAAAACAATAAGAAAGAGAAAAAAACAGCATTAACTAATGCTGAAAAGCAAAAAAGGTATAGAGAACGACAAAAATCAAAAGGTAAGCAAGAATTAAGAGGATATTTAACGCCAGAAGCGCGTGAGTGTTATCAATTAATCTCCGAACAAACGGGTTGGTCTGACTCAATTATATTAAGTAATGCGGTAAGATTAACTTATGCAGCATATAAAAATGGTCAAATTGGCTTGTTAAATAATTGGTTAACTAAAAATGAATTATAATGTGTTTTAACTTAACACGTTAATAAAATAACACTGATAATTATGATTGTGTTAAAATATTTTTCACTATATTCTACGCTACGATAGTCCTGTAGTTTTAATATAAATTATAATAAGTATTAAGGTGTCTTTCGTTGATAAATGTCTTGTTAGTTGATGATCATGAGCTGGTTCGTACAGGTATAAAAAAAATACTTGATGAAGTTAAAGGTCTTAAGGTTATTGGTGAAGCTAAAACCGGCGAGGAAGCCGTACAATTTTGTCGTAAATCAGAACCTGATGTTGTTTTGATGGATATGAATATGCCTGGTATTGGTGGTTTAGAAGCGACTAAAAAAATTATTAGATATTCACCAGATATCAAAGTGATCGTATTAACTGTTTATTGCGAAGATCCAATTCCAACGAAAGTGATGCAAATTGGTGCAGCAGGCTATCTAACCAAAGGTGCTGGCTCTGATGAGATGGTTAATGCTATTCGTGCCGTAAATAGCGGTCAACGTTATATAACACCTGAAATAGCACAACAAATGGCGTTAAGTCAGTTTAAATCTGCCGATGAAAATCCTTTTAATAGTTTATCTGAGCGTGAATTACAAATCATGCTAATGATTACCCGTGGAGAAAGGGTGCCTGATATTTCTGAACAACTTGTATTAAGTACAAAAACTATTAATAGTTACCGTTATAGAATGTTTGAAAAGCTTAATGTGAGTAATGATGTTGAATTAACTCATTTAGCTATTCGTCACGGAATGTTAAAAACTGAAAAGTTATAACCTTGTCTATCGAACCAACCTCTTTTGATTATGTTGCCTTTTTAGCCTCTGTTACCAATCAACCTGGCGTTTACCGTATGTATAACAGCGAGCAAACTGTTATTTACGTGGGTAAGGCAAAACAATTAAAGAAACGACTATCAAGTTACTTCAGAAAGGATGTTGGAAGTAATAAAACGCGTGTCTTGGTCAAACAAATTACTGCTATTGATGTAACGGTTACCCATACCGAGGGGGAAGCCTTATTACTCGAAAATAACTTCATTAAGAAATATCAACCTAAGTACAATATCTTATTAAGAGATGATAAATCGTATCCTTACCTTTTAATTACAGAACATCGTCACCCTAAATTGGGTTTGCACCGTGGTGGGAAAAAAGTAAAAGGTGAGTATTTTGGTCCATACCCTACAGTAGGTGCTGTATGGGAAAGTTTGCGTTTGATGCAAAAGCTCTTTCCGTTAAGACAATGCGAAGATAGTTATTATCGAGCGAGAAGTAGACCATGCTTGCAGTATCAGTTAAAGCGATGTTCAGCACCATGTGTTGATAAAATCTCGATAGATGATTACCAACAACAAGTTCACTTAGCCAAATTGTTTTTACGCGGAAAGAGCTCACAAGTGATCGAAACGTTAGTGACTCAAATGGAGGCAGCTAGTATGGAGCTAGCGTTTGAAAAAGCGGCTAAACTACGTGATCAAATTACCACCTTAAGAAAAGTTCAGCAACAACAGTTTGTGAGCGGTTTAGCTTCTGATATGGATGTTGTTGGAATTTATAGCCATAAAAATCAAGCGTGTGTGCACGTTCTATTTATTAGAGATCAAAAAGTACTTGGAAGTAAAAGTTACTTCCCATCAGTACCTAGTAATACGAATGAAAATGAAATTGCCGAAGCTTTTATTTGTCAACATTACCTTGGAAGTGATGTTAATACAGCTAAAATTCCAAAAGAATTAGTGATTAAGCATGCAATTAATAATAAAGAAGAATTAATTGAATTGTTAAAAAAGCAAGCTGAACACGATGTTAAAATCTCCACGAATGTTCGGGTGGAACGTGCTCAATATTTGAAGTTAGCTGAAACGAATGCTCAAAATGCATTATTGACTAAAAATAGTCATAAAGAATCAATGCAAGCACGCTTTCGCGAGCTTAATGAAGTGTTTGAACTTCCCCAAGGTATTAATCGAATTGAATGTTTTGATATTAGCCACACAATGGGACAGCAAACAGTAGCTTCTAATGTCGTATTTAATACAGAAGGGCCGCTTAAAAGTGATTATCGACGTTATAATGTGACAGGAATTACTCCTGGCGATGACTATGCTGCGATGGATTTTGCCTTAAATAAGCGCTACAGAAATGCTAGTCCTGAAAATATGCCTGATATTATCTTTATTGATGGTGGAAAAGGGCAGTTAGGAAGAGCAGAGCAAGTGTTTAGTCAACTCGATGTAGAGCCGGTTCCATTACTTGTTGGTGTAGCAAAAGGTGAGTCGAGAAAACCTGGCTTAGAAACGTTAATATTAGCAGGTAGTCATCAGTTATTATCGTTGCCTAGTACTTCCCCTGCATTGCATTTGATTCAACACATACGTGATGAATCGCATCGTTTTGCCATTGCGGGACATCGAGCAAAACGTCAAAAGGCAAGTAAAAAATCTGTTTTAGAGGATATACCTGGTATTGGAGTAAAAAAAAGGCAAGCACTATTAAAATATTTAGGAGGGTTCCAAGAAGTTTTAGCTGCAGATATCGCAACCTTAAGTAAAGTTCCTGGTGTTAGTGATATATTAGCTAAAACTATTTATGATGCGTTACATGACAAGTAACCCGCGAGTTGTGTACAATAAGCCTGAGTCAGCATGTCCTATTGTTTGTTTATTACCCTTAATTGGCAAATATTTAATCAATCTATATTAACAATTTTAATAAAAAGCTAAATGTGAAAACTATGTGGACTATTCCAAATCAAATTACTTTATTTCGTATTATATTAATACCCGTTTTTATCATTGTATTTTATCTGCCAATATCTTGGAGCCATTTTGGCGCTTTTGCCGTGTTTTGGGTCGCTTCTGTTAGCGATGCATTAGATGGATATTTAGCTCGTAGGCTAAACCAATCTTCTTCATTTGGTGCTTTTATTGATCCTGTTGCTGATAAATTAATGGTTGCAGCTGCACTAATTATGATTGTAGAAGATTATCAATCATGGTGGATTGCAGTCCCTGCAATGATTATGATTTCACGTGAAATCTTTATTAGTGCCTTACGAGAGTTTATGTCGTCACGTGGCAAAAGAGATGTGGTGGCAGTATCTACTCTAGGAAAATATAAAACTGCAGCACAGATGCTTGCTATTATGGGGTTAATTTGGCAACCATCCTATGACATACCATTGATTATTTTTGATTTTCCACATGAAATTCTTATGTTTGCGGCTTTTGGGTTTTATTTTATTGCAACATTTTTAAGTTTTTGGACAATGCTAGCTTATTTTAAAGCGGCTTGGCCTGAATTAAGAGGATGAAAACATTTGTGTTTGATTAAAAATTGTCAAGATTTACTGATGATTTAGTTAAAAAAACACCGTTTTAGACGCTTTTTAACCACTTGAAATAAAATTGAAATTAAATGGTTGACTCATGAATATATCAATGTAAAATGCGTTTCCAGTTGACAGGGAGTCAACAGATGAAGCGGCTGTAGCTCAGCTGGTAGAGCATCACGTTGCCAACGTGAATGTCACGAGTTCGAGTCTCGTTAGCCGCTCCAATTTTCTTTAATTAGAAATTCCAAGGGAATACTACTCAACTCGTAGTTTTGAAAAGGCGGGTTGGCAGAGTGGCTATGCAGCGGATTGCAAATCCGTGGACCTCGGTTCGACTCCGGGACCCGCCTCCATAATGCCCGGGTGGTGGAATTGGTAGACACAAGGGATTTAAAATCCCTCGCTTGTAAGAGCGTGCCGGTTCAAGTCCGGCCCCGGGTACCATTTCATTATTGCAGGTTGGGTGTATAGAATGTGTGTGGCAAACACATTGGGATGAAAGTCTCACGAAAGAGTGAGAAAATGAGCGGCTGTAGCTCAGCTGGTAGAGCATCACGTTGCCAACGTGAATGTCACGAGTTCGAGTCTCGTTAGCCGCTCCAACTTTTCTTTATTGATTTAAAGGAAAGTAAACCAGAAAGTCTTATGAAAATAAGCATGCGAAGCGGCTGTAGCTCAGCTGGTAGAGCATCACGTTGCCAACGTGAATGTCACGAGTTCGAGTCTCGTTAGCCGCTCCAATCATTTCTTAATTGAAGTGGAAGTAGGGAACCAATCTCTACTATAAAAAGTACTTCCCTTATGCCCGGGTGGTGGAATTGGTAGACACAAGGGATTTAAAATCCCTCGCTTGTAAGAGCGTGCCGGTTCAAGTCCGGCCCCGGGTACCATGTTTTTAATGTCTTTATTTATCAATTGTTTATTCTAGATTATCTAGATACCTGATATCTACAATGCTTGACCTAATAAGCTTTTCCACTTATGGTTTATGATTATAAGATGATATGATCTTTAATAAACTTAGTGGAAGTTAATAAAATAATTATGAATAAAATTCAAAGCATATTAAAGTTGACAGTAATGAGTTCAATGATTCTGTCTACAAAACTATTTGCGCAAGTTTCACCAGCACCTCTTGTTTCAATTCCTAGCCATGATGCCTTTTTTAATAACTTAAAAGCGCTTTGCGGGAAGTCTTTTCAAGGCCAAGTTATTGTTGATAATGCCCCTCCTAGTAGTTTTAATACTAGTAAATTGGTGATGCATGTTAGAAAGTGTACAGATAGAGAGTTACAGATCCCTTTTCATGTAGGTGACAATGCGTCTCGTACTTGGATCATAACGAAGACAGGCAGTGGCTTAAGTTTAAAGCATGATCATCGTCATGAAGACGGTAGTAATGATGCTTCTACCATGTATGGTGGACATACGGTTGATGCTGGCTGGCCACAAGTACAATCTTTCCCGGCTGATCAATATTCAAAAGAATTATTTATTGAACAAGGTATACCTCAATCTATTGGTAATACGTGGCAAATGTATATTTATCCTGAGAAGTTTACTTATCGGCTAACGCGAGAAGGTCGCGAGTTTAGAGTGGATTTTGACTTAACTAAAAAGATTGCTAATCCTTCAGCTCCTTGGGGGTATTCGGACTAACCTCTTTTATCACAATTCTAGACTTTATAAAAAATGGGTTAATTTTAAAATTAACCCATTTTAATAGAGCGAACCATGTCTCGATATTTGCTGTCTTATTTTTTAACCCAGTTTCCGGCAGCGTTCATAATATAATGGCCTGATTGCGTCTTTTGGATTGCTTTTGCTCCTGCTAAAGCGGTTACTTGTTGCATTGTAATCTTATTCTCACGTGCTAACTCAATATATATATTTTTACGCTTTTTATTTATGCTTTCTACCAAAGCTCGTGTCTCAGAATTATTAACGACGACACCTATATAGCCATCGGGCATTTCACCAACTAGTCCTTTTTGTTTAGCATCATCAAGTGATATGGCCCAAGCAGAAAAGCTAATTACTGAAATAAATAAAACAGTGGTTAAGTGCTTAATAAAATTGTTGATTATATTATTCATCATATCTCCCTAGAATACATCGCTGTCTTTACTAAATATACTATCTAATTCTTTATCTACTTTGACTTTTATTTCATGATCAATTTTTAAATTTAAGTTAATGGTAATAGGCTCTTTGGCACTTACTTCTACCTTGTGAGTGCATCCTGTTATCATAAAAATTGCTAACACTAGGGTTAGTATTTTATTCATAAGTACTCCTTAATTGTTTTGTAAACCGTCGATAATATTTTGTTCAAATCGATCTGTTATTGATAACGACTCAAGTAATCCTGGCAGGTCGTATGTTAAATTTAGATTTAAATTTACATCGTTATCAATATCAGGATTTCGGCCTTTTATTTCAGTTTGTAACAGCATATAACCATCGTCTGCCATAGAGACTGTAGATGACAATTGATGATAGTGTAAGTTTTCTAACGCATCAAATGCCAGTTGTAATTGTGAGTTATTATTTTTTAACTCAGCTACGGCTGGATTATTAATAACTTGTATTATTCCATTGTTAATATTGTAAAGTTTACCATCTTCAACAGTAAACTGTTTGCCATCGTATAAAATAGGCAGTTGTCCTGATATATGTCCAGTCACTACAATACCTTCTTTTGAATCTAAAGCTAACACTTGCTCTAAGTCTATACCTGTTAGCTGAACATCAACTGAATGGCCTTTAGTTAGTGGCCATTTTACTTGTGGAATTGAAAAACTCCCTCCTAATACATCTGCACTTAGTAACTTAGCTGTCATCTCGAAAGTCTTGTTATATGAAAAATCAATACCTGTTGTAACATTGGTAATTGGCGAGCCGGTTTCGATTAATGCTATAGTTAAATTGTTATTATTGTTCTTTATTGTGCTCAACACACCATTGGTTAACGCTACTTCTTGTTGCCAATTAAGCTCTTGTAACCAAATTCCATCGATTTCACCACTAAGAGAGCTTACGGAGATATTACCCGTTAACGCGTTATTTAACGGGGTAATAAAATCTGAAATTTTTCCTTCAATGTTATAATCTAAAACACCATCGATAAGTGATATCTCTGTTGGTAACTTCATATTAAATGTTAATAAATCGGTAAGTTGTAATTTACTGCCTGAAAATTGAAATTGAGGGGACTCTATCGACCCAGTAATATTCATATTACTTAGTTCTACATTGTTAGCACTTAAAATGGCATTAATATTTATAGCGTTTAAACTCCCTTTAATATCTGCATCAATAGTAAAATTTTTAAGCTCCATTTTTTTGGGGACAACTATTTGAGAGGCATTATTATTAACAGCTAAGTTTATTGAAAGCTGATTATTTTCTTCAATCACTATAGTGCCTTTAAGTGTCACTTTATTCTCTTTAATCGACGCCAAAGTGCGAGGGACAGAATTTTTTTGCTCAATAGGGAATACAATATTTTTTAGCGAAACGAATGATTCATCTGCTATTTTAATAAGTGTTTGTTGTGTTGTTTGGGTTAATGAACCAATAAGTTGAATACTGACGTAATCTTTACTAAATGTTTTAAGTTTTGGAGCTGTTAATTGGCTATTAAAATTAAAACTATTCACTTGTAATTGATAATCCGCTTCAGCGTTACTGACAGCTTTATTTAAGGTTATATCTTTCATCTTGATATAATGATCACGTGAACCATCTTTAGCACTTATCTCTAGAGAGCTTAAATTTGTTTTAACATTGCTTATTTTTAGTGTGGTATTGGGTTCAGTGTTTAAAGTGAACTTAGATAGAGGGTTATCTTTAATGATTGATATTATTTCTTGAGAAACATTATAGTCATTCAATAAACTTAATAATAAAACAGGGTCGCTTTCTAATGTTAAATTATTCTCATTAAAAAGTGTTATGTTAATTGCGTCGTTACTAGAGGGAGTTAAATCTAGCTTGGTATGAAAATTTAGTGAACCAGAAAAGTTAACATTAAATTTTTGAGTAAAGCTGCTGCTGATACTTGCCTTTAAGTCGGTTAAGCTGTTTTTGATAATAACTTTACTGTCTTTACTTTCAATAAGTATATTAACTTTCCCTGACAATTCACTCGAATTTAATGTCTTATATAGTTCACTTGATAGAGGAAACTGATGAGTTTCTACAATACGTAGTAATGGCGTGAGAGCACTTGATGCTTCTATGATTAAATGCCCTTTATCAATATTTAATTGGGCAGTTAAAAACTTCTTATCTCTTTCGTCGCCTAGGGATACATTTAAACTATTGTTTAAGAGTTTAACGCTCCCTTGATATTTAATACTTTCGACTGCATTAGATGTTGTTTGTTTGTCGTTATTAAATATATTACTTTTACTTAGAAACGGTGAGTAATTAATATGTTTGATATTAATATTTGTAGATAGTGGTAATTGTTTAACGTTTTCAATATAAGACGTTAATGCTGATGATAATACTTGATTAAAATTTTGCTTTTCATTTTGTTTAACTGTAGTAGGTGAGCCTTGAAATAATGGACTAACGCCCGTTATTTTTATTGTGTCAATATCTAAGGAGGTTACTTTCGGTGTTGATGACGCTGACCATTGGATGTTTGCGTTCTTTATTTCAAAATGAGCCTTAGCATGTGTTAGACATAAATTGTCAATTATCACAGACATATCGCTTTGAAAGTGAAAGTTAAAACAAGTTATCTCCACTTGGTGATCGGCTAGTTGTGTTTTCGCAAATTGATTAATGATAGCCAAACGTTGATTATGACTAATCATTAATAGCGTAATTAGTGCGATAAAACTTATTAAAAGAGTTAAGGTTAAAATTTTAACAAAGCGCACTTTAGCTTCCTTGTATCACACTATTTTATGTATGAAGTATAAAGGCCTAGCAATATTTATTTAACCTTTAATAACAATTTATTTAATAAATTTGTAAATTCAAATATTGACAGATGAAAGTACGGTATAAAGGGAAGGCTTATGTGAATACATGGCTGTATTTTATATAATAACAGCCATGTAATAAAAATTTAAAGCAAGAGTTCTTCTAACTTTTCGGCAAAAAATATCACTATTTCTATAGCGATCAACACAATAATAATCCACTCTAAAAATGAGGAATGTTGGTGTTTTTGCTCATCAGCTAACATTTCAAAAAGCTCATGAATCGTTGCCAGCTTTTTAGATAACAGATCGACCCGTTGGTGTATTTCCATATAACGTGCAACTTGATTGTAGGCACTTTCATATTCAGGGTATTCCCAAAAAAAATCAGGCGTATCAAGTAAACCGTAATGTAAAATAATAGCACTTTTAGTACTAAATAATGTGCCTCTAATTTTAGCTACTTCTTTTCTTGTGATCGAAATTTTACCATAATTGGCTAACGCTTCAGGTATATGGGAATAATCCATAATTGTATTCTGTGCTTGTAGCTCAAATTCAGCAAGTTTACTCGATTGTGCTAAGGCATGACTTACCGCTAATCGAGTAAGAGGGTCATGATTATTTAATGTAATTGTATCTTTGTTTATTTTAACGTCATTTGAAAATGAAAAACGTAAATGTTCCTCTATTCTTTCAATAGGTAAAGTGTTTTCATGGATAATTCTATGGATAAGCGCCTGACGCTCATCTTCATCAACGCCCCAAAATACTACAACTCCGTAGTCAAATAGCCAATATTCTCCCGTAGGAACAATTACTTGTACAGCATCTCTGTATCTTATTCCACGTTCTAATAATTTTTTGTCAATACTTGATTTTTCTGAAAGGAAATCATCTCCAAAATTATATATTGATAACCGATCATGACTAAATGCAATACTGTTTGATATTTTAATGTTATTCATTACATTTCAAATTTGTTGATTAAATGCTTAATAGTGCATTGTGAGGCTTAAAAAAATAAACGCCATATCATTTTTTTAATCATATCGATAAAAATAATTCGCTTTCCTTTCATTACAAAAGTGGCACTATGCAAAAAATTGCATTGGTTTAACTGACGAGAATAAAGATGAATGCCAGCATGCCATCCAACCCAAATGATGATATTGAATTTGAATTAGCTAAAATGAATGAACATGCTAATTCAAAAAGATTTAGAGATAGAAATAAAGGTAACATTTCTAAAAAAAATGTAGAGAAGAAGGATCGAAAAAAATCACGTTCGTTTATAGATGAAGAGTCTGATGAATATTATGATGAATGGGATTAATAGTCATTAGATTATGTCCAATGGTTTAATTCTTTAAGGAATTCATTATTTTTTATTATCTAGATATTAGTCCGTATGATTGGACTGCTATTTTAACCTCTGTTTTTTGTGGTTCTATTATTGGTTTAGAACGACAATATAGAGGAAAGCCTGTAGGAATAAGAACTTCATCTCTAATCGTGTTAGGTACCTACATTTTTATGGCAACAGCCACTAGTGTTAGCACTGAAATAACTGATCCATCGAGAATTATTGGACAGGTAATTACAGGCGTTGGTTTTTTAGGGGCAGGGGTAATGTTAGCCAAAGACGGCGCAGTTGTTGGTGTAACTTCTGCAGCTACTATATGGGTATTATCTGCTATAGGCATTAGTATTTCACATGGTAACTTCTATGCTGCAATTATTTTTTCGGGGTTGGTTGTATCAATACTTTTTGGTGTTGATTTGCTCGAGGAATACTCACAAATGTTTACACGTGGGGTGCATAGTAAATATCAGAAATGGAAGGCAAAACCTAGTCGTTTTAAGGATAAAATAAGTAAATAAAATTAAAAAATAGCACTCACTATTAACATTGAGAGTGCTATTTTAAATTATCACGATCAATATTTAGTTAAAGGATAGTAAAAATGATTTTAGCAATATCGGTATTATCTGTTTTATTCTGAAATTTTTCGAAGCCTTTACCAAAAGCAAATACGGGTACATCAATTCCTGTATGCCCCCCAGTCGTCCAACCTGTAAAACTTTTAGCACTTACGAATTGATTAAGCTTTTTATAAAGCTGACGAGTTAATTGTGGTTTTGTAATTTTTTCTGATTCATCTTGTTTAATGCTGTGCAATTGTGATAATTGTTCATCGGTAAGTGCAAAGGTTAACATTGTAGCCAATTGTTCAGCGGTAAATTCTTTCTCAGCAATGAACTGTGCTATAGCGCTAATTGATTGCGTCATGCCCTTAAATACTGATGGTTGCCACTTATATTCGCCATCAGAGCCTAGAGTAAGTCCACCTGTGCTATGGTCTGCAGTTAAAACGACTAGAGTATCAGGGTTTTGTTCAACATATTGCTCTAAGTAGATAAGCGTCTTGGCTAAATCGTCCATTTCGGCCATTGCCGAAGCAATATCATTACTATGGCCAGCCCAATCTACTTGGCTTGCTTCAATTAACATAAAATAACCATTTTTATTTTCTAATTGCTCAGTGGCAATTTTAGTCATTTCAGATAATCTATGTTTATTACTGTCATCTAAAGACCACGGCAAACCTACCGGCGCAAATAAACCTAGTAAAGGTTCTTCTTTTTTTATCGAAGTAAGCTGTTCATAATTATCAACATATTGAAATCCTTTTTCTTTAAATTCTTCAACTAAATTTCTGTCTTCACGAATAAAGTATTTTGTGCCACCACCGAGTAATAAATCAATATTAATACCATTATCGATATAACTATCAGCAATGGCATCATAATTTCTTCTGCTTTCATTATGGGTAATATATGAAGCAGGTGTAGCATGGTTTACTTGTGAAGTTACAACGACTCCGGTTTTTTTACCTAGAGTTTTAGCATGCTGTAATACCGTCTTTAATGGTTTTTTATCTACATCAACACTGATCGCACCATTATAACTTTTTATCCCTGTGGCCAAAGCTGTTGCACCTGCGGCAGAATCTGTTACATAACCAGAAATAGGTGCGGGGTAGGTAGAGTTTAACCCTACTAAATGGCGATCAAATACAGTCTCTTCAATTTCTGGCGTATTGGGATCGTCATTATAATATCGATAAGCCGTTGTAAAGGCTGGTCCCATTCCATCACCAACGATCATAATGACATTTTTAATTGGTTTTTTACTTGCAGTCATAAGTTTTTCATCGGCTTGTAAGGCGAATGAAAGACTTAAGCTAGTACATAAGCAAAGGGAAAGTAATTTTTTCATATTTTAAACTCTGTGATTAAATTATTTAGTTAATGTTAAATCAACCCATACTAAGCGGTGATCTGAAGAGGCATTCCTATCTTTAATTAGTTGATATGCAGTATCTTCTTTGTTTGGCCAGAATATGCCAGATTTTTTTATCACCCAACCAGAAACGGATGGTAAAACGTAATCGGCACGCATGCCCCAAAAGGCAGTATGATATTTTGCATTACTATTATTACTGTTGTGAGATGCACCACCTAAACTTTCAGGTTTTGGATCTTGAATAAAAGGGCTTGTAAGAAGTGAATTGATACCGTTATATATTGCATCTCCATCGAGGTTCGATGCGTTTAAATCCCCTAAAATCACAAAACGACTATCTTTAGATAACCCGCCGTATTTGTTGTTATCGTCATAAATATAAGAAGATTTTAAAGGATCTACATAGTCAACCCAGAACCTTATTTCATCGTGGTTTCGTTTACCGTTTCTATCTTCTGGTCCATCAAAAACAGGTGGCGTCGGGTGACTCGCAAGGACATGAATTTTTTTGTTATTTATAGAAATAGGTATATCCCAATGAGATTTTGAAGATAAGCGAAAATCAGCCCAAGCTTGTTCGCTGTACCAAGAATTATTTGTTTTAGGGTCAACAGGCTTTAAAGCTCCTGGCATATCTTTCCATTTGAAATATTGAAATGTTCGGATAGCCGTTTTATCAATAGGATATTTTGATAATATTGCCATGCCATATTGCCCTGGGAAACTTCCGAAGCCATATGTATCTGCTGGAGTCGTTATTTTAGCATCATTATTAAGATCAAATTTTGTTTTAACACCAGTATTTACATCAGCTTGATAATAATAAGGGAACTTAATTGGTGATTGATTATTTTGTGATTTCTCTAAATATAGTGTCATAAACTTTATGAGCGCTTTGTCTTGTTGACCTTGGTAATCAAATTCATTAAGTAAAATAATATCAGGATTTATTTGTTGAATAATTTCGGCAATATTTTTAATTTGTGAATGATGGGCATCAAGTGCTTGGTTAAGGGCATCACTAGACAACTTTTTGTTTTTATGAGAATTTACATAATTGGAAGCGTCCATACTCACATTAAATGTAGCGACCCTAATGGTATCTTTTTCCATAGCATGAACCTTATAAGTAGTAAATAAAACAACTAACGAATAAAAAACAATTGATGGGGGTGTGAAGTATTTTAGCAAAATTTATGTCCTATTTTATGCCAGTACCACGTAAAACAAATTCAGTTAAAAATTGTGTAACTTGTTCTTGATCTTCTTCTTCATAATCTGCTCTATTCATTACTGATAATATTTGTGTTTCAAAATCTGCATAATGTTGTGTTGTTGACCAAATTAAAAATATAAGCTTAACGGGGTCTATGTCTTCCATTTTTCCTTCATCAATCCATTGCTGAAAAATTTTGGCTTTCTCTTTCACCCATTTTCTTAAGTAAGTTCGTGAAAATTCTTTTAAATGTAAAGCCCCTTGGATAATTTCCATGGCATAAATTTTTGATGCATTAGGATGCTGGAATGACATTTTTACTTTAGCAGCGATAAATTTTTCTATAGCAAGGCGAGGACCGTCTTCATAAACGATGTCGCCAATACCTTGATCCCACATATCGAGTGTTTTTTCTAATACTGCATGATAAATGTTCTCTTTATTTTTAAAATAATAAAGTACATTAGCTTTAGGTAGTTCAGCACGATCAGCTATTGATTGAACAGTCGCTCCTTTATATCCCTGTAAAATAAACTCATCAGATGCTGCAGCTAAAATTTTCATTTCACTTTTGATTCTGATGGAACCTTGTTTTTTATCCACTTTTTTATCAAACATTATTGTCATTTTATTCGTTCTTTTAATCATTGCTTTTTAACAGGCTAAAGCTTGTTTGTCATTAAAATGTTATTTCATTGAACATTATCCATGTAAACAGCTATGTAACCAAAAGGTCAGTATTGCTTGAATTTTAAGCGTAATGAACTGAAGATATTGACCATAGCATATTACTTATAATCATAAACATAAATAGATAAAGTCGTATTTATAACTGTTTAACCAGTTTAATCGTACAATATTATACTTTTGTTAAATTTATTTTTATGATTTCGAATATTTCTTAAAGTTATTAAATTATTCTGTTCATAAGGTTATGTTATTTGTGTGATGTGATGCCTATTTATACTGCTTTTCATTCTTACTATATATTTACTTGACCTAATGGTTAAAAAATATATTTTTCATCTGCTGTAAAGCTAATTGTAAAAAAAGTTCAATTTTTTTCAAAAAAATATTTTTGTGGATTGAATTGTTATTTAACTGATATATAAGGTTTTTTGTTTTTATTTTGGTTTTTTATTATTTATAAGTAAATTTAGTTAACTTGTATTTATTGCTGTTCTAAAATATTGTAATAAAAATGTAAGATAAGTTTGTTTTAATTTAGCTGTTAATAAATATTTATTAGTGGTTAAGCAACGATAAACTTTCAGTGCTCGAACGCTAAAATACAAAAATATATAATACTTACACAAGGGAAAACAAAAGATGAAAACCCATCGCCTCTCTCAACTAACTAGTGCTGTTGTTCTTGCACTTGGTTTAACTACCTCAGCTATGGCTGCTGATACAACTTCCTCAGTTAGAGGAACTATTGTAGGGCCAAATGGTCAAGCAGCTCCCAATACTAAAATCATGCTGATCCATCAACCTTCTGGGACAGTCACTGAAGTTGTTACAAACGAAACTGGTTCATTTAGTGCATCTGGTTTACGCGTTGGTGGCCCATATGAGATTTTAATAGATTCAGATAAATTCCAAGATTCATCAAAAGGGAATATTTTTCTTCAATTAGGACAAACATTACGTTTTAATGAGCAACTGTCTGAAGAACAGAATTTAGAAAGAATTGTTGTAACAGGCAATTCTGTCGCTTTTTCTTCTAATGCAGGTAGTTCAAGTTACTTTGGATCTGAATCAATTGAAAATGCTCCGTCTTTTAATCGAGATTTAAAGGATGTTTTAAGACAGAACCCACTTGCTTCTTCTTTAGGTGGCGATAGTAATGAGTTTTCTGTAGCAGGTTCTAACCCACGCTTTAATAGTCTTAATGTAGATGGTGTTGGTCTTAATGATGACTTTGGTTTAAATGGTAACGGTTATCCAACTCAACGTTCTCCTATTTCGCTTGATGCAATTGATCAAATTTCCATTGATACAAATCCTTATAATGCAAAATTTGGTGGCTTTAGTGGTGCGCGTATAAACGCAGTAACTAAATCAGGTACTAATGAATTGCATGGTGGTGTTTTTTATGAAAAAACATCCGACAGTTGGGCTGGTGACTATGATACTAGCTATTCAAAGGGCAATGAAATAGAAGGTGTTAAAAGTGATACTTATGGTGTTCATGTAGGTGGTGCTCTTATTGAAGATAAATTATTCTTCTTTGCTAACTATGAAAATTTTGAAAAACCTACGGCCTCAAATTATGGACCAGAAGGTACAGATAAGCCACTTGCAACGGGCTTTACACTAGATCAATATAATGAAGTTGCTGCAATTGCTAAAGAGCGTTACGGTATTAGTGATATTGGTAGCTGGGTAGGTAATCCAAAAGAAGAAGATGAAAAAATTCTAATTAAATTAGATTGGAATATAAATGATGATCACCGTTCATCTTTCACTTATAACCGTGATGAAAGTAATAGCATACGAAATGTAACTAACTCAAGTTACGCATTAAATACCTCAACTAACTGGTATGACTACCAACAAAATATGAATTCATATGCGATGCATTTATATTCTGATTGGAATTCAGACTTTACTACAGAAATTGCTGCTTCATATAAACATGTCGAATCAATTTCAGGTGTTGCAACCCGAGATTTTGGTAAAGTAAGTGTTGATAATGCACCTGGTAGTGATCGTGGAGATGGTATCAATTTTGGACCAGACAACTACCGTCATGCTAACGAGTTAGAAACTAAAACATGGCGCCTTAATGTAGATGGCGAATATTTAATTGGTGATCATAAACTTGCTTTTGGTGTTCAATATGAAAAAAATGACATATTTAACATGTTCGCCGAAGCTACATTAGGAACTTGGACCTTTGACAGTATAGAAGATTTTGCTGCTGGTAATGGCGAGCTTTATTATGGTAATGCTCCTTCAAATATTCAAGCAGATACAGCCGCATCATTAGTGATGGGGACGTATTCATTTTATGTTCAAGATGACTGGGCATTAAGTGATAATATAGACTTAAGCTATGGCTTACGCTATGAAAGAATCTTTTCTGAAGATAAACCACAATATAATCCCAAATTTGTCGAACGCTACGGATATGACAACCAAGAAAACTTAGATGGTACAGATATTTGGTTACCTCGCGTAGGTATTACGTGGTACGCAAGTGATGATTTAACTGTGCGTGGTGGTGTCGGTTTATTCAGTGGTGGTAAGCCTAATGTATGGATTTCTAACTCTTACAGTAAAAGTGGTATTAATTATGTTACTAATCGTCGAGATTACGAAGGATTAACTTCTCTTGATGTACCGCAAGATATGAAAGATTCATTAGCTAATGTAACTGCTGATGGTGAAACAGATATTATTGATTCAAACTTTAAAACACCATCTGAATGGCGCTATAGTGTAGGGTTTGATTACAACTTTGATATTCCTTCTTTAGGTGATGATTGGAAATGGTCAGCCGAATATATTTATGTTGATAAACAAGATTCCCTTGCATGGCGTGATCTAAATCGTACACCAAGCGGTGTAACAACTGCTGACGGCCGTATTATTTATGAACCAGTAGATGTTTCTAGTCCTGATCATTACGATATTTTATTAACTAATGCCGATAAAGATGGTTATTCTAATGTTTTTACTACTAGCCTAAGTAAGTTTTGGGATAGTGGTTTTAACATGACTGCTTCTTATACTAATCAAGATGTTACAGATGGTAATACAGGTACAAGTTCTCAAGCTGCTTCTAACTATAAATACAATGTAGTAAGTTCAGGCCGTAACGTTGATTATATGGGCGCCGGTAGTTATGAGATTGAGCATAGTTTAAAAATTGCGTTAGGCTATTCAACCGAATTATTTGAAGGTTATGCGACTAAGATGAACTTGTTTTTTGAACGTCGTTCAGGCCAACGTTATGGTTGGGTTATGGGGACTTATCGCAATGGCGGTTTGGGTGATCAATATTATATGTCAGGATATAATGCTTATACTCCTTATATTCCATCAGGCGCTGATGATCCAAATGTTGCTTACGCTTATGGTATGACATACGAACAATTAATGGCTGAATATGTTACTCCTGCTGGATTAGAAGGTTATGCCGGTGGGTTTGTTGGTAAAAATGCCTCAACTCGCCCTTGGGTAACAACGATGGACTTATCGATTCAACAAGAAATTCCTGGCTTAATGGAAGGTCATAAAGGAACGTTAACATTTACAGTAAAAAACTTAGCTAACTTAATTAATAGTGACTGGGGACATGTATATAGCCCTACTGAAAATGACTTTAATAAAGAGTTTGCTAATGCGACTTGGAACGATGCTGGTCAAATAGTTTATAGCTCAAACAGTCGTACAAAGCTTGGACCTATCGGTGACGATGTAAGTACATATAAAATCGAAGGTGAAGAATCAGTTTGGTATATTAAAGTAGGTGTTAGATACACTTTCTAATAAGTTACTAGTTTTTAATATTAAAACCGCGCTATATGCGCGGTTTTTTATTTTTAGTGCTTAAATTCTTTTTAAATGCATAGTTACTTTACTTTTAACGATAACTCGTTAATATAACTTAACCAATTGGTCAGGAAGTGTGTTTGTGAAATTCCAGTTAACTGATGAACTTATTATTAATGCCAAAAAAGCATTTGATAATGCTTATGCGCCTTACAGTAATTTTCATGTAGGTGCCGCGGCATTAACTGAAAGTAATACAATTGTATGTGGATGTAATGTTGAAAATGCATCATACGGCTTAACGGTTTGTGCAGAACGTAATTGTATTGCTCAAGCTGTTATCGCGGGTGAAACTTCGTTTAAAACATTAGTTATATATACAGAGCAAGAAAAACTTGTGCCCCCATGCGGCGCATGTAGACAAGTAATTGCAGAATTTTTTGAACAAGACGCTCAAATCACTGCTATTAACCATTTAGGGAAGCAAGTGCATTGGACTGTAGCTGAATTATTACCCGATGCTTTCACACCTAAATTTCTTAACAAGTAAGGAATACTTATGTTTTTGCCTCAAGAGATTATTAGAACAAAACGCAATGGCGGAAATTTATCATTAGCACAAATACAAGACTTTGTGAGTGGCTTAGTCACTGGTGAATTTAACGATGCTCAAGTTGGTTCGATGGCCATGGCTATTTATCAACAAGGGATGAGTACTGATGAAATTGTCAATCTTACCATGGCCATGAAAAATTCAGGTGATGTACTTACGTGGGACGAGTTAGATGGTCCCGTCATTGATAAGCATTCTACCGGTGGTGTTGGAGATAAAGTTAGCTTTATGTTAGCTGCAATTGTAGGCGCTTGTGGTGCTTATGTACCGATGATTTCAGGCAGAGGATTAGGACATACAGGTGGAACATCAGATAAACTCGAAAGTATTGCGGGCTTTAATGTTCAACCAAGTATTGAACTCTTCAAGAAAACGGTTAAAGAGCTAAGGATTGCAATCATATCCCAAACCGATAATTTAGCGCCTGCAGATAAGCGTTTATATTCGATTCGAGATGTTACGGCTACTGTAGAGTCTATTCCATTAATTACGGCATCGATACTGTCTAAAAAGTTATCAGCAGGATTAGATGCTTTAGTGATGGATGTGAAGTATGGGAATGGTGCTATGATGTCATCAATGGATGATGCCAGCGCGCTTGCACAAAGCATTGTTAATGTTGCTAATGGCGCAGGTGTTAACACACAAGCTATTATTACTGATATGAATCAAGTGCTAGGTACAACAGCAGGTAATGCTTTAGAGATTTATGAAACGGTTAAGTACTTAACGGGTAAACAACGCGAGCCACGTTTACACGCTGTTGTTTTGTCATTGGCAAAGGCCATGTTAATTAATGCCCAAATAGCAACTGATGAAAAAGATGCATTAGAAAGAATTAATAATGTGCTTGACTCAGGTAGTGCAGCTGAACTCTTTGAGACCATGATTTATACTTTAGGAGGGCCAATTGATTTATTGGACAATCCTTGGGGAGCAATGCAAAAAGCGAATCATATAGTTGAAATATTAGCGCCAGAACATGGCTATATTTCAGCAATGCAAACTCGTGATATTGGCATGGCAATAGTTGCAATGAAAGGTGGTCGCTTAGCTAATGGCCAACCGATTGATCATAGTGTTGGTTTTGATCGGATTTTACCTGTTGGTACTTTATTAAATCGTGGTGATATCGTCGCCAGAGTCCATGCTAGTAGTGAAAGTGAAGCAAAACTGGCGAGTAAAACCTATTTAGATTCATTAACAATCTCAGAAAGTGAACCTGAACCTACACCAGTTATTTATCAAACTATTTCCTAGGGTCTATTTTTAAAGGTGAGAGTGATTAAAGGGTGCCAAATATTTTGTCGCCCGCATCACCTAAACCCGGCAAGATATAACCTTTTTCATTTAAACATTCATCTTTTGCACCGATAAAGAGTTCAACATCAGGGTGTGCTTTTACTAACGCATCAATGCCTTCAGGCGCTGCAACTAAGAACAATGCTTTAATTTCAGTACAACCAGTTTCTTTAAGTAAATCAATTGTTGCTATAGCAGTGCCACCTGTAGCTAACATGGGATCAATTATAATAGCGACGCGTTGATTGATGTCATTTACAATATTTTGATAATAATAATCAGCGGCTAAGGTTTCTTCATTACGCTTAAAACCAACAATACTAACTTTAGCGCATGGTAGTATTGATAAAGCGCCGTCAAGCATACCCAAGCCAGCACGTAAAATAGGTACTAAAGTGGGTTGATTATGTTCAAGTAAAGGTGCTGAAATTGTACCTGACCAACAATTAATAGGTTTTTCCACAAGACTTAATGATTTAGTGGCATCTACCATTAATAGTTGAGTTAGTTCATTGGTTAACTCTCGAAAACTTTTAATTGAAATATGTTTTTCGCGAAGTAAAGTGGTTTTATGTTTTACTAATGGATGATCACTAACGTAAATGGTCATGATTTTTTCCTTTTCAAGTCTGTATATTTAAACTTTTAAACCCAAATAAGTGCTTTAAAATGTTCTCTACATAATGATTCATAACGTTCATTACCACCAACTTCAATTTGCTCGCCGTGTTTAACCGCTACGCCATCAGCATCTCTTCTGATCACAAAGTTGGCTTTACGCCCACAATGGCAAATAGTTTTTAGTTCAACAAGTTTGTCTGCCCACGCTAATAGCGTCGCACTTCCTTCGAAGGTTTCACCTAAAAAGTCAGTGCGTATACCATAAGCAAGTACGGGGATGTTTAAGGTATCTACAACGTCAGTTAGTTGTTTAACCTGTTGTTTAGTTAAAAACTGTGCTTCATCAATTAATACACAGTCAACTTTTTTGTTAGTGTGTGCATGGCTAATTTGCTCAAATAACGGGCTGTCTTTATCAAATAATTGCGCCTCTTGTTGTAAGCCTATACGTGAACTAACTTTACCTTTTGCAAAACGGTCATCAATTTTTGCGGTATAGAGTAGGGTGGTTAAGCCTCGTTCTTGATAATTATAAGATGATTGTAATAAATGAGTAGACTTACCTGCATTCATTGTAGAGTAATAAAAATAAAGTTGTGCCATGTTAATGCTAGTAATTCGATTGAGTTGAAGACGAAACTATATTGTCTAAAGAAATGTCAGATTCAGCGACATTTAACGTAGTTAACAAGTTTGCTAACAAACTACTAGCGCCAAATCTAAAATGACTTGAATTTAACCAAGCAGATCCTAGTGTATCTAATGCTAAAGTTAAATAAACCTCAGCTTCGTTGACATTTTTTACACCTCCAGCGGCTTTAAAACCAACGTTAGGATTAAGCTTATTGATCGTCTCTAACATTATTTTTGCAGCTTCAGGTGTCGCATTAATATCAACCTTTCCAGTTGATGTTTTAATAAAGTCAGCACCAGCATTAATCGCTAATTCACTTGCCTTTTTAATTAGTGTTGGGGTAGTTAAGACGCCTGACTCAATAATAACTTTCAGTAAAACTTCTTTACCACATTCAGCCTTACATGCTTTTACTAGATTGTAGCCTGTTTCTTCATCACCATTAATAAGGGCTTGATAAGGAAAGACCACATCAACCTCATCGGCACCTAATAAAATAGCCGTTTTGGTTTCTTCTACAGCTAGGTTAATGTTTGCGCCGCCATGAGGAAAGTTAGTCACAGTAGCAACTTTTATGTTAGGGGTCCCTTGTAGTGTTAATTGTTTTTTTGCAATGGGAATATATTTTGGATAGATGCAGATAGCTGCCGTATTGCCAGCAGGAGAAGCCGCTTGTATACATAAGTTAATGATATCTTGTTCAGATTCATTGTTGGTTAAGCTGGTCAAGTCCATTAATGATATGGCAAGCTTTGCGTTTTGTTGTGCTAAATTCATTTTTGGTCCTTTTGATATTTATAAGCTAACAAATATGCCAGCAATTGCAGCACTCATTAAATTAGCTAACGTTGCAGCAAGCATAGCTTTCATGCCTAATCTTGCTATATCTTTACGGCGATTCGGTGCCATAGAACCGATGCCACCTAATAAAATTGCGATAGAAGATAGGTTAGCAAAACCACATAATGCAAAGGTTATAATCGCTTGAGTGCTTGCAGATAAGGTGTCTTTAACTTCCATATAATTTACGTAGGCAAAAAACTCATTCACCACTATTTTTTGTCCAATAAAGCTACCTGCATGTAACATTTCACTTACTGGAACACCTATGATGAATGCTACGGGGGCAAATAAATATCCTAGTAAGAACTCGATAGTAATATTTTCAAAACCTAGTAAAGAGGCCGTTCCACCAACTAAAATGTTTAATAAAGCAATTAAGGCAATGAACGCTAATAACATGGCACCAACATTTACTGCTAGTTTTAGGCCTGATGCAGCACCAATAGCCGCAGCATCTATAACGTTTGCGGGTTTTTCATGATCTTCCTCTTTTATGTCGTGCTCATCGAAATTTGGCTTTTCAGTCTCGGGAACCATAATTTTAGCCATTAACAAGCCACCTGGCGCTGCCATAAAAGAAGCCGCGATCAAATATTTCAATTCGACACCTAATCCGGCATAACCAACTAATACACTACCTGCAACAGAGGCTAACCCCCCAACCATTATGGCAAATAGCTCAGATTGCGTCATACGAGAAATATAAGGTTTTATCACCAATGGGGCTTCGGTTTGCCCAACAAAAATATTAGCTGTAGCCGATAATGATTCAGGTTTAGATGTTTGCAAAAGCTTTTGTAATGCGCCACCAATTATTTTTACGACCCATTGCATAATGTTTAAATAGTATAAGACAGCAATTAAAGAAGAAAAGAAAATGATGACAGGTAATACTCTTATGGCGAATACAAATCCCACGCCATTACTAAACATAGCATCTGTTCCAAGACCACCAAATAAAAAAGCGATACCGACTTGAGCACTATCAATTACCTGTTGTACACCATTTGATACTGAGGCTAAAACATCTTTTCCAAAAGGAATATATAAAACAAACGCACCGAGTAATAATTGAATAGCAAATGCAAATGATATTGTTCGCCAATTAATGGATTTTCTGTGTTGGGAAAACGCAATGGCAACGGCAATCAATGCAACTATACCTAATATTCCTCGAAGTGCTGTTAATTCCATAAATTCCTCTGTTATTATTTTAATTTTTGTTTTTAAATTATTATTTTAATAGTTATTGTTTTTTTGAAATTAATTGGCGTATTTTTGCTTTAAGTAGTTCAATAGCCATTCTATTTTTACCACCTTTAGTAATAACCACATCTGCATAGGCTTTTGCAGGTTCAATATGCTGATAATACATAGGGCGCACCATAGTTAAATATTGTTGAGTAATTGACTCTATAGTTCTTTCACGTTCAATAGTATCTCTTTGTATTCGTCTTATGAGACAAATATCTAAAGGCGTGTCCATATAAACCTTAATATCAAATTGACTTCTTAGTTCAGGGTTTGAAAATAAAAGAATACCTTCCACTAGCACGATTGGAGTAGGTTGTATTTCAATAAATTCATCGGTTCTTGTATGAGTTTTGTAGCAATAGACAGGACATTTAATTGGTTGCTTATTAACAAGCTGTTTGAGGTGTTCAGTCAATAACGTATGTTCGAATGCATCAGGATGATCGTAATTTGTTAGAACACGCTGTTCCATACTTAAATGAGATTGTTCACGATAATAAGCATCCTCTTTAATGATGGAAATGCCATGTTCGCCTATTTCGGGTACTAATTCTTCATATATTGTATGTGCAAATAATGATTTTCCAGACGCAGAAGCGCCTGTTATTGCGATAATTGTTGGTTTGCTATTTGGCAAAAGGTGCTACCTATTTTGTGTGGCTACTTTATATTAAATTATAATATTTATGTTAAACATTCAGTATGTCTTTAAAGTGCTATTTTAGCATGATAATTTTGCGATATAAGCATAATAATGCTGATAAAGGTCTATAATACCCATAAATACAGAATTAATTATTGTTGTTTTTTTTAATACTGTTAAATTATCACAAGTTGACCATCTGGTCATAAATATTTTCAGAAAAAAGGTAAAAAAATGGCAAGAGTAATTATTTTAGTACTTGATAGTTTTGGTATTGGTGCTAGTCCTGACGCTGAAAAATTTGGTGATGTAGGAGCAAATACTTTTGCACATATAGCACAACGTTATTTTGAACAGCAAAAAAAGGAAATATCTTTACCTCATTTAACTGAATTAGGGCTAGTTCAGGCTAGTTTATTTGCAGGTAAAGAAACGTTTCCAACGGCATATACAAAAGCAACAAAAGGGGCATTTGGTTACGCTAAAGAAATTAGTTCAGGTAAAGACACACCAAGCGGACACTGGGAAATGGCGGGAGTTCCTGTATTATTTGATTGGGGCTATTTCGAATCAAAAACAAATTGTTTTCCTAATGAGTTAATTGAAAACATTAATTTAGCTACAGGTTTCAAAGGTATTTTAGGAAATCGACACGCGTCGGGTACTGAAATTATTGCCGAGCTAGGTGAAGAGCATATTAAAACAGGGTTACCTATTTGTTATACATCTGCCGATAGTGTATTTCAAATTGCGGCTCATGAAGAACATTTTGGTTTAGATAATTTATATCGTTATTGTGAAACTGTTAGAGCACTGCTGGAAGACTATAATATCGGCCGAGTAATTGCTCGTCCATTTATAGGTACTGATAGCAATGACTTTGCTCGTACAGGAAATAGAAGAGATTATTCTTTATTACCTCCCTCGCCAACTGTCTTGGATAAATTCACTGGTTCAGGCGGGCATGTGATCAGCGTAGGTAAAATTGCAGATATCTTTGCCCATCAAGGTATTAGCGAAAAAACTAAAGCGACAGGGATAGAGGCCTTGGTAGATGCGAGTATTAAACACTTAGAAACAGCTCAAAACAATAGTGTGATATTTACCAATCTGGTTAATTTTGATCAGGATTTTGGTCACCGTAGAGATCCTATTGGTTATGCACAAGCCTTGGAAGAATTTGATAAGCGTTTACCTGATATATACCAAGCGATGAACGATGATGACCTTTTGTTAATGACAGCCGATCATGGTTGTGATCCTACTTGGCCTGGCAGTGACCATACCAGAGAATATGTACCTCTATTAGCTTATCATCATAATATTGCTTCTGTAGATTTAGGTGAACGACAAACGTTTGCTGATCTAGGCCAAACAATTGCAGATATTTTCAACCTTGAACCGATGGAATACGGGGAAAGTTTCTTATCTGCAATAAATTTCAAAAAAAACACTTAAACATCTAATACTTGGTTATAATTGTACAGATTTATAAAACTTCTATTAAAACAAAAATATTAACAGCAGAAGTTCTTTAAATAATTATCACTGTATCGGTTTATTAAAAATAATTAGTCTCGGGAGAACACTAATGAAATTGTTTGGCAAAAGTTTGTTAGCACTTGGCGTGCAAACAGCATTATTCACAAGCATAAGTACATTTGCCTATGCTGAAGAATCTGTTGAAAAAGAAGAAAAAGGTTTAGAAACTATTACGGTTACGGCTCAAAAACGTATACAAACCGTTAAAGAAGTGCCTGCTACAGTAACTGCAATATCGAGTAATAACATTAAAGATTACCTAGGTGCAGGTGAAAACATTCGTGCTTTAGCTGGTCGTGTACCTAGTTTACAAATAGAGTCTTCAAATGGACGTCAATCGCCACGCTTTTATATTCGTGGTTTAGGTAATACTGATTTCGATGTTAATGCAAACCAACCAGTTTCTTTAGTATTAGATGATATTGCGCTGGAAAACTCTGTATTAAAGGGTATTCCGCTTTTTGATGTGGAACGTGTTGAAGTGCTTAATGGTCCACAAGGCACGCTTTTTGGTCGTAACACTCCCGCAGGTATTGTAAAAGTTGATTCAGTGGCACCTGATTTTAACAATGAAGGATATACCCGTTTTGGTTTTGGTAATCGCGGTACATTATTTGCTGAAGGTGCTATTAATGCAGCATTAACCGATACCATTGCTGCTCGGGTATCAGTAAAACACCAAGAACGTGATGCTTGGGTAAGTAATCCTGTTCGTGAAGAAAAAGTAGGTGGTTACGAAGAGTTAGCTTACCGTATACAGTTTTTGTTTGATAATGACAGTGGTACAAGAGCTTTATTCAAACTTCACGGCTTTGAACAAGACGGCGATATGCCACAAATATTTTATGGTAATGCACTTGCTCTTGGCTCAGAAGGTGTTCGCCCTGAGTTTGATGAAACGGTTATTTATCATGATAGTCCTGGTGGTTTCAATATGGAACATACAGGCGCAAGCTTTAAATTTGAGCATGATTTTGATGACATAACTTTTACCTCTGTTACAGGTTACGACGAAGTTGAAAGTTGGAGTTTTGCTGATATTGACGGTGCAAATACAGATTTTTCAGGTGTGCCAAATCAATTAGGAAAACAACTTTGGTTTAATGTTGCATCAGGTGACGGGCTTTCAGATCATTATCAGTTTACTCAAGAGCTACGTATTTCTGGTGAGGCAGATAACTTATTCTATCAAACCGGCTTGTACTTCTTTAAAGAAGATTACACCGTTGATAATAAAGATTTAGATGTTGAAGGTGCAACAACAAACTTCTACCAAATTGATCAAGTAACAACTTCAAGTGCTATTTTTGGTCAAATTGAATATAAAACATCGAAGCAATTGGCTATTACCGCAGGTCTTCGCTATACCCAAGATGATAAAGAGTTAGATATACGCGCTGGCGGGACTGATTCAATTTTATTCGAAATAGATAAAGACGACAGCTATGTTAATTGGGATTTATCAGCTCGTTATATTTTTAATGAACAATGGACTGGGTTTGCGCGTGTAGGTAATGCATCTAGAGGTCCTGTGACCATTGGGCGCTTTGGTTTTCCTAGCGAAGCTGACACTGAAACACTTACATCATACGAAATTGGTTTGAAAAGTGATTTACTTGATGGCAATGCGCGCTGGAATATCACCGCTTACACTTATGATATTAAAGATCATCAGTTAACGGCAACAGGTGGTGAAGCCAATACTAATTCACTTCTTAACGCTGATAACACTTACGGTGCTGGTATAGAAACTTCTTTAGAAGCTATTATCACAGATAATTTAAGAGTTAATGCTAATTTAAGTTATAACAAAACTGAAATTCAAGATAAAAACTTAAAAACAGAACGTTGTTCAGCGACACCTATTTGTACAGTGTCAGATCCTATTGCTAATACAGTGCCAGGACCATTTGGCGATGTAACTACTGTTTACATTAATGGTAACCCGTTACCAAGAGCGCCTGAATGGTTAGCCAATATTAATGTTAATTATGAGTTCCCCGTTGAAACAGGTTTAGTTAAGTTACAGACAGATTGGAACTACCGTAGTGATTCAAATATATTTTTATATGAATCAACCGAATTTGTTGCAGAAGCACGCTGGATTGGTGGAGTACGTTTAGAATATCAAAATGATGGTGGTTTCTCATTAGCTGTTGTTGGTCGTAACGTGACTAATGAAATAGTAGTAGATGGCGCGATCGACTTTTTAAACTTAGCTGCTTTTGTTAATGAACCAAGTTATTGGGGCGTAGAAGCTCATTTTGAGTTTTAGTCGTTCAGCCTGCTAAAGCTAGTTATAAAGCATTAAAAAGCCGCTGAATCTTTATACTATATAGATTCAGCGGCTTTTATTATTTAGCGAAGCTTTTCTTTTTATTCTACTGTTATAAAATACTTTCTAATGTTAATTCCATCATGTCTTTAAAGGTGTTTTCGCGTTCATCAGCAGTAGTTTGCTCACCCGTTTTTATATGATCACTCACTGTAAACACAGCCAATGCTTTTTTACCGAGCTCAGCAGCGACACCATATAAACCTGCGGCTTCCATTTCTACTGCTAAAATACCGTGTTGTTCCATTTTCTTAAACATTTCAGGCTGTGGCGTATAAAATAAATCAGCGGTAAAAACATTGCCCACATGAACAGGTTTATTTAAACGCTCTGCTGTATCCACCACTTGTTTTAATAAACTAAAATCAGCACATGCGGCAAAATCACAATTATTAAAGCGTTGTCTATTTACATTGGAGTCGGTACTTGCTGCCATTCCAATTATAACGTCTCTTATTTTAACATCGTCGCGTACCGCACCACATGAGCCAATACGAATGATATTCTCAACACCGTAGTCTTTATATAATTCAGTCGCATAAATAGAAATAGAAGGAATGCCCATGCCAGAGCCCATTACTGAGATAGGTTTACCTTTATATGTACCGGTATAACCAAACATATTCCGTACACGAGTTATACATTTAGCATCGTCTAAAAAGTTTTCTGCAATAAACTTAGCGCGAAGTGGATCGCCAGGCATAAGGACAGTTTTTGCGAATTCGTTTGCTTGTGCTTCTATATGGGGTGTTGCCATGAGAGATAACCTTATAATTACTTATATTTTTATTTCTCAGTAAGTTTCTAGCCAGATTAAGTTGGTTGTTCTGCTATCAAGGGTGTTTTACTGAAGTTATTTAATTTACCTAATGCTTTGTAGTTTAAGCCTGTTAAGTACATTCATTTTAACTGAAAATGTAGTAGATGATCCAGTTTTAAGCTTATTTTCACTTAAGGGGTAAAGGTTTTACTTTACACTTTCTAGTAATGCCTTTTTTTCATTGGTTGATAAAAAACTCGCAGCCAATGCATTTAATTTTAATTGTTGAATTTGTGGCTCACTAAGTTTCACTATATCTCTGGCTATATCGAATTCGGCTTGTAGTTCGGTATTTTCAACTGCAGGGTCATCGGTATTTAAGCAAACAAGTATATCGTTAGCTAAAAATGTTTGAATAGGGTGTTCAGCTAAATTAGCAATAGTGCCTGTTTGAAAATTAGAGGTTAAGCAAGACTCAATAGCTATTTGATTAGTTGCCATATAATCCATTAAATTTTGATCACTGACACAAGCGACACCATGGCCAATACGGGTGGCTTTTAACTCGTTTATGGCTTGCCAAATACTACTACTGCCCGCAGCTTCTCCTGCATGAACTGTTACTTGTAAACCAGCATTGTCTACTTGTTTAAAATGATCAACGAATAAATTCCCAGGAAAGTTATATTCATCGCCAGCAAGATCTACAGCCACTAAATGCTGTTTATGATCGAGTAGGGCATTCAACTCTATTTGACAATTTTCCACACCAAAAGTACGGCTCAAAATACCAATTAAGTTAATTTTTACAGGATATTTAGCAACGCCTTGTTTAATGCCATCAATAACGGCAGCAACTACATCACTAATGGGCAAATTATGGGCTTGAGCCATATAAAAAGGTGAAAAACGTAGTTCTGCATAATTAATTCCTGCATTAAATACATCTTCAACATTTTCAAATGCAATACGTTTACAGTTATCTAAACTTGATAAAACGTTGACACCCCAATCTAGCTTTTTTAGAAAATCGATTAAGTTTGCTTCGCTATTTTGTATCTGCACTAGCGGTATAAACTGTTGAAATTGGCTTACAGGAAGTTGGATATTATTTTCTTGGGCAAGCTCCCAAATTGAAAGAGGACGAATGTTTCCGTCTAAATGACGATGTAAATCTATTAGTGGCAGTGTCGCGGATTGACTCATTATTGTTCCTCTTTTGAATTATTTAAATAATAGGTTAACGATATTTTAATTATTCCCGTTAATTATACGCATATTTTAGTATTTTATATTGGTATTAGTGTTTTAACACTGATAAATTAGCAGCGGGATTATTCATCTAGGTGTCTAGACGTAAATTAATATTAAAGAAGTATAAAGAGAAATGACTATGTTCTATCAAACTGACGACGTTCGTATTGAAAAAATTAAAGAATTATTACCACCAGTTGCATTGCTAGAGCGATTTCCTGCAACTGAAACGGCGTCGAAAACGGTTTTTTCGGGTAGAACCGCAATTAGTAATATTTTAAATAACAAAGATGACCGTCTTCTTGTCATTATTGGCCCTTGCTCAATACATGATCCAAAAGCAGCGCTCGAATATGGCAAAAAATTGAATATTTTACGCGACAAGTATAAAGACAACCTTGAAATAGTGATGCGTGTTTACTTTGAAAAACCACGTACAACGGTAGGTTGGAAAGGACTTATTAATGACCCTTATATGGATAATAGTTTTCAGTTAAATGATGGCTTACGTATTGGTCGAGAGCTACTTCTTAATTTAAACTCACTGGGATTACCTACCGCAGGTGAATTTTTAGATATGATTACTCCCCAATATATGGCAGATTTCATGTGTTGGGGGGCTATTGGTGCGCGTACGACCGAAAGCCAAGTGCATCGTGAACTCGCATCAGGACTTTCTTGTCCAGTTGGTTTTAAAAATGGCACAGACGGAACGATTAAAGTCGCTATTGATGCTATTGGTGCTGCTAGTGCTTCACATCATTTTTTATCGGTCACTAAATTTGGACATTCTGCTATTGTACAAACGACAGGTAATAAAGATTGTCATATTATTTTACGTGGTGGAAAAACCACAAATTTTGATGCGGCTAGTGTGAAAACTGTTACCGAACAGTTGGCCAAGTCCAAATTAAATACAAAAATTATGATTGACTTTAGTCATGCAAACTCTAACAAGAAATTTGAAAATCAAATGTTAGTTTGTACAGATGTTTGTCAACAAATAGCAGGAGGAGATAACAATATTTCCGGTGTTATGGTTGAAAGTCATTTAGTTGAAGGGCGACAAGATTTGGTTGAAGGACAACCGTTAACCTATGGACAAAGTGTGACCGACGCTTGTATTGGTTGGCCTGACACAGAAAAGTTATTAGCGCAGTTAAACGAAGCAGTAGCTAAAAGACGAGGATAATCATACTTCGTGTTGTTCATGGATTGACACACAATCCAGTGACATGTTTCACTGAATTGTGTGTCATATTTATTTACTTATAGATAACAGTTGATTCTGCACCTTAAGAAACTTTAGTTATTTTTCTTACCGATCATATTAATTCTACGGTTATTATCAAAAAACCACTGCGTTATATATTTAGGATAATCTACTTTTGTATTGGTAAAATACCCTAAATTAGCACCATTTGAAGCCCATTTATGCTCCATATTATTGATTGTAATTTTCGAAATACGTGGCCCCTGCTCATCAGAATATATGCTTAATACTCCATCAGTATCAATCGTTTTAACTTTACTTACATTAAGAGAATTATAAACATTTGCCATTATATTGGCAGCATATTCATTAAAATCACTGCTTACAATAGGATCTGCTGCTCCATGGATCGTAGAATATATTTGAGAATTTAAATTAATTGCTTTAGTGCCCGCCATTTTTTTACAAAGTGCGGCTTGATTATCAGCAGAGTAATTTGAAGGCACTTTTTTGAATTCAGATGCTGTAGTGCCGAGACCAGGTCCTGCTAATGAACCCACACCAGAAAATATATCAGGTGCTAAACAAGCGATAACATTTGCCTGTCCGCCGCCTGATGAAAAACCTGTGATATAAACTTGCTTAGGATCTATATTCAGATTTGCACGGCTAGTTAATTCCAAGGCCAGCTTGATTATTTCATCATTATGCTTATTTTTACGAGTATGTTCTTTACCATAATAATCCCAACAAGCCATTGAAAATGCGCCCTTACCGGGAACGTCAGGAATCGCAACAACCATGCCAAATAAATCAGCAGTGTCTACCCACCCAGCATGTTTTTTCATATCAGTATTACTCATAAGGCAACCGTGTAGGTTTATCATTAACGCTCTTTTATTGTTAATCTTAGGGGGTGTCGAAGGAAGATATATATGTACCGTATCCATTCCTGAAAGATTATTCTCAGTCGTCCAGTTGCCAGAAAATGATTGAAAGCTGACAACAAATGATGAAATAAATAAAAGGGCTAGATATGATTTTACAGTAAAACTTTTATTTGATGTTTTCATTTATAAACTCGTTTCTAGTAATTTGTTTAATCTTTTAAGGTGTTCTCTCATAACAATCAAGTGATTTATTTAGCTTGACGTGTTGAATTTTTATCAACAGCATTATGATTTTAATTAGAAGGAGGGGAATTAATCATAATGATTCATTAAACAAACTATTTAAGATATTTAATTGTAAAGTTGTTTTTTACAAATACCTCTAAAGTCTATTGTTTACAGGTGCTTTCGTTATGTTGATTTAAACTGAACAGCTTGTTGTTTATAAGTTACTTGAGCACTTAATTGTAAAACGTTAAAAATTATCCATTCTAATTATAATAATGACTTTTAGTAATGGATGAACAAACCGTAATAACTGTAAACAATGATCTGAAAAAGCAAATAGATACGTTTTTTAACAATGGTCAAATTAAAACTAATGCGAAAGTATTAAATCAAGCGTCTACCTCTATTTCAGGTCTTGATGAAAAAGCAACAGAGGTTCTTAATTATATACATTCGTTACCACCAGCATATGAATTAGATTTAGAAACGGTTAGAAAAAATAGAAAAAAACCTTATGGGCATAATATTACTCATGACGTTAGCAGCCGTGATATTACCATTCCTTGTCAAAATAGATCGATTTGTGCCCGAGTATATCGGCCTTCAAATAAAGATAACGACATTATTCCTGCTTTAATTTATTTCCATGGCGGTGGTTTTGTATTAGGTGATATTGAAAGCTACGATAAAATGCTTGCCCAACTATGTAGTCAATCACAAATTTCTATCATTTCTATTGCCTATCGATTAGCTCCTGAGACTATGTTTCCTGGTGCTGTTGATGACACTCAAGAAACGACTGATTGGATCGCTAAAAATAACCAATCTCTTTTAATAGATCCGAAACGCATTGCAGTTGGAGGGGATAGTGCTGGAGCAAATTTAGCAACAGTTTATTGTCATCTGAATAAATCAAGAGCTGACTTTAAACCTTTCTTTCAGCTTCTTATTTACCCATCAATTATTGGTAACGACAATACAAAAAGTCGAGAACTATTTTCTGAAAACTTACTATTGACTAAAGAATTACTTAAATGGTTTCACCACTCTTATATTAGCAAAGAACAAGAAAACGACCCTAGGTTCAATGTACTGAATTTTAAGGATTTTACTGATTTGCCGCCAGCATTTGTTTTAACGTGTGGTTATGATCCTCTTTGTGATGAAGGTCAAATGTACGTGAATAGACTTAAAGCAAATGGTGTGGTGGTTAAACATTCTTGTTACAGCGATATGTTTCATGGCTTTATCAATTTTGGCGTACTTCAACAAGCTAAAGATGCGGTATTTGAATGTGCGATGATTTTAAAGGGGGTGATGAACCTAAAATAAAGAATTAAAAACTAAAGTAAATAAAATATAATTATAACTATACAATCGGGGAATAAAATGAAAGCAATTCCATTTTCAACAACACGTAAACTACTTGCGATTTCTATTTCAATAGCTTTAAGCACGGTTACACACGCTGAAGAAGCAAATATTAAAGAAGAAAAAGTAGAACAAATTCAAGTAACAGGATCTTATATTAAAAGAGTTGCAGCCGATGCGGCTGAACCTGTTCAAGTATTAGATCATAACTATATTCAATCTACAGGTGCCACTACAATATCAGAACTAATCGGTAAATTAGCGATTAGTTCTGGAGCTGAAAACCAAGCTGATTCTTTTTCTCAAGCTGCAACACAGGGTACGGGCAATGTAAATTTACGCGGATTAGGCTTAAGTTCAACACTTGTATTAATAAATGGTAGACGGCAAACTATTTCAGGTGCTTTAACGAATGACGGCAGTGTATTTGTTGATACCAGTCACATTCCTATTGATGCCATCGAGCAAGTAGAGGTATTGAAAGAAGGTGCAGCATCTACCTATGGTTCAGATGCTATCGCGGGTGTTGTTAATTTTATCTTACGTAAAGATTTTGAAGGCTTAGAATTTAACGCGAGTATCAGCAAAGCAGCTAATAGTAGCCAAAAGGACACGGATATAGGCTTTTTATGGGGTGCAGAGTTCGAGAACACTTTTGTTAACATTTCGGGTCATTATTTAGATAGAACACCTTTAACAATAGCCGATCGTCCAGAGTTAGGAGATATTGCATATAGTGGTTTAGGTAACTCATTTTTGCTTCTTAATACAACGCCTATAGAAGTTGTTGATGGTTTATATGCTGGTACATATGCACCCTTCGAGAAAGTACCTGATCCGCGATGCTTAGATGATAGTTTAGGAATGTTAATTCCTGAAGCTAATGGTGCAAGTTGTGGTTTTAATTTTGGGCCACTTTATAACCTTGTAAATACGGAAACTCGTGCGCAATTATATTCAAATGTAAATCATTACTTTGATAATGGTAATGAATTACTTGTTGATATTAGTTGGAGCTCTAACGAAGTAAAAGACAATCCCCAATCCCCTAGTTACCCTGATTTAACTTTTCCTTATATTGGGAAATCCCTTTGGTGTTGGTGTTGTTTGGTTAGGTAGACCATTAGGTGCATCTTATGAACCTGCATTATCACCGAGAGAAAATGATACTTTTAGAACATCATTTAATTTAGTTGGAACATTCGATAATGGTTGGGGATGGGATACAGCACTTACCTATAGTAAAAATAATTATACTCAGTATCAACAGGATCAATTGAAGTCAAGGTTGTTAGCTGCTTTAGGAGGTGTTGGCGGCCCAAATAATGATGAACTTTTTAGTCCTTTCGACCGTTCCAATTTGAGTCAATCTGTTATTGATGATTTTACTCATATGACAAGATCTGAAAAAACGACTGATTTGTTAGTTTTAGATGCGGTAGTAGACGGAGAATTATATGAATTACCGGCAGGAACAGTCGGGTTTGCAACTGGTATACAGGTTAGAAAAGAAAGTTTTAAAGTAGAAACTGACGATGTTTTCGAAATTAAGTTTGATGAAGCGGGAGATCCAATTCCTGTTGATTTAATCTTTTTGCAAGGTTTGTCAGAAGTTGATGTTGATAAAACATCTTTTGCGATGTTTGCTGAAAGTATCATTCCTGTTTCTGAAGATATTGAATTAAAAGCAGCTTTACGTTATGAAAAATTAGAAAACGACTCAAGTATAGATCCCAAATTAGCAGTTCGCTGGCAAATTTCAGATCAATTTATTATGAGAGCCTCAGCAAGTACGGCTTTTAGAGAAGCGTCATTATCTCAACAACATGCTTCTTCTGCTGTTATAACGAGTATTACCGATTATGAATTAGATGGAACACCAAAGTCTCCTGCGTTTGTTGGCGTTATTGCAACAGGTAATGAAGATCTTAAACCAGAAGAGTCTAAAAACTACAATATAGGATTTATTTATAATCCAACAGAGGATTTAGATTTTAAAATTGATTACTGGCGTGTTGATTATACTGACTTAATCACTGTTGAAAATGCTCAGGGTAAGCTTATCGATGATCCAAATGGTGTTGACATTATTCGTTCAGATGCTGGTTTTTTATCTTCAGTGAAAGTTAATTATTTTAATTCATCATCTGTAAATGTTGAAGGTATTGATTTTGAATCAACATGGAAACTATCAGATCAATTTAACCTATCGTTTAATGCTTCACATTTTATTTCGTATGAATTAACTAAAGATAACGGTGAAGTAGTAGAAGCTGCAGGCTCATTTAATGTAGATAACTTTGCTCGCTCAATGCCAGAGACAAAAGGTTCATTTAATTTAAATTGGGTTGGAGAAAGTCAAAGGGCCTCTTTAAATATTAATTATGTCTCTAGTTATGAAACAGGTGTTGATGTTTCTGCTATCCCTAATGAAAGTTCACATGTAGACTCTTTTACTACTGTAGACACTCAGTATTCAGCTAACTTTGGTTTAACAGAAGAAGCTGAAGCTGTTTTAACCCTCGGTATTAAAAATTTACTCGATGAAATGCCGCCACGCACATACATTGCAGCAGGTAGCTTAAGTTATGATCCTAAACAACATAATCCTTTAGGGCGTGTTCTTTACGCTAAAGTCAAAGTTGCATTTTAAACTAAGTTTGTATCAATAAAATTAAGAGGGGGGCTCCCCCTCTTTAACTATAAGAATTAACTATGTCCTTTATTTTTAGTACTACCAAAACTATTATTAATGCCTCTGATTCTACTTCAGATTTAGGTTATTACTGTAAAGATCTTAATATTAAAAAAGTGATGTTGGTCACAGATCCAGGCATTATCAAATTAAAGCTACATCAAAAAATGATAGCAAGCTTTCAAAAATTTGAAATAAATTATGTTATTTTTAGTGAAGTAGAAGTTGATCCTCCAATTTCGGTTATTGAGAATGCATTAACATTTGCAAAAAAGAATGAAATTGATGGGGTTGTTGGCTTAGGCGGGGGAAGTTCCCTTGATACAGCTAAATTAATAGCCGCTTTGACTTTTTCCAGCCAAACTATTCATGATGCCTTTGGTGTTGAAAAGCTTGCTAATTCACGACTACCTTTGATTCAAATACCAACGACAGCAGGTACAGGGTCTGAAGTTACCCCTATATCAATAGTAACGACAGGAGAAGCAATGAAAATGGGGATTGTTTCTAGTGTGTTATTACCTGATATTGCTTTATTAGATGCAACATTAACACAAAAACTACCTGCTCATATTACCGCTGCAACAGGTATAGATGCAATGGTACATGCTATTGAAGCTTATACAAGCCTCATTAAGAAAAACATTTACTCTGATATGCTGGCTATTCAAGCGTTAAAGTTAATGTCACAAAACATTCAAAAAGCTGTACATCATGGTGATGATATAGAAGCGCGCAGTAATATGATGCTAGGAGCTACTCTAGCGGGACAGGCTTTTGCCAATGCGCCTGTTGCTGCTGTTCATGCGCTTGCATACCCACTTGGGGGGCATTACCACATTCCTCACGGTCTGAGTAATTCGTTAGTTTTACCTCATGTTCTAAGGTTTAATATTCCGAATGCTGCAAAGCTTTATTCACAATTAGCAGAGATTATTATTCCTGAAAAATGCACATTACTCGGCACTGATGAAGAAAAAGCAGAAGCGTTTGTTCAATACTTAGAATATTTGATTGATGATATAGGCTTACCGAAAACGTTAAAAGATGTTGGCATTGATAAAAGTCGTTTAGAAATATTAGCAAAAGATGCGATAAAACAAGAGCGTTTATTGGTTAATAATCCAAAACCCATGAGTGAATTAGACATTCTAACCATCTATCAAACTGCCTATTAATAGAGCCTGTGAATTAAGAGAGAACAACATGTTTGACAATACAGTAAAACACAATTCAACAGGTTTTAATAAGAAAAACCTTTATGCGATTTATCTAATTACCATCTTATTACTTGCTTATACCTTTTCTTTTATAGACAGGCAAATCATAAGCTTATTAGTCGAACCTATGAAAAGGGATCTTGATATTACAGATACAGAAATGAGTTTGCTACAAGGCCTTTCTTTCGCGTTATTTTATACCATTATGGGGTTACCATTAGGTAGATTAGCCGATAGTAATAGTAGAAGAGGGTTAATCGCTGGTTCTATTTTTATTTGGAGTTTTATGACCATAGCGTGTGGCTTAGCAAAAAATTATTGGCACTTATTTTTCGCTCGAATGGGTGTAGGTGTTGGCGAAGCAGGTCTTTCACCGGCGGCATACTCATTAATAGCTGATAGTGTTGAAAAGAAACATTTAGCTAAGGCTATAGGTGTTTATACCATGGGAATTTATCTTGGTGGTGGTATGGCTCTTATTGTCGGCGGCATGGTTATCGAATGGGCAGCCGAATTTTCAACTATTAACTTACCAATTGTGGGGGAAGTTTATCCTTGGCAAGCCGTATTTATTGCAGTTGGTCTTCCTGGAATTTTATTAGTGCCGCTTTTATTCACTTTAAAAGAACCTAAGCGTTCGGTAGTTCAAACTAAAGCCGTACCAGTATCCGAAGTAGTTAACTACTTCAAGAATAATAAAAAAACAATTATGTTCCACAATTTTGGTGCTGCGCTTGCCTCTGTAGCAGGTTATGGCACGTTAGCTTGGGCGCCGAGTTATCTTATTCGTGTTCACGAAATGACAGGTGGGGAAGTAGGCTTAGCCTTTGGTTTGATTGTACTGTTTTGTGGTGCTGGTGGAGTTATTGTTGGTGGAACTTTTGCCGATAGACTATTTAAAAAAGGTCAAATGGATGCAAAACTGCGTGTCGCTATGTGGTCTTTGATTATAGGTATAATACCAACACTTATATATCCAATTCTTTCGGATTTAACTCTCGTTTTAATATTTTTAGCTATTTCAACATTCTTTGCTAACTTTATGATGGGATTGGGACCTGCTGCAATTCAAGAAGTTGTACCTAGCTCAATGCGCGGACAATTTAGTGCACTTTATTTATTTATTGTTAATTTAATAGGTCTTGGACTTGGACCTACGCTGGTTGCCTTATCTACCGATTATGTTTTTGGTTCACCTGAATTTGTTGGCTATTCATTATTGTTTGTGACTAGTTTGGCAATGGCAGGTTCGGCATTATGTCTAGGAAAATGTTTACCTCATTATCGTAAGACAATGAATTCATTAGAAGAAAAACATTAGTTTAACGTGTTTAACTTCTTGCGCTATAAATTTCATATATATTTATAGCGCACGTTTAATTCTCAAATTCAAATGGAGATTACATGCTTACTTTAAAAGATCCTTCATTATTAAAAAATCAACTTTTTATTAATGGAGAATGGGTCGATGGTGACTCAGGTGAAAAGATAACGATAACTAACCCTGCCGATGGCTCTGAAATTTGTCAGGTATCAAGTGCTGGTAAAAATGAAACACGTTACGCTATTACATGTGCTAAAAATGCAATGCAAAATTGGCAATCGTTAACAGCAAAAGCACGCTCAGTTATTTTAAAGCGCTGGTATGCGCTTATAAATGAAAACTTGGATGATTTAGCAAACATTCTAACTGCTGAACAAGGCAAACCATTAGAAGAAGCAAAAGGGGAAATACTTTATGGGGCTTCCTATATTGAATGGTTTGCTGAAGAAGCAAAGCGAATATATGGCGATGTAATTCCAAGTAACAATCCCTCGCAGCGTTTGATAACAATAAAACAAGCTGTTGGAGTTGTGGCTGCAATTACTCCGTGGAATTTTCCTAATGCTATGATAACGCGTAAAGTTGCACCCGCTTTAGCCGCTGGTTGTGCTGTTATTGTCAAACCCGCAGAAGCTACCCCGTTAAGTGCATTAGCATTAGCTGTGTTAGCCGAGCGAGCAGGTGTTCCCAAAGGGATATTATCAATTGTTGTAGGTGTTAGTTCTAAAGAGATAGGCGAAGAATTAACAACTAACAATATAGTTAAAAAGCTTTCATTTACTGGGTCAACTAACGTTGGGAAGTTATTAATTAAGCAATGCGCAGATACGGTTAAAAAAACTTCGATGGAATTAGGAGGTAATGCGCCTTTTATCGTTTTTGAAGATGCGGATATAGAGCAGGCAGTTCAAGGTGCCATTGCTTCTAAGTTTCGCAATGCAGGACAAACTTGTGTATGTGCAAACCGCTTTCTAGTTCATCGTAGTATTTATCAAGAATTTGCTGAACAATTTGTTGCACAAACTAAAAAGTTAGTGATAGGCAATGGTGCTGATAAAGATGTTTCCATAGGACCATTAATCAATACCACTGCCGTTAAAAATATTGATGAAATGGTTAATGAAGCGACCACCAAAGGTGCAAAGATCTTAATTGGTGGAACAGATAAAAATTTAGGAGAATGTTTTTTCCCTCCAACTATTTTAATAAACGTAACAACAGACATGCGTGTGTTTAAAGAAGAAATATTCGGTCCTGTTGCTCCTATTATTGCGTTTGACACAGAAGAGCAAGCTTTAGAATTAGCAAACTCAACTGAGGCTGGTTTAGCCTCTTACTTGTATACTCAAAATTACTCCAGAATTTGGCGATTTTCGGAAGGATTAGAAAATGGCATTGTTGGAATTAACGAGGGTATTATTTCAACAGAAGTTGCACCATTTGGTGGGATAAAAGAATCAGGAAATGGCCGAGAAGGTTCTAAATATGGTATTGAAGACTATATAGAAATTAAATATATGTGCATGGGCGGAATTGAAAGCTAATTCAATAAAATATTAATAAATGCCTTACTATGACTCTTGTTATAAAGTTATATAACAAGAGTTTTATTTTTCTTGTAAGTTTTCATTATTCCATTGAAGCTGAGAGTTATATGACTCTTTAACAATCCACTCTCTAAATAACATGATAGATTGATTATCGTTAAAATTTTGTGGACAAACAAAGTAGTATGCTTCTTTTTTTAACATCATATAGTCATGAGCGATTATAAGTTTACCTTCTTTTATTAAAGGATCTGCTAATGGTCGGTACATTGGAATAATGCCTAACCCGTCAACCGCAGCTTGGGTTGCTACTGCAACATTATCCAAGACTATATCTCTTTTTGTCGTTTTTAATTGTGGAGCACTAGTATGTGACAGCCACTGCGACCACAAATCAGATAAATGATTGTAATGCAGCCAATTATAGTTCGCTAAATCATTTATATTACCGGTATCATGTGCTTTTTCCACCAAAGAGGGAGAGCAAACAGGTTGTACATAAATATCGAGTAGTTTATCACTTTGGCAATCAGGCCAATTACCTGTACCTAAGCGTATTGCTGCATCCATTTCTCCGCTTAAAAAGTCAACAGAGTCTTTACCTGTATCAAATGTATTAGTGAAGAATGAAAGTGTTAGATCTGGGTGAAGTTTCTCTAATTTACAAAGACGACTCATTAACCACGTTGAATTGAGTGTGGCTGAAATACCTAACTTGAGTTTTAGCTCTTTGCTATCATGCTGTAAAGCATTCGTTGCTACTTTTAAATCTGCAAAGATATTTGAGATCGCGTTTGCATAGGTTACGCCTTTTTGAGTTAGTTCTAAACTGACTTTATGACGTTCAAATAGTTTAAAGCCAAAATGCTCTTCCAAATTTTTGATTTGTCGACTAACCGCAGAGCGTGTGATAAATAATTCTTCCGCTGCTTTAGTAAAACTCAATAAGCGTGAAGCAACAAGAAAAACTCTAAGTGTGTTAAGAGGTGGTAAACGATTGGGCATAAAATTACCTACCAGTTATAAATTTAATCTATCTGAAATAGGCGTTAATCAATTAATGAAATGAAAGATAGATTACAAAATAATGACATATATTAACATTAATAAATCAAAAAGGTACTAATAGTTAAAAATATCTGTTCACAGAAACAACTTAATATAACTCATTAAAATTCTTTAATTTTAATTTCAATAAAAAGCTTTTTAATAAGAGGTAGAGGCAAAATATTTTTTCTAAGTAATAGGTAACTGTCCGACTAAGTGTAGCTATTTTTCGTAAACTGATTGTAAAAATGTCTCGTGTAGTTTTAACCTTTAAAATCATTGTTTCCCTCATTTTATTAAGGGGCTCTTAAATTTTTGCTAAACATAGCGAAATAAGTGGATACAATTAGTTTTTCTCTTTATCACGCATCTACGATGGTTCTGGTATATGCTTAATATATAATCAATTGTTGATTTTGGAGGAAATAATGAAAATAACTACGTTGTTTAGCCATTTATTTTTTCTTTGCTTAATTTTAAGCTCTTGTGCATCTGCACCAATTTTTAATGTCAAAAATGTTTCTAACATTCAGACATTGTATTTAGATGACTATTTTCCTGGTTATAGTTCAATCGACATAGAATCTGAAGACGATGTATTTAGTCTTGATGATGAAATGAAAGAAATGGTGCAGACACAACTTTTAGGTGAAAATGATCCTTATCAACGTTCAAAAAAATTATTAACGCATATTTTTTCTCGAGAACACTTAGATATTGCTTATCAAAATTCAGCTAATTTAACGGCAACACAAACGTATCATTCTCAAACGGCTAATTGTATGTCGTTAACAATTATGTCTTATGCCTTGGCAGAAGCCGCTGGGTTAAATGTAGTTTTTCAAGAGGTTAAAATACCAGAGTATTGGGTAAGGAATGGTCAATATAGTATGTTAACAGGTCATGTTAATTTATTAATTAAACGACCTTCTGATCATAGAGTAGCGTTTTTTTGGGAAAGAAGTCGAGGTTTGGAGATAGACTTCGATCCTTCCATATTAAAACGCTCTTTTCCTAAAGAAGATATTGATAAATCAACTGTTTTAGCGATGTTTTATACTAATAAGGGGGCACAAGCGATGGTTGATGAAGACTACCTTAAGGCTTATTCTTATTTTAAGAGAGCGACTTTAGCTGCACCAAAGTTTGCATCTAGTTGGAACAATTTAGCTATATTGTATCGAATGATTAATAATTATACGCTTGCTGAAAAGGTTTACCATTATACATTAACAATAGCGCCTGATAATTTAACAACAGTTAGTAATTTAGCTATGTTATTGGAAAAACAAGGGGCAATTGATAAAGCTAGGATGTTAGAAAAACAAATACATGAAAAACGATTGAAAAATCCATATTACCATGCGCTTCTAGGCGACGAGGCTCTATATAACGGTCAAATAAAACAGGCTAAAATTCACTTTAAAAATGCGATTAAAATCAATAATAATATTCACGAGTTTTATTATGGTTTAGCTAAAGTATATTATCAGTTGGATGAATATATTTTAGCAGAGGACACTTTGAAAAAAGCCATAAAGCTCAACAAATCAAGCACAACTGATATGCAATATGTTGCTAAACTTAATTTGATTAGATCGACAGAACTAAATGAGTAAACCATTATTGATATTAATGTGTTTTTTTATTGCTAGCTGTACATATAAAAAATCATTACAGTCAACACCTTTCATTATAGAAACAATTGATACTCAATATTTATTGACTGATTTTAAGGTATTATCATCAGATAAATTCCAAGGTAGAAAGTCAGGAACCTTGGGGAGTCAGCTTGCTCAACAATACTTAATCGAACAATTACAACAACACCAAATACTTCCATTTAGAGCCCATTATCAACATCAATTTTCAATTCCCAAAGAGTCAATAACTGGCACTAATATAGTAGCGATAAAAAAAGGTTATGAAGATACCGGAAAAATTATAGTTGTATCTGCTCATTATGATCATTTAGGGAAAAGTGGCCATAGCATTTTTAATGGTGCTGATGATAATGCTTCTGGTACCGCTGCCGTATTAACTATTGCTAAACATATTGTTAAAAACCCTTTAAAGCATGATGTTGTTTTTTTGTTTTCTGATGCAGAAGAACTTAACTTATTAGGCACTAAAGCTTTTTTAAACGATATTGGTTTGTTAAAAGAACGCATTATTATAAATATCAATTTAGATATGTTGGCTGGTAGTACTAGCGAACGGCAGTTATTTTTTATTCATAGAAACTTGGATAAACTATTAAACCCGATAAATAATGATGGTTTAACATTATTACAACGATCCCTACAACCAAGAGTAGTATCAAACTTTAGACGAGGAAAGGGAAGCCACATTAATAATAGAGTTAAATGGTCAAAAGCCAGTGATCATGCTGCGTTTAATGAATATGCCATTCCTTATATTTATTTTGGCGTGGGGACGCATAAAAATTATCATACCGTTGATGATGACTTTGAAAATGCTAATGTCACATTATTTGTTAAAAATGTTCAAAATATATACAAGCAACTTGTTTATATAGATAGATTTTCATATAAGTAAGATTAGGTTTAATGTCTAATTAAAAAAATCAGGGTATAATTGTTTAATCTTTTGAATTCGGATACAGACTTACTATGCAAAAAAAATTTATAACCGCACAAGAATTATTAGAAGATTCTTTTCGTCTTGCTGCTAAAGTATATGAAAGTGGCTTTCGCCCTGATTACATTATAGGCATTTGGCGTGGCGGTGCACCAATTGGTATTGCTGTACAGGAATACTTTGATTTTAAAAAAGTAGAAACTGATCATATAGCGGTACGTACCTCTTCTTATTACGGTATTAATAAGCAAAGTAAAGAAATTAAAGTTCATGGTCTTCATTATATTATTGAGAATGCTAATGCTGGCGATAGCTTGTTGATTGTTGATGATGTGTTTGATTCGGGTAGAAGTATAGATGCTTTAATTAAAAGATTAAAAAAACTGTCACGAAATAATATGCCAAATGATGTCAGAATAGCTTGTCCTTGGTTCAAACCTCAAAATAATAAGGTAGAGATTGTTCCTGATTATTTTATTCATGAATCTGATGAATGGTTAGTGTTTCCTCATGAAATATCAGGCTTATCTCATGAAGAAATAGCACAAGGAAAAGGCGACCTTGTCAACATTCTTGAGTTATTTAAGTAAATTGTAACTCATTACCATCAGTGTTAAGTAAATATTGATGGTAATGAGAAATTAAATTCAGCAACACTATGTTTTAGGAAGTATTAATGAAATATTTTGTGTTTATATTTTGTTTATTCGCTTTTCAATGTAAATCACAAACGACCACTATTTTAATTTCAATTGACGGCTTTGCTGCGCATTACTTGAAACAATATAAACCTAAGAATTTACTTGCTTTAGCGAACCAAGGAATAACAACAAAGGGTTTAATTCCTTCGTATCCAACTAAAACATTCCCTAATCATCTAACGTTAGTTACTGGTAAAGCACCATTTGAACACGGTATTGTACTTAATAAGTTTTATGATAAAGGAGCGGATGATTTTTACTCTTATGGAAGAGGTAAGAGTAAAAATCAATGGTTAAAATATCCACCTATTTGGACGTTACTCGAGCAAAATAGTGTACCTACAGCTATTTACTTTTGGCCTGAATCTGAAAAAAGTTATCAAAATATACTTCCAACGTATTATAAAAATTATGATGGCAAAGTGCCAAATGAAGAGCGCTTTGAACAAATGCTTGCTTGGTTAAAAATACGTGATGAAAACAAACCTAAATTGATTGTGAGTTATTTCTCTACTATTGATAGTGTAGGGCATCATTATGGTCGACAATCCCCAAAATTAGAGAAAGCGATACATCTACTAGATCAGCAAATTGGGGCGTTTGTTGATGATATACAAACATCGATTATAGAACCTGTAAATATTATTATTGTTTCAGACCATGGTATGGTAAAAACGGGTAAAGAAAATGCGCTATTAGAGTCAACTATTATTCCTAAGTGGGTCAATAATGAGTTTGTAGTTATTCAAAATGGCACTCAAATTTTTATGTACAATACAAATAATGATAAACAATTAATAAACCAAGCTTATCAATCATTATTATCAGCAAATGAAAAAAATAAAATTAAAAGATATGAAGTGTTTAATTCAAATACATATCCAGCTAATTGGAAAGTGACATTAGATAGTAGTTTTGTACCAGATATCATAATTTCAGCAATTCCTCCAACTACTTTTACTAGTGACTTTAATCAAGTACATGTAGAAACACATGGTTTTGAAACTAAATATAGTACGGATCTAAACGGTATATTTATCGCTACAGGTCCTGATTTTAATAAGAAAATCCAATTAGAACCTATGAGTAATATGGAAGTATTTCCAATATTAGCTAAAATATTTTCATTAAATCTTCCTGATAATGAGAAAAGTCGAATTGAAGCTCATCAAAAAATACTTAAAATAAAATAATAACCTCATTTATTTCGTTGTTATTAAGCTAAAGTCTATCTTTTTGCTGAATAAATGGTTATGTTTTACCTATCTCTGACTTAAATAAAAAATTTAGATAAGATGTATAATACTTATATTGCAAGGCAAGCTATTTTAGATAGGAACTCTAATACAATCGGTTACGAATTATTATTTAGAGATAGTCCTAAAAATCAATTCCCAGAAATAGACCCAGATGTCGCAAGCTCAAAATTAATTATTCAAAATCATCTTCAAGGTGATATTCAATCAGTATGTCTGGGTAAATTAGCATTTATTAATTTTACTGAAAAATGTTTGGTAAATAAGTACCCATTAATGTTTGATAAAAAATCAATTGTTATCGAGCTAGTTGGTCATTCAAAACCGACAGATAAGTTAATAAAAATTATTAGTTTTTATTACGAACAAGGCTATAAAATAGCATTAAGTGAATACAATCTTGATCCTGTATGGGACGTTCTTTTCCCTTATTTATCTATTATTAAAGTAAATATTGAAGAAATAAACCCTAAAAGAGTTTTGTCTGTTGTAAGCCGCATAAAGCCTTTCAATATTAAACTTGCCGCTGAAAAAGTTGAAACCAATTTTCAATTACAGGCATTGGCAGAAGTAGGATTTAACTATTATCAAGGTTATTTTTACCATGAACCTGAAATGGTCGAAGGTCAGACTCTTGCCCCAATGAAAACACAAATGCTGAATTTGATCAGTGAAACATTTAATGTGCCGTTAAACTATACAGCAATTGCTGATATTGTAAGTCATGATGTTAATTTAACTGTTGGTTTATTGAAAATGGTTAATAATGTTGCTACCAGTACTCGTGTAGAAATTACATCTTTAAAACAAGCTGCTGCATATTTAGGGGAAGAAAAGTTAAAACAGTTTGTAACTATTTTAGCGTTATCAAAATTAACTTCTGAAAAAACAGATGAACTTTCAAAACAAGCACTAATCACTGCACGTTTAATGTCAATGATCGCTAAGCAAGGGGCATTTAGTGATGTTAGTGATTATGCCTTTATTACTGGGCTTTTGAGTGCTATAGAAGTTATTTTGTGTATGCCAATCGCTGATATTGTTAAGACAATGCCGCTTGCTGATCCTATTGTTAAAGCGCTAGTTAGCCATGAAGGGTTACTAGGGGAGTTACTCGTATTAACTTCTAATTATATTGTTGGTGAAGGTGATAGCCTGACTAAATTAACAGAAATCTATGGGATAGATGCTAACTTTATTCATAGTGAGTTTGTCGCAGCTAGTCGCTGGTGTCAGGATTTAGGCATTTTTTAAAATTAGCTACATATTATATTTTTACTATAATGTTATAACCTTTATGCTTACGTCTTTTTAATCAACAATTAAGACGTAAGATTTATACTTATATTATTCAAGGATGAATATGAAATATTTACTTTTAGCCATACTGTTCAGTATTTGCTCTTTCAATACAATCGCACAAACTAAAGTCACTAAGAAAAGCTGCGCAAAAATAACCTCTAAAATTGAAAGCATTAATAAAAAAATGCGCAATAAATATAGTGTAAAACAAGGCGAATCCTACCGAGAAAAACTACGAAAGCTCTATAAAAAAGACACTCAATGCCGTAAGAAACGATTTAAAACTAAATGATGATATCGCTAGTAATACATAGCGGTTTTAGTTTATTTATTGATTTAGCACAACAGGAGATTATCAATAATTTAATAAAATAAGTTATAGGTAAGATGAATAGTGTGATGAGTCTTCCTATTTATCACATTAAGATATAGTAGTTTGGAGATGTACATGGCAAAGCAATTATATGTTGTTGGTGTAGATGGAAGTGAATGGAGTAAAAGGGCCGTTGAGCGGGCCATAAAATTAGCAGAGAAAACGGGGGCAGATGTCAGTCTAGTCTATATTTCTGAAGATTTTAATAGTAATCCTTTAGCAACTAGAGGCGTATTTCAAGATGGTATAAATCACCAAAAAGAAGAAAAAAACATTATTAAAAATATACTTGAGCCAATTATTAAAAGCACTTCATTACCAAGCGTTAACACACATAGCGTGGTCTTATGGGGGGAGCCTGTTGAAAAGCTTCATCAGTATGTTAAAGCGCAAAAAGCGACTATGATTTTTGTTGGACGACGTGGTCGCTCTCGCGTTGTCGATTTAATTTTAGGAAGTGTTGCTAATAAACTTGCGCACTACAGTAGTGTACCTATTGTCTTAGTTCCTTAAAAAGGTAAATGAATAAAATAGCAAAGTAGGTGAATCATTCGTGTCACCTTTTGTCTTTTTTAAAAAGAGATTTAGTATTTCAATTAAAACGCATGTTTTAATTATTCATGGAATTTATGCCGACTATCACTAATACTGTATTAGTCTTACTAGACTTAATCTATTAGCTTTAGTCTTAAATAAACTATTTTTCAACACGCCATTATAAGAGCTCCCAGTTCTATGTATTGTCGTAATAAAAGAGGCCGCTATTATGTATAAGCACATAAAAATACCTTCAAATGGTAAAGCTATTCAATTAGATAACGGAAAATTAATTGTTCCTAACAACCCTATAATTCCCTATATAGAAGGTGACGGAATAGGTATTGACGTTACTCCGACGATGATAACTGTAGTAAATGCTGCCGTTGAAAAAGCATATAAACAAGAGCGTAATATTAAATGGATGGAGGTTTTTGCAGGAGAAAAAGCTACACAAATTTATGACAGTGAGACTTGGCTTCCGGATGAAACTTTAACAGCATTTAAAGAATACAAAGTAGGCATTAAAGGGCCATTAACGACTCCTGTTGGAGGAGGAATGCGCTCTTTAAATGTTGCTTTACGACAAGTACTTGATCTATTTGTTTGCCAGCGTCCAGTACAATGGTTTACTGGCGTACCGAGCCCTGTTAAAAAACCACAAGAAGTTGATATGGTGATATTTAGAGAAAACTCTGAAGATATATACGCTGGTATTGAGTACAAAGCAGGATCTGAACAAGCGGATAAATTGATAGAGTTTTTGATCACTGAAATGGGGGTTAATAATATTCGATTTAAAGAAAATTGTGGTATAGGTATCAAGCCTGTTTCAAAGGAAGGTACACAGCGTTTAGTTAAAAAAGCTATTCAATATGCAATTGATAATGATAGAAGTTCAGTGACTTTGGTTCATAAAGGCAACATCATGAAATTTACCGAAGGGGCTTTTAAAGAGTGGGGGTATGAGATTGCCAAAGAAGAATTTGGTGCTGTTACTCTGGACAGTGGTCCTTGGTGTAAAATAACAAATCCTAAAACGGGTAAAGATATTATTATCAAAGATGTTATTGCTGACGCTATGTTACAACAGGTATTGCTTCGTCCTGCGGAGTATAGTGTTATTGCAACATTGAACCTTAATGGTGATTATTTATCGGATGCATTAGCAGCGCAAGTCGGGGGAATAGGAATTGCACCAGGGGCAAACATTAGCGAAGAAATTGCAATTTTTGAAGCAACTCATGGAACTGCACCAAAATATGCTGGCTTAAATAAAGTTAATCCCGGCTCTGTAATATTATCAGCTGAAATGATGCTACGTCATATGGGGTGGTATGAAGCAGCGGATTTATTATTAAAAGGTATGTCTGGGGCAATTAAAGCAAAAACAGTTACTTATGACTTTGAACGCTTGATGGAAGGTGCTACTTTAGTCACTTGTTCTGAGTTTGGTGATTGTATTATTGAACATATGTAAGATTTTTAAAGAATAAGAAATAAAAAACACAGCAATTGCTGTGTTTTTTTCATGGTTATTTGTTTATGAATATTTATTTTTAAACGAATTATTATTTGCAAATAAACTATTCTTAATCATCTATATCAGAAGGTGTTATACTTGCCGCATGGTGTCCTTTAGGACCTGCGTTTAATTCGTAATTAACATCTTGTCCGGCTTTTAATGTGCGATAGCCATCCATTTGAATGGTAGAATAATGAGCAAAGATATCTTCACCACCATCTTCAGGACAAATAAAACCAAAACCTTTTGCATTATTAAACCACTTCACTGTACCGTGAGCCATACTTCAACTTCCTTCTCTATTTCTCGGTATTTAGGTATGCTTCCCCAAAAAGCATTAAACTATTTTTTGGTAGTTAAATTTAGTGTTTAAAATTTAGTCACCAATCTAAATCGTAGATAAATATTTGAAATAGTCAAGTATAATCACCATATTTTTAATAAATTAATAAAAATATATTTAAAATTTAATGAAGCAAAATTATCAGGTAAATACTAATATATAATTATGAGTAAATGGAAAGAACTGGTCGATAATCAAGTAACTCTTGATGAAGAGACGATTGAAAAATATCAAAAGCCCCCAATGTATATTGTTATGTTACTTAATGATGATTATACACCAATGGATTTTGTCATTGAGGTTTTACGTAAATTTTTTGGTATGAGTGAAGAACAAGCAACAGATGTTATGCTAGACATTCATTATAAAGGTAAAGCTCGTTGTGGCACATATACTGCAGAAGTTGCAGAAACAAAAGTTAGTCAAGTTAGTAATTTCGCCCTAGAGAATCAGCACCCGTTAAAGTGTATGATGGAAAAAGCGTAATTTCAAAAGGTTTATAGTTGGAGTAGCCTATGTTGAACAAAGATTTAGAAGTTTCACTTAATATGGCATTTCGTCAGGCTAAAGAGTCACGTCATGAGTTTATGACTGTAGAGCACTTATTACTTGCTTTACTCGATAACCCATCATCTATTGATGCGCTGAAAGCATGTGGCGCTGATATGGCTAAAATTAGAAAAGAATTACTTGGTTTTATAAGTGAAACAACGCCTGTTATACCTGAAGGTGAAGCAGAAAGAGAAACACAACCGACATTAGGTTTTCAAAGGGTATTACAGCGCGCTGTATTTCATGTTCAATCATCCGGCAAAAATGAAGTCAATGGTGCTAATGTCTTAGTGGCTATCTTTAGTGAGCAAGAATCACAGGCTGCCTACTTTTTGAAAAAATCAGATATCAGTCGATTGGATATAGTTAATTATATTTCTCATGGCATTGCTAAAATTGAACGTCAAGACGGCGCAACACATGACGATGTTTCACCACAAGTAGAAGAGGAACCTCGTACAGTTGAAAATTTTGCCACTAATCTTAATGAAGAGGCAATAAAAGGCAAAATTGATCCGCTTATCGGCCGAGATGAGGAATTAGAAAGAACATTACAAGTGCTGAGCCGTCGCAGAAAAAATAATCCACTATTTGTAGGGGAAGCTGGTGTAGGTAAAACTGCAATAGCAGAAGGGTTAGCAAATTTAATTATCTCTGATAAAGTCCCTGAGTTTTTAGCTGATACGACTATATATTCGTTAGATATGGGAGCCTTACTTGCAGGTACCAAATATCGCGGTGATTTTGAGAAACGCTTTAAGGCGTTATTAAAAGAGCTAGAGGAAGAAGGGAATGCTATTTTATTTATTGATGAGATTCATACCATCATTGGGGCAGGTGCAGCCTCTGGCGGGATGATGGATGCATCTAATTTAATTAAGCCGTTATTATCATCAGGTAAACTTCGTTGCCTTGGTTCGACTACATATCAAGAATATCAAAGTATTTTTGAAAAAGACCGAGCATTAGCGCGTCGTTTTCAAAAGATAGATATTGTTGAACCTAGTGTTGACGATACCACTAAAATCTTAATTGGTTTGAAAGACAAATACGAATTACATCATGGTATTCGTTACACGAATAAAGCATTACGAGCTGCGGCTCAACTATCAGCTAAATATATTAATGAGAGATTTTTACCTGATAAAGCCATTGATGTGATAGACGAAGCAGGTGCTAAACAACAGCTTGTTGCTGCTTCTAAACGTAAAAAGGTGATAAACAATACAGATATAGAAACTATTGTTGCTAAAATGGCACGTATACCAGAAAAATCCGTATCAAGTTCTGAAATAGATAGTTTAAAAACCTTAGATCGTAATTTGAAATTAGTTGTTTTTGGACAGGATGAAGCAATCGACGAACTTTCTTCGGTAATCCGTTTATCACGAGCTGGATTAGGAAATGAACAAAAACCGATTGGCTCGTTTTTATTTGCAGGCCCAACTGGGGTAGGTAAAACAGAATTGACTCAACAATTGGCTAAATTGTTAGGGGTAGAATTACTTCGTTTTGATATGTCTGAATACATGGAAAAGCATGCGGTTAGTCGATTAATTGGTGCTCCTCCTGGATACGTAGGCTATGAACAAGGAGGCCTGTTAACCGATGCTGTCATTAAACAACCTCATGCAGTTGTGTTATTAGATGAAATAGAAAAAGCACATCCTGATGTATATAACATCTTATTACAGGTTATGGACCATGGCACATTAACTGATAATAATGGACGTAAGGCTGATTTTAGGAATATTACTTTAGTGTTAACTACCAATGCGGGCGTTACTGAAACCGTTAGACAATCTATTGGTTTTAAACAACAAGATCATAGTAGTGATGCAATGGATGAAATTAATAAGGTTTTTTCTCCAGAGTTTCGTAATCGCCTAGATAACATTGTTTGGTTTAATCATTTAAGTAATGAAGTCATTCATCAAGTCGTTGATAAGTTTATCGTTGAATTGCAAGTTCTTCTTGATGAGAAAGGTGTATCTTTAGAATTATCAAAAGATGCTAAGAAGTGGTTAGCCACTAATGGCTATGATAAAGCTATGGGCGCTCGCCCAATGGCTAGACTTATTCAAGAACAATTGAAAAAACCTTTAGCCAATGAATTGCTCTTTGGTGATTTGAAAAACGGTGGCGTAGCAAAAATATCAGTTAAAAAGGATAAACTTGTTTTAACATGTGAAAATAAAAAGGAATTAGTAGAACACTAACATTATAATGTTCTATAAATATAAAAACCTGCTTAATAGCAGGTTTTTATTTTAGGTTAATTTTTTATCTAGCACGGAAAATAATACGGCCTTTGGATAAATCATACGGTGTTAATTCAACCGTCACTTTATCGCCGGTTAATATACGAATGTAGTTTTTTCGCATTTTACCTGAAATATGAGCAGTAACAACGTGTCCATTTTCTAATTCAACACGAAACATAGTATTTGGTAAGGTATCTAAAACCGTACCTTGCATTTCAATATTTTCTTCTTTCGCCATTGGGCGTTATACCTCTATAAGTGTGCATAAATAAAAACTGCGCAGATCATGCCCAAATGTTCGGCTAAAGTAAAGTAATCAGGCTATTTATTTATTGTTTGCCAACAATTATCTTGCAAAATTTGGTGAGGATAATACCGATCTTTATAGTTCATCTTTTTACATTCTTTAATTTGATAGCCTAAATACAAATATTTTTTGCCTAGTTCACGGCTAATTGTAATTTGGGTCAGAATTGCAAAAACACCAAGACTTGATGATGAAAACTCAGGGTGATAAAAGGTATAAACAGCGGAAAGTGAATCAAGTAAAACATCGGTTACTGCAACAGCAACTAATTGTTCTTCATAGTATATTTCTATAAATAATTGTTCGGTTAGGTCACTTGATAAGAAGCTTTTAAACTGTTGATAATTAGCGGGGTACATGCTGCCATCATTATGCAATTGATTAATATATTGCTCAAATAACGGATAATAATCATCATGTAGCTTGTTAGAAAGCCTAGTTGATAATAATTTATTTTTCTTTAATACACGCTTTTGACTTTTAGACGCTACAAAATCATTAACCAACACTCTTAATGACATACACGCTTGGCAACTTAAACAATGAGGTCTATATATTTGGTCACCACTACGGCGAAAACCTTGTGTCATTAACCAAGAATACTTTTCACTGTTTTGCAGCAAAGGATCTGTAGCAACAAGTAAACGTTCTTGTTGTTCAGGTAAATAATTGCAAGGAAAGCTTTGAGTTATACCTAATTCATAATTTTTTTCTGTCATGTGAACGTTTTAGCTTGTTTAACCTTCTTAAAGTAATTAGATGTTATAGCCAAGTTCATCAATGTTTAAATGTCTAGGCTGCCATAAATGCTTATGAACTTCACTTGAAATGGCATTGTCTTTCATAGAGATAAAAGTTGTTCTGGGTATTTCTATACAACCCATTGAATTAAGAAAAGGGTTTTCAATTTGGCAATCTATAAACTTAATACCATTAGATTTTAGCAATTGATTCAATGAAAACAAGGCTAATTTTGAAGCATTGTCTTTTATATAAAACATTGATTCACCGGAAAAATAGCCATTAATTGCAATACCATACAAGCCGCCGACTAGCGTATTATCAGACCAAATTTCAATCGATTGAGCATAGCCTGCATTATGCAAATTAATATAAGCTTGCTTCATTTCTTTACTAATCCATGTACCTTCTTTTCTAAATGGGGCGGCAGCACAATTATTAATAACTTGTTCAAATTCACAATTAATTGAAACAGAAAAAGCAGTTTTTTTTAAAAACTTCCTGGTTGATTTATTAATAATAAACTGATCAGTTGGAATGATTGCTCGAGGCGTTGGGCACCACCACAAAATAGGTTGCGTTTCATTGTACCAAGGGAAAATACCGAGAGAATATGCTTTGATGAGTCTCTTAAGGGATAAATCCCCTCCGATAGCCAGTAATCCGTTGGGTTCGGATAACGCACTATGATGAGAGGGGAATTCCAGACTTTCCTGTTGTAACCATTGGACAGTCTGTGTCATAAAATATTAAGACTTTTTGGCGTCTAAATAACGCTCAGCATCTAATGCTGCCATGCAACCAGCACCAGCAGAGGTAATCGCTTGACGATAAATATGATCTGCAACATCACCTGCGGCAAAAACACCTTCAACACTTGTTTGTGTCGCATTACCATTAGTACCACTTTGAATAGTTAAATAACCATCTTTCATATCAAGTTGATCTTTAAATATGTCAGTATTAGGTTTATGGCCGATTGCGATAAATACACCGCTAACGTCAAGCTCTTCTGTAGCATCAGAGTTGGTTTCTTTTAAACGTAAGCCTGTTACTCCCATATTGTCGCCAAGTACTTCATCTAATGTACGATCTAAATGCAGAATAATATTACCATTAGCAACTTTATCCATGAGTCTATCCGTTAATATTTTTTCACTACGGAAAGTATCACGACGATGAATTAAATGTACTTCAGAAGCAATATTTGATAAATAAAGCGCTTCTTCAACAGCAGTATTGCCACCACCGACAACAGCTACTTTTTGGTTGCGATAGAAAAACCCATCACACGTTGCGCAGGCTGAAACACCTTTACCCATGAAAGCTTCTTCGGAAGGTAAGCCAATATATTGTGCTGATGCTCCTGTACAAATAATTAATGCATCACAGGTGTATTCACTACTACCATTTAGTTTGAATGGGCGTTGTGAGAAATCAACAGATTCAATATGATCAAAAATTATTTCTGTATCAAATTTTTCAGCATGCTTTTGCATGCGTTCCATTAAAGCGGGACCCGTAAGATCATCTGCATCGCCAGGCCAGTTTTCAACTTCAGTGGTAGTAGTCAACTGACCACCTTGTTGCATGCCTGTGATCATTACAGGTGATAAGTTTGCGCGGGCTGCGTATACAGCTGCTGTATAACCAGCAGGGCCTGAGCCCAAAATGAGTAACGGGCAATGTCTTGCTTCGCTCATGAATTACTCCAAAGTAAGAAAATGATAATGTATATATCTACTTGATTGGGATTCTAAGCAATAAACTCAAGAGGGTAAAATAACTTTTAATTAAAAAGATCAATGAAATGTTTATTTTGCACAAATATTTTTACGGGAAAATATAAAATAAGCTTAATAGTCCATAAAAAAAGCCGTTGTCACTGACAACGGCTTTAAGCAATATATTAAGGAATTACAAAGTTGCTACTGCAGCAGATGGTTCAATATATTCGTAACCTAAAACATCAGCTACTGGCTTATAGGTAATTTTACCACCTAAAACATTTAAACCATTGAGTAAATGCACATCATCAAGCATTGCTTGTTTAGCCCCTTTATTTGCAAGTGTTACAGCAAAAGGCATTGTAGCGTTAGTCAATGCAAGTGTTGAAGTTCTTGCAACACCACCTGGCATGTTGGCAACACAATAGTGCACTACATCATCAACTACATACGTAGGATCTTGGTGTGTTGTTGCTTTAGATGTTTCAAAACAACCGCCTTGATCTATAGCAACATCAACAATAACAGAACCTTTCTTCATCATCTTGATATGTTCTTTGGTTACTAACTTTGGTGCTGCTGCACCAGGAATTAGTACCGCACCAATGACAAGGTCTGCATCTACAATTAACTGGTCCATTGCATCGGCCGTTGAATAAACTGTTTTTAAACGCCCATCAAACTCAGTGTCTAATTGACGTAAACGCGGTAATGAACGATCTAGAATAGTAACATCAGCACCCATGCCAACTGCCATTCTAGCGGCTTGAGTTCCAACAACGCCACCACCAACGATTAATACCTTCGCTGGAGCAACACCAGGCACACCACCTAATAATGCGCCTAGGCCACCTTGTGCTTTTTCTAAAGCGTGTGCTCCTGCTTGTATCGACATACGTCCGGCAACTTCAGACATAGGCGCTAATAATGGCAAACCACCTGTAGCACTAGTGACTGTCTCGTAAGCGATACATGTTGCACCAGAAGCAACCAATAATTCTGTTTGCTTAGGATCAGGAGCCAAATGTAAGTATGTGAACAATACTTGACCTGGGCGAAGCATTTTACATTCATTTGGTTGAGGCTCTTTTACTTTGATGATCATGTCTGCAGTTGCAAAAATTTCTGCAGCCGTATCAATAATTTTAGCTCCAGCTGCGATATATTGTTCATTATCAAAGCCAATAGCTGCACCGCCATTATTTTCAACAATAACTTCATGGCCATTAACAATTAATTCTTTAACACCTGCAGGGGTTAAGCCTATGCGATATTCGTGGTTTTTAATTTCTTTAGGTACACCAATAATCATAAATAATCTCTATTAATTTGTTGTTGTAATATTTGCGGCTAGTATAATTAAATTTTTACGGATTAACCTATCGTATATTGTAAATTTACGATATATTATTCTGCATAACCCTATTTATTCGGTATTTTATAAAGTGAGTAGTCATTCTAATAAAAAGTTAGATCGGATCGATCGTAATATTTTAGTAGAACTGCAAAAAAATGCGAAGCTTTCTAATGTTCAGTTATCTAAAAAAGTAGGGCTTAGTCCGACACCTTGTTTAGAGCGTGTAAAAAGACTCGAGCATGACAAGTATATCTTAGGTTACCAAGCTATTTTAAACCCAGAGCTGCTTGATGCGGCGCTATTAGTTATAGTAGAAATAACATTAACTAAAACCAGCCCTGACGTGTTTGATGATTTTTCAAAGGCGGTACACGATCTTGAAGTGATTCAAGAATGCCATTTAGTTTCAGGCGATTTTGATTTTTTATTAAAAACTAGAGTAGCTGACATGGCCGCTTATCGAAATTTACTTGGTGATACACTTTTACGACTACCTGCAGTGAGTGAAAGTAGAACGTATGTTGTCATGGAAGAAGTAAAATCGTTAAATATATTACCAATTAAACGTTAAAGCATTTAATTGCATGGTATTGTTTGGTATTTTACACATAATTATATTAAAAACTTATATTCGGTGACACTTTGTCTGATATTCCTTCTCCCATAAAACTTAATGGTGTACAGCGATTACTTGAAGCAGGCCTTCTTGTTTCATGTGTTTTAGCTATGTATATAATGCTAGCTTTATTCAGTTTTGACGCCGCTGATCCCGGTTGGTCACAAACAGGTTATCAAACCCCCGTACGCAATTTAGGTGGTGCTGTTGGTGCTTATATTTCTGATATGTTACTTAACATATTCGGAGTAGTGGCTTATACCTTGCCTTTTGTCATCGCAATGATAGGTTGGTTATTATTTCAAAAATATTACAAATTAGTACAGCTTGATTATTTAACCTTAGGTTTGAAGTTTATTGGCTTCATCATGTTTTATATGGGAATAACATCTATTTCAAGTATGAATTTTGATGATATTTTTTATTTTTCAGCCGGTGGTATTTTAGGTGATGTATTAAGTAATGCTGTTGTACCGTACTTTTCATTTGTAGGTAGCACCTTACTGTTCTTAACCTTTGTTTTATCTGGTTTCGTGTTAGTAACAGGAATATCTTTATTAAAGTTAATAGACTGTTTAGGCGAGAAAACAATCAACCTTGCTTTAAAAACCGCCGAATTTCCAGAATGGATAAAAGCGAAATTCGATAGTCGACCGAGCTCAAATTCAAATATTGATGAGCACCAAGGTAAACAATCTAAAATAAATAAAGAGCTACTTTCAACATCACCATTAGCGGGTAAAGTTGCTGATGTAGACCAACAAGATGTTCATCAAGCTTTTTCATCCTTAAGTCCACAACAAGATAGTAATATTATATCCACCAGTAAAAATGACAGTCCATTTCAAAAAGATGATGATATTGAGCCTTTCATTAATATTGATGATTTAATGGGAGAGCCATTAGCTATTAATGTACAAGAACATGTTAGCGACGATGAAATTAATGCCGCTTTTGAACATGTTGAAAAAATAGATGTTGTACAAGCGCCGAGTAAAAAGCCCGCAGTTAAACTAGAGACAAATGAAGAGTTTGTAATGCCTTCAATCGACTTACTTGACCGCCCAGATAAAGCGGAACATCCAATTGATGAAGAGCAATTATCTCAAGTTAGCCGTTTAGTTGAAGCTAAATTAGCTGAGTTTGGTGTTCAAGCTGATGTAGTTGGTGTATATCCAGGCCCTGTTATCACTCGTTTTGAACTTGATCTTGCACCCGGAATCAAAGTGAGCAAAATTACAGGCCTTTCAAAAGATTTAGCTCGTTCATTATCTGCTAAAGCAGTAAGAGTAGTTGAAGTTATACCTGGAAAGTCTGTGATCGGCCTAGAATTACCAAATAAGCATCGTGAAATCGTTTATTTAAAAGATGTACTTGCCAGTGAAAAATTTGAGCAAGCATCATCATCTCTGACAATGGCAATAGGGCAGGACATTGCAGGTGAACCTGTCGTTGTTGATTTAGCTAAAATGCCACATTTGTTAGTAGCTGGTACTACTGGCTCGGGTAAATCAGTAGCTATTAATACCATGATTTTAAGCTTGCTTTACAAATCTACCCCTGAAGATGTCCGCATGATCATGATAGACCCTAAAATGTTAGAACTATCTGTGTATGAAGGCATCCCGCATTTACTTTCTGAAGTTGTCACTGACATGAAAGAAGCTTCTAATGCACTACGTTGGTGTGTTGGTGAAATGGAAAGGCGCTATAAAGTGATGTCAGCTTTAGGGGTAAGAAACTTAAAAGGATATAATGTCAAAATTGCTAATGCTATAGCCGATGGAGAGCCTCTTATTGACCCATTGTGGCAACCTTCTAGTGGTTTAGATCAAACTCCACCATTACTTGAAAAACTCCCAAGCATTGTTGTTGTTGTTGATGAGTTTGCTGATATGATGATGATTGTTGGCAAAAAAGTTGAAGAATTAATTGCTCGTATTGCACAAAAAGCCCGAGCTGCTGGTATTCATCTCATTTTAGCAACCCAACGACCATCAGTTGATGTAATAACGGGATTAATTAAAGCAAACATCCCAACGAGAATGGCGCTTCAAGTGTCTTCTCGAATTGATTCTCGTACTATTTTAGATCAGCAAGGTGCTGAACAACTTCTTGGTTATGGTGATATGTTTTATTTACCACCGGGTTCTGGTTTACCAACTCGTGTTCATGGTGCTTTTGTCGACGATCATGAAGTGCATGCTGTAGTTAAGGATTGGAAGTCTCGCGGCGAACCAAACTACGTAGAAGAAATTCTTTCAGGCGAAAATGATCAAGATATTTTATTACCTGGTGAAACTGCTGAGGGTGAAGACTCCGATTTAGATACTATTTATGATGAAGCTTTACAGTTTGTCACTGAAACAAGACGAGTTTCAATTTCAAGTATTCAACGAAAATTTCGTATTGGTTATAATCGTGCTGCTCGTATTGTTGAACAAATGGAAATGCAAGGTGTCGTAACCACACCGGGTAATAATGGCGCTAGGGAAGTCCTCGCGCCACCACCAATTAAGGAATAAAATGAAGATCAATTCTTTTTTATGTCGCAATAATAGTTTTTCTAAACTGACATTCTCGTTTATATTTTCGGCTACTTTTTCAGTGGGTTTTATACCAAGTTCAATTGCAGAAACTAAGATCGAATCTCAAGTAAAGTTAAGTGGGCAAACACACAATATAAAAGCAGACTTAATGGCTAAACTTAGCCAAATTCAATATATTAATGCAGAGTTTTCTCAAACTGTTGTTAGTGATCTCGGTGAAACTTTACAAAAAGGTAAAGGTACAATTGCAATTAGCAAGCCTGACTTGGTTAATTGGCACACGACTGAACCTGATGAAACGTTAATCGTGTCTAATGGTAAAAACTTATGGTTTTATGATCCATTTATTGAACAGGTGAGTATATATTCTTTTGTAAAATCAATTGCGAATACCCCAGTATTACTTTTAACGAGTGAAGATCCGTCTTTATGGAATAACTTTCAAGTTAGCCAAAATAAAGAAGGGCAATACCTTATTAAATCTCTTACAGTAGACAGCCAAATTAAATCATTAACCTTAACATTTGAAAATGAAAAGATAAGTCAATTATCAATATTAGACAGTACCGGCCAAATAAGTCATATTCATTTGTTAAATATTGATTTCACCACTAAACCTGATAATTCACTATTCGATTTTGTCATACCCGAAGGCGTTATGTTAGATGACCAACGTTAACGGTTCATTAGATTTTGGTGATTCATATGAATCTATAACCTCAGAAAAAGATCCATCTAAAATTTCCAGCCCGCTTGCCGCTCAAATGCGACCAGAAAACCTTAATAATTATGTTGGTCAACAACATATTTTAGGAAAGGGAATGCCTTTAAGGGTGTCTATAGAGCAAGGGCAGTGTCATTCTGTTATCTTTTGGGGGCCACCCGGCACTGGAAAAACGACATTAGCTGAAATAATCGCTAACCAAGCAGACGCCGAAATTGAAAGAGTGTCCGCTGTAACTTCAGGTATTAAAGAAATAAGACTGGCCATCGATAATGCAAAACATCGCTTAAAACTAAACCATCGACGTACTGTATTATTTGTAGATGAAGTCCATCGTTTCAATAAAAGCCAACAAGATGCTTTTTTACCGCATATAGAAGATGGCAGCATTATTTTTATTGGCGCTACTACAGAAAATCCTGCTTTTGAGCTTAATAAAGCTTTATTATCTCGAGCAAGAGTTTACACATTAAAAAAGCTGACTAATCAAGACTTAACTCAAGTATTATTAAGAGCGATAGAGCAACAACGTTCATTTCATCAAGTTAACTTAACACTTGAAAAAGATGCCCAACAAAGCTTATTAAAAAGAGCAAACGGTGATGCTAGACGCTTACTTAACTTGTTGGAAAATTGTATTGATGTTGTACCAAATATTGAAAATAACAAAACCATCACGCTTGAACTAGTTACTCAAGTTGCAGGTAATAAAATCGCCTTATATGATAAAGGGGGAGATGCCTATTATGACATGATTAGTGCTTTTCATAAATCGGTAAGGGGCTCTGATCCCGATGCTGCACTTTATTGGTATGCCCGAATTATTACTTCTGGCGGTGATGCGCTTTATGTTGCTAGACGTCTTTTAGCTATTGCTAGTGAAGACATAGGTAATGCGGATCCAAGAGCTATGCAACTCGCCATTAATGCATGGGATACTTTTCAACGTGTTGGCCCGAGTGAAGGTGAAAGGGCAATTGCTCAAGCCTGTGTTTATATGGCATTAGCACCTAAAAGTAATGCTGTATATACTGCTTTCAACCAAGCAAAAGCACTTGCTAGAGAAACAAGTGAATTGGATGTTCCAGAGCACTTGAAAAATTCAACCAGTGAAATTACTAAAGAGCTAGGTCATGGTACAAGTTATCGCTATGCTCATGATGAGGTAAATGCTTTTGCTGCAGGCGAATGTTACTTCCCCCAAGAAATTGCCAACACACATTTATATCACCCAACTGATCGCGGTTTAGAGAAACAATTAAAAGAAAAACAACAATATTTAGCTAATTTAAACAGGCAAAGTAATGAACAACGCTATAAGTAATTTTAGTCTTTATATATCAATTGCTATAGGTGGAGCTTGTGGTGCAAGTTTAAGGTATTTTTTTTCCCAATTAATTTTTAACTGGTTAGGAAAAGGTTTTCCTTTTGCCACCTTGGCTGTTAATGTTTTTGGCTCTCTGATAATGGGGGCGCTTTATGGTTTAATTGAACAAGGAATAATTGAAGTTAGTGTTTATCGAACTTTAATAGGAATAGGTTTTCTTGGAGCCTTTACGACATTTTCAACATTTTCTATGGACACTTTGCTCTTAATGCAGCAAGGCGAGTCACTTAAAGCAATGTTAAACGTATTACTAAATGTTAGCCTGTGTGTATTTGCTTGTGGTATAGGAATGTATCTAGTGACATTATTTAATAAGTAACTTACTTATATCTTGAGGTGACATGGCTATAAACCTCTTGGTACAATACGTCATAATTTTTAAAAGTAACTATATAAGAACCATAATTCATCATGCTTGATCCAAAACAACTTAGAACAGATATCGCCGCTGTGGCAGAAAATTTAGCGCAACGTGGCTTTATATTAGATATTGATACTTTCAATCAATTAGAAGAGCAACGTAAAGTAATTCAAATAAAAACCCAAGAATTGCAAAGTCAGCGTAATACTCGATCTAAGTCGATAGGCCAAGCTAAAGCTCGTGGTGAAGATATTGCCCCATTACTTGCTGAAGTCAATCAATTAGGCAGTGATCTGGAAGCTGCTAAAGAAGAGCAAAATGAAGTACTTGCTAAAATTGACGCGATTATAAGTGCAGTTCCTAATCTATTACATGAATCGGTACCTAAAGGAGGATCAGAAGACGATAATGTTGAAGTAAAACGTTGGGGAACACCTAGAGTTTTTGATTTTGAAATAAAAGATCATGTTGATGTTGCATTAGCACTGGATAAAGGTATCGATTTTGAAAGTGGCGCTAAATTAGCAGGCACTCGATTTGCTGTAATGCGTGGTCATATAGCTAAACTCCACCGTGCTCTTTCACAGTTTATGCTTGATGTTCATAGTGAACAACATGGCTATCAAGAAATGTATGTCCCTTATTTAGTTAATCATCAGTCGCTATATGGAACAGGTCAGTTACCTAAGTTTGGCGAAGATTTATTCCACACCGATCTTGCGAATCGTCAGCTTTCATTAATTCCAACAGCAGAAGTGCCTTTGACTAATCTTTTGCGTGATGAAATTGTTGAAGAAAGTGAATTACCCATCAAAATGTGTGCTCATACACCATGCTTTCGTAGTGAAGCTGGTTCTTCAGGTCGAGATATTCGCGGTTTAATTCGTCAACATCAATTTGACAAAGTCGAAATGGTTCAGGTAGTAAAACCTGAGAATTCTTTTACTGCTCTTGATGAGTTAACAAGTCATGCTGAAAAAATACTAGAATTATTGGAATTACCATATCGTACAGTCATTTTATGTACAGGTGATATCGGATTTGGGGCAACGAAAACATTTGATATCGAAGTGTGGTTACCTGCACAAGATACTTATCGTGAAATATCTTCATGTTCTAACATGGGTGACTTTCAAGCGCGTCGTATGCAAGCACGCTATCGTAACGCTGAAACCAAACAAACAGAGTTACTGCATACATTAAATGGTTCTGGTTTAGCTGTAGGACGTACCTTAGTGGCAATTTTAGAAAATTATCAACAAGCTGATGGTAGTGTTGATATCCCTAAAGCATTACAACCTTATATGAAAGGTCTAACCAACATTAGTGCTTCGTAGTAGTTATCTATAGTGGCTAGGGAAAATATTACCTAGCCACTGATGCTATCATTTATTTTATTTGGAATTTATTCTGTCATTCATGGGTCTTTATCAGTTGATGTAGGTTTCCAAGGATAGTCTTTTGTTAAAAAATTTATCACTTCAAGTTCTTTTCTTTTTTTTAGTCTTTCAATTGTTGTCGTGGTTTCAAACTACCGATATGTTAGCTACTGATAGCACGATAAATACTTCATTTATGGTGCAAACAACGATGGAAGATGAAATAACACTAGCCGCTGACAATAAAACTCTTGTACTGTATTTCTTTGCCCCTTGGTGTAGCGTTTGTCATGCAAGTATTGATAATTTACAAAAATTATACGAAAAAAATGAACAGTTTGATGTGATTGCTGTTGCCTTAGATTTCACTGAAAAACAAGATGTACTAGACTTTGCACAACAGCACCAATTAACATTTCCAATTGTATTTGGGAATGAAAAAATAAAACAAGCATTTAAAGTATTTGCTTACCCTAGTTATTATGTAATTGATGAACATAATTCCATCAAATCGAAATCTGTCGGTTATTCTACAGAGTTTGGACTTTATTTAAGATCACTTTAATACTTCTGATCTTAATCACGATTGTGTACACTTAGATTTTCAAATAAACAACAAGTAAGTCTTTTCATGCAAATAACGTCAAACTTTGATAGTGGCAATATTCATGTTGTTGCTGCTGAACAAGCAGATAATATCCAATTAGAAATAAAAAAAGATAATCAATCAGAATATTTCCAATGGTTTCACTTTAAATTACATAACCTCGAACATATAGAACATACACTTAGCATCACTAATGCAGCACAGTCGGCTTACTTAGAAGGCTGGCCTGGTTACCAAGCTGTTGCTTCTTATGATAGAGAACATTGGTTTAGAGTGCCGACCGAATTTGACGGACAAAACTTAATTATAAAATTTACCCCTGATTACGACTCTACTTACTTCGCCTACTTTGCCCCCTATAGCTACGAACGCCATCAAGACTTAATTCACAATGCGCAACTTGATATTGATTGCCAATTACAAGTGTTAGGTCAAACTCATGATGGCCGTGATATTTCATTATTAAAAATTGGTGAAGAAGGCGCAGGTAAAAAAACGATTTGGTTAACTGCACGTCAACACCCAGGTGAAACCATGGCTGAATGGTTTATGGAAGGCTTTCTTGATCGATTACTCGATGAAGACGATGGTGCGGCACGTGCTTTATTAAATAAAGCTGTTTTTTATGTTGTGCCTAACATGAATCCCGATGGATCAGTTAGAGGACATTTAAGAACTAATGCTGTTGGTGTAAACCTCAATAGAGAGTGGGATAACCCGACATTAGAGAAAAGTCCTGAAGTTTACTTTGTTCGAGAGAAAATGCTAGAAACAGGCGTAGATATGTTTTTAGATATTCACGGCGATGAAGCTTTACCGGTTAACTTTGTTGCAGGATCAGAAGGGATACCATCTTATAACGACAAGCTAAAATCGTTAGAAGAACAATTTAAAAAAATATTGCTGCAAATTACACCAGAATTTCAAGATGAAAAAGGTTATGAAAAAGATGAACCAGGTAAAGCTAATTTGACTTTAGCTTCTAATTGGGTAGGTGAGCAATTTAAGTGTTTATCTTATACCGTTGAAATGCCGTTTAAAGATAATGAATTGTTACCAGACTACAGTGTAGGTTGGTCTGATAATCGAAGTAGTCTTTTTGGAAGAGACTTTTTGACTGCAATATATCACGTAGTCGACGACTTAAGATAAGTAAACTTAGAAATTAGCAATAATAAAAAGAATAATTAGGAGTTAAATAGTGCAAGAATTAGTGAGTACACTTAATGGTTTTATTTGGAGTCCAGCATTAATCTATTTATGTTTAGGCGCGGGATTATTTTTCACAATAGTTACCCGTTTTGCACAGATACGACATTTCAGAGAAATGTGGCGTCTGCTACTTTCAGGAAAAAGTTCAAAACACGGAATTTCTTCATTCCAAGCTTTAGCCGTATCATTATCAGGTAGAGTAGGGACCGGTAATATCGCTGGTGTTGCCGCTGCTATTGGTTTTGGTGGCCCTGGTGCGGTATTTTGGATGTGGGTAGTTGCTTTTTTCGGTGCAGCTACAGCCTATATTGAATCAACAAACGCTCAAATTTATAAAGAGAAAGATGGCGGTGTGTATCGTGGTGGTCCTGCTTATTATATAGAAAAAGCTATGGGGCAAAAATGGTACGCTTGGATATTTGCTATAGCTACAATAATTGCCTGTGGTGCTTTATTACCAACAGTACAATCAAATAGTATTGGTGAAGCTGTTGTAATGGTATTTGGTACAGGTGACTATATTGATACATTCTTTGGTGAAATAGCATTAACTAAATTATATACAGCAGTATTTATTGTACTAATTTTAGGTTTCATTATTTTTGGTGGTGTTAAGCGTATCGCCAACTTTACTCAAGTTGTTGTTCCATTTATGGCTTTGGCATATATCATTATTGCTTGTGTGATTATTGCACTTCATTTTGATCGCTTGCTAGATGTCTTTTGGTTAATTATCGATGATGCATTTTCGCCAATGGCTGGTGTTGGAGCTGCAATAGGTTGGGGTGTTAAACGCGGTGTTTATTCTAATGAGGCAGGACAAGGTACTGGACCACATGCAGCAGCCGCTGCTGAAGTTGAGCATCCAGCACAGCAAGGGTTAGTACAATCATTTTCTGTATACATAGATACATTATTTGTTTGTTCAGCTACCGCCTTCATGATTCTAATTACTCAGTCTTACAATGTACAATTAGAAGGTCAAAGTAGCTTTATAGTTCAAAACATTGCAGGTGATATTGCTGCAAATAGTCCAGCTTTTACTCAAATTGCAGTAGAAAGTGTATTAGAAGGCTTTGGTAAACCATTTATTGCATTAGCTCTATTTTTCTTTGCTTTTACGACAATTCTTGCCTACTACTTTATCGCCGAAAATAATGTTGCTTACATAAAACGTACAATTAAAATTCCAGCATTAACATTTATGCTTAAAATGCTAATTATGATTGCGGTTTTCTATGGCACGATAAAAGCCGCAGATATTGCATGGGGTATGGGTGATGTCGGTGTAGGTATTATGGCTTGGCTCAATATTATTGGTATTGTAATTATTTTCTTTATGTCTAAACCTGCTATAAAGGCATTGCGAGATTATGAACGTCAACAGAAAGAAAATGTTGAAGTTTATACATTTGATCCTAAAAAGTTAGGGATTAAAAATGCTACCTTTTGGGAAGATAGACTTAAAAAGTAAATTAAGGGGCATTTAAGTAAAATTTCTCTCAATTAATTTATTAAAAAAGCACCCATTGTGGTGCTTTTTTTTGTAGAATAAGTACAACATTTTTTTATTGAGGTCATTATGGCAGTAATAAGTTGTCCAAGTTGTAAAAAGAAAATATCAGACAAAGCAAAATCATGTTCGCATTGCCAACTTGATCTACAAAATTTTGATGAAGAAAAATTTCAAACCATTAATAAAATTAATCTTATTAATAAGTCACAAAAGTTAATGATTCATTCTTTTATTGCTATTTTATTATTCTGCGGTGGATTTTTATTCTTTTATTTAGAGGAAGTACAGTTAGGCACTTGGCAATATACTGTTGCTGTCATGAGTACTGTTGTTGGTTTCGTCTTGTACCTGGTAACACGTATTCGATTGTTCTTACTAAAGCGTAGTAGTAAATAGTATGGATCTAATTAATTTTGTTGAGAATATGTCTTATGACATGTATTTTCGCTTAAAACATGCAGCAGAAACTGGTAAGTGGCCTGAAGGAACTGAAGCAGGTAAAGAGCAGCAAGAACGAGCGTTACAGTTAATAATGGCTTATCAAGCTAAACACCTTGAATCAGATGACATTCTTACGATTAGTTCTAACGGTGAAATCGTTACCAAAACAAAACGTGAATTAAAAGATAGTTTTGCAAACTCAGATGACGCGATAGCTAGGTTCACCGACTTATGATATTTTCTAAATTATTTAAAGAAAAATGGCAAAGTAAAAAAGTTGAGTTACGTTTACAAGCAGTAGAAGAACTTGACTTAAATAACACTACAGATAAAAGTATCCTTATTGATCTTATTGAAAATGCCCCTGATAAAACTGTCAGAAGTCGAGCGTTAACTAAGATAAATCAGTTTTCTATCTGGTTAAATGCCAGCAATAATAATAGCCACAGCGATATTCGACAACTTGCCCAACAAAAAATAGAAAATATTGTGTTAGGTTTGGACAATATTACGTTAAATAAAGAAGAAAAATTTTCTTTTCTTGAGCAAAAACCTCAAGCGCAATTACTTGAAAAGTGGCTTTTTAATGAAAAAAATACGAATCTACAAATAACACTTTTTGAATTAATTAATAAGCCTCAACTTGCGGTAAAACTATTCAATGAGTGTAATGATGCTAAAGTTCAAAGCTACATTGTTGATCAAAGTGACGACATTACTTTATTAGAAAAATTGCTCAAGAAAACGCAATTTTCTGAAGTTAACAATATTATTTCTCAAAAAATTAGTGAGATCACTGAAGAACAAGCTAAGCCGATCAAGCTAACTAAACAAGCACAACTTATATTAGCCAAATTTCTTGCTTTAAAAGATGTTTCTAATTATCAGGAAATGTTAACTAAAAAAGAGGCTATTTGTGAGCAATGGCAAATAATTACTACTGACTTTGATCTGCTTTCAAAAGAACAACAAAATATATTTAATGAAAAATGGCAATCGATAGAAACTCAATTATCTAAAATTTTTGCTATTAAAGCTGAAGCATTCCAACAACAGCAAATTATAGAAAAATTAAAGCAAGAAAAAACTCAAGAGTTTGAATCATTTAATACAAAATTTAATGAAATAAATCAAAGGCTTTCAACAGCCATTTATGAAAATACACCTATAGACAAAAATAACTTTGAACAAGAAATTGAACAACAACTTAATGCGATCACACAATCGGTTTTAGATGCTAAAACTCAGCAACAATTAACTACGTTATTTAACCAAGAGCGTCAAAAATTAGCTCTACTTGATGAAATTGCAGAGTCAATAACACAAGCTACCTATCTTATCTCTGAGTTATCACAGGTTTCACTACCACAATCCATTGAACAATATGTTGATAAAATAGCATTTTATCATGATTGGCAAAAGCAATGGACACAGGTTCAAACCAATTCATGCCAATTACTACCTGAGAGCATTACTTCTTCATACCGTTTACTTACAAAGCAGTGGCAAGAAATAATTAAACCATTTGAAAAGTCACTTAAAGAACAATTTTATCAAGTAAAGAATAACTTTTCAGATGTAAAAAGACTTATTAATAGTGGTAAATTTAACGTCTCTTTTGGTGTTTTCAAAAAAGCTGAAAGATCTTATTTATTATTGACTGAGAAGCAACAACAAAGCTTATATAAAGAGTATATATGGTGCCAAGAAAAAATTAATGAATTAAGTGATTGGGAAAATTACATTGCTACCCCTAAAAAACAAGCCTTATTATTAGAAATTCAGTCTTTAGCCCAACAACCTTTAGCAAATCCTAGCGAACAAGCTCAGAAAGTTAAAAACAGCCGTAAAACATGGAATGCTCTTGGTCACGCGCAACCAGAAATAGACAGCGAATTAAATGAGGCTTTCAATCTTGCCTGTGAACAGGCTTTTGCACCATGCCGACAATTCTATAGTGAACAAGAAAAGCTTAGAAAGCAAAATTTACAGGTGCGAGAACAGCTTATTATTGAGACTGAAGGGTTAAAAAATGCCATTGAACACCCCCCTGTAGATTGGAAGAAGCTCGATAGCGATTTAAACAAAATACTTCAAAAATGGCGAAATGCTGGAGAAGTTGATAAAGGGCTTTATCATCGATTAAATAAACAGTTTAATTTATCATTAACGCCGGTTAAAAATGCCATTTCTGCCTTTCACCAAGATAATATAGATAAGAAAAATGCGCTAATTAAACAAGCGGAAAAAATTACCTTACAAGAAGATATTGTACAGGCATCTCATGATATAAAAGCCTTACAACATCAATGGCGCGCTATCGGTTATTGTGGTCCTAAAATTGAAAATAAATTATGGAAAACGTTTAGGGGCCATAATGATGAAGTTTTTACAAAACTTAAAAAATCTCAAGAAGCTGACAACAAACTACAAAATACAAAGCTTGATAATTTGTCTCAAAATGTTGATGAACTAATTAATAAAGTACCTAGCAATATTTCAGTTAATCAAATTAAAGAATTTCTTCAAGCAAGTGCAGAAATTAATGACCAACTTGTTCATTTAAAGCCTCGAAGTAATGGATTATTAACTCAACTTGTAGAATTTGATAAATTCTTAAAACAAAAACAAAGCGTTTTAATTCAAGAAGAAAAAAATAAGTCTTGGTCATTACTGTTTGGTGTATTACAAAGCTCTGTTGAGCAAGGTGTCGAGTTTACAACAGCACCTAACTATAATGAATTGCCAAATAAATGGAAAAAAAGATTAAAAGCAATACCGAATCAATCAGTGAGTAGCGAAGAACGTAAAGAGAAAACAATAGCGCTTGAGTTAATTAGTGGTGCAACTCCGCCTGAATCAGATAAAGAAATTACCATGAAAATTCAAGTAGGCTTAATGCAACAGCAGCTTTCAAATAAAGTCACCGTAACACCAGAAGATATTTTAACGCAATGGCTTAGTTTAGGTTCTTTATCCCACAATGATTTACCTTTACTTGAGCGTATTAAACCTTTATTTGTACAAATACACTAAAATATCCCTGTTTCAGTAGCAGTATGTTTTCATACTGCTATAGTTAATTTACTACTAAAGTAAAATTTAGGTTAAGCGTGAAGATCAGTTTATTAATCCTTATTTTATTACATCCTTTCAGTGCTCATGCGATAAATATTACCTTCGTTAATCCTTCATTATCTGGTACTGCATTTTGGGATAGGGTAACCAATGCTTTCTTAGATGTTGCGCATGACTTAAACATTAACGTTGATGTCGTCTATGGTAGTGATAATAGACTACATAATTATCAAGCGATTGAACAAATAGTTAAGCGGGAAACAAAACCTGATTATGTAATTTTCATGTCTTATAGTGGTAATGCGAAAGCAACATACGATTTATTAGAGCAAAACCAAATACATTTTGTAACTCTCGAACGTACCTTGCCATTAGATGAACAACTCACATTAGGTTTACCACAAGAAAATTACAAATTCTGGTTAGGTGAAGTATTCCATGATAATGAGAAAGCAGGGGAGTTATTAGGAGATATTTTAATTGAGGCTGCTATTAAAATTAATCAAGGAAAAGTAAACACCTTATCAGCGGTTGGTATTATGGGTATTTTTGGTGGTGAGTCTGAACATAGATCTAACGGGTTTAAAACAAGCATTGCTAAACATAAAAATACCCAATTACTTCAAACTGTTCCTGCCTTTTGGATGCGTGATACCAGTGAAGTTGTTTTTACACAGTTACTACAAAGGTATGGTGATATTGATATAGCATGGGCGGCATCTGATGATATGGCTTTAGGTATTTTAAAAGTTGCAAGAGAACAAAATATCACGAAAAAACTTACTATTGGTGGAATAGATTGGACTATAGAAGCAATCAATGAAGTGCGTGATGGTAACCTTACTGCATCAGTTGGAGGTCACTTTATGCAAGCAGCTTGGGCGCTAATCAAGATATTCGACCACCATCATAATGCAGCTCCTTTTATTAAAGGCGCTAACACCTCTACATATCAACTTACTGCGATAACCAGTGAAAATATTTCAAACTATTATTTTTTAACAAAAAAAATCGACTGGTCACAAGTCGATTTTAAAAAATATTCATTGGTTTATAATCAACAAAGTCAGCATGATTTCACTATTGAAAGGTTAATTAAACTATTTAATAAGCGCATGTAAAGTGAGTTGCTTACTTAAATATCGCTAAGCTCTCCACGCAAATTACTACACATTTGCTGTTTAATCTGTTCATTTGACATATTACTACTTAACAAAAAATGAAGCTTAGTTAGGGCGGCTTCTAATGTCATGTCACCACCACTAATTACCCCGCATTGGCTTAATGCAGAACCCGTGGCATATCCCCCCATATTTACAGTACCTCGAATACATTGGCTACAATTAACAATAATAATCCCGTTGTCATTTGCTTTAGCTAAACACGCTAAAATTGCTTTGTTTTGTGGTGCATTTCCAACACCATAACTTTTTAAAATTAGCGCTTTTACAGGTTGTTTGATCACATTTTCAATTAGCTCTGCACTTATTCCTGGATATAAGTGAACAACACCAACAGGTTGTGGAGTAATTTTATGTAATTGAGGATTTCCTGTTTCACCATTACTTAATTTTCCGGCTTTTACCTTAATATTTATCCCTGCTTCGAGTAATGCTGGCATATTTGGTGAATCAAAAGCATCAAAACCATCAGCATAGGCTTTTATACTTCTATTTCCTCTAAACAGTTTATTATTGAAAAATAAACCCACTTCGTTTATTGGATAATTTGCGGCAATATATAATGCATTAAGTAAGTTTTCTTGACCGTCAGATCGTAACTGACTAAATGGAATTTGTGAGCCAGTAACAATAATAGGTTTAGTTAAATGTTCAAACATAAACGACAAGGCCGAACTGGTATACGCCATGGTATCTGTACCATGCAAAACGACAAATCCGTCATATTCATCGTAATGTTGATAAATATCATTCGCTATTAATTGCCAATCATTAGGTGTCATATCTGACGAATCTATTAGTGGAGAGTATTCATTAATAGTGAACTCAGGCATTTCACTTCGATGGAAGTCTGGCACCTTCATTATAGATTCAGTTAAATGTCCTTTAATTGGTATAAAACCATCTTTACTAGCTTTCATGCCGATGGTTCCACCTGTATAAGCGATATAAATGCGTTTCTTCACTTTAAATCTCGCAAGTTAGACAAAGGGTATAAAGACCTTGAGGGTCATTTAATTGTTCAATTGCAGTAAATTCATTAGCTAACTTAGTGAGTAACTTTTTAATTGGTCCAACGGAATAGGTCGCAGCATCTGGTGATTGAGGTAAAAACACTGCGGCTTTTCCAACTAAGCTTTCTAAAAATTTATCTTTGGGCGACAACTCTTGTTCAACAATTAAAGTGTCAAATTTATTAATCTTAGCTAAGTCAGCTGCTGCTGTAATCGCATAATCAATATCTCCTAACTCATCAACTAAACCTAAAGATTTCGCTTTTGTACCTGTCCATACTCGGCCTTGAGCAATAGCGTCAACTTGTTTGATTGTCATATTACGATTATTAGCAACTAACGTTAAAAAGTCTTTATAGCCACGTTCTATACCCATTTGAAAAATTTGATGCATTTGTGGAGAAATGGCTCGAGTTAAACCTAAACCTGCAAACTCAGTAGTACCTACACCATCAGTATTAATACCTAACTTATTTAACGTATTTTCAAATGTCATAAAAAAACCAAAAATACCGATAGAACCAGTAATTGTAGTTGGCGCTGCGATAATTTTGTCAGCCGGAGCTGAAATCCAATATCCTCCAGATGCTGCATAAGTACCCATTGAGGCAACAACAGGCTTACCACTTTGTTTTAATAATTCTATTTCTTGTCTGATAATATCAGAGGCATAAGCACTACCTCCAGGGCTATCGACTCTAAGTACCACAGCTTTTACTTGTTCGTTTTTACGCGCTTTTTTAAGCAGAGCAGCGGTACTATCACCACCAATTGTACCTGGTTTTTGTTTGCCATCCAAAATAGTTCCTTTAGCAACCACTATTGCAACCTTATCACTAGTTGGATTAATAATAGGAAACACCGGTTTAATTGTTTTTAAATAGTCATTAAAGCCAATTCTTTGATATTTATCGCTCCCTACTAACTGGGTTAAATCATTGAGTACAGTTTCTCTTGACTTTAAATGATCCACCCAATCGTTTTTAAGTGCATAATCGGCAATTTTACCATCGACTTCTTGTAGCTTTGTAATAAGGGCAGATAAACTTTCATCAAAGTTATCAATGGTAAATCCACGCTGTGTTGCAACATTATTTTTATAGTGCATCCAAAGTTCGTCTAACCAAGCTTGGTTAGCCTCTTTAGCCGCACTTGACATATCATCGCGCATATAAGGTTCAACTGCTGACTTGTAGGTACCAACACGAAAAATATGTTGGCTAATTTCGAGTTTATCTAGCGCAGATTTATAATAAAGTTGATAGCGTCCATAGCCATCGAGCAATAAGTAGCCGTTTGGGTTTAACCATATTTCATCGGCAAAACTTGCTAAATAATATTGATCTTGATTGAATTGATCGCCAATAGCGATTATTTTTTTCCCTGACTCTTTAAAGTCGTTAAGCTGTTGACCAATAATATCTAACTTGGTGAGTCCTGCACTTCCCATTTTTTCAAGTTTAAGTACTAATACTTTTACCCGATCATCAAATTTAGCATTGCTGATCACATCGGTAACGTCGGATAATAATACTTCTTGCGCTTCGGGCTTTTGATCAAAAGCTTCATTAACGAATGTATCCATAGGATCAATTAAATGTTTTTGCTCAACAATATCGCCACTTATATCTAGTACAAGCGCTGTTTGGTTGGGCACAATTATTTGATCACCATCTGCTGAAATAGCAACAATGAATATTAGTAATATCGAAAAAAACACGATGTTGACTATGGTTTTACGTAAAATATTTATCAAGCGAAAAACTGAAGACGTTAGTCGACCTAAACGAGTAGATTGTTCATTCATATTTATAAGCGTTTCTTTTTGAGTCCATTTAATTGCTATGCTACTGAAAAATTAAGGTGCATAGTAGCTTCTTTTGTAAATAAATAATTTTTTTAGTCCATTGAAAGAATATTTCTTAAATATCGTTCTTTTAATAAACAACTTTTTATAAGTAAACGTATGAACTTTATTAAACACTACCAAGAGTTTTTTAGTAAATGTATATTACTTGACGGCATTACAGCTTTATTAATACGAATATATTTAGGCCCTGTATTTATAATGGCAGGATATAATAAACTAAATTTATCTGATCCTAATATAAGTGGTATATCACAGATATTTGCAAGCGATGAAATTGTACAATGGTTTGGTAATACGCAGTGGGGATTAGGTTTACCATTCCCTGAATTTTTAGCCAATTTAGCTGCGTGGACTGAATTTTTAGGGGGGTGGTTACTATTACTTGGAGTGTTAACACGTTTAATATCGCTCCCATTAATGATTACTATGCTTGTAGCGGCCATTACTGTTCATGCTGATAACGGTTGGTTTGCTATTACACCAACTAATAGCGCAACAAGTGTGGCGAATGTACCAACATGGTTGGGTTTTGATTCAGGAAAAGAAAGTTTAGCTAACAGTGAATTGGCAGGGGTTAAACTTGAACGAATGCGAGATATTTTAGCAGAAAATGGTAATGTTGACTGGCTATATCAGCAAGGAAATATTGTGATTTTAAATAATGGTATTGAGTTCGCAACAACGTACTTTATTTTATTACTTGCATTATTATTAATTGGCCCCGGGAGATTTACTAGTATAGACCATTACCTATATACTTACTGGATAAAACCCAAGTTATCTCCTTCAGTTATTACATAAAGTAATGAACAAAACCCCCTGATATAGGAATTTATTTTGAACGACAGTTTATCGTTATTATTAACTCGACAATCTACACCACGACTATGCTCACCAGCCCCTAATAGCGATGAAATTAGCACTATTATTAACGCTGGTATGCGTGTACCAGATCATGCATGCTTAACTCCTTGGCATTTTACAGTGATACAAGATGATGGATTGCACAAGTTAAGTGAAGTTTTTGTTGAAGCGATAAAAAATAACACACATGATGAAGCTAAACTTGAAAAAACCGCAAAAATGCCATTTAGAGCTCCATTAATTATTGTTGTTAGCACAAAGTACCAAGTACATGAAAAAGTACCAGAAAAAGAACAATTGATCGCCGCAGGCTGTACCTGTCATGCAATGCAAATGGCATGTGTTGCATTAGGATATGGTGCTGTATGGCGGACAGGGGAATTAAGTGAAAGTGCAGTGGTCAAATCCGCATTAAATGTAGAAATGAATAACGATATCGTAGGTTTTTTATATATAGGTTCGCATATCAAGCAACAAGTGCCAAAGCCAAGAAAACTTGCCGATGATCATGTGAGCTATTTTTAATGATTTTCACTTAAGTTAATCTGTAATTGCCAAATATAAAAAAAACCGCGATAGTCGCGGTTTTTTCTTATGCAGTCATTAGAAAAATTAAAATGCTGCGTTATTAGGTGTTCTTGGAAAGGGTATAACATCTCTCACGTTTGAAACACCTGTAGCATACGCAACTAAGCGTTCAAAACCTAAACCAAAACCTGAGTGTGGTACTGTACCGTACTTACGTAGATCTCTGTACCAACTGTAATCTTCAACATTTAAATTCATTTCTGCTAAACGCTTATCTAGAACATCTAAACGTTCTTCACGTTGACTACCACCAATAATTTCACCAATGCCAGGTGCTAAAATATCCATTGCAGCAACAGTTTTGCCATCGTCATTTAAACGCATATAAAATGACTTAATATCTTTAGGGTAGTTTTGTAAAACAACCGGACCATTAAAGTGTTCTTCAGCTAAATAACGCTCATGCTCTGAGTTTAAGTCAACTCCCCAAGAAACTGGGTTTTCAAAGCTCTTGCCACAATTTTCTAAAATAGTTATAGCATCGGTATAGTCAAGACGTACAAAGTCTGTGTTTATAACTGAATTTAAACGCTCGATTAACGTTTTATCTACCCGTTGTTGGAAAAAAGCTAAGTCATCAGCTCGTTCTTCAAGTACGGCTTTAAACACATATTTAAGCATTTCTTCAGCAAGATCAGCAGCCATTGATAAGTCGGCAAAAGCGATTTCAGGTTCTACCATCCAAAATTCGGCTAAATGACGGCTAGTATTCGAGTTTTCAGCTCTAAAAGTAGGGCCAAAAGTATAAACCTTCGATAGGGCGCAACAGTACGTTTCAACATTGAGTTGTCCAGATACAGTTAAAAACGTTTCCTTGCCAAAAAAGTCTTGCTTAAAGTCTATATCCCCTTTATCTGTACGTGGAATATTTTCTAAATCAAGGGTACTAACACGAAACATTTCACCGGCACCTTCACAATCGCTACCAGTAATAAGTGGTGTGCTTATCCATAAATATCCCTTTTCATGCAAAAAGCGATGTATAGCTTGTGCTAGAGAGTTTCGAACACGGGTTACCGCACCACCTAAATTAGTACGAGGACGTAAATGAGCATGCTCACGTAAGAACTCTATACTATGACGCTTAGCTGCCATAGGATAAGTGTCAGGATCTTCAACTAAACCTAATGTTTCAACTTTAGTTGCTTGAATTTCAAATGATTGTCCTTGACCTGGCGATTCTACTAATATGCCAGTAACAACGACAGCAGCCCCTGTAGTGAGCTTGAGTATATCTGATTGATAATTGTCTAATTCACTTGGTGCTATAGCTTGGATAGGATCAAAACAAGAACCATCATGTATGGCTAAAAATGAAATTCCTGCTTTTGAATCACGACGAGTTCTGATCCAGCCATGAACGGTAATTTCTTCATTAACTGGGTATTTACCCGCTAATACATCAGTGATTGCTATAACTGACATTTATCAACCTCTTTAATTTAATGTGCTTTGTTAATATTTCTGTTAAATTTTAAATATAGTTAACTAATTATTCTTCTATATTTTGGGGATGTTATGTTACCTTGCTTACCGTGTATAACAAGTAAAAATTAACGATATTCAGCGATAAAAGCTAAAAATAAGGATTGTTAGTGTAATGCAGGAAAAAGAGCGTCGTATTCAGAGTGATATTTGGACAATTCTATTAAAGTGGTCAGCAATAATTAGCTGGTTGGTTTTTACATTTGCTTTAATTATGTCTTACTACGCAGCGCCTGATAATGAATATGGTGTTTTACGTTATCATGGTATTGAAGTTCGTAAATTTTGGCTTACACCACTTACGGGTTATTTATACATTCTTTTATGGATAAGTGCCTTAATAAGTTATTTAAGTATTATTTTAAATCAATTTCGAACACGCCGAAGTACAGATCATAAATATCTAAATTCAATTTTACTCTTTATTATATCGGTCGCTTGGTTAGTTTACATATTAATGCAAATAGCCAAAAATTGAGTTAGTCCATATTTTTATCAAATGCAGTTCGTTACTAAATTAAAGATCGAAATGAGACAAATTTCACTAAACTTTTTAAGATGTCTATATGAAGACATCTTAAAGATAAAAATTGCTTCGTTTATTCTTTTGCCCATCAATCAAAACAAGCATCATCATCTAATACTACAGCAATAGCGTTAACTAATTGGGCTATCTCATTTTCTTTAATGATAAGTGGCGGCATTATATAAATGAGTTTGCCAAAAGGGCGGATCCAAACACCCAATTCAACAAAACGTTTTTGAATATTTGCTACATTAACATTTTGGGTTACTTCTACCACACCAATAGTACCTAATACTCGCGTTGAATTTACTCTTTGATTTCTAGACAAAGGTAAAATATGGGTTTTAAGTTGCTGTTCAATATGGTTAACCTTTGTTTGCCAATTGCTTGAAATAAGTAAATCTATACTAGCATTAGCTACTGCACAAGCTAATGGATTTCCCATATACGTTGGGCCATGCATAAAACATCCAGCTTCACCATTACTGATTGTTTCAGCAATATGCGCTGTAGTTATTGTAGCAGCGAGTGTTAAATAACCACCTGTTAACGTCTTGCCTAAACACATAATATCGGGGGTAATATCAGCCCAGTTACTGGCAAATAATTTACCTGTTCGTCCTAAACCTGTGGCAATTTCATCACAAATTAATAACACATCGTATTGATCGCATAAACGCCTACAGGCCTTTAAATATTTAGGATGATAAAAGTTCATCCCACCAGTACCTTGAACAACAGGTTCAATAATAAAAGCGGCAATTTCTTGATGATGTCTTTCGAATAAAAGTGAAAGCTCATTTACACAACTTTCATTCCAAGGTTGATAAAAATCGCAGCGTGGTTGAGGAGCAAATAGGTTTTGCATTAATACTTGTTCAAATATTTGGTGCATACCTGTTACAGGATCGCATACTGACATTGCCGCAAAAGTATCGCCGTGATAACCGTTTTTAACAGTCATTAAACGATTTTTACTTGTTACTCCTCTACTTTGCCAATATTGAAATGCCATTTTTATCGCAACTTCTACTGCAACAGAGCCGGAGTCACTTAAAAATACTTTTGTTAACATTTTAGGGGTTATGTCAACAAGCTTTTTACATAAATCAATTGCAGGTTGATGGGTTAAGCCCCCAAACATTACATGTGAAAACTGTTGGCTTTGCTCCACTAAGGCTTTGTTTAATAATGGATGATTGTATCCATGCAATACAGACCACCACGACGACATACCGTCAATAAGTGACTCACCAGAAGATAACTCAATTCTTACACCACTAGCTGATTTTACATGATAAGAAGGTAACGGGTTACTCATAGAAGTGTATGGGTGCCATATATGTTGGCGATCAAAGTCTAGATCTTCTAGCTGATTTTTGTTCATGGATAGAATTTACTTAAGTGACATTACATGAGGTTTTTGTTGGGCATAGACTACCTGTAAAGTTAAGGATATTCAATTTATAGCAGTAAATCCTTGTTTGTTGAAGCCGGTTATATCAGCTCCAACAAACAAGCTCTAAGCACTAATTATTAGATAAACTACCACTAGCAATAATCAGTAACTGCTCAACTTTAAGGACTTCACTTTCAATATTATCGATTATTGACTGATCAATAGTTATAGACGTAGCAGTAATTGCTGCAATCTCGTTTTCTAGCTGACGAATTTTATCTTGTAAGTCTTTATCAATTGATGAGCCTAACAATAACTCTAACTGGTCAACTTTATGATCAATAAGAGCTGATTGATCATCAATCATTTTTGTCGAATTTTGTAACTCATTTTCTAGATTATCTACGTTGTGAAAATATTGCTTAACAGATTGCTGTTGTTGCGATGTCAAATCTTGCCATAATAAATTTCGTCCATTAACCACAAACAGAGTATTTTCTATTGGTGACCCTTTAGTAATTGTAATTTCATTGACATGTTGAGTTGCGTTTACTGTCGTATTTATCATAAAAGCTAAACACATAGTTAAAGCAGAGCACGCCGACATTAATGGTTTTATCATTGAATTTTTCATAATTTTACCCCTTTGTTTGATTAACGATTAAGTCGGGTTAATGCTGAAAAAAGTTTTAAAAATATCTAAATTAATAAAAACTTATAAATCCAATACAATTTTTTATCTATCTAACACACTATGCGGTTAAAAATCACCCGTTAGTCAACTTTGTTTTGTTCTTGTTGTTGACATATATACTGCGCCGCATAAACTAGCGCTAAAGTTTGGCTTTATATTTCCATAATTCTAGGTGTTTTACATGTCTTTAAGTACTAATAGTTCGAATAGTGTACAGTTTCCGGTCCGTCACAACTGGACTCAACAAGAGGTTAATGCATTATTTGCGCTACCATTTAATGATTTAATGTTTAAGGCGCAAACCGCACATCGCGAAAACTTTAACCCTAATGAAGTACAAGTCAGTACTTTATTATCCATTAAAACAGGTGCATGTCCTGAAGATTGTAAATATTGCTCGCAAAGTGCTCGTTATAAAACAGACATAGATAAAGAACGATTAATGGAAGTCGAAAAAGTTTTAGAAGCTGCGAAAAAAGCTAAAGAGCAAGGTTCAACACGCTTTTGTATGGGCGCAGGGTGGCGTAATCCGAAAGCGCGAGATATGCCTTATGTACTTGAGATGGTAAAAGGGGTTAAATCTTTAGGTTTAGAAACTTGTATGACCTTAGGTATGTTAGATAAAGATCAAGCTGAACAGTTACAAGACGCTGGTTTAGATTATTATAACCATAATTTAGACACCTCTCCTGAACATTATAATCAAATTATCACAACTCGTACTTTTCAAGACAGACTTGATACCCTTGATAACGTGAGAAATTCGGGCATGAAAGTATGCTCTGGCGGTATTGTTGGTTTAGGTGAAAAAGCAGAAGATAGATCGTCATTATTATCACAACTTGCTAACCTTTCTCCGCATCCCGAAAGTGTCCCTATTAATATGTTAGTAAAAATTGATGGAACACCATTGGCTAACGTTGATGATCTAGATTCATTTGACTTTATTCGTTGTATTGCCGTTGCTCGGATTATGATGCCCAAAAGTCATGTACGACTTTCTGCTGGCCGTGAAGCCATGAATGAGCAAATGCAAGCGATGTGTTTTTTAGCTGGAGCTAATTCAATCTTTTTTGGTTGTAAGTTATTAACCGCAGCTAACCCTGAAACTAATGCTGATGTATTATTGTTTAAAAAGCTTGGTATTAATACTGAAACTATTAATAATGATATTGATGACGCACAGCAAGAAGAACAATTAACGCATGCGGTAATTAATAATAAACATAGCGATTTATTTTATAACGCAGCTCAGTAATATTGCTCAATGAGCTTCCAATTTTTAGTCGATAGTGTGAAACAGCAACAACAAATTTCGCTGTTTCGTCAACGTACCGTTATTTCAGAGCAGTTTGATAATCAAATTATTATTGATGGAAAAAGCTACCTTAATTTTTCCTCCAATGATTATTTAGGTTTAAATAATCATCCCGATATTAATAATGCTTTAAAAGAGGGCGCGAATAGGTTTGGTACGTGTGCTAGCGCTTCAAGTTTAATTACGGGTTATAACTATGCACATCAGGCATTAGAAGAAACGGTATGTGAATGGTTAAATAAACCTAGATGCTTATTATTTTCAAGCGGATTCGCTGCTAATACTGGAGTTATTCAAGCGTTAGCGAAAAACAATATTAAATTTTGTTTAGATAAATTAAGCCATGCTTCATTGATTGATAGTGTGATTCACGATAAAAACCTATTTAAACGCTTTGCCCACAATAATTATCAACAATTAGATGATCTTTTGGAAAAACATCAGGATCTAGATCAAATTATTGTTAGTGAGGGAGTTTTTAGCATGGATGGTGATAGGGCTGATATAGTAAAGTTAAATCAGCTGGCAAAAAAATATCAGGCTAAAACTTATATAGATGATGCTCATGCCATTGGTGTCATTGGTAATGAAGGTCAAGGTAGCAGTTTTTATCATTTAAATGACATCACTATGGCAACCTTTGGTAAAGCTGTAGCGACTAATGGAGCATTTATAACTTGTGATGAAGAAATGTTTCACTATCTAATTAACTTTTCTCGCCATTATATTTACTCTACTGCTATGTCACCAGCAATTGCATGGGCTACAATAAAAAGTATCGAATTAATTAAAAAAGAGCACTGGCGTAGAGAAAAAATAACAGAACTTAGTCAAATTTTTTCAGCAAACCTTGACGATAAGGTTAAACTTTTACCTACCACATCTTCAATTCACGCGATTGTTATTGGAGATGCAGGTAAAACATTAATAACAGCAAATAAATTAAAATCAAAAGGAATTTGGTTAACGCCTATTCGACCGCCAACCGTTGCAAAGCAAAGCTCAAGGTTACGCGTAACCATAAATTCAAATCATAAAGAGAAAGATATCATATACTTAGCTCAATGTATAAATGAGGCGATAATTTAATGCCTCATACGAGAAATAGAATTAAAATAGGCCGCTCATTTGGTGATGCAAGTGAGTCTTACGATGTGTGCGCGCGATTACAACGCTTTACTGGCAAGCATATGCTGCCTTGGTTGCCGGAAAAAAAAGATCTAATAGTATTAGATTTAGGCTGCGGAACGGGATTTTTTTCTGAGTTATTAGCAACTCGTTATGATCAAGTTTTAGGAGCGGATATTTCATTTAAAATGTTAGATTACGCTAAAAAGAATCGTACGGGCAATATAAATTGGACTCAAGCGGATGCTTTTAAACTACCTTATCAAACAGCAAGTATTGATGTTGTTTACTCCAATTTAATGATTCAATGGTGTGAACCAATAGATAAAGCTTTGGCCGAAATAATGAGGGTCATAAAACCCGGGGGGATATTTGTTGTTTCAACTTTAATAGACGGAACATTACACGAGCTAAAATCTTCTTGGGCCCAAGTTGATGACGATAAACATGTAATCGACTTTCATTCAGAAAAAGAGCTTAATGCTATTTTTAATTCAGGCTCAGCTAAAAAAATTAACCACTTTCGAAAAGATATCGTTTTAGAATATGAAAACGTTTTACATTTAGCCACTGAATTAAAAGGGCTTGGTGCCAATCAAGTACCTAAAAAATTAAGTAAAGGTTTAGCGGGTAAAGACAAATGGAAAAAAATGTCTAAAAACTACCAAGACTTTCAAGAACCTAGCGGTATTTATCCTGCTACTTACAGTGTCTATTCAGCAGTTATGATCAAATTAACAAGCTAGCTCATTATTTATTTACTCGTTATTTACTCCAATTTTTAGGTTACTTATGAATCAGTATTTTATAACAGCAACAGATACCGATGCAGGTAAAACGCATTTTTCACGGGCTTTTATTCGCGCTTTAGTAGCCTTAGGCCAACAGGTAGCCGTATACAAACCAATATCTGCAGGGTGTTACCTCAAAGAAGGACAACTTGTTAATGAGGATGCTCTTTTTTTATTAAACGAAAGTAATAGTGGTCAAACGCTAAAACAGGTTAACCCCATTGCTTTCGAAGCACCTATTGCTCCACATATCGCTGCAAAAAAGCAAAATGTTGTAATTTCAGTGAAAGACTGTTTATTAGGATATCAAAACGTTGCCAAAAATAATGTTGATATTATTGTTACCGAAGGTGCTGGTGGTTGGCGTCTACCACTTGGTAATAACGAATTTTTATCTTCATTTGCTGTGCAAACTAATCAACAAGTTATTCTAGTCGTCAATATAAAACTGGGTTGTTTAAATCACGCTTTGTTAACTTATGAAGCAATTATTAATGATCAACTTAACTGCGTAGGATGGGTGGCTAATTGCCAAGAAGATATGCCCTTTTTAGACGACAACATTAGTGAGTTAACAACATTGATACCTGCGCCGTTATTGGCAACTTTTGAACCACAAGAAAGTATCGAGACAGCAGCAAAAAAAATAAATCTTACTTTACTGTCTCTTTAATATATCCAAACCAATCGAAAACAGACTAAGTTGACTGTATTGTATCGCCAATCTTAATCGTTCGTTTATTACCCGCTTTAAATATATATCCATTTGAGTCTTTACTATTACCCAGTAAAGTAATCGTACTATTTTTATACTGTAACGCTGTTCCTTCAACAATACCGACAATTAATGTATCAGGAGACAACACCATGAACTCTTGTAAACGCTGTTCACGCGTTTCACCATTATGATTTGGAGGGGTATAATCAGTGTAATGTGGATTTATCTGAAAATTAACTAATGCCAATGCGTTAAAGCTTTTAGGTTCCACAATTGGCATATCATTAGTGGTTTTAATTGAAAGCCCTGCAACGTTTGAACCGGCACTCCAACCAATATAAGGCGTGCCTTGTTCTACCTTTGCTTTAATAGTACGTATAAGGTCATGATTATAAAGTTGCTCTAACAACCTAAATGTATTTCCGCCACCAATAATAATTGCTTGGGCCGTCTCAATAGCATTAACTTGATCATCATATTGATGAATACCTTCAACAGCTACATTAATTGAAGAAAGGGCATTTTCGACCATTTGTGTGTATTGATCATTATTAATGGTAACGCCAGCATAAGGAATAAATAAAACTGTATCTATATCAGCTAAATGTGATTTAATCATGGGTAGAGCGTGTGCTAAGTAATCTGTACTTCCAACACGCGAGCTACTTAAGAGTAATAGTTCTTTCTTTGATGTCATATGAAACCATTCATTTATTTTTATTTGGAAAGTACATTTTACCTAATTACTTTTATTTTTGTTAAGTAATTCAATACACGCTGCCGCGATAAAACCAGAACGCGTTTTGTGCTCCTCGCTTTTATTTACCCGATCATCAATTCTAGTTATTAATAATTCAGGTAGAGTAACATTTATTTTATGGCTTTTTCCTAAATAGGGAATGATATCAAAATCAACAACAGCCCAAATAACATTTGGTTGATTAGCAATTAATTCATCTATTAAAGACGCATGTGGAATGCTTTCTCCATACTCAGCAAGAATACTTAAATGATTTGCAATCACCTCTGTAATTCCATTCATTACCACTTCAATTGATTTTCCTTTTAGCTGACACCCTGGTAGGTCAGGTACCGTCAACTCATAAAGATCATCATGATTCTTTTTAATAATTTTTACTGGATATTTCATAAATATTCCTTCTTAAAATAAGAATAACACTATACCTCTAGTAACCCTTGAAAGCAATATAAACACAACCCCGATAACTCCACACAAAAACCAATGTACAACCCCAGTAACTCCGTTAGAAAAAAATAAAAGCAACCCTGATAACCCTTTGTCTTTGTGTGTGATTGTTCACTATAGATTTGAGGTCTTAAAAATCAGTCTTGGTATTTTGAGAAAACGCATAAAAAGTAAAAATTTACATTCTGTTATAAAATTAATATTAATAACGCAAGTTATAATTACTAGAGTTGTTAGAGTTGCATTTATCTTTCGAAATTAATTAGGTTTACTCTTAAGCTCTTGTCTAGTGAACTTAATTAGAGAGGTATGAGCGTTTAAAATAACTTAAGTTAGGAAAATAAATACTGATAAAAGATAGGTAGGAATATACGTTAAAACATATAAAAAAAGCTCAGCAATTATTTGCTGAGCTTTTACTAGTTTTTTCAATACTATTATTAAACGGGCTTCTGAGATTTTTTAGTCAGCTTTTCAGAGATCTTATAAACCACAACAAAGAATAATGGAACAAAGAAAATTGCAAGTACCGTTGCGGAAAACATACCACCAAAAACACCTGTACCTATTGCATTTTGACTACCTGATCCTGCACCTGAACTTAGCACTAACGGTGTAACGCCAAGCATAAAGGCTAATGATGTCATAATTATTGGACGTAAACGCAAACGTGCAGCTTCTATAGTTGACTCAACTAAAGATTTTTCACCTTTATTCTCTTCATATAAAGTTCGAGCAAACTCAATAATTAATATGGCATTTTTTGCCGCTAATCCAATAGTTGTTAATAAACCTACTTGAAAATAAACATCATTAGATAACCCTCTAGCTAAAGCAAAGGATAAAGCACCTAACACACCAAGCGGTACAACCATCATAACTGAAAAAGGAATACTCCAGCTTTCATAAAGTGCCGCTAAACATAAAAATACAACTAAAATTGATAATGCATATAACATTGGGGCTTGCGCGCCTGATTGCTTCTCTTGTAAAGACATACCAGACCATTCAAAACCAATACCTTGTGGTAGTGATGAAGCAATTTCTTCCATAGCTATCATTGCATCACCAGTACTTAAGCCAGGAGCAGCTTGGCCTAATATTTGAACTGATGACACACCATTATAACGTTCTAATTTTGCTGGCCCATAAATCCAACGGGCAGAACTAAAAGCAGTAAATGGTACCATTTCTCCTTCATTGTTTCGTACATACCAAAACTTAAGATCATCAGGCATCATTCGATAAGGAGCATCAGCTTGCACATACACACGTTTAATACGTCCATTATCAACAAAGTCATTCACATAGTTTGACGCCCAAGCGGTAGAAAATGTTTGATTAATATCAGATAGCGATAAACCAAGTGCCATCGCTTTTTGTTGATCAATGTCTATTTTAAACTGGGCTGTATCTTCTTGCCCATTTGGCCGTACGGCCATCAAACGAGAATCTTGAGCAGCCATTCCTAATAGCTGATTTCGTGAATTAATTAAAACTTCATGTCCAAGGCCGGACAAGTCCTGCAATTGGAAGTCAAAACCTGAAGAGTTACCTAGTTCACGAATAGCAGGGGGAACAAAGGCAAATGCAGCGGCTTCTTTAAATTGTGAAAAATGGGCCATTGCACGTCCTGCTATGGCTTTAACATGTTGATCAGCTCGTGAGCGCTCTTTCCAGTCTTTAAGTTTGACAAAAACCAAACCAGAATTTTGTCCTTGCCCACTAAAACTAAAACCTATTACAGAAAAAATCGCTTCAACATTTTCAGACTCATCTTCTAAATAAAACTTTTCAATTTTATTCATAACTTCTGCTGAACGTTCTTGACTAGCCCCTTGCGGTAAAACCATTTGTGTGAACATAGTACCTTGATCTTCATCAGGTAAAAATGAAGTAGGTAAACGTGTAAACAAAAAGATTAACCCTAAGACTAACAAGCCATAAATAAGCATATAACGAACGGTTTGACTCAATATTTTTCCTAAAGAGGTTTGATAGCGCTTGGTTGAACGGTCTATTAATCGATTAAACCATGCAAAAAAACCACTCTCAGGTTTTTTACTATGCTCAACCGGCTTTAACATAGTGGCACATAGGGCAGGGGTAAGAATTAAAGCAACAATAACTGATAACACCATTGACGAGACAACAGTAATTGAAAACTGACGATAAATAACCCCTGTAGATCCACCAAAAAAGGCCATTGGAACAAAAACAGCGGACAGAACCAACGCAATACCAATTAATGCACTGGTAATTTGTTTCATTGATTTACGTGTGGCTTCCTTAGGTGATAAGCCTTCTTCGTGCATCACACGTTCAACGTTTTCAACCACAACGATAGCGTCATCAACCAATAGACCAATGGCAAGCACCATACCAAACATAGTCAGTGTATTTATAGAAAAACCAAATGCCCATAAAATGGCAAATGTACCAAGTAGTACTACAGGAACAGCAATAGTGGGAATTAGCGTTGCTCTAAAGTTTTGTAAGAACAAATACATGACTAAAAACACTAATATAATGGCCTCAATTAAGGTTTGAATAACCCCCATAATTGAAAGTTCAACAAATGGTGTTGAATCATATGGATACACCACTTCAACACCCTCAGGAATTAATGGACTTAATTCGTTTATACGTGTGCGAATTGCTTCTGCTGTATCAAGTGCGTTTGCTCCTGAGGCTAAAGAAATCCCCATACCCGCAGCTGTTTGGTTTTTATATTCAGTTAATAGTTGATAATTTTCGCCACCTAACTCAATACGAGCAACATCTTTTAGGCGTATCGTAGAGCCATCGCTGTTCACTTTAACTAATATATTGCCGAATTCTTCTGCGGTTTTTAAACCAGTTTCAACAATGATACTGGCATTGATTTGCTGGCCAGGAACTGATGGCGCACCACCTAATTCACCCGCAGCAATTTGTGCATTTTGATTAGAGATAGCTTCGGTGATATCCTGACTACTAATACTATATTGAGTCATTTTTTCTGGATTTATCCACACTCGCATCGCATATTGAGAACCAAAAAAGCGCACATCACCAACACCGTTAACCCGACTTATTTGGTCACGAATATTAGCTGCAATAAAATCTGAAATATCATTTCGGTTATAACTATTATCAGGTGAATAAAATGCAATAACCATTAAAAAGCCCGACGACGACTTTGCCACCTGTATACCATTTTGCTGTACAGTTTGGGGTAGCAATGGCATAGCTGTTTGTAATTTGTTTTGAACTTGTACTTGTGCCGTATCTGGATTTGTTCCTGCATTAAATGTCAAGGTAATACTTGCATTACCACTAGAGTCTGATGATGAATTAATGTACTGAACATTATCAATACCGGTTAAGCTTTGTTCTATAACTTGCACAACTGTATCTTGTACAACTTCACTAGAGGCACCGGCATACTTCGCTGATATTGATACAGAAGGAGGTGCAACGTCAGGGTATTGTGATATAGGCAATTGCAAAATAGATAATGCCCCTGCAAGCATTATCATTATTGCAATAACCCACGCGAGAATAGGGCGGTCAATAAATGTATTAGCCATCTTTTATTTTGCCTCTATATTTGATTGAACAGGAGATACCGTCATTCCAGGTCTAATTTTTTGCAAACCTGAGGTAATTACTTGATCACCAACATTAAGGCCTGAAAGTATAAGCCAATCTTGTCCTATTGATCGACCAAGTGAGATTACTTTGGTTTCCACTGTATTATCGGCAGTTAATACATAAACACTACTATCACCTTTACGATTAAATGATACTGCTTTTTGTGGAACCAAAATGCTATTTAAACGTTGTGCTTGTATTAACTCAATTCGTGCAAACATGCCTGGCATCAAGTTTTTATCAACATTTTTAAACTCTGCTCGCATAGTGACGGTATCGGTACTTGGATTAACTTGTACTTCATTAAACAATAACTTTCCTTGTATTGTTTTATTCCCTAATGTTAATTGAGCACTATTTTCAACTGCTTGTAATTCACCTGAAGCAAGGCGTTGTTGTAATTTGTTAATTTCCGCACTCGCTTGCTTAATATCAAAATATATTGGATCTAGCTGTGTGATTGTTGTTAATGCATTACTTTGTCCTGCAGAAACAAGTGCACCTTCCGTAATATTTGATTTACTAATTTGACCTGAAATAGGGGCAAGCACTTTAGTATAAGTTAAATCGACTTGTGCTTTATGAAGAGCCGCTTTATTCATTAATAATTCGGCTTGTAAGGCTTTATATTGTGCTCGTGCTTGGTCTAAGTTTTGTTGGCTGATTGCATTATTTGCAATGAGTTTTTCATAGCGAGTTAATTCGGCTTTAGCTGTTACTAAATTGGCATTAGTTTGAGCCACCTTAGCCTCAGCTGAAGCTAAATTAGCTTTATATATTACATCATCAACTTGGTATAAGGTTTGGCCTGCTTCAACAAAAGCACCTTCAGTAAAATGGCGTTCTAAAATAATACCAGTAACTTGAGGGCGAACTTCAGCTATTTTAGATGCTACCGCTCGGGCAGGTAATACATCAATTAAAGATACATTTTGTTCTTTCAATGTAATTACATCAACTTGTTGTGCCATTATTTGTGCTGGAACTTGTTTCTCAGCATTACTTGGCCCACATGCCGATAATGAAATGGCAAGAGCTGATGACAGCATTAATGTGCTGATTTTTAATTTCATACAAAACCTCAAACTTTTGATTTAATAGCTTAAACAAGCTAGATGTACTTACATTTATAATAAAATATTTAGACAAATATCATTGCGAGTAAGTAAAAATATATACATACATTCGTGAATGTTTTGTATTTTAAAGTAATGCCAACTACAATATCAACCTTTAATTAGTTACATTTTGTGTGCTCTTATAAGCATTTAGATTGAGTAAATACCTAGAAATTTACCTTGTTAGATTACTACTTTAAAAAGCAATCAATAGGGTACAATTTTATAGAGCAGTATATTGAGTGAGTTATGGTAAGAAAAACGAAAGAAGAAGCAATTGAAACAAGAAATCAATTGTTAGAAGCGGCAGAAATTGTTTTCTTTAACAAAGGTTATTCGCAAACAACCTTAATGGATGTTGCCAAACATGTGGGTATGACTCGAGGCGCTATCTATTGGCATTTTAAAAATAAAGTCGATTTATTTGAAGCTATGGTTGAACGCGTTCGTTTACCATTAGAAATGTTAGGAGAGGAATATGCCGATGAAAACGAGCCTGATCCATTAGGTAAGCTAAGAAGTTTTTCAATTCTATTTTTAAAAGAAATTACTCAAGACGCTCGAAAAAAACGCGTGTTTTCAATCTTATTTCATAAATTTGAACAAAATGGACAAGCTGAAGATTTAGAAAAAAGACAAATAATGTCATTTATTGAATGCACAAATCGAATAGAACGAAGTTTACAAAATGCCGTTAATAAAGGGCAGTTGCCTAAAGACTTAGATGTTCCGCAAGCAGCAATTATCAAGCACGCATATTTTGCAGGGCTAATTAACAATTGGTTGTTTTTACCTGAAAATAACAGTTTCAGCTTAGAATCAATGATTGAATCATTAGTAGATAATTATATATTTCTTATCAAAAACAGCCCTAATTTAAGGCTTAAACGTTAATTAAATATAAAATAGAAAGATGGTCGGAATAGCAAGATTCGAACTTGCGACCTCACGTCCCCCAGACGCACGCGCTACCAGGCTGCGCTATATCCCGACATTTTCTAATACCCTTTCGAGCACGAGAGTATAATAAAGAATAATTGTTACTTTGCAATAACAAACAACACCAAAAGTAACTGAACGTCTAATTATTCATCATTTGTGGTGTATTGACTAAACCTTTTAATAAAATTAACGCCGTCTATAAGTAGCGGGAAATCAGGTTTTACGGTAATAGGAGACTGTAGTTGTCTCGAGTAACTTTGAAAATTACTATTTTGATCAATAAATACTGACTTATCTTTATTAAACACCATAACACCTTCATCAATCGTATTCGCTATTATCCGATCACTTGATAATGAAGTGATATCGTTACCATTTATTGTTGAACTGACATCTAATTCACAATTCACCCAGTTTTTAAGTAATGTTGGTGAAACATCAAATTGGCTGGTTAAATAATTAATGTTTTTCGACTTCATTTCAGGATTGATAAAAAGAGCTGGCTTAATTGCAAAACGGTTGATAGGTAACTGATTGCCGATAGAGCTAATCCAAATAATATCGTCACTGTTATTTACTTTTTGAGAAAGTAATAAAGCATCAATAAACAACTCAAATTGAAAACGGTCTTTTTGTTTAAAATAATAAACATGCAACCCTGTATTATGATCATTAAACGATTTATTACTTAAAAAAGTAGAGATGTCGGTATGAATTTCATTTTCTTTAAATAACCCATTAAACCAATTAGGCAGTTGAGCAGGTGTATTTTTGTCTTCAATTACATGTAGGTAACTATTGAACTGTTGAGCTTCTACTGCTTGAAACAACAATGGCAGCTGTTTTGTGTTAACTATTTGATTTTTATATATAGTTGGTAAGCCGTAAACCATATTAAATAATGCATCATGCGGTAACGCGTTATCAATATGGTGCGCTAAAATAGCTTTGCTTTTTCGTGAGCGTTGGCTAAATTGTGCAATTTGTTGTTCAGTTAACATCTCTTCATTCAATACGATATAAACAGAACGTTCCTTATTTTGCATCTGACACTGTTGTGTCATTTCAGGGTATTTAGGTGCTAATTTTGTAAAGGTTAATGGACTATTTTTACGTTCAAAGTAATCTTCTCTGTCAAATAAATCATATTTAGTGAGCAAGGTTTTTGCTGTAGCAGGGTATGACAAAGGTAAAACAGTGTCCTGCCTTAAAATATCATATTCTAAATTTGCATCTGCCCAAATATGAGTGATATGACTAAAAAAGAACCCTAAAACTAAAACAAAGATAAAAAACTTAGCAAATACTGTATTTTGTAAATCTCGCAAATGTTTCCAAGCATAATTACTAACTAAAAGCTCAATACTCAGAAGTGCCATAGTTGTTATCAGTGCAACGAACCAAAACAACCGTGAATTATCACTAATTAAGTTACTGATTAATTCGATAATTTGCGCACTAGAAGATGCGTTTAAATGATAACCAAGCTGATTATAAACATAAGCATCTAATAATAAAAATACTAAGCCTGTCGTAAATAGAACACTTGATATACCACGTATGACTTGAGTTTTTGGATAAATTAGGGTGATCGGGAATATAATTAGCATGAAACCAACAAAGGTTAAAAAGCCCATATGACTGATCCAAGTAAAAAATAAATATAATTTACCTAACGTTGTTTCAGGCAGTGGCTCTGCAATTAAATAAGCTAATGATAAAATGATAGCAACGACGATATTGAAAAAGGTAAACCAATGCCCCCAACTAATCAGGTGTAACAGTCGTTTGCTATAGGAGGTTGAGCTAAAAGATACCATTGCTAATTATAATTCTCTATTGTTATACATGATATTAAAAGATATTAGTTATTGTTTTTATTATTTTATTCTATTTTATAGATTGTTTTAATGCATTAGTAAAGTTGTTTACTATTGTTTCACGCTGAGCTTTTGGCACTTCATTATTAAGAATATCGGTAATAGTATTTCCGAGACACATTAACGCTAAATCAGGCGTTACTTTTTCCTCTACTAGAACATTTAATAGCTCTTGGATAATTTTTTCTACACGTTCATTGGAATACTTCGATACAATAGGCATAAATTTACTTTAATAGGTGGTTTAATAAAAACGCAAGTTTACCAAAAGCCATCGCAAGATAATACTGACCATTACCTATGAGCTTAATAATTTCTAATATTGCACTACATTTTTTATCACAAAAAACTGAAACCGGTGAAGTTGAATTAAGATTTGGCCCTGAATCAATTGCTATTACTCCTAAAATTGAAGATTTTACAAATGGGTTACACTTACTTTATAACAGCAAAGGAAGTAAGGGCTATGGACGTTTTACTGAACAAGAGGAGCCGAGTGAAACCCCACGTTTTGTGGACATTATGGAAAACTATTTAAATGAACAGCTTTCTTTTAATGATTTCTCACAACAAGCAGCTAAAGGGTTGGCAAGTGAATTAACTAAGTATGATCTTGGTGAAACAGGCTATTTGGTTCTGACCCATTATGAATATATGGGAGGACGTTATCTTTTAGTGGCAATTATTCCTGTGTCAGAACATTATTCAGTTGATCAAGAGTTAAATATTTCAGCTGCAAAACATTTAGACTTAAGTAAATTACAATTAGCAGTTCGCCTTGACTTGTTTGATTATCAAAACAACCCTCAAAGCAACCGCTACGTTTCATTTATAAAAGGAAGAGCAGGAAGAAAAGTATCAGACTTTTTCTTAGATTTTTTAGGTTGCGAAGAAGGTTTAAACTCTAAAGCTCAAACACAAGTGTTAGTACAAGCAGTAGAAGACTTTGTTGCAGTAAATCAATTTGATGCACAAGAAAAACAACATACGCGGAAAGAACTGTTAAATTACTGTAAAGAACAAAAAGAATCAGCACAGGAGGTTTCTTTAAAAGAGGTAGGGAATGTTGTATCAAGTGATCAAGACAAAGACTTTTATCAATTTTGCCAAGACCAAGCTTACCCAATTGAAGAGCAATTTCCACATGACCAAGCTGTTGTTAATAAAGTGACGAAATATTCAGGTTATGGTAATGGTATCAGTATAAGTTTCGAACGCAGTCACTTTGGTCAAGATATTGTATATAATAAAGCAAATGATAGTTTAACAATTTATAAAGTACCACCAAATTTAAAGGATCAATTGTTAGCGCTACTTGAATCAAATGAACAAGATAACACTGAATATTAATTAATAACTATATACGGCAAATAAGTAAGGTTTTTCAATGACAACAATTTCCATAATTCGTCCAGACGACTGGCATGTGCATTTAAGAGATGGTGAAGGTCTCACCACTACAGTTAACGATATCAGCCGTTATTTTGGTCGGGTAGTCGTAATGCCTAATTTAGTTCCCCCTGTTACCAATGCAGAACTTGCTCAGCAATACCACCAACGCATTATGGCAAATTCACCACCTGCTCACTTTAAACCTTTGATGGTGATTTATTTAACTGATAGCACAACAGTTGAAGATATAGAAAATGCTAAAGCATCAGGTGTTGTTTATGCGGCTAAATTATATCCAGCAGGAGCAACAACCAACTCATCTTCAGGTGTTACAAAAATAGAGAATATTTATCCTGTTCTCGAAGCAATGGCAAAAGTTGAAATGCCTTTATTAATTCATGGTGAAGTTACCACAAAAGAAATTGATATATTCGATCGAGAGCAAGTTTTCATTGAAACTATATTAGCGCCATTAGTTGAAAAATTCACAAACCTTAAAATTGTTTTAGAGCACATCACCACAAAACAAGCTGTAGATTTTGTAAGAAGCGCGGGGGATAACGTCGCTGCTACTATTACCGCTCATCACTTATTATATAATCGTAACGATATGCTAGTTGGCGGCATTCGACCTCACTATTTTTGTTTACCTATTTTGAAACGTAACATTCATCAACAAGCGCTAATCGAAGCAGCAACAAGTGGTAATAGTAAGTTCTTTTTAGGAACTGATTCTGCTCCACACCCGCAACATGCTAAAGAATCCGCTTGTGGTTGCGCTGGCTCCTATACTGCTCATGCTGCTATAGAATTATATGCAGAAGTGTTTGATAAGGAAGATGCCTTAGATCAGCTCGAAGCCTTTGCCAGTATAAATGGCCCAACTTTTTATCAATTACCGATAAATGTTGATAAAATCACATTAACTAAAAAATCTTGGCCAGTACCTGCAACTATGGCCTTTGGTAATGACAAAGTTGTGCCTGTAAGAGCAAATGAAACCATTGCTTGGCAAGTAGTATAAGGACAAATAATGCAACTTTTTGTAGATAATTTAACTGTTATAGATTTTTCTTATGTATGCCCAAAGCGCGGAATAGTTGGTGAAAGCTGGATTGTTGATGTTTTATTAAATGGCGATTTAAATGAACAAAGTATGGTGCTTGATTTTGGTATCGTCAAAAAACAAATCAAAGCCATAATTGATGAAGCTGTAGACCATAAATTACTGTTACCCATATTAAGTGACAGCGTAATTTCTTCGGCATCAGCGCATAGAGCAGGGCATGAGTACGTGGATATCACCTCTAAGGTAGGTAACTATTTTCTACATTCACCCGCATGTGCATTCACACATATTAATGCTCAAACAATTACTATTAATAGTGTGACTGAGCATCTTACTAAAATTATTTTCGACCAATTACCAAATAATGTTCAAGGACTAACAATAAAGTTACGCGCTGAAGCAATACCAAGTGATTATTATCATTATACGCATGGTTTAAAATTACATGATGGTAATTGCCAACGTATAGCTCATGGGCATAGATCAAAAATTAAATTATTTGAAAATGATAAGCGTTCTGAAACGCTAGAGCATTTTTGGTGTCAACGTTGGGAAGATATTTATATTGCAAGTGAGTCTGATCGTGTTGACCTAGCAACCGTTGAATTATCTCCTAATGCGATGAAAAACCTTGATAAGAACCATCAACTTTTTGCTTATCATGCACCGCAAGGGCGATTCGATATTGCAGTTCCTAGTAATAAATTAGAAGTTGTTGATTGTGATTCAACGGTAGAGCTTTTAGCAGATTATGTTGCTCGACAATTAAAGAAAGCAAAACCAGGTAATAATTATCGTGTGGTTGCTTACGAAGGAGTCGCCAAAGGAGCGATAGCAAATGTTTAAAAACAAACTAGCCATCCATGCGTTAATTCTAAGTTTAGCTAGTTCATTGGCAGCAAATAGTTATGCCGAAATAAAGCTTTCTGGTAGTTTTACTCAAGGTGGAATGATCATAGGTAAAACGTTACCGAGTAACACAGTACAACTTAACCAGCGTACGCTTAAAGTATCGGAAACTGGTGACTTTGTTTTTGGTTTTAGTTGGAACGATACGAATGATTATACGTTAACTATCACTGATGAAAATGGTGAGATAGAACAAAAGTCTTTTACTCCAACAGTGAGAGAATACAAAAAGAGTAATATCAAAGGTATTGCTAAGAAAATAATGAACCCAGATCCGGCTAATGTTGCCCGTTCTAAAGAAGATCGGAAAAAAACGGTAAAAGCTAGAACTCATAACAGTGATTTTACTTATTTTGCACAAGGATTTATTGCTCCAAGAGACACTAAAGTAACAGGCGTTTATGGTAGCCAACGCTTATTCAATGGCGTATTAAAAAGCACTCATTTTGGGGTTGATTATCGTGGACAAGTAGGTGCGCCAGTTAAAGCTCCTGCAAGTGGGGTAGTCACATTATGGGTACCTGACATGTTTTATTCAGGTGGTACATTAATCATAGATCATGGACATGGTGTTAACTCTACATTTTTGCATTTAAGTAAGTCTTATGTAAACCTTGGTGATAAAGTAGAAAAACATGACAAAATTGCTGAAGTTGGGGCTAGTGGAAGAGCGACTGGTCCACATTTAGATTGGCGCGTTAACTGGTTTGACGTACGTTTAGACCCAGAGTTAGTTATGCAAACAACCCCATTTAATTAAACTTTCACAAAGTAAGGAAATATTTTAGTGAAAAAAATTATTACTAGCTTTTGTTTATTATTAACACTTCATCCATTAACTGCTCTGTCTGATACTAATAAAGAGTTAGCTGTTGGTTGGGAGTTATGGTATCCGTATCAATATCGGAATGAGCAACAAAAGCTTGTGGGATTAGATCTTGATATTTTTAATGCCATTGTAGAAAAATTGAATTTATCTGTAAATTACACCGAACTTCCTTGGAAAAGGCACCTTAATTATATAAAAACAGGTGAAATGGATATTGCCATGGGAGCATCCTATACCAAAGAACGTCGAGACTATGCCTTATATTCAATACCTTATCGCCTTGAAACAGTAAAATTGTTTGTTAAAAAGAATAATAACACAAACAAAAAAATTGAGCTTAATCACTTAAAAGACTTGGCTGAAAGTGACTATATGATAGGAGTAGAAGGAGGCTATTATTATGGAGAAGAATACCAACAGCTAATTAAAACAACAGAATTTCGAGCACATATTACTGAAGTTATTGATTTAGAACAAAATATTGAATTGTTAATGAAAGGGCACATAGATGGTGTTTTAGTCGATCCATTTACAATGCAAGCCTTTATAAAAAAATACAAAATGTATAATGAATTCGAGCAACATTCGCTAAATATCTATGCCGATAACATTCATATTATGGTCAGTAAAAAATCACAACATAGAAACTTAATACCTCAAATTAATAAGGCAATACGTTCATTAAAAGCTGATGGTACACTCGATAAAATTCTTACCGAGTGGAATAATATTGTTAAGTCGAATAACACTGGACTTGCTCAAAACTAATTTTATATATATTTTTAACGGAAAACACTAGCTTAAAACGGTTAATGCTAATCCTACAATATATTCGTTAGCGCAATACCTAAACCATAGCGTGTTTGTTTATAATTATAATCAATTAAACTCTCTCCGTAGCCACTAAAAATTGTAGCAAACCCCCTTAAATTCCCCCATAACGGAAAGGTAAAGCCTAATTGAGCAGCACCTTTATTTTTATCAAAATTTTGCCTTGTCATCAGGCTTAACTCAAAATTATCCCATTTATGAGCCATTGCTAATTCAAAGTGCCCCATATAATCACTTATGTCAGGATTATCATCGCCACTAGGGTCTAAAGGATATTTTTTCTCATCTTCGGATAATCGTATCCAAGGTTTAAAGGATAAAGCGAAGTTGTTTTTCTCAAATAAGAATCCACCGTATACACGATTCCAACTTCTCGAAAACTCATTTGAACGACCATTAGATTGATGTTCAACACCCAAAATAAAGCCTGTATTTCCTTCAAAAGGATGCCAATTAAATGGGGCTATATAAAAAAGCTCTGGTTGATAATTGGTTTCTCTAAAGGGTTTAGATATATTTTTAGCGTAAATCTGCCACCAAGCTTGTAATGTAAAGCCAAGGTATAAACCGTCGCCCTCAATAAATAAGTTATGTTGGTTTAACGGCACTTTTAAACTAATTTGAAAAAATGTTTCTAAATCGGATAAGTTTTCTTGATAGCTTTCAATAGAGCTAAATACATTTTTATTAATCGCATTTGTTGTATAGGCAGGTAAAATATAATTGAGTTTATGAGGAGTAATAACATAAGGCTTAAATTTTGTTTGTTTCTCGTTAAGTATGCGGCGAGAAATTACGCCAAGCTTTATATCTTTTTTATTAGCAACACTAATTTTCTCTATTTCTTCTTTAAAGAGTAAATCTTTACTACACATAGTCCGTAATTGAGTTAAAGTTAAATCGCCATCAGCATTATTAAACTTTTCCATCACACATTCTTCCAGTGCCTTTTGATCAGCACTGACAATTGTTGAAGTTAAAGACAGCGATGTTGCCAGCATTAATTGTGGAACTAACCGTGTAATATTAAATAAGCCCATGTAAAATATCTTAATTAAATGTTGAGTAATGATTAATTTGGTAAATTATACGCTAATTACTCAGTTAAAATGTAGAAGGTATAACAAAGTTTTCAAAATAAATACCTTATGAACACATTTACCTAGAATGCAAAGGACTAAAATTAATGAGTGAAGTACGTGCACAATTAAGAGAATTTTTACTGGCATGGTTTGAACTGCATATGCCAGGAAGTGTTTTTTTATGGTACGACACGGTAGTGATAGCTTGGATAGCTTTAGTTGCTATCGTCTTACATTTTATTTTAAGACGTGTAGCAACAAAGTTTTTAAAAGAAAATTTCTTCGAACAGCGTAATATTAAATTTAGCCAAGCAACGGCTGATTTAATATTTAAACTTGTAAAACGTTTATCTTTTGTTTTACAAGGTGCGATCGTTATTATTCAATCGAAACTATGGATTGCTGAAGGCACCATCTTTTTGCACTTGGTTGAAGTAATTATCAATCAATGGATCATTCTCTTTTCATTACTCTCTTTATTTACACTATTAGATATATTTCAAACCATATCAGATAAACGCACTAAACAAGGCCATTTCCCTTTAAGAGGCTTATTACAAACAATAAAACTAATCGCAAGTGTATTAACAACGATCTTAGCCGTTTCATTGTTAATGGATAAATCTCCACTAATATTACTGAGTGGTTTAGGCGCTTTATCTGCGGTTATGTTATTAGTATTTAAAGATCCTATTTTAGGGCTTGTGGCAGGTATTCAATTGTCAGCTAATAACATGCTAGCCGTTGGCGATTGGCTTGAAATGCCAAAGTATGGTGCAGACGGTGATGTAGTCGATATTGCTTTAACCACAGTAAAAGTTAGAAACTGGGATAAAACAATTACAACAATACCAACTTATGCACTCATCTCTGATTCCTTTAAAAACTGGCGCGGAATGTCTGAGTCTGGCGGTAGAAGAATAAAAAGGAGCATTTACCTTGAAATGAGTAGTGTTGGCTTTTTAAATAAAGAACAAATTGAAGAACTTAGCAAAGCTGATTTATTGCATGACTATTTGTCAAGTAAAGTTGTTGATATTGAAAGAGAAAATTCAACAAAGAAAAGCAATATGGCGGTTAAGTTAAATGGTCGCCGGTTAACTAATGTGGGCACATTTAGACATTATTTAATTGCATTATTGAAGCAACATCCACGCATTCATCAAGGAATGACATTAATGGTTAGACAATTAGAACCAACCAATATGGGATTACCAATGCAAATATATGCCTTTACGAACACCACTAATTGGGGAGAATATGAAGAAATACAATCCGATATTTTTGATCATATTCTTGCTGTATTACCCGAGTTTTCACTCAGAACGCACGAATCACCAACAGGTAATGATGTACGTTTACTTGTGAATAAATAAAACTTAAGTGGCATAAGTTGTGACTAAAAGGGTGTTGATTAACCTCTCTAATCAACACTCATACATAGAAAAAGCCTTAATTTACTTTCCGTTTTCGTCCACTTGCTGCTCTTTGTTTGTTCTCACTCTGTACGTAAACTGTATCTGTGGTAGCCATACTTGCATGACCTAAATCTTCAGATACATCTTTAAGAGGGCGGCCGCGTTCAATTTCCATACTTGCACCAGTATGCCTAAGCCAGTGAGTAGAGGCTTCTTTGAGTTTTAAAGCCTTATTTTTACCTTCTGTCATACTCATTTTTTCAAAAGCTAGATCAAATACTTGTTGTACTAAGCGCCTTAAATGTCTTGATGTCATACCGCCTTGACCTCTAATTTTTTCAATCAACACTGTATTTTCACTACTTAAAGGTAAACCAGAAAGCCCTCGGGAATAGCGATAACGCTCTAAAAAGGGTAAAAAATCAGGAGGGACTGTTATATCTCTTAATTTACGTCCTTTACCGAAAACTTTTAGCCACCAATTTTCATCCTCATCTTGCCAAAAATGTCCCATAACAGGCGACCAATTTGTGCGTTCAGATAATTCAGATATACGTAAGAATAAGGTTTTAAGGGCTGCAATAATAAATAAACTACGTTCAAAAATTGGATCTTCATCAGCCATTTTAACTGCGGTATCTAATACGTATTGCCATTGACTAGCAGTTAAGCGTTTAACTTCTTTAACTTGAGCATCTGCAATAAAGTGACGACAATCTTTTTTAGCAATAGAAGCAGGATTACCTAAACAAAATTCTTCAGACATTAAATAATTATAAAACACACCAATAGCTGTAAACATAGCCGTTAATGTTTGTTGTGATGGTCGATATTTTTTCTTATCAATAATTGTTTGGTTTTTCTGGCTTTTAGGTACTTGAATTTTGTAAGGAAACCAAAATTCATTCGCTGAAGAATAACCATTGGCTAATTTGAAACGTTCTTGATTAGATGTACCAATCCAAGTGATTGGTGGTTGCCAGCAAAAATCCGCATACTCTAAAATGTCAGTTTTACGTAATTGATCAATGGGTTGTTGTTTAATTAAAAATGACCATAGAAGAAAACGTTCAATTTCATTTCTAAAGCGATCATAAGTATGAACAGATTTATTTCTACCTGTGTATTCAAGAAATAACTTTCCCCAATGAAAACATTCAAGCCACCAGGGTGAATTGTCAGCAAACAATGTTTTAAGCTCTGGATAATCTTCAAAATCAAATTCAAGTAGATCAATATATGATGGATATAAAGGAAAAGGTTTATTTGATGACATTTTTCATTAATAGCATAAAGTTAAGCAATAACGCATTATAAAACACCTAAAATACTAAGTCCAATACTAAACAGTATTGGACTTAGTAAGGTATCTTAAATAATAGTGTGTTCTCATATGCAATGTTAAACACCATTACATAAATTTTCTTTATTTGCCTTAGCTTTTTTAGATTTGTCTGTCATTGCCAATAAAATAGCCTCATTACATCGTTTTTCTTTTATAGGTATTTTTCTACTATGATCACCTGATGAAATAAACATTCGCTTTTTATACGCTTCTTGTTTTTTTAGATCAGTTAATTGTTTTTGAATTTTTATGTTTTCGTTTTTAAGTTGTATTTGTCTTTGATATTCAACATTTTTTCTAGATGCTTCTTCACTTATATACCCAAGAAACCAAAATATAGTTCCAAACTTAACAAACCAATACAGTGTAAAAGCAAAAAATAGAGATAAAATGACAATTAAAATATTTTTGATAGAAAATTCCATGTAAAAACCTAAATATTAATAATCTACGATACTATTAAGTATGTGTTTATCAATTAATTTAATAAAATTCAATATGTAAAGTTACATATTCACTAAGTAACTTCTTCTCTTTTCATTATTTACCTATGTAACTATACACCAGTATTAACTTTTCATGCCGAATAGCTTATATTTCCTTTATGTAAGTAAATATATCTAGTGAATAATGAGCGCTGTTAATAATACTAAAGCTTCAACATCTGTAGGTCGTGTAAGAAAGAAAAACCAATCGTTAATACTAAAAGCGGCTAGCCAAGACTTTTTAGCCTATGGTTTTAAAGGGGCATCAATTAAAAGTATTGCGGAACGCGCCGGTATACCTCGGGCAAATGTACATTATTATTATAAAAATAAAGAAGCTATTTACACCGATATATTATCTGAAATTGTCGAGTTATGGGATTCGTCAATTTTAACTTCAAATAACGAACCTGCTAAGGTACTTGGTGATTACATCTACGCTAAGGTAATGTATTCACATACAAATCCTGAAGCGTCTCGTATATTCGCTAGTGAATTTATTCATGGAGCCCCTCGATTACAATCTTATCTAAACACTCATTTTAAAAAGTGGATAGATGACGTTAAAGGCACTATTCAGGGGTGGATCGACCAAGGAAAAATGGATGATATAGACCCCCTGTTTTTACTTTTTACTATTTGGGGTTCTACCCAACATTATGCCGATTTTGAACCGCAAGTCACCGCGGCTATGGGTAAAGATACATTAACTGATGCCGACTTTGAAAACATCGCCAAGACGCTAACATATATAATTTTAAAGGGCTGTGGTATCAAGTAATAAGATACCACTTTTGAAATTTTGAACATTTATAGTGGTTAGTTTATTAATAAATGCCCTGCTTTTAGTTATTTCTCAAATTTGACTAATGACTTAAAAAGATAAACTTAGCGATAAACAATACTGTTAATGCCCAAACACCTGTCGATATTTCTTGAGTTTTATTCGTGCCTACCTTTAATACTGTATAAGTAATAAAGCCAAAAGCAATTCCGTTAGCGATGGAAAAAGTAAATGCCATCATAACGGTAGTGCATACGGCCGGTGCATATTCAGTTAAGTCATCCCAATTTAACCCTTTTAATGAACTCATCATTAACATTGCCACATAAATTAGCGCACCATTAACGGCAAAGCCTGGAAGCATTTTTGCAAGTGGTAAAAAGAAAACGCCCACAATAAATAGCATGCCTATAGTTACAGCAGTTAACCCTGTTCTCCCCCCTACAGAAACACCTGCGGCAGACTCTACGTAAGACGTTACCGGTGGACAACCAAAAGCTGTACCAATAACAGAAGATAATGAATCGGCTTTTAACGATTTACTTAAGCCACGAATTTTCCCATCTTTATCTTGAAGATTAGCACGCTCAGCTACTCCCATTAAAGTACCGGCAGTATCGAAAATGTTAACGAATAGAAACGTTACAATAACTGGAATTAATGCGACTTGAAAAGCACCTATTATATCGGCTTTAAATAAAATAGGCTCAAGATCAGAAAAGTTTGGCACCGCTAACAGACCATTGTAACTAACAAAGCCCGTTGCCGGTGCAAAAGACTTAGCACTTTCAGCTACCACAAAAAATTCTGTTGGAAGCACCCAAGTCATAGCAAAGGCAAGTAACGTGGTAATACCGATACCAATAATTACCGCACCAAAAACTTTTCTATAACTTAAAATTGAGATTAGTAAAAAACTTAAAAAGCCCAATGCGGGCGCTTCAGCACCATAATTTCCAAAACCAAAATGCGTTAAGTCGGCAATAGCAACCACGTTATCCGGATCAGGCACAACAATTCCCGTAAAACGGAGCCCTAGAAACCCTAAAAAAAGTCCTACACCAGCGGTTATGGCAAGCCTTAAACTTAAAGGAATACTATCTAACATCCACTCACGCATTTTTGTAACGCTCATGAATACAAACAAAACCCCAGAAAGAAAAACAGTACCTAATGCTATTTGCCAACTATATCCCATAGAACCTACAACTGAGAAAGTAAAAAAAGCATTAAGCCCCATTCCTGGAGCCAGTCCAACCGGCCAATTAGCGTAAAGCCCCATTAAAATAGTGGCAATGGCTGCGCCAAGACAAGTAGCTAAGAATAAACCATCAAATGGCATCCCTGTATTAGACATAATAATAGGATTTAAAAACATAATATATGACATGGTAACGAAGGTAGTGAACCCTGCCATAATTTCAGTTTTAAGGTTTGTTCTGTGTTCAGAAAGCTTAAATAAACGCTCTAATAAGCCTACACTTTCACCCTTGTTTTTATTATTTATAGTGCCTTGTTCCATAAGTTCAGCTCTCTTATTGACTGTGGAGATTTTAATTAAACTCGTTTATTGACTTATTGCTTGTTTGAATGCTTTTATGAATGCATCATAATCTTCAAATTGTGGTACATGCCCTAATCCATCAAGTTCTATTAACGTAGAGCCTTTTATCAGTTTTTGAGTATCAATTCCAAGTTGTTTAAAATTGCCTAACTGCCGAGTTTCCCCTTCTTTTAACCAACCTTTACCAGGACCTGTTTTATCTCTCGTACCAATTATAAGTACCGTCTCATTTTTAATTTGTGATAAACGATCAACAATGTTTTCAGAGAAAATGGGGCCATAAGTTAAAGCATTATTCCAAGCAACTCTTTGCCAATCATCACCAGCAAGCATTCCTTTTAACGGAATTAAAAGTTTTTCATATTCATCAGACCATTGGCCATCATAATAATTTTTCTTCTGATAGTTTCTTGCTTTATCAAGTGTTTTATTGAGCTCATTGTTATAAAAAAAGTTAATATCTTTATATTCTGTATATCTACCGTAATATTCTAGGCCAATGGGGTTAATTAAAATTAATTTATTAACAATTTTAGAGTAATTAACCGTGAAAGTTGTTGCTAACATTCCCCCCATAGAGTGCCCTACAATATCAGCCTTTTCTATGCCTAAGTGATCTAATAATAATTTAGTATTGAGTGCGAGTTGTCCGAAACTGTACTGGTAATAATCAGGTTTTGATGATTTACCAAACCCAATTTGATCCGGAATAATCACCCTATAACTGTTTTTTAATAAATAGTTAGCAACTCGTTCCCAGTAATAGCCAGAAAAGTTTTTACCATGCAATAACACTATGGTCTTTTCTGAACTGGTATCACCAACATCCATATAACGCATTTTTAAAGTTCTATTTTGAGAGCTAAGTTCAAATGTTTTTACGTCAAACGGATAAGCGAATCCATCTAGCTCTTGATTATATTTAATTGAACTGTTGGCAAAAACTTGGAAGGTAAAAACGAAAGAAAACAAAAAAACAAAATAATTCTTCATGCTATAAACACTTAATAAATAATTGGAATAATTAATATAGCATCCATTAGTTTATTTTTATATTTATAACATGGTTTCTCTTTATTCATATCCGAACATAGCTATTTTAAATAAGTTTTACAGGCCTTTTACTACAATAACTATCAAATAACCTAAAGCTAGACTAAGCTAATTATGTGTGGTTGTTTTATATACAGCTGATTTTTGGTTGTATTCATACTTGCTTAAACTAATAGCCTACCTTGATAATAAATACAATATGTGGGCTCGGATGCATAAACATATGAATAAAAAAAATAAAGATTCAACCAATCTCTCCGTTGCAAAACAACAAGCTGAATCCGCAAAATTTGCATTAGACCAACACTCACTTGTATCAATCACTGATTTAGAAGGCATTATTGTCTATGTAAATGACAAATTTATTGATATTAGTGGTTATCATGAAAGTGAACTTTTAGGTAAAAAGCATAATGTTTTAAATTCTAATAATCAGCCTAAGTCCTATTGGAAAAAAATGCATCAAACTATACTCTCCGGTAAAGTTTGGCATGATGAAGTGCGTAATAGAGCAAAAAATGGCCATTATTATTGGGTAGACACCACAATAGTGCCTAATTTTGATAGTGATAAAAAGGTAATTGGCTTTACATCGATTCGAACTGATATAACCCAGCAAAAAGACAATATAGCTAAACTTGCATTAGCCAAAGAGCAAGCTGAAGTGGCTAATATATCTAAAGCCGACTTTTTAGCAAACATGAGTCATGAAATACGTACCCCAATGAATGGCGTAATAGGCATGATCAATTTGTTAATTGAGCATGAACTCAACGCTGAACAGCTAAAAATCGCTAATATTATAAAATCCTCCGCTGTTGGTTTACTAACAATAATTAATGACATTTTAGATTTTTCAAAAGTAGATGCAGGTAAATTAACACTCGAATTCACGCCTTTTGATCTAGGAAAAATGTTAGAAGAACTTGGTGCAACAATGGGTTTCCTAGCACAAGATAAACATTTAGAGCTTATCTGTCCTGCCTACCCAGTGATTGATCAATGGATTACAGGAGACTCAGGGCGAATAAGGCAAATATTGACCAATCTAATCGGTAATGCGATTAAGTTTACTGATACTGGACACATCGCAATATATGTTAAACAGATAGAAGAAACTGCTGATAAAAAAGTTTTTCATTTTGAAGTTATTGATACGGGTATCGGCATTGAACAATCAAAGCAGAGTCAATTATTTGAACAGTTTTCACAATCGGATAACTCCACAACAAGAAAATATGGGGGAACTGGATTAGGGCTATCAATTAGTAAGAAAATTGTTGAGCTAATGGGAGGAACTATTGGTATAGAACAAACACTTTTAAAAGGTTCGACTTTTTGGTTTACTTTACCTTTTTCAAAATCAGAAATATTAAATAAAGTAACAACAATTCCCGATGAATTAAAAAAAGAAAAAGTAATTTTTGTTGATACTAATAAGCACAATCATAATTTTATGGAAAAATTACACCAGATTTGGGGGATAAAATATAAATCGGCAGACTCAATAGAGTCAGCATTAAATCAATTAAAAATAGCTTCAGATATAAATGAACCAATCACAATCGCTATCATAGATAATAGCCTGCTTGAAACTAAGCAGATGAATAACAAAAAACAGTTAAATTATAGTCAATTGGAACAAATTAATTTAATAATCTCATCATCTCAAAATCGGCGATTTGACGATAATAAAACTAAAGAGTTAGGTGTCAAAGGACAAATTACAAAACCTTTTAAACATTTAGAAATATTAAATGAGCTAATAAAGGTGTCTGGAATTAAAACACGACAAGCGTCACAAACACTAAATGCTCTTCCTATTAAAAAACAACAATTTAACGCACATATTTTAGTAACCGAAGATAATAGGGTTAATCAACTGGTGATCAGAGGGTTGCTTATTGGCTTAGGCATTACTGTTGACCTTGCATGTAATGGAAAAGAAGCCATAAGTGCATTAGGAAACGGCAATACTTATGATTTGATTTTTATGGATTGTCAAATGCCGGTATTAGACGGCTATGAAGCAACAAAACAAATTAGATTAAAAACATTTGATAACAATAACACTAAGCTGCCAATAATAGCTATTACCGCTAATGCAATGATTGGCGATAGGAAAAAATGTTTAGACTCTGGTATGAATGATTATTTAACAAAGCCTTTAGATCCACAAAAAGTTATTGATATATTAAAAAAATGGTTACCTAACAAGTGCTTTATTTAATAAATTGATTTGACATGTGCCGTTCCTATTCTCCGTAACAGAAATGGCACAAGTATATGATTTTTATTGTTTGTCGTTATCTAGAGAAATTAACCAAAGCGCTAAAGTATTTCGTTCTGTATCTGTCATTTTAGTTTTATTCATAAATGGCATATCTTTGGCGTCAATCACTCGAGCTTTTATTCTAGGCGCCCATTGCTTTATAGATTCACCATCACTAAAAACCACACCTGCTTGTGCCGATTTAAAAATATCATCGGTATTGTTTTCAGAGTGACAAGAACTGCAACGCTCTTTTATGATCGTTTGCACTTGTTCTCTAGAAACAGTTTGCTGTTTTTGTGCTTCAGTCAAGTTTGTAGCTTTCGGCGCAATAACAAAGGCAAGCGCAATAGTTGCCAATACCGCACCGACTAATATTAACGGTTTTTGTTTACCAAAGTGACGTAAAACAAAGTATTGACGAATAGCTGCGGTTATTAAAATTATAGCAATTAACACTAACCAATTAGCATTATGATTATAAGTCATTGGGTAATGGTTTGAGATCATAATAAAAATAATAGGAAGCGTGGTATACGTGTTATGAGTTGAACGAAGTTTTGCATTTAGTCCGAATGCAGGATCAGGTGCTTTTCCTTCGTTAACCGCTTTTACCAAGGCACGTTGAGAAGGCATAATGCCAAAAAATACATTGCCCGCCATAATAGTACCAATGATCGCTCCCATATGCATATAAGCACCACGAGCACTAAATACTTGAGTTAAGCCATACGATAACCCAGTAGCAAAAATGATTAATATCACACCTAAGATAACACTATGGTTACGTAACGTTGTTCTTACTAAAACTTCATAAACTGTTACGCCAAACACAATTGCACCAATACCTAACCCGATAGCTTGTAATTGTGTTAAATCTGCGACCCTTTTATCAATTAAATAAGACTCTGCCCCCACATAAAACATTAAAGACATGAGTAAGAATCCTGTTATCCATGTGGTATAGGCTTCCCATTTAAACCAATGTAATGTGCTTGGCATTTTTTCAGGGGCAAGTTTATATTTGGCAACTTCATAAAAACCACCGCCATGAATAGCCCATAAGTCACCTCCAATGCCTTTGTCTGTTTTCCATTGTGGTGGGTTTTCTAAATGGTTATCGAGCCAAACAAAATAAAATGACGCGCCAATCCATGCAATACCGGTAATAAGATGAGCAAAGCGAATTATTAAATTGAGCCATTCTGTAATATACGGATCCATTTTATCCCTTAATTGATTTTTAGCTTCTTTACATGAACAGGTATTGAAGCATTAATTATTTATAAACCTACTACTTTTTCACCCATAATATAGGTCGATTTAATATGTCGTTCGTCACCTATCATGCTCAAAATAAAAAGCTTTTCAGATACGTTAGTACAATGTCGCATTCTGCGCTCAATAAGTGGTGTTGCGTTATAGTCTAAAACGATAAAGTCTGCTTCTGCACCTTGGCTAAAGTTACCAATAACACCTTCTAAATCTAACGCCCTAGCGCCACCTAACGTCGCTAGATAAAAAGATTGAAAAGGATCTAGTTTTTCTGAACGAAGTTGCTGGGTTTTATATGCTTCATTAAGTGTACTTAACATAGAAAATGTAGTGCCAGCTCCAATATCTGTGCCGTAACTTACATTGACATTAAATTTTTGTGCTTGTTGTAAATTAAATAATCCACTACCTAGAAATAAATTAGAACTTGGACAAAAAGCAATAGCAGAATGACTTTCTCCTAAACGCTGACATTCCCTATCATGTAAATGTACACCGTGAGCAAACACACTGCGGCGGCCAAGTAATTTACTTTTATCATATACGTCTAAGTAACCATCATTCTCAGGATACAGCTCTTTAACCCAAGCAATTTCGGCTTGGTTTTCACTTAAATGGGTATGTAAATAAACACTGGGATTTTCATTGAGTAATTGCCCTGCTTTATCTAATTGTTCTTTGGAACAAGTAGGAGCAAAACGTGGTGTAATGGCATATTGTAAACGGTCTTTATTATGCCATTTTTCAATTAATGCTTTGCTTTCATCATAGCCACTTTGTGCTGTGTCAGATAAGTAATCAGGGCAATTTTGATCCATCAATACTTTACCACAGATCATGCGAAGTTTTTTCTGTTGAGCAATAGTAAAAAAAGCATCAACAGACTCTTTATGCACAGTACCAAACACTAATGCAGTCGTTGTTCCAGCAGCAAGTAGTTGCGTTAAAAAGAATTCAGCAACACTTTTACCATGTTCAAAATCCGAAAATTGTTGTTCAAATGGGAAGGTATAATTTTCTAGCCATTCAAGTAATTGTTCACCATACGAGGCGATCATTTCAGTTTGAGGATAATGTACATGGGTGTCTATAAAACCTGGCATAATTAACCCACTACGATAATGCGTTACCTTAACGCTTTCATCTAACGTGGGTAATAAATCTGCTGCATCACCGACTTGCTCGACTATGCCATTTTTAATGAGTAGTAAGCCATCTTCAAAATATTGGTAACTCTCTTCTAGGGGTACTTTAGCTGGATCAGCCAAAAAGTGTAGTAACTCCCCACGAAATACTTTTAACATTTAGTCACACCTAATACATAATATGCTCTGCCAAGTTTTTTTAATATATTGGCAATATTTAAAATAAATCTAATTAAACTAAACCAGATTAAACTGTTGTAATAACTAATGAACCATCTAAATCAACCACGTCGCAGTTATCGCCTTCTCCCCCTCTATCGATAACTAAAAAATCACTCACACTGACTAAGGCTAAACAGAAATGATGCCAAGTCCCTTTATGGTAATTCACTCCTTGATCAGAATTAGCAATAAATACTTCTATATTTTTACTGTTAAACTCACCAGCTGGGGCAACAACAACTAAGTAAGGATTATTTCCCAAAGGAATAAATGCTTGGCTGCCTTTTGGGTGTCTTTCCATCATTTTAATCGCTATAGGTTGCTCTAAAGGCGTAGAACGAAAAATATTAAGTAACGCACGTCCATTATCATCGTTAACATCTATGTTGGCTAAATCATGAAAGCGGTGAGTAAAGCCATTATTGATGGTGAAGTTGTTAGTATCATTGCTCGCTTGTATTACATCGCCATATGCACTAAAAGCCTCGTTAGTTAATGGTTTAGGCGTTATATATTGTACGTTATCCAACATTGAATTCACCACTTCGCGTAACTAACTGCCACGGTAGGTTGAATAACCATACGCAGACAATAATAAAGGGATGTGATAATGACTTTTGCTATTATGAGATGACTCATTTAGCTCAAATACAATATCTACAAATGGGTAAAACCCCGTCTCTTTATTTGCTTCAAAATACGCTTTTGTATCAAACCTCATGCGATAAATACCCACGGGTAATACAACGTCTTTTGTAAATAAATCGGCAATGCGACCATCACTATTAGTCATACCTGATGCGAGTTCTTGCCATCCATCTTTAGTTTGGCCAAATAGTATAATTGGTAAATTATGTGCTGGTTTACCTCGTGTGGTATCTAAAACATGTGTGGTTATTTGACTCATACTAACTTCTCTAATCTCAGTTGAAATATTTTACGTTGTTCTTCTGCGGCATTAGCAAGCTCTGTCGCTCTATTATTAGGTAAACGAGCTTCTAAAAGTGCTAACATTTGGCTTGCCGTTTTACCTGTGGCGCAGACAATAAAAATAAAACCAAATTTATTAAGATAGTCTGTATTTCCTTTTGCAAGAGCGTGTAATACTTGATCGCTTGCTTCTTGAACAGCACTTTGCTCGCCACTAGCTAAGGCTTTGGTATTGGCATACTTAGCACGTAAAGTGTTTACATTACCTATTTGTGGGTGACCTTCAAACGCTTCTAAATAATCTGATTCATTTAACTTATCCCATACAGCATCTGCATGTTTGAGCATGGATTCGATACTGGAGAACGGGCGAGCAATAGCCATAGCATTAACCCACTGGCTTGAAGTACAACATTGCATGAAACTGTGTTTAGCTTGCTCAAGCGTTGTGTTATTTAAGTTATCTAAACTCATATTAACCTTTATATTTTAGAGGTTTACCAAATACGCGTAAGCGAGAAACACCGCCATCAGGAAATATATTTAAACGGATGTGGGTAAAACTTTGTGAATTATTAACAAGCATCTCATTAATAAATAAATGCTCGCGGTTAGCATATAATTGAGTTCGATCTATGATAGGTTGCCAATGTTCCTCTTGTTTACCATCAGTAAAATCATCACTGTTAGTAACCATCCCCTCTAACGTAAAAGTATCGGGAAAATTACCTTTAAAGTGACAAGTATCAACAATTACCTTTTCAATGCTCCCTTGACAAGCTAGCTTTACGATTGACCAATCTGGACCGGGATCACGACGGCGCTTGGTTTCCCACCCATCGCCCATATTTTTTCCACGTTCAGGTAAGATTAAATTGTTTTTATCACTAAAAAACATATCACTGACCAGTAAAGCCTTGCCACCATTTTTAATTGCCGCTAGGTCAATGAGTTCACCATCAATAAAATCATTCCAATTAACCTCTACCTCACCATAAACACGAAATCTAGCAATGCCACCATCAGGAAACATATTTAAACGTACATGGGTATAAGGTTTGTTTGTTGTATTATTAAGTTCAAATATGTTTTGGCTATGAGCGTCAACCGATGCCTTGTCTAAAATAACATCCCAAACAGTTGATTCGTTAGGCTCTTCTTTACATACACACCCTTCAACAGAGACTTGTTCGGGTGCATTACCGCGAAAATAATTAGTGTCAATGTCAAAACCTCTAATAACACCTTTTACCCCTAAACGAATAATACACCAGTCATATTCACGACCATTATCGCGCCCGTAACTGCGACGAGACTCCCAACCATCCATCCATTTACCACGATCAGTAAATTTATCGTCTATAAATATCCCACGACCTGGTTTGATGAGGTTTTCCATTCCTGCGAAAAAGTCGTCACTGCATGATAATGTTTCACCACCCAGTCGTTCACTAGCTAAATCAACACTATAGGTTTTTAATTTTTGCTCTAACGCTAATGCTTTGCCACTCAACTTGTTTTGTTGTTGAGTGTCGATATTTGCCATCATGATTTTTATCCTAATTATTTAACTTCATGCTACTGATCAGTATATGGTTTATTTATAACTTACCTTTAAGTAATGGTTTGCCAATAGGTTCATTAATGAATTGATCTTGTTGATAAACGTGATGCCCACGCACAAAGGTATGTTCGACCTGCCCTGTAACCCAACGGCCAGCGTAGGGCGTAATATTATGGCGATGCTTTATCATTTCATTTGTTATTTCATATCGATGATCGGGATTAAAAATTAAAAAATCCGCATGAAAGCCTGTAGCTATTTGTCCTTTAATGCGATCTAAACCAGCAAATTTAGCCGTTTTACTCGACATCAACTTTGTAATATCGACTAAACTAAATCCGCGTTCTTTAGCTTCAGACCAAATTAAAGGCAAGCCAAATTGTAATGCTGAAATGCCTCCCCATGCTTTTTCTATGTCACCGGTATCAATGTGTTTCAATTCTGGCGTACAGGGGGAATGATCAGAGACAATAAAATCTAGCCGGCCATCGGTTATTGCTTGCCATAAATGTTCACGATTTTTATTATCACGAATTGGCGGACAACATTTAAATAACGTTTTACCGTCAGGGATATTCTCAGAGGCTATGGTTAAGTAATGTGGACAAGTTTCAGCAGTAAAACGCAAGCCTTCTTTTTTAGCTTTTTCAATCGTGTCTAAAGCTTCATCAGACGATAAATGCACAATATGCACTTTACAATTATCACCTTTTGCCTTGGACTCTCTTGCCATTTCAACCATTAGCGCAATAGCATCGTTTTCCCATTTTTTAGGCCGAGACTCAAGAAAGCTATTGTATTTATCGCTGATCACTACATCATTAAAGCCACCACAATCTAACTCAGCATGAATTAAATAAGGAACGTCGTGTTTTGCCAATATCGGCATAGCAGCTCTGATATCTTTAGCTTCTACATTGGGGAATTCTGTAATACCTGAATCGATTAAGAATGATTTAACACCTAAAACACCAGCATTTAATAACTCATCTAAGTCACCAATGTTTTGAGGAATAACTCCTCCCCAAAAACCACAATCAACCCATAATTTATCATGTACAGCTTCTAGTTTTTCCTGAAATGCCGCTTTTGTTGTTGTTACTGGAATGCAATTTAACGGCATATCAACTAAGGTGGTTATACCTCCGGCGGCGGCAGCTTGTGTTGCCGTATTAAAACCTTCCCATTCCGTTCGCCCCGGTTCATTTATATGAACGTGAGAGTCAACTAATCCTGGCATAATAACTAACGAGCCAAAGTCTTTTATTTCACATGATAATTCGTGTTCATAACCATGAATAGCGAAAATCAATTCATCTTTAACCTCTATGATTGCAGGTTTCATTTCATCGTTGATAATGACGTTTTTACTTTTTAAGGCAAAATGCTTCACTTTGTAGTTCCAATTTCAGTTGCTCTATTATTTTGACTGTCTCGCTCATTATTCATAATAGAATAATCTTCATCTTCGTTTTTAGCGTATGGCATTAAATTGATAGTTGCATTTAGATTAGTGATTGATTGTTCATTCAATGTTGATTGATTTTCTACTTGCTGGCTCGAAAGCAGTTGTTTAATTTCCTTAAAACTTACTCCTTTATTTTTTTGATTGCGCGATAAATTTATATTGGGCAACAAAGCCTGATAAGACTCAATTATCTTTCCTGCGACACTCACCGCTACTTCCATCGGCATTTTACCAACCACTTGTTCAAGCCCTATTGGGCAGTTCATGCGCTCTACTAAGGATGGACTTATTTCTCTGTGTTTATAGCGTTGTTGAAAACGTCGCCATTTGGTATCTGAGGCAATTAAACCGAGATAATGAAAATCTTCTCGCTTTAATATCTCAAGGCTTATATCAAAATCTAATTGATGGTTATGTGTCATTACCACGTATATAGTATTTATTGGCATTGACGCCACTTCACTTGCCGGATCATCTGTAATAAGTTGAGTTACATTAGCGTAAATAGAACCTTGAATATGATGTGAGAACTGCGACTCTCGATTATCAAGCCAAGTTACACGGCAAGGTAGACCTGCCAACATTGGCATTAATGCCTGGCCTACATGGCCAGCACCAAATACAGCAATATGAATGGCATTGGTCGCAAAACATTCAAACAGTAAACTAGCATTACCACCACAGCACTGACCTAGCTGACTCCCTAATTGAAAATGTTCAATCGTTTGGCAATCTTTATTAGCCATTAAAAGTGTTTGTGCGTGTTTTATCGCCTTATATTCAAGGTGTCCACCACCAATAGTGTCATAAGAAATGATCTCTGCCGTATTATTTAAGGTAACAACCATTTTTGTACCACTATTACGTGGTGTAGAGCCGGAAACACCAATAATGGTAATTAAAACATAGGCTTTTCCTTTTTGAGCTAACTCAAGACTAGCTTGATTCCAGTTTAATTTATGCGCTGGATTGTTATTAAAAGAATTGCCACTAGCAGTGGGCTCTTGGTCAAAACGATTATTATCGAATGAGTTCATCTTGGGCACCTTACTTACTAGCTGCTTTCATTGATTCAACCGCCCAAAGCACTCGCTCTGGTGTTGCTGGTGTATCAAGAACAGGACTTTGCTTATAATCAGAAATACTGGATATTGCATCTTTTAAAGCAGACCAAACCGACATACCCAACATAAATGGCGGCTCACCTACGGCTTTTGAGTTATATATAGTATGTTCGCGATTAGGCGCATCAGTTACTAATGCAACGCGAAAGTCAGCGGGTGCATCATTAATTGCTGGAATTTTATAAGTAGCTGGATTATTTGAAAGTAAACGCCCTTTTTCATTCCAGATTAATTCTTCAGTAGTTAACCACCCCATACCTTGTATAAATGCGCCCTCTATTTGGCCAATATCAATAGCAGGATTAATGGAATGCCCAACATCTTGTAAAATATCAGTGCGTAAAGTTTTATATTCCCCCGTTAAAGTATCAATTATCACTTCTGATACAGCAGCACCCGTTGCAAAGTAAAAGAATGGACGCCCTTTTCCTTTCGCTCGGTCAAAGTGTATTTTAGGGGTTTTATAAAACCCTGTTGAAGATAAAGAAACACGCCCCATGTATGCAATTTGAGAAAACTCTGCAAAACTAAAGGTTTGATCGCCCACAATAATATGACTATTTTCAAATTTAACTTGATCAGCTCTGACTTGATATTTTTCGCAAGCAAAATCTATTAAACGCTGTTTAATGGTTTTTGCCGCTGCTTGTGCTGCTTTACCGTTTAAGTCAGTACCAGAAGATGCCGCAGTAGGAGACGTATTAGGCACTTTATCAGTACGCGCTGAGGAAATAGCGACCGTATCTACATCAACTTGAAATACTTCGGCAACAACTTGAGCTATTTTCGTATTTAATCCCTGTCCCATTTCAGTGCCACCGTGGTTTAAATGAATAGTACCATCAGTATAAATATGCACGAGTGCCCCAGCTTGGTTAAGGTGTTGAACAGTAAAGGAAATGCCGAATTTTACCGGTGTTAAAGCAATGCCCTTTTTAAGTATCGCGTTACTTTTATTGAACTCAGTTATTGTTTGTCTACGTGCTTGATAATCAGAACTTTCTGCTAAGGTCTCGATAAGTTCAGCTAAGTTATTATGTTCAACCTTTTGATGATAATGCGTAACATTCCTATCCTCTTTTCCATATAAATTTAGCATACGAATTTCTAAAGGATCTTTACCAATATGACGAGCGATATCGTCCATAACCATTTCTATCGTCATCATTCCTTGAGGACCACCAAAACCACGAAAAGCGGTATGAGAAACCGTATTAAGTTTACATCTATTGCCCGTTACCGTTGCTTGATCTAAATAGTAGGCATTGTCTGAATGGAACATGGCGCGATCGGTAATTGCATCAGATAAATCAGGTGAGTAACCACAGTTACTATTTACTTCAATTTTGATACCTTTAATCACTCCGTCGCTGTCAAATCCTACGGTATAATTATTCTCAAACGGATGACGTTTACCTGTCATTACCATGTCGTCTACACGTGATAATTTAAATTTAACTGGACGCTTAGTTATATTAGCCAGTAAAGCAGCAATACAAGCCCATGGCGCAGCTTGTGTTTCTTTACCACCAAAACCACCGCCCATGCGACGCATATCAACAAGCACTTTGTTTAAGGGAATATCTAACACTTCAGCAACGAGCTTTTGTACTTCACTTGGATGTTGCGATGAGGTAAAAATATTCATGCCGCCATCTTCAGTTGGCTCAGCAGTAGACACTTGCCCTTCTAAATACATATGCTCTTGACCACCAACAACAATACTACCTGACAATTGATGTTCAGCGCCTTCAATAGCTTTTTCTGAGTCACCACGTTTCATGGTAAATGGCGGACGTACAAAGTTTTGTTTTGCTAAGGCATCTTTAATCGTTAATACTGCTTCAAGCTCTTCATATTCAATCTTAGCTAATTTAACCGCTTTTCGAGCTAGTTCATAACTGCTGGCTGCTACGGCAAATATGGGTTGGCCGATATACTCTACTTTTCCAAGTGCAAGTACGGGGTCACCAGGAAATACAGGACCAATATCTGTATGACCAGGCACATCTTCAACGGTTATTACTGCAAGAACACCTTCAGCAGTTTTTACCTTTGATAAATCCATAGCGACAATGTTTGCATGTGCATGTTCAGATTGGCCTACAGCGGCATATAGCTCACCACGCAAAGGTGAACGGTCATCCACATAAATGGCCTCACCTGCAACTTGTTTGTCTGCGCTTTCGTGTTTTTTTGAACGTCCAACGCCACCTAAACCAATAGTGTTTTTTTCATTTTCAAGACTTTGCTGACTGTTAGTATTTGCTGCTTTTACATTGAGCTTTTTTATATCGATAAGACTACGCATAATTGACCACTCGCGTTTCTATCACATTACTTTCTTGAGCAAATTTAAGCTCTAAATAACATTTTTCTATGAGGTTTTGCGCGACAGTCATTCGGTACTTATCTGAAGCCCTAACATCAGACATCGGTTGAAAATCGCTGATTAATGCTGTTTTTGCTTGCTCGACAACTTCTTTGGTCAGTACTTTACCGATAATTATATTCTCTGTGGCTTTGGCACGTTTAGGTATTCCCGCCATACCACCAAAGGCCATACGAATATTGGCAACCTTTAAAGCTTCTTGTGGTTCATTATTAATTTCAATAAAGAAGGCTGCTAATACAGCAGAAATATCATCATCAATACGTTTAGATATTTTATAAATTTTTAATGTTTGTCCATTCGAAGGTTTAGGAATTTGTACTGATTTGATAAATTCTGACGCTTGCAACACCGTTTGTTTGTAATCAACAAAGTAGTCTTCTACTAAAATAGTACGTTCTACTCCGTTAAGGTGAAGTGTTATCGATGCGCCCAGTGCGATAAGAGCTGGTGGCATATCACCAATAGGTGATGCATTACCTATATTGCCGCCCAAAGTGCCAGTATTACGTATTTGTTTTGAGCCAATACGTTCGATCATTTCACCTAAATCAGGATAATAGTGATGTAGCGTTTCAATAAATTGGCTGTACGAAGTAGCCGAACCAATAATAATCTCCGTTGCTGTTTCTTCAATTGTGGTTAGTTCTTCAACATTACCCACGTAAACAAGCTGGTTAATAGTGGCTAAATTTTGAGTAACTGATAGCGCTAAATCTGTACCTCCAGCCACTAAAGTTGATTTAGGCTCACTAACTAGCTCGTAAGCTAATTCATTAATATTTTTAGGTGCTACATATTTGTGGCCATTCCCTGACAGAATAGGAGACGATAATTTTTTCAGTGTCGTAAGTTCAGCAACCGTTTTTTGATAATGAAGAGCAGAAGCGTCTTCTTCAATATGTTCACTTGAAGTAATAGCCGCTTCAATAATTGAACGATAACCTGTGCAACGGCATAAATTGCCAGCCAGTGCTTCAAGTACCTGAGCACGTGTTGGTGCTTTATTATGTTTATGTAAAGCAAACGATGACATAACAAAGCCAGGGGTACAGAAGCCACATTGAGATCCATGATTATCAACAATGGTTTGTTGAGCGTGATGCAGTTTGGCACCCTCTTTCAAATGCTCAACAGTAATCAACTGTTTCGCATGTAAATTACCAACAAAGGTAATACAAGCGTTTATTGATTTATAATGAAGCCTATTTGGGTTGTTTCTTTCTAAATCAGCAACCACCACAGTACAAGCGCCACAATCTCCTGAAGCACAGCCTTCTTTGGATCCGGTTTTAAATTGTATTTCACGCAGGTATTGTAAAACCGTTAGGTTTGGATCAAGGTTATCTAACGTCACAACATCATTGTTTAATAAGAAACTCACTGTGCTATTTTTCATATCGCTTCCGTCATTAAGCTCATCCTAATCAACGTTTTGTTTAACTTTTAAGAATGGCTTAATTTCAATAAATTTAAATATAACAGATTTAAAACCTGACACAAATGTCAATTTTGTTTTTTATAACTTATTTGTTGATAGAAACAATAAAGCCCTAACATTTCTGTTAAGGCTTTATATTTAGTTTAGCAGTGAGAAAAATAAATGCTGTATTTGTTTGGTATTTTAATTATAGAAAATACGTTCCAACACAACGATGACTAGCACTATTGAGGAAAGGTACTTGTTAAAAACTTAAACTGACCCACTATAGCTGTATCCCAATACTTCCACGTATGGCCGCCCTCTTGCTCAACATATTCATGTGGAATATTTTTAGCTAACATAGCGTAATGAAGTTGACGATTTATTGATAAAAAGAAGTCTGATAAACCAATATCAATCCTAATGGATAATTGATTAACTTCAACTTTATGATCACTTTTAGGATCTTTATTTTGTGACACGTTAATTTTGTCGAGATTATTAATAATCGCTATGTCAGACCACTCATTAGCAAATTCATTATAATTCCCTAATATTTTATCAATGCCAAACTTATTGGGAAAAGGACGAAAATCAACACCTGCCGACATAGCCCCAACAGCAGCAAATACGTGTTGATTATTTATAGCGATATGAAGCGCACCAAATCCCCCCATTGATAAACCTGTAATAGCGCGGCTGAATCGATTAGCGTATGTCGAATAATTTTGGTCTATATAACTAACAACATCTTTAGCGATATAAGTTTCATACAATGAATTTTGCTTTATTTTAGAATCAATATACCAAGAATCATAACCACCATTAGGTGTCACAATAATCACATTAAAGGTATCGGCTAAACGTTCAATATTCGTTTTTTCAGTCCAATTGGTGTTGTCACCACTATGGCCATGCAATACATAAATAACATTATATTGCTTATCCTCGTTATATGACGTGGGTAAAATAACGGTCACGGGGTGTTTTATACCCGACTCTTTGCCCGTAAACTCATTTGTGATCACCTTACTTGCGTTTGCATTTAATGCGTTAAAAACAACAAAACATATAAAAATGAGTTTTTTCAAAATACTACACTCCAAAAAGATCGTAACTTTATTTTCAACAAAACTTATCATTCAAAAAGACAGCTGTTAGTCTATTATATTATGTGAACAAGTATAAGACGCATTTGCTTGTAACAACACAAGGTAATTTATGGTTAAAACTAGTGTACTTTTTATCGGTATAAGCTTATTAGCGACATTGCTTGTTTGTATTGTATCAACGCAAATAATACTTGCTGAAGTACAATCTTTTGGTCTTAGTGTGTCAATACCTGTTCGACTACACGCAACAATGACAGATTTAGTTGGCTTAGGCCCTATTCTCTTTTTAATCATAGCAAGTGGCTTTTTAATCGGTTTTATTATCGCTAAATATGCCTATCAGTTTATTGGCGGTAACAGAACAGCTTGGTTTATTGCTGCCGGTTGTACTACCTTCCCACTAACAATGTACCTCATTCAATATACTATGGGACTCACCGTTATCGCATCAGCACGCACACCATTAGGACTATTTTTAATCACTTGTTGTTGTATTGTTTCAACATGGATTTACGCACGTTTAACCTTAAACAATTCAAACGATAATAAAACAGTGCAAAATTAAAACTCGAATCACACACAAGGCAAAAATAATGAACAATAATCATAAAATGGTAAAAAGATTTGGTATAGGTTTATGTTTACTTGTTGCCAGTACTATTACTTACGCTGAAACGGCCACTACTAATTACCAAGTATCTACTGTAGTTAATAAACTAAAATTTCCATGGTCATTAGCTTTCTTACCGAACAACGACATGTTGGTATCTGAACGCGGTGGAAGTTTGCGAATGATCCGAGATGGAAAGTTACTCGAACAAAAAATTACCGGCCTGCCTGAAATATATGTAAGAGGACCTGCCGGCTTATTCGATGTGGTATTAGATCCTAATTTTTCTTCAAATCAAAAGCTTTATATCTCTTATAGTGGCGGCTCTGCCGATAATAATTATGTAGAAGTGATCAGCGCAACACTTCAAGATATGGCTCTAAAACAAACTAAAGTAATATTTACCGGCTCCCCTAGAAACACCCCTCATCATCATGGCGCAAGAATGGCATTTTTACCTGATGACACCCTATTAATAACAGCTGGTGACGGCTTCAACATGAGAGATCAAGCGCAATCGCTTGATAGCATGTTAGGTAAAGTCCTTAGAATTAACACGGATGGTAGTATACCTGCAGATAATCCATTTATAGGTGAAAAAGGTATAAGACCAGAGATATATACCTACGGACACCGTAATCCACAAGCCATATTAATCAGTAAAAGTAATAAAATATGGTTGCATGAACATGGTCCTAAAGGCGGCGATGAATTAAATTTATTAAAACCAGGACTTAATTATGGCTGGCCTGCTATAACGCATGGAATAGATTACTCAGGCGCGATTATTTCACCTTTTACAGAAGCTGAATGTATGGAACAACCCATAAAATATTGGATACCTTCAATTGCCCCTGCGGGTATGACGGAATACCAAGGCGATATATTCCCCCAATGGCAAGGTAATTTATTTATAGCTGCCCTAGCCGGACAAAGTGTCAGACGATTAGTATTAGATGGTAACAAGGTAATTGAAGAAGAAGTAATGTTAGCAGATCGTAATCAACGGATACGTGACATAAGAACAGGCCCAGACGGATATATCTATATTTTAACAGATAGTCCTCAAGGGCAATTATTAAAGTTAATGCCTAAGTCTACTGTAAAACACTGATAGGAAATAAGAACACGCTCTTAAATAAAAGCCATGAGGAGATGCCCATTAAATTGGGACGAAGCTACAGTATGAAATTAAATTTATAGAGCTATAGCACATGCATTAAAAATGATTACGCTGCCATTTGTGTGTGTAGTCAGCCCCTATAAACCCATAAAAAAGCCATTTTCGAGCCTGTATTCTTATTACCAAACAGGCTTCTCACTAGCCGACCTTCCCCAAGCTTGGTCAATAATAAATTGATTAATCACAATATCATCACACATGGCTCGCGGGCATTTAGCTCGCGTCGCTTGTTGTTTTTTGCGTTTTGTTTCTTGGTTAATTTTGGCTACAATCGACTGCAATTCCGCTTGATGTTCAGCATAGCTTTTACGCTCTTTTTCTGCCTCAGCAAAGTGATGTTTAGCTAATTCATAGGCTTGTTTGGTTGCATCAGCCGGCATCAATGTCGCATCTAAATCAGACGAAACCCTTTTCAAGCAGCGCTTAACCTTACAGTTGGCATAATCCATTTCGACAAAAGGACAAACATTACCAGTTCCCGGCGCGTGCCATTGCTTGACGCGGCCATCTCCGGTCAGATCATCAGCATCAGGCGCTTGAATCGAGAATGAAAGTTCATTGGAATCGTAAATTGTGCCACAGCCTTGCTTGACCAACTCGTAATTTAAGGGAATGTCGAAGGCTTTGCTATAATCGATAACTAATTCATATTCAAAAGTGCCTTCACGATCATTATATCGCGCCCTGCCAAACAGTGAGTTTTCCTTAATACCCATTTCATGAGCAAGACCACTTAACTTTTCGACATAAAGCATATAGGGATATGATTGCATGGGATCCCGTTTAAACATCCGTAGGACCATACCATTATTGAGAACTACATACATATGATGCCAATCTTCGGGTAACTTACGCGCTTCATGATCGGCAATTAGTTTAGCTATTTTTTCTTCCTGTTGTTTTTTTACATCCGCCTGATAAGCGGCATACCTAGCCAAATTTTTATCTACGCCTTTACGAGTTGCATCAATCGCAAAAGCAATTTCTTTGTCCGCTTTAATCGACGCTTGAAAACGTATTTCCTCATATTCTTCTTCAATAGGCTCTCGTCCTTGATCATCTATGAATTTGTACTTTGCCTCAATAACATAAGTGTCAATAAGGATCTGCCTGCTTTTTTTATGACGTTCAACTTGTTGCTTAAAAAATTCCTCATTATTCGCCTTAGTCTTAGCATACATTTCAGCGTCTGTAGGTATTGCAGCTTTTTTTGAATGCGCATTAGATGGCGGCCCACTACGGCGGCGAGAATTGTCCTGAGCAAACACATCATGTAGAAAAAGCACCATTATCAAGATTAAAACTACACGTGAAAATATCATTTAAATTCCTTATAAATCATAAAGTAAAAGTAACAGTGCATAAGCTAACTTTTGTACTTTCAAGACAACCGCTTATTTTTTGTTAGTTTATAATTACATCAATACAAATGAAAATCCATAGGTATCCAATTAAAACAGTTGGCATCGATTTAGCCAAATTATTTGTAGTATCAGCAGTGTCGACGAACATGACAAGTGTAAATTACGTAAACTGTCAAACGAAACAACCTCTTAGCTAAAATAGCAAAAATACCACTGTGTATCATTGGCATGGAAGCCTGCTCAGACGCACATGGGCAAGAGAATTTTCCCAGCTTGGGCATGATGTACGTATCATGGCATCTCAATTTTTCATACCTTACAGGAAAAATGAAAAGAATGACGCTAAGCATTTTGATATCAGCCGTTTATTTGCCGCATGGATAGGCTTAGTACCGAGATAATACACACGGGCGGGAAAGTACATTTAGGGCGTATTAATGAACGTGGCGAAAAGCACATTCGTACCTCGCTTATTCATGGCGCACGCGCCGTAATTGCTACCTGTAAAAATAAAACCGATAGAACCAGTTTATGGATAAAAGACCTTGTTAAGCGACGAGGGTTCAAACGAGCAACAGTGGCATTGGCATTGGCCGCTAAAAATGCCCGATTAATTTGGGCACTGTTACGCTCAGAAAAAGAATATCAGGTAGATTATGTAAAATAGTTTTTTTAACTAGTAAGGTAAACCTGAACGGTTAACCCCACGAGTCTTTGCATTAGCAATTGACGATAACACGGTCAGACCGAGAGCAAGAAAGCCTGATTAGTAAGGAAGTGATAAAACTCTGTTTAACGAATGAGGCATTGCTCAAGCGCAAATCATCAGGGCGATAGCGTAAAAAAGCTACTAAACGCCGAATGTAGAGCTGCTGTCAGATCTTCTTATTGTAAGACATGCTATTACTTGACAAAGGGGAGTCCATGTAGCCGTTTTAAGCTGCAAATTGCTGTTGGCTAAAACAAGTGAGGTACGAACAAAAAACCAACTGTAATTTGTCCGTTTAATGTTCTTGTGATACTTGTTTTCTCAATTTCTCAAACCATAACTAAAACTACAATTAGAAAACATTTGGTAACTTTGGATTGGCTTAATCTCAATAATGTTGACCTTACCAATAAGATCTTCTTCTATTCTTTTTATAGTTTCAAAATACATAGGCAAAGAACCGTTTCCAGCGGAAAGTTCCAAATAAGGATAGCTACTAACTTTCCAGAAGCCTTTCTTTACCTTTGTTTGTTTTTTTTGTGTGTAGGTTATTTTGTAGAGATTATTATCTTGTAACTCTATTTCAACTTGAGCATCACAATTAGTACCAACGTATTTATGAGATAAATCTTTTTTTATTTCCCAGTCTTTATTTATTAATCCATTAGGTATTAGAATTAAGCCGAAACTGTTTTTTCCGTACCAATGGTTACCTTTAACAAGAGACTCTAATTTAATGTCTGACCATCCTACTCTAGATAATAAATCTACAGTATTATTTAGATCTTCTCTGCTCTTGAGAAAAGGTGAGTAGATAATCGTGGATTCCCTAATACCCTCTGGAATTGAAAGTGTATTTTCAATAACAGTAAAATTATTATTTTCAAGCTCTTTAGTTATATCTTGTGACTCATTTTCTGATAAATATTTAGTATATAAATGAACTTTTGTACTTGTACACCCAGTTAAGAAAACAAAGAAGATTATTATTAGTTTAAAGTGCAATTTGATACTCTCTCTCGGTTGGCCTAACGCCTAAAACACTGGCGCAGCAATGCTCCGCCAGTGTTTTGACTTGTTTAGTTCTGACCCCCTAACTTACTTTCTCGTAGCTCTCAGCATCCATGAGGTTTTTTCATGTATGCGCATACGATCAGAGACCAATGCCGCTGTTGACTCGTCATCTGCAGACTGTGCAAGTTTTAATACATCTCTAGATGTCTTAATTACTTGTTCATGTCCTTTGGTCAACAAGTCGACCATTTTTTCTGAGCTAGGAACACCTTCAACTTCTTCAATAGAGCTAAGTTTTGAAAATTCTTTGTAGGTTCCAGGAGCTGCCACATCTAGAGTGCGAATACGTTCTGCAATATCATCAACTGCGACAGCTAACTCTGTATAGTGCTCTTCAAACATTAAATGTAGCTCACGAAATTGCAGGCCAGTTACATTCCAATGAAAATTATGTGTTTGTAAATATAAAGTATATGAATCGGCTAAAAGACGTTTGAGACCTTCAGCGATCTTCACCCTGTCTTCCGTATTAATACCAATATCAATATCTGTCATTTTGCTTTCCTCTCTATGATTTAATTAAACGACTGTTCGAACTTAACGCCTCATTCAGAGGCAATAAAATAGCTGGTTAAAAAGCGAGGCACAGGCAAAAACCAGCTGTTTTTTTGTCCTTTTAAGTGACTTATTAGGCTTTTGTTACGCCTGAATAACGCCATTACAAATATACAAACACTCACGAATCGTAAGTTCAATATTTTCAAAGTATGCATCATCGAGCACTACTTCTTTATGACCACCACTATAATATTGCAACATGTAACCTGCACCATGCTCATGGAGTACAGTTCCATGAGCAAAAGCATTTCGCCAACCCATTACTTTATTTAAACCAGATTTTAATATTTTTATTTTGTCGACTGGTAAAAGATTCATTTGCTCTAATAATCTGGTGAATACACGCCTTTTAAAAGCATATGAAAAATCAGAAGTCCCCATGATTTCATTAGTAAAGAAGTCACGGCGCTCTTTTTTGTCTTTAGATAAACCAAAAAGGATTTTACTTACTGCTTCAACCATTCTGTCTTCTAGCATAATTGCTGCAGATATAATTTCAGAGGTGTTTTTTTCAATTATATCCAAGTCTATATTTAGCGAGCTACCAGAAGATATTGATTTAGGCTTCTCTCCATCTAAATAAAAGCGAATTGGAATAGCTTTGGGAAGACTGATTGCTTTCATTAAAAACCTAACAGCTTAATAGGCGGCTACGATCCGCCTTTCTGCAACTGCGAATTAACCACCTTAATTATTTTATTGTAGCTAAGATTACTCGAATAAATATTAAATTACAAAACCTTATGCAATAGGCGTTTATTTTACATTTGCGTGAAAGAAGGCAATTTGCCGCCTTTCTTGTTAAAAGGCGGATTAAACCACAACGGTATAAATGAACAGATTAATAATTATATTTTTATATTAAATGTATTGTTTTCTTTAAGGGCTTGAAATATTCAAGTATCTATATAGATAAAAATTCAAACTCTATATAGATGGTATTGTGCTAAAAAACTTTTTTTAAGTTCTATAATCTTAAGACGAAAAAAACCGCAAATAAATGAGCGGTTTCTTAGAATATGGCTGTTAACTTCAGGGACGAAGTTATGTGGTTTTCACAGGGATGTGATAAAAACCTGGAGATAGAGATTTGAACTCTACTCGAAGGTTTAGCGCTACAAACCCTTTTGGGTTGTTCATTTAACACTTTAAAACATCAGAAAGCAAAAAGCCGCTATAAATAGCGGCTTTTCTAAATATGGCGGTGAGATAGAGATTTGAACTCTAGAAGGGCTACAAACCCTTGCCGGTTTTCAAGACCGGTGCTTTCGACCACTCAGCCATCTCACCATGTGTGTGCAAAAGCTCTTTGCTTTTGAACGGGGCGAATATTAAAGAGTAGTGTCTTATTTGTAAAGTAAAAATTAAACTTTTCATCAGTTTTTTTGAGTTAATGGAAAATTAATCATCAAATTTCATTAAAATGAATAGTAAACAAACAGCTATCGATAAAAAAAGGGTTAAGCACAAAATGCTTAACCCTTTAATATTTTGTTTAAAATTGTTTTTAAACAGTAAAATTAAAAACTATAACAAGCTTGTTAAAATAGTATTTAATGTTTCACTTGGGCGCATGGCTTTTGATGCTAATTCAGGGTTAGGGAAGTAATAACCACCAATATCAACTGCTGTTCCTTGTGCGCTATTTAATTCGTCAACAATTTTAGCTTCTTGTTTAGTTAACGCTTGAGCAACGGCAGTAAATGCAGTTTTAAGTTCTTCGTCAGCGGTTTGTTCAGCTAATGCTTGTGCCCAATACAAGCCTAAATAGAAGTGACTACCACGGTTATCTAACTCACCTACTTTACGTGATGGTGATTTGTTAGTATCTAAAAATTTACCTGTTGCCGCATCTAAGGTGTCAGCCAATACTTGAGCTTTACTATTACCTGTATTAACAGCAACATGCTCTAAAGAAGCGGCAAGCGCTAAAAATTCACCTAAAGAATCCCAACGTAAATGGTTTTCTTTTTCAAATTGTTGTACGTGCTTAGGCGCTGAACCACCTGCCCCAGTTTCAAATAAGCCACCGCCATTCATTAACGGTACGATTGAAAGCATTTTAGCACTTGTGCCTAGTTCTAAAATTGGGAATAAATCGGTTAAGTAGTCACGTAATACGTTACCTGTTACAGAAATAGTGTCTAAACCTTTTGCACAACGCTCAAGTGTAAACTGACATGCTTTAACTGGCTCTAAAATTTGAATGTCTAAGCCCGATGTATCATGGTCAGCTAAATAGGTATTTACCTTTTTAATCATTTGAGCATCGTGACCGCGGTTTTCATCTAACCAAAATACCGCTGGTGTGTTTGTTGCTTTAGCACGGGTTACTGCTAATTTAACCCAATCTTGAATTGGCGCATCTTTAGCTTGACACATTCTCCAAATATCGCCTTGCTCAACATTATGAGAAAGTAATGTTTTACCATTCGCATCAACTACATTAACGGTACCATTTGCTGGCATTGTAAATGTTTTATCATGTGAGCCGTATTCTTCAGCTTTTTGTGCCATTAAACCAACGTTTGGTACTGAACCCATGGTTGTTGGGTTAAATGCACCGTTCTCACGACAAAAATCAACAACAGCAGAAAAAACACCCGCGTAGTTGCGATCTGGGATCATAAACTTAGTATCTTTTTGCTTACCATCTGGACCCCACATTTGCCCTGAGGCTCTAAGTGCTGCTGGCATAGACGCATCAATAATTACATCACTTGGTACGTGCAAGTTGGTAATGCCTTTATCTGAATCAACCATTGCCATGTCTGGGCGTGTAGCGTATACCGCTTGTATGTCTGCTTCAATTTCAGCTTTTTTCTCTGCTGATAAACGGCCAATTTTAGCGTAAACATCGCCAATACCGTTATTAACATCAACACCTAATTGCTCAAATGTAGCGGCATGCTTTTCGAAAACATCTTTATAGAAAACTTTAACCGCATGACCAAACATAATAGGGTCAGATACTTTCATCATGGTTGCTTTTAAGTGCAACGATAATAAAACATCTTCTTCTTTTGCTTTGTTAATTTCAGTATCAAAAAACTCTACAAGTGCCGATTTGCTCATTACAGAAGCATCAATAACTTCTTTATCTAATAAGTTTAAGTTTTCTTTTAAAACTTTTACGTCGCCATTTGCATTAACAAATTCAATTTTGACGCTAGTATCGCCGTCAACAGTTACTGATTTTTCACTACCGTAGAAATCGCCAGAATTCATATGTGCAACGTGCGATTTTGAATCTTTTGACCAAGCACCCATTGAGTGTGGGTTATTACGAGCATATTGCTTAACAGAAGCAGGAGCACGACGGTCAGAGTTACCTTCTCGTAATACTGGGTTTACTACTGAACCTAATACTTTAGCGTAAGTTAATTTAATTGACTCTTCCGCTTCGTTTTGAGGTTCTTCAGGGTAATTAGGTAAGTTATAACCTTTCGCCTGTAATTCTTTAATAGTTGCTTGTAACTGTGGAATTGATGCAGATATATTCGGTAATTTGATAATATTTGCTTCAGGTGTTTTGGCTAACTCACCTAATTCAGCTAATGCGTCATTTATACGTTGTTCCTCAGTTAAATACTTAGGAAAATTCGCTATAATGCGACCTGCTAAAGAAATATCACGAGTATCAACATCGATACCTGAAGATGCAGTAAATGCTTGAATGATAGGTAATAAAGAATGTGTTGCCAATGCTGGCGCTTCATCTGTAATGGTATAAATGATTTTAGTCATTTCTTTTCCTGCTAATATTTAGGCGAGCTAGTGACAAAGTGAATAAAAATTCATGATTTACAATTTGAAATTCACTTTGCCATAAAATTATTTTGCGCGCGCATATTATAGGAATTCAAGGCATTTTAAAATAGGTAGATGAAAACAAGTAACAACATTTTTAAGGTAAAGTTAAGTGGAATTTAAACGAAAACGCTATAATTCAAGCAGTAAGGCTAGACAAAACCATAAGGTACGACCAGTTAACGAGAAGCAAAAGATTGTACTTTTTAATAAGCCGTTTGATGTTTTAAGTCAGTTTACCGATGACGATAACCGGAAAACATTAAAAGACTTTATTCCAATTAAAGAAGTTTATGCCGCTGGACGCTTAGATCGAGACAGCGAAGGTCTACTGTTGTTAACAAATGATGGAAAATTACAACATAAACTTGCTAACCCAAAACAAAAAACAACTAAAACATATTGGGCACAAGTTGAAGGCTCCCCCACTGAAGCTGACTTAGATAAACTCCGTAAAGGCGTAATATTAAAAGATGGCTTAACCCAACCTGCGCAAGTGTCAATAATGGATGAGCCTGACATATGGGACAGAATTCCCCCTATTCGCGAGCGCGCTAGCATTCCCACAACCTGGGTGAGCATAAGTATTTCTGAAGGAAGAAACAGGCAAGTTAGACGTATGACCGCTTTTATTGGCTTTCCTACACTAAGATTAATTCGTTATAGCATAGGAAAATATACCATCGATAATATTACTAATGGCGATTATCGTGAAATTTCATAATTACCGCCCTTATATAAATGAATAAACTTATTTTAGAGTGAAAAAATTAATGACACCATCTCAGTCAAGTTGCATAGCAGTTAGTCCTCATGGAGCCGAACAATTTAAGCCCAATACTACGGTTGCAGCGGTTATTGTTTGTAATAATAAGTTCTTACTCGTTGAAGAAATAGAAAATGGAAAAAGTGTTTATAACCAACCAGCAGGTCACCTTGAGGCCAATGAAAATTTAATTAATGCCTGTAAACGTGAAGTTTTAGAAGAAACAGGATTAACCATTACCCCTGAATATTGCAGTGGTGTTTACTACTTTCATCGTCCTGAATTATCACTTTATTTTTTAAGGTTTTGTTTTGTTGTTAAGTTACAAACAATTCCTGAATGCCAGCCACAAGACGATGAAATTATTGCAACACATTGGTTAACATTAGACGAAATACGTGAAAAGTCTGCGCAATTAAGAAGTTCAATGGTCCTTGAATGCATTGAAGATTACTTAACCGGTAATAAAATTGATCTTTCAATGATAAAATCGAATTTTTAGCCTATGCCAGCTAAAGCTAGCGTGCTATAATTTCGCGCCATTTTCCTTAGACTAAAACGTTTTAAATGTCAGCAATCAATATGAAAAGTACTCAATCGACAAACACCAAAGCCGCTGGAGAAACGCCAAGCGAGAAGAAAGTAATCGTTGGTATGTCTGGTGGTGTCGACTCTTCCGTTTCCGCTTATCTGTTATTAGAGCAAGGCTATCAGGTTGAAGGCTTGTTTATGAAGAACTGGGAAGAAGATGACAGTGACGAGTATTGTTCGGCTGCTGAAGACTTAAAAGACGCACAACAAGTGTGTGAAAAACTAGGGATAAAACTTCATACTATCAATTTTGCAACAGAATATTGGGACAATGTCTTTGAATATTTCTTGGCTGAATATAAAGCCGGACGTACACCTAACCCTGATATTATGTGCAATAAAGAAATTAAATTTAAAGCCTTTTTAGAATTTGCTTGTGAAGACTTAGGTGCCGATTACATTGCGACGGGTCATTATGTTCAACGCGAATTTATCAATGGCAAGTGGGCTATGCTTCGTGGCTTAGATAATAATAAAGATCAAAGTTACTTCTTATATACGTTAAGTCATGAACAAGTTGGTAGAACGTTATTCCCTGTTGGCCATATTGAAAAACCTGAAGTGCGCGCCATTGCAGAAGAAGCTGATTTGGTGACCGCGAATAAAAAAGACAGTACCGGTATTTGCTTTATCGGTGAACGTAAGTTTAAAGACTTTTTACAACGTTACTTACCAGCCCAACCTGGTGTTATTGAATCAGCAGAGGGTGAAGTTATTGGTGAACATGACGGGCTTATGTATCACACGTTAGGACAACGTAAAGGTTTACGTATCGGTGGTTTAGCTAATGCTGGCGAAGAACCATGGTATGTCGTTGATAAAGATCTAAACCGCAATGTATTAATTGTTGGACAAGGTCATAATCACCCTCGCCTATTTTCAAAGGGTTTAATTGCCAATCAACTGCATTTAGTTGATCGTAATATCATTATTGAGCCTTTAACGTGCACAGTAAAAACTCGATACCGCCAACAGGACGTAGCCTGTACGGTTACGCCTTCACCTACTGAAGGCGAATATCAGGTGATGTTTGAAGAGCCACAAAGTTCAGTAACACCAGGACAATCGGTTGTATTTTACCAAGGCAGCACCTGTTTAGGTGGCGGCATTATCAATACGCTTATACGTTAATCGCTTTTTCGGAATTTATTTTTATATGCAACCACTTATTGAACAAACATTGACGTTAGCCGCTATTTGTCAAGTTTCATATTCTGTACAACGTTTATCTCGGCACGGCCAAATAAACGATGAAGATCTTACGGTGTTATTAAAAAGTATTATGGTTACCTCGCCAAGTAATACCCTTGAAGTGTATGGTGATGATGTTGAAAACCTTAAAGTTGGTTTAGAAACCTTAGCCTCACACTTGGGTAATAATGCGAAACAAAAAGATCCCGAAGTTACTCGCTATGTGGTGAGTTTATTAAGTTTAGAAAGACGCTTAAGTAAAAATTCCTCAAAATTACAAGCGTTAGGTGAACGTATAGAACAATGCCAACGTCAATTAGTACATTACGATATTAACAGTGAGACGTTAATTTCTAGCTTAGCGAGTATTTATAGCGATATTATTAGCCCTTTAGGTACGCCTATTCAAGTGGCGGGTAATCCAGAAATACTCAAAAACCCTACTAATCAACATAAAATAAGAGCCTTATTACTTGCTGGTATTAGAAGCGCAGTACTTTGGCGACAAGTCGGTGGAAAACGCCGATCGATAATATTTTCTCGTGCAAAACTGGTTGAATGTGCACAAGATTTACTTAAAAGAATTTAATTTATAATTTTTAACTCAGGAAATTACTATGGAACTTTCAGCGTTAAGTGCAATATCACCTGTAGATGGTCGTTATGGCAGCAAAGTCACCGCATTACGCCCAATTTTTAGTGAATTTGGCTTAATTAAATACCGTGTTACTGTAGAAGTAAGATGGTTACAAAAACTTGCTGCTACAGCAGAAATTAACGAAGTACCGGCTTTTTCTGAGCAAGCCACTCAAATTTTAGATGATATCGTTGCAAACTTTAATGAAGAAGATGCGCTACGTGTAAAAACTATTGAAGCAACAACCAACCATGATGTAAAAGCGGTTGAGTATTTCTTAAAAGAAAAAGTTGCTGATAACGCTGAGTTAAACGCAGTAACTGAATTTATTCATTTTGCTTGTACTTCTGAAGATATTAACAATTTATCTCATGGCTTAATGTTAAAAGAATGTCGTGAAAATGTTTTATTACCTATGGTTGACGAAATTCTTGTTCAATTAAAAACATTGGCTAACGAATATAAAGCATTACCTATGATGTGTCGTACGCATGGTCAACCTGCATCACCTAGTACTATGGGTAAAGAATTTGCGAACGTGTATGTGCGTATAAAACGTCAACGCGATCAAATTGCAAATATTGAGTTTTTAGGAAAAATTAATGGCGCTGTTGGTAATTACAACGCTCATCTTTCTGCGTACCCTGAAGTAAATTGGCATGGTTTTTCTGAAGACTTCGTTACGTCTTTAGGCTTAACTTGGAACGCATTTACCACTCAAATAGAACCGCATGATTACATTGCTGAATTATTTGATGCTATTGCTCGTCTAAACACGATTATCATCGATTTTGATCGCGATGTATGGGGCTATATTGCTTTAGGACACTTTAAGCAAAAAACTATAGCGGGTGAAATTGGCTCTTCAACTATGCCGCATAAAGTAAACCCGATTGATTTTGAAAACTCAGAAGGTAACTTAGGTATTGCTAACGCCCTATTCTCACACTTAGCACAAAAACTACCTGTTTCGCGTTGGCAACGTGATTTAACAGATTCTACTGTTTTAAGAAACTTAGGCGTAGGTTTTGCTCACTCACTTATTGCTTATCAAGCTACCTTAAAAGGCATGAGCAAATTAGAAGTGAATGAAGAAGCATTGTTAGCTGAGCTTGATAATAACTGGGAAGTACTTGCTGAACCGGTACAAACCGTTATGCGTCGTTACGGTATTGAAAAGCCCTACGAAAAATTAAAAGAGTTAACACGTGGTAAACGTGTTAATGGTGACTCTATGCGTGAATTTATCATGACTTTAGCATTACCTGATGCTGTTAAAGCTGAGCTTTGCTTATTAACACCAGCTTCCTATATTGGTCGCGCAGTGTCTTTTATTGCCGAACTTGACTAATATTGACGATAAATCGTAAATAAAATAAGGGGAACCAAACGGCTCCCCTTTTTATTGCGAGTATATTAAGCATTCATAAATTTAACATTAATAATAAATTAAAGATTTATTGGAAGTATTAAAAATGCACACTATTCAAACGATTAATTGGGGCGAGCTAACGCCTGAAAAATTTCTTAGCGAGTATTGGCAAAAAAAGCCGTTGTTAATCAAACAAGCACTTCCAAGTTTTCAAGGCACTATCGATGCCAATGAATTAGCTGGTTTAGCAATGGAGCAAGAAATAGAATCTCGGATTATTTCACAAAACAGCGATCAAAGTTGGAACGTATCTCACGGACCTTTTGAGGACTTTAGTCAATTTGGTGAAAATAATTGGACCTTGCTCGTACAAGCCGTTAATAATTGGTCGCAAGACACAGATGCATTGATTAACTTATTCAATTTTATTCCACGCTGGCGTATAGATGATGTAATGGTAAGTTTTTCAACACCTAATGGAGGGGTTGGCCCACATCTAGATCAATACGATGTATTTATTCTTCAGGGAGAAGGAAAAAGACGCTGGCAAGTAGGTGCACCTGATGCAAGCTTAGTGGATCTCATTCCACACCCAGATTTAAAACAAGTGTCTGAATTTGTGCCGATAATAGACGAAATAACCGAAGCGGGCGATTTACTTTACATTCCGCCTAATCATCCTCACAACGGTGTTTCAATTGAAAACTCATTAAACTTTTCGATTGGTTTTCAAGCGCCAAGTAAACAAGATTTATGGTCAGGCTTTGCTGACAGGCTTATCGACGATAATTTAGGTGAAGAACGTTTTGGTGATTCTGCTCGACAAGCAACTTTAACACCAGAGCTACTTGAAGCTAATGATATAAATGCACTTAAAGCATTTATGTCTTCACAACTAGAAAATGATCAGTTTTTTAATCAATTTATTGGAAAATACTTAACGCAAAGTCATCACACATTAGAGCTACTTATTCCAATGGAACCTTTTACAGACGAACAAGTTAAAGCGTTTACCGAAGATGAAAGTATTCAATTTATACCCGTTTCAGGTATTAAATCGTTAATAATTAATGAAAAAGAACCATTTTTATTTATTAATGGCGATCTATTCCAACTGTCTGATAAAACGTTAGAATTAGCAAAAATTTTAGCTGGAAGTAATGCTTTGACTATGGAAAAAGCAAAAAGTTACATGCATTGTTTGAAAAACAACCAATTGTTAACTAGAGTTTTAAATAAGGGTTATTGGTATGTAGATTAAATTATATGATTTCATTCAGTATAAGTCGAGTAGAGTGGGAACAAGCAGCCCCCTTACTTAAAACAGTTAGAGAAAAAGTATTTGTTTGCGAACGACGTATACCCAAAAAAATTGAATTTGATCGCCGTGATCATCATGCCGTACATATATTAGTATGTGATGATCACAGCCAAGAACCGATTGCCACAGGTCGAATATTTCCCACCGGAGAAATTAGCCGGATTGCAGTAATACCTAATTTTAGAAAATACCAAGTAGATAAGTTAGTAATCAAAGCATTGATTTCAATTGCAGAAGACTTAAAGCTAGATGAAGTTTTTATCTATAGTCCTCTCGACGCTGTTGACTATTTTCGTAAACACAACTTTATACCCGCAGGGGCTGTATTTATGGAAGCAGGTATGCCGAGACAACGAATGGTGTGTTCGTTAGAAGACATAACCAATACAAAAGTTTACCTCAGTCATTAATTGCACTTTTTTTCATTGCCGTTCAATATATCACCAAATTCTTTGTGAACACTTTAGCTAAATAGATAAATTTTAACTTTCTGGTATGCCGGTTTAAAAGTGCCTTGAAAGCTTTACAGCCTTACTTCAACAATATTAAAAACAACACTAGATATACTTATTCCTTAGTGGTATCTTGCGCCGCATATTACCACTGAATAGCTTTTAAATAGAGATAAAACTATATAAAGCAAGCTTAAAACACGTATGGAGTAAAGAGAGTGTCATTTTTTGATTTGGTAGATTTTGATGATCATGAGCAAGTCGTTTTCTGTAGTGATAAAGAAACAGGCTTAAAAGCAATTATTGCCGTACATAATACTGCCCTTGGCCCTGCTGCTGGTGGTTGTCGTTTTTGGGATTATGCTAATGATGAAGCGGCATTAACTGATGTATTAAGATTATCTCGTGGTATGACATACAAAAATGCCATGGCAGGTTTAAAACTTGGCGGTGGTAAAGCGGTTATCATTGGTGACCCTAAAACTCTAAAATCTCCTGAGTTATTTAAAGCCTTTGGTAAAGCTGTTAATAATATTGCAGGTCGTTACTATACGGCTGAAGATGTAAACATCACTACAAGTGATATGGCAACCGTCAATCAAGTCACTGATTATGTAGCAGGCCTTGACGGTAAAAGTGGTAACCCTGCCCCATTTACTGCCCTTGGTACTTTTTTAGGTATTAAAGCCGCGGTTAAATTTAAATTAGGTAAAGATGATTTAACCGGTGTAAAAGTAGCGGTGCAAGGCTTAGGCAGTGTAGGTTATGATTTATGTAAAAAATTACACGCCGCTGGTGCTGAACTCGTTGTAACTGATATTAACCCAATGGCATTAGAGAAAGCTGCCGCTGAATTTAATGCAACCGTAGTAGGCTTAGATGATATCTATAGCCAAGATGTCGATGTTTACTCGCCATGTGCATTAGGTGCTTCAATTAACGATGGTACAATTTCACAACTAAAAGCTTCTATCATTGCAGGTTGTGCAAATAATCAACTCGCAGAAGCTCGTCATGATCAAATATTAAAAGACAAATCAATCTTGTATGTACCTGATTATGTTATTAATGCGGGTGGTATTATTAATGTAGCTTTAGAAATTTATCCAGAACCTTATTGTGAAAAGCAAGCAACCAAACTTGTTGAAAGAATTTATGATACGTTAATGAATGTCTTTGAAAAAGCTAAAGCAGAAGATAAACCAACAGGAATTGTAGCAGACGAAATAGCAAGAGCCATTATTGCAAAAGGTCGTAATTAAATCGCGAATATAAACAATTTAGTCACAAAGGCCAGCTATATCGCTGGCCTTTTACTTTTTAATTACCTTTATCTTAAGTAAGTGCCGTCAGCAGTACTTCAATAGGATGACGAGTTTTAACCTTACCTAAACGTTTTACTTGGCTACGACATGAATAACCTGTGGCAACAATTTGCTTAGGTTGTAGCTTTTCAATTTTTTCTTGCCAACTCATTTGATAAAGTTGAGTCGAATTGTCTAAATTCACTTTTTCATGGCCATAAGTTCCCGCCATACCGCAACAACCTACTGCAACACTAGATAATGATAAACCAAAAGCATCAAAGATTTGTTGCCATTGCTTTTCGCTGCCAGCTAACGCTGTTTTTTCTGTACAATGGGCAAACAACTTATACTCTGTCACTTTATCAGTTGATATTGTCTTAATATTTTGGTGATCGAGTAACGTAATTAACCACTCATGGGCTAATAACACTTCAAAATTCCCTCTTTCCCCTTTGAGAATTTGCTTATATTCATCTCGATAACACAATGCAAGTGAGGCATCTAAACCTATCATTGGGATAGCTAATTGACTTAACTGATTTAAAAACTCACTGGTATTTTTTGCTGTTTTAGCAAAGCGCTTTAAAAAGCCTTTAACGTGTTGTGGTTTACCATTTGGTTTAAATGGAAGTAATACCGGCTTAAAGCCAAGTTTACTAATAAGTTTCATCATATTTAATACGACGTCGGCATCGTAAAATGAAGTAAATGGGTCTTGAACAATAAACACATACTCTTTACGTTGTTCAAGACTCATCGAAGTAAACTTTTCTAATGAAAAACTCTCATATCGACATTGTTTAACTTGCTCTGACAAAGTGGGGATTGAAAGTAATGGTGTATCAACGTATCCAATAGTGGATTGAGATATCTTATCGTATATTTTTGACGATAAAACTTTGTTCACCAATGCAGGTGTTTTTGCCATTAGCGGCGTTAATACTTCAACGTTGGCAACAAGGTGGTCTTTCAGTGGTCTGAAGTAACGAGAATGATATAAATTAACAAATCTTGCGCGAAAATCTGGTACATCTACTTTTACTGGGCATTGGCTGGCACACGCTTTACATGCTAAACAGCCAGACATGGCTTCCATCACTTCGTGAGAAAAATCGGTTTCTTTAGTGCCATTTATGCGGTTTTTCACTTTATCTAATAACTGTTTTACCGACCAACCACTAATATTTTGCTCTAACGCTAGAACATCAACGCCCTTTTGTTCTAATAAGCGCAACCACTCGCGCATCAAGCCAGCTCTACCTTTCGGCGAATGTCTTCGGTCACGCGTTACCTTGCTTGATGGACACATTGGGCTATCTTCGTCGTAATTAAAGCATAAACCATTACCATTACATTCCATCACCGATGAGAATGAATCTTTTACGGTGACAGGAATAGTTCGGTCGAAACTACCGCGTTTCTTACCATCTACAGAAACGAGTTTTTCACTTGAGTCTATGGGTGTACAAATTTTTCCAGGGTTCATCTTATTGAATGGATCAAAAGCTGTTTTTATTTTTCGTAATTCATTAAAGAGTTCTTCACCAAAAAATTCAGGACTATATTCGCTACGATACCCCTTGCCATGCTCACCCCACATTAAACCACCATATTTAGCGGTTAATGCGACAACTTTATCTGATATAACCCGTAGCAATTTCTCTTGTTCAGGGTCGCACATATCTAATGCTGGTCGAACATGTAAAACACCTGCATCCACATGACCAAACATACCATAGTGCAATTGATAACTATCAAGCAATTGACGAAATTCAACAATATAATCTGCTAAATTTTCAGGTGGTACAGCAGTGTCTTCAGCAAATGCCAATGGTTTTTGACTGCCTTTAGTATTCCCTAATAGCCCTACTGCTTTTTTACGCATTGCGTATAATTTATTTATACTGCCTAAATCAGAAGTAATTTGATAACCAATCACCCCTGTATTATTTACAATATCTTTATCAAGTTGTGCCGTTAAATCAGCCACTTGTGTAGCAAGAGACTCAACATCAATTCCGTTATATTCAACGATATTAATGCCGTCCATGACTTTACCTTCAACATCTTCAATTAAGTCACTAACTGAGTGCCAAATAATATCTTGCTTTGCTAAGTTTAAAACAGTTGAATCTATAGTCTCTACAGACGTAGCATTTGCTTTAACCAAGGTAGGCGAATGCCTTAATGCAGAATCAAAACTGTCATATTTAATATTGATCAGCGTTTTCGCTTTTGAAATTGGCGTAAGGTTTAGTTTTGCTTCACAAACAATAGCTAATGAACCCTCTGAACCGGCAATTAAGCGCGATACATCAATGGTGTTCAAATCATCAGAAACCGCATGTTCAAGGTCATAACCTGTTAAAAAGCGGTTTAAACGTGGGAATTTAGCTAAAATTTGTTCGCGTTTATCAATACTTGTTGCAAACACTTGTGCAAGTATTTTTCCGTAACTATTATTTTCATCCACTATTTCTTTAGCTTGTTCAATAGTGAGTGGACGCGTATTTATAAGATCACCATTGGCTAAAACAGAGCTTAGCCCTAAAACATGATCAGAGGTTTTGCCATACACTAAAGAGCCTTGTCCAGAAGCGTCGGTATTGACCATACCGCCAATAGTTGCCCTATTACTTGTTGATAAATCGGGAGAAAAGAAAAAACCATAAGGGCGTAAATAATCATTTAACTGATCTTTAACCACTCCTGCTTCCACTCGGACCCAATTTTCTTCCACATTAATTTCTAAAATACGATTCATGTGCTTAGAAAGGTCAACGACAATACCTGGGGTTAAACTTTGTCCATTAGTACCTGTTCCGCCGCCTCTGGCACTGAACTTAATTGCTTCAAATTGAGTTTCACTAGCTAATAAACAAATAGTTTGAATATCTGTTGACGTTTTGGGATGTAAAACCAATTGTGGTAATTGTTGATAAATACTGTTGTCGGTAGCAACGGCTAAACGAGCACCATAACTTGTACTGATCTCACCTGAATAGGTACTAGCTGAAAGTGCCTTTGCGTACTTTTGATATAAAGGAGCTAACAGCTCTTGAGGATCTAACCGAGGTAACATAGCTTAATAAAGTATTAAAATGGAAAGTAGGCAAAGTATACCATGCTCTTTTTCAAAAATGAGACCTCAAAGTAAAAAGACTAATAACTTTTTAAACTATTAATAAAACGATCACTTAAAAGATGAATAACCACTAATATTCAGAGCCTTAGATATCTTTATAAGCAACCACCTGAACAACTGCACTTTCACCTTGATGATGTTCCCCTTCAGAAATGAAACGCTCAACTTCATTTCCAATGTTAAAATGCAAGCCTTTAAGTTCTATTTTTAATGCGTTTAGAGACATAAATAAATCTCTTTGCGATGCTGGAGGTCCGCCTATTCCAGACATTACTAGTTGATGTTCGGTATAGGCTTCTAGAATAAAAACGCCCTTAGGTTTTAACCCTCTAACGACTTGTTGATGAATTTTTTTTCGTAAAACGCTGGGTACATGCGCTGATATAGATACAATACCATCCCAAATTTTCTCTCCAATATCATAATCGGCCAAGTCAGTTACAACCGTAGTAATTTCTACCCCATTTTCATTAGCATATGCTTGAGCCTTTTCAAGACCAACAGGAGATTGGTCAACCGCTGTAACTACATAACCTAATTTAGCCAAGAAAACAGCATTTCTGCCTTCACCTTCTGCCAAACAAAGTACATTGCCACCTTTAGGTATGCATGAATATTGTTCTTTTAGGAAGTCATTTGGTGACGTTCCATATGCAAACTCTTTTGCTCCGTATCGTTGATCCCACATATATCAGTTGTATCCCATCGTATAATTTGAAGTTTTTCTTTTGAATGCTTAATTAATATAGAATGAATTTAAATTTAAAAGCTAATATACAATTTACTTAATATTAGTTTTTATTTAAACAATTAAAATACATAATCAATTGATATAAATTATTTTTTGAGAGCATTATGATCAACCAGTTACAAGAAAAGTATCAACTTTCATTATTATTACTACTAGCATCAGTTGCGATTTGTGGTGTTTCACCATACGTCGTCAGCCGCTATTTGGAAGGGAATTACACTTCTTCGTTAATTGATTTATCTCTAATACTTGGCATTATTGTATTGGTTTCATTGGCTTATTATACTAAAAAAATTAGAATATTAAGTGCGTTAATCGCAGTATTTATTAATGTTGGAGTTGTCGTTGTTGTAGTTAAAAACGGATACGATAGTTTTTTTTGGGTTTACCCTGTTTTTGCAAGTATATATATCCTGCTAAAACCTTTAGAAGCTTTTATAGTGAATATACTCGCTGGAATATCACTACTTTTATTCGCTGATATTTTAACTTTTATGTCACTAGACTCATTTATTATAACCACGTTAATGCTAACAATGAGTGCTTTTGTTTATTCTAATCATAGCCTCAAACAATTTCGCTTATTAGAAACACTCAATACCATTGATGACCTAACAGGTGCTTTCAACCGCAGAGCGCTTAAAACAGATATTGATGAAATAATAGCAAGCTCTGAACGTAGGGGGGACTCGCCATTATTAGCTATTTTAGATTTAGATTATTTTAAAAAAGTAAATGACGAATTCGGTCATGCTGTTGGCGATAAAGTGTTAAAAGACTTTGTAGCTATTACTAAAGCCAACATTCGAAAATACGATAGATTGTATCGTTTTGGAGGCGAAGAATTTGTGCTTTTAGTCTCTGATATTGAAGGACAGCAGCAAAACTTTATTGATAACCTAAGAAAGTCTATTAAAAAAGAGTTAAAAACCCCTAACAACAAGAGTATTACTGTTTCGTTTGGTGTGGCTACTTGGATTCCTAATACAACAGCTGATAGTTGGTTAAAACGAGCTGATAAAGTACTTTATCAAGCAAAAGAAAATGGTCGTGATTGTGCTGTTTTTAGTAATGAGTAAAAGGTACAAGCAGTCTGTTAACAAAATTTAGTGAACGACTTTATAAAGGCCTCAACATTAAATACTGTCATTTAAATGTTAAGGCCTTTACCTAATTACTTAGCGTGTTGCTCTGCTAAATATAACCACGTAGGTAAAACAGTATCAGGGTTTAACGATACGCTATCTATTCCCTGCTCTACTAACCAAGCTGCAAAATCCGCATGATCTGAAGGCCCTTGACCACAGATACCCACATATTTACCTCGTGCTTTACAAGCTTTAATCGCCATCGCTAGTAATACTTTAATGGCCGGATTACGTTCATCAAATAAATGGGCAATCAAACCAGAGTCTCGATCTAATCCAAGAGTTAGTTGAGTTAAATCGTTTGAACCAATAGAAAAACCGTCAAAATGATCTAAAAATTGATCCGCTAATAAGGCGTTAGAGGGTAATTCACACATCATAATAACGCGTAAACCATTTTCACCACGTTTAAGGCCATTTTCAGCTAGTATGTCGATAACTTGTTCAGCTTCTTCAAGCGTACGGACAAACGGGATCATCACTTCAACATTCGTTAACCCCATATCGTTTCGAACGCGCTTAATAGCTTCACACTCAAGCGCAAAACATTCTCTAAAGTCTTCAGATATATAACGTGCAGCGCCACGGTAACCTATCATTGGATTTTCTTCGTGCGGCTCGTATTCATCGCCCCCCACTAAATTGGCATATTCGTTAGATTTAAAGTCAGACATACGCACTATAACTTTCTCAGGAGCATATGCCGCGGCCAATGTAGAAACACCTTCGGTTAATTTAGCAATATAAAACTCAACAGGATCAGAGTAACCAGCCATGTAATCACGAATTTCGTCTTTTAAATCTTCTGATTGCTGATCAAAATTCAATAACGCTTTAGGGTGAACACCAATCATTTTATTGATAATAAACTCTAATCGCGCTAAACCAATTCCAGCATGAGGCAAACGAGCAAAAGCAAAAGCGCGATCTGGATTGCCCACATTCATCATAATTTTCAGTGGCAATTCAGGCATTGAGTCAATTTCTGACGTGGTAACCTTAAAATCTAATTTCCCTTTATAGATAAAACCGGTATCACCTTCGGCACAAGAAACGGTAACTTCGTCGCCATAAGCGATTTTACTGGTAGCATCGCCACAACCAACAACAGCAGGTATGCCCATTTCTCTTGCTATGATAGCCGCGTGACAGGTTCTACCACCGCGATTAGTGACAATGGCAGATGCTTTTTTCATAATAGGCTCCCAATCAGGGTCTGTCATGTCTGTAACTAAAACATCCCCTGGTTGGATCTTATCCATTTCATCAAGCGATGCTAAAACTTTTGCCTGACCACTACCAATTTTATGCCCAATAGAACGACCTTCACAAATAACATCGGCTGTCGATTGTAATTGAAATTGCTCCATTACATTAGTATTTTCACGACTTTTAACTGTTTCTGGACGCGCCTGAACGATATAAAGTTTGCCATCTAAACCATCTTTAGCCCACTCAATATCCATAGGACGTTGATAATGCTTTTCAATAATCACTGCTTGTTTAGCTAATTCCATAACTTCTTCATCAGACAATGAAAATTGATTAGAAACTTCAGGTTCTACATCAACTATTTCAACTTGTTTGCCATGGTCTTGGTTTTGGGCATAAACCATTTTAATTGCTTTACTACCAATATTGCGTCTAACAACAGCTGGCTTACCACTAGCAAGGGTTGGCTTGTGAACGTAAAATTCATCAGGGTTAACCGCCCCCTGAACCACCATCTCACCTAAGCCGACACTGGAAGTTACAAAAACAACATCTTCAAAGCCTGATTCAGTGTCAATTGAAAACATAACACCTGATGATGCAATATCACTGCGAACCATTCGCTGAATACCAGCAGACAAAGCTACACCACGATGATCATAGCCTTGGTGAACGCGATAAGAGATTGCTCGGTCATTAAATAAAGAAGCAAATACATGTTTTATAGCAACCATAACTGCATCGAAGCCACGAACATTAAGGAAAGTTTCTTGTTGACCTGCAAATGATGCATCAGGCATATCTTCGGCTGTTGCAGAAGAACGCACAGCGAAAGAAGCATCTTCAGAAAATTCACCCGCAAGTTGTTTATACGCTTGCTCTATATCAGTCTGCATTGCAGGGAGAAATGGCGTGTCTATAATCCATTGGCGAATAGTACTACCGCAGGCCGATAATGCATTTACATCACTAACATCAAGAGTGTCTAAAAGTTGATGAATCTTTTCATTTAAACCACTTTGCTCTAAAAACTCATTAAACGCATGAGCTGTTGTTGCGAAGCCGCCGGGTACTTGAACACCCACATTGGCAAGATTTGAAATCATTTCACCGAGAGAGGCATTTTTACCACCTACTCGTTCTACATCGTTCATTCCTAAATTTTCATACCAAAGTACATTTTCTTGCACAACAACTTCCTCATTATGGTTTTAAAAAGTGATTCGCCTTTATTTAATGCTTAAGACTTTATAAACTGCTATAAATTACGAGATGTTGACAATTATAAAACCTTTCACCAAGAGTTACAGTATTAAAAAGGATTAAATTTAATGAAAACGGCTTTTTATATCTCAGACGGTACCGCGATCACCTCTGAAGTTTTTGGTCACGCCCTACTTTCTTTATTTCCTGTAGAGTTCAACCATCAAACAATAGCTTTCGTTGAAACAAAGAAAAAAGCCTTAGAAACCAAAGAAATAATAAATAAAGTAGCAAAAAAATCAGGCGAGGCACCGTTAGTTTTTCACACCTTTGTTAATCATGAAATAAGAGAAATAATTGATAGTTGTGACGGTGTTATTTATAACTTTTTAGAACACTTTATATCACCAATCGAGGATCAATTAGGCATTAAAGCTATGCCAAAAGCTCATCGAACACACAGTATTCATGAAAATACGTATGATTATCGAATAGATGCAGTTAATTATGCGTTAGCGAATGATGACGGTGGAAATATAGCTAACTATGCTCAAGCTGATGTTATTTTAGTGGGTGTTTCTCGCTCGGGTAAAACCCCAACTTCCTTATATTTAGCATTACAATATGGAATAAAAGCAGCAAATTATCCCTTTATTGACGATGATATGGATGATCTTAAAATTCCGGACTTCTTAATTCCACACAAAAAGAAGCTTTATGGCTTAACCATTGATCCGCAAAGGTTAATGGATATTAGAGACGGACGGCTCGCCAATAGTAAATATGCATCAGCAAGGCAATGCCGAATGGAACTAAGAGCCGTAGAAACGCTTTACAAAAAAGAAAAAATTCCTTTCTTGAATACTACTAAGTTTTCAGTTGAAGAAATTACCGCAAAAATATTAGCTGAAACTGGTTTACATCGTCATAAATATTAAATTTAACGTTTTTATATCAATAAATTTAAGCTTAGATAAATAAAGCGGTTCACATAAGGCCGCTTTTTCGCTATGTTAGCGCGATAAATTTCCCCGTATTAATTGAATTACGGGTATTAATATTGAATTTGGACAGCAATGACCATAAAAACCGATGAGTTTAGAACTACACTAATAGAAAATTTAGTGACTCCTGCAGAATTAGCAGAACAAATTCCTTTAACCGATGATACCGCTAATTTTATCATTAAAAGTCGTCAAGAAATTGAAGCTGTTATTAATGGCGATGATGACAGATTATTAGTTGTTATCGGCCCATGCTCTATTCATGACACAACAGCAGCAATTGATTACGCTAAACAATTAAAGCCCTTACATGATAAGTATAAAAATGAACTCTTGATCATTATGCGAGTATATTTTGAAAAACCTCGTACCACCGTTGGCTGGAAAGGCTTAATTAGTGATCCTGATCTAGATAAATCGTTTAAAGTGGCTAAAGGCTTAAATTTAGCACGTAACCTATTACTTGATATTAACAACCTTGGCTTACCTGCGGGTACTGAGTTCCTCGATATGGTTACTGGGCAATATATTTCTGACTTAATCAGCTGGGGTGCCATAGGTGCGCGTACAACAGAAAGCCAAGTACATAGAGAGTTAGCCTCGGCATTGTCATGCCCTGTTGGTTTTAAAAATGGTACTGATGGAAATATTCAAATTGCATTAGATGCGATCAAAGCATCGAGTGTTCCGCATGTACTTTATTCTCCAGATAAAAGTGGTCAAATGTGCATTTATCAAACTCATGGTAATCCTCATGCACACGTTATTTTACGTGGTGGTAAAACCCCTAATTACTCTCCACAAGATGTTGCTGATACCAAACAAAAACTAGCAGCTGCTAATATTAATGCGGGTATTATGGTTGACTGTAGTCACGGTAATAGCTTTAAAGACCATAATAAACAAAATGATGTCGCCGTTAGTATTGCCGAGCAAATTAGTAAAGGCGAAGATAAAATATCAGGCGTTATGATAGAAAGCTTTTTAGTGCCGGGTAATCAGAAAGTATTAGCAGACACGCCTTTAGTCTATGGACAAAGTATTACTGATGCCTGTGTTGACTTAACAACAAGCGAAACCATGTTAAAAACGTTGGCTAATGCGGTAATTACCGCAAGAGCTACTTAGTAAAACATTTAATAGATGATCACTAAATAAAAGATGTGGTTGACTCAGTGAACTACATCTTTTTATCTAATTTTATAAAGAATGCGTTTATTAATTACTCTTTAATTTAGTAATTAAACCATCACTTGCATTTTCTACCATATCTAAAACAAGTTTAAAGCCCCCAGCGCCACCATAATATGGATCGGGCACTTCGTTTTCTTCAAAGTCATCAGCAAAATCGAGAAATAACTTAACTTTACTGGTTAAATGTGAAGGACAAATACTTAAAAGCTCACTGACATTGTGCTTATCCATTGCTAAAATAAGATCAAATTTTTCAAAATCATCAACTACAACTTTACGTGCTTTAAGGTTATCAAATGAATACCCTCGGGCAATACCTGCCTTTTGTGCTCTTGCATCAGGCTTTTGCTTAGCATGCGCTCCCGTTGTACCTGCTGAATCAATCACTAAATCTAACTCGTGTTGTTTAATTTTATGTCGGAAAACGGCTTCAGCTGACGGTGAACGGCAAATATTGCCCATGCAAATAAAAAGAACACTTTTTATATTTTTTAATTCTACGTTATCAATCACTTACTATTCCTTGTTGTATAAGCAAATTTAAATGTGTAGCACTCCCTTTTACATCTAAACCGTTAAAACTGATTTTAGGAAGCTAATTTTATATAATTACAAATAATGTTTAGGAGTTAAACGTTTTAATCAAATATTACTGAATTTTTTAGCCGTTACGATAGGCGTCAATAACACTAAGCAACCAAATAATAATCAATACATATATTTTAATATTTAATTCTTGGGGATTATTTCCGGCCATTGAATCATTTAATGCCTGAGATATCGCAGGTACATTTAAAGGAATTACTCCCTTATTAATTTGATCAACAATGTATTGAGCTTTCGTTATTATTTCACTTACGATAAAAAATAAAGGCACAGTAAAAGCAACTAAAAAAACAATACAATGTTTATATTTTTTAAGAAAAAAATGTCCAACACCAGGATAAATTAATGCAGATAAAAGTGCGGCTTTAATTGATTTTTTCATTAGGTTTCCAACGTAATTCTTACTTTTACACCAACAATATTTTTATGGAATAATTCCATGCACAGCTCGCTCACTTTTACATTCTGATGATGCCATTTCAAATTCGCGACAAATCAAAGGGCGATTTTCATAAATTGAGCACATTAACGTGTCCCTATCTAATGCAGAGCACCAACCATCGTCTAAACGCAACATGGTTTGTCCTCCCCATTTATCATAGGTAATATGATTATCAGGCACACCTGTATCAGTAATTATCATTACTTCTAAATGGCAACAGCATGCCTGACAAGTTGAGCAAGTCACTTCAGAGGTTATATCTTTAATCGGTATGTTCATACATTTCATTAAATAGAGTAATGTTTCATCTTACCTTATATTTTTTAGCTACATTTATTAGATAAAAAATTATCTGAAAATATTATCAAGCACTTTACAAATAATTTTATTTGCTTACTTTTTATAAGTTTTTTTAAAAAATCGCTAAATTTTGCTAAAATTAAAAATACTTATTGCCAACTTACAGCTCTTTACACATGCAAAGAACATCGACGGTTATTAAATACCGCTTGGTCAACCTTAGTGTTTTGATTACATTAATGGTGCTTTTCTTAATAGGCTATGGCATATATTCACATAATCAAAAAATAATTGCCCCACTATTACAATCATCAATTACAGATATACGTAAAGAAACGTCTTTTTTAATAGATGAAAACAGCAAATACTCGGTTGATTGGGTAACAAAAAACATTCATTTTTTTAAAGCGGCACCCGATAACCAAGTACCGTTTACGCTAAGTAATGATAGTTATTGGGTATTGGTCACTTTAACGAATACAAGTAACGTTAATCGTTCGGTCACACTATTTACCGATAATTTTATTTTAACATCATTTAACGTATTTAAAGTTGATGAAAATTTAACTGAATCTCTCGCACCAATTTATCAACTAAATAATGATAATATTTTATTAAGCTTTTATCCAAATGTCGCAATTTCTTTAGAAGCAAAACAACAAGCAAAGTATTTATTTCAGTTGAAAAGCGACGCGGCACCTAAAATCCCCGTATTATTGGTCGAAACAAAAGCATTTGAACGATTAACAACACTGACAATTGTTTTATCAACAGTATTTGTTGCCGTTGTCGTATTAATGACACTCTATAATTTAATCATTTATTTTGCCGTTCAAGATAAAGTGTATTTATTTTATATTGGCTATTTAATATCAGCGTTAATAGTATTGGCGAGTATTAATGGTTTTGGCCGTTATATTTTTCCATTTGAGATACATCAATGGTTTAATGAATACACGTTAATATTTCATTACTCCCTCGTTATATTTTTAATATTATTTACTGTGTATTTTCTTCAATACAATGGTCAGCAGTCTTGGCTATTTAAATTGTCGATAACTATATGCGGTTTAACCACTGCTATTGCGTTATGCTCACTATTTTTTGACCATGTACTGCAAGCTAAAATATTCTTTTCACTTCAACCTTTATTTTATCTGTTATGCATTGTTTTAGTTGTTAAACGTGTCAAAACTGATTTTGCTTGGGCTAGATATTATATTTTATCGTGGATCCCCTTATTAATTGGTGCTGCCATACAGCCACTATCGTTGATGAATATTATTACCAATAATTTTTATACACGTAATGCCTTTCTTTTTGCCGTTATTATTGAGCTAATTTTAATGGCTTTTGCCTTGGCTGAGCGCATGCGAAGAAATGAAAAAGAACGACTACAAACCATAAGGTATCATAATGCTAGTGGCTTACCTCGTAAGTCCAACTTAGAAACTACGGTTACTGAACTTATTCGAAATGGCAATAATGATATTTCTGTGGTGGTAATAAAACCTGAACATATTGAACGCATTGCTTTATACATCGACGATAAAACCAACACAGAGCTATTTAAAAACCTCAGTAATAAATTGTCATCTTTATATGCATACAACGATGCTGTTATTGCGATTACCGATAATCATGAAAAATTATGTTTTATTAATAATCATTGCCTAGCCTTTATTTTAAATAATGAATTAAGTCATCAACCCATTGAGCATCTAGTAAAATCAACGCAAGATGTAATTTCTGATAACTTTCGTATTAATGACTTACAAATTCCTTTATCTGGTGTTATTGGCATAACTCATTACCCAAAACATGGTAAATACCCACATGAATTAATAAATAATGCATTACTTTCATTAAATATTGCAGAAAAGTCGTCTAAAAAATGGGCTTATTTTCATGATGACTCATTACGAAAAGAAAGCGACACCATGAAAATGGCTGTAGAGCTAAAACAAGCGTTAGAACAAAATAAATTAGCACTATATCATCAACCACAAATTGATTTAAAAACTTTACGAGTTTGTAGCAGTGAATGTTTAATACGTTGGAGTAATACTCAAGGTGAGTTTATTCCTCCTACGGTTTTCATTCCCTTAGCAGAAGATATTGGGTTAATTAATTCAATTACATTATGGGTAATAAAAACCGCCTTAAAACAACAAAAACATTTAATAGATGAATACGGATATAATCACATGGTGTCTATTAACATTAGCGGTAAAGACATTGCGAGAGAGCATTTCTTTTTAGATGTGATAAGTATTATTGAAGCATCAGAAATTCCTGCAGATAAGATTATTTTTGAGCTTACCGAATCAGCCTCATTTTCTTCAAACAAACAGACCATAGAGTTGATAGAAAAGCTCAGAGATATTGGCATAACCATTAGTATTGATGATTTTGGTACGGGTTATTCATCAATGTCACAAATAAATACCTTATCTTTTCAAGAGCTAAAAGTAGATCGACAATTTGTTGAAAACATTGATGCCGATCCTAAACGTAAAGTTATTACTAAAGCTACTGTAGAGATGGCCAAAGGATTAGGACTTGAAGTGGTTGCTGAAGGGATCAACAGCAAAGAAGACGAAAATATATTAAGAGGCTTTGGTTGTGACATTGGTCAAGGTTATTACTATGCTAAGCCAATGGCGTTTAATGATTATATAGATTGGTTAAATCGTTTAGATCATGGCCGTATTGTTGACGGGTTAACCGGCGAGTTTATTCCTGCGGAAACTACAGTTCCTAATAACGAAAAACGTTAACTGTAAGAGCGTACATTCCCTAGTGTTACTATTATAATACAGACAAAATTAATGAAATAAACAACTTAATATTTAAACCCTTTTTAGGACTTTAATTCATTTTATTTATCGATAAAACAATTATTTTTAATCACGCAACCTATTGTTTTAAATAAAAATAAAATTATTTTATTTTATTTGAAATTAACTGTTGCACAAATTTAAAAGCCACTATACTATCTCGCCACTTCTTGATGATAGCCAATCCGAGTACATTACAAATTTAGTTTGTAGCAAGGCAAATGAGTAACTATCCAAGAGTGAATTTGACTGTGCATATGCACTATTAATATCACTCAACCGACTCGTAGATAAATATTATCCGAGCGGTTGCTTAGGGTGTAATACAAACGCCCTGTTACTCGGAGAATACCATGGCTTTATCAACACAATTAAAAGATTACACCATTAAAGTACCTGCAACTGCGGTTGCCGCTAACCAAAGTGAATACTTTGCTTATGTGCAACCGACCAATGAAGAAATTGAGCAACTAGCAGAACAGTTCGGCGCACCATTAATGGTGCTTGACTGCGAAGCTATTCGTCGCCAATACCATGCACTTAAAAATGCATTACCGGGTGTTACGCTTCACTTTGCATTAAAGCCTTTACCATTAGCAGCAGTAGTACGTACATTATTAGCTGAAGGTGCCAGTTTTGATTTAGCCACCAGCGGCGAAATTGAATTAGTTGCAAGTGAAGGCGTACCAAGCGAACGAACCATTCACACACACCCAATTAAGCGTGATAGCGACATTCGTGATGCACTAGCTTATGGCTGTACTGTGTTTGTTGTCGATAACATTAACGAGCTAGAAAAATTTATTGTTTATAAAGATCAAGCAGAAATATTAGTACGTTTAAGTTTTCGCAACAAAGATGCATTTGCTGATTTATCTAAAAAGTTTGGTTGTAGCCCAGAAATGGCAATTGAAATTATTACCTACGCACAACAATTGGGTATTCGTATTAAGGGTTTATCGTTTCATGTAGGGTCACAAACAGCAAGCCCTACAAAATATGTAGAAGCTATAAACGCCTGTGCAAAGGTTATTACACAAGTAAGCGAGCTTGGTTTACCCGCATTAAGCACTTTAGACATTGGCGGTGGTTTTCCTGTGCCTTATAGCGCTGATGTGCTACCAATTGACGTTTTTTGTGCGCCAATTAACTTAGCCCTTGCGCAATTGCCCGATACCATGCAAATAATTGCAGAACCTGGACGCTTTATTGTTGCAAGCTCTGTAACGAGTGTTGCATCTGTAATGGGACAAGCTATGCGAGAAGGTAAAACATGGTACTACTTAGATGACGGTATATACGGTTCGTTCAGCGGTTTAATATTTGATGAAGCTGCTTATCCGATCGACAGTGTTAAACAAGACGGTGTGCGATTTGATTCAGTACTTGCAGGTCCAACATGCGATAGTATCGATGTAGTAAGCGAATCAATCATGTTACCTAAACTTAACAATGGTGATTTAATTATTAGCCGAATGATGGGCGCTTACACCTTAGCAACCGCTACCGATTTCAACTTTTTCAAACGCGCAGAAGTTGTGGTGTTAAATGAGTATGTGCACAGTCAAGAATTAACAGGCTGATAAGTTTAATTACCTGATAGTTAGATACGTTATCTTGTATCTATCAACATAAAACGCAGTTAAATACTGCGTTTTTCTTTACATAACCATAATTTTGTTTAACGTTTTTATCAACTTTAGTGCTTTAAGTAAACATGCACATTGTTAATAAACGCTGTAGATCTGCTGTCAAATCTTCTTGTTGCCATAGACTGCTTATGCCTGACAAAGGGAAGTCATACCAACGCCATTTTAAGCGGCGAGTAACAGTTTGCTAAAATGCGCGGAGCGCGAGCAAACTGTACGTGTCCGACTTTAAAACCTTATAGAGCCAAACTTCCCGTTTTGGCAGTTTTGTAGATATTCCGGATCACTAGGATTCCTGCTAGTTGAAAAATCCATACGGATAGAAGTTAAAACAGGTGTATTATCTTTATTTTTCTCTGTAGCTTGCCACTTCCATTTAACCAAAGTAGCAGCTGCATTTTTATCGAATACGCCTTTAGGGTACGATGAACGAACCTTATATCCTTGGGCTTTTCCATTTTGATCAATACCAACGATTAGATCAACGCAACCAGATACATTTTTTTTAGCTGCTGAAATTGGATATCTAGGTTCAATCCTTTTTGCAACAGTCCAATACTCATCAATTAATTTAATTTGATCTTTATCTGATATATCGAGGTAATTTATTTTTGGTTCTTCAACTTTAGTTGTTGTAGCACAAGAAACAACAAAAAGTGCAAGTGGTAACAATAGCTATGATTTATTCAAAGCTTTCTCCTTTTAGCTCTAACGCCCAATAAGGAGCTAAAAATTGTTTACTAAAATGTGTAGCGAAGCGAAACCGAGCAAACTGTTAGCAGTCCCGCTTTATTTGGCTTGTTATGTGCTTGATATATCTCTGGTTAACATTTGATAAATACTTATTAAATAAGTTAAAACAATAACGCAAGAGATAGCTAAAATAATACTGTTAGGGAATAAATACCAAGCTGCTACAATTAAAATACTTCTTAACACAGCATGAATTAAGCCAACAGGATGTTTAACGATCCAAGAATATACTACCCAATGAAGTCCTAATCCAACGCCTAAACTCAAAGGAACAAATTCAGGTGCATTTAAAAGTAATGGTATATGGACAGCCCAAAGCAGATTAACCATAATTATGCATAAGCCCATTAGTTTTGCTAAAGGGTTGGATGAGGAAACTAAGTTCTCTTTTCTAAATTTAGCAATTAATAAAGCTATAGGAAAAATCCCGCCTGTTGCAAAAAGTAAAATATAAATAGAAATATTTGCGCTAAATTGTGTACTTAAAAGCCCAACTAAACTCCAAATAATGGTTCCAGCAACCGGCATTGAAATAGATCTGTTTGAAGATTGTTCAAATTCTTTTCTGTATTCATCTAATGTCAAAATACTCTCTCCTCGCTTGAGTAATGCTCAGACTTATTGAAGCACATAACGCTTAATATAACGGGAAAATACGAGCGCTTTACAGCGAGTAGTTTTCCAGTTGATGTTTTTGTTATGTGTAATTACCACAGTTTTAGATTAGTATTTTTAGGAAGTATTTTGAGCAACCCCTGGTTGCCTTTTACACCGTAAACTAAAAACAATACCCCTAGAATAAATATAGATAGACACATGGTTAGAGTTTCCTCGCCGGAATACGCCATAAACGGAGATAGAGCTACAAAAAGCAAACCGACGATAACTCCCAACACCCTTATAACCAAAACACTTGCTCCATAGTATCTATTTATCCCTTTCACATAACAGCTTAATAGGCGGCTACGATCCGCCTTTCCATAAACGTACAGTATCCACCTCGATTATTTTATTGTAGCTAAGGTTACTTGATTAAATATTAAATTACAAAACCTTATACAAAAGCTGCTATTTTTCATTTGTGTGAAAGAAGGCTAATTGCCGCCTTTCTTGTGGAAAGGCGGATTTAACTATTACTGTACAAAATAACAGTGTTTAAAATTATATTTTTGATTAAGTGTGTAGCTTTAACGACCTAAAGTATTTAAGTATTTCTATCGATGTAGATTAGTATTTTATTAAGACGGTATGTTGTTACAAACCCACTGTTTGTAATTAAATAATATTTAGACGAAAAAAAACGCTAATAAATTAACGGTTTCTTAGAATATGGCTGTTAACTTCAGGGACGAAGTTATGTGGTTTTCACAGGGATGTGATAAAAACCTGGAGATAGAGATTTGAACTCTACTCGAAGGTTTAGCGCTACCAACCCTTTTAAATTGTTCATTTAACATTTTAAAACACCAGAAAGCAAAAAGCCGCTATAAATAGCGGCTTTTCTATATATGGCGGTGAGATAGAGATTTGAACTCTAGAAGGGCTACAAACCCTTGCCGGTTTTCAAGACCGGTGCTTTCGACCACTCAGCCATCTCACCATGTGTGTGCAAAAGCTGTTTGCTTTTGAACGGAGCGAATATTAAAGTGTCAAAAACACCTTGTAAAGTACTTATTTAAACATTTGGTGTGTTTGCTATTTTTTTAATCACATTGTTGTTGATTCAATCAATTTAAAGGTTTTTTATGACTGATACTCCGCTAGCTAGATGTTTATGGTTAGATACAAGCAAGCCCGATTATGTAGAATATCATGATAACGAATGGGGAGTTCCTGTTCACAATGATCAACAATTATTTGAAAATTTAACATTAGAGTCAGCTCAAGCAGGTTTAAGTTGGTATACCATTTTAAAAAGACGTGAGGGTTATCGTAAAGCCTTTGCAAACTTTGACATAAAAACGGTTGCCACTTTCGATGAGAACAAAGTTGAATCGCTTATGCTTAATAATGAGATCATTCGAAATAGACTTAAAATTACTGCAACAATAAATAATGCGAAACGCTTTATTGAAATTCAAAATGAATTTGGAGCATTCAGTGACTATTTATGGGGCTTTGTTGAGAATAAAACTATCGTTAATCAATTCAATAATAATGACGACCACCCTACTACCTCTGCTATCTCTGATAAGCTGAGTAAAGATTTGAAAAAACGAGGTTTTAAGTTTGTTGGGTCTACAATTTGTTATGCGTATCTTCAAGCGTGTGGCTTGATTAATGACCATAGTCTTGACTGTTACAAACGGAAACAAATAATTGATCGGTTTAATCAACTATAACGTAGTAATTTGAAATAACCCATGCCATAATATGTCAAAGGGTTGCAAAGTATTGTTTTAAACACTTGAACTTTACATTAATGTCCTTATCTTAATAACAACATAATGAAGTTTTTAGAGGAATTTTTTATGCAAACTAATATGGGTTTTCAAACAGCGAGTAAAAGCTCTGCTCTTGAAATCAATAAAGTATTAAAAAATACATACATGCTTTTGTCTATGACCTTAGCATTTAGTGCTGTTACTGCTGGTATATCAATGGCTATGGGTTTATCTCACATGGCGGCTTTAGTAATGACACTTGTTGCTTTTGGTTTATTATTTGTTGTTCATAAGCAAGCAGATAAAGCGAACGGAATTTTCTGGATTTTCGCATTTACAGGTTTAATGGGAGCTTCTTTAGGACCAATGCTTAATTATTATGCATCATTGCCTGGCGGTGGTTCATTAATCATGCAAGCTTTAGGCGGAACGGCATTAATATTCTTTTCATTATCAGGTTATGCATTAACCACTAAGAAAGACTTCTCTTTCATGGGTGGATTTTTAATGGTTGGTTTAATTGTGGTTTTAATTGCTGCAGTTGCCAATATATTTTTCCAAGTACCTGCTGTATCACTAGCAATTAGCTCTGCCATTATTTTTATCATGTCAGGACTTATTTTATTTGATACAAGCCGTATTATTAATGGTGGTGAGCGTAACTATATTCGCGCTACCGTATCATTATACTTAAATATTTATAACATCTTTACCAGCCTACTTCATTTATTAGGTGCTTTTGGCGGCGATGATTAAACATTTACAATAAATTGATTTATAATAAAAAGCCTCGTTAATCGAGGCTTTTTTTATGGTTTTTAATTCACAAAGGTAAATTCATTGACTCAATCTCTAGCTGTTGTAGTTACAAGCGCACCCACAAGCAACCTATCGTATACGGCATTTAAAATTGTGGAACAAGCAATACAAAGTAATATTACGGTTACAGGTGTGTTTTTCTATCAAGATGGCGTGCTAAATGCCAGTAAATACTTAGCTATTCCAAGTGATGAATTACAAATTATTTCGTTATGGAAAAAGCTAAATCAGCAAAATCAGGTGCCTTTGCATTTATGCTCTACAGCTGCAGAAAAGCGGGGGTTAATTTTTCCTGATGATGATAATTTTTTAATTCACCCAGAGTTTACCCTCTCAGGATTAGGTGAATTGGTGATGCTAACAAATCAAGCCGACAGGTTGGTGCAATTATAATGACAAGTAACAGTAAAAAAGTTGCTATTTTAAATACAAAAGCGCCCTTCTCTCAAACAGCGGCAAAAGCAGCGCTTGATGTTGCGCTGATCTATGGAAGCTTTGAACAAGAAACAAGTTTATTTTTTCAAGGCGATGGCGTATATCAGTTAATTGATAAACAACAACCAGATATCATTGGTACTAAAGACTTCTTAAAAACATTTTCGGCATTCGAGTTTTATGATCTTGAAAAAATTTATGTGTGCCAACAAAGTTTAATTGAACGAAATTTACCCCCTGAATTTCATATTGAAGGCGTTATGGTAGTTTCACCTGAAGAGTTTTCATTATTACTTCACCAACACAATGCTGTACTAACATTTTAAGGTAACTGATGACAACACTACATTTAATTAGAGATTCAGCATTAAGTAATAACAGCATAAATTTATGCTTAACGAATCTCAGTGCGACCGATGTGATAGTGCTGATTGATGACGGTTGTTATAATATTAATAGCGCATTTATTAGTGATGCACAAAAAATAATACCACTTAAGCAATGTTATGCCATTGAGGAACATATTAACGCTAGAGGGCTTCAGGTAAATACAGCAATAGTAATAAACTACGAATATTTACTCGAATTAATTTTTAACCACCAAAATGTGATCACTTGGCAGTAATGATTGAATTTAACGATAAAATAATTGAAACCGACCCACAGGGGTATTTGTTAGATCATACCTTATGGAGTGAAGCCCTAGCTTTAAAAATTGCTGAGCAAGAAGATGTAGAAATCACTGAAGCTCATTGGGAAGTTATTCGTTTTGTAAGGGAATTTTATCTCACGTATAACACGTCACCAGCGATTAGAGCACTGACAAAAGCAATGAAAGCACAATTTGGCGAAGAAAAAGCCAGTAGTCGTTATTTGTATCGCTTGTTTCCTGAAGGGCCGGCCAAACAAGCAACAAAATATGCAGGCTTACCAAAACCTGCACGCTGTATTTAGTTATCAAATACTATGACTAAACTTTTATATTAACGATATGACCTTTATGCCCTGTAGGCGCAGCAACTTGCATATTAATATCAGCTGACTGAATTAAATTTAATGCCATTTGACCTTCTAATTCAGTTTGATCTTTTACTAAGTTAGCGGTTTTAATACCATGGGCTGTTTCAGTGTTTACAGGGGTTGTAGTATTCATACTCAGTGCCATTTAACTAACCTCAATTATTTTATAGTACATTGGCTTACATCACTGTATCGGCAACCTCTTTTATAACTTTAATAATTATTTAATGGTTGTAGCATAAAAAAGGCGCTAACCAGTAGCGCCTTAATTAAATATTAGTAAAGTGGTATTAGTTTGCAGGTAACGTTGGAACTAATATACCAGCCATTTCAAGCATCACTCGGACCACTTGACAGCTATAACCAAATTCATTGTCATACCAAACATATAATACAGCGCGATCACCATCAACAATTGTTGCCTGCGAATCAACAACACCGGCATAACGTGATCCAACTAAGTCAGTTGATACAATCTCAGTAGACGCCGTATAATCAACTTGGTTTTGCAGCTTAGAATTTAAAGAAATGTTACGTAAATAATCATTTAATGCTTGTTTATCTGTAGATTTCTTAAGGTTTAAATTCATTATTGCCATTGATACATTTGGCGTAGGTACTCTAATTGCGTTGCCTGTTAATAACCCTTTTAATTCAGGTAATGCTTTAGCAACTGCCTTTGCGGCACCTGTAGTGCTAATAACCATATTTAAAGGTGCACTTCTGCCACGGCGTGGCGCTGGGTGATAGTTATCAATTAAATTTTGGTCATTAGTATAAGAATGAACTGTTTCTACATGACCGTTACGAATACCAAACTCATCATTAATTGCTTTAAGCACTGGTGTTATAGCATTTGTTGTACAACTTGCTGCAGAAACTATTTTATCTTCAGCTGAGATCATGTCTTCATTCACACCATAAACAATATTTTTGATATCGCCTTTCGCTGGTGCTGTTAATAGCACTTTATCAACACCTTTCGATTGCAAATGTTGACCTAAACCTTCTTCGTCACTCCAAATACCTGTGTTATCAACCACTAATGCGTTGTTAATACCATATTGGGTATAATCGATATCTGATGGCGATTTAGCATAAATAACTTGGATGAATGCGCCATTCGCTTTTATTACTTTATGCTCTTCATCAATAGTAATACTTCCATTAAACGCGCCGTGAACTGAGTCTCTTCTTAATAGACTGGCACGTTTTTCAAGATCACCGTCTTTACCTGGACGAATAACAATCGCCCGTAAATTAAGTTTAGAACTTGGACCTGCTCGCTCAATTAGTAATCGAGCAAGTAATCGACCAATTCGTCCAAAACCATATAAAACTACATCTTTAGGCGCTTGCTCGGCGGCAGATTTACCAATATCAGCAAGCTCTTTTTCTAAATATTGTTCAATTGAAAGGCCGTTTGACTCACCTTTAAATAAATAACGATAAGCGAGTTTACCAACATCGATACGTGCCGGTGATAAATCCATTTTGCTTAATGCTTCAACAAAAGGAAAACTTTCACGTAAACGTAGTTTGCTTCCTTCATGCAAAGCTACAGATTTATGCGCTTTAATAATGTCAATTGATGTTGCTGTCACTAATGGACGACCATACACCGAAATCTCTACACCTTTATTTCTAAAGAGTTGTCCGATAATCGGTTGCATGTTTTCAGCAAATGTTTGGCGTTCTTGCCAACTAATTTGATATTCTTCCTCAAGATGAGACGTCATTACGTAAACCTTTTTATTTCAGTCAAATGAACGATAAGCTATTATAATCTTATTCTAGATTATTAATAACGAAATGCGGCGCTATTGTAATAGAACATGAAATATTTCTCCACAAGTTACAAAAAATTAATTGATAAATATTGGTTTATTTAATGAATCGAATTATTTACATCAATCTTTTATTTATCTTAGCATTAAGTGCTTGTGACTCGCGTCCAAGCTTTTCAACGTTATGTGCTGAAAATCCAGAAATATGTCAAGAGTTTACCAAAGATACTTGGTGTAAAAGAGAACGCATTGAAGTGGCCTATGCTAATTGGGAGCATAAAGAAAACCCACACGATCTAGAAAAATTTAATCAACTAATTGCGTATGAAAAATATGAGAAGTGTATCGCTAAAGCCTCTTTAATCGAACATATAAAACTTAAAGAAAAGCAAACAAGACGTTTAAATAATTTAGCTATCACCAAAGAAAAAATTAAAAGAATCTCAGAAATCACCAAACATTCCGAACACCCACGTCTACTTTACTATCATTGGTCACGTTATTTAGATAAAAACGCATTAGCGAAATTTCTGGCTTTGGAGCATACAGAACTGTTAAAGACACACGAATCTCAATTCGAGCTAGCCACCTATTACACCAAACGTGATCCTATTAAAACGTTAGGGTTACTTTATCATTCTCTCGAATTGGTCAAACCTAAGCAGCAAATTAATGTTGAGGTATTTAAAGCCATAGCGACTTACTTTGCTGATAAACAGGAAGCTAAACAAACATATATTTGGCTTAAAGTCCTACGTTTATATGCCCCCGAAGATGAAGATATAAAACAAGAAACCCTTGATAATTATATTAAAGGTTATCAATTAGATGATGCTTTTCTCAATAAGATAGCCAGTGCAACACTAAATAAAATACAAGCAGGTGAATTTAAAGCGCCAAAGTATTAGCGTTAAACAATTAGGTGTAGTTATTTATTAAATGCACTTGTTAATAATGTCTATTAACGTCACATTATTTAGCAATAAAAGTAAGACTTAACGAGTTGACACAATAACGTTTGCCCGTAGGCTCTGGCCCGTCATCAAATACATGACCTAAATGAGATTGGCAGTTTTTACACTGTATTTCGGTACGCACCATGTGGTGTGAATTATCGGTAAAATACGCAATTGACTCATTAACACCTTGATAGAAACTCGGCCAACCACAACCAGCATTGAACTTAGCCGATGATTCAAAAAGTGCTTGTTCGCAACAAGCACAATGATATGTACCCTCTAGCCAATGATCGTTATACTCACCAGAAAATGGCTGTTCTGTTGCCGCTAATCGACAAACACGATAGGCGGCTTCACTTAATTTATCTTTATAAGGATCTTGAGTCATTATTCAACTTGTTTCATTTCTTTGTCAGCTGTTGCCCATTCCACATGATACTTCTTCCCTGCGGCTTTATCTACCCGCTCAAAAGTATGAGCACCAAAGTAATCACGTTGCCCTTGTAATAAGTTAGCTGGTAAAACATTACTGCGCATTGAATCAAAATAAGACAGTGACGATGATAAAGCACCAGCAGGTATTCCCATTAACGAAATGGTAGAAATTGCTTGGCGCCAATTGAGTTGATTATTATTTAATTGCTCAACAAAGTAAGGATCTAACAATAAATTTTCTAATTGTTCGTTACGCTCAAATGCTGCTGTTATTGATTGTAAGAAGGCCGCTCTAATAATACAGCCTGCTCGCCAAATTTTAGCAATACTCGAAAAGTTAAGTGTCCAACCATGTTCATTTTCAGCTTGTTTCATTAGCTGAAAGCCCTGTGCATAGGCACATATTTTTGAACAATATACAGCATCATGTAAATTTTTGATGAATGATTGTTTTTCTTCTTCAGATAACGAAAGCGTTTCTGGCCCTATTAACAATTCTGATGCTTGTACTCTAATATTTTTCATTGATGAAATTGAACGAGCATAAACCGCCTGTGAAATAGTCGGTGCTGGGGTGCCTAATTCTAAACTGCTCATAGCAGTCCATAACCCCGTTCCCTTTTGGCCGGCTTTATCTAAAATTACGTCAACAAGGGGAATTTGTTTTCCGTCTACATCAATTTTATGTCGTAAAACATCAACAGATATTTCCATTAAATAACTATTTAATGGGCCTTTATTCCATTGTGCAAAAATATCAGCTATTTCTTCAGCACTAAGCTTTAAACCATCACGCAATACTTGATAGGCTTCACAAATAATTTGCATATCAGCATATTCAATGCCGTTGTGAACCATTTTTACGTAGTGCCCTGCTCCAGCAGGACCAATATAAGTTGTACATGGTTCACCTTCGTTGACAACTTCTCCTGGCTTAGTCCGTTCAAGCGGCTTACCGGTTACGCTGTCTACTTTGGCTGAAATAGCTTCCCAAATAGGTTGAATTCGAGTCCATGCATAAGCAGAACCGCTCGGCATAAGTGCAGGACCAAATCTGGCCCCAACTTCACCACCAGAAACCGCTGATGAAAAAAGAATAAAATTATTTTTATATTTTTCTTCTCGTTTTACGGTATCAACCCATAAGCTATTTCCAGTATCAATAACAATATCGTCAGGTTGAACACCACCACCGATCAAACTTTCACATACTTGATCAACAGGCGCTCCAGCAGGAACAGATAAGACAATTAAATGCGGGGTTTTTAATTTTGATAATAACTCTGTATAAGATGAACAGCCTACAACTCGCGCATTATCTGATTTACTTTCAAATTTATCTTGAGCTATAACAGCTTTAACTTTTTCATTATCAAGATCAAAAGCAGCGATAGAATAGCCATTATCAGCAAGGTTTAATACGAGGTTTTTACCCATAACACCAAGGCCAATAAAGCCGATGTCACAGCGAGTACTCTGAGTCATTCTTATACGTCCAAAAATTACACTTTAAAAATTCGAAATATTTTACCACGTAAGTAAGTTGTTTAATATCAGTTTACGGCAAAATCTAGCGTATTAAGCTTCCACTCATTCGTAATAATACAACTTATAAGTGATTAATCTATATTATACAGCTCTTACTGTCAGATTTTACTTGATATTTTTCACAATTGGTGTAATTTTACTACATTATTGTTTTTCTATGGAGTCAGTATGACTATTCGAGTTGGTATAAACGGTTTTGGTCGCATTGGCCGTTTTGTTTTTAGAGCAGCGGCAGAAAGATCTGATATTGAAATTGTGGGTATTAATGATTTAATTGATTTAGATTATATGGCTTATATGTTGAAATATGACTCAACTCATGGCCGATTTAATGGCTCTGTAGAAGTTGAAGGTGATCAATTAATCGTTAATGGTAAGCCAATTCGAGTAACTGCTGAACGTAACCCTTCTGATTTAAAATGGGGTGAAATTAACGTTGATGTTGTAGTTGAATCAACAGGCTTATTTCTAACAGATGAAACAGCCCGTAAACACATTGAAGCTGGCGCTAAAAAAGTTGTTCTTTCAGCACCATCAAAAGATGACACGCCAATGTTTGTTATGGGCGTTAATAACAAAGAATACAAAGGACAAGATATTGTTTCAAACGCATCTTGTACTACCAACTGTTTAGCACCTATTGCTAAAGTATTAAATGATAACTGGGGTATTGCTGACGGATTAATGACAACCGTTCATGCGATGACAGCAACACAAAAGACGGTAGATGGACCATCAGCGAAAGATTGGCGTGGTGGCCGTGGTGCGGGACAAAACATTATTCCATCATCAACAGGTGCTGCAAAAGCTGTAGGTAAAGTTATACCTGAGCTTAACGGTAAGTTAACAGGCATGGCATTTCGTGTCCCTACTCCAAATGTGTCTGTAGTAGATTTAACGGTTAATCTTAAAAATCCTGCAAGCTATCAAGAAATTTGTGACGCTATGAAAGCTGCCTCAAAAGGCGAACTTGCTGGTGTATTAGGTTACACAGAAGATAATGTTGTTTCTAATGATTTTCTAGGTGAGACATGCACTTCTGTTTTTGATGCCGGTGCTGGTATCGCGTTAACAGATTCATTTGTGAAAGTTGTTTCTTGGTACGATAATGAAATTGGCTATTCAAACAAAGTGTTAGATTTAGTGAGTTATATTTCAAACAATTAATAGCACACGCTATCATTTATAAAACGGTAACTTAGGTTACCGTTTTTTTGAACTTTATATACCAATCAGATTTTATTGCCTCTCCCTGAGTAAACCTTAGAATTTACTTAAATATTTATCTAAAATAACGATTGACTGCTATGCCAATCAACCGCTATTTTTAAGCATCTTTAAATAAATATTCAGTGTTAACATTTTTCGTTATCACTAAACTTATCGAGTCATTCTTATGGAAAGCATTGTTGAACCATTAATACCTAAAATTGATGCCAAACTTTTTTCACTTGTAAAAGGTATTGATATCTTAGATGCAGTAAAGCCACTCAATTATTTAACTGAAAAAGAAAGATTTTTTGCCAGTAATTTTTCAAGTGAGCCAAATTTCACTTACAAAACGACCAATATTGATCCTTTTGAATTAAAACGTCAGCTATTTAACTTACCGTTAGAAAATATAAAAGATGAAGATTTATACACACTATATTTAGCCGTTATTGATTCCTACGTGGATAAAATAGATCAGTTTAAATCTATTGGAAGTAATGAATTTTTGTATGACTCGCTGAGATACTATGGTGAGCCTAGCGATAAAGATCTCCATAATGCTCAGTTTGTATTACATTTACCTACAAACCCATACGACAAAAAAGGAGATATAGTGGATGCACAAGGGATTAAAGAGATACTCTCAAAGATGGTTGAAGACGAAGGGTACCAATGGACAGTGCAATTTGATGAATCGATGGTGGCCAACGCATTAGTATCTGGTACTAGTGTTAAAATTAATAGTCATGCTAAGCTCTATGAAAAAGATGCGAACGCTTTAGCACATCACGAATTAGGGGTGCATTTAGCCACATCATTAAACGCTCGCAAACAACCTTTAGGAATTTTGTCGCTCGGTTGCCCCCTAAATACCATGACACAAGAAGGTTTAGCTATTTTAAGTGAATATCTTTCAGGTAATTTAACTTTACATCGACTCAAAACATTAGCTTTAAGAGTGGTCGCGGTTAAATCAATGATAGAGGATAAAAGCTTTCGGACTACGTTTTTAATGCTTAAAGAAAGATATCGCGTTGAAGAAAACCAAGCTTATACCATTACAGCGCGCGTTTATCGAGGCGGAGGCTATACCAAAGACTACCTTTATCTTAAAGGCTTTAGTTTGATATTAAATGCATACGAGCATGAAAATAACTTTAATCATCTGTTAGCGGGGAAAACATCTTTAGAATTTTTACCTTTGATCTCGCGCTTGATTGATAAAAAATACCTTATAGAGCCTCAATTTATCAGCCCCGCATTCAGGGATCCGGTTAAAAATAATGCGGTAAATACTTTTATTACGCATGCTATTCGTTAGCGTTCACCTCAAAATAATCAACAAAAAAGCTAGGATAAAACCTAGCTTTTTATTTATACCAACCAAAACAGACGACTCAATGTTATATTATTTAACGTGAGCTAATGCCTGTTTAGCTAATTCTGTAATTTTATTCCAATCTTTGTTAGCAATAATTTCATCAGAAACTAACCAAGAACCGCCACAGCACGCAACGTTCTTTAATGCTAAGTAATCACGAATATTGTTAATGTTAATACCGCCAGTTGGGCAAAAACGAATATCAGGGAATGGTCCACCAATCGATTGAATCGCTTTTACACCACCAGATGCTTCAGCAGGGAAGAATTTGAAATGATCATATCCCAGATCAATGCCATCCATTAATTCTGAAATAGAAGAAATTCCAGGAATTAATGCGATATCGCCTTCATTACCCGCTTGAAGTAGATCTTTGGTTAAGCCCGGACTTATAGCAAATTTAGCACCAGCATCTGCTGAGCGTTGCAATAACTCACGATTAGTTACAGTACCGGCACCTACGATAGCTTCAGGTAGTTCTTTCGCTATCTTAGCGATAACGTCAAGTGCTGAAGGTGTACGTAAAGTAACTTCTAAAACTTTAACTTCTGCAGCTAATAAAGCTTCAGCGATAGGTAATGCATCTTCCACATTTTCAATGACTAATACAGGTACTACTGGCCCCATTGAAAATAAGTCTTTTGATGGTATTTGCCAATTTTTAGTTAACGTCATAATTCCTCTTTATTATGTTGGCGAAGATATGCCGATGCACCTAATATGCCCGGTTGTGATTCTGTAACCACAAAAGTTGGTATGCTTGAATTAAATAAGTTAAACCTACCCTTATCTTCAAACCGACTTCTAAATTCACTATTAATTAAATATTCAGTAAAGCGAGGGACGATTCCCCCTGCAATATAAACTCCGCCAAAACTAGCAAGTGTTAACGCTAAGTTTCCGGCAAAGCTACCTAAAGTTTTACAAAACTGTTCCAGTGTTTGTTGACAAATATCGCACTGTTTATTAAGTGCATTAGTTGAAATTTCTTGTGCAGACAGCTTAGGTAAATCACGTTGATGAATTTCGCATAGTGCATGATATATCTGCTCTAATCCTAATCCTGATAATATTTGTTCATAAGAAACATGATTATATTTTTTTAATAATATTTCTAAAATTGCAATTTCAGTAGCATCAACAGGGGCAAAATCTACATGTCCGCCTTCACCGCCTAACGCTTCCCAATGACTGCCTACAGGTACTACATTAGCAACACCTAAACCCGTTCCAGGACCACATATAGAAATAGGCTTACCTTGAATAACGGAACCGCCACCAACCTTGACTTTTTGTTCATCGTTCAAAAAAGGAATCGCATGTGCTATAGCAGTATAATCATTTATAAATAATAACTTTTTAAATCCAAGTATTTGTTTAAGCTCAGATTTTGAGAACTGCCACGGTAGATTAGTCATCTTGATAAGATCATTATCTACTGGACAAGCAATAGCGAAACAGGCATTAATTTCTTTAGCTACAATAGACTTTTCAACCAAAAAAGTCTGAACAATTGCACTTAGATCATCAAAGTCGTTACATTGATAAACGGTCAGTAAATCAACGTTACCTTTTTCGTTAATAACACCAATCCGAAGGTTTGTTCCTCCGATATCTGCAACAATATTAATTACTTGATCGGTCATAATATTACTCATCAAATAACGAACAAGCGCCAGTTTCAGCTGAGCTTAAATTTCTTCTCATAAAGCCAAACAGCTCACGCCCCATACCTTGATGATGACCATTTACTTGGAATTGTGCATTTTCTCTTGTTGCTAATTCCTGTTCATTAACATCAAGTGTTAACTCTCCAGTATCACCATTAAGTGTGATCATATCGCCATTTTTAATTTTCGCGATCAAGCCACCGTCTAACGCTTCGGGACATAAATGTATAGCGGCAGGTACTTTACCTGATGCACCAGACATACGACCATCGGTAACTAGTGCAACTTTAAAACCTTTATCTTGTAACACGCCTAAAGGTGGTGTTAATTTATGTAGTTCAGGCATGCCGCGTGCTTTAGGGCCTTGGAAACGAACAACGGCAATAAAATCTTTTTCAAGCTCGCCCGCTTTAAATGCAATATCTAATTCATGTTGGTCTTCAAAGACAACAGCAGGCGCTTTTATAATCAAGCTTCCATCACGTAAAGAAGAGGTTTTTATTACTGATGTACCTAAATTACCTTTTAATACTTTCAAACCACCGTCCGCTTTGAAGGGCTTTTCAGTAGTAGCAATAACTTCGGGATCACCCGATTTGTCAAAGGTATCAAGCCATATTAATTGACCATCTTTCATTTGTGGTGTTTTAGTGTACTGAGATAATCCTTTACCACAAATAGTCTCTACATCTTCATGAAGTAAGCCAGCGGCTAGTAGTTCTTTAAACAATAACGCCATACCACCTGCTTGTTGGAAGTGGTTAACATCGGCAGAGCCATTAGGATAAATACGGGTAATTAATGGTACCGCATCGGACAAGTCATTAAAGTCTTGGAAATTAATAATGATGCCAGCGGCTTTGGCGAATGCGATAATATGCATGGTAAGATTGGTTGAACCACCCGTAGCAAGTAAAGCAACAATAGCATTTACAATTGAGCGCTCATCAACCATTTTACCAACAGGCATGTAATTGCCTGATTGTTGTGTTAAACGAGTCACTTGTCTTGATGCGGCTTTAGTTAACTCTTCTCTTAATTGAGTATTAGGAGGAACAAAAGAGGCACCAGGTAAGTGTAATCCCATTATTTCGACAACTAACTGATTAGAGTTTGCTGTTCCAAAGAAAGTACAAGTACCAGCAGTATGATAAGATGCAGATTCAGCTTCTAATAACTTATCTTCACCAATTTCACCTTTTGCAAATTGCTGACGTACACGCGCTTTTTCTTTATTAGGAATACCCGATGGCATAGGTCCAGCAGGAATAAATACGGTAGGCAAGTGACCAAAAGTCATACTAGCAATCAATAAACCGGGAACAATTTTATCACATATTCCAAGCATTACTGCGCCATCGAACATGTTATGTGAAAGTGCTACGGCTGTAGACATAGCAATAACATCGCGGCTCATTAAGCTTAAGTCCATACCCGGTTGGCCTTGGGTTACCCCATCACACATAGCTGGTACTCCACCAGCAAATTGTGCTACACCACCGGTTTCACGTATAGCTTGTTTAATAATTTGAGGGTAAGTTTCATAAGGCTGATGTGCAGAAAGCATATCGTTATATGCTGACACTATTGCAACATCTGAATGATTAAGGCCACGAAGAATTTGCTTATCTTCTTTACCACATGCAGCAAAACCATGAGCTAAATTACCACATGATAAATTTGCACGATGAACAGTTTGAGATTTTTGTGCATCAATTTTAGCTAAATAAGCTGCACGTGTTTCTTTACTGCGTTCTATGATTTTATTCGTTATCGCTGTTATTTGTTTATTCATAAATTACTCCGCCCAAAACACTTGTGTATTCACGTCAGGGTCTTGTAAAAATGCCCGAATTGGCATTTCTCTTAAATCGCTATCTGCTAGAGCTTTATTTAATACCGCCTTTTTTCCAGCGCCACTAATATGTAAAAAGGTATTTTTACTTTGTTTTAAATAAATAAAACTAAAACTAATTCTTTCATGGGGTGCCGATTTAGGCATTACCCGTAATAACGGTGAAGTGCATTTAGCTAAACCTTCATCTATTTGATCACTACAAGGAAATAGTGAAGCCGTATGCCCATCTTCACCCATACCTAAAATTAACACATCAAGTGGTAACAACATCGACTTAGCCGCTATATTCAGATCCGCTAAGGTTTCTTGGGTTAATTCATCGCCTTGCTTTAAATGAAAAAATTTAGCCGCTACCGCTTTATTTTGAAGTAAATTTTCATGCACTAAACGTGTATTACTGGCTTCACTGTCAAAATCAACCCAACGTTCATCCGCTAGCGTGATTGTAATGTCACTCCATGGTAAGTCCATTTTAGACAGCGCATTAAAGAAACCTTTCGGCGTTGAACCACCAGATACTGCGATACTTGCTTTACCTTTACTCTTAACCGCTTGGGTTAATAATTCTGCTACTTGATTAGCCAAAGCTTGGTCAAGATCAGACTTTTGAGGAAACTCATTAATTTGATACATTTATTCAACCCACTGTCTATCGTCACGCGCAATAAGTGATATTGATGACACAGGCCCCCAAGAACCTGCTGGATAAGATTTAGGGGCTTCGTTACTTTCTTTCCACGCTTCTATAATGCCATCAGCCCATGTCCATGCGGCTTCTACTTCATCACGACGTACGAATAACGATTGATTACCATTGATAACCTCAAGCATTAAACGCTCATAAGCATCGACAACACGAGTATTCTTATATGTTTTTGAAAAACTAAGATCGAGCTTGTTTTCATGTATTTTCATTTGCGACGCTATACCAGGAATTTTGTTCATCATTTGTAACTCAACTCCTTCGTCAGGCTGTAACCGAATAGTTAATTTATTCGAAGGTAAATCAGCATAGCTATCACTAAAAATATTATGAGGTTGTTCTTTAAAATGAATAACTATTTCACTGTGTTTAGCCGGCATTCGTTTACCTGTTCTTAGGTAAAACGGAACACCTTTCCAACGCCAATTATCAATTTCAGCTTTAACGGCAACAAAAGTTTCGGTATTGCTGTTTTCGTTGGCACCTTCTTCATTTAAATAACCAGGTACCGCTACACCATTTAAAAATCCGTCAGCGTATTGCCCACGTACTGTTTTTTCTTTTACATTTTGACGAGTAATGGGTACTAAAGCACGTATAACTTTAAGCTTTTCATCACGAATACTATCAGCACCTAAGTCAGCAGGCGGTTCCATTGCTAATAAGGATAATATCTGTAACAAATGGTTTTGAATCATGTCTCGCATTTGGCCTGCTTCATCATAAAAGCCCCAGCGCCCTTCTATACCGACACTTTCAGCAACAGTTATCTGCACATGGTCAATACAATTTCTATCCCAGTTATTCGTAAATAATGAATTAGCAAAACGCAATACGAGTAAGTTTAGTACGGTTTCTTTACCTAAGTAATGATCAATACGATAAATTTGTTTTTCGTCAAAATATTTTGATACATGGTCATTAATAACTTTAGATGATTCAAGGCAATGGCCAATAGGTTTTTCCATAACTACGCGATCATTAGGAGTGATCAGATTTGCCGCGTTCAAGCCACTTCCAATATCGCCATATATAGCAGGAGGTGTAGAAAAATAATAAACACGAGTATCGTGACCACTTGATAAGGTATCGGCTAAGTTCTTATATGAGTCGATTTCTTTAAAGTCGAGGTTTTGATAAACCAAGCGAGACTTAAATCGCTCAATAATATCACTATCTAATCCTTCTTTTACAAAAGAAGTTAAGTTTTCCATAACAAAGGCTTCGAACTCTTCAATAGTGTGTTCTTGACGAGCAACACCGACAATATGACTTTCTGGATTTAGTAATCCTGCTAAGTCTAATTGATATAGAGCGGGTAATAATTTTCTACGTGATAAATCACCTAGAGCGCCAAAAATAACAATCTCGCTTGCAGACTGAAAATCAAAATTTTCCATAAGATAACTTCTCAAATTTTAGTATGTAATGAAACTTAACTACATTTATGCACTAATTTAGCGCGAGTTTCATTCTCAGTAAAGTACTTTTTGTAATTTTACAACATATAGTAAAACATTTTATTCTATATAATATAAGGTATTTAAAGGCATTGTATCGCAATATTCATTTGCAAAAAAATGTCGTTTTGATTTATATTAGCTCACATTATGAAATAAATTTTCATTTTTACTGTTATTACTACAGAAAATAAATTACAGTGAATAAAAGATCTAGGGCTAAAACAAATGAATATTTTAGAAAAAATTGCTAATGAACTAGACACATTTAGTAAGTCTGAGCGAAAAGTAGCTGAGGTGATTTTATCATCACCAAGTACAGTCATTCATGCAAGTATTGCTGCGCTGGCTAAACAAGCCAACATAAGTGAACCTACTGTTAATCGCTTTTGTCGCCGATTAGACACTAAAGGTTATCCCGACTTTAAATTACATTTAGCACAAAGTTTAGCGAATGGTACCCCCTATGTGAACCGCCATGTTGACGAAAATGATACCGCTGACGAATACACAGCTAAAATTTTTGAATCTACAATGGCAAACCTTGAATTAGCCCGTAAAAGTTTAGACACATCGACTATTAATCGTTCCGTTGATTTATTAACACAAGCAAATAAAATTTCATTTTTTGGTTTAGGTGCGTCAGCCGTTGTGGCTCACGATGCTCAAAATAAATTTTTCCGTTTCAATGTACCTGTCGTTTATTTTGATGACATATTAATGCAACGTATGAGTGCTATAAACAGTTGTCAAGGCGATGTTGTTGTATTGATATCCCATACGGGACGAACAAAATCTCTTGTTGAAGTAGCCAGTCTTGCTAGAGAAAACGATGCAACAGTTATTGGTATAACAACTGAGGGGACACCTTTGGCTAAGGAGTGTAATATCGTTTTATCAATTGACGTAGCCGAAGATACAGATTTATATATGCCAATGTCGTCGCGTATCGCACAATTAGCGTTAATTGACATCTTAGCAACAGGTTTTACCTTGAGACGTGGCACAAAATTCAGAGATAACTTAAAAAAAGTAAAAGACAGTTTACGTAGCTCACGTTTTGAGCGCAAAGAGTAGTATTTGTTGCTCTTAATATTTAATGATTAATAAAAAATTGTAAGGATTAAAATGCCTAGAAGAACGAAGATTGTTGCCACATTAGGGCCTGCAACAGAAGACCGTGATACTCTTAAAAAAGTACTAGCTGCTGGCGTAAATGTAGTTAGATTAAATTTTTCACATGGTTCGCCTGAAGATCACATAGCTCGTGCAACTATGGTACGTGAATTAGCAAAAGAATTAGGTATCTACGTAGGTATACTAGGTGATTTGCAAGGCCCAAAAATTCGAGTGTCTACTTTTAAAAATGGCCCAATAAAATTAGCCATTGGTGATAAATTTGAACTAGATGCCAACTTACCCAAAGGTGAAGGTTGCCAAGAAAAAGTAGGTATTGATTATAAACAACTGCCTAACGATGTTAGCAGTGGCGATATTTTGCTATTAGATGATGGACGTGTTCAGTTAAAGGTATTAAGTACTGAAGGTGCTTCTGTATTTACTGAAGTTACTGTTGGTGGTCCTTTATCAAATAATAAAGGTATCAATCGTCAAGGTGGAGGTTTAACGGCCCCGGCGTTAACCGCAAAAGATAAAGAAGATATCAAGTTAGCCGCTAAAATTGATGTTGATTTTCTAGCGGTTTCGTTTCCTCGTGATGCTGCTGATATGCGTGAAGCTCGTTTATTAGCCCGAGAAGCAAATTGTAATGCAAGTTTAGTATCAAAAATTGAACGTGCTGAAGCAGTTAACGATAATGACGTGCTTGATGGTATTATTTTAGCTTCAGATGTTGTGATGGTTGCTCGTGGTGATTTAGGTGTTGAAATTGGTGATGCTGCACTTGTTGGTAAACAAAAACATATTATAGCGCGTAGTCGTCGTTTAAACCGCGCAGTAATTACTGCAACTCAAATGATGGAAACAATGATCGAACAGCCAATGCCAACACGTGCTGAAGTCATGGATGTATCAAATGCTGTATTAGATGGTACAGATGCAGTAATGCTATCAGCAGAAACTGCAGCAGGTAAATATCCAGTAGAAACTGTAACGGCAATGGCTTCTGTTTGTGTAGGTGCTGAAACTCACCGCTCAGTAAATATCTCTAATCACAGAATGGAGCTTACATTTACTGAAATTTCTGAAACGATAGCACTATCAGCAATGTATGCTGCCAACCATTTAGACGGCGTTAAAGCAATAATATCATTAACCGAGTCAGGCCAGACATGTAAGATTATGTCGCGAATTACTTCAGGTTTACCGATTTATTCATTATCTCGTCATCAGAAAACCTTGAATAATGCCGCAATATATCGTGGTGTATACCCTATTTACTTTGACTCAACCTCATGCAGTAACGATGATTTATCTGCAAAAGTACTTGCTACAGTGATCGAAAAAGCTGATTTAGTTGAAGGAGATAAGGTTATTGTAACTCATGGTGATATGATGGAAACGGTAGGTGCTACAAACACTCTTAAAATATTGACAGTGACTAAAGCAATAGCAAAATAACTCTAGTTGTAAGTATCAATAAATTTTTATTTAAAAGGTAGCGAAAGCTACCTTTTTTGTTTTTAATCAACCTTGTTTTAGTATTTATAATGCATACTAAGTTTTAAACATAAAAGTAACGGTAAAACTACCAAGACATTTTAATGGTATAAAAGATGAAAAATATAGCAGTACTAACAAGTGGTGGAGATGCTCCAGGGATGAATGCCGCTCTTCGTGCCATAGTATTAACATGCTTACAGTATAAGTACACCATAACGGGTTATTATCACGGATATAACGGTTTAATAAATGGTGAATCAAAACAAATTCATGTTGATGACGTTAATGGTATTATTGGTCGTGGAGGTACCATTTTAAAAAGTGCTCGTTGCCCTGCTATGTTAAGTGATAATGGCATTAAACAAGCCGTATCTACATTAATGAAAGATAAAATAGACGCACTGATAGTAATTGGTGGTGACGGTTCATTCGCAGGGTTACTAGAGATAGCTAAATATTGGCAAGGCCAAGTAATTGGAATACCTGGTACGATTGATAATGATGTTGACCAAACAGACTTTACCATAGGTTTTTCAACCGCCGTTAATACCGCAATTGAAGCCATCGACAAAATTAGAGATACCGCAGATGCTTTTGAACGAGTGTTTATCGTTGAAGTAATGGGTCGTCATAGCGGATTTATAACCTTTAATGTGGGAATTGCTTCAGCTGCCGAACAAGTACTTTCGTTTGAGAACTTCGATTGTGTAAACAAAGAAACAAGACTAAACGAACTCAGTAATAGCATTAAAAATGCACAAAGTAATAGACATTCTAGTTACTTAATTGTTATTGCTGAAAATTTATGGCCTGAAGGTACAACTGAATTAGCTAAAAATTTAACCGAGCTGACGGGGATTGATTGCACTCCTTGTATTCTCGGCTATATACAAAGAGGTGGATCGCCTGTAGCAAAAGATCGCTTGCTCGCAACAAAACTTGGTGTAGCATCTGTACAAGCTTTAGCCGAAGGAAAAACGAATTTAATGATGGGCGAACAAAACAATACCGTAGTAGAAGTTCCCTTACGCCAATCAATAAATCATCAAAAAGGAGTCAGTAAAAGTTTAATTAAAGCACAAACCGATATATTGTCAGTACCTAAACAATCACAAATTTAAATCAGTTATTTACAGCTAGTTTTACTTTGTCTTTGTAACTACGGCTAACTTTTAGCTCTTTACCATTACTCATGACTAAAAAGTATTCACCGTTTAACTGACTACAAAATTTTTCGATATAATGCCGATTTACAATTGTTGAGCGGTGGCTTCTGACAAATAACTTAGGATCAAGTAACTCCTCTAATTGTTTCATTGTTTTTCTTAATATGTGTGTATTATCTTCCGTATGCACACACATATAATCGCCCGCAGCATCAATCCATAAAATATCTTTAGTTGGTACCCTACTCACTTCACTACCATCTTTAATTGCGAGTATATCTGAATAATTTGATAACGTAACAGGAAGATCAGACTCTAATTCTTCTAATATTTTTTTATAATCATTACCCGTAACATCACTGACTAAATGTACAAGCTTTGACTTATGTTCAGCATTTTTCTGGCTTTGAAGGTATTCTCTGATTTTACTTAATGATTGAGCTAATCTGTCTTCATCCACAGGTTTTAATAAGTAATCTTGGGCGTGAACGTCAAAAGCTTGAACTGCATATTGATCAAACGCCGTCACAAAAATCACCATAGGTAGGGGTAAGTTTTGATCAATAATTGTTTGCATAACTTCAAAGCCATTTTGTCCTGGCATTTGAATATCAAGAAACATTAACTCTGGTTGATGTTTCTTAATTACATCAATAGCTTCTCGACCATTACTACATTGAGCGATTATATTAATATCATCGTGCTCAGCTAAACGAACTGCTAATCCTTTACGGGCAAGCGGTTCATCATCAACAATAACTGTTGATAACGCTTTGTTCATTACTATTTTCCATTATCAAAAGGTAATCTTATGTTTACTTTAACACCATTTGGATTATTTGGGGCAATTACTAATGAAAAATTACCCGGATAAAGTGCTTGAAGACGCTCTCGGGTATTTGCTAAACCGACACCTTTTTCTCTAAAAATATTGCCCTCTATAAAGTTACCGCTAGGGCCATTATCAGCTAGTTCAATTAAGAGATCATTGCCAAATCGACTCACATTAACAGTTATCGTTCCGCCATCTTCTTGCTCTGCAATCGCATACTTAATTGAATTTTCAGCAAGTGGTTGCAAAATCATACTGGGAACCAAAGCTTGATGACAGTCAGAAGCAATATTAAACTCAATTTGCAAGCGCTCTTCAAACCGAACTTTTTCAATATCTAAATACAGCTTTAACGCATCAATTTCATGATCGAGTGTTACTCGCTTCATTGGATCTTTATCAAGGGAGTAACGTAAGAATTCACTTAGTTTGGTTACCATACCATTTGCTGTTTTATTATCTTCAACCAAAATCAATGTAGAAATAGCATTTAAGGTATTAAATAAAAAATGAGGGTTTAGCTGATAACGAAGCATTTTAAGTTGCGCCTGATGAGCTACACTATTAGCTTTTAATACATTCTGTTTTTCAGTTTGTAGCATTTGATAATACTTAGTACCAAAATACAGTACACTCCAACACAGCATTATAGAGAAAGAAAATGTTGAGTTTTTCAGGTAATGTATCAATAACTCAGGACGATACCCATGCTTATAAATTTCCCAGTAATTAATATTCTTTACAATTTGCCACAATAATCCCGTAAAGTAAGAGGCCAATAAGACAGTGAGGGCAATTTTTAATGGTGTAGAATTCCATATTTTTCGATAAAGATAGCGTAGCGGAATACTAAACATCCATCCGGCATAGGCATTTAAGAAAATGATAATAATGAATAAGTCACGTAAATCATGGAGTAAAGAACTTAGGTAATGAACAAGCACAAAGCCAAACCAACCAGCAGTATGCATTAGCCAAAATAATCTATCTTTATTCTCAATAATATTTTTCCAATTCACATAAAAAACTCAGCAATCATAGTAATGTTAATTATGGGTTATACACGTAAATAACACGATGTAATTAATCGTATCTTTTAGGCTTATTGTCTCATTTAACCTAACGATAAATTATGCAGGTAAATGTAATTTCAACCTATCAACTATACTCGTCTTATTATTATTTAAGACATCAGCTTGTTGAAACTGTTGTTTAGCTAGAATCAGCCATTTATTGTCATTTGTTCTATTAAAACGGCAAATATACCATAAAGCATTAAGAAGCAATGACTTACCAAGGTAACGCATAACCTTTTTAGTGGAAATATTAACCATTCTCTGTGCTAAGTAGACCTTGATTTGTGCAATAACCGTATCAACACTTAAATAATTAAGTAAATTATTAACAGCAATCATCATAGCAATGTCATACTCAACCTCACTATAACAACAACACTCAAAATCAATTAAAATAGGGATCTCATCTGACGCTATCCCTGTTAATGGTGAGTTTAGAAGCATATTAGTAAAATTGAAATCTCCGTGACATAAGGTTAGCTGTTGAGCTTTTATTGCATCGTCATCACTTAATAAAGAGCGTAATATTTGTTGTTGGTTTTTATTTAATGCTAATGCATTAATATAATAATCGCCGTGTGCAATAAACGAAATAGGTTTTATTTTTTTTGAAGGTATTATTAACTTTTGGAACGTTAACATTAACTCCAAAGCGATATTAAGCTTATTTTTGATTGGCAAATTTAATTTACTAAGATCATTAGCTTCAATAAAAGGAGTGACTAGCCAATGCTCATCACTATATAACAATGACGTGGTAATGGGTGATGAGGCACTGTTAAGTAATACCTCTTTTTCTATTTGGGCATATTCAGTATTATATTTATCAAAATATTTTGCATAAAATAATTGATCATTAAGGCATCTCACTTTAAAAGATTGTTGACTTAGTCCTGTAGTGATTTCTGCAACTGAAATTATTGTTCGCTGTTGAAAAAAAGGTAGCTCATCAAGTAACTTTATATTTTTGTGCATACTTAAGCTAAACAACTCGATTTTGTTGAAGAATAAAATAATTTACGCCATTTAAGGTAACCATAAGTTGCAAAAATAACAAAGAGCCCAAAAAGAAAAGCAGTAGGAATTAAGCCTTTTTCAATATAAAGATATATAGAAACAATATCTATTACGATCCAATATAACCAATTTTCTACTATTTTTTGTGCAACCAAATAAGTAGCAAACAGAGCAAACACCGTTGTATGAGCGTCCAAATAAGGAAAATGTGTTGGCGTGTAATTAGCCATAAGCCAACCAAGTCCTAAAGATAATAGGAAACAAATCATAATTGCCTTCAAGTGAAAGCTTGCTGCTAACTGCCCTACTGCTAATTGTTCTATTTCTTCGCTGTCATTTGTCTTTTTACGCCAACAAAACCAGCCATAAATTGCCATTGCAAAGTAATAAACTTGCAACAAGCTATCAGACCACAAATAAAACTCGTAAAAAATAGCGGTATATAAAACCGTACTGACAAGCGCTGCAGGCCAACACCAAATATTATTATTAGCCGCAAGAAAAACATAAAGCAGTGAAGCTATTACCGCTAGCCATTCAACTAGCGGTAAATTAGCATAATAATGGATAATGTCAGCCATTAGCTTTCTGCTTCAACTTCTGATTTATCACCTGAAATAAACTTACAAACAAAAACAGCACTACCAATAGTTTCATGCACAAGTTTAATTTCATTCATTACATGAGTTACTGCAAGATCGTATTCACCAAACACTTGTGTACTCATGCCATTGGTAACCACGTTTAAACCATCGACGCCTCGTAACTTTCGAATAAATGCCCATATATCGGTTTTAAATTTTTCTTGAGCCAATGGGTATAAACTAATTTCGATTGAAATATCCATAATGTTCCTACTTTTTAAAAGGTTTAGAATTAAAAACGATAATCAAAAGTTAAACCTAACTGTCTCGGTGCTGCAAAACGTTGATATTTTTTAGGTGCCCAGTCAATATCAGGTTCATTACCAAAGTAAAAACCACGAGTAGCCACTTTTTCGTCAGTTAAGTTTCTGCCCCATAAATACAATGACCACGCCTGTGTTTCATAGCCTATTCGTGCATTAACAGTGTCTGAGCTCTCTGATTTTTCGGAATGGCTGTCTGAAAAATAAAAACTACTTTTGCCCGACATATATGCATTAAAGAAAATGCCGAAATCACTTCGATAGGTTCCACCTAAGCTATAAGTAAATTTTGGGGCATGAGCTAATTCACGATCAGAAATATCGATACTAGAACCATATTTATCAAAATACGCATAGGTGTCATACTTAGCTCGTAAATAACCTAAAGTGGTATAAAAAGATAAGCTATTAGTCACGTCCCAAGTCAAATCCATTTCCATACCATAACTTGAAGAGCTCGTAGCGTTTGCTGTATAGATAGTAAATTGCTGTGGTTTTTCCGGATTTTGCTGTGATGCATTAACCTGCTGGTCTTTTCTATCCATATAGAAAAATGCTAAACGACTTCGCACACTATTATCAGCAAATGATGAATCAAAACCTAATTCATAATTAATTAATGTTTCTGTATCAAATTCTTTAAACTGCGCAAGTTGAGTAGGTAAACCCATGTTAAAGCCACCAGCTTTATAACCACGAGCAATTCGAACATAAGCATTATGATTATCGTTAATTGGTTTACTTACAGCGATATGTCCGCCCCACATAGTTTCACTTGGATTAAACACATCACCAATGCCGCCAGCGATCGTATGATCTTTATAGTCACTTTCGCGTTTTTCGACACGTAAACCAACAGATAATTGATATTGGTTTGATAATTGACTATCTAATTGCCCAAATACAGCAAAATTGTCTGCTTTATAGTGAGCAAATAAAGTGTCTGATGCCCAGCCATTATAGATTTCGTCTGTAATATTATCTTCTTCAAGTCGACTAATATAAACGCCTAATAACCAATCAGTACGTTGGTTAAAAATCTTATTCCCTGCTTTATTATTAAAACGAAATTCTTGCGATAATACGTCACGCTCTGCAGTTTTTGACCAGAAGTAATCATATACACAGGGTTCACCATCGCATGATTTAGTCGCCCAATATTCAGCATTAGACCAGTCTCCATCATATGAATTTTGATGATCTGTTGTCGTAAAGCTAGAAATAGCGGTTAAATCAACCCCGTTAAACCCTGTATATTCAAATTTAAGCGAACTACCTAGTGACTTTTGATTATCTACACCGGGTTCATCAGAATAGGTTGTATATCCATTATTATCTAATGTCCAAGCATCAAAGCCATTATCCATATTGGCAAATAACAACGTAAAATATATACTCAAGTCATCTGTTGCTTGCGCATTAATCTTCATTTTTCCAGTCAGTTCATCAATAGCATTTGTATCATCTCTGCCTAAAAATATATTATCGCTATAGCCATTTTGTTGGTGTTGCTCCAAACTTACACGATAATTAACTTTTGAAGATAAAGCCCCTGAACTAAAGCCAGATAATGTCATTAATTGATCATCACCAAAGCTTGTAGAAACACCATGCTCGCTGACATCTGTTGGTTGGTTCGATTGTATATAGATAAGCCCTGCTAATGCATTAGCACCAAAGCGTGTTCCTTGAGGACCTCGTAATACTTCAACTTGGTTAACATCATATAAGTTAGCTGCCATGCCCAAGCCAGATAAATCGATATCATCTATAATAAAGCCAACAGAAGAATTTGGCGCACCTTGATACTCAGAACGTTCACCTACACCACGTATTTGTAAATATTTAGGCCTTGCAGTACCTCCTGAAAAATTCACATTGGCTATGCTAGACAATACATTATCAAAATGTTGAACACTTTGATCTTTTAATTGTTGTTGATCAATGATCGCAATACTTGTGGGAGTTGAAGCTAGGGATTGTTTTTTAAAGTTTGATGTTACTGTGATCGTTTCAAGTGATTGCTCTGAAGTTTCAGCATACGATGGTAAAGAGAAAAGAGTTACAGTAATGGCAATTGCTAATGAAGATTTTTTAAACGTCATAATTATCTCAATAAGTAATAGGCATTACTGGCATAAGATAAATAAGCGTAACTATTGAGAATACAATAGAATCACTAACCATTCCTACGCCAGAATTATCCGGGTCAGGTTCAAAGAGTTTGCAAATATCACATCTCAGCCAATTACAAAGAAAACTTTATAATGGCACCCCTTGGTTCGTGCGGCATAGTATCAATATTTAATAAAATGTACAGCCTTTGTTACTAGGATTTTATCAATTAATTAGTTTTAGGTTATAACAAAGCCTATATATTAAGCATTTTTCCGAGAGGTTGCCCTCCAACAAGGTGCATATGAATATGATAAACCTCTTGGCCACCATGTTGATTACAATTCATAATCAGTCGGTAGCCGTCTTCAGCTATGCCCTCTTCTTTTGCAAGTTGCTTAGCCACCGTAAACATTCTTCCCATAATTAGTTCGTCTTCAACTTCAATATCGTTAGCCGTTGGAATTAACTTATTAGGTATGATTAATATATGTGTTTTTGCTTGTGGAGATATATCACGAAAAGCGGTCACTAATTCATCTTGAAAAAGCAAAGGAGTGGGTATTTCTTGTCTTACAATTTTAGAAAAAATGGTTTCTTCAGCCATGTGGTTAGCTCCAAATATATAAAAAAGAGTATTGATATTAGTGTAACTATTTACACCAACAATCAATACCCTTTTTGTGAAATTCCTTTTTAATTATTTGATATTAGGTCGTTATAGATTTAAGCGCAGTAGAGCCTTTCTTCATATAGCGTTTTAAATCTTCAACCAATAAGTAGTTAACAGGGATCAGCACTAAGGTAATAAAAGTCGCAAATACTATACCAAAGCCTAGCGACACCGCCATTGGAATTAGAAATTGTGCCTGAGTAGCTGTTTCAAATAATAACGGCATTAAACCAATAAATGTGGTTAATGATGTCAATAATACCGGTCTAAAACGAGATTGCCCCGCTGTTAATACCGCTTCCATTAGTTCAGCACCTTCTTCACGCTTTTTATTAATGAAATCAACTAACACTAAGCTATCATTTACGACAACGCCAATTAATGCCATTAAACCCAACATACTCATAATCGTTAAATCCATGCCCATAATCCAATGCCCTAAAATTGCACCGATTGCGCCAAAAGGAATAACTGACATTACAATTAATGGCTGAATGTAAGATTTAAAAGGGATGGCTAATAAACAATAAATAATAAAGAAAACAAACATTAAGCCAAGCCCTAAACTACTAAACGATTCAGCTTGTTCTTTTGCTTCACCCTCAAATGTATAGCTAACACCAGGGTACTTATTCATTAAGTCATCTAAATACACTTTTAAGTCAGCATTTAACACGGTCATATTCGTGGCTGTTTTATCTACATCAGCAGTGACGTTAACTGTACGGAATCTATCTATACGATTTATAGCAGACGGACTCTTTCCTGGATTAAACGTGGCTACATGTGACAGCGGCACTTGGCCACCGGATGGTGTATTAATTAGCATTTCTCCAAGGTTTGCTAATGATTTACGTTCAGACAATGGAAAACGTATCATTACCCTTACATCATCACGCCCACGCTGTATTCTTTGTACTTGAGTACCGAAAAACGCCGTTCTAACTTGGTTAGTAACAGAGGTCCGTGTCATTCCAAGTGCGTGACCTTGTTCAGTCAATTCAATTTGAATTTCTTCTTTACCGTTCGATAAAGAATCAGATATTTCAAAGGCTGTTGGATAAGTCGCAATTTGATCGCTAACTTGTTTAGCTAACTCTTTAAGTGTACTTAAATCATTCGCACTTAACTGAATATCTATTGGGTTACCGCCACGACCAATTTCAGCCCGAAACGTTAAACTTTCAGCTCCTGGTAATGTGCCTATTAATTCTCGCCATTCCCGTACTAATTGTTGTGAACTAATGCCCGTATTATTTTGATCTGCAGGTAAAATTTCAAAAAATACGCGCCCTGTTTCGTTTCGGGTAATCGCCATGCTATTGAGAATAATGCTATTACCTTCTTCATCACGATATTTTTCTTTCAGTGTATTAGAAGCATCTACCATGCGTTTAACATAGCCATCAACCACATCGTAGCTACTACCAACAGGCATGGTTAATGTTGCTCGAACGACTTCACTTGGAATGCGAGGGAAGAAAGTAAATTTTGCCCAGCCCGTAGTAATAAACGTTAAAATTAAAATAAACGTCCCCACAAACAACGCTAAGGTCGTTAATCTATTAGAAATCGCTTTTTTAAGCACAGGTTTATAGTATTTTAGTATGCCATGTTCGAAACCATCGGCGAAACGCTCTTGCCAAGCACCAAATTTTGATTGCTTAGTTTTTTCACTACGCAACCTTAAGTTTTTTAAATGTGAAGGTAGTACAAATTTAGACTCTATCAATGAAAACAATAAAACAGGTATAACAATAACAGGAATTTGAGCGAAAATCGCCCCACGCATACCTTCAATGAATCCAAGTGGTAAGAAGGCTGCAACCGTCGTAAGCACCCCAAAAGTAACAGGTACTGCCACTTCCTCTGTGCCTTTTACTGCAGCTTCTAGTCCAGAACTAGCGGTTTGCGTATGTCGGTAAATGTTTTCTCCAGTCACGATAGCATCATCGACGACTATCCCTAACACTAGAATAAAAGCAAATAGACTCATTACGTTAATCGAAACACCAAATAAAGGCATTAAGATAAAGGCCCCCATAAAACTAATGGGAATACCAATAAACACCCAAAAGGCAATCGATGGACGTAAAAATAATGTAAGAAGTAATAAAACTAAAAACCCACCTTGAATCGCATTAGTAACCAAAGTGTTAAGACGACTTTTAACTATTTCAGACTGATCACGCCAATAGTTTAATTCAAAACCTTCAGGTAGAGTATCTTGTCTACTTTTAATGTATTCTTTAACAGCATCAGCAACTTCAATAGCATTTTGGTTACCGATTCGATAAACCTCTATCATCGCACCTTGTTTACCATTAAAACGCGCTCGTAATGGTTCTTCTTCAAAACCGTCGTCAACAATAGCTATATCTCTTAAGTTTAAGAACGTACCGTCTTCATTGGTTTTTACAATAATTTTCTCGAATTCATCTTTGCGGTAAGCCTGACCTTTTGAACGAACAAGAACATCCCCCCCTTCAGTACGGACATTACCGGCAGATAAATCTTGAGAGCTAGCTTTAACGGCATTCGCAATATCAGTCATTGTAATGTCGTATTGCTTAAGTTTATCTTGACTAACATCAATATTAATTTCGTAGTTACGAACTGCATCTAAGGTTAATTGAGTAATTTCAGGAATAGCTAATAAATCATCACGTACAGTTTCAGCAAATTCTCTGATCTCTTTTTCACTATGAATTGATGCAACCGTTACAGCGATAACTTCTCGAGTACGCTGTAATATTGAAGTGGTAGGTTTTTCTGCTTCAACAGGAAATGTATTAATGGCATCAACACGACTTTTGACATCTGATAATAATTCTCGAACATCATACCCAGAGTCAACTTCAATTCTTACTCGAGCAGAACCTTCAACTGAGGTAGATGAAATATGCTTAATACCTTCTAGATCTTGAACAGCTTCTTCAATACGTATGGCGACACCTTGTTCAACATCTTCAGGCGTTGCGCCACGTAAAGTAACGCTAACATTAACAATGTCAGATTCAAATGAAGGAAAAACTTCAAGTGGAATATTGCCTTTTAAAGAAAGTAAACCTGATAAGAATATTGTGATCATTAACAGGTTTGCGGCAACATGATTACGTGCGAACCAAGCTATCATGATTGTACACCTTCAGTATTTGTTGATTTAGAGTTTTGCCCTTGTTCTTTTTGGCCACCAGCTTTATTGCGCTCACCTTTATTACCCAGGCCTGTACGTGCACCTTCAGCTGATTTTCGATTACCTTGTGGCTTTTTTTCCATAGCAACACCATCTTTGGCATTAATAGCAACAGGAGTACCTGAATTAACTTGTCCTAATGGTGTTAATACTAATAATTCACCTTCAACAAGTCCCGTTTTAACAAGAGCTATATCATCGTTTTGCCATGCTAACGATACATCTTTTCTTTTAAGCACTTTATTTTCAACAGTGTAAACATAACTACCTTGATAAATCGATTTATTAGGTATAACCAAGGCATCCTTTAATACCTTGCCTACTATATTGGCTTTCACATATTGGCCAATTTTTAAAGGTAAGCCTTCTGTTTGATTTAATCCGTATGGATCATCAATTTGGGCAACAACAAATAACTGTTGTGAAGCGGTATCAAACGCACCTTCCGTACGTACAACTTTACCCTGCCAAGTCTGTGGTGTGTTTAATAAGTCAGAAGATAATTCAACATGAGGTTGATGACTTGCTTTGCCTTGAAAACGATTACTTTCAGGTAAGTCAATGTATGACAAGTCTTTGTTTTGAATAGGTAAACGAACTTCTACATAATCAACCGCGTATATTTCAGCTAACTGTGTATTTGAAGAGACCACTTGACCTATATCTACTTCTTTCTTCAAAATTCGTCCAGTAAATGGCGCTTTCACTTTAGTACGTTCGAGGGCTAACTCTGATTTAGCTAAACTCGCTTGAGCTGAATACACTTTCGCTTGTGCAGATTGTAATTGTGGTTTACGTAATACTAATTCTGAAGGCTGACCTTCATTACCTAATCGTTGCCAATCTTGTTTTGCTTGTTCAACACGAGCTTGTTCTTCACTTAATGCTTGCTGAGCAGTATATAATGCTGATTTTGCAATTTGAATTTCAGCTTTATGGTCACGATCATCCAATTCAATTAATATATCTCCTTTTTCAAAAAAGCCACCGTCTCTAAAGTTGGGGCTTATCGCTATAATTTGACCAGAAACTTGGGGCAGTAAAATACTTTGAGTTCTCGGCTGTACTTTTCCATAACTATCAATATAAATCGTGGTTTCAGTCTTATTTAACGTCATAACATCGACATTTAATTGGGGCGCATCACTTGGTCTTCCACGTTGTGTTTGTGGCGGATTTTTAGCCACGATATAAGCAATCAGAAGAAAAGCTGAAATTACGATTAATGGGATAATTTTTTTACTTTTTAAAAACATGTTTATTTACTCTGTAAGCTGGCTGTTTCGCTAAATGGCGAACCGCCTAAAGCAACAAATAGTGAAATACGATTACTTAATAGTTGGTTTTGTAATTGAATTAATGTGGATTGTGCATCAAATGCACGACGTTGTGATTCAAGTACCGTAGTATAAGTAACAAGTCCTTTTAAATATTGATCGAATGATATTTTTTCGGCTGAAATAGCATTATCTTTCGCTTTTTTATAATGTTCATAACGTTGCTTAAGGCTATTAGCATTGGCAAGGTTATTCTCAACATCTGAAAATGCTTGATACACTTCCTGTAAATAAAGTTGTTCTTTTTGAATAACCGCTAATCTTGCTTGTTCCTCAAGCGAAGCTAAACGACCCGCATTAAATAATGGCATAGTTAAATTGCCAATAAGCGACCATGCCATTGCACCACCGTCTAATAAATTTCCTAATTCATTAGAGCTGTCACCGGTTGAGGCTGTTAAAGAAATAAGTGGAAATCGTTGTTTATGTGCTATAGCTAGACTGGCATCTGTGGCCAATAAATCATACCAAGAAGACATGATATCACTACGTCTGGTTAAGATATCAGATGGTATGCCTTGTACTAATTCTGTATCTAAAGACATTAACTCAACATCCGATGCAATATCAGCATCAGGGTATTCTCCTAACAAAAGCTCTAATGCGCGGCTCTTACTCGAAACTTGCTGCTGTTGTTCTGCGACTCTCGCTAATTCACTACTGACATTATTTTGAGTTAAATAAACATCAAGCGCGTCAGTCAAACCTAAACGATAAGACGACTGGATCATATCCAAATTACTTTGTAAGTTTCTTGCTCTTTCCTGATATAAAGTCAGTAACGATTTAGCTTCAACTAAAGCAAAATAAGCGATGGTAACATCAGCAACCAAAGTTAACTCAGCTTGTTGATATTTTGCTAATTCACTTGCATAAGTGAGTTGGGCTTTAGCCTGTTCATCTGACAGTTTTCCCCATAAATCTAATTCATAGCTAAGCTTAAGGTTTATATCTGCTGAATTACTATAGCTACTACCGGAAGTTTCAACCGTTTTTCGGCGTGATTGATTTAATGTTAATGATAACTCGGGAAGATCAGAAGCATCAGCAACAATTATGCGCTCTTTGGCAATAGCTAATGCAGCTGCTTGCGCTTTAAAACTATAATTATTATCTATCGCCTGGCGAATAAGCTGCGAAAGTTGAGGATGATTAAAACTATTGACCCAATTATCTATACCAATACTTGCTATATTATTAAGCGGTTTACTTACCCAATGCTTAGGGATTTCAAGTTGCTTTACTGCATCGGTAACAGCACTGGGTCCGGCACAAGCCGTAAGCATAGCAACCGTTGGCAGTAAATATTTTAACTTTATATTACGACTCATCGTTATAATTTCTACCTATATAAAAATGGTATTTAACCATATAGCATTTCAAACACATGATACTAAGGCATTCATTTTGAAACAATTAGCTTTACATAGCTTTACATTTAAGATGAAAACCATTGTTTATACGATAATTTGTATCTTCCCAATCAAAATTGATAAAGATTAAAGAATATATATACAATAAGTTACTTTTTATAAGAAAAACCACTGCTTATAAATGTAAGCTCTTACATTTATTTTAATTTAGGATAAAATGGCGTTTCTAAATAATTCCTATAGACATTAGTACCTATGCCATCATCTCGATTTGCCACCATCAAGCAAAGTGCAAAGCTTGCTTGGCCAATATCATTGCAAAATATTTTGGTTACTATGCTTGGAATGGTAGACATAATTATGGTTGGCCACTTAGGTGACACTGCTGTGGCTGCTGTAGGTATAGGAAATAGAGCACAATTTGTACTGTTAGTACTCATGACTGGACTAGCCGGTGGTGTTGGGGTACTTGGTGCACAATATTTTGGTGCAAACGCATTAAAGCGAATTTCTCAAACAACAGTAATGGCGATTATAATTGCTATTATTTTTTTAATCCCGATCATCATTGCTAACTTTTATCTTGCTGACGATGTGGTTTCCCTTGCGTCTAATGATAACGAGGTTATCAATTTAGGTGCTTCCTATCTGAAAATATGTATACCCGGCTTATTATTTATTGCTGTTGTGCAAGTGATAGAAAGCGCATTTAGGGCCATGTCAAAAACCAAAACACCTATGGTATTTGGTGTTATCGCGATATTACTAAATATTGTGCTTAATAATTGGTTTATTAATGGAGGATTAGGAGTTCCAGCGCTTGGAGTTGACGGCGCAGCATGGGCGACAACTATTTCTCGTGCTGTTCATTTACTTATTATCCTCTATGCTGTTACCAAGATCAGTTCTAATGCTAATCCAAAGTTTTTAGCGCTATCTGATTTTAATCAATATCATCAGTGGATTAAATTATTCAAAATAGCAGTGCCTATGATGCTTAGTTACGGTGTTTGGTCGTCAGGTACTTTTATTTATCAGTTAATTTACGGACAACTGGGCACGCAAGAATTAGCGGTAATGAGTTTATTAACCCCAATAGAGGGGCTTTTTATCGCCTTATTTTTTGGTTTTGCCAGCGCTTGTTCAATTCAAATAGGACACAAACTAGGGCAAAACGACTTTGCTTACGCATGGCGATTAGCAAAAGGCTTTTCAATATCTGCACCAATTGTGGCAATTACTTTTGGTGCTGGTGCTCTAAGTATGCAGTCATACATTTTCATGCCCTTTAGCCAACTACCCTCTCAAACTTTAGCACTTGCCAGTGAGGTGTTTTTACTTATCGCCTTAGGTACTTGTATAAAAATTTATAATATGACCGTTGCAATAGGCATACTCCGTGCCGGTGGCGATAATAAATATTGCTTATTCATTGATACCATTGGTATGTGGTTTGTTAGTATTCCGCTAACTTTTATTGCTGCATTTTATTTTAACTTACCTTTGTTTTGGGTAGCTTTTACAGCCTACTCCGAAGAAGTCGTAAAGTTTTTTATGTTTACTTATCGAATGAAAGCAAAGTATTGGCTTAAAAACTTAGCGGATTAAAAAGCAGTAGAAACGCTATTTCGCTTTCAAAGCATCAACAAAGAGATCTTGCCTGTATACAGTGCTGATAAAGTTATCTTTAATGATGTCGTTATCAATATGTTTGAATTTTCTCATATAACTGAACAAACATTCACCTGAATATATATCAGGTTTATTCATTAACGGGGAATCAGGTGCATAAAAACGGTTATAATTAATAACTTGTCTGGGAGGTTCGTCTTTACTCACTAAACAACTGCTAATTAACGAGGGTGCGATAGCGCCGAGTTCAACACCTAAGTATTTTTTATTACTCATAATACGTGCAGCTTCAAATCGATTAACAATACTATTTAACCACTTACAAGCTTCGAATAAGGCTTTAACAAGTTGTATAGTGGTATTTGGGTGCTGATGTTGCCAGCTAGCTAATAAGGCTAAAACCTTCTCTGGCATATTAGGCCAAATATCACACGATGTGGCAACAGTAACACCAACATCGTCTCGTACAGCCTTTGCATTCCAAGGGCCACCAACACAAAAACCATCGACTTCATTAGCCGCTAGAGCTTGAATCATATTACTAGGAGCAATGATACGAATATCAACCGCTTCAGTATTAATATTATTATTTTCAAGCCAGGTTAATATTTGGTAATAGTGACAACTATGAGGATATACCGTTGCCAGTCTAACTTTTTCGCCTTTTATTCTACGTGCTTTAATAATGGGTAATAAAGCACTAGCACCTAATGGTAATGTTAAATGAGTCGGATTTTGTGCCTGAAGTTGTTGATAAAAATGCTTAGAGAGGGTTATGGCGTTACCATTTTGGCTCAAAATCATTGGCGTAATAACATGTGTTTTAACGCCTCCAAGTCCTAAGGAGCTTGCGATTGGCATAGGGGCTAATAAACTAGCACAATCTATAACACCTGCATGAAGTTTATCTCTTAACGTTGCCCATGAATGCTGTTTTTCAAGGGTAACATTAAGACCATGCTTAGCAAAGAACCCCTGCTCTTTTGCGATAATTAACGGTGCACTATCAGTTAATGGGATATAGCCAAGTGTTATATGAGTTTTTTCTAATAAGTCGACATTTAACATTAAGAATTACCCAGCATTTTGGCAAGTGAGATAATATTTTTGGCAACATCCTCAATACTCTGATTATTACTCATCGCTGTTTTGTTTATCACCAAATAAGCTTCTTTAGCTGTTATTCCCTTTAGTTGAATCAATTCTTGTGTTGCTTGTTCAATTATCTTTGGATCTGTTATTAGACGGGGGTGACTGATCTTCCTATTTGCCTGTTTTTGATTTTCATTAAATCGAATCATGGCTATATTTAATAGACTGCCAATGCGTCGACTATCTACTGAACCGCATATATAAGCACTGACACCTGCTTTGATTAAACTATTAATAACTCTAGTATCTGTTTGATCTGAAAACATTACTATCGGCATAAGTGATGTATTATCTAGGAGAGTTAAACTATCAATAACATCTCTATCTGGAGATTCAATATCTAAAATTAATATATCGGGCGCTTCTTGCTCAACATATTCTAGTAATGATTTTTTTCCATGTGCTTTTTGCTCTTGTAATAACTGTTCTTGATTGACATGAACTATATCGTAATTGTTACTACCTAATGCTTTAATTAATTGATTAGATTTTGCAGGATCATTCTCAACTAACAATACATTAAACTTAGCATTGTCAGTGGTTGTCATATTCATTGATAAATTCATGAGAGGCTTACTTCATAACTCTACTACTATTAATTGCATACTATTCAAGTAACTTGCCAAAAGAATAATTCGAATAAATACAATTAGTTATGATTTAATCTTTTTATATACCTTATAACATTGAGTTATTATGATGCAATGATGCGCTAAATTAGTGAAAATAAATGGAGTAATTATTGTTATTGATATTTAAGCAATAGAGTTGCTTTAGTGATCAAACCTCTATATAAAGCTTAGCCAAGCGTCCTGGCCATTTTATTCAACCAAATTAGGGAAACAATGAACTATATAGAACTCAACGATTTTAAGTATGCGTGGATTTTTCGTCATCAAAGTATGCCATTAGAAGATAAGTTTAAAAAATTAATTAAACCGTTAGCCCAAAAACGCGCAAATAATGTATGGGATGAGTCTATAAGTAAACAAGTTGACCACCCTGATTTTTTCAAAAAAGGTGATTGGCCAGCCAATAAAGCGGCTTGGATTGACAATGGCGAATGGGAAAGCACATGGGAATCTGATGCGCCTGACTTACCTGAAAGTATCAGCGATTATTTAAACTGGGATAATAATACGACGGTGTATTATTGTATTAATCGTAACCTTATTATTGAAACAACATGGATTAACTTCAAACGTTGTTGGAAAAACTTCTTATTTCTTGATGATGGTACCATTTTATTAGGTAAAAAACGTCAACAAGCCGTACAATTTACGTCTGACGGCATGTTTAAGTTAGGTAACAAAAATAAGAAATAAGTTTAATCATTAGGAATAATTGTCTCTTCATCACCTGAAAGTAGAACAGCAAGCCATTTACCGTCTTGAGAGCTTTCTAAGCCTATTTTTATGATCATCGTTAATGGAACTGATAATAGCATTCCTACAGTACCTAATAACCAGCCCCAGAAGATTAAAGAGAGAAATACCACTAACGTTGACAACCCTAAGCCTCGCCCTAAATATCGCGGCTCAACCACATTCCCCATAACGGTATTAATTGCCAAATAGCCCAAACCAATAAAACCAGCTGGTGCCAAGCCTAACTGTAGAACAGCTAAAGACATGGCTGGTACCGCGGCGATTATCGAACCGATATTAGGAATATAATTTAGCAAAAACGCTAATACTCCCCACAATAAGTAAAAATCTAAACCGATTGCCCATAACATCATTGATACACAAATACCTGTTGCGATGCTGACTAAGGTTTTTATCGCCAAATAATGATTCACTGATGATAAAAATCTATCGATTTGCTGCATTCTCATTTCTGGATCATCTAAAGCTAAATGTACTTTTGCAGGAAGGCTAGGCGCTTCAAACAACATAAAAATCACGGTAATAATAATTAAAAACAGATTAGCCATTACGCCGCCCAAACCACTCAGCATATCAGCGGCTAGCCCCATTGCTGCGGCAGGATCGAAATATTCAACTAACAAAGCAGATGAAATAGTTATATTAAAAGTTGCTAATTTATCAACAATCCACGTGAATTCATTTTGTAACTGTTCTCTGTACTCAGGTAATAATTGCGATAATTCGGTTAATGAGTTACCAACTAACCCTGCTAAAGAAAGTGCAATAGCAACAAAAACGATAATCACACCAACAACAGCAAGTGGTTTAGGTATTTTAAAACGCTCTATTTTTTTAACTAACGGGTTACAAATAATCGCGATAAAAACAGAGAGTAAAAATGGAACTAAAATATTCGTGGCAGTTTTAATTCCGGCAAGCACAACAAATAATGATGCTGTAACTAGCAACGCTTTTAAAATTCCGCTCTTATAGTCTATATTGGACATATTTTATTCGTTCAATTGGTGTATGTAACCAGTGATACCTGGTTACTTTTATTGTGTGTACTATATCTGATTACTTGTATTCAAGAAACGTAAATGAACTATTTTTCTTGCTATTTCAATACCTTTTACATTGTTCTTCTAATAAGAGTAACACTTGAAAGTGAAAGTAGACGCCAACAACTTAACATCCCCATAACACCAACAAAGCTTGCCCCTGCCCCTATACCAATAACCCAAGCATCAAAATGAAAACTAGGATCCATTTGAAATACTTGCGTTTGTAATAAGTAAACGGCAATTTCCATAGCTACACTTGCCATTAATCCCGCAATTGCACCAAGGGCAACAAATTCAAACAACACACTATTTCTCAGTAAACTGCCTTTGGCGCCAAGTGTGCGTAGAATAGCAAGCTCTCTTTCACGTTCCTCCATGCTTGCTTGAACTTGTGCAACAAGGACTAAACTACCCGCTAAAATCACAAGTACTAATATAAGTTCAATCGCCACAGAAACCTGTTCTATCATTTTATTAAGCTGCTTCATAATCGCACCAAAATCCATAATAGAAATAGTTGGAAACTCGGATAAAAACTTATAAACCTCATTTTTTTTATCTTCTGGTACCATCCAAGCAGAAATTGATGTTGTTTCTATTTGTTCCAGTGCCGCCTTATTAAACACCATAATAAAATTAAGTTGCCTGCTTTGCCAGTTAACCTTCCTAATACTAGTGACAGGAACTTTAAGAGTATTAGTAGCCAGTGTAAACGTAAGCTCATCGCCTAATTTAATATCTAATCGCTCTGCAACATTACTCTCAACAGATACTTGTGGCATTTGGTCATTACTTTCCCACCAAGTACCTTCAATGACTTCATTATTAGGCTGTACTTCGTTAAACCATGTTAACCCGAGCTCTCGTCCCATACCTCTACGGCCTTCTTCTTCACTATCTGACTTTTCAGTAGCTAGTTCATTGTCGTTACCAGTATTTCGGTTTCTTTTTGATACTGTTTTTTCATCGTTAATTGCTGCTAATCGCCCACGATAAACAGGATAAAAACCTTGGTTGGCAATACCTTCTTGTTCGACATAATCTGATAAAGGCTGTACTTGTTGCTCTGTTATGTTCATCAAATAATGGTTCGGAGTTCCTTCAGGAAACTGTTCTTGCCATTCTTCTATGATTGAAGTTTTCATTACTGTTATCAGTAACAATAATTGAATAGCAATAGTAAAACTTACCAGTTGTACACTATTTTCGTTGGCTCGACGTTTTAAATTTGCTAGAGCTAAATGAAGGGCTTTACCTGCTTTTGTACCTGCACTTCTACTAGCGGTCATAAGCAGCTTCCCAAAACCAAGTAAAACCAACGAGACTAACAAGCCTCCAAATAATAATGAGGCACTCATTTTCAAATCTTGACTAAACATAAATAGCAAAACGAATAATGCAACAAGTGGGATAGCATGATGCAAACTCATTTTATTTTTGGTTAGCTGAGACATTCCTCGAATAACAAGTAACGGCGATGTTTTCATCAATTCACTAAGTGGATGTATTGCAAAGGCAATAGCACAAATTAAGCCAGTAGCAATAGCCGTTATAAATGGCATTAAGGTTAAAGTTGTATTATCAAGTTCAATAAAGTTTTTAACGGCCTCTTGGCCTAATAAAATAAGTCCATACCCCAACAATAACCCAACAGTTATGCTAATAACGCTTAATAAGCCCCAGTGCATAATATACACTTTACTAATATGGTTAATAGTAGCACCTAACGCTTTAAATACAGCAACAGTTGCTTGATGTCTTTGACCATAACGTCGACTTGCCACAGCAACGGCAACAGCCGCTAAGACGATACCTAACATGCTGGCTAACGACAGAAATTTTTCTGCACTGTCAAGTACACGTGATAAACGATTTTGTGCCGCTTTGGCGTCGTACCATCTTTGCGTATCGTTTAATTGAGGGGTTAACCATTTTTCAAATGATTCGATATTATCTTGCTCACCTGCAAATAAATACTTATATTCAAGGCGGCTACCAGGCTGAATTAACTCTGTTTTTTCCATGTCGTCAATATTTAAAAATATTGATGGGCCTGCAATAAAAGCACGATAAGAGCGATCAGGTATATCTGTAACAATTCCACCAATGGTTAAAGGTAAAACGCCAATTTCAATAGTGTCCCCTATGTCAACTTGCATTCTACTTAACACACTTGCTTCAACCCAAACACTACCTTCAGGTGGCCCATTTACAAGAATAGTATCTTGCTGGTCTTCAGACGTTTTTATACGCAGTTCACCACGTAATGGGTATTCACTGGAAATTGCATTTATTTCAGCAAGTAACATATTATCACCTGCAAAAGCCATAGATTCTGTTTCTATCTTTCTAGCAACGCGTAACTTTTCTTCTTTACTTTTTGAGAGTATTTCAGTGGAAGCAGGGCTATTAAGTCGCAACACCCGATCGGCAGCAATAGTATTCGTACTGCTAGTTACAATAGCCTGTTTAATTTGTTCAGTAAAACCAGCAAGTGAGAATACCGTTGCCACAGCAAGTACAATAGCAAGAAATATAATGGTAAGTTCACCACGTCGAATTTCATTTTTTAATAAGCGTAGTGAATGACTATACCAACTCGTACTTTTTTTTATCTCCATTATATTAATCTCACTTTACGCTATTGACGACTGTGTTTGAGAATTAGAAACGTCTTCTTCATTAGACTTAACGCTTAATTTTTCAGTAAGCACCCCACTATCCATTTCAACTTGGCGTTTGCAACGCCCCGCTAATTTCGAATCATGTGTTACCAACACTAACGTTGTCCCTAACTTTTCATTCAATTCAAACAATAAATCTTCAATATGCTTACCTGTTTTTGAGTCTAAATTACCAGTTGGCTCATCAGCAAAGAGAATATCAGGTCGCGTTATAAAAGCACGGGCTATTGCAACACGCTGTTGCTCTCCACCCGATAATTGCGAGGGATAATGATCAGCCCGCTGTGCTAACCCCACTTGTTTTAATAAATCGAGACCTTTAGCTTTTGCATCAGGTAAATTAGCCAACTCAGCAGGTAACATGACATTTTCAAGTGCAGTTAAACTGTTAACTAACAGAAATTGTTGAAAAATAAATCCAACGTGTTCAGCACGTACTTGACTACGTTGTTCTTCATTTAGCTGGTGTAATGGGTAGTTTTTAAGATAAACTTGACCTTTCGTTGGTACATCAAGTCCTGCAAGAATAGACAATAAAGTCGTTTTACCTGAACCTGAAGAGCCTACAATAGCGAGTGATTCACCTGCATTAACGCTCAGTTCAATTGGTTGTAATAATTCTAGTGTTTTCTCTTCTAAGAGGACAGACTTGGTTAACGCATTAACTTTTAAAATAATTTCGGGAGCTGACTGCATGAAAAAATATCCATTGTATTTTAGTTTATTAATAACTCTCTATACGTTATTTAACACTGCTTGGGCCACACAATCAATTTTACTTTTAGGCGATAGTGTTAGTGCTGGGTATCAAATGGCACCTGAACAAAGTTGGGCGTACATACTAAATGAGCGTTTAAAAGAAGAAAAAGCCCCCTACCAACTTATTAATGCCAGTATTAGTGGAGAGACAACAAGTGGTGGTTTATCTAGGCTTCCTGCGATATTAGCCGATCAAAAAGTTGATCACTTATTAATTGAATTAGGCGGGAATGACGGCCTTAGAGGCTATGCTCCGAAAAAAATAAAAAGCAATTTGTTACAAATGATTACTATCGCTCAGGCACAAGACATTAAAGTGTCACTAATTAAAATTAAAATAACCCCAAACTATGGTCCTCGTTACCTACAACTCTTTGAACAAGTATTTGATGAAGTAGCTCAAGAGAAGTCTGTCACTCTGTTTCCTTTTTTTATGGAGAAAATTGCACAAGATTCAAGTTTAATGATGGCAGATGGCATTCACCCGAATGTAGAAGCACAACCATTAATTGCTGATTTTGTTGGTGAACAGTTAAAACAGATGATGAAATAATTTTATGGAATTTATTTGGATATTATTCGCTTTTGCTTGTGGTTTATTAAGTAAATTAGTCACTTTACCCCCTTCAATAGGATTTTTAGCCGCTGGTTTTATTTTAAATGCAATAGGCTATCAGGCTGATTCAGTTATTATTGAATTATCCAATATGGGAATAACTTTAATGTTATTCACCATTGGGCTTAAGTTAAATATTAAAGATTTACTTAAAAATGAAATTTGGATAGGCAGTATTAGTCACACCATCGTTTGGGTTATTTGCTCACTCATTGCGTTAAAGCTATTTGCTATTTTATCTATTATATATTTCATTGATCTCAGTACAACTAGTGCTGCTCTTGTGGTTTTCGCGCTAAGTTTTAGTAGTACAGTTTGCGTCGTTAAGCTTTTAGAAGAACAAGGCGAAATGCGAACTCGACATGGTAAAATAGCTATTGGCTTTTTAGTAATGCAAGACGTAATTGCCGTACTATTTCTCGTTATTGCGACAGGAAAAACCCCTAGCTATTGGGCCTTATTATTACTTTTAGCTATCCCTTTAAAAGGCTTTATTAATAAACTCATTGACAAAGTTGGCCACGGTGAGTTGCTGCCTTTATTTGGCTTTTTTCTGGCTTTTGGTGCCTATGAACTTTTTGACCTCGTTAACATAAAAGGTGATTTAGGTGCCCTACTAGCTGGTATGTATATCGCTTCTCATAGTAAATCCAGTGAAATCACTAAATCATTATTAAGTTTTAAAGATATATTTTTAATTGGCTTCTTTTTATCTATAGGTTTTACCGCATTACCAACTTGGGAAATGCTTGGTATTGCTATAGCACTAACCTTGTTACTACCAATAAAGTTTGCATTATTCTTTTTTATCCTAATCAAACTAAAGGTTCGTGGAAGAACTGCATTTTTAACTGCATTAACCTTATCCAATTTTAGTGAGTTTGGTTTAATCGTATGTGCTTTGAGTGTTAAAGAAAACTGGCTAAGCAACGAGTGGTTAGTCATTTTATCAATAGCCGTTACTATCTCATTCCTTATTACCAATATTTTATATAGTTCAGCTCATGAATTTTTTGCAAATCATAAAGACTGGTTTAAAAAATATGAATCAAACACTCGCCTCCCAGAAGATCATTTTGTACAACCTACAGATGCACCAATTATCATTATTGGAATGGGCCGTGTTGGTATGGGGGCATTTACAGCGCTTAATACGCATAATCCCGGGAAAGTTTGGGGGTTGGATACTGATAAAGATAAAGTGCAATGGTTAAATAATAACAACATTTTAGCTTATACTGGAGATGCTGAAGATGTGGATTTTTGGGAGAATATAAATCTAGATAGCATTAAGCTTGTATTGTTAGCTTTACCTTCAATGCAAGACAGCATGAGTATCACTACTCAGTTAAAACGTCTACAATTTCAAGGAAAAATAGCGGCTATAGCCCGATATGATGATGAAAGACAAGAACTAGAAGAGTTCGGTGTAGATAAAGTATTTAACTTTTATACTGAGGCTGGTGTTGGTTTTGCTGAAGAAAGTATGGAGATAATCAATAAAAACTTAATCAATAACATTTAGAAATTAGCGTAAATGAAAAAAGAGTTAATTACTGTGAAACTACACATAATTAACTCTTTTTTATATTCTACAAGTAAGCCTTATTAACAACTTCACATAAGCGATTAAAAATCGTCCATCTCAACTTCTGCAATTGCTGGTGCTGGTGCTGAACTTTTTGACTCACTAGCCATAAAGCCATGTCGACGTTTTGATTTTTGTACTGCTGCTAAATATTTTTTCCATAGTTTAACAGGATATAAGCTACTTTCTTCATCTTGCATCACTTGCTCAACAAATTGCTGCTCTTCTTCATTTGTTGCCGTTAAAACGCCAGAATAAAGACCTTCTAGAGTTAAACCATACATTTCAAGATCATGCGATTCACGTTTATTAAAATACCCACTACGTGATATTCCATGTGAAAATGTAATATCACCCAAAAAAAGTCGGCTACCTATTCTAATTGTCGTATCCATTTGTATACCTCACATAAAAAATTAGGTTAATTAAAGAATATTTTCATTAATTAAAGATCAATTCTATTAGCTTTTTTACTACCTTAAATGCTGCTCAGCTAACATTAGTTGTAGTACTTTTACTTAATTATTCAGAAATTTTTTAAACACTAATTCCTACACAATGAACTCTTTGGCTGAATGTAATTGAATTTATCCCCTCAAGAAAACAAAAATAATTTGTCGTATCGACAAGTTTTGCTTAAATTAGAGGAACTTTAATAAAAATGATTTATTTTGATGGATATTCGACTTTTTAAAACCTTTATTCAAGTCGCTGAAACTAAGCATTTTGGGCGCGCCTCTGAAAACTTATTTATTACACAAGCTGCTGTGAGTGCACGTATAAAACAATTAGAAGAATATTATGCAACTGCATTATTTATTCGCAATAAAAATAATTTAAAATTAACAGCATCTGGTGACGCCCTACTTACACATGCTTACTTACTGGTTGAGCAATTAGAACAATCAAAACAAACCCTTGCTTTAACTCAGCAACAAAAAATTAATTTTAACATTGCTGCGACTCCTAATATCTGGGATGCTTTTTTAAGTAAGCGAATTCATGAATCTATCGTATTTTTTGACAACGTAACACTAGGCACCGAAATTTCAGTACGAGAAGCCATACAGCGAAAATTAAGTGATAAAACTCTAGACTTAGGCTTATTAACAGACCCTATTAAAGATGAAGATTATAACAACCAACTCATTGCTCATTTTGAATTAGCACTCGTTGGCTCTTCTTCTGATCAAAACAATATATTACATCAGTATATTTTCGTAGATTGGGGGTTAACATTTAGCAAAGAGCATAATCATTATCATAAATTTCAACCATTACTTAAAACATCGACAGCAATGATAGCTCTAGAAGTCATTTTATCTAAAGGTGGGTTTGCTTATCTCCCTCTAGAACTTGTAATGCCATATATCAAAGAAAAAAAACTATTTATCATAGATTCGCCACTAATGATAAAACGACCAATTTATATGGTTAGTAAAAATAGTTCATTTTCAAAAGAGTTAATTAAACAATATGGGGAGTTTATTGAAAGCACAAATTACTAAATACATTGATTATTTAGGAGGGTCAGTTTTAGTAGTTTTCATAAAATAAGTCCTAAATGTGTAAACACATTTCAGGACAAGATAAAAATAACACATAAAAAAGCCGACATAATGTCGGCTTTTTTATACTTAAAAGTGGCATCCCTAAGGGGATTCGAACCCCTGTTACCGCCGTGAAAGGGCGGTGTCCTAGGCCTCTAGACGATAGGGACGCAGAAACTCGTTGAGTACCTTTAATGATTAATCATTATCAATACACTGAGCTTTGAATAAGGTTATTCACCCTATTCAGTAACATACAGCTAATTAAGCCTAGTTACGCGTCAAACAGTTTTTATTTATCACTTACAATTAAACTTCAAGTAATAAACAAGGATAAAATAAGACCTAGTTTACTTTACCCTTTTTAATGTGGCATCCCTAAGGGGATTCGAACCCCTGTTACCGCCGTGAAAGGGCGGTGTCCTAGGCCTCTAGACGATAGGGACACAATTACGTGTCAATTAAGTTTTCACTTAATTAATGAACTCTTTAACAATTTAACGTTAAACAATTCTAAAATTCTTGGTGGAGCTATGCGGGATCGAACCGCAGACCTCTTCGCTGCCAGCGAAGCGCTCTCCCAGCTGAGCTATAGCCCCTCTTTCACAAAATTTAATGGCCTAGTATCAAATTTTGCAGCTCAAACAAGTGCAACATCTACTCGTTGAAAGCGAGGCGCATTCTAAGCAGAGCCCCCTCTACTGTCAACTATTAATTTAAAATTATAGTCTTTTTTTTATAAGAACACAGTCAAGTGTTTAGTATTCCATCAACTTGACTAAAATTTGTGTTATCAAGCGCTTAGCGTTAGCACAATATCTATCGTATAGCTTTTTAAATAAGTCTCTAACGCCTTGGTAAGCTAATAGATATTTACGACTACCACTATACCATTGAACAAGCGCTCTGACATTATTGTTACTTTATTTTTTAGCTAATTAGCGGTATTGTTAGCACTTCCCTATTTGTTCGAAAGTCATATATGCCGTTAAACAAGCTAAATATAGTTGCAATTGGTGGTGGTCACGGCCTTGGTCGAGTACTTTCCACCCTTTCATTTTTAGAAAATCAATTAACAGGTATAGTGACCACTACAGATAACGGCGGATCCACAGGCAGACTTAGAAAACGCACTAGTTCAATTGCATGGGGAGATTTACGTAATTGTTTAACCCAGTTAGTCGACAATAACTCTATTGGCAGTCAATTATTTGATTTTCGCTTTGAAGGTGAAGATGAATTAGGCGGTCATAATCTTGGTAACTTAATTTTATACGGCTTAGGAAAAATCCAATCTAGGCCTTTAGATTCGATAAAATTAGTTCGAAGAATATTACGTGTAAAAACACCAGTATTACCTATGTCAGAAACCCCTACCGATTTAATGGCATTTTACCCTGAGGGTCGTTGTCGTGTTGGAGAGCTTTCCGTAGACAAAATGCCTGTAATGCCGGAAAAACTGATGTTAGCTCCCCTAGTAAAAACTTTAGAGGTAGCTAAAAAAGCAATTTTAAAAGCAGACTTGATTATTTTAGGGCCTGGCAGTTTTTTAACCAGTGTAATACCACCTTTATTAATTCGTGATATTGTTAATGCGATTAATGAAAGTAATGGACACTGCGTATTTATTGATAATATTGTTGAAGAAGACAGTCCTGCTGGCAAATTAACGCTCGATGAAAAGTTAACTTGGATTAAAAATAATATTGGTTGCTTACCCATAGACTCTGCAATTTGCCATAGTAGAAAAGTAACATCGAATATATTGCCTGTGATAAATTGTGATCTCGCAAATGAAAAGATTTCACATTATCATGATAGTGAAAAGTTAATTAAAGCTCTTGAATTATGTATAACCAATGCACAACTTCAACATTTCCCTGATATAGTCAATAAATAGTAAACAAACATTATCAATACGTTACTTAATTATCTGCTTTATTACTGCTACATAACTCGCAATCTCACATATTTACACCATAATTAAAGGGTGAATAGTCCCATTTATATTGATATGTGGAGGTTTTATGTCTCAATCACTTACAGAGCAACGCATTGAATGTCCCCATTGCGGGCATCACCTGTTTGTAGCCTTAGACACATCAGAAGGTGATCAGGATTATTACGAAGAGTGCCCATCTTGTTGTAAAGACATTCATTTAAATATGCATATCGACGATTACCATCAAAAGATTCAATTAGCTATTGATAGTGATGACGAACAAATTTTCTAATATCTATATCCTTATGGATATTCTGCTTAATATTTTGTGTGTTTTAAAATAAAGTCGACAAACCTTTGCACGCTACAATTAAATCTATATGATCACGGCTTATCTTTTTTAGTATAAATTGTTAGAGCTTCATGATCGTTAGCGCATTCCTTAAAGACACCAAGAGTTTAATGAAACTCGCCTACCCCATTTTAATCGCCCAGCTTATTCAAAATTTAATGGGATTTGCAGATACGGTAATGGCTGGTCGTGTTAGTGCAACTGATATGGCAGCGGTCGCTGTAGCAAGCAGTATTTGGTTACCGTTAATATTAACCATTTATGGGGTAATTATGGCACTAGCCAGTATTGTATCTCAACTTGCCGGGGCCAAAAAATTTAACGATATAGCAAATCAAACATTTCAGACCGCATGGATTGCATTATTCCTTGGGGTCAGCATTATTGGCTTATTTTATATCCTCTCTCCCATATTATTTGAAAAGGTAGGTTTAGAATCAGATCTTAAAATTCTCATGTTTGATTACCTTGGTTACATTGTCTGGGGTGGACCAGGTTTTTGTTTATACGTTGTCTTAAGAAATTATGCGGAAGGTTTATCCCACACTAAACCAACAATGATTATCAGTATTATTGGCTTACTTATAAATATCCCTGCTAATTATATTTTCATATATGGGGAATTTGGTGCGCCCGCATTAGGTGGTGCTGGCTGTGGTTTAGCGACAGCAATTGTATATTGGGCAATGTTTGTTGGCATGCTTATTTACGGTCTTACCACAAAAAAATTAAAGCATGCTCCATTACTTGGCAAAATATACTGGCCTGACATCAATGCAATAAAAGCGATTTTAGTCCTTGGTGTGCCAATTGCGATGTCACTACTGTTTGAAGTGAGCTTATTTTCAGTTGTCGCTATATTGCTTGCTCCTTTTGGCTCTGAGATCGTTGCAAGCCATCAAATAGCCATAAACTTCTCTGGACTGGTCTTTATGGTTCCCTTAAGTATTGCCATGGCTGTCACCATAAAAGTAGGCTTTGCTGTAGGTAATAAAGATTTAAATGCAGCAAAAGCCCTCTGCAAGCATTCTGTTATCCTTGGTTTACTGATAGCTGTTCTTACCGCAGCATTATCCCTCACCTTTAGGGAACAAATAGCGACTATCTATTCAACCGATACAAAGGTAGTTGAACTAGCCGCTAGCTTAATGTTTTTAGCCGCCCTATTTCAGTTTTCAGATGCCATTCAAGTGATATCGGCTGGTGCCTTACGTGGCTATCAAGATACCAAGTCCATTTTATATATTACTTTTTGTTCATATTGGATCATTGGCTTAGGTATTGGTTTAATTTTAGGATTAACAGATTGGTTCATAGAGCCTATTGGCCCTTATGGCTTTTGGATTGGTTTTATTTCGGGATTAACCAGCGCGGCTATCTTTTTAGCATGGCGGTTAAAAGTAGTACAAACAAGGCTTGAAAAAGCGCTAGTTGCATTATAAATAACCAATTAAATGGATATTTTAAATAATTTAACGAAACAACTTGCAACTCTTTTTTCAGATAGCTAACATAGCGCTCCGTTGATTGTTTCAACATTGATTACCCGATATTTTTATATAAATCAGTAGTTATGAATAATGTTTTACCTAGCTTTATTCATTGTGAAAATAGGTACTATGGGAGTGTAGCTCAGTTGGTTAGAGCGCTTCGTTGACATCGAAGAGGTCGCTGATTCGAATTCAGTCACACCCACCACATTAAAAAAGGCAGCCTTATTGGGCTGCCTTTTAGCTTTTATAGCAACGCTAAATACTAATTTACGTAATTAAAAACGCTTGAAGCACGTATATCTGATAAAGAAGAACCCAACATAACTTCAAACTCTCCGTTTTCAGCTAGCCAGTTATTAGTATTTATATCCCAAAACGAAAGATCACGTTTATTTAATGTTATTAAAACTGTTTTGCTTTCGTTTGGCTCGAGAAACACTTTAGTAAAGCCTTTTAATTCTTTAATAGGACGCTCAACACTTGCCTCTTTATCATGCAAATAGAGTTGTACTACCTCAGAACCAGCAACTTTACCAATATTTGTGATAGTAATTGAAACCGTTAACAATTCATCTTTGTGTAATGTTTCGCTGGATAATTTCATATCTGAAAAGTTAAATTGGGTATAAGACAAACCGTGCCCGAAAGGAAATAAAGGGGTGATTTTTTGCTGCTCAAACCAACGATATCCAATAAAGACTCCTTCTTTATACAATGATTCAGTTGCGTTGTAATCATCTAGCGCTATAGCGGCAACATCTTCAAGTTTTTCAGGTAAGGTAATAGGCATTTTTCCACTTGGGTTTATATCACCAAACAATATGTCAGAAAAAGCATGTCCTGCTTCCATTCCACCATACCAGCCCCAAACAATAGCATTAGCTTGTTTAGCCCATGGCATTTCTACAGCAGATCCTGCGACTAAAAACACAACCGTATTAGGGTTTGCTTTAATTAACTTAGCTATAATTTCATCTTGGCTATTGGGTAATTTCATATCAGGGCGGTCTATTGATTCTCGATCATCACCATGACTTAATCCGCCAAAATATATTACAGCATCAGCTTGAGTTGCCGCGGCTAAATATTCTTTTTCATCGGTAAATAAATTACCTGGGGCATCCCAACCTAAAGTGAAATATTGGTTACCCTCATAATTAATCTCAAACGCATAGACCTCATTCTCAGTTAATGAAATATCAAAACTAGCAGGCTTTAGCTCAACATTTTGATCCTTGTTACCTTTAAGTGAAATAACAACGTTATCGTTAATTTTAAGTTCAAAATCTCCCAAGCTATCTACTTTTAAAGTATGAATACCGCTTTTTAGTGGCTTTATATCTGCACTCATTTTTATAAATTGTTTTTTCTGGCTTTGGTTTTCTTTAGCTAATTTATTTACATTAAACGCTGAATCAACAATCCAAGATTCAGAAAGCAGCTCTTTATAGGTATTATCAGAGAAATAGCTAATATTCCATGCCGCAGTCCCTGTCCAATGACGGCTTGCCACATAATCACTCGCTATTGGCGCTAAAACACTACTACGAGCTCGCATTACTTGAATATTAACATCATCACCAAGCTTAGCCTTTAAGCCTGCTAGTGGCGTAATTTCATATAAAGACTTAACTTCTGAAGAGCCACCACCTGTGCCATGCTTTTTATCAGCATTAGGACCTAACACTAGAATATTTTTAATTGCTTTTTGATTCAAAGGTAGCACAGGCTTCCCGTCAACTACTTCATTTTTCAGTAATACAACACCCTCTGTTGCTATTTTTCTGGCAATTTTTTGATGTTTTTTGGTGTTTCTTTCTCCTTTAAGACGATTATCATCATATAGTCCTACACGTTGTTGTAACCGAAGAATTCGTCGAACTTTATCATCTAACACAGATACTGGTATCTTGCCTTCTTCTATCATTTTCTGTAGAGGCTTAGCTAAAAAGTAGTCGTCATAGTTATCTACATTGGTGCCCATTTCCAAATCTAATCCATTCATTGCAGCATCATATGTATTAATATCAACATTCCAGTCCGTTAAAAGCACACCATCAAAGCCCCACTCACCTTTTAAAATATCCATAACTAAATGTTTACTTTGATTCGCATTCGTACCGTAATATTCATTATAGGCCCCCATCAAGCTGTAAACTCCACCTTCTTTAACCGCAGCTTCAAATATGGGTAAATATACTTCTCGTAAAGTACGCTCATCAGGCTTGGCATTAACACCTGTTCGATTAAGTTCTTGAGTATTTAAAGCATAATGCTTTGCATTAGCTGATACATCATTCGCTTGAATTGCTTTAACGGTTGGGACGACTAATTTTGCTCCTAAAAAGGGATCTTCTCCCATATACTCAAAATTACGTCCATAAAGTGGTAATCGCGCTAAATTCACTCCAGGCCCAAGTATAATATCTTTACCTCTATCTCTGGCTTCAGCACCTAAAACACTGCCATGTAAATGTGCCATTTCTATATCCCAACTAGCGGCAACAGACGTTAAATGAGGTAAATAAGTCGAATGGTCATCAGTCCAACCAGCTGAATCCCAGCTATGTCGTTCAATTTGATGTCGAACGCCATGAGGACCATCCGAAAGCCACATTTCAGGAATTCCAAGACGTTCAATAGCGTTAACATGAAATTTACCGCTGGCATGAGTCAACGATATCTTTTCCTCTAACGTCATTTGTTCAAGCAAACGCTCAACATTCTCTTCAATATTTATTCTTTTATTGACTGCGGCTGTAGTGTTAATGGTTTTCTCATTAGCTATATCATTATTTACTGTCAGTGGTTTTTCACCACAAGCACTAAGTAATATAGCCCCTGTTAATAAACTAATTTTATGAAATGACATAAAGTTTAATATCCTTTATTTTAAATTTTTAATGAGTATATATTTGTCAAAAACGTCAGCCGTTTTATAACCTAGATTTTTATCTCCATTGTGCGCAATGATGTTAGCCGAACCAATAAAATGCTCTCTTTCTTTACTGCCATCGTTATCGCAATAAGCCAACATAAATCCGATATTTTTACCTTCAATTAATTGCTGAGGTTTTATCGTTTTTCTATTTGAGTGACGATAAGAATCATCAAAAACCTTCAAAGCCACTTCCCAAGTTATTTTATAAGGGGAAGTACTACTTCTTTTCCAAACACTGTTTAGATGATCGTTCAATAAAATAAAATTTTCTTTTTTACCGTCTAATAATTCGCCAATATCAACAGCTTGATTGTCTAACGCAATATGATAGGCAAAAGCATTAAAGTTATACTGATGATCGCCACCTGATGCATCTTCATCAATAAACACTTCTAAACAATCGTCATCCCAGTATTTAAACAATGGATCTGGATGTTGATCAAATAAAATATCATCGGTTATTTCAGCTAAAATATAGAGGTAATTTCTATCCCACAACAACTTAAACCTACCAGTAAAATCTTCACTTGACGGGGCTTCCCCCAACATAAGTTGGTTCATAGGTTGCCAATTCGCTTTTTGCCACTCAGTTTCTTGTACACCATCAATACTAATTTCATTATCTGCATGATAAATATATTTTTTAGCCAATACTTTCGATGGTAGTATACCAACGAGTAAAAAAATAATAGGGAATGTGACAGCCAATATTTTCATTTAGAATTATCCTTTCGTACTATATTAATAATAGAGTGAGCAAGCCTGTTAACAGATAAGGACACATCAAGAGTGACAATATCCTTTTCTGTATCTAAAGGGAGTTCTAGCGTATCAAATTGACTTGCTAATAAGGCTTTATTAGCAAAGTGGTTTTGACGTGCTTCTAATCTTTTTGCGATGAGTGATTCACATCCATTAAGTAAGATAAATGTCGAAGAAAAACCTAAAGTACGAAAAGGTTTACGATACATTGCTTTAAGGCCAGAAAATGCCAATACTACAGATGTTTGACTTTGCTGATATTGAATCAATGAAAAACACAGACTTTCTATCCATGGTTTTCTCATTTCATCTGTAAGGGGAATATTTTGACTCATACATTGTTTTGCTTCTGGCGTATGAAAATCATCAGCATCCAGAAAAGTAAAATCTAGACCTGATGCTACTTGTAGTGCAACTGTTGATTTACCACTACCACTAACCCCCATTACAATAATTAACCTCGGCTTAGTCTCATGAAATAATTTATTTTGATGGGCACTACGTTTTACATTATCACTCATGCTAATCATCTTCTTTTCTGGGAAGTTTAATGTATAGTTTATTAGTTTTATCGTTCTCAATATTTGATAAAATAGTGCCGTTAATTCTATTACCATTATGAATGACTTCTATCGCATCAATATCAGCCGCCGTTATATAAAACTCAAACGATATTCCACGTATTATTCGCGTACCCTTTATTGATGATAATTTTTTAGGTAACTGTGGACTCACATAAATTTTATCCCCTTTTGCGGTAATACCACATAAATGTTCAACCAAGCAGCGGTAAAACCATGCGATAGTCCCCGTATTAAACAAATGACTGGAGCGACCCGCTTGCTCAGGAAACTGATGATATGCACCGCGATAATAGTTAGGAATAAATAACGGTAATTGACCCGTTTTAAGTGCTGTTTCACTCGAAGGTACCATTAATTTTAATAAATCGAAGGCCTGATCAATTTTATTAATTTTCAATAAACTATAAATATAAAATATGGCCGCATGGTTATACACTGAACCATTTTCCGACACACCTGGATGTTTTTGAGTTAAGCGGCCAATGTCTTCTCTCATTGCCGTATAACTAGGAGCTAGCATCATCATGCCAAATGGGGTCGATAATTGTTCCTTTACGCTAGAAATTAACTTTTCTGTTTGTTCATCATCAGCACAGTTAGATAAAATAGCCCAACTTTGAGGGTTTAGATAAATACGGCCTTCACTATCGTTATGACCACCAAACACCACATTGTTATCTGTAATACCTCGTGCATACCAATGCCCATCCCAAAAATGTTTATTAACAGCCGCTATCATTGCTTTTTCAGCAAATAAATATTCACGATATTTGTCTATATCAATGTTTAGATTATATTGCTCACAAATTTCGCACCAAGATCTCACAGCATAAATAGTGGCTAGTGAAAGCCAACTTGACACACCTTTACCTTTGTAGCCCACCATGTTCATGGGGTCACACCAATCACCTTGTTCAATAAAACTAAGCCCTCGATGATCAGTCGCATTAAGCAAATAGTCTAACGCCAATTCAATATGTTCAATAAAGGACCGTGTTTGAGTTATGTCATTAAAAGGAATTTGTTCATGTAGAAGTGACTTATCCCCTGTTTCGCTTAAATAAACAGATAAACAAATAGGCAACCAGACACCATGGTCTGCATGAGGGACTTGATTAATATATTTTAGTTCTGCCTTCTCGTGTAATAAAATACCATCAGGCATTGCGCCATTGCTATGTTGCTGAGATAACGCGGTAATAAATGCTAAGCGTGCTTTATTCGGCTGTATAAAACACATTCCCATAGCATCTTGAATATAATTTCGTGTTTGCGGGTCTGTACTTAATCGATTTACATCACCATGATAAAACATCTGACGTGGTAACCAATGATTAACAAACTCATCAAACTCAACATCTCCTGTTTCTAAGTGTAAACAACCATTTCCCTGATTAAGATATTTAATATATTGCTTGGCGTGAAAATCTAAATTTCTGCCACCAAAATACTTTTCTCTCATTTGCTGAATAGCTAATTCAGTAGATGCTGGACCAAATAGAAATTCATATTCAACTTTCCTACCACTAACAAGTTTTTCACGAAATTGCATTACCGCCGTTGGTTGTTGATAGATCGCTTCTATATTTCCTAATGTTTTATCTTGTATAGCATCAGGATTATGTAAACCGCCTTCTCCTTCGAAAAATTGTTGGTTACAATGCCAAGAGTCAGGCTTTTTATTAGACGCTAAAAAGGTTTTATCTTTAAGGTTTTTATTTTCAAAATACTGCTCGACTTTTTGATAAGGGGTCACAGAATCAGCAACAATGGCATTTAGCTCAGAATTAAAGCTTGCTGATTGGTTCATCCAAGACATATAACCTATAGAAAAATAAGGATAAACACTGATTATTCGAAATTCTTTTGATAAATTCTCAACTGTCAAAGACCAACGTTCAACTACATCTTCTGCGGTTAACGTTACAATTATAGTGATATTCAATTGTAAATGAGAAATCTGCCATTTAATTTCATTACTACTTGCAATGAATTGGTAAGAGTCCACTTTAACGCGCATAGGTTCATGAGGCGCCGAAAATAATTCTCCGGTAGCTTCATCTTTTATATAAAAAAAACGTCCTGGGTGATGGGCAAAATAATTATGCTCGGGTTGAATAAAAGTCTTTGCTTCAATATTAGGTGCATAAGAATATTTTGCAGGCTCAGGTTGCATATGCTGAGCAACCACGTAACCACGACAATTAGCTTGAAGCAACATCTGAGGATTCCATAAGAATGCACAAGCATTGGGCATTGACAACGGGCTATTTAGTACGACTTTTGACAAGTGAGAATCATTCGCTTGTTGCACATTATAATTGACATTATCAGTCATTATCATGCCCTCCATCTGCTGATGACTTTTTAGATGCCAGCTCAAATTGTACTTTTAACAATTCTGCATCAGAAAGCGGATATAGCCTAATCAAAAACACAGCTAAAAAAGCAAAAGCAGCTGGGATAAAGGTCATTAATAACAAAATACCTTGTTGCGAATCACCTGTTTGCACTTGATTAGCTACATATCCCATTGAAGCAAGCAACCAACCAATCATTGCACCAGCAAAAGCACCACCAAGCTTTTGAGCAAATGCAGCGGCTGAAAAAATCATAGCTGTTGCCCTCCTACCGGTTTTCCATTCAGAATAGTCTGCTGAGTCAGCATACATAGAAAATACTAAAGGTGATTTTGGTCCTAAAGCAAAGCCTATAGCTATTTGTAAGATAAACATCAAAGCAATATTATCTTTCGGGATAAAATAAAAGGCAGCTGATAACACCGCAACAATACCCATTAAACAAAGCAATAATTTTCTCTTATCAAAGAACTTTGTCATTATGGGAGTCGCAGCGGCCCCTAACATTAACGCCAGCATATAGACCATAGAAAAGCTACCAATCAAGTCTTCACGCTCTGCGTAATATTTAAAATAAAAAGTACCAGTACTTGCCCGCAAAGATATGGTCATCATGATGACCAGTGCTAATACAAATAATACAATCCATGGTTTATTTTTTGTTAAGTCTTTTAAGTCTTGAATAACAGAGGTTTGTTGATTTTTGGGTGGCGATATACGCTCTTTAGTTGAAAAGAATGTGAAGATAAATAAACCAGCAGCTACAAGACCATAAAGCCCCATCGTGTATTGCCAACCAGCCGCAGTATCTCCCTGTCCTAACGCTACTACCAGTTCAGGTGTTAAGTAAGCAACTAAACTCCCCCCAGAAAAAGCACCAATAAAGCGAAAACTCGTTAAAGTGGTTCGTTGTTGAGAGTTGCCAGTGATGACGCCTAGTAAAGCACCGTAAGGGACATTAATAAAGGTATAAGCCAACATCATGAAGATGTACGTTGCATAAGCCCAAATTATTTTCCCATTATCATCTAAATCAGGAACAGTGAAAGTTAATACTCCTGCAGCCACAATAGGTATGATCCCCCATAGTAAATAAGGTCTGAATTTACCAAAACGGGTTTGTGTTCTATCAGCAAGTGCTCCCATTAACGGATCAGAAAAAGCATCAATTAGCCGTGTAACTAACATCATGGTTCCCACAGTAGCTGCAGAGATCCCAAATACATCGGTATAAAAAATAAAAAGAAAAACATCAAATACACGCCAATAAAAATTCGAAGCGACATCACCACAGGCGTAGCCTATTTTTTCTTTTAATGTTAACTGCTTATTGAATGTAGATTTTTCCATAAGAATTCTCATTGATCTCATTATTATTATAATTTACAAGGCAAACATCTTTATAACTTATCACTAAAGCAAAAATGTAAGCGCTTTCAATACTAACTAATATAACTCATATTTTTCAATGTTTATTTCAAATACAATTAGAATAAAAGCTCTATATGCAATAATTACAAATTATTCATAAGACAAAATAACCCTATATAAAACATGAGTTTATACTGTTTTTATTGATATTACCCCTTATGAATTTAGAAATAATTTTAATTTTATTAACGAAAAAAGTTGACGTGTACAAACATTGAGCATAACGTATTGTAAGCGCTTTCAATTTAGGTTAATCATATTTGGTTAACTATTTTTTTTAAATATAATGTAAGCGCTTACAGAGATAATTATAAAAACTTATAAAATACGAAATATTGAAAATCGAGGGAGAATCCAATGAATAATAAGTCCTTTAAAAAAACTAAATTAGTGACTAGTTTGTCCATTATATTAGGCACTATGCCTATGGCAGCTATTCATGCAGAAGAAGCATCAGCAGAAAAAGAAATAGAAGTTATTCAAGTAACAGGTATACGTGGTAGTACACAAGCAAGTATTAATGCGAAACGTTTTGCTTCATCACAAGTTGATACTATTTCTGCAGAAGATATAGGTAAACTTCCAGATGTCACAATTACAGATTCATTACAACGTATTACAGGTGTACAAATTGAACGTGTTGCAGGTGAAGGTGGCCCTGTTCAAATACGTGGACTTCCTCAAATTGGTACAACAATGAATGGTGAAACCTTTTTAAGTGCCACAACTATCGATACTTCAGGTGCTGATTTTGGTGATTTACCCGCACAACTTTTCTCCGGAGTTGAAGTGTATAAATCAGCGCAATCTAAAAATACCGCTTCAGGTATAGCCGGTGCTATTGACTTAAAAACTCGTCGTCCATTCGATCTAGAAAAAGGCTTTACATTTGCCGGTGGTGCTGAATTAATTCGTGGTTCAATCAGTGACACAAACGATACCAATATTAATGGATTATTTAATTATAATGCGGATAATTTTGGCTTTTTAGTAGCAGCTGTAACCACAGATGTTACTTTAGCTACAGATTATAATGGTCATAACGATACTTCTGAAAATGGTGGTATCGGCTGGACGAGTAATTCTCATGCTTGGGGAGCTGGAACTCCTGGTGCAGATCACTACATTGTACCCCATGGTTTTACCGCCTTTAATAAGCAAGAAGAGCGTGAACGTGATGCACTTCAATTGTCATTTCAAGCGGATCTAGGAGATGGCTTTGAAATAGTTGCTGACTATTTTTATACCTCACAAGATCGCTTTAACAACCGCCGAGGCTTTAACCATAACTCTCGCTGGCAGGGTTACGCTGATTATGCCATCCCTACTTCATATACTGGCGACTCTTACGTTGATGCTGATGGCGTAACGTGGAATGGTGTTGATGCTTATGAAATAGCTCCTTATCGTTTACAAACATTTACCCAAGTAAACGTTAACGAAGAAATTTCTCACAATTTTAACTTAGAACTTAATTATGACAATGGCGGCGCGTTAACGGGTCAAGTTCGTGCCACACGCTCTAAAGCCACTGCAAAAATGCGCCATGCCTATGGCGAAGGTGATATTTTAAGTATTGATTCAGGCTCAATAGTTACAGGTCCTGGTAATTTAACCCCTGCTCAATATTGTAATAATGGTGAAGAGATCATTGGCGATCTAGGTGGTTGTATGGGTACTTTCTCTCAAGGTATCCAAGATAGTGACTTCTTATTAACTTATGATGCATCAGGCACTCACCCAGCCTTTGGTGGATTTGATCAAATGGTTGATGGTGGCAAAGGTGTACGTTCAGTAGCTGATTATATGGCTGACCTTGACTCTTATCACATTGGCGCATTTTCATCTGAAGGTAATACTGACGATGAAGGTACAATCAATACGTTTAGTACCAAGTGGAACTATGCTTTAGAAGACCATGCTTTTATTACAAGTATTGATTTTGGTATTCGTTTTATGGAACGTGAAGTTGATCATGACCAATTTACCTATACTTCTGAATTTGGTGATGGTTGTGATATCGCTCAATGGAAAGCAGTAGATCAAAACTATACAGAAAGTACATGTCAAGATACAGCAGGCGCTGGTGAAATGGTAAATGGCACATGGACACCATATACCTTGCTTAACCCTACTCGCTTAGATCAACACACTTCTGTTTCATGGCAAACTGATTTTGGTGGTGTAACAGGTATACCGGGACTATGGTCTATAGACCCAGAAAACTTCCGTGACCCACGTCAATGGCATTTAGATACTTTTGGCAATGTACAACGCACTGAAAATGGTGGTCGTACTTATGATGTTGCTTTAGATGAAACTTCTGCGTTTGCTCAAATTAATTTTGAATATGAAAACCTAAGCGGTAACGTAGGTATGAAAGTAATTAAATCAGATCTATACGTTAAACAAAACTTAGTAGGACCTAACTTACCACATTCAGGATTAGGTCCGGATATTGGTGATGCGGTAACAGATAGAAGCTTTACTGATTATTTACCTTCATTAAACGTTGCTTATAAAGCCTCAGAAGAAATCGTATTACGTGGTGCCTATTCTAAAAATATGCAAGCATTAAACCTTGCTCAATGGGGTGACGGTAAATCTGTTGGTTTAATTTTTGACAACGATTGTAATTGTATGCGTGTTGTCAACGGTACTTTAAACGGTAACCCAGAGTTAAATCCATGGCGTTCAACAAACTATTCACTTTCTGCAGAATACTATGCAGGTGAAGCATCAATGGCGTATGTTGCAACCTATAAAATCGATATTGAAAGCTTTACGCAAAGTGACACTATTATGGTTGATGAGCCTGATTCAGATGGTGTGAGTCGTGGACCATGGCCGTTTACTGCTAACGTACAAGGTGCTGGTGGTAACGTAACGGGTTACGAAATCGGTGGTAAACTTGCTTTGAGTGATGTTGTTGATTCTGACAGTATTTTTGCTAACTTTGGTATAGATGCTAACTACACTTACAGTGATAGCTCACAAGAAAGTAAAGACATTTATGGTAAAGACTTACCATTTGAAGGAATGTCAAAAGACACGTACAACTTTGTACTTTGGTATGAACAAGAAGAATTTTCTACTCGTTTAGCATGGAACTCTCGTAGCCCACGCTTAATTACCAATGGTACAGCTGATACTGGTGGCCAATCATTATACCAAGATGATTATTCACAACTTGATATTAGCGCCACTTATAATGTAAATGAGAACGTAAGCGTTTATATTAATGGCTCAAATATTTTGGAAGAGTTTCAACAAACCTATATTGAATTCTCTGATCAAAAAGCGTTCCAAAATATATATGAAGCTCGCTGGACGCTTGGCGCTCGCGTTAGTTTCTAAGTTATGTTTACTGTTGTAATATAAACAGTAGCATTATAGATATAAAGCGATTAAAACCGTCACAGCTTGTGACGGTTTTTTATTATTAAGGTATAAAAGCCTATCGGCATTGCGAAATAAAAAGGTCAAAATGCATGACAAATAATAAAAAAATTAACAGTATTGTTATTGTTGGCGGAGGTACTGCCGGTTGGATGACCGCAGCAGCACTAAGCCAACATTTTAAAGAAAAAAACGTTAACATTACCCTCGTTGAATCATCTCAGCTTGGTACAATCGGTGTTGGCGAAGCCACTATTCCCACATTAAGACGATTTTATCAAAAACTCGGATTTTCAGATTTAGAGGTATTAAAATCGACAGCAGCAACCTGCAAACTAGGTATCGAATTTAAAGATTGGTATAAAATAGATACGACGTTTATCCACCCTTTTGGTCTCTACGGTCAAGGCACGAAAGACGTTGATTTTCATCACTATTGGTTAAGATATACTTTAAACGGCGGACAACAACCATTAACCGATTTCTCCTTAGGAGTTAGGCTTGCCAATGAAAATAAATTTACCTTTCCTAAGGATAAACCAGAGAGCCAGTTAGACATTTTTGATTGGGCATTACACTTTGATGCGGCGCTGTTTGCCAAATTAATGCGCGAGTACTCATTAAAGAATAATGTGACATTAATCGATAATAAAATTGTTGATGTGACACTTGATAGCCACGGCGATATAAATTCATTAGTGTTTGATGATAAAACAACACATCATTCTGATTTATTTATCGATTGCTCAGGTTTTAGGGCATTATTAATTGAAGAGGCATTAAACACAGGTTATGAAGATTGGAGCCAATGGCTTGTTTGCGATCGAGCTGTAGCTGTTCAAAGCAAAAGTGTCGACGCCCCACCCCCTCGTACCATATCTACAGCAGTAAAGGCAGGTTGGCAATGGCGTATTCCGCTACAGCACCGTCAAGGTAACGGTTATGTGTATAGTAGCCGATACACCAGCGACGAAGAAGCAAAAGCTTGTTTATTGGCAAATGTAGAAGGTGAAATATTGCATGAGCCGCGCATGTTCACTTTTACACCTGGGCGAAGAAAACAAGCCTGGAGCAAAAACTGTATTGCGATTGGTCTCTCTAGTGGTTTTTTAGAGCCTTTAGAGTCCACCAGTATTGCCCTAGTAGAAACAGCCATTGAAAAAGTGATACAGTCGTTCGATAGTACCTCATATAACCAAGAAACTATCACTCGCTTTAATGAAGTAACTACAATGGAATATGAAAGAGTTAGGGACTTCATCATATTGCACTATAAAGCAAATCAACGTAACGACTCACCTCTTTGGCAATATTGTCGTGAAATGAAGTTACCTCAATTGCTTGCAGAGAAGCTTGAGCGTTATCAAAATAATGGTGAAATATTACGCTATCCGTTTGAAATATTCGGTAAAGACAGTTGGTTAGCTATTTTTAATGGTTTTGCTATTACACCTAAAACCTATAATGCAAGAGCTGATAACATGCCCCTTGATTATTTGAATAGTAATCTAAGCTTTATGTCTAAAAAAGTAAAAGAATCTGCTAAAAATGCACCAAGCCATGAATATTTCTTAAAAGAGTATTGTCAATTTATTAATGATTAACATGTAAAAAAAACAATAAAATCAAGCAACAACATTCGTTGCTTGATTTTATTTTTACAACGTCCGCTTAATTTGCATCTTTCAATAGAGCCTTCTGAGACTTAGGTGTCGACCCAAATAATCCGTAGTACGCAATAAATAGATAACAAATGATAGGAAAAATAAATGATAGCTGTATACCAAAGCCATCGGCTATTAATCCTTGAATATAAGGAACAACCGCACCACCTACAATCGCCAAACACAAAATACCTGAGCCTTGGCTAGTAAGTTTACCTAAATTAGTCAGCGCTAAACTAAAAATTGTTGGGAACATAATTGAATTAAATAAGCCGATCAATAAAATTGACCACATCGCCAATGCTCCACTAGTAAAAACAGCAACTAGCAATAAAATAACTGCGCAAAAAGCATTAAACGCTAACGCTTTGCCTCCAGTAATTTTCTGTAAAGCTATGGCACCTACAAAGCGACCAACCATAGCCCCGCCCCAATAGTAAGCAATATATTTTGCCGCTTCAGATTCTTTCATTCCAGCAATGGTAGGCTCATTAAGAAAGTTAACAAGAAAGCTCCCAATCGAAACCTCCGCACCTACATAAACAAATATCCCAACGGCACCTAAAACCAAATGGCTATGTTGCCAAGCACTAGCATTCCCTATTGCGCTATTTTGAAAAGATTGATTATTTGAAACAGTCTCTGTTTCAATCACAGGTAACTTTATATAAGCAAATATAGCTGCCAGAATAAGTAACATAGAAGCTAAGATTAAATAAGGTAACTGTACAGAGTTAGCTTGTTCAACTTTACTCATGGTATCAATAACTTTATCTAAAATTAGAAATGCACCAAAAAACGGCGCTATTGTAGTACCTAGCGAATTAAAAGCCTGGGTCATTGTTAATCGAGCAGGTGCTGTTTTCGCTTTTCCTAAAATACTCACATAAGGGTTAGCTGACACTTGCAATATCGTTATTCCACTTGCAAGAATAAATAATGCAAATAAAAATACGGGGTAACTATGTAAAGAAGCTGCAGGATAAAAGCCAACACATCCAACTGCTGCAACAATTAACCCAACAACAATACCTTTTTGATAGCCAATTTTACCTACTAATTTGCCTGCTGGAACAGAAACTAAAAAGTAAGCACCAAAAAAACAAAATTGAACAAGCATTGCTTGGCTATACGATAATTCAAAAATTCCTTTTAAATGCGGAATTAAAATATCATTTAAACAAGTAATAAATCCCCACATAAAAAATAAGGATGTGAGTGTTACCAATGCGAAAGTGTAGTTTCCTTCACTATTTGATGATGTTTTTAAGTCCACATTGACAGGTGTACTGGCCATAAGCCCCCCAAAATAATTTTAACTGTTATTATAATTTAATGCGTTTTAGCGTATATAAAATACTTATTACTATCTATTTTCAATAAATATATTGACGAATGTTTATTGAAACACTAACATGACAAATGTAAGCGCTTTCATTTATAACACATAAAATATAAATACATAAGAAATTATTTTTAAAGGGTTACATTACACAATAAAATGTAAGCGCTTCCAATAGTATTTAAACCAAACATTAGAACAATTAAACACATTGCTAACTATTTGGGAGTTGCAAAGAAACCAATGAGCATTATAAAAATAAATAACAATTCTATTATGTCATCATCAAACTTTACCTACGGTGTTGCAACAGCTTCATTTCAAATTGAAGGCGGTATTGATCATAGATTGCCCTGTATTTGGGACACTTTTTGCGCTACTGAAGGGAAAGTTGTTGATAGTTCTGATGGTAGTATTGCTTGCGATCATTTTACTAAATGGCAAGAAGACATTGAACTTATAGATTCATTAAATGTTGATGCTTATCGTTTTTCTGTTTCATGGCCAAGAGTTTTACATCAAGATGGCAGTGTTAATAACGAAGGCATGCAGTTTTACATTAATATCCTTGATAAACTGAATGAAAAAGGTATTAAACCTTTTGTCACTCTATATCATTGGGATTTACCACAACATCTAGAAGATAACGGCGGCTGGTTAAACCGAGATACAGCTTACAAATTTCAAGAATATACCGAAAAAGTGGTACAAGCTTTTGGAAACAGAGTATATTCTTATGCAACATTCAATGAACCTTTTTGTAGTGCCTATTTAGGCTATGAAATTGGTATTCATGCCCCTGGAAAGGTAGGTAAAGAATATGGTAAAAAAGCTGCTCACCATATTCTTTTAGCTCATGGTTTAGGCATGCAAGTACTGGCCAAATTAAGTCCTAATACTAAAAACGGCATCGTTTTAAATTTTACTCCAGGATATCCATTAACAGATTCTCCTGAAGACCAAGCAGCGACAGAAATCGCCAATCAAAACTTTAATTATTGGTATGCTAAACCAATTTTTGATGGTAACTACCCAGAACTCTTCGATAAACTACCTGCCGAGCATAAACCACAGATACTCGATGGTGATATGGATATTATTTTTCAACCCATAGACTTTTTAGGCATTAATTTTTATACCCGCGCACGTTATAAGCATCATCCCACTGAATGGTTTGAAGAAGTTAATACCGAAAATGTCGAACGTACCGATATTGGTTGGGAAGTTTACCCACAAGCATTTACTGATTTACTTGTTGACTTAAATACACGCTATAAGCTTCCACCTATTTATATTACAGAAAATGGTGCCGCTATAGATGATGTAATAGAAAATAATCAAATTAATGACACCCGTAGAATTGATTATTACAATCGCCATTTAAATGCTGTTGACGATGCAATTAATCAAGGAGTAAATGTGGTAGGTTATTTTGCTTGGAGCTTGATGGACAACTTTGAATGGGCCGAAGGTTATTTAAAACGCTTTGGTATCGTATACGTCGACTATAAAACGCAAATACGCACTATTAAAGCCAGCGGCTTAGCTTATAAAAGCTTTATCAGCGAGCGTAGTTAATGAAGACGTAGCAATAAATTAAGCTAATAAATTTTTTTCATAAACTAAAAATTACTTTAATCAAAATTATAACTATAAAGATCAAATTATGAATAAATTACCAAAGTATGAAAAAGTCGGATATGCCATGGGGGACGCTGCAGCTAATCTGGTTTGGCGCGGTGCATTAGCTTACTTAGCTGTTTTTTATACAGACACCTTCGGCATAACTGCCGCTGCTGCCGCAATGCTATTTTTAGTGGTACGATTAACTGATGGTATAACAGATATCATTATGGGGATGATCGCAGATAGAACGAATACTAAGCATGGAAAATTTAGACCTTGGATTTTATGGTCTGCCCCATTTTTAGGATTGTTTATGGTGCTTTGTTTTACAACCCCCGACTTAAGTGAAAATGGAAAACTCATTTATGCCTATGCAACTTATATTGGTTTAACATTAGCTTATACAATAAACAATGTCCCCTACTCTGCACTTATGGGAGTAATGACACCTAGCGATACTGAACGAACAAGTCTGTCGGGCTTTAGATTTGCAGGCGCATTTGCAGGCGGCTTATTAGTGATGGGCTTCTTACCAGATTTAGTCGCGTATTTTGGTGCTGGCAACGACGCGATAGGATATCAGCATACAATGTATTTGTTTGCAGGGTTATTAATTGCTTTAATGGTAATTACCTTCGTAAGTACCAAAGAGCGAGTTATTCCTCAGATAGATGATAGCCAATCACTAAAGCAAGAGTTAATCGATTTAACTAAAAATCTTCCTTTTATTATTTTGCCTTTAACAGCAATCTCCCTGTTTTTCTATTACCGTGGTTTATACACCGGAACTTTTTTTGTGATTGTTATGGTAGCCATGTGGTTTGGCATACAACACTTAATAAATCGTAACAACGATCATTTAAGTAGTACGCAACGTGATATGGTGGACTTATTAACCAATAAGCCTTGGTTAATTCTTATTGGCATGGGGTTCTTAACTATGATGTTTAATGGTATTAAAATGGGTGTTATCGCCTATTATTTTAAATATCATGTCGGTAATGAATTATTAGCTGGAACTTACTTTGTTGCACTGTTAATTGTCTCAATTCTTGGTGCATTAGTCACCAGCTTTATTGCGAATAAAATAGGTAAAAGAAAGTTATTTATCTGGTCATTAATTATCAGTGGTGCATTTACAGCTTCTTTATATTGGGTACCTCAAGGTAATGTCACCGCATTATTTGTTTTAGGCTGTACTGCAGAGTTTTTTGCGGCAATGATGCCAACTTTATTCTTTACTATGCTTGGTGATTCAGCTGACTATTCCGAATGGAAAAATAAACGCAGAGCAACCGGTCTTATCTACTCAGCAGGAACTTTTGTGCAAAAAACAGGGGGCGGTTTTGCCGGTGCTCTTGTATTAGTAGTACTGGCGGGTTATGGCTATAACGGTATGGATAGAACAACGGTTGAAGCCTCATTACCTGGCATGCAATTACTGATGAGTTGGATACCTGCGGCATTTGCCTTTATTGGTGCTGCCCTTATGTATTTTTATCCATTAACAACTGAACAAAATAAAGTAATTGGCGAAGAGTTAACAACACGTAGAGCTTTAAATAAGCAGTAATGGGCTATTGACAAGTTAGCAACGCTAAATAAAAACTATATAACTAAATGAATTACTTATGATAATATGAAGGGCTGTCAAAAGTAATTCAACAAGTTAGTAAAGAATCGACTTTAACGTATTAAGCGTTTAGCTTTAACCATTATAATTTATTGAACTAAAGGATTTTATGGCCACTATTTACGAAGTTTCAAAACTAGCGGGTGTTTCACTTGCTACAGTTTCCCGTGTCATGAACAAAAATACACGGGTAAGCGAAAAAACACGTAAAAAAGTACAAGATGCCATGGACCAACTTGGCTATAGACCGAATTCAATCGCTCAGTCATTGGCTTCTAACCGAAGTAATAGTATTGGTATCTTAGTTTCCGAATTACATGGTCCATTTTTTGGCCAAATGATGAGTGGTATAGAGTCTGAATTAAGAGCTGCGGGTAAACATGTAATAATTACTACAGGCCATAGTGAGCAAGAAAAAGAAATAGATGGTATTGAGTTTCTGTTAAGTAGAAACTGCGATGCACTTATTTTACATGTTGAAGCGGTAAGTGATGAATATCTAATCGAACTTAGTAAAAAATCTACCCCTATTTTCATCATGAGCCGTTATGTAGAGAACCTCAAAGATCGTTGTATTAGTCTAAATAATGAAATGGGGGGATATTTAGCCACCAAAACGTTAATTGAAAAAGGCCATTCTGCCATTGGTTTTATTGGCGGTCCCGAATTTAAAGCTGATTCTAGAAGCCGACTACAAGGTCACCGAAGAGCATTGAAAGAATTTAACCTTCCTTTTGATGACAAACTCTACTTTGAGGGGGACTTTAAAGAAACCGGTGGTATTGCAGGTTTACGTACACTCATTAAAAATAACGATCAATTAACAGCTCTTGCATGTGCAAATGATGAAATGGCCTCAGGTGCAATGAAATATGCACGTGAACATGGCTACAATTTGCCTGAAGGTTTATCTATTATCGGATTCGATAATATTATTTATGCAAGCTATCTATACCCAACATTAACAACCATCCATAACCCTATTTATGAAATGGGACATATGGCTGCAAAGCTTGCCCTAAAATCTGTTTATAATGTCAAAAATCTCAAAATACAAAACATTTTTGAGCCTACAGTGATTGAACGAAACTCAGTTGGATCTGTTTAATTGTTATAACCAAACCAAGTAAGATTAATTGCGCTCATTTAATATTAACTATTGTAAGTAATCTGCCCAAGAACCGCCTTTCTGCTGGCACCTGTTACCGCGCAATCATTAGCCGTTTGTTTCGTAATACAACGATATGCTAACCATGCAAATGCCATGGCTTCAACATAGTCAGGATCCACATTTAATGACTTAGTTGTGGTCACTTGACTATTGGGTAATAAATCATTGAGTTTTTCAATTAAATAACTATTTTTGGCGCCACCACCACAAACATAAACCACAGTGTTTGATAAATGCATTAAAGCGTTAGCAATAGTCTTAGCTGTTAACATAACTAAAGTGGCCAATACATCTTCATTACGTACCACTTGTTCAGGGTATGTATTTGAAAATTGAGTCAAATGTAAAGTTAGCCACGATAAATTAAAATACTCGCGACCTGTACTTTTAACACCTTTTTTATGAAAGTAATCATCATTGATCATAGCCATTAACAAGGGTTCAATAATTATTCCTTGTTTTGCTAAAGTCCCATTATCATCATACTTAAGCCCAAACTTTTGTTGCATCCAACCATCCATTAACACATTACCTGGTCCTGTATCAAAGCCAGTTAAATTGTCGCCGTTTATTAAAGACACATTGGCAATACCACCAATATTTAAAAACACCGCATTTGGATTCGTATTATTGACCAGACTTTGATGAAAAGTTGGTACTAATGGTGCACCCTGCCCGCCAAGCGCAATATCCATACTTCTAAAATCTGACACCGTAGTTATACCGGTATTAGCCGTTAATACACTGGCATTGATTAGCTGCATGGAAAAAGGATATTTACCTTCTGGTGAATGAAAAACAGTTTGACCATGGCATCCAATGGCTAAAACTTGTTCAGAACTGACTTTATGATGGCTTAATAACAAGTTAACAGCATCTGAATACGCTAAGCTTAACTTCACCGTTAGCTCACCTAAAGCTTTTAAATGAACATGCCCATCAGTACATAAGGTCAATAATTGCTCTCTTAACTCATGTTCAAAAGGTGCTTCAATTGCCGAAACTAACTGTGTTTTATTGTCTTTAATTGATACAAGAGCGACATCAATTGCATCTAAGCTAGTGCCAGACATAATGCCAATGTAATAATCACCTACAGATGTTGTCATAAATATCCTAACTACAAATAACTTATTGAATTAATTCACACCAAATAAAATCAATCATTTCTATTTTCTAATGCTTGATTTAATCGTTCGAAACCATGAGATAAATCGTCAATAAGATCATCCACATTTTCTAAACCAACATGTAAACGTATTAATGGGTATGTTTCATCCCAACTTGTTACTGTTCGAATTCGACCAACATTAGTATTACCTAAAATTAAGCTTTCAAATCCGCCCCACGAATAACCCATTTTGAAATGCTTCATCCCATCAAGTAAAGCATTTAATGATTGCTGATCGCCGCGTGTTAATACAAACGAAAATAAGCCATTACTACCGATAAAATCTCGTTTAAAAAATTCATGGCCTGGGCAAGATTCAAAAGCCGGATGCAGTACTTTACCCACTTCTTCTCGTGTTTGTAACCAATTGGCAACTTTTAATGCGCTTTCTTGATGCTGTTTAAGCCTAACTGCTAATGTACGAATACCACGCATTGCTAAATATAAGTCATCAGGTGATGTACACTGCCCCATTAAATAACTGTTCTCGCGAAGTGTAGGCCAATACTCTTCCGTAGCTACAGCGGTTCCAAGCATTACATCTGAATGCCCTACAATATATTTAGTAGCTGCTTGAATCGAAATATCAACACCAAAATCAAAAGGTTTAAAATTAACGCCTGCCCCCCACGTATTATCAAGCATAACCATGCAATTATGTTTATGTGCAATAGCAGCCAATGTTGGTACATCCTGTACTTCCATGGTGATTGAGCCAGGAGACTCTAAAAATAAAATACGAGTATTACTTTGAATTAAATCTTCAATACCAGCACCAATCATAGGATCGTAATAGGTTGTTTCTACGCCCATTCGTTTAAGCACGTTGTCGCAAAAATCACGAGTTGGCTCATACGTGTTATCAACCATTAAAATATGATCGCCGGTCTTAACAAAAGCTAAAATAGCATTGGTGATAGCAGCAGTACCCGATGGGTAAATTGCACAGCCCGCGCCTCCTTCAATTTCGGTCATGGCATCTGCAAAGGCAAACGAGGTACTTGTACCACGGCGTCCATAAAACAGCACTTGATTACCACGATTAGCCGTCGCGTGCTTCATTTGCTTAACTGAGTCAAAAACAACAGTGGATGCTCGCTCTACAGGCGGGTTAACAACACCTTTAGTCCATTTAGCTTGTCGGCCTGCATTAATAAACTGAGTTTCTTTCTTCATTGTTTTTCCTACTAATCAAGCAAATTGATGTTTAAGTCAAAATTTATACTAGAAGTCTAGCCATCTAAACACTGAATTACAATGAGTTTATTGATTAAAATGAATTTAACTGTATTTGGGTAAAAATTTAGTAGTAAAGAAAATAAAAATGCCAGCACAATAGCAGTGCTGGCAATTTTTAGATCAAAAATAATTCAAACGTTTTTATGTTAAATTATTTTTTTGAATGATATTTAGCCGGTGTTGTTTTATTAGGAAGTGTTGCCTTCATAAACTCGCGAATATCTTGGTTAGATGCTTTTAAGTCTTCATAACGTAAGTACATCATGTGTCCACTTTTATAACCTTTAAAAGATAAACGATCTTTCATCTTACCGCTGGGATCAAGTTGCCATAACGTATATTTAGCATCGAAATAGTTCGTTGCTCCATCATAGTAACCAGATTGTATCATGACATTTAAATAAGGGTTTTGCGCCATTGCTAAACGCAGTTGCTCACCAGTGTTATTATTTGATCTATCCCACGGATGCACATTACCAAACATATTATATTTAATATCTGTTTTGTAATTTAGTTCTTCACGTAAATAGTAATTTATTGCTGGTGTAAAACTGTGTAACCATGAAGTTAATTCAGCATTATAATCTGGTCTGCTGCCCGTAGCTTTTTCATCTATACCCAAATAGCGTGAATCTAATCGTCCAACAGTTTGTTCGCGGTCACGTAATATTTCTTTCCAAAAATAAGACGCTTCAATATCTAGATTATTACGTAACACTTCTTGTACTGATAACCCTGAAAACCGAGAAACTTTTTCAGCAATTGCTTGTTTTTCTTCTGCGCTAATAAAGCCGCCCTTAGCTAAAGCAGGTAAATACTCTTGAACAGTAAAAGTTTCTATTTCAGGTAAGATTTCTAACAAGTCACGATTTTGTAGATCATCAGCTAAAGCTTTATGATACCAAGCGGTAGCGGCAAAATAAGGTAATCGGTTAGCCGCTTCAACCGGCCCTTCACGCTTAATGCCAATTTCTGTTGGTGAAACAAGAATAACACCATTTAAATACATCCATTGGCGTGCTTGTAATTCCAACGCTAAACCTGAAACACGTGTCGTTCCATAGCTTTCACCAATCAAATACTTAGGTGACTGCCAGCGGTTCATGCGAGTAACAAAGGTGTTGATCCAATCAGCCAAATATTTAACATCCGCATTTACACCAAAAAACATTTTTTGTTGTTCTGCTTTTGATGGCATTTTACCTTCTTTATTAGGCAATACACGAGAATACCCCGTATTGACAGGGTTAACAAAAACGATATCGGCAGTATCTAAAATAGAAAATTCATTCGTTTTTACACCATAAGGCTGTAATGGGTACCCCTCACTATCCACATTGAGAACTTTAGGACCCGTATAAGCAACATGCATCCAAACGGACGCTGAACCAGGACCACCATTGAATGAAATAAGTAATGGTCGACTTGCTCTATCCTTTACTTTTGAACGTTGATAATAAGTATAAAATAGAGTTGCTGTTGGGTTACCCTCTTCATCCCATACAGGTTGTGTACCTACCGTTGCTGTGTAATCAAACTTTTTACCATTTACGGTAGTACTATGCTTACTTGTACTACTTTCATCAATAGCAATTTTTCGTTCAAATTCCGCATGAGCAAAAGGCGATAATAACAATAAAACACTAAACAGTTTTATATATTGTTTAAATTTCATCTAAGTGTCCTTTGGGTTGTTAATCTGTAGTTTATTATTCTTTCGAGCTACTTAAAGACGCCAGAAGTTAATAAATATACCAACGATTAATTTATTATAAGTTATACATCACTAACCTACACCAAACTAAAAATATAATCTTTTTTAAAAGATAAACTAACCGTTTCTTGCGATTGATAGCAATGATGATAAGAAGATAAAACTATTACGTCCCTTTCATATTCTAATTAAAAATAAGGCTTAGTTTTTAAAATGACTAAGCCTTAAAAAATAAGAATAACAATCTAATTAAAATTACAAATTAAAGTACGTTCAAGCAATTATGCTTTATCTAATGCTTGACTCACATCAGCAATAATATCGTCTATATGCTCGATCCCCACAGAAATTCTGATCAAGTCGACACTTACACCTGCAGAAGCAAGTTCTTCATCACTTAACTGTCTATGAGTAGTTGAAGCAGGATGACATGCTAAAGATTTCGCATCACCAATATTAACTAACCGTAAAATCATCTCCAATGCATCTATAAACCTTGAACAGGCTTCAATACCGCCCTCAACACCAAAACTTATAATACCTGAGGCTTTTCCCTTAGTTATGTTTTTACAATGTTCAAAATAAGGACTACTAGGTAATGCGGCATAATTAACCCATTTAACTTTTTTATGTTGTTGCAAGAATGCAGCAAGCTTTTCAGCATTTTCACAGTGACGATCCATACGTAAGCCTAATGTTTCAAGTCCTTGTAAAAGCTGAAATGAACTCGTTGGTGATAGCGCAGCTCCAGTATTTCTCAAAGGAACCACTCGGCAACGGCCAATGTACGCCGCAGGACCAAATGCTTCGGTATAAACAACATTATGATATGAAGGATCTGGCTCGTTGAAAGCAGGAAAACGCGTCTTATTAGCTACCCAGTCAAACTTGCCAGAATCAATAATAACACCACCAATGGTTGTACCATGACCACCAATATATTTAGTGAGTGAATGCACGACAATATCAGCGCCAAGTTCAAATGGACGACACAAATATGGCGTTGCCACCGTATTATCAACAATTAAAGGCACACCATGTTTATGTGCTATCGCCGCTAAGCGGGGAATATCAACGATATTGCCTGCGGGGTTCCCAATAGACTCACAAAAAACCGCTTTAGTTTTATGATCAATGGCTTTTTCAAAAGCGTCATAATCATTATGAGAGATCATGCGCGCTTCAATACCTTGTCTAGGGAATGAATGAGCAAAAAGATTATAAGTCCCTCCATACACTTCACTCGTACTAATAATGTTGTCACCAACTTCACATAAACATTGAATAGCATATGTAATAGCAGCCATACCAGAAGCAACACATAAGGCACCAATGCCCCCTTCCATGGCTGCCATTCGTTTCTCTAACACATCTGTAGTCGGATTCATTATTCGAGTATAAATATTTCCCGCGACTTTTAAATCAAACAAATCAGCCCCGTGTTGGGTATTATCAAAAGTATATGAAGACGTTTGGTAAATAGGTACCGCAGCCGATTTTGTGGTTTCTTCAGACTTATAACCTTCATGAAGGGCAATTGATTCTAATTTCATGCTTTTTGTCTCCAAACTAAATTAATGATTTACGGGCATATTGCCCTATGAGCCTTCTATCAATATAAAAATGCGATAATGCTATTAGTGATGATATTGATTCTTTAACTAATACGTTTTATCAGTGACTGAACAAAAACGAAGCAATAGAAGTCTAGCCATCTAAAACAATAAATACAATAAATTTATTCAACTAAGTAATAAAGGAAGGTTATGTAGCTGGATGGTTAATTAAAAAGCGTTATTTATCATAAGATTGAAAAACTTTTTCAACTTCTAATGAAGTTAAATAGCGACTCTGTCCTGATAATAAACTATCGTCTAATGCAAGATTGCCGATAGACTCCCGATGTAAGCCAATAACGGGGTTACGAAAACGGCCAAACATACGTTTTATTTGATGGTAGCGCCCTTCTGTTAACTCAACTTGCGCGATATGATCAGACAATATCCTTAAGGTGGCAGGTTGTGTTGTGATATTTTCAAATGGAAAGTACATGCCGCTTTCGAAAGCTGAAATGTAATCATCAGTCAACGGGTTTTTAAGGGTCACTAGATAGCGTTTTTTAACTTTTTTATCTGGTGATGTTATCCTTTCAGACCAGCGACTATCGTTGGTTAATAGCACTAAACCTGAAGTATTTAAATCTAAACGCCCCACAATATGTAATTGGTCTTTCTCTTGAATAGTTAATAAATCAATCACTGTTTTATGTTGTTTATCTTTAGTTGCACTAACCACGCCTGTTGGTTTATGTAACATGACATAGCATGGCGTATTATTTTGTAATACTTTATTATCTAACACAATTTTTGAAAACTTATCAATGATGACACTTATGTCACTTGCCGGTTCACCATCAATAATAATACGCTTTTGCGCAACGAATAAACGCACATCGCGTCGACTAATGTTACATTTTTCACTGACAAAGCGATCAAGACGTGCGCGACTAATTGACATTTTCTATTTATTTTACCTGAGAGGTTATTTTTAGGTCTAATGCCCTAGTTTGCTTAAAGATCACAACTGAAAATAATAACTCAGTTATCCCCCCAATAAATGCACCAACCACAAAACTATACCCCATTAATATACACAACATACCAGAAAACATTAGAATTGCGCCTAAAACCCAATACGTTTTATTTCCATATAACGTGTTAAAAATTAAATACCGCACACCAATAATTAGCAACATAATTGGATAAAACCATTGAGTCTGAATTTTAGCCACAGCAAATGCTATAAATAACCCTACAAACAATATAATGGTACTCTCTAATGCAAGTTTACCTAATGGATTTTCTAATTGGTGACTACCAGAGCGCTTGAGTATTTTTGACAACAACATGGCTAAAGGATGAATAAACATACCGCCAAAGAATAAAGCCAACATGCTGATTTCGTTTGAGTATAGTAACGCGGCGGTCCCTGCCATACACCACACTAAACCAGAAACCAAAATCCCGGTTGCACCACCAACATATGAGGTATGCATATCATTTTGTGCTTGTTTAAAATCCATCATTGTCCAAAAATTTAAAATCGTAAGAATTAATTTAGCTTATCATTAGGTAGCTTAATAGCAACTGCCGTACGAAGTTTCCCTGAGCCAAACATCGACATTTTATCGAAATTATCGCGTGAAATAGGTAAATACTGACAGTCTATAGGTAATTGGTATTTAGCATCTAAATCAGGATCATTAACATAGAAACAAAGATCATCGAATCCCGTTATTGTTACCCAATGTGGCACTTTTTTACCATCTAATCGATATGTGCTAATTAACATAATAATCGTGTAACCCTCACTCAAAAATTTAGTGAGTTGCGACTGATTAATATCGCAATATTCTATATCCACACCTAACGTTTCAGCTTGTTCAACAAATTGCTGGTGAACACTTTCCATTATTTGCTTTTTATGGCTAGACCTTACGCCATCAATAAATAATGGCGTTTGCTGATTAATAAAAGTCTTAGTATTAAAACCGCGTTTTTTAGCCGCATTAGCTAAACCTATTGGATGACAACCACCATGACCCGATGTCATAAAAATAGTGGTAGACTCACGCCATAAATCAAGTTCTAAACCTTGCTCCATCAATATCGTGTTATCTAAGCTATTCATCGCCATCATTAAAGAGGCGGGTCCACAAGTAAATTCTGTTGTTTGTTGGTACCAGTTTGTCGCATGTTGAAAATCAGATGGTTGCTTTCGTAACAACTGTTTTTGCATACGAAAAGCGTCACTATGATCTTCGTAATAATCACTATATTCGCCAAAAACACGATAATTTAAACGCTTATATAAACTCAATGCGCTGTAATTGCTCTTTGAAACTTCTAGCCGTAAATAATAGCGATTACGTTGTAATGTTTCAGTTTCAAGTTCAGTAAGTAATTCACTAGCAATATTTTTCCCTCGCCATTTAGGATTAACCGCCAGCGAATATAAACGAGCTAAACGAGTGCCTTTATGACACCAAACTAAACCATACCCAACAAGTTCACTTGCATTTTCGTCGTTTCCAATGGTTTCTGCTAACACCAAAATTCCATGGCTTGCTTTAATCCAATGACGAAAACTCCGCTTACTTAATTTATCATATTCAAAACACGTGTTTTCTAATGACACGAGTGCATTTAAATCGTTATCGGTGGCAAAACGATAGAAAAACTGACCTTTAGTTTTGTGCATTTTTAACGACCACGATCTTCTAATCGACGATGAAACTCAGCCATTATTTGCATATACAATTCATCTTTTAAGTAAGCGTCTTCAACTTTATAATCAATACTTGGGTTATCGTTAACTTCAAGCACATACGCTTTATTATCTACATCTTTTATATCTACACCGTAAAGCCCCATACCAACAACGCTGCTAGCACGTAACGCGGCATCAAGTACATATTTTGGCACTTCAAATGTAGGTAAAGTTTCAAAACCACCTGAAAAAAAGCGTTTCGCATTATGGTTATAAATCTGCCAATGATCACGTGCCATTAAATATTTACATGCATAAATAGCTCTGCCATTTAATACACCAATACGCCAATCAAATTCGGTATATAAATATTCTTGCACTAATACCAGCGCACTCATTTTAAAGAGTTCATTAAGCTTATTTGATAATTCCTCACGATCTTTAGCTTTAAAAACACCGTTAGAAAATGATCCCTCTGGCATTTTTAATACCACAGGATAATTAAACATACTTTCTAATAAACTTATCGTCTCAGAACTTTGATCACTAACCACTTGCGTTTTTAAGCTACGTACTTTTTTGTAATTAAAGGCATCGTGCAAATACACTTTATTACAACAACGCAAAATAGAGGCTGAGTCATCAATAACCACCAAGCCTAAATCTTCAGCCTTGCGTGCTAATCGATACGTATGATGGTCAATTGCAGTTGTTTCACGAATAAATAACGCATCGTAATGCGCAATATCATCTAACTGATCAATACTTACGACTTCCGCATTAATACCGTACTTATAAGCAGCTTTAACAAAGCGAGCGATAGCCTCCTTATTACTTGGTGGCACTTTATCTTCATGATCAACTAATATAGCCATATCCCAACGAAAGTTTTTTCGTTTGTTATTAATACGCCAAACTGTTTGTTTAAATTCGTCAAGGTGTTGGAGAAATGTCAGCTGTTGACTTTCATTAAGATCCGAAAAAGAAATACGAGTAATAGCTATATTTGGCTTGCCATCAGCAAGTTGAACATTCAAATTAAGCAAAGGCGCCGGATATAAAGCAAAAATTTTAGCTGTTAACTTATCAAGTTCGCTATTATCGGTTTTACCAAATAATATGTGCTTATTAACGACAGTATCTAAGCCTCTCAACAAATGAGAAAAAACTGCGCTACTATCGCTATCATGAGTGATATTACGTAATCCATTAATGGTTTTTAAACTCGGTAGCACAAAATGATTCCGCGCTTCAGCAAGTAATGAACAATAATAACCTTTACTTAAATATTGCTCTGTATCACACAAATTTATAATGCGTGTTTTAGGTTCATTTAATTTAGGATATTCACGTAAATATTTTTCAAAACTGATAACATCAGGTCGGCCTTCACCCAGGTCTACATGCTCATTATCTACAACAATAAGTGTTTTATACACAATCGGTAACCCTCAAAGAAATTAAGTCATACTATTTAAAATGTTATGCTGTAAAAGGATGTTTTTTCTGTAGATATAGGACGGATTTTGAGTTCGTGATAATCAACGGCGCGGCATAACGCGCTAAATTTAGCACTTTTATTAGAATATGCAAATATTATTTCAAGAGTTTGAAAATTAAATATTTACCCTTAAAAATCAATGACTAACGAAGGTAAAAATGCACATGATTATTTATTGTCAAACTTACTTATTCAGCTTTTAAATAGTCTAAAGTATCAACCATTTCAAATTTAGGGCTTCGCTTTATAAACTCTCTTAAAAAAGCCGTATGTGCCGATCCCATGAGAATAAATACCCGATCGTTTTTATTCATTTTAATCCGGTTAAGGTTAGAATAAATTTTCATGTTTCTGTGATAAAAAAGTGCTGCATTGTCTGCCCCCTCAAATTTATCATCCATACCAACATATAACAGTTTATCGGCATTGGCATTGATTGATGCATCAAGATTTATTGGATGATTAATGAACCTCAATTTATCAAGTAAAGAAAGCGACTCATACTTTTTATCGAGTTCGGCAAGTTCTGGATAATTTTTAAAGGGATTATTAGTAATTTCTAAGTAGGTTTCAGGATCTATCGAATTGGTAAGTTCAGGACTATTTTCAATGAAATCACCTACGCTGTAGTTATATCCCATGTGATTATCTATGCCATAAATTTTGTCAATTTTGTTAAGCCTAGCAACATCAAACGCGATCATACTAGTTTCACCACTTGAGATTATTAACTCAGATGGTTGCTTTAAAAATTGTTGGTATAGTAAGTTAAGTTTTTCATTTTCTTCAGGGAGAGATTCGACACAAATAATAGTTGGACGAAATTTTGCGATCATTTTAGAGATCGCTCTTACGTCTTTATGTAAGTTTTTATCTTCTTCGTCAAATTCAGTGCTATGCGCATCAGATGTGGGGCCAAAATGAAAAGTACCGAAATTAAGCACTTTAATTTTCGAATGCTTTACCTGCATCTTAGTTGCCTGTAAGGCATTGTTTTCTCGGCTTTCCACATTAAAGCTTAATAACACTAGAAAACTTATCATTATCACTGTGTATCGCATTGCCTAATTTCCTTTTAATTAGCAGTATTCCAATTATTATTTTTCAAAAACATTCTTAGCATCAAAATATTTATCTAGGTAAGCTTTATTAGAGCCTTGGTTTCTTAAATACTTTTCATCCCAGCCTTTACTTTTTGCAATAGCAGCCACTCTACCTTGACCATTAAACAGTACGTCGGGCACATTAATAGCGATAGGATCTTCATAGGCGTCTTTAGGCGAAATTACTTTCCACCCTTGCATACGTATATGCTCAATCAAATCACCAACAAACAAAGCGGCTATGTCATTTTCATGTAGCAATAAAATATGTTTTGGTGACCGTCCTATAGATTTTTGAGCAAGTTCATCATAAAAAAGAATAGATCCCCATAGAATATCAATATAGGCAGATTTTAGTGCTTCATAATTGATTTTATTGCCATCAGCTAAAGCCTTTTGCAGTAAAGCATCCATATACCAATCGAAATTATCAACCGTTACATAGCCATTGTTATAATTTAATTCCTGCAAATGTTGGCGAATACGATCTCTCGTCTTTTTATCTTTTCCTTCATCAAGATAAGGGTAACGATAAAAAGGCACTAAATTATCAAAATGGCTTAATTGCTTATGTGCTTCAGTTATGCCTTGAAGATAAGTTTCAATCCCTTTTTGATGAGGAAATAAGTGTTGGTGACTGTGATTCCCAAGATAAAATCCCGCCTCAGCATAAGCCTCTACGCGTTTTTGGGTTTTATTTGTGATGTTGTTCGTTGTTATAAAAAAGAAAACATCTGGTACATTTAACTTTTTTAATGCGGTTATTAATTTTTGGGTTCTTTGCTCACCAGAATACAAATTTGAATCGGGTAACGGAGCGTCATCAAATGTAATCGCTATTTCTTTCGAGTTAACGGCAATTGACGTAAACAATAATAAAAATAAGCAAAACACCTTATTCATTTAAACGACCCCTTCTAAAAATTTTTCCTGAAACTAAATATGAGTTTAAATATGCTTAACTCGTTAATTCTGTAATGTGCCATAGTTCACCTGACGGCCCCCACAAATAAATAACTTTGCCCCAAGGCTCTTTTTTAATAGGTTCATATCTAAACTCAAAACCGTTTAAATTAGAAATCGTGTTATAAGCTTCATCTATATCCGTTACAACCAACTGAAACATTAGGTTTTTCGCAAATTCTTCATTATAAAAATTTTGAAGAAAGAAAGTACATTCACCATTTTCAAATAAAGATAAATCATCGCTAACATAATCCATTTTAAAGCCTAACGCTTGATAAAACGATTGAGACGTTTCGTATGACTTACTCGGAATAAACACTCGAATATCATCAACTTTCAAATAAAGACTCCTTTGTTAAATACAAAAGTTATTTCTAACTGTTCAATAAAATAAAAATAGAACACAGTGTGAAAACAATACCAAAATTAAAACAAAATTTTGCATACCATAAAGGCACTTTTATTTGCTCTAGCTTATCCGTGTCTATTTTTGAAACTATCCATATTCCATAACACCAACCGAGTATATTATGAGTAAGATACAAAACAGGGATCAATAATTGCAACGGCTGAAAATCGAGTGTAAATAATGCAAAAGCAGACGTGATTGCCCAGAAAAAACCAATAAAAGAAAGTACTACCACTCTCCCACTAGTATTAACCACACCATTATTTTTCGTCGTAATGTAACCACCATAAGTGTCGACTAAGCCAATAACAACACTCAACGCTATATATATTTCTAACATTACTTTTATACTTTCTCTATCTGTTTAAATGAATTTAATAACACTATATATTTCTAGCTTTGGGCAACTTCCCATTAAATGATTCAATGCATAGAATCACTGTTATAGTGTGTTGATAAGGAGTTTATCTCCCAATTTCCTTGTCATAAAATAACTGTTCGGATCTAACTTATAATCTGAAAATGGTTCACAATAGGTAAAACCGAACTTTTCATAAAGCTTTCTAGCAGGCAGGAAGAAATCTTGAGTGCCTGTTTCTAAGCTCACCTTTTGATACCCTCTCTCTATTGCCGCATTTAAAGCATGTGAAAGAAGCGCTGTACCCACGCCAGATTTACGAGAAGCATTAGCTGTTCTCATTGATTTTATTTCGATATGTTGAGGTGTTAATTGTTTAATAGCAATACAACCTTGTAGCTTGTTATCATTCCAGCCACTAAAAAACGTGATTTCAGGTGATTTAAGTGCATCCACATTTAAAGCATGAACACTTTCAGGCGGCGAAGTCGCGTACATATCAGCCAAATGCTCTTTCAGTAGCGCTATAACTTCACCACCTGATAAGTCGTCTATTTTTATTTCCAAACGCTAAGCCCCAACTAATTCCGCAGTCTGAATGCTGGTTTTGCTAATAACTCACTTTCCGCTTTAGATCTCTTTCTTGACCAGTACCAGCAATAAAGCCAACTCGCAGGAAAGAAAAGAAAACTTAAGAGAAAAGTATAAAATCCTACAAGTGGTAAGTTATCAGATTTCCCCCGAGAAAATTTCAAAGTAAAATACAGCATAACTAAGAAATTAATGAGTATGACTTGGCTTGCAGACGTTGCGTTTATGTTCATTTGTGCATCCTTACACGCTACCGTGTGATGAGTTATAAAGCCCATATTAACAGGCAAAAAATAGTTGGCTAAAATTAGCAAGGAACGAGCAAAAGCCAACTGTTTTTTGTCCGTTCTTAAGCGTATTGTTATGTTTTTTGTGCGCCATTACTTAACGATACAGCTACTAACAAGGTAGGAATTGCTGCATACATTATAGGTGCTACAGCAAAGCTTAAAAATACGAAAATTGATGCTAAGAATAAAACTATTGGCAGAGTAAAGTAAAATAAGTTTTGCTTAGTGAATAAAGTAAATGCTTTGCGAACTATTAAAACAATAATTAAAGATAAAATTGACGCAAATAATACGATTAATATATTGGGATAGTAGGAAACCACGAATTCCTTATATGGTCGAAGAAACTCTGGGACAGGCATAGCTACAACAACACCAGATAACCATACAAAGATATAAGCAAAAGAACTACCTAGTAGAAATGAAATAATATTTTTGAGCACCTTGGTCATAATTGACTCCTTCCTTGTGAAAACATAGACATAATGACTCCCCATGAGGCTAGCCTCCATATCGTGGGTTAACTTAAAAAATCAGAGCCNATCTTTTTGTTATACAAATGAATATGTCAGGATATTCTTTAAACTCTATTTTAAATTTGAATATCAAATTACCTTTTGCTTTAGAAAAAAAACATCATGAATGGGAATAAGTAAGTTTGGCGTAAAAAGCTTAAAAAAAGGATTAATTGATAAGTGCATGAATTGATCATTAAAGCCAATATTTAAGATTACATTGCTGTAATTGTTGCTTTTAAAGTTTGCAGTAATATTTTTGATTATTACACCTTTAAATTCTTCCTTGTTTTTATATTTCTCACTAAGTTTTGACCAACCACTACTTTTAGCAAATGAATAAAATATGAATAAACAAAATGGAATAAAAATAGAGAAGAAAATTAACTCAAAACTCATAGCTCACTCCTTGAGGTATAACGCCTGCCTAAGCGGCAATTAATAATGGGCTAAAATATTAAGCGCAGCGACAATAGCCCATGTTAATTGTCCGAGCGAGCTTGCGAGCCTTGAGGCACTTGTTATATGCCAATTACTCTATAGCTAATTTATGCAATTTAAAAGAGTAATAACCTGCGTGTAAACCTGACCCAATAACTACAACTGCGCCAATTAATACAAAACTATCAACAGAGGCTTTGTTTAAGAATATAAATAGAGTTACGCCACCAAATATTACTGTAAGTAATGAAGCAATCCGAGATTTCCATTTTAAAATAGGAATACCAAGCACAACTAAAGCAATAATATATGGAATCAAAGAGGTATCGAAAAACGCGAACCCTAAATAAAAAGCCGCAACAACATATAAATTAGCCGCGCTACTCTTAATTTTATCCACATATTTTTCAGATTCTTGCACCACAACTTCCTTGGCATATAACGCCATTTTAAGCGGCTTGTAATAGTTTGCTAAAATGTGGAACGAAGTGGAACCGAGCAAACTGTTACGAGTCCGACTTTAAAACCTTGTTATATTTTGTTTATACTAAACTTAAATGTCTGCCCTAAGCTAACAGCTTTAAAATTTGATGGATTAGACATTAAAATTTTAGCCGTAAAATCAGCAGCCATACCAAATGGATTTTTACTTATTGGACGCTGAAAGGCTACACCACTATTTAACTGACTTTTTAAATAATTGAATGCTAACTCATTGCATTTAGTTACCCAGAGTACACTTTTACCAGCTTCTTCATTTTTTGGACTACATGCCAGATTAATTAAATTTGATTTATGTTCAGCGGCAAACTCAACTAAATTAGTATTAGTTGGCTCGATATTATCAATTTTCACTTGTGATTCGGTTGAGGCACAACCAGCTAGGAAAACACTTAAAATAAATATCCGATATTTCATATTAACTCCATTTAAAAACATAATGCCTCGTTAAGAGGCAAATAATATGTTGGCTAAAATAAGCTACGCAGGAGCAAAAGCCAACTGTTATTTATCCTGCTTTAACGACTAGTTAGCATTACTTTGTAGATAAAACCTGAAAAAGCTCTTTTCGTTGTTCCGAGGAAAACGTGTAATAGCTGAACTCAATATTTTGATCGTTAGCACCTTTAAGTATAATTAAACGTGGCAACCTATTTATAATTACAAACCCTGCAAAGTCAGACCAGTTAATAGTTTGCTTAGAGCCATATTTTATGAAACTTATACCATTTTCATTTGCTTCAAGACCATACTCAATTATTTTGCTTTGACCTGAATTGAAAACTACTAACCACAGAGTTATTGCAACAAGCGGAACAATAAATGATATAACGTAAAGTTCAATACCTAGATTATTTGAATGTTTGTCAAAAAATAATGGGAGTATTATTAAAGGTAAAAGAGCCCAAAAATAATTAATGGAGCCTAAGTAAAATCGATTGAAAATATTTTGATATCGACTTTGAATGAGAACCATAATTGCAAAACCTCCTTGTTATGCTAACGCCTCAATCAGAGGAAAATAATATGTTGGCTAAAATTAGCGACGCAGGAGCAAAAGCCAACTGTTATTTGTCCTTTTAAGTGACTTGTTATATTTTTTAAACTACAATGTACGACAATACCGTACATAATATTGGAGCTTACTATGGACAGCATAAGTGTAAATCAGTTTAGAGACAACTTAAAAACATACGTTGAACAGACAGTTAGCAAGCATGAACCTATTAAAGTAACTAGGCGTGCTGGCGATGCTTTTATTGTAATGAGTGCTGATGACTGGGAAAGAGAACAAGAAACATTACACGTATTACAAAGTAATAGCTTGATGCAACAAATAGCTGAATCAATGAATACACATAAGAGTAATAAAGGCCACAAACCATCACAAGAGCAATTAGATGAGATCATTAATCTTTGAAGGTAAAACGTGGCTCACTTATGAGCAGTTAAGAGAAAAAGATAAAAAATTACATAAAGCGCTATGTAAAATATTAAAAGAAATGCTTCGCTCAGATCCAAGTAGTGGATTAGGAAAACCCGAGCCACTAAAACATAACCTGTCTGGTTTATGGTCGAAGCGAATTTCTCAAAAAGACAGACTCATTTACAAGTTCGATGAAGAGTATGTTTATATATTCGCTATTGGTGGACATTACGCCGACCATTAGAAAAATATAACGCTTTGCTAAGGGGCAAATTATGGTTGGTTATAATGCGCGAAGCGCCAACCAACTGTAATTTGTCCGTTTGAGCAACTTGTTATATACAAGTTGCACGAAACTCTGGTTTATCTTTTTTAATATCTTCATAAAGGTAACCTTCGAGTGCTTTATGAATATTGGATGTGGTTTCACTTTTAACGGGCTGAAGTTGATCCATAATAACAAGTCTTGTTTGAATAGAGTTACACAATAAATCTCTAGCTCTACTTAATTCATTTTTATCTATTAACGAAATAGCTGCTTGCATTTCTTTAGCTCCAGCCCATACTTGACCAATAACAGGAGAAGCTGAATTTATAATTCCACCCAAGAAACCGGCAGTAAGACCAGATAAAAAAATAAAAATAATAAATAATGAGAAAATAATTTTAGATTTCACACAAAACTCCTTCCTTGTGAAAACATAGACATAATGACTCCCCATGAGGCTAGCCTCCATATCGTGGGTTAACTTAAAAAATCAGAGCCATAATTAGTTTGTTAATGAACTAAAGCGGAGGCTAGCATGAATAACTGTAGCATAATTTTTATCGGATTAGATACACATAAAATATTTACCCAACTCGCTGTTTTAAAAGACGAACGTGGCGCTAAACCTGAATCGTTTGGAAAAATAAATACCAACAAGGCTGCCTTCATTAAGCTAGCCAGACAACTACAATCCAAATACCCTAAAGCAACACTGCATTTTATTTATGAAGCCGGCCCATGCAGTTATTGGATCTATCGACTGCTCACAAGTTTAGGTCATTGTTGCTATATCGTTGCGCCTTCACTTATCCCTAAAAAATCAGGTGATAGAGTAAAAACTGATAAACGTGATGCAGCAAAACTAGCGTTACTATTTAAAGCTGAAACGCTAACAACCATCTATGTCCCAGAGCCTGAAGATGAAGCCATTCGTGATTTATCGCGCGCTCGTGAAACCGCAATGAAAGACTTAAAAGATGCTAAGTTTCAGCTCAAGGGGGTGTTTTTAAGGAATAACATTAAATGCGCAGTAAAGGATAATTGGTCGAATAAACATTTACGTTGGCTCACTGAATTGGTGTTACCTCATCCAAGCCAACAAATTGTTTTACAGGAAATGATACAAACCATTACTGAGCGAATGAAACGAGTCACTCGCTTGGTGAACGAACTTGAACACCAAGTGAAACAATGGCGCTATTATCCTGTCGTTAAAGCAGTGCAAGCCATGCGTGGCGTTAAAGCAGTGCAAGCCATGCGTGGCGTTAGAATGCTAGTTGCGGTGGGTACAATTGCCGAATTAGGAGATCTACGACGTTTTGATCATCCCAGAAAACTAATGGCCTACCTAGGATTAGTGCCGAGTGAAAGTTCAAGTGGAGATACACGCCGGTTAGGGAAAATCACTAAATGTGGCAATGGACGTGCGAGACGATTACTTATCGAAGGTGCTCAAACCTACAAACATAAAGCCAATATCTCTACTGAACTACAGAAAAGGCAAGAAGGACTGAGTAAAGTAATCGTTGATATTGCCTGGCAAGCACAATTAAGGCTATGCCGACGTTATCAACGTCTCATGCAAAAAGGTAAACATCGCAATGTCGTGGTTACTGCGATAGCGAGAGAAATAATCGCCTATATTTGGGCAATATCACGAGAGGTTGTCATAACCCCTATCGATCCACGTACACGGATTTCAAGGTTACCCGCATGAGTATAGGTATTGAGTTAGCGCATTGGATCAAGCATCGGGTGTGGCACAACAACCGAGGGCGTTAGGATGGCAATAGCGCTACGCGCTATTGAACCACGAGCATAGACTGAAAACAGGTGTCACGACGGAACAAGTAAGGTAAGCGCTGTTAGCCAACAGGTTAATAATCCACGAATATCAGCATGATAACCGACGAATTTACTTGCTTCATCTATGCGTTAACTCATTTTATTTTATCAATAATGAATTATGGCTCTGTTTTTTGAGCAGGGATCAGTGTTTTTAAGTTGACGTGGGGAGTCATACCAACGCCCTAATAATGGGCAAAAAATTGTTTACTAAAATGTTGAGGAACGAAAACAGCCAACTGTTTTTTGTCCTGCTTTAACGACTTGTATGGATAATAACACCCACATCCATGTTCTTTTTTAAAACCAGTTTAGGTGAAGTGAGGCCCAAGCTTTGGCTGCAACCAAAGCCTTTTTATACGACAGTTCGATTGAACGATGGCTCCTCTGTTGAGAGACCGANAAACTGTTTTTTGTCCTTATTTATTAGCTTGTTAGTTGTACTTTACAGCTTACTTTTCAAATGTGTTTTATAAAGGTATTTCACTCGATCCTCATCCATTTTGCTTCCCCTACATGATTTTATTTTACAACGTTGAAAATCTTGAGAAAGTTGGTGAATAGGATTAGGAAAGCCAGATGTTTTATATAAGTTATAAATACTAGCAGCGGCATCAATAAACTCATTTGAATATGTTGTAGCCCAACTTCCTGAGCCGTGAGTTACTTTAAGGTACTCACCTTGGTGTTTTTCACATATAGCAAGCATTTCATGTAACTTATACTTTTTCCGTTTAGATAACTTCATACCGAACCCTTGGTACAACTAACAGCTTAATAGGCGGTTACGATCAGCCTTTTCACAGACGTACAGTATCAACCTTGATTATTTTTTTGTAGCTAAGATTACTTGATTAAATATTAAATTACAAAATCTTATGTAATAGGCGTTTATTTTACATTTGCGTGAAAGAAGGCAATTTGCCGCCTTTGTTGTGGAAAGGCGGATTTAAGTAAACTTGTAAATACTTACAGTTGTTTATAAAGAGATCTGTAATATATTTTTAATTGGGTCGCTTGAATGTGCATTAATGAAATAAATTCATTTGGGCATCGGTAATTTCGTTAAAGCTAGTACCAATAAAAGGTAATATAGCATCAGCAACTGAAGCAAGTTGCCGCTCTACGTATAATTGATAATCTAAAGGTGCATTAACATAGCCTTTAGCTTGTGGCCCTGAAGTGGTTAAGTAGTATTCTATCCAGCCTTTATTTTGAAATTTTAGCGGTTTATTACTTTCCCTATTCTGCTGATCGGCTAACCGAGCGGCTTTAATGTGGGGAGGTACATTTTTTACGTAATGGTCTAGCTTTCTACGAATTCGCTTTCGGTATAACAGTTTATCGTCAAATTCGCCGGAATATGTTTTAGCAACAGTCTCTTTAACGTAGTCAACAACACATTCTTGGTTAAATACTTTTAAGTAAAGGGTACGTTGAAACTCTTTTGCTAATTCTGTCCAGTCAGTACGTACACTTTCTAAACCTTTGAAAATGAGTTGTTGTTGCCCTGCTTTTTCTACAAGCCCTGCATAACGCTTTTTACTGCCAATATCTAACCCACGTATCGTTGGCATAAAAAACTGACTAAAGTAGGTTTCAAATTCTATTTCTAATTCGCTTTCTATTGAAAAGCGCTTAGCTAAATTTTCTTTTAATTTATTATTTATTAACTCAGCTAATTCTATGCCTAGAGTTTGGCTTTGTTCAGAATTTTTATCTTCACCTACATGAATAAAAATTGAATCTGTGTCGCCATAAATAACGCGGTAACCTTCTTTTTCTATCCAGTGTTGCGTAGTTTTTAAAATTTCATGACTACGTTTAGTAATTGAACCTGATAATCGCGGATCAAAAAAACGACACCCTGTTGAGCCTAAAACCCCATAAAACGAGTTCATTATTATTTTAATCGCTTGTGACAGTGCGCTGTTTTTTTCTTTTTTTGCTTTATCTCGTTCAGCCCAAAGGCTTTTAATAATATTGGGGAGAAAGTGTTTATCACGAGAAAAATAAGCACCGTCAAACCCTTCTATACTATTGTCTGGTGATTTAAGCCCTTCGATCATGCCCATAGGATCTATTTTAAAGGTACGAATAATACTGGGATATAGGCTTTTAAAATCAAGCACTAATACATTGCGGTATAAGCCGGGTACAGAATCCATCACATAACCACCAGGAGACACTAAACCTTGTAAACCATCGCCCATATTCGGCGCTACATAACCACTACGGTGCAATTTAGGTAAATAGAGGTTAGTAAATGCAGCGACTGAACCGCCAATTCGATCAAGTGATAGCCCTGTAAGTTGCGCTCTTAATATGGCAAATTCTAACAGTTGAGTTTTCGCAAAAATTAAATTAACTAAGCGACAATCTTCAAGATTGTATGTGGCAAGTGCAAGTTTATTATGATGAAAGTTATGTGTAATTTCAGCTACGCGGTTATCAACATCTTCTACTTTTTTACCGATACCCAGTAGCGCATTAGCAACATAATCTAAAGAAAAACTTGGAAAGCTATAAGTGGCGCTTCTTAACATGTCTATACCGTCTATTACCACACGCCCTGCTATATCAATAAACTTTTGCTCACCATTGGCATGTTTACGCCATCTTGGTTCAGACTTGTCTCGCCCTAAGGTAAAAGGAATATTATGTAAATCATAGCGTTTTTGTAATAATGCAAAATCGAAATTAATAACGTTCCAACCAATAAAAATATCGGGATCGTGTTCTATTATCCATTGGTTAAGTGCCGTTAATAGTGCTTTTTCATCATTTAACCAAACTAAATCAAAATCAATTTCTGCTGTAAGCGCTTGTGGCTGGCCTATTATTAATACAGTTCGTGTGGTTTCACTATAAAGCCCGATAGAATAAAGTTCACCTGTCATAGAACATTCAATATCAAGTGACACTGTATGTAATAATGATGTTGATAATAAAGCAGGGTCGTCACAACGCTTACACTTAACCTCTTGATAACAAGCGTAATGGTTAAGCGCATTAGTCCTTATATTGCTTGGCTTGCCCACAAAAGAAACTTGCCCTGTAATAAAGCGTTCCATTAAAAAACGTTCGTCAGGCCTAAAATCATCTTCGTAACACTTTATATTATGCTGTTTGAATAAATCTTTGATGATATAAAAATCGCGTAATTTGTTAAAATACACGCCAGTAACATGCTGCTGAGTAAATGTTTTTAACGCGAGAGGTTTAAGTAGTGTTTTATCAGATTGAACACTTTTAAGCAGTTTTTGAGCGACTTCGTTATCTTTTTGTTCGATAAAAAACACTGGAGTTTCATTGCTAATTTCTAATTTTACTGGACCTGTTGTCGTTTTTAACCATAAATGTACTAAGGTACCTTGACGGGTATCTATGACTTGTCGAGTAAGTAAAATACCTTCGCCAGTAATTAAAGCGCTATTATCCGCAGAAACTTGCATTAATGATTCTATTTTTCGCTAATAAACTGTTAATATACACAGTAGTGTAATTGATAGTGCCTTTAATGGAAACCATTAGGCTAACCTTAAGTGATAAAATGTTAAGTGATAAAGTAAAAACAGCCATTCGTTCTTCATACAAAGCAATAGGCGAGAATTTACCTAATTTTAATCCGAGAAAACAGCAAACGTTTTTAATTGCCGAAATCGCTAAAACTCTTGCTGGTGAATACGATAAAGTGAGAAAAATTATCACCATTGAGGCTGGCACTGGCACGGGTAAATCGTTAGCTTATAGTTTAGGGGCAATTCCATTAGCTATTTCGCGTGATAAAAAAGTATGTATTTCAACAGCAACGGTTGCTTTACAAGAGCAATTAGTTGATAAGGATTTACCCTTTTTAAAGCTAAATTCAGGTCTTGATTTTAATTTTACTCTAGTAAAAGGTCGACAACGCTATGTATGTCGTCAAAAATTAGCAACCGCTGTTTCTAGTGACGACTCCCCACAAGCGGGTTTTACTTTCGCTCAAAAACCTAGTGCGCTTGACGTAAAAACCTTAAACAACATGCACAAAAAATTAACAGATAATAGCTGGCAAGGCGATTTAGACTCTTGGCCTGATCCTGTTCCTCATCATATTTGGCAACAAATACAATGCGACAAACATAGTTGTTTAAAGCATTTAGCTGAGCACGCCCATTGCCCTTTTCATAAAGCCCGTGAAACCATGGATGCATCAGACGTATTAGTGATCAACCATAGTTTGTTATTAGCTGATTTAGCCTTAGGTGGAGGAAAAATATTACCAGCACCTGAAGACACCTTTTATATTATTGATGAGGCCCATCATTTACCCAAAATAACACGTGATCATTCCAGCGCCAACGTTACTGCTAAAGGCTCAATAGAATGGCTAACTAAGTTAAAAGAAACCGGTGATAAAATTTCTGCATTGGTAAAATCTCAATCAGCTATTTCACCCGCTTTAAAACTAGGCGATGACTGCCAAGACACAATTACCGAAATGCAAAAGGTTGTGACTTTTTTTGATAATAATGCCCCAGCTTATTTTGCTAGCGTAAAAGAAAATGACGACGCGGTTTATCGTTATCCCAACGGTATTATTCCTAAAACCCTAAAGCATTGGGCTGAAGACTTAGCAGAATTAAGCAAAAAATGTATTAACCACACCAATAAACTTTATAACTTGTTAATGGAGTCAACTAAAGACGGCGACACGCAAATGTATTTGGCTGAGCCACTATTAGCCGAAGCAGGCTTTATGCTGCAACGCTTAGAAAATTTTCAAGCGTTATGGCAAATGTATGCAACGTCTGATAACGAGAAAGGCGCGCCTTTAGCAAGATGGTTAGAAAAAGTAGAAGGTAAACGCCAAGACTATATTTTATCGGCCTCACCAATAGATGTAGGTTTTACGTTGGAAGATATGTTGTGGTCTAAATGTGAAGGTGCCGTATTATGCTCGGCTACTATTTTAGCCTTAAATTCGTTCGACCACTTTCGAAGACAAGTGGGCTTATCAATCGATGATGGCAGCCAATATCAACGAGTCGACTCTCCTTTTGATTATAAAAATAATGCCGCTTTGATTATTGCCAATATGGATAATGAGCCTAGTTCACCTAATTTTACTGATGAACTTATTGTTAAGTTACCTGAGCTGATTGCACAAGACAAATCAACATTAGTGTTGTTTTCATCTTATTGGCAAATGGAGCAAGTCGCAAAGTCGTTACGAGAAAAGCATAAAATGACGATTCAAGTGCAAGGTGAACAATCTCGCCAACATATTATTGAAGATCATAAAAAACGCTGTGACCAAGACAAACCCAGTATTATTTTTGGCACACAAAGCTTTTCAGAAGGATTAGATTTACCGGGTAAATATTTAACGAATTTAATTATTACTAAACTGCCCTTCTCTGTACCAACATCTCCTGTTGAAGAAGCTCAAGCTGAGTATATTTCAGCAAAAGGTGGCAACCCATTTATGTCTTTATCTGTACCTGATACTTCTAAAAAGCTAGTACAAGCAACAGGTCGTTTATTACGCAATGAAAAAGACACTGGGACTATTACCATAATGGATAAACGTTTACTGACTAAACGTTACGGTAAAGATCTATTAAATAGCTTACCCCCATATAAAATAATTAAGCATTAATAATGCCTAGGTCTATTGATTTTTACTGGCTAGCTTAGGTGGGCCTACAGCATTAATTGCATTAGCTAAAGAAGTAGTAAGTTGAGGTATTAGCCCAGCAATTTTCTTATGAACATAATGATAGCCAAATACTTCTTTAATGATAATTCGATTGTAGTCTTCCTGAGGAAGGTTAGAGTAATTCCCAAAATAGTCTTCATCAATCGTTAAAATATAGTCAAACCTTTTTTTCTCCAGCATCAAAGCAACATTATCGGCAGTTTTTACTTGATAGACACTGGCCTTTTTATCTTGCATGTAATGAGATGTAACATTAGTACCTGAAATAATGCCAATTAAGTTTTGCCGCTCATTAAGTACGTCTTCTGAACACTCTACATTTTTTTGACAATAAAGGACTAACTTTCCTTTCGCTACAACAGTAGGCACGCGTCTAAAGTTAACGAGTTTGTCTTCTATTTCTGAGGTACGAACAATGAGCGCATCAATTTTGCCCTTATTACCTTCTACAACCGATTTACCTAAAGAGTATTCAACAAAACTAACTTTGTATCCAATATCGGTATAGGCTTTTAAAATATAATTTTTATACCAATTTAATAACTGATTATTAGGTACTGTGGCAACAGTAATTGAAGAACCTTGTATTGGAATATTTTTACTTTCGGCTGATAGCACATCAAAACTAACAACAAAACTAAGCAATAGAACAACCAATTTATCCATAAATTTTTAATTCCTGATAACTGTAAAACATTTAAAACTATAGAAAATAATTCTAACAATTAAAAAATCACTTACCGAACTTGGTGCATTAGCGCGTCATACTTCCCATTTGCTTTCATTTTTTTTAACTCTTGAGCTAGCTCAACCGCTAATCCTTGATGTTTTTGGTGCATATAACTAAACATAGATATTTCTATCAATGCAGGACTTTGACGTTTTATTTTACCTGCATAATCTTTATTTCGTTCAAGCAGTAAATCTCCTGTCGACTGACTTGTTATGGTAAAGTCGGCACGTTGTTTATCAACTAATGCAAATGCATTTTCAGTAGATGTTACCGCTATTACATTTAGAAAATAATCTTTGTTTTGTTCAATAAATAAAGAACCTTGTTCATACGCTAATATATAAGGATATAAACTTTGCCAGCCATCAACTTCAATATTTTTTCGACTATAAACCCATTGCTCTGTAGTAAATAGTGCTTCTTCTACTTTGACAATATTAGGATAAAAATCTTCCAATTTATCCACTCTAAATGCTATCCCATCAAGTTTTTCATCATTTGCCCATAACAAATTACGTTTATTAGGTAAATTCACCAAAGAAAATTCATAATTTAGCTGGGAAAAAGCATAAGTTAAAATCGCATTCGCTTGCTTAAATAGCTGAGTATCGGAGCTATTAGTTGTTCCAAAAATTAGTTTATTATTTACCTTATTAACCGGCGAATACAGCTGACTTTCTTCTATAGCGTGGGCATTCACTGTGTTAACTAACAACACTAATAACACAATAACATTTAATAAATATGACAATTTACTCATAACCTCTGGTGATATAAAAGCATTGGGCTTTAACGTATTAGTATTTAGCTGATATTGCATTACTAAACCCTACGTTATATTCAATGAGAAAACTTATTAGTAAGTGTAGCTTAATAACATAAAAATACATTTATGATTTTTTATCTCAATTTAGATCATTATCGTTCTAAAATACAAAGACCAGTTATTATACAAAATAACTGGTCTTTAAGCTTATTCACTTTTATTATTTATTATATGTTACACCTCCCAAGTATTTTAAAGTTGACTATAAACAATTGGCTATTGGTTTTTATACATTAATAGTTATTAGCGACATCATGTAAGTTTTGGTTTTCACTCGGTCGTAATTTAATTACAACTCTTCTGTCATAAAAGCTCACTTGTTTTTCACTATTAGCAACAACAGGTGCATTTTCACCAAAAGCGAAAAGTTTAATACGATCTGGTTCTATCCCATTGTCTATTAAAGCTTTTTTAACTGAATTCACACGTGCTATTGATAAAGCATGGTTATATTTAGAATCGCCTTGTAAATCGGTATAACCTGATAAGTCTACATCTAAGTCATTGGTCTGTTTAAGCAAGTTAGCTAAAGCATCAATTTGCGCTTTATAATGAGCTTTTAATTCGCTAGAGCCTGTTGAAAATTGTAAACTCATCAATAAGTTCTCTGCTTGTAATTGGCTTGTTTGAGATAACGACGACTTAACTGCGGCAAGCTGTTGACTAAAAGCTTGTTCTTGTTGATCTAGTTGACGCTCATATTTTTCATCTAAGGCAATTTTTGCTTGCTGTTCTTTGACAAGATTGTTTGATAATAAGGTTATCTCTTCTTTAGCATTTATTTCCTTCGCTATTAAACTACCAGCAACTCCAGTGATAAATGCGCCTGCAGGGCCACCAAAAATAGCACCAAGAACAACACCTACGCCTAAACCAACCCCTTCCTTACCTTCAGCTGACAAACCGCTTTCATTTTCTGAAGAAGTAATAGCTTGTTCATTTGCCATAACAGGTGTTGCAATTAATGAAGTAATAACCATTGCGTTTAAAATTGAGTTTTTAGTGAATGTTTTCATAATATTTCCTAAGTTTTATTTATGAGTTCTGTTTAGATGATGTTATTTAAACAAAAGAATTAGGCATTCAAACGCTATAAAAATGGCAATGTGCAGATCAATTGTGGCAAGAATATGGCAATTTCGACTTATGCAAGACGCCATCATTAATATTGGTTATAGTTCACCTACTTACACTATTTGTTAAGATTTACACCTATGTCGAAAAGAATTGCCATTGTCGAAGATGAAGCCGCTATCAGAGAAAATTATGCTGATGTATTAAGAGCGCAAGGCTACCAAGTTCAAACATTTGCTAATCGAGAAACAGCAACCCAAGCTTTTACATTACAGTTACCTCATTTAGTGATATTAGATATAGGTTTAGAACAAGAATACGATGGAGGGTTTACTTTATGTCAGTGGCTAAGAACCTTGTCTACTACGCTACCAATTATTTTTCTTACGGCAAGAGACAACGATGTTGATACTGTATCAGGTTTACGTATTGGAGCGGACGACTACTTAACTAAAGATATTAGTTTGCCACATTTAACCGCTAGAATTGCAGCGTTATTTAGACGTGAAGATGCATTAAAACAACCTTCAACTAAGGAACATATCCTTAATTTAGAGCATTTAGAAATTGATGTTCAACGCATGACCGTATCTTGGCTGTCGGTACCATTAGACATTACTATCACTGAATTTTGGATGGTGCATGCTCTGGCTAAAAACCCAGGCTTTGTGAAGAATCGTCAGCAATTAATGAGCGAATCCAAAATATTCGTAGATGACAGTACAATTACTTCTCATATTAAACGTATAAGAAAAAAGTTCATTAAAATTGATGAGTCTTTTGACTGTATTGAAACCGTTTATGGCATGGGTTATCGCTGGAATACCGCAAATACAAACGCAAGTACCAATTCAAATAGCACCGCAACACCGGTTAACAATAAAATAAAAAACTAAAAACAAATGCTGATAATTAATAGTAAGTGTCGTTATGCGAATTAGATTTGGCCTAAGAGCAAAGTTGTTGTTGCTCTCAAGCGTATTATTTACCGTCCCTTGGTTTGGTTATCAATATGTTTGGGAAATGGAAAAATACCTACGCTTTGGCCAAGAGCAAACTATTTTAGGTTCGGCGCGAGCCCTAGCCACCGCTTTACATGAGCGCCCGAACTTGTTTAATAATCAAGCGAGTTTTTTACCAAGTGTTGAACAAGGAAAAGACTTTTATGGTTATGAATTAAAGCAAGCTATTCAGTTAGATGGCCTACCAAATGATTGGCCCAATTACGATAGTAGAATTCATTTATACAATCAACAAAATAGCTTCAATCAAGTATTAAATACACAAGATTCAGAGCATAAATTTACCGCAACCATTGCTAAATATGGCAAATATTTATACCTGTTTATTAGTGTGGTAGATAATAATGTTATTTTTCGTGCTAAAAATGCCCAAAGTATCGTTAATAATGATCATTTAGAAATCGCTTTAGTCGATCATGAGGGTATATTTAATCGTTACGTTATCGCCAATAAACAAGTAGGTTGGCTTGATAGTTATCGTATTACTAATTTGTCGGGTCCATTTCCTGAAGTTGCCAACTTTATTCAAGGTCACTGGTTAACAACTCCCCAAGGATACAATATTGAATTACGAGTTCCATTAACTCAGGTTGGCGATCAAATTGCCTTTGCTGTGCATGATGTAGACAGCCCCGGTGGCGAAGTAATTTCCAGTATTGGTTCTGCTGATCCTAGCCAGAAAGAAACCTTAGGTACTATTGTTGTACCATCCCCCGAAATTGAACGTATTGTAAAAGGTATGAGCCATACTAATTCTCGTATATGGGTGGTTGATCAACATAAACGTGTGTTAGCAAGTGCTGGTGATTTAACGAAAGCTGGAGGTGTCTGGCAACGTACGCGTTTACCTGATGAAAATCTAAATACTGAGAATCAAAGCCTCTGGCAAAAGGTTGAACAACAATGGTTAATCCCACTATATTATAAGTTTCTTACCAAACCCCCAAAAGCCTTTATTGATAATCTATATGATACGCAGAACTTAACGGGACAACATATTGAAACCGCCTTAATTGGTGAACCTTCGTCACAATGGCGCTTAACTAAAGATCAGCAAGCCGTGGTTCTGTCTGCCGCCTACCCTATTTTTATTAATCAACAAGTTCATGGCGCGGTTATTGTTGAAGAAACGACTAATGGTATTAGAACTTTACGAAATAAAGCCTTAGAAAAACTGTTTAGCGCTATTATTGCTATTTTACTGATCAGCGCGGTGGTCTTTTTACTATTTGCGTCACGTATTTCTAATCGCATTAGTCGCTTAAGAAACCAAGCAGAGCATGCAATAGATGAAAATGGTCGCATTACCGCTAACATTACGGCTTCAACGGCTAATGACGAGATAGGCGATCTTTCTCGTAGTTTCTCCCAAGTGGTCAACCGTTTAAGCCAATATAATCAATACCTAGAAGGCATGTCATCTAGATTGTCACACGAATTACGTACACCAATCGCGGTTGTTAGAACTTCACTTGAAAACTTATCTTTACATAATATTCCACAACAGAGCCAACAGTATATTGACCGCGCTCAAGGTGGCATTTCGAGGCTAAATGCGATTTTAACCAGTATGAGTGAAGCAACACGAATAGAGCAAATGCTAATAAGTAGTGAACGGGTGAATTTCGATTTCAATCAAGTATTAAACGGATGCATTCAAGGCTACCAGCAAGTGTATAACACAATAAATTTCCATTTTAATGCAAGTGATAAAGCTCTCATTATGAATGGTTCACCAGAACATATTGCGCAACTTTTTGATAAGGTTATTGCTAATGCCGCTGAATTTACTACGGACCAACAAATTTTTATTACGACAGAAGATCATGCAAAAGAAATAGTGGTTCATATTAGCAATAACGGTATGTTATTACCTGAGCAGATGCATGAGCGCTTATTTGATTCTATGGTATCTGTTAGAGAAAATAGTAAAGATACCCAACCTCACTTAGGTTTAGGTTTATATATCGCCCGCCTAATTTGTCAGTTTCATCAAGGGAAAATTAAAGCCTCGAATCATCATAATCCACAAGGCGTAACTATTACTATGAGCTTTCCGAAGGCATAGCTCAAGCTTATAGAAACAGATTATCGTTAATTATTCAAAATCATGATGATCTTTTATCCAAAAATATATTGGAATAGCAACGAGCAAAAGAACTATAGTGAGAATTATTGATTTACCCAAATCCATTTGCTTTAACTCCCCTATAACAAAGAAAAACCAAATGATAAATAACGTAGCAGTTACCCACATTGTCCAAAACGCTTTTTTCTTATTCATCACCTGCATCCTTCAAGTTGATAGAGTCTGTTAACAGGCTAAAGCATATGTTTAAGTTATTCAATGCCAATATATTTATGGACTTGTATTGATAATCGCCAGTTATTTTCAATACAGGTTTGAATGGCAAGCTCAGTCGCCCGTTGTTTTTGACTAATAGGCTGTAAGTAAATAGGTTTATCGGTAATATTATGTTCGCTCAACAATGCTTTTAAGTCGTCCACATGTTGTTCTGTTGCTACAGGGTGTTTTATCTCGTTAGCGCGTTGCATGGCGCTGTTTAAAATAGCATACCCCCCTTTCATGTTTACTTTAGGGGAAACAGTCACCCAGCAATTTTTACTCGTTTTTATTTCAAAAGTACCAGAGGTTTCTATTTGACATGAATAACCTAGCGATTCAAAGGTATCGCATAATGGCGTTAAATCAACCATACAAGGCTCTCCGCCAGTAATTACTATGTGTCTCGCACTGTAATTTTGTAGCTTAAATAACTTAACCATATCATCAGCACTTAGTTGCGACCAATGTTCAGATTCTTGTTTTTTATTGAGTAGATCTGTACTTGAAATAACAAGTGAGGGATCTATTTCCCATGTATGTTTAGTATCGCACCATGAGCAACCAACAGGACAGCCTTGTAGACGAATAAAAATTGAAGGTTGTCCGGTAAAGGCCCCCTCACCTTGAATGGTTTGAAATAACTCATTAATTTTATACTTAACTGTCATAATTGAATGCTTTGCTTTATTGCCTGGGTAATTTAACGTAAAATGCGCGCGTTATTTATTATACCTAAGAGAGCCTACAAATGACTAACAAAGTTGTTGTTATTTTTTCTGGTGGCATGGATTCATTTACCGTGCTCAACCGTGCATTAAAAGACGGTAAAGAAGTGTTCGCACTTTCATTTGACTACGGCCAACGCCATGTAAAAGAATTAAAATGTGCGAGTAAAGTCTGTGAACAACTCAATGTTAATCATAAAGTAATTGATATATCAGCAATCAATCAACTGTTAGCCGGCTCATCGTTGACCGACGATATAGACATTCCTGAAGGCCATTATGAAGCTGAAAACATGAAGTCAACCATAGTGCCTAATCGTAACATGATCCTTATTTCCTTAGCGGTAGCTTATGCGGTTTCGGTGGGTGCTACTCAAGTATATTACGGCGCGCATTCTGGTGATCATGCAATTTATCCTGATTGCCGACCTGAATTTGTTGAAAAAATGAATGATGTTTGCCAAATAGCTAACTATGAAGCAGTAGAGATTTTCAGCCCATACTTAAATGTTTCTAAAACCGCTATTTTAACCGATGGTTTAGCCATGAATTTAGACTACAGCAATACTTGGACATGTTATAACGGTCGAGAAAAAGCCTGTGGAAAATGTGGTGCTTGTGAAGAACGTTTGGAAGCATTTAGAGACAATAACGCCGTTGACCCGATTGAATACGAATAAACCGACTGTTAACTGTAAGTCGATATTTATGCCGACAAACAGTTAACCGTCGATTATTATCCTTATCGGTAATTGCGCCTGCATTACTCTACTACCGCCATCCCTGGCGGCAAAGGCCAATCGACAAAATAGAATAGATGCCCAATTAAGCAAACAAAGCGCTATGTAGCTTCTCAACCGTTTGGTTTGCTTGATGTTCATCAACCAAGAAACATAAGTTGTGTTCACTCGCGCCATGACAAATCATCCGTACATTAATCCCATCAATTGTGTCGAAAATACGACTTCCAACGCCATTAGTTTTCTGCATTTTATTGCCAATTACAGCAACTAACGATAGGCCATGCTCTACTGTTACTTCACAAAGTTGCTCTAATTCTTGAACTACTGTTGAATTAAGTAATGCCTGTGTTGAGCCTGTCGGGTTATCAAACGTCATCGCGACACTTATTTCACTAGTGGTAATCAAGTCAACACTAAGTTCATGCTTAGCTAATACATTAAATACCTTTGCTAAAAAACCACTTGCATGTAACATTGCTGGGCTTTTAACCGTCACTAAGGTTTGTTCTCGCCTAAGCGCAATAGAGCGGTAGGTTGGTGCTGAATCAACTTTTTGTTGAATTTTAGTCCCTCCTTTATCTGGCTCTTTACTTGAGCCAACAAATACAGGAATGTTATGACGCATGGCAGGTATTAAAGTTGCTGGATGTAAAATTTTAGCTCCGAAAGTTGCCATTTCAGCAGCTTCTCCAAAACTAATTTCTTTAATAGAACGCGCTTGATCTGTAATTCTTGGATCGGTAGTAAAAATACCAACAACATCCGTCCAAATAGCTAAATCGTCGGCATCAAGTGCTTCAGCAAGTAACGCGGCACTGTAGTCTGAACCTCCACGCCCCAATGTTGTCGTGTATTGATCTTCATCTTGACCGATAAAGCCCTGAGTAACAATAACTTGTTTTGTTAATAAAGGCGCAAGTTGTTGTTGACAGTTTTGATGTAACTCAACCGTATTCACAACAGCTTTACCATATAAACTATTGGTTTTCATCACATTACGTACATCAAAGTAATGTCCATCAACTCCAATCGATTGCAAAACTTGCGCAAAAATTCGTGAGCTCATTTGCTCACCAAAAGATAAAATAGCATCAGCTATTCGACTACATGCACTTGTTGATTGCACTTGCGCATAAGTAGTTAATTCATCCAGTAAATTATTGATACTATGATTAAGTTCATCTTTACAGTTTAGGTGTTGGGTGATGTTAAACTGAATTTTTCTGATCGCTTCAATTATTTCAGCTTGCTCTGGTAGAGCAACTTTACTTTGAGTTAAACGCACTAATAAATTAGTTACGCCTGCACTGGCAGAAACAACAACTAAACGATTACTTGGATCATTTTTTATAATACTCGCGCAGCGTAACATCGCTTGATGATCTGCAACACTAGTACCGCCAAACTTGGCAACGGTTAATTTTGACATGGATAAAGTCTCCCTAAGCTAAAATAATTCATGAATTCTAGCGATTAAACTACAAGGAAGAGCATGACTGAGTGGAAAGGTATACGCTAAGGTACGAACTTGTCTTTTCAGCCAGAAGCTCTCCACCCTATTCTACTTAAGTCAATTAAGTAGAGGTGACAATCCTAAGGATTCAACCTTAGTGACCGAACAATAAGTACTCCACCTGTACTATTATCCTCGGCGTTAGTCCCCCTCATTATCAGTCATTGGAATTGTGGTTCCTCACGATAACTACCTGGCCAACGCACCTCTTCTGGTGCTTAACATGGTTATAATTTAGTCATTTTTTTACTAAATTAATGCCACTTAGAAACAGTATATTTGAGTATTTGTTCTAATGATAAGCACGGCTATTAAGCCTGAAAATTTAGCTAATATCAATAGACTTTTAGATGGCTGGTTATAATTAATTTTTAGTCGTAATTAATAAAGGGCATAAACATACAAAAAGCCATGTAAATTACTTTTGTTATTGAAAATTTTTATAGCTAAAAAAAATACACTTTCACCGTTTAAATTGGGTAAAAGTGTATTTAATTTATCTACGTATTTAAAAATTAAAGACTAAAAGTTAAAAGCTTTACATGTTCCCATTATTCTCATTGATAGAAACGGACTTCGTTTTATACTTTCTTTAAATAGTTCTGGAGAAAAAGAGGTTTGGTGAATGCCTGGCATTACAGTCATCATTATATCTGCAACACATTTACACTTTCTTTCATCATAATCAAACTTTCCATTATAATAACTTACACATTCTTTAACAAAGTTAGGCTCCCCTGCTTTAGACTTTGTTGCTTGCTCTAAAATATAAGGAACATTATTTAACATTTTTTCCCCACGAGCATTACAACCAATAGCTTCACCCGCTTTAACCCCCGCATTCATCACACCACCACTTTTAAGTGGATCCATGGCTGCATCGTCTAACGAACCACTATAATTTGTTATTCCCCCTGTATATGTTTGATTCATTTTAAAGTTGTAAATCTTAGTTCTATTTTCTGGGTAAATTGATACATTTTTACAACCATCAATAAAGTATTGTACAAAGCCAAATAAAAACTGTTGATCACGAGTTGATAAATCATAAGAACAGCGCTTTTCTAGAGCATTTAATAAACTATTGTTACCACTCCCTGTTTGACATCCACTTAAATCTGTACTGTTATTTGAAACCTTTGTTTCGGTAGCCTTATTTGTTCTTGCAGGTTCGGGCGTTACCGAGGGTTGTTGAATAGGTGAAGCTTTTTTTAGTGCTAACGTTTTGAACTCTTTAATTCTATCTTCAAAATATTTTTGTCCTTTAGGAACCCATAATCTATCTGAAAGCATACGCATAGGTTCACAACCTTTACATGTTGCACTCCCTGAGAGCGGCGCTCTAGATACATATTTTTTAACCGCCAGCTCAAGCGCTTCTTGTGTTTCTTGTTTATCATATATTTCTTTGAGCTTTGGAAATAAGTCTTCATAACAAAACCTATGTAGGTAAACCGGATCGAACAACTCATCTAATCCATACTTACCATACTCTCTCCATTGCCCAGTAACAAACCAAGTATTGTCCTCTTTAAATCGCTGTAAATAAGATAAGTCACATGTCAAATTTAGTGCATCTTTTAAAGCTAATTGCCGTCCATACATGCTTATAGGCTCTACAGCTTGTTCCCAAGCTTTCTTATCTGACTCTTCTTTTACTTCAATATGCTCATCCATTGATTTTCTTAACTGCGCTAAAGTGTAAGGAGAAGCCGACGCACTTTTATGTAATATGTCATATTCGGGCGTTGCTTTAATCAACTTTATAGCGTCTTCAAAACTATACGTCGAAGTCGCTTTACCTGATTTAAGTTTCATCCACAGATTAAAAGTATCCATTGGGTTATGTTTCTTTTTAAGGTCGCTAGCCACTTTAAGAGAAAAAGCCTCGCTTGATTCTTCAGCAAATATTGAAGCACTAAAAATTCCTAAAAAAACTAATAAACTTAGAAAGATCACTTTAAAATCATTCTTTCGTTCTATCATTTTACATTCCATTAATTTGTTATTATTGTATTTATTTTATACACCAAGAACACTAACTACACAATTTAAGAGTGAATATCTTACGATTAGTAAAAGAAATATATTGTTTCATTATGAATAGATAATATGTCTAATACTTTTATAAAATTCATTATAATAGGCCTAGCTTATTATTAAGCCACTTTATTAAATTTAAAATTCACTCATATTAATTAGAGACTTATGGACTTATTCTTCTTAAAAAAAGTAGTAACAGCTATGATAATGCCACTTTCTGTTGCTCTATTATTATTATTGGTTGCACTTATTTTATTTCGGAAAAAACCTGCTATGAGTTTTAAGTGTTTAATTGCCGGTTTTATACTGCTATTAACCATCTCATTATCACCAATTTCAGATCGGATAATGAGACCAATAGAAACACAATACTCAGCATTTACACATTCAAAAGCACCTGTCGATTACATTATAATTTTAGGCTGTGGCCATAGAACAGATAATACAATGCCAATAACATCACAATTAAAAGCTTGTTCATTAGAGCGATTAATTGAAGGTATACGTATATTAAATATTCATCCAGAAGCAACGCTAATTACCTCAGGAGCTGCTCATGATGATGTGGTTGCTAATGCCGAAAAAGTGAAACAAGCTGCCTTATTACTGGGTGTGAATAATTCGAAAATATTAGTTGAGCCTTTTGCTAAGGATACAGAGGAAGAAGCTGAACTCATTGCCCCTAGAGTAAAAGGTAAAAACGTTGTGCTAGTGACCAATGCAGATCATATGCCTAGAGCAATGTCTTATTTTAACCAACAAGGTGTTAATGCGATTGCTGCACCTGCTAGTCCTTGGGTTAAAGGTTTCCATGATGAAAAAGGCTGGGGATATTATGTGCCTAACACGAAAAGTTTAGCGCAAACAACCCGCGCATGGTATGAATATGTTGGTCAATTAGTTCAGTGGCTAAAAACGTTGTTTTAACCACTATTACTTTTGAAGCTAGCTTTAAACCGGATTATCAATATCAATAAACTTGGCTTCTAGAGGCATGTTTTCGTTAATGTAATCCGCTATTGCTTTAGCGCCATAACGCTCAGTTGCATGATGACCAGCAGCAAAAAAATGAATATCCATTTCTTTTGCTACATGGGTGGTTTGTTCTGAAGCTTCACCAGTAATAAATGCGTCAATACCAAGTTCTGCAGCTTGCTCTATATAACCTTGACCACCACCGGTGCACCAAGCAACGGTCTTAATAGGTTTATTTGAAGGTGGTGCGATGTGTAAGCATTCACGTGATAATTGCGTGGTGATATGCTGAGCAAAGGCTCCACCGCTACTGGCAGTTGAAAGTTGACCTACAATAGCCACACTTAATGGGTTGCCTTGTTCTAAAGGTCCAGTCACTTCTATCCCTAATAGTTTAGCTAATTGCGCATTATTTCCTAAAACAGGATGAATATCTAAAGGTAAATGGTAAGCAAATAAATTAATACCATTGTCAATTAACGCTTTAATTCTTTGATATTTCATACCTCGAATCACATAGGATTCATTTTTCCAAAAATAACCGTGATGCACTACAATTGCATCAGCCTTTTCTTCAATCGCTTTTTCGATTAATGCTTGAGTAGCGGTAACGCCAGTGATCACTTTTTTTATTTCATTCTTACCCTCAACTTGTAAGCCATTAGGACAAAAATCTTTGATTTGTTCTGGCTTTAATAATTGATTGAGCTGCTTTTCAAAATCGTTAGTTAACATTTTACTTCCATTAGTGTTTATTGGTTTTGCCCATACTATTTCTAGAGGATGAATTCATCGTGGATACATTAATAGTTTCAAGTTTTGTTCTAAGTTTCCACTTGGGTTTTATAGGCGTTAATGGCAATACCCTTTTTTTAGCGACAATAACATAAACAGAGCCTAAATTAGGTAAGTAGCGGCTGGCAAACTTGCGCCAATTTCTAGCAATAATACCTTGGCTTATATTACCCGTTAATGTTGAGTGTAAAAACTTTTGATCATCCAAAATTTCATACCCCATCAAATGAAGCCAGTCTTTAACGCGCATTGCAGAAAAAAAACGTTCATTCCATGGTGATTGTTCACGCCGATAAGGCATAAGCTTATTTAACGCGACTAAACTGAATGGATTAAACCCAGTAATCACTAAATAACCGTTAGGTATTAATACCCGATTAGCTTCACGAATAACATGATGTGGATCCAATGAAAACTCTAGTGCGTGGCTAAGTAGACACACATCAACACTGTGCTCTAATAAAGGTAAATCATCAATATCTGCTGAAATGTCTGCCTTATGTTTAGGTTCAGCTAATGTTATTTGGTGTTTTATTGATGACAAACTGGTATCTATATTACCGCTTAAGGCACCTATTTTAAGTAAATGATAGCCAAAAAATTTTGACCACCAAGGGGCTAGCGCCTGATCTATATGATCAAGTACTAATTCCCCATTGGGTAGATCTTTCCACGAACTTGGATAATGAGGCTGTCTAAATGCTAATGCTGGTTTCATCAAAATAAAAAATTAGTATACTGTTATAGTGTCAGTATATTGAGGATATAATGCAGTGCCAACTAATTCCAACAATCTAATAAAGATTAACCCGATAAAAGCCTTTTCAGACAATTATATTTGGGCGCTTACTTCTCAAAAAAATAATCTGTTAGTATTAGTTGATCCTGGTGATGCTGCAGTTTGCATCGATTATATAAAAAAACATAATTTACAACTACATAGTATTTTAATTACGCATCACCATAATGACCATATAGGTGGCGTAGAAGAGTTGCGCACTTATTGTCAACAACAGCAATGGCCTTTAACTGTTTATGGTCCCGCTTTAGAAGCTGAAAACTGTAGCGATATAAAATTAAGTGAAGGTCACAATGTCTTATTAGAAATGTTCGACTTAACTTTTTCTATAATTGATGTACCTGGACATACTAATGGGCATATTGCTTATTTTTGTGAGGATATATTATTTTGTGGTGATACATTATTCTCTGGTGGTTGTGGCCGCCTTTTTGAAGGTACACCGCAACAAATGCTGCAGTCATTGGCTAAATTGAGTAATTTACCCGCGCAAACTCGCGTGTATTGTACTCACGAATATACATTAGCTAATTTAACTTTTGCATTAACTGTTGAACCGGATAATGTTGATTTAATTGATTATTACAATCATGTTCGTACATTACGAGAACAGAATAAAATTACGTTACCCAGCACCATCGCAACAGAATGTTTAATTAATCCATTTTTACGATCTGATAACCAAACTATTGTCACGAGTGCTCAAGAATATTCAGGAAAGCCAGTTAAGCCAGGCCTTGAATCGTTTACAGTAATACGCGAATGGAAAAATAATTTTTAAAGACAAGCTGCGACTACTGTTGAATAGTCGTCATAAATAAGTAACACTGTTGGCCAAATTAAATTGAATATTATTATATGAAGTATTTATCTTTTTCTCTGATCACTATCCTTACTTTATCAGGATGCCAATTAACACAAGATAATGTAGCAGCAACTAATGCAACCAATACACACATTGGCCAAGAAGAAATTGCTTCTCCTATTGATATTAGCGAGGCATTAGATGCTACTGATGGCACTCTTGAAATAATTCACCCTGTTGATGATGTAGAGATAACGCTTGCTGAAAATGAAACTTATGTAACAGACGATCTTTGGCAACGTATTAGAGATAAAATAACCTTTGATGTTCCTCAAAATAGACGAGTGATAGTACAACGTGACTGGTTTAATAAAAACCAAGCCTACTTAGATAGAGTAGCCAAACGCGCAGAGCCTTTTTTACACTTTATTGTAGAAGAACTAGAAGCTAATAATATTCCTATTGAAATGGCATTATTACCTATTGTGGAAAGCGCATTTGACCCATTTGCTTATTCACACGGCCGAGCTTCCGGTATGTGGCAATTTGTTCCTGGTACTGGTACTCGTTTTGGTATGAAACAAAACTGGTGGTATGACGGACGTCGTGACGTAGTCGCCTCTACAAAAGGTGCTATTCGCTACTTAAAATACTTACATAAATACTTTGACGGCGATTGGTTATTAGCACTTGCTGCTTATAATTCAGGAGAAGGTCGAGTCAAACGCGCTGTTAGAAAAAATGCTCAACGTAATATGCCCACCGATTTTTGGTCTTTAGATTTACCTAAAGAAACACGGGCTTACGTGCCGAAATTACTCGCTTTAGTAGATTTAGTAAAACGACCAGAAACATTCGGCGTTAAATTATACGAATTGCATAATACCAGCGTGATCAGCCAAGTTGATATTGGCTCTCAAATTGATTTAGCAAAAGCGGCAGAACTCGCACAATTATCATTAAAAGAATTACAACATTTAAATCCAGGTTATAACCGCTGGGCAACCGATCCTCAAGGCCCACACTATTTAGTTATTCCAAACACTAAAGTAGAACAATTTAAACTTGGATTAGAAAAATTAAGTGCGAAAGACCGTCTTTCATGGCAACGTTATCAAATTCGTCGAGGTGATAGCTTGGGCGCAATTGCAAAGAAGTTTAATACCGATATTGGTGTCATTAAGCAGGTCAATAATATTCGTGGCACTCAAATAAGGGAAGGAAAACACTTACTTATACCTGTTGCTTCTCAATCAGCAGATACTTATATTTTATCTCAAGCACAACGTTTGGCAGCAAAACAAAACAAAAACCAACAAGGAAAAACAAAGTCATACCATATTGTTAAATCTGGCGATACGTTATGGGATATTAGCCGAACTTATAATGTTGATTATCGAAGCCTAGCAAAATGGAATGCTATGGCGCCACGTGACACACTTAAACTCGGCCAAAAACTCGTGGTTTGGCAGAAAGGTAAAGTGGAAAAAAGTAGTATTACTACACAGTTAAATGAAAACCCTGTTATGCGTAATATTACTTATCGAGTCCGCAAAGGTGATTCATTTGCTCGTATTGCTGACAAATTTAATGTCAGTATTAAAGACATAGAACGTTGGAATAAGCTCAATAGAAATAAGTATTTACAGCCAGGACAACGACTTAAACTGTCTATTGATGTAACAAATAATATATAAAACATCAATTATCTAATCCATTAAAAAAGGTGCCAATTGGCACCTTTTTTAATGTCGATTTATAAACAGATACCAATTAAATTTCAGCTATAGCCAACGTTAGCATTTGTTTTATCTGTAATGTTATTTTTTCTGATACCTCGGGAGCAAAAGCCTTAATACGCGGTGTATGAATATGGCCTACTGGCAACAGCGGGTTATAGCTATCACGTAATAAAATACTACGATACGATACTTCATTAGATAAGTAACCTCCCCCAGAGCCTGTTACTGAAGTTTCTGACTTAAGCTCATCTAGACTTTGAGCCAAATTAACATTACCACTTAACGTGCTGACTTTCCGGTTATCATTTACTTTGAATGGACCTTGTGCCTTCTTCATAGCGTTAACAGGTAAGCTAAATTCTACAAACTCCGCACCTTCAATAGGTAAACCTTTGTATAATGGTATAAGTGGATTTGAAGCGGTTGCCCCTGTATAAATATTTAAATTATCGGGTGCATTTGCACTTCGGCGTCGAGCGGGATAACGCTCTAAATCGAAATTTTCTCGTCCCATGCTAATGGTGACAATCATATCGACTTTTTTCATATAAGGTTGTAATAATGTTTCAACAATGCCTTGATCAAAATCAGCAAACCTAACAGGAAAAATGACACTTTCAACTTCAGCGGTTACTCCATCTAGGCTAATCGTTAAATCATCAAAAGCCAGTGCGGTAATACCTGAAGGGTTACTTTGATCAATATTTTTATCTAAAAAGAATGGATCAAAGCCGGTAATTAAAATTTTCTTAGCGGCACCTTTATCGAATTTTATATCTTGTTGTCCTCGCGACATTAATTCAAACTTCCATACCAAGCTTTGTTGCTGCATAGGTAATAAATCACCAAATAATTGTGATTTACGCAAAGCTGATAACATTTGTAAACGAGTCCAATAGAGTGAGCGATCATCCATTTGTGCTTGTTGAGAAAAATCTACGACGGCATCTTGCCATAAGCCATGACCGTGACGAATTATTAACTGTGTTAACGCAGTATAATTTCGAGCAGAAGTTATTTGTTGTTTAAATTGCTGATAACGATTGTTTAATTTATCAAACACTTCAGGCATTGCTTTTTGAGCCTTGCTTATTCGTAATTCTTCTACTGTAATTTGAGTTAGGTCTCTGGCATTAGAAAAAGGAGAAATCAGTAATAAACATAGCAATAATAATATTTGAATTAATAATACTTCTTTATAAAATTGATTTGTTTTTTTTGCTAAAATTGTACTTAAAAGTCCAAAGTTAACTTTTTGAGTTAATTGTAAAGTGATCGGCATAAAATAATGAATCAGTTAAATGGTGGTATGATTAACTTATTAGATTGTAATGTTTAACACAAGAGCTACCCCCTATTTTGCCTTGCAAGAGCAAAAGTTAACCATTTAAGAATCAACAAATCGTCCCCATTAGTCTTGATAGGTTAGCTTATAGCTAATTTAACTAATGAAAGTCGAAATAGTTGTTGATTTTTCTCAAAATAATGGCACATTAACAAATGTAAGCATTCGAAACTTATAATCATGCTTACCTGTAGTTTTAGTGAAAGTCATCAAACCCTCTCGCCGAAATAACAAATGCGATATTTGTAAAAATACAAACTGTAACCCTGTTGGTGATCCTGATTCACTAACCAATAACAAAATGGAGTAGCGCTTCAATGTGTTCGATTTTTGGAATTTTAGATATAAAAACAGGTGCTGAAGCTTTACGCCCAAAAGCACTAGAATGTTCTCGCTTATTACGTCACCGTGGTCCTGATTGGTCAGGTATATACAACAATGAACATGCTATTTTAGTGCATGAACGTTTATCTATTGTTGATACTGAACATGGCGCCCAACCTCTTTATAATAAAGCTAAAACACATGTACTTGCTGTGAATGGTGAGATATACAACCATAAAACATTGGCTAGTAACCTAAATGTAGATTATGAATTTCAAACGGGTTCTGATTGCGAAGTAATTTTACCTTTGTATGAAGAGTACGGAGTCGATTTTGTTGATAAATTACAAGGCATGTTTGCTTTTTGTTTATACAATGAAACTGACAATAGTTATTTAATTGCTCGTGACCATATCGGTATTATTCCCTTATACACCGGGTATGACGATGAAGGTAACTTCTACGTAGCCTCAGAAATGAAAGCTTTAATGCCGGTATGTAAAACAGTTACAGAATTCCCTCCCGGGCATATTCTTGATAGCCGCGTAGGTGAACTTAAAAAATACTACCAACGTAACTGGCAAAAGTTTTCAGCAATTAAAGATAACCACACTAATAAAACTAAATTACGCGAAGCCCTAGAAGACTCGGTAAAAAGCCATTTAATGACTGATGTACCTTATGGCGTTTTACTTTCAGGTGGTCTAGATTCTTCGTTAATATCAGCTATTACACAAAAGTTTGCTTCACGTCGTATAGAAGATAACGACTTAGCTGAAGCTTGGTGGCCTAAAGTTCACTCTTTCGCTTGTGGTTTGGCTGGCTCTCCTGACTTAGTTGCAGCACAAACAGTGGCGGATAGTATTGGCACAATACATCACAGTGTTATTTTTACCGAGCAAGAAGGTATCGATGCCCTTAAAGAGGTTATTTATCATTTAGAAACCTATGATGTAACCACTATTCGTGCATCAACACCTATGTATTTAATGGCCCGTAAAATTAAAGCGATGGGCATTAAAATGGTACTTTCTGGTGAAGGTGCTGATGAAATATTTGGTGGTTATTTATATTTTCATAAAGCCCCTAATGCACAAGAATTTCATGAAGAATTGTTACGTAAATTAGACCGTTTGCATAAGTTTGACTGTTTACGAGCCAACAAGTCTATGTCTGCATGGGGTATCGAAGCCCGAGTTCCCTTTTTAGATAAAAACTTCATGGATGTGGCAATGCGCATCAATCCACAAGATAAAATGTGTGGCAATGGTAAAATGGAGAAAGCTATTTTACGTGAATCATTCGAAGGCTATTTACCTAAAGACATTTTATGGCGTCAAAAAGAACAGTTTTCAGACGGTGTAGGTTACTCTTGGATTGATGGCTTAAAAGCGTATGTGGAAAGCCAAGTTACGGATCAACAACTTGAAAATGCCGCATTTAAATTTCCAGTGAATACTCCTGATAGTAAAGAAGGATACTTTTATCGTTGTATATTTGAAGAAAAGTATCCATTAGCGACAGCCGCTGATTGTGTCATTGGTGGAAAATCGGTTGCATGTAGTACTCAAGAAGCATTAGCTTGGGACGAAAGTTTTACCAACATGGCAGATCCTTCTGGTCGTGCAGTGCAAAATGTGCATAACGATAGCTATTAATAACTCAATGTAAATAACATTTTCTTCAAGTTTCACGATAGAAAATATTGAAGCCGAGAATAGAAATCTATTCTCGGTTTTTTATTTTAAATTATTTATAATTTTTAGTTAAAACCAAAGCAAAATTGATTTAAAGTTAACGATGCTATTTATTTGTATCGTTGTATAGGAAAGTATTTTGACTAATAGAATTGAACCCGAAATTTCAAGTTTCACAGCAGATGTAGATCAAGCACCATCGCAACCTAATCATCCTCATACGCGAAAGATTAACTCCCCTACTTCGACTCCAGTTAATACGGGCGTTGCTATAAAGAACAGTTCATCATTAGCGAATAAGTTTGCATTAGCATTAGTATATATTGCTTTAGCTGGCGCAAGTTATTGGTTTTACCTAGAGAATATTAAACTAAAAGATCTACAAGCTGACGCTGAGCAACGTATAGTTCAACTAGAACAGCAATTATCTGCAACTGGTGAAGAAATTGGTGAATCAACCGTCGCACTCAAAATAAAACTAGAAGCATTAACTGAAAAGTCTAATGAACTTTGGCTAGAAATGGATAAACTTTGGGCAAGTGCTTGGCGTAGAAATCAAAGCGAAATAAAAGAACTTCGTTCACAATCAATCGCTTTAAATAAAAATGTCGATAGCAATAGCCAAAATTTGAAAAATAATGCTAGCATTGTCAGTGAAATTAAGGAAAAACAAACAGCCACTGACTTTAGTCTCAATGCGATTTCTGAACAAATAGCTTCATCATCGAAACTTAAAGATGAAGTTGCCGCACTTTCTAAACAAGTTAATACGCTTAGCCAAACAGCAAATACTCGCGAAAAACAACAAATGGAAGTAGCAACATCGGTTAATCAGGTTGATACTTCGTTACAAATTTTACTCGAACGCATTGAGCAACTCGAAGCACAATTAAAATTACAAGCGAATAAGCCATTAGCACCTAGCCAAATTAACTAATAGTTAGCATGTGAATGCTAGTATTGTTACATTTAAGCTAGTGGAGAAATTTAGGGACTAACTAAGGAGCAAATATGAATAGTATGAAACATGGTCTATCTATTGGTATAGAACGCATAGACAGTGAATTTTTCTTATCATTAAAAGCTATAGGTACCTTAACCCATGCTGATTATGAAGTAATCACTCCTTTAATTGATTCAGCATTAGCCTCGGTTAAAGAGCCTAAAGTTAACGTATTAATTGACGGTACTGAGCTAGAAGGTTGGGAGTTAAGAGCCGCTTGGGACGACTTTAAACTAGGGCTAAAACATAATAATGAATTCAATAAAATTGCAATATATGGCAACAAATCATGGCAAAAAACTTTAGCCAAAGTGGGCGCTTGGTTTATATCGGGAGAAATAAAATTTTTTGAAGAACTCACCGATGCCGCTAATTGGCTAAAATCATAGTCTAGTGGCTCGAAGAACTTTACTATTCAATAAATTGATCTGTACTTATAACAGCAAAAGAGCTTTCCAAAGGGTTATTTTGGCTTTTTGTGACAAAACCTAGAATCACTTCGTCAGAGTTTTCACACTCTGATGTTGGTTTTAGTAACATCCGGCATGGATGTACAAGGTAAACATTATATTTATCAGTTATAGATGATAAAAAACTAGGTAACTGACTAGCAGGAATAGAACGTTGATTATTTTTTGTTAGCTGAGATGTTATAAACGAAATAATCTCATACGATGACTGTACATTTTCTCCGGTAAGGGGTTTAATAAAACAGATATTTCCATTGGATATTACTGCTGGCGTATTATAGTCAGAATATGTACCGTCTAGATTAATCCATTCGTTGATTGACATTTTACCATCAACACAAGCCTTATTTTCAGCATAAGAATAAGTGGTAAACAGTAAGGTACTTAATAGGAATATTATATATTTCATTAAAGCAATCCTTATTAAAATAAAACTGGATAATTTTTACCCAGCTCACAGATTACCCCTTGTTCAATTAACAGTCAATGCAACAGTAAAAAATTACGCCTTATTATATAGCCGAAACAACTTCCTTTATCAATTCAGGTCCTTTATAAATAAAGCCAGAATATACCTGAACTAAAGACGCGCCCGCATCTATTTTTTCTTGGGCATCTTTCGCACTAGCGATACCACCGACACCAATAATAGGCAACTTCCCTTCAAGTGCATTAGCTAATAACTTAATCACTACCGTACTTTTCTCTTTAACCGGTTCGCCACTTAAACCACCTTGCTCGTCACCATGCTCAAGCCCTTCTACGCCCTCGCGTGAAAGAGTGGTATTAGTAGCAATAACACCGTCAATGTCATTGGCAATTAAACATTGAGCGATAGAGTCTACTTCTTCAGCAGTTAAGTCAGGGGCTATTTTCACAGTAATAGGAACGTATTTATCATATTGTTCAGCTAATGAAAGTTGTTCTGCTTTAAGCGAAGATAGTAATTCATTGAGCGCTTCACCGTACTGTAATGAACGTAAGCCTGGAGTATTAGGTGAAGAAATATTAACTGTAATATAACTAGCAAAATTATAGACTTTACGCATACAGTATAGGTAATCATCTTTTGCTTTAGTATCGGGGGTATCTTTGTTTTTTCCAATATTAATGCCAAGTACTCCACGATATTTTGCTTTGCGTACTTGCTCTACAAGATAATCTACCCCTTTATTATTAAATCCCATTCGGTTAATAATAGCATTTGCCTGCGTTAGCCTAAATATACGAGGTTTTTCATTACCTGGTTGAGGTCTGGGTGTTACAGTTCCCACTTCAATAAAGCCGAAGCCCATAGCTTCAAAGGCACGTATGCATTCGCCATTTTTATCTAGCCCAGCCGCTAAACCACAAGCATTTGGAAAATGAATGCCCATAACTTGTACTGGTTTTCCAACCACGTCCTGCTTGTATGCAAGGTTTAATGGTGTAGCGCCTGTTTTTTTGAGGCTTTTAATCGTTAATTCATGACTTATTTCAGGATCAAGTTTGAAAAGAATTTTACGAATAGCAGAATAAAGCATAACACCTCAATAATACCAAACACATATATTGGTATAACATTTAATTTTTAATTAGGTAAATTTTAGACAAAAAAATCCCCACGTTTATGTGGGGATTCTATCATTTATTTTGTTGGATCGCAGTTTAAACTTAACAACATTAATTCACGTAATGCGACTGAAAATTTCGCAAATTCATGTGTTTGACCAATTCTAAAGTCATCTAAAATATGTTTCCAACGCTCAAGGTGCTGAGCATTCGTATCAAACCAGTTTTCTAGCATGGCATTAACGTCTTTACTTTTTGAGTCACAGCGTAAAATTACTGAAGACATAGAGCGTTGTTGCCAATCCAGTTCTTCTCTAAATGAAGCACGAGCAAGAGCTTGCCAATGATTAGACACTGGTTGCTTAGTGATTTGATCTAAGAACCAATGTAAATCAAGTTTCGCCCCTAGTTTAAAGTACACATCTGCAACTAAACCAACACTACGACCATCTTCTTCAGCTAACTCTGCAATATCCATTACTGAGAATAAGCTACTTAATTGAGAAATACGTTTAGCAACCATTTTAGGTGCGCCGGCATTTACTAAGTCATCTTCAACTCGTAATATTTGAGCAGATTCCTCTTCAATCATATATTTAGATAAGTTCTTAGTTAAGTCTTTGAATGTTTTACTATAAAAATCAATTGATTGTGCAATATCCAGTGATTTATTACGATGGCGTAAGAACCAACGTGTAGCTCTTCTTACAGTACGTCGTAACTGAAATAGCATTTCAGTCTGTACCATTGTCGATATTTTATTATCTAAATCACTTATTCTTTGCCAAATATCCGACATTTCGAATACTGCACTTGCCATAGAATAGCAATTAGCGATCTCATGTACAGAAGCACCTGTTTCTTCATGCATACGATTAACAAAGTTAAAGCCCATATCGTTACCAATTTTATTAGCAAGCTTTGTTGCAATAATTTCGGCACGTAATGGATGATTTTGCATCTCTGTACTGAACTTTTTCTGCAATTGTTCAGGAAATGCTTCTATTAGCAATTGGTTATGATAGGGATTGTCTGTAATTTCAGGACAAACTAAATCTTCTTTTAATACCATTTTACAATAAGCGAGCAAAGTAGAGATTTCAGGTCGAGTGAGCCCCTTTCCTTGCGCTAAGCGCTCAGCAATTTCTTCATCATTAGGTATAAATTCAAGCGCGCGGTCAAGTTTACCAGAACGCTCAATTTCATTGATAAAGCGTGTTTGCTCTTTAAGTTGGCTAACACCACGTAAAGCAGTAATTGATATAGAGTGTGTTTGTCGATAGCAATCTTCGATAACGATATCACCCACTTCATCGGTCATGTCGTATAATATTTTATTACGTTGTTTAACGGTTAAATCACCATTTTGCACTAAACCATTTAACAATATTTTAATATTTACTTCGTTATCAGAACAATCTACACCGCCAGCGTTGTCAACAAAATCAGCATTAATACGACCGCCTTTAGCAGCATATTCTATTCGACCGAGTTGAGTGAAACCTAAGTTCCCACCTTCACCAACAATTTTAGCCTGTAATTCTGAACCGTTAATACGTAGACTGTCGTTAGCTCTATCGCCTACATCTAAATGTGACTCTTTAGCCCCTTTCACATAAGTACCGATACCACCATTCCAAATTAAATCTACCTTCATTTTCAATAATGATTGAATTAATTCATTCGGCGACATACTTTGCTTCTTAGTATCTAGCATTTTTTTAATTTGCGGTGTTAATTCAATAGACTTCGCTGAACGACTGAATAAACCACCACCTTCTGACACTAATGACAAGTCAAAATCTTCCCAAGAACAACCAGGTAAATTAAATAAACGTTCGCGTTCTTTATAGGTTTTAGCCGAGTTTGGTGTAGGGTCAATAAAAATATGAAGATGATTGAAAGCCGCTTGTAAGCAGATATGCTTAGATAGCAACATACCATTACCAAATACATCACCTGCCATGTCACCTATTCCGATACAGGTGAAATCAGTAGTTTGACAGTCAATGTCCATTTCACGGAAATGACGTTTAACAGATTCCCACGCACCTCTAGCTGTTATTCCCATACCTTTATGGTCGTAACCAACACTACCACCTGAAGCAAAAGCATCACCCATCCAGAAGTTATATTCATCAGATATACTATTGGCAATGTCAGAGAAAGTTGCAGTACCTTTATCCGCGGCAACAACAAGATAAGGATCATCCTCGTCATGACGAACTACATTAGCAGGAGGAACTACTTCACCATTAACAATATTATCAGTAATATCTAATAATGCTCGTATAAAGGTACGGTAACACTCTTTGCCCGCTTCAAATATCTCATTTCTATCACCTTTAGGTAGCTGTTTACATACAAAACCACCTTTAGCACCAACAGGCACAATTACGGTATTTTTAACTTGTTGTGCTTTTACTAAACCAAGTACTTCAGTTCGGAAATCTTCTCGACGATCAGACCAACGTAAACCACCACGGGCTACTTTACCTCCTCGCAGATGTACACCTTCAACTTGAGGAGAATAAACAAATATTTCATACGCCGGTATAGGTTTAGGCATATCCGAAATTTTTCTTGGCGTAATTTTAAATGAAATATACGACTTATATGTATTATCAGGATACGGTTGGAAATAATTAGTACGAATAGTGGCTTTTATCATTTCAGCAAAGCGGCGGATAATTCGATCATCATCAAGGTTTGCCACTTTGTCTAATGATGCTTCAATATCATCTAAGAATTTCTGTATTAACTTATTATTCGTTTTACGACTAGGATCGAAACGCGCATAAAACAATTTAATTAACAGCTGTGCAATACTTGGATAATTTGCAAAGGTATCTTCAATATAGCTTTGACTAAATGTACCACCAATCTGGCGCTCATACTTTGCAAAAGCTCTTATGATAGACACTTCGCGTCCACCTACTTCGGCACCAAGAATTAAGCGGTTAAAGCCATCATCTTCAAGTTCACCTTGCCATACTTTTGCAAACGCATCTTGAAATAAGCTTTGAACTTTTTCTAAGTTAAACTCTTCTTTACCCGTTAAAAGCATAGAAAAGTCTAAAATCCAGTAGGTTTCACCTTCAGATGTACGGATAGCGAAAGGACTTTCCCCAATAACACGCAATCCGAAATTTTCTAACATTGGAAGAACATCTGATAGATGTAATGGTTCACCTAAGTGGAAAAGCTTTAATTTAACAAAACGGCTACCCGCTTCTTCTTCCTGAGGCTGATAGAAAAGCATTTCCAAATTATTGTCTTTTGATAATAATTCAAATTTTTCAATATCAACAATTGCAGATCCAGGTAAAACCTCATCTTTATATGATTGTGGGAAACCGATATATTTGCGACTAAGCGCTTTACCAACTTCCTCACCTTTGTGAGAGTTCAATGCAGAAGCGAGTTTATCATCCCAGCTACGTGCGGCTTCATTTAGATTTTTTTCAATTTCTTTCACGTTGATATCTGCTTTTGTTGTTTTAACACGAACAATATAATGGGTTCTTGCTTGCGCTGATTCCGAGAAGTAAGTGGTAAACTCAACAGGTTCATCACTACCAAAAGCTTCTTGCAATAACGCTTGTGTTTTTATACGTAATAGCGTGTTATAACGCTCTCTTGGTACATAAACCATACATGAATAAAAACGATCAAAAACATCACGACGAATAAATAAGCCCGAATAGTCACGCTCTTGCATTTGATAAATACCCATAACATTTTTTAATAAGTCTTGGATACTTGTTTGCAAGATTTCATCGCGAGGATAAGTCTCTAATATATTAATCAGTGTTTTATAAGCATGTGTCCCCGCGGCAAATCCTGATAGTTCACAAACGGCAAATACTTTTGAATTAATTAGAGGTAAATCTAGAGCGCTGTTGGTGTAATATGTAGAACCAAATAAACCAACAAAACGATCTTCTCCAGTAACCTTTCCTTTACTATCAAAACGCTTAACACCAATATAATCAAGATGTACAGGACGATGTACGCGTGAACGTGAATTGGTTTTGGTTAAAATAAGTAGGTTTTCACCTAGTGCTAGCTGGCGGGCTGATTCAGTTAAGCTAGAGATTAAACGCTCTGATGTGCCTGAAGATAGCTTCATTAACCCTAAACTAGTGTCATTATTTGATGTTAATGCCATATCACCTTTTAAGGTTTTAATATCATACGAGCGATAACCAAGTAAGGTAAAGTTGTTATTTAACATCCATTTTAAAAACTCTAACCCATCATCTTTTTCTTGTTTATCACAAGGTAATTTGGCTTTTGTTCTGTCAGTAATAACTTCTTCTAAACGATTTTTCATCGCTTCCCAGTCATTAACAGTGATTGAAATGTCACCCAAGACCGATTCAAGTTCTTCTTTTATCTCATCAAGTGCCGTTTGTTCACTTTGACGATCGATCTCGATAAAGAACACAGTTTCAGTTGATGTTGCTTTAAACTTTTTATCTGCTGCTGGCGCTAGTTGCGATATAGCCCCTTTATTGTCGCGTACCAATTTTATTGGGCTATTCAACATTAAGTGCGGTGAAAGATTTAAGCGGTTAAGAGCAATACGAATTGAATCAACTAAAAAAGGCATATCCCCTATGATGATTTCAATAATAGTATGACTAGATTTCCAGCCATTTTTTGACACCATAGGGTTAAAGACTTTGATCACCGGCGTATTCACCTGATGATCATTCAATTCTTTCCATAGACTTAATGTCGCACCATACATGTCACTGTCATTTCTATGTGCTAAGTCGAGTGTTGATATATTTCTATAAAGTAATTCTGCAAATTGTTTTACTAATGGAGCTGTTTTTGTAGGTACTTTTTGCTCTATCAGTTGTGATACATTAGACAATATCACCGAGGGTAACCCATCTACTAATGCCATGCCTTTTTCCTTTTTGGATAAAACACTTAAAATAATTTTGTTGTATAATTTTTATAGTGTCTAAAATAATAGACTACAAATGGGATCTTATTAAGAATTTTAGGCTTTTGCGAGGATTATTTTTTGTTCAAGGCTTTAAAAATAAGGCATTTATCTAAATAAACACGTGTTTATTCACTTCTTATAAATAGAAAATGACCAAACGGCCATTTTCTTGTTTATTTATGCATTAATTAACCATGAAATTATTTTCTTTTATTTTTGTTTTTTCCATAAAAATGCAGCAATTGCAGGCAAAATAGTTACCGCAGCAAGCATATTAACTAAAAACATGAAGGTTAAAAGTATTCCCATATCAACTTGGAATTTCAAATCAGAGAAAAACCACGTAGAAACACCAATAGCTAAAGTTACACCTGTAATAAGAACAGCTATGCCACGTTCTTTTAGTGCAGCTAAATAAGCTTGCTGAACATTATCACCAGCACTTAGCCTTTGCGTCATTGTAGATAAGATATAAATACCATAATCAACCCCAATACCAACACCCAGCGCAATAACAGGTAATGTTGATACCGTTAGACCAATATCAAGCACTGTCATCAACCATTGTGCTAAGGTTGATACAATAAATAATGGGACAACAACTGACACAACAGCTTTTATGCTCTTAAAACTTAACCAACATAGAATAATAACAGCACCATAAACGTATATCATCATTGGCGTTTGGGCTTGTTCAACGGCTTCATTGGTTGCAGCCATTACGCCTATAGGGCCAGAAGCTAATTTGAAGGTTACCAAATCATTATTTAGCTCAGCTATAGCTATTTTAGCCGCATCAACCACTCTATTAATCGTTTCAGCTTTATGGTCCTGTAAAAATAAAATCACAGGCATAACACTACAATCATTATTTAATAAACCGGTTGAACTTGGGATATTAGAAAGTGCTTGAGCCAATGCATATTGATTAGGCGAAATAATGCGCCACTTCAAGTTACCCTCGTAATAACCTGAATTAATAATTTTCATTACTGAAGGTAAGCTAACTGCAGATTGAACACCTGCAATATTTTCCATTTTCCATTGAAAACTATCCATTGTTTTTAACACGTCTGGATTAGTGCAAGCATTCGCTGTGGTTTCTACGATTACTGACATATAGTCAACACTAATCGCGTATCTATCGGTAATTAAAAAAGTATCTTGATTATATCGTGAGTGTTCATGCAAAGATGGAGCACCTGCATGTAATTCACCTATTTTTAATTGTTTTGAATAATGAAAACCTAAGCCAAAAAGTATTGCTGCAACAACTAACACAACAGCCGCTACATTACGCTCACTGAACGATTGCATAAAGCGCCATAAAGCTGGTTCTTGATTAGTTTGATAAGCAGCTTGAGCTTTAGATGGCGTTTTAACCTTTTCTGCCTTGATATTAATGAAAGAAACTAATACAGGTAATAATATTAGATTTGTCAATATAATAATACCGACACCGAGCGAAGCCGCAATAGCGAGTTCTCTAATAATACCAATATCAATTGATAATAAAGTGATAAAGCCAACAGTATCAGACAACAATGCTATACCTCCCGGTATAGCTAAGACTCTAAATGCATATTCAGCAGCTTGTTTACTTTTTAACCCTAAAGCAACTTTTTTACCTATACTATTGATCATTTGCACCCCATGACTCACGCCAATAGCAAAGACTAAGAAAGGTACTAATATCGACATAGGATCTAAACCGAAACCCATCGTTGAAAGTAATCCTAATTGCCATATAACAGCAATTAATGAGCAAGCAATAGGTAATATAGTTAACGCGATTGATTTGGAAAATAAATAAACCATTACCGTAGTGATAGCTATCGCAATTAAAAAGAAAGTGACCACACCTTTAGCACCATTAGCTACATCGCCAACCATTTTACTAAAGCCGATGATATGAACAGTTATGCCGTCTTTCTCGTATTCTTGTCTAATATCATTTTCAAGTTTTGATGCAATCTCAATAACATCAAGCTTTTCACCTGTTTCAGGATCATTTTCCATCAACACAGCTTTAACCATTGCGCAGCTATAATTATCGGCCACTATCCGGCCAACGACACCTGCCTTTTCAATATTTCCTTTAACTATGGCTAAACCAGCTTCATCAGCTACAAAATCTGCAGGTACTACTGGACCGCCAGCAAAACCATCTTCCACAACCTCTATGAAACGAGTGCTAGGAGAAAAAAGTGAATTTACCTGAGTACGTTCAACACCTGGAATAAAAAATAATTTATCATGAACCCCTTTTAACGAAGTAAAAAAGTTTTCATTAAAAATATCACCTTCTTGATTACAAACCGAAATTAATACATTATTTGCGCCACCAAAATCAGCTCTATGCTTTAAATATGTTTGCATATACTCGTGATTCAACGGTATATTTTTGGTAAAAGCAGCATCAAGTTTAATTTGCGTAGCTTGATACCCTAAAAAAACAGACATCAATAAAAATAAAATAATAACAAACACTCGGTGCCTGAAAATTGTTAACTCTAGTCGATTAATAACGTTTTCTATTGGTCTCATTTATGGGGTAACCTGTATCACTTTAATGCCAACTTCAGATGCAACAATCAATTTTTCTTTAAAAATTACACCCGCTAATAATGCTTTTCCATCTGCTTGCGTGTCTAAGGTAAAGGTTAAACCATCATCAACACTTTTAAGTAATACTCCATTATTACCTAACAAAAATACAACATCTCCCTGATACAACACTATATTATTTAGTAATGCTGTTGTTTCAATCGGTGTATTCTCCCAGTTATTACCGTTAGAAATACTTCTAAATACATTGCCTCTAAGCCCTACGGTGAGTAAGTTTCCTTTCTGTGTTCGGTTAATATCATAAAATGAGCCGTGATATACATCTTCCATTCTTTCCCAGTTTTCACCAAAATTATTGCTCTTTGCAATTAAACCTAACTCTCCAACTAAATACGCTGTACGTCCATCTTGATAGAAACGGTTAAAGTGAGGCAATATTCTTGAGCGTTCTGATAAATACGCAGCCTCATCTTCACGTTTTAACTCATCAAGATATTCTATGTCTTCCTCTATCAATAGTGATAAGTGAAATTCTTGCTGCCACGTTTTTCCACCATCAATAGTTCGATAAAATAAACCATAAGATCCAACAGCTACCCCTGACTTTTCATCTTTAAAGTGTACATGTAAAAATGGTACTTCTAATTGAGGGTTCTCATGTTGTATTTGCCAAGTAAGACCGGCATCTTGCGAATGTAAAATTATCGCATCGTGTCCTACGGCCCAACCATGTCTGCCATTAACAAAAGTAACTGACGTTAACGTAGTTTGTGTTGGCGAAGGCATTTGCTGCCAATTCTCGCCATCAGTTGAGCGCAGTATATGACCACGTACACCGACAGCTATTAAGAATTGTTCATTTACATTTTCAATATCAAGCAAAAGAGAATCTTTAGCCAAAGGGGAAATAATTGCCTCGGTAGACAATGGAGCTGCGTAGCTACCTTGTGAAATAATGATCGAAACGACCAGTAAGAAAATTTTTATCATCAACTGCTTGATCCTAATACCTGCACATAAAAAAAGGCTGACAATAGTCAGCCATTTCAAATGAAATATACTAACTAACGATTGTCTCGTTGTAATGCTCTTGAAGTAAAATCTACATCTTTCAATTTAGCTGAAAAATCATACATATTTGCTTCATTATCTAAACCCATTGCAATATAACGTTTAGATTGTAAATCATGGAAAACTTCTAACGTTGACCACTGAGTCGGCACTTCATAATAGTTTAATCCATGTGCTACACCAACGCGATATAATTCATTACGTTCATCATAAATGTCAGTTACAGCAACTTGCCAGCTATCTTCATCAATAAAGAATACGCGTTTTTTGTATATATGACGTGTATTATCTTTTAAGTTAGCTTCAACTACCCAAACACGGTGTCTTTCATATCGTACATGTTCAGGATTAATATGTCCTGGACGAATTACATCATCATACTTAAGCTTATCACTGTGTAAGCGATAGTCATTGTATGGAATTAATAACTCTTGTTTACCCTTTAGTGTCCAATTATATCGATTAGGCGCACCATTAAACATATCAAAATCATCAGTAGTTCTTAAGCCATCAGCTGCAGTACCAGGTGCATCATAAGCTACAGTAGGTGCTTTTTGTGCTCTGCGAATACCTTTGTTATAAATCCAAGCTTGGCGAGGCGTTTTAATTTGGTCCATAGTTTCATGTACCAATAACGCTGTACCCACTAATTTAGAAGGCTCTGTAACTTTCTGTTTAAATTTAAATAGAATGTTTGTTTTTTCTAATTCAGCGGGTGAAGCACCTTTAATTCCATAAGGCAACATTAGCTGATCATCAAACCCAACATAAGTATAGCTACCTGAAGCTGTAGGTGTTACTTGTCCACCTTGACGAACTATAGCCTCTCCACGATAACGTAAAATATGATTCCAAATTGCTTCTAAACCATTCGCTGGAATAGGAAAAGGAATACCAACAGCAGCTTGAGTAATACCATTACCTTCTTCTATCAATTCTGAACGCGTAGCATTATCTAAAGTTGCTTGATAAACATGCTCTGGAAATGACGCTGAACGACGAGACTGATATACGTTCATCTTGTAGGTATCAGGATACGTTTTAAATAATGCAATCTGCCCAGGTGTTAACAATTTTTCATATTCTGAAACATTAGCAGAAGTAATAGTATACTTAATTTTATCATCAGGATACGGATCTATATGATGCTGTCCAACGGTATATCCTTTAGGTGCTGTTTGAATACCGCCAGTCCATTCAGGAATAGAACCATCAGAATTTCCAGCCCTAACAGCCCCCATAGGGGTAAGTTCATTTGATAACTTTTTTGCTTGCTCGGCATCAACTTTAGCCACAGAAGCGCCAGAGAATGCTAAAGACATTGCAAATGATAATAATGTAATTTTTTTCATTGATTCTGCCCTTATAAAGAATATTTTATATTGAATGAGATGTAATCACGATCTTCTATTTGGTTTGTAGTACCTACACCACCCCAAAAACTATTATAGGTAATATCTGCTGACCATTGACTTTGGTAATCAAAAGTAACCCCTGCAGAAAGTGATTTACGATCTTCAACAAATAAGAAAATAGGATCAGGTGTAATACCACTCACGTCGTGAGAGAAAATAAGTTTTGGGGACATATTAACCCCTGAGATCACATTAGAGTAATCTAGCTTGGCAACCACTCTATAACCCCATGCAAATTCATCAGGGAATGGATTGGTTTCTCTACCACCTTGAAGCGCAACTTCTAAGCCTTCTAGGCCTTCAATTCCGCCATTCCTTGCCGTACCAGGACCATTTAAGCGTAAAACATCTTGATCTGGCATATCGTTAATATTAATACCACCTACTTCTAACACCGTAGTAAATTGGCCAGCACCTAATGAAGGGCCCCAAAATCTTGTAAATGCCATCTGAGCTTGTACTGTATCACTTAAAATATAACCTTGTGCAGTTTCACCTGGAGCAAAAATGTCCATTTGAGAAATGCCATTAAGGTCTGGTCGATAATTCACTGAATCAGGGTGTGCTAATTGCTGAGGCATAGCTGCAAATAACAATTCAACATCATCAATTTGTAGTGGTTCATCTTGGCGGTAGCTCACTTCACCCGATACCGCAAAATCCGCAATAGTTGTATTAAAACTAAATGCCGACATTTTGATATCTTCAGGGTAAGCCAATATTACTTGAGAAAATGTGCCTAAGTTTTGATAATTATCTTCTGTGATATTGTTAGACGCTAAAAAGGCTAAATCTGCGCCAATTGCTGCAGCGGAAAAATCAGCTGTTTTACCAGAGAAAAATGGACGACGACTATGATAATTTACATAGTAGAGACTAATTTCAGTTTCGTTAAACTCTGGTAAATACCAAGACAAGCGAAGACCGTATTGCCCACCATCTTCAGGATCCATTGAATTAGATTCACCTGGGGCCTTCAATGTAAGCTTAGTTGGATAAGCCATATACATGGCACTTGCAGCCCCCATAGTGGCGGGGTCACCAGAGCGCATCATATCACCAATTTGATTCATACCAACGATTAATGTGTCTAAATCAATATCTGGGTTACCTGTAAAACCAAGTTGGATATTATTATAATGACCGCCGTCCCCAGCAAAATCATTAGTAGAGAAATAACTACCTGGTGCAGGCAAAATTGTTTTTTCCCATTGATATTGGTAAAACATTTCAATGTTAAAGTTTTCTGAAACACCTAATGAAGCCCAAACGGCACCAAAAGGAATAAAGCCTTCGGTAAGCTCAGCACCTGGTGCTTTTAGCCTCGCAACGTCAATCGGGTTAATCTCACTAATACCGTGAGAAATAAGAAGACTTTCCCCCCAACCAATAACTTGCTGACCGATACGAACAGAGAAAGGCATTTCTCCAATATCAAAGTCACCATAAAAATACGCATCAAGTAAACGAATATCACGACATACTTGATCTTTAGCGTCATCATCTCTACATGGATCTACTTTTTCACCCGAAATAGCATTGCTCCAAGGGCGATCACTATCCATCATTTCGAAATCGTAAAAATACATACCACGAAGGAATACGCCAATATTATCTTTACGAATATCTAATTCATGCGTACCTTTAAATAAGCGAGAGAAAGAATCTCCAGCATCATAATTTAAGTTACCTAAATCACCATTGTTCGAATAACTGCCCTGACCTTGCCAAATAACATCACTTGTTGGATTTGCATTTAGCGCGGGATGGTATTGAGAAAAATTGAAACCATTATTAATATTGTTCGAGATACCAACATTATCTTCCCAATTTCTGTTTTCGGTACGCCAACTTGCCCCTATTGAAAATGTAGAGTTGAAGCTTATATCAAAATCGCCTAATTCAAAGTTGGCTGCAGATGCTGGTCCAACTGATGAAATAAGTAATGCAGTTGCAATACTTGCTGCTAAAGGCTTTTTGATAAATCTTGTTATTGGACTTTGTCTCATTATGTTCTCCCCAGACCTGAAACAGTTTTTTATCATATTATAATTCTTACTATCCACTATAGTGGTATAAAGCAATAATTGCATCATTTGGCCTATGGTGCAAGCACTAATCTGACCAGATGAGTGCCTTGTTTATAAAGCAATTAAAACCAACTATGGCACAATTCATAAACTCGTTTTAAACACCCGTTTGAAACAAAGACATAAAACCACGCCACAACCTACATTTATGCATAGCTTGCAAGATAAATATCCCTACACTTTGAAGGTACAGTCTTCTTAATTAACACAACCATTGGTCTGACCACTGTTTGGAATATAAACTCTAATTTAAGATTCTCGTTAAGGAAATAAATTTATTATTTACAGTTTCCAGACAAAACCGCCCTTTTATACCTGTTGAAGTTAAATACTTTCTGAGGTGCATAGCAGGAAATTGTACTTTGATACCCATATCGGTAGTAACGACGACAGCTAAAATCTTCCCTTGGTAATAAGGGAAGAATTCTTCCGAAGTCATATTTATAGAAAAATAGTACTTCATAATACAAATTATCTATAGAGCTGCGTCTAGCTTTTCTTTTAAATCTTTTGACAAGTTTGGCAAAATAGCAATTCGCTCTAACTGAGATTTCATTAAATTTTGTCTGTATTCGTCAAAGTCTTGATATTGTATTAACGCGGTAATTAATCGAGAAGCAACTTGCGGGTTAATAGCATTTAATGAACAAATTTGATCGGCTAAGAATTGATAACCTCTTCCCGTTTCACAATGAAAATAACGTGAATTATTTTGTGCAAAGGCACCTATTAACGATCGTGCACGATTAGGGTTCTTTAAACTAAACAAAGAGTGCTCTGTAAGGTTTTTTAAACGTTCAAATATGTTACTACCCTTATATGCAGCTTGTAAACTAAACCATTTATCCATTACTAACGTTGTGTTTTCCCAACGTTGTTCAAAAGATGCCATCATGGCATCAAACGATTCAACTGTCTGCGTTGCAGAACTTTGCAGTGCGGCTAATGCATCTGTCATATTATCTGAAGTTAAATACTGGCGTTTAACTAAGTCGTGATGTTCGGGTAAAAGAACTAGATAGGATAATGACATATTTTTTAATGCGCGATCTCCAATCGATTGAGCATTATTAAGATAAGGTTTATCTGCGAGTGCTTGATATATACTTAACAATTGCTTTTCTAAGCCCTTAGCAATAAAAAGCTTTAATTTATCTAATGCGTCGACCAACTTGATTGGATTTATCGGTTTAAATTGTTCAACTAGTTCATGAAAATTCGGTAACGTAAACTGTTCAGCAATTAATGCAGGATCACTATTATCACATAACTGTGTGGCGAGTATGTCAATTAACTCCGCGGGGATCTGATAATTCGTATCTGTGATAATTTGCGATATAGTATTACTAAAAAGTTTCTGACCAGCATCCCAGCGTAAAAACTTATCCTTTGCACTTGTCATAATAATTGCTAAGTCGCTATTGCTTTGTTCAAAGTCAACTTTAACGGGTGCTGAAAAATTAGCTAAAAAACCTAACGTAGGTTTTTCGTGAAAACCACTAAAACGCCACTGTTGATTATCACTCTTCAGCTCTAATAAGTGACTTTGAGTACCCTCATTATTAATGAGTTCGATTGCGATAGGGATATGCAAAGCATATTTTGTTGCTTGATCTTTAGTGGGTAAAGTCAATTGGCTAAGATTAATTTGGTATTCACCGGAATTAGTATTAAAACTCTCTTCTACTTTTACGATAGGAGTACCTGACTGACTATACCAACGTTTAAATAAGATAAGATCGATCTTGGCAGCGTCAGCCATAGCAGTAACAAAATCATCACAAGTTACTGCTTGACCATCAAAGCGCTGAAAATATAAATCAAGACCTTGTCTAAATTTATCTTTCCCAAGTAATGTATGTAGCATACGAATAACTTCTGAACCTTTTTCATACACGGTTAGGGTATAAAAATTATTCATTTCAACAACTTTTTCGGGACGAATTGGGTGTGACATTGGTCCAGCGTCTTCTGAAAACTGCTGGGCGCGCATTACTCGAACATTTTTTATTCTCGTCACAGCAGCTGAATGCATATCGGCACTAAATTGTTGATCTCTGAAAACAGTTAACCCTTCTTTAAGGCTTAGTTGAAACCAATCACGACAGGTAACTCTATTACCAGTCCAATTATGGAAGTATTCATGAGCAATAACAGCTTCGACATTAAAGTAATCAGTGTCTGTGGCCGTTTCTTTATCCGCTAAAACGAACTTACTGTTAAAAACATTTAAGCCTTTATTTTCCATTGCTCCCATATTGAAAAAATCAACAGCAACAATCATATATATATCAAGATCATACTCTAAACCAAAAGTGTCTTCATCCCAGCGCATTGAATGCTTAAGTGATGCCATCGCATGGTGAGCTTTGGTTTTATTACCTTTATCAACAAAAATTTCTAAACGAACATCACGCCCTGAGGTGGTTTTATAACTGTCTTGTAATAAATCAAAATCACCAGCAACTAAAGCAAATAGATAACAGGGTTTGAGAAAAGGGTCTTCCCAAGTAACAAAGTGGCGGTTGTTATTTAAATCGCCACTATCAATTTTATTACCATTTGATAATAAATACGGGTAGAGGTTTTTATCAGCAATAACCTTAGTAGTAAATTTTGCCATAACATCTGGGCGATCTAGATAGTAAGTTATTCTTCTAAAACCTTCTGCTTCACATTGAGTACAAAATGCCCCGCCAGATTTGAATAAGCCCTCTAGTGACGTATTATTTTCAGGGTCAATTTCAGTAACAATTTTAACCGTACATTCGTTATCTTTTATTAAAAAACTTAAACTGTCATCATCCACCTGATATTCAGAGGCATTTAATGCGGTATCATTATAATAAACCGCAATTAACTTAAGCTGTTCACCATTAAGTATTATTTTATTTGCTTCGGATGTATTCTTAGAAATCGACATCACGCTAGTGACTTTAGTTTTGTTGTCATCTAATTCAAAAGTCAGATCAATCGTATTTATCGAAAAGTCGCTTGGGAGATAATCTTTCAAGTAGCGAGCATTAAATTCAGTCATTAAATGTTCCTTTCAAACATGATTACAAAAATAAAAAAGAAAAAACCTGAAATAAGGCGAAATGAATATTTTTATTCAAAACTTATTGCAGGCTTTTTATAGAGAGATTAATGATTAAAATTGGAATTACTGATCACCAATCTTTCTAATTTTAAAGCCAATATAGCCATAGATAATTGCAATGATCGGATTAATTAAGTTGAAAAAGCAATAATAAATATATTCATAAGATGTTAATGCTAACGCACCAAACATAAAAGCACCACAAGTATTCCATGGTATTAACGGAGAGGTGATGGTCCCCGAATCTTCTAACGTTCGACTTAATACTGTTGGATGAAGTCCTCTACGCTCATATTCTTCTTTATACATACGTCCAGGCATAACTATTGCCATATACTGATCAGCTGTAATTAAATTAGTCCCTATACAAGTAGCAACGGTACTTGCAATTAAGCTACCCGTTGATTTAGCCGCTGATAATATAGATTCAACAAATTTTTTCAGCATACCCAAGTGCTCAAGTACGGCACCAAAACTTAATGCACACATTACTAACCAGATAGTATTTAACATGCTAGACATACCGCCACGGCTTAGTAATTCATCAATTTCACTATTGCCCGTTTTAACAACAACACCGTCAAAAAATGCAGACCACACCACCATGATATAGGCTTTAATACCACTAATGCCCTCAGCAGCCATTGTTAAAATTAATTCTTGTTGAAAAATAAGCGCCCAGATCCCACCAATAATAGCTCCTATAGCGACAGCCGGAAAAGCAGGCACCTTTTTATAAGCCAGTGTTAACAATATAGCTAATGGAATTAAATTAAGTGGGTTAATCTTATAGGTAGACTCAAGCGTATTAATTAACGTATCAATACTATCTGTATTAACAGGTGTATTCGTTGAATGACTAAATCCAATGATTAAAAATAAGACAAGAGCAATTGTTATTGAAGGTAGAGTTGTCCATAACATATATCGAATATGATCAAATAATTCACTTCCAGCTACAGCTGGGGCTAAATTTGTGGTTTCAGATAACGGCGATAACTTATCACCAAAATACGCACCTGAAATAACAGCGCCTGCGGTAACAGATGTTGATAATTCAAAACCTGTAGCAATACCAATAAATGCGACACCTACTGTTGCTGCCGTAGTCCATGAACTACCAATGCTCATAGCAACGATACCACAAACAAGACAAGTAGCTGCATAGAACCAACTAGGATCAATAATTTTTAATCCATAGTAAACCATAGTTGGCACTGTACCACTAAGTAACCACGTCCCTATCAATGAACCAACAGCCAAAAGAATAAGTATTGCCCCTAATGAAATAGAAATCCCATGGACAATAGCTTTTTCGATTGATGCCCATTTATGACCGTTTTTCAGTCCAATAATAACAGCAATGCCCATTGCTACTAATAATGCTATTTGGTTCGGGCCAAAAGAAGAATTATCACCAAAATATATTACACCGGTAGCCAACATAATGACTAAAGCAACTACGGGAATAAATGAATCGATAAAGCTCGGCGGCTTAATTTGATTTAATTCTGACATACAAAAAGTATTACCTTAACAGTTTAATTTTTATTATAGATGGGGTGAAAGGTTTCATAACATGCCTTGACTTTCATGCGGTTGCAAGCTTTTTTATCTACTGTTTATTTACCGAACAGTTAAATTTTTAAGTATTTATTCATTATAGATGAATGAAAATAAAATCCTTTTTTTTGGTGTTTCTTATTATTTTTATGTAAATATGTACAAATACACAATTTTTTTGTGTAAACACCAATCATTTAGACCAAAAATTAAATTAAAATACTAACCATTAATACATGTTCTCGATGGCTTAATAGCTAGAATAATAATGCATTATTCACTCTTATTAGTTTTTAATCTGGCAATTAAACTTGAAGTGTCCCAACGGTTGCCACCCATAGCTTGTATTTCTTCATAATAGCCATCAAGAATTTTAGTCACAGATAAATCTGCACCAATTTTTTCTGCTTCAGCAAATGCAATGGCTAAATCTTTTCTTACCCAGTCTACTGCAAATCCAAAATCAAATTCATTAGCGCACATGGTTTTACCTCTATTATCCATTTGCCAAGACCCAGCAGCTCCTTTTGAGATAGTTTCAATCAATTTATCCGTGTTAAGGCCTGCTTTTTGTGCAAAATTTAACCCTTCTGCCAATCCTTGAACCACATTGGTAAAACAAATTTGATTAACCATTTTTGATAATTGGCCACTCCCAACATCTCCCATTAACTGACTAAACCGAGCATAAGCACTTAACACCGGAGAGATTTTATCAAAATAAGACTCTTCCCCACCACACATAACAGTTAATACACCATTTTCTGCGCCGGCTTGCCCGCCAGAAACGGGAGCATCGATAAAACCAATGTGTTTTTGCTGGCAATATTGATTCAATTCACGGGCAAGTTCAGCAGATGCTGTGGTATGGTCAACCAGTATAGAATTCTTACTCATGCCAGCTAAGGCGCCATTTTCACCCAGTACAACTTCTCTTACATCATCGTCATTACCGACACAAACAAACACAATTTCACAATGTAAAGCAGCCTCTTTGGGCGTTAATGCTACGTCACCTGTGTAGTTATTTTGCCAAGATTTCGCCTTTTCATTTGTACGATTGTACACACTGACTTGATAACCCGATTTTGCTAAATGACCTGCCATTGGATAGCCCATAACCCCAAGGCCAATAAATGCGACTTTCTTCATAAATCCCCACACTACAAATTTGATAAGTTATTCTACGCAATCTCATTAATAATTTGCATAAGAATCAATATTATTTTATATTGTGCACAACTAAATTATAAGCAATTTAAAAAGAACAGCTAATGAAAAATACTATTTACCAATTTTCTGCCGATGATTATCGTGGGCAAGTTATTGATTTATCTAAATATAAAAACAAGACCCTTCTTATTGTTAATACCGCCAGTGAATGTGGTTTCACTTCTCAATATAAAGGACTTCAAGAACTCTATTCAGAATATAAAGAACGTGGATTCGAGATTCTCGCCTTCCCATGTAATCAATTTAAGCAACAAGAAAAAGGAAGCAATAGCGATATTAAGTCGTTTTGTGATTTACAATTTAATATTCAATTTGATTTATTTAGCAAAATTGAGGTTAATGGTGAAAATGCACACCCCTTATATAAATTTCTAAAGAAAGAAGCTCCGGGTATTTTAGGTACTGAAAGTATTAAATGGAATTTCACAAAATTTTTAATTAATAAAAATGGGGACGTGGTAAAACGTTTTGCGCCAATAACTAAACCTGAAGCAATGTCTTCTGAGATCGAAAGTCTATTGTGAGTGTGAGATGAGCGAACAATTACATTTAGATAATCAGCTTTGTTTTCGTTTATATAAACTCAATAAAAACTTAACAAAGCTGTATGCGCCTTTACTTAAAGAATTAGGATTAACATATCCACAATATCTAGTCATGCTGGTGATGTGGCAACAGAATACTCCAATACTAGTTAAAGATATAGGTAATCACCTTGACTTAGATTCAGGGACTTTATCTCCTTTACTCAAGCGAATGGAAAAACTTGAAATAATTAAACGAACACGCAGTAATGAAGATGAACGTGCTGTTTTTATTGAGCTTACCGCACACGGCAAGCACTTAAAGAACAAAGCTAAGTTAATACCAGCTAAACTATTTACCTTAACAGAATTATCAAAAACTGAGTTGCTAAACTTAAAAAGTAGTTTGGATGAGTTATTAGACAATACAACAAAACATTTATCTTAAGAAAGCTATATAATAAAGGCTTTTTTAATAGCCTTTATATCTATTGAATACCAGTATATGCACTATACTTGTATTACTATTCCTCATTTATTTGAGTATTATCTATGAGTGCCATTTGGAAAAACCATGCAAGTCGACTGCAAGAATATTTAAAAGATGACAACACTGCCCAAGCACATTTATATCTTGAGCAATTAATGTTATTTCCTGCGGATATTCAAGACAAAATCATAAACGATATAAGCCACCTACCGCACTGTAGTTGTGACGCTATCGCAGAAATCATTCAGCGATATACGATGTTTGAACTACATTAAATTTTTAACTTATGTGACTAATTGCTGTTGACGTAATTTAGTTATCTTATCTCGTGTTGCCGCCGCCTGCTCAAACTCAAGGTTTTGCGCATGATCCATCATTATTTTTTCAAGCTCTTTCACTTTATCGTCAATTTGTTGGGTTGTTAGTAGCTGATATTCCAACGATTTTTCAGCAACTTTATCTAATGGAACTTCGCTTCCAACATCCATCACATCAGATATTTTACGTTTAACCCCTTTGGGTGTGATATTATGAGCTACATTATATTGATGTTGTTTTTCTCTTCTTCGTTCTGTTTCATCAATCGCTTTTCGCATAGATCCTGTAATTTTAGCCGCGTATAAAATAGCTCGACCATTAATGTTCCTAGCTGCACGACCAATTGTTTGAATAAGCGAGCGTTCAGACCGTAAAAATCCTTCTTTATCTGCATCTAAAATAGCAACTAAAGAGACTTCAGGCATATCTAAGCCTTCACGCAACAAGTTAATACCAACAAGAACATCAAATTTTCCTAATCTAAAATCACGAATAATTTCAACACGCTCAACCGTATCTATATCTGAATGTAGGTAACGAGCTTTAATCGCATGTTCATCTAGGTAATCCGTTAAATCTTCCGCCATTCTTTTAGTTAAAGTTGTCGCTAGCACTCGATCGCCAATTTCTATTCGCTTTTTAATCTCAGAAAGTAAGTCATCCACTTGGGTTTCAACAGGGCGAACCTCTATAATAGGATCTAATAAACCTGTAGGTCGTACGACTTGTTCAGCAACTTCACCTGCTGATTTATCAATTTCATATTGACTTGGTGTCGCCGATACATAGATGGTTTGTGGGGCTAATGCCTCAAACTCATCAAATTTCATCGGTCTATTATCTAATGCTGACGGTAACCTGAACCCATATTCAACCAAGTTTTCTTTTCTTGAACGGTCACCTTTATACATAGCCCCTATTTGTGGAACTGTTACATGTGACTCATCAATAATGAGTAAACCATCATCAGGTAAATAATCAAATAGCGTTGGTGGCGCTTCACCAGAGTTTCTCCCCGATAAATAACGAGAGTAATTTTCAATCCCTGAGCAATAGCCTAATTCAGTCATCATCTCGATATCAAACTGAGTGCGCTGCACAATACGTTGTTCTTCAATTAATTTATTATTATCTTTTAATTGTTTAGAACGTTCTTTTAACTCAACTTTAATTTGCTCGACAGCAGATAAAATTTTATCACGAGGCGTTGCATAATGCGTTTTCGGGTACACTGTAACTCGCGCTAACTTTCGCTCTACTTGTCCTGTTAATGGGTCAAATTCACTAATACGTTCAAGTTCTTCATCAAATAATTCAATTCTAAGAGCAAGGCGATCAGATTCTGCGGGGAAAATATCAATAACATCGCCCCTGACCCGATAAGTAGCTCTTTGAAATGCAACATCGTTTCGTTGGTATTGCAGTTCAGCCAATCGCCTTAATATATCTCGTTGATTGACAATATCTCCTTGGCGAAGATGTAGCATCATTTTTAAATAAGAATCAGGATCTCCTAAACCATAAATAGCAGAAACTGACGCGATAATGATAACATCTCTACGTTCGAGCAAGGCTTTCGTAGCTGATAAGCGCATTTGTTCAATATGTTCATTTACGGAAGCATCTTTTTCAATAAAAGTGTCTGTGGTTGGTACATAAGCCTCAGGTTGATAATAATCGTAATAAGAAACAAAATACTCTACCGCATTATTAGGGAAAAACTCTTTCATTTCGCCGTATAATTGAGCGGCTAAAGTTTTGTTCGGCGCGAGCATCATTGTTGGTCGATTAAGCTTTGCAATAACATTAGCCATTGTAAAAGTTTTACCTGAACCGGTTACTCCTAATAAGGTCTGATGGGCCAAACCATCTTTAATTCCAGCTAATAACTGTTCAATAGCTTTAGGTTGATCGCCATTAGGAATATAATCTGACTGTAAATCCATAGCTTTCATTATAATGTAACCTCGGCTTTTAATGCTTCAACACGAAACTGTTTCATAAAGGTTTTATAAGAAATTAATGCCATAACAATATTGCCTAGTAATGCACCAATAAAAAAGCCTTCTATCCCATAAAATTGACTACCTAAATAAGCTAAAGGGACATAACAAACAAATAAGCGAATAATACTTAATACTAACGATGTTATAGGTTTATGTAAGGCATTAAATGATGAATTGGTTAAAATTATGACTCCTTGTAAACCATAGCCAAGTGGTAAAATCCAGATGAAAAGTTTAATCAAATCTGCCACCGCTTTCTCACTAGTAAACATATTCGCTATCCAAGGCGCCAAAATAACCAATAATAAGTAAACAAGTATTTGCCAAACAAGAACAAATTTTATCGAACTGATATACCCTTGCTCAACACGTTTCATATTTCCAGCACCAAAATTTTGGCTAATAAACGGTGGTAGCGTCATAGATAAAGCCAATAACACTAAACAGGCAATAGATTCTATTCTTGAGCCGACACCAAAAGCGGCAACTGCTGCGACTCCGTATTTTGCTACAATTGCAGTTAAAACTGCAGCAGCAATTGGCGTTAACATATTAGCACCTGCGGCAGGTAAACCTATTTTTAAAATAGTTCGGCTTGATCTTATAAATGTGGTAAGAAATACAAAGGTTGTATGAATTAAACGTTTTTTATAGCCAACTATATATAAGACATAAGCTAAACTTATTGCCCAAGAGCATAAGGTAGCAATTGCTGCGCCTTTTATTCCCATAGCAGGGACAGCCCCAAAACCAAAAATAAAAATAGGATCTAAAATAGCATTTACTATTCCACCAATCCCCATAATGATACTTGGTGTTTTGGTATCACCCGAAGATCTTAATATGGAATTACCAATCATCGGGCCAATTAAAAATATACTGCCTAAAAACCAATAATCCATATAATCTCTGATCAAAGGTAATAGCGCATCATTTGCACCTAAGAGTGTAAATATTTCATCCGTATAAATAAAACCTACTAAAGATAGCAAGCCAACAATAATCCCCGTTAATATAAGCGCGGATGTACCTGCGCATTTTGCCGTTTTATCATCACCTTGACCTAATGAACGAGCAATAACAGCAGATGTACCAATACCTAAACCAATAGTTAAGCTGATAACCGTGAATGTTATAGGAAAAGTAAAGCTTATTGCCGCGAGTGGTTGAGTACCTAACAAGCCGACAAAAAAAGTATCGACCAAATTAAATGTCATTAATAGCAACATGCCATAAATCATAGGAATAGTCATTCGCTTCAATGTATCAGCGACAGGATCGACTAATAAATTTACGGATTCATTTTTTACATTCTTGGGCATTACATTCTTTCTTCTTGATAAAAGCAAATCTATTGTAAAAGATCGAGATAAGAGTCGCTATTTAAATATTAATTTTCAAAGTGTTAATTTTTAACTTATCACAGTTAAAATCAACAATTAAAGGGATTGCGCTAGAGATAGATTCACAAGAGATAGTTATAATTTTTTTTATTGATTGTTTTTTATACCGACCTGCTTAACAAAAACACAAAAACACAATAACCATTTGTTAAATATAAACTTTTATCAGATACTATATTTTTATACAGCTCGACTACAGACCTCATTTTATGGTTAACACTACGATTTGTTACACATTCATACACAAAGTTATCCACAGTTATCGTGGATAACTACAAAATTCCAAGATTTACCAATTGCTTGTATATTTTGACAACAAAACTCGCCGTTTTCTGCTTCACCCTGCGCGTAAAATAAGCAAACGAACAAATTAAGTGTTTTTTTCTAAATTTAATGTTGACAGTAACGCAACAGCCCTTTAATATTCCGCCCCGTTAGCCACTCGCTAGCACATTAAGTGAAAACTTAATTCCCCAATAGCTCAGTTGGTAGAGCGACGGACTGTTAATCCGTGTGTCACTGGTTCAAGTCCAGTTTGGGGAGCCACATTTAAGTAATGGCATATTATGCGGTTACAAGGCAATAGCCTCTTCTTTTATAATAAGAAGTAAAAAAAGTTTATTCCCCAATAGCTCAGTTGGTAGAGCGACGGACTGTTAATCCGTGTGTCACTGGTTCAAGTCCAGTTTGGGGAGCCAATATAAAAGCCCGCTATTTTAGCGGGCTTTTTGCATTTATAATCTTGTANAAAGCCCGCTATTTTAGCGGGCTTTTTGCATTTATAATCTTGTAAGTTCATTATTCCTTATACTATGAGTAGGCAATTCTCTAGATTGTGCACTCTTTCACATCTGCATGTCTCACAGGTTCAAGCCTTTTATTATAAACAAGGACTAAGAACCAATATAAATGCCCGCTAAATAGCGGGCATTTATATGTAAAAAGATATGGTGCTAACTAAAAGATTTATTGCATCATAGCGTCACGAAGAGCTTTAAATTCAGTACCTTCGTTCCAGTTTGGCCATTCTTCAGAGTTAGCTAACAAGTAGCCTGTCTCAAAAAACAATTGTAATTCAGCTATCATACCTTCCCAACCAAAGTTTTCATCGTATTCATCGCACGTTTGGTGGTAACACTTTGCAACCATAGCACTTACTTTATCACCGATGGCCTTTTGTTCAGCATTAAGCCATTTTGATCCGCCACCAGCACTTAAAGCTGGAACACCTTTTTTAGCTAAACTAAAATGGTCAGAACGGTAATAATAACCACGCTCTGGCGTTAATTCTGGGCTTAATGTACGGTTTTGGCGTTTAGCTGCTTTGGCCAAGTAAGCTTCTAAAGCAGATTTACCATACCCCACAACCGTTACATCGGTTTTAAGCCCTGTTATATCTAACGAATCCATGTTTACTAAACCAACAATTTTATTAAGTGGCATAGTTGGATGATTGGCAAAATAACGTGACCCCAGCCTTCCCTGCTCTTCAGCTGTCACGCCTATTATGGTAATCGAACGTTTAGGTGCTTTATTTAGTTTTTTATATGCATTAGCGATATGAACTAACCCCGCGGTACCTGTAGCATTATCATGGGCGCCATTATAAATTTCGCGCTTACCATCAACAATAGTACTGCCCAAATGATCCCAGTGAGCCATATAAACCACATGTTCATCTGGTTTCTCACTTCCTTTAATGGTTGCAATAACGTTATTAGAATTTGATCTTTCAAACGTATTTTCAACAGAAACACTAGCAGATAAACCTAAAGGGACTGCTTTAAAACTCCTATTTGCAGCAGATTTTTTCAATGTTTCAAAGTCTTGATTTGATTTTTTAAATAATTCTATTGCTTTGTCGTTACTGATCCACATTTCAACATCAACCGTAGCTTCATTTACTTCACTTGCTGGTAGATGATATTGTGCGCCGGTCCAACTACTTTCAATAACGTTCCAGCCATAACTAGCAGGTTTAGTTTCATGAATGATTATCGCCCCTGCAGCGCCTTGTCGAGCCGCTTCCTCATATTTATATGTCCAACGGCCATAATAAGTCATCGTATTTCCGTCAAATAACTTACTGTCTTGCGTTGCATAACCAGGATCATTAACTAATATAACAACGGTTTTACCTTTAACATCGACATTATCATAATCATTCCATTGATATTCAGGCGCATTAATACCATACCCCACAAACACAAGATCTGAAGATTTTAGTGAAGACTGCTTGTCCATTTTTCTAGAACTTGCCACAAAGTTTTTAGGGAATTCAAATTCAATATCACCAATTGTTAAGTTTTCAGTGGTTGTACTTGTAATACTTACTAATGGAACAGCTTGAGTATAACTATCTCCATTACCAGGTGCTAAGCCTAAACGTTTAAATTCTTTAATAAGTAAGTTTGTAGTTAAGGTCTCTCCTTGTGTTGATGGTTCTCGACCTCCAAATTCATCTGACGATAATAACTTAATATCTGCTTTAATTTTTGTAGTATCAAATGAGTTATAGGCTTTATCAAAATTATTTGCCATGGCAAAGCCACTCACTAAAGTACTTGCCGTCAGTAAAAGTGAGGCATTAAGTATTGATAACTTAGTCAAAGTATTTTCCTTCTAAATATTATTTTCCTAACAGATTAACGATAACTGAATTATTTAGCTAGCAGATAAACTGATTAACTAAATATTCTTTAGTGTTTCGTTAGACAAGTAAGGATGCACTTTATTATGTGTTTGTTGGTAATCTTTATTTTTGATAGTATCTCTAAAAATAAAAGGAATTATTATGACATTCAATAAATTATTATTATCTCTAACACTTACAAGCCTTTGTACTCCTATTGCTTTTGCAAAACAATCAGTTAAACATATTTCAACGTATAAAGCGCCGGAACCGATAGAACGCATTAATCCTAAATACCCTATTAACGCCGCTAGAGAGCAAAGAGAGGGGTGGACCAAAATGAGTTTTGTTGTTGAAAAAGATGGGAGTGTCTCAAATGCGGTAGTGATTGAGTCTTCAGGGAGCAGTGACTTTGATAAGCAATCCTTAAAAGCAGTAAAACAATGGCAATACAGTCCCGCTATAGAAAATGGTCAGCCGATTCAACAATGTATCAATACCGTTAAAATGGATTTTAAAATGAGTAGAGATGGAGAAAATGGAGTTAGACGACGATTTAGAACCATTTATTTAAAAGCAGCTAAAGCCCTAGAAATTAAAGATTACAAGGAGGTAGAGGATAATTTAGAAAAGTTACATAAACTTAAAAACATGCACCTTAGTGAGTCAAACTTGTACCACAATTTAGCCGCCATTTATGCCAAAGAAATCACTAATGAAGATTTAGAAATACATCATTTAAATTTAATATCAACAAATCACTCAAGTATATCCCCTGAAAGTTCATACCAGATACTTGCCAGAAAATTTTTTATACAAATCAAAAAAAATCAATTTAGTCGCGCAATTACGACCTATAATAAAATAAAAGAGCTAGCAGTAGCAAAACCTTACCTAGCTAGTTTTGATGATATTATCGCTAAAATAGATGACATAATTAACAATAATGACAATATTGTAGTGCAAGCGAATATCAGTGATAAAAAGGTTTGGTATTACCCGTTAGTTAGAAATGAATTTTCAATTACAAATATCAAAGGAGAGTTAAATAAATTAGATGTTCGTTGTGCTAATAAACATCATGTATATACTGTTGAGGATAATCATACTTGGACCATTCCTTCAAGTTGGGAACATTGTAGTTTAATGGTCTTTGGCAACGAAAATTCATCATTTCATTTAATTGAGCATCCAATAAAAAGTTAATTCATAAATTGTTATAGGCAGTTAAATAAACAGTTTATTATTAGGCTAATTCAAGTAAAATCAATTGTATTAGCCTAAATATATGTAGTCACTTTGATAGATCTTGCATTAATAACACTTTTTATCCCAACATTTTTTCTCGTCAGTATTACTCCTGGCATGTGCATGACACTTGCTATGTCGCTAGGCATGTCTATTGGAATAAGAAAAACATTATGGATGATGTATGGAGAATTATTAGGTGTAGCCACAGTAGCGATAGCAGCTGTTTTAGGTGTTTCAGCCTTACTAGCCACTAAACCTCAATTATTCATACTGTTTAAATTATTAGGTGCGCTATATCTTGCTTATATTGGCATAAATATGTGGCGTTCAAAAGGTAAGCTTGCTATTACAGCACAATCGCGATTAAGTAATAGCGTTAGCAAAAGTGCTTTATTTTCTCAAGGGTATATAACCGCTATTGCCAACCCAAAAGGTTGGGCGTTTATGGTGGCTTTGCTACCACCATTCATCAACAGTAATTATCCGTTACCTTTTCAACTTTTTATTTTAGTCGTCATTATTATGGTGTCAGAGTTTATCTGTATGATGATTTACGCGAGTGGTGGTAAATCAATCGGCAAACTTTTAGTAAAAAAAGATAACGTAAAGTTAATAAATAAAATTTCTGGTAGCCTTATGATATTAATAGCTGTCTGGCTTTTATATAGCTAATATTTCAATAAAAACGATAACGTTACCAACTATTCTCTAATACTTGTAAATTCAATACTATAGTGTTCTTTGTGTTGGTTATCTAATAAAGGTTCAACTGTTAACTGTATAACCCAAATCATTTTTTTATCAGAACAACTGCCTAACATAGTGTGAGCGATGTGATAGCCTAATTGTTGTTCATTTGAAAAAAACAAAGGGATCTTTCCCATATACATGCTTTTACCTTCGATAAAACCAGTAACTTTAAAATTCTCATTAAATTTGTCATTGCCAACCAAAATAGAAAACTCACTTTCAGGTGTTATCTTTTTTTCGCTAAAAAGCACTGATAACTCTCCAAAATGAGTCATTATTTTGCAAGCAGACTGACTCACTAAGCAAGTGGGTTCTATTTTTTGCAAAATAGCGTTTTTTGAATCAGTTTTATCGGGTTTAGAGCATGACGTAATACACAAAAGAAAAGCTCCCACAATCAATAAATAAACACTTGCTCTCACAATTGGGGTCCTTGAATTATTAACATTTTTCTGCTTATTGCGCTTTTTTTAGACAGACGTACGTTTTTTTTTGATTTAGAACAAACTTTACCACATTCTCGGGTGACATTTTAGCCATAAAACACTATTATTCGCGCGGGGTTAAGAACCAAAATGCAAACTCATCAATTTAGTCTATAACTAAAGTATGGGTAAGTGAATGAACGATCCCTTCGATTGATTAATAATTATAACTGCGGAATCCATAACATGACTCAAAATGATGCGTCAGCAGTAAACTACAACTTCGATGTTGTACGTCAGTTTACTGTCATGACTGTAATATGGGGAATTGTAGGTACACTAGTGGGTGTTATTATTGCGGCTCAATTAATTTGGCCTGCATTAAACTTTGATACTCCATGGTTAACCTATTCCCGTCTTCGTCCACTTCATACCAATGCAGTAATATTCGCTTTTGGTACAAGTGCGCTATTTGCAACTTCTTATTATGTCGTACAACGTACATGTAAAACTACGTTATTTGGCGGAAAGCTGGCCTCTTTTACTTTTTGGGGATGGCAAGCAATTATCGTTTTGGCGGCAATTACCTTACCTTTAGGTTATACCTCAAGTAAAGAGTATGCTGAGCTTGAATGGCCAATTGATATTTTAATTGCTGTGGTTTGGGTATGTTATGCCATTGTCTTTTTCGGGACATTAATTAAGCGCAAAACATCACATATTTATGTTGCCAACTGGTTCTTTGGTGGTTTTATACTTACCGTTGCTGTTCTTCATATTGGTAACAGCATGGTTATCCCTGTTTCATTGACAAAATCATATTCACTGTATCCTGGTGCTATCGATGCAATGATGCAATGGTGGTATGGTCATAACGCTGTAGGCTTCTTATTAACTGCTGGTTTCCTAGGTATGATGTACTATTTTGTACCTAAACAAGCAGAACGTCCTGTTTACTCATACCGTTTATCTATTGTTCATTTCTGGGCATTAGTTTCATTATACATTTGGGCTGGACCACATCATCTACATTACACAGCTCTACCTGATTGGGCTCAATCGGTAGGTATGGTAATGTCTATCGTATTATTCTTACCTTCATGGGGGGGGATGATTAACGGTATTATGACTCTTTCTGGTGCATGGCATAAACTTCGTCATGATCCAATTCTTCGTTTCTTAATTGTTTCTTTATCTTTCTACGGTATGTCAACATTTGAAGGCCCTATGATGGCTATCAAATCTGTAAACGCATTATCACATTATACTGATTGGACTGTTGGTCACGTTCACTCTGGTGCTTTAGGTTGGGTTGCTATGGTATCAATTGGAGCCCTATATCATTTAATTCCGGTGCTATTTAACCAACAACGTATGTACAGTATTAAGCTAATTAACACCCACTTTTGGTTACACACAACAGGGGTTGTTTTATATATTGTCGCTATGTGGATTTCAGGTGTAATGCAAGGCTTAATGTGGCGTGCAGTTAACACAGACGGAACATTAACATATAGTTTTGTTGAAAGCTTACAAGCCTCATACCCTTTCTATTTCATCCGCTTTGTCGGCGGTGTATTCGTTGTTGTTGGTTTCCTATTAATGGCATACAACATGTTTAAAACAATTAATGCTAAAGACAATAGTCTTAAGTCAATTGAAACAGCCTAAGGAGACGAACCATGACAAATAAACATGAAAAAGTCGAAAAAAGTGTAGGCTTATTCTTTATTCTTACCATTATGGCAATAAGTGTCGGTGGCTTAGTAGAAATAACTCCATTGTTTTTCCAAAAAGCAACGACAACACCTGTCGATAATTTACGCCCTTATACCGCTTTAGAAATGGAAGGTCGTGACATTTATATTCGCGAAGGTTGTCATGTGTGTCATAGCCAAATGATCCGCCCTTTCCGTGCGGAAACAGAACGTTATGGTCATTATTCAGTAGCCGGTGAAACCGTGTGGGAACATCCTTTTCTTTGGGGCTCAAAGCGAACTGGGCCTGATTTAGCCCGTGTTGGTGGTCGCTATAGTGATGACTGGCATAGAGCTCATTTAATTGATCCTCGTTCTGTTGTTCCTGAGTCAAATATGCCTTCATTTAAATGGTTAGATGTCAATAAGCTTGATGGTGAATTAACAGCTAAGAAATTAGAGACCTTTAATTTCTTAACACGTAATAGAACCCATAAAGATGAAGAAGGCAACGCTATACCTTTATATTCTGCTGAAGATATTGCTAATGCAAAATCAGAAGTAGCAGGTAAAACAGAAATGGAAGCCCTGATCGCTTATATGCAATCACTCGGGCATGCGTTGAAATAATATGGATTACGGGACGCTAAGAGGCGTAATTACACTCATAATTTTGACACTTTTTATCATCATTGTGATCTGGTCATACAGTAAAAAACGTAAGTCTGCTTTTGACAAAGCAGCTAACTCAATTTTTGAAGAAGATCACAAAGAAGAAACTAACAAGCAGGAGACTAATAATGTCTAGCTTCTGGAGTATTTGGATATCAGTTCTTTCACTAGGTACATTATTAGGTTGTTACCTATTATTACGTATGTGTTTAAAGAACTTTGCAGATGTTGAAGAAGGTGAATCTACAGGACACAACTTCGACGGCATAGAAGAATTAAATAACCCACTACCCAAATGGTGGAGTACATTTTTCTTATTAACGATTATTTGGGGCTTTGGTTATTTACTTGTATACCCTGGTTTAGGTAACTGGGAAGGCCTTTTTGGTTGGACAAGTTCAAACCAAGGTATACTGAATTTAGAAGAATCTAGAGCTAAAGCCGAGTATGCAAAAGAAAATAACCTAATCGTACAATATGACATGGAAGTAAAGTCAGCTGATGCTAAATATGGTCCAATATTCGACGCATTTGCTAAACGCGATATTGAAGACTTAGGTACAGCAAGTGACGAAGAAGCGATAACAGCTCGTAAAGTAGGACAACGTTTATTTTTACAAAATTGTTCTCAATGTCATGGTTCTGATGCACGGGGTACAACAGGTTTTCCTGACCTTACCGATAACGATTGGTTATATGGCGGCAAACCTTACGATATTAAGCATACCATTATGCATGGTCGCCATAGCCAAGGAATGATTGGTTGGGAAAGTATGCTTGGTGGTGAGCAAGGTGTTAAAGATATGACCGCTTTTGTACTTAGCCTAAGTGGCCGTGAAGCAAAAGAAGGCTCAGTTGCTAAAGGTAAAGCTAATTTTGCGATGTGTAGTGCATGCCATGGTCAGGACGGAACAGGTAGTGATCAAATGAATTTACCAATTGGCGCACCTAACTTAACTGATAATATTTGGTTATACGGTGGCTCAGAGCGTGTTATTCAAGAGTCTATCCGTAACGGTCGTGCCGGTGTTATGCCTGCATGGGATGAGATTTTAGGCCATAAGAAAGTTCATGTAATAAGTTCTTATGTGTATAGTCTGTCACACCAATAGATAATTAAAATTTATCGATTATCTTAAAGCCTTATAGTTTACTATAAGGCTTTTTAATTTAAACTTTATTTTCATGCATATATAGCAACGAAGTTCATTATAAAATAAAGGTAATATGCAAAGTTACCCTTATTTTATAAGAATTAAATTTGCTTACAAATATTCACTAAAGCCTTATTAAATATTGGCCAAAGTAAACTGAAAAAAAGTATAATGGCAATACGTAAATTAAAAGTTGTGAACAATGAAAAATAGTTGGTATAAAGAACCTTGGGCATGGTTAGTATTTATTCTGCCTTTTACCGCCGTTGTTGCTGGTATTGCAACATTTATTATAGCTAATAGCGCACCTGACGCACTTGTTGTAGGTGACTACTATAAAAAAGGTAAAGCCATTAATTTAGAGCTAACTAAAGTTAAATTAGCACAAAAATTAGGAATGAAATTTGCCCTGCAATTACAAGATAACCAATTAATTATCAAACCTACAGGTATCGAAAAAAAATTCCCTTTACTTAATGTTAATTTTTATCACCCGACACTAGAAGATAAAGATTTTTATCTAGCGCTTACACCAGATGGTAACGGCTATTTTAGACATAAATTTGATGAAAGTATTACGGGAAAATGGCGCATTACCTTAACATCCTTTGAAGATACTTGGAAAATTCAAAATGTTATTACCTTACCTCAATCTCAATTTATTGATTTAATTCCTGATCCTATAGAAGCAAATTAATGTCTGATAGTTGTTATCACTGCGGCGAGGTGATCCCAAAAGGTATTTCGCTTTCGGTTACCATTGATAAAGTAGCACAACCTATGTGTTGCACTGGTTGTCAAGCAATTGCAGAAACCATAGTTGCTAATGGCTTAACAGAATACTATCGTTTTCGTACTGATATGGCACCTAAAGGCGACGCCCTTATTCCAGAAGAGTTAGCAAGAAAAAAACTGCTTGATGACGAAACATTACAAGACGAATTTACTTTTAAAACAGATTTATATAAAGAAGCTATTCTCACCATAGAAGGGATAAACTGTGCAGCTTGTGCATGGCTTATTGAAATGCAACTTGAAAAGCTCAAAGGTATAATATCAATTAACGTTAATGCAACGACACAACGTGCAACGGTAAAATGGACAGACAGTAAAATTAACCTCAGTGATATTCTCACTGCCATAGATAAAATAGGCTACAAAGCCCTTCCCTTCAAAGCAAGTACAATAGAAGCTCGTAATATTATTCAATCTAAGCGATTTATCAAACGCTTAGGTATTGCAGGTATTTTAATGATGCAGGTAATGATGATTGCTATAGGGCTCTATTTTGGCGCTTTTTCAGATATGTCTGCAGATAATCTTATATATTTAAGGTGGACAAGCTTATTGTTAACCAGTCCCATTGTCACTTATGGTGCATTCCCTTTTTATGTTGGGGCTATCAATGCTTTAAAAATTAAACGTTTATCTATGGACGTTCCTGTTTCCATCGCAATTTCATTAGCTTTTTCCGCCAGTGCTTGGGCAACAATAAGTCAGCAAGGTGAAGTGTATTTTGAATCGGTATCCATGTTCACTTTCTTATTATTAATAGGTAAATTTCTAGAATTTAGAGCAAGAACTCGTGCCGCCGAAGTTTCAGCTAATTTATTAAAACTTATGCCAATGACAGCAACAAAAATCGTTAATGACAACGAAGAGTTTATTGCAGCAAAAAAACTACTAGCTCAAGATTTAGTTATTGTAAAACCTGGTGAAATAGTTCCTGCTGACGGCATTGTTATTTATGGTCAAAGTCAACTAAATGAAGCTATGCTTTCTGGAGAGCAGCGCCCTGTAGATAAAAAGGTTGGTGATAACGTATTTGCAGGCACGGTTAATGGCGATGGTAATATAACCATAGAAGTAAAACATAACAGCCAGCATTCATTTTTAAGCCAGCTAATTAGGTTGAGTGAAACATCACAGGCACATAAGCCTAAATTAGCAAAACTTTCAGACAAAATTGCACAGTATTTCGTCGCTATCATTTTATTATGCGCAATTTTGACTGCATTATATTGGCAACAACATCTGCCTGAAGAGGCGTTCTGGATCACTCTGTCAGTATTAGTAGCCACCTGCCCTTGCGCATTATCTTTAGCTACTCCAACAGCTCTTACCTGCGCTACTACTCGGCTTAATAAAGACGGTATAATGATAAAATCAGGCCATGTAATGGAAACAGTGCCGAAATTAAACTGTATTGCTTTTGATAAAACTGGCACATTAACTTCTGGTGATTTTGAAATTTATCAATGTAATGTCATAGATGAAAATTTAGATAAAACGTCTGTGTTAGCAATTTCAGCCGCCCTAGAAAGCTATTCAGAACATCCGATAGCTAAAGCTTTTACTACTTACAGAGATTTTAATTATAAAGCTAACAATGTAAAGGTTGTATCAGGATCTGGTGTTGAAGGTATAATAAATAACACGCTGTATAAAATAGGTAAGCCTGCATGGCTACTGCCACCCGAACAATTAAAGGATTACGCAAACATCCCTTGTTTGCTCATGAAAGATGATCAAATTGTAGCAAGTATATTAATCGAAGATAAAATAAGAGATGACGCAAAAGCGTTAATCGCCCAATTAAAAGCACAAGACATAATTACCATGATGCTATCAGGTGATAACCAGTCAGGGTGTGATAAAATTCAACAGCAAGTATTAGTAGATCATGTACATAGCTCTTTATCAGCGGCTGATAAAATGGAACTATTATTAAAACAGCAGCAAACCCATACGGTGGCAATGGTAGGTGATGGCGTAAATGATTCACCTGTTTTTGGTGCCGCCCATGTATCATTTGCTATGGGTGGCGGTACAGATGTTGCTAAAAGTGGCGCTGACGTTATTTTGTTAAATAATAAATTATCAGCAATTAAGACCCTACGTAATGTAGCCTTTAAAACCAAACGTATAATATGGCAAAATTATAGCTGGGCTTTTGGTTATAATGCGATTATCTTACCACTTGCTATGTCTGGACATGTGACACCTTACATGGCTGTTATCGGCATGTCATTTAGCTCAATCTTAGTGATTACAAACTCACTGAGATTACTTAAAAAAGGTTAATTTAATGAGCATTATTTATGTGCTAATTCCAATCGCGATAATATTAATTGCAATAAGCATTTACTTATTCTTTTGGGCAGTAAAAACAGATCAGTTTGACGATTTAGAAAAACAAGGTCTTAGCATTTTATTTGATGATGACAAACCAGAGCCTGAAAAAAACGAAAAGGACACACAGCCTTAACTATTTACCTTGGCAGATAAAACATCATAATAATAGCAAAAATAACAATAACAATATAAATAGGTTTAAACATTTTTATCTTTGTATTAGCACTTTCAGGATGACTTTTAGCTAATGGCATACCGCAATGATCACAATGACTTTTCGTTATTGCATTAACACTTTGACAATATAAACACTTAACTTTTTCACTTGTCATTATTGATGCCTTGTTAGCTGATAATAAAGCTGTGGTAAACGTATCGGTAATTGTGATGGCTTATGAATAACTGTATAACCATCGACGCCAAATAAATAAGGTAAGTAGTCTTCTGCTTCTTGGTCAATAGTAATACAGAAAGGTTTTATACCTAGTTTATGCGCTTCAGAAATCGCATGCCGTGTATCTTCTATACCAAAGCGTCCTTCGTAATGATCAATGTCATTAGGTTTACCATCCGTTAGGATTAATAATAATTTCTGTGTAGTCTTTTGCTCGTCTAAAATTTTAGTTGCTTGTCGAATAGCCGCTCCCATGCGTGTATAATAGCCAGGACGAATAGCTTGAAGACGACCGCGTATAACATCGCTATAGCGTTCACTAAAATTTTTTAATACTGTAAAGCGTACATTCGTTCGCCTTATTGAAGAAAAACCATACATTGAAAAGTTATCTCCAACGCTATTTAATGCTTCACCAAATAGCATCATACTATCTTTAACAACATCTATAACTCTATTGTTGTTATCAAGGTGTGCATCAGTAGACATTGATAGATCGGCAAGCAATAATGTTGAAATATCACGATTGTTACCTCTAAAACTTTGATAAAGCCCGTGCTCTTTTGTAGAACCTTTTTGTTGCTCAATATAAAAGTCTAACCAAGCATTTAAATCAAGCTCCTCACCTTGTACTTGTCCCTTCAACCAATAGCGAACACTATGTAACTGCTCAAATTGCGCTTGTATAACCTTTGCTGTTTTTTGTAATTTAATAGGTAATTTAGTTGCCTCGTTATTTTTAGGTAACATAGGTAATAATAAACAACGTTCAGCGATCAACTCTTCCTTTTTATAATCCCACTCTGGTAGTTTAATTCCATCACCTAAAGGAATATCATCCTCAATAGCTGACGGTAAATCCATGTCAATTTTAATACTTGCTGATTTTTGTTGTTGCTGTTTTGACAAAGTTATTTTATCTAGGTCTTCGGCAACTTTGAGAGTTTCTTCATCGTCATCATCACTATCATCACTCCCCCGGTCAAGCTGACTAAACTCACTCCAAGAGAACAAACTTTCTAACCTAAAAACCATCATACCATCTCGGCTTTCACCGTCTTCTATCCGCTCACCTTTTTTACGCGTTGATCGACTTTTAGTACTCGTATTGTTTGATTCTTCACTTTCTGTATTTGTTTCCTCATCGAAGTTAGGCATCACTTGAGGATTAAACTGTGCTGATGGATATAGCCATAAGTAAACAGCTTGAGGAGCATAATTAACACTAGGAAAATCTTTCACTGAACCAGGTTCAAGAACCGCTTTCACAATGGCTTGTTCCATTTGTTGTTCAGCAAGAGGACGTTTACAGTAATCTGTACGCGTTTGTATAAATGCTTGAGCAAGTTTTTGATAACGCGAAGTTAATGCGGGAAAGCGAGTCAAAACATCAACAACAAGTTGCTGATTATCAATTGCCCAATGTTGAAAACTTTTTTTATGATGAGCCGCGAGGATCGCTAACCAAATATAAAGTTCTCTGTTTAATTCTGAAGTAGGAAATACCGCGAGAGACTCTGGTAAGCGTAAACTTTCTTCATCCTGCCAAGCTAAACTAATTTGTTGGTTTTCTCCGGCAATTTTTTGCAGCCATGTTCTTCGAACTAAATAATCACGAGCACTGGCAGCTTCGATACGTTTAACACTATGCCCTCCCATAGCACGAAATACAACGCCTACAGACTTACTTACATCTGAAAAATCTACTTTTGCTTGTATGTAATTCGTATTCGCTTTTTTGGTAATGTACTTATGCCAAATACCACCAACCCACTCTTCCATTAATCACCAAGCACCCATAATGAGCATTATCTATTTTGATGGTAATAATTTAGCAAAGAATAATTGATAACGATGTGATTTGAATCAAATAAATCTTCGTCACTTTAAATCATCTTTATCTATTTTTAAATTCGGTAAATTAGTACTACTTATAACATTTAAGACAAGCCCCAGCATAAAAAAGAAAAATGTTGTTGCGCCTATACTGCCTTTAAGTACTTTATTTTCAGAATCTAAAATAGTCATTAAATAAATAGCACAACCAATAGCGGTTATCGTACATATAATTCCCACTATCTTAGCTATTTTTTGCAAAAAGTGTTTTTTATATTCCATAAGTTACCTCAATAAAAAGCCGCGATATTACTACCACGGCTTTAATAAATTAATCATCGGATGTTATGATTAAGCTGTTGCTTTCTCCTTAATGAAAAAGCTTGTTAAATAAGCAATTAAGCCTAATAGGAAAACAACACCGGCTACTTCACGCAACCAATAGAAAATAGACAGTTTATCTTGCGTAACCATAAAGCTTAGTGCTTCTCCTGTTTCAGGTAAGCGTTGTAGCCATACTTGTAGTACACCAGCGCCAGTTAAACATAAAGTGATAAAGACCATTGCAACGGTCATTAACCAAAATCCCCACATTTCCCACACTTGTGCACGATTACAATTACACTCACCAATACCTCTAATTTTAGGCATTGCGTATGATATTATAGTCATTACAATCATGGCATAAGCACCATAAAATGCCATGTGTCCATGTGCAGCGGTTATTTGTGAACCATGTGTATAGAAATTTACTGGCGATAATGTATGTAAAAATCCCCAAACACCTGCACCTAAGAATGCCATAACTGCAGTTCCTAAGGCCCAAAGTGTTGCAGCTTTATTTGGGTGCTCTCTACGACGTCTATTTACCATATTAAAAGCAAATAACACCATAGCAAAAAATGGTAAGGGCTCTAATGCAGAAAATACAGAACCAATCCATTGCCAGTAAGCAGGAGTTGCCAGCCAGAAAAAGTGATGCCCTGTACCTAAAATACCACTAATCAAAGCCATAGCAATAATTACATATAACCATTTTTCAATAACTTCACGGTCTACCCCTGTTACTTTAATTAATATAAAAGCAAGGATTGCGCCCATAATAAGTTCCCAAACACCTTCTACCCATAAATGAACAACAAACCACCAAAAGTATTTATCAAGTGCTAGATTAGATGGATTATAGAAAGAGAATAAAAACATTAATGCAAGGCCAATTAAACCTGTCATCAATACCATGTTAACTGAGGTTTTACGGCCTTTCAGAATAGTCATACCCAAGTTAAATAAGAAACCTAAGCAAACAACAACAATACCCAATTTTGTAATGGTCGGTTGTTCAAGAAATTCACGTCCCATCGTAGGCCATAAATGGTTAAGCGTTATATCAGCTAATGTTGAATATGGGACAAGTAAATAACCTAAAATAGTTAATACGCCCGCAACTGCAAATACCCAAAAGAGTATAATTGCAAGTTTAGGACTATAAAGTTCTGTTTCAGCTTCTTCTGGTACTAAGTAATAAGCTGCCCCCATAAAACCAAATAATAGCCATACTATCAGTAAATTAGTATGAACCATTCGTGCAACGTTAAAAGGAATTGCGCCAGCTAAAAAATCGCCAACAACATACTGTAGTCCCATTATTAAACCAAATAATATTTGGCCTACAAAAAGGATTAAAGCAAACACAAAATAAGGTTTTGCAACCGCTTGTGATTGATATTTCAAAGTATTCATCACATTAACCCTCATCATTAGGCGGCCAGCCATTTACATCCATTTCGGAAGTCCACTTCAGAAACTCTGCTAAATCATTAATTTCATCATCAGTTAAATGAAAGTTAGGCATTTGACGACGACCTGGAATGTTTAATGGTTGCGCATTCATCCAACCATTCAAGAATGTCTTGAAGCCTGCTTCACCACCTCGGCGAACATATACGTTACCTAATTCAGGTGCAAAATATGCCCCCTCACCGATTAATGAATGACAACCAACACAGTTATTTTCTTCCCATAGCTCTTTACCTCGCTCTACAGACTCAGTAATATTATGTCGATGATCCCTTTTAGGCATCTCTTTAGTTGTATGAAAAGTTAACCCTAAAAATATCAAAATGAAGAAAAGACTCCCCCCATAATAAATATTTCGAGCCATACCTTTTGTAAATTTTTCAGACATGGTATTTCCCTTAGAAAAGTAATAAAACCAACGCAATCATATACTGCAATATAGGACAAATTACTTGATGGAAATCAACTTTGTTAAAGAGTGTAACGATTAGTTAGACAAATAAACGTAAATATAATGTAGATCAAAAAAGGGGCAGTTTTTTCGCCATCGCGCGTGAAAGGTTAAGCATACCTACAAGCACAAAGAGTGCATGAGCAGTAACAAAATAGACTAAAAGCAATGCTAATAATGAATTAAAATGATCACTAAATAAAACAATCAATAAGGGAATTAAAACTAAACAACCACCTGAAATTAGAGATAGTTGTAACGATCTAAATAAATGGATTCGTTGCCAGCCCTTTATTTTATGGTTTTTTGAAAATTGCCAGACTAAAATAAAAAAAGCGATCCCCGGAATTAATAATAAATTCATTAAATATAGAGATTGATAAATAATAGCTGAACGCTTTTTTTGTTCTTTGTTATTATCCATAGCGTCCTCTTACTTATTGGTTAATAATGTCGAGATGGTTTGAGTTTTATAGCTATATCAGATAGATAGCACAAATAATAGAGGGAACAATTAACACATAACCAAGCATTATAATTCGCCATCTGCTAGGGGCATATTTAAGCTCCATAAATATATCAGTAATTAGCTGACCTTTAAAAAAAACAATGGCAAAAATGAAGACACTAAACAGCGTAGTTGAGTGAATTATTTGACCTAAATAAACCGACAACACTGTCAAAAAAACAAGTATTGCCCAACTGATTAACGCCTGTGTATTAGTCATAACTAAGTCCATGTTTTCTATTCATTAGATCACGTAAATTAATGGAAATAAAATAATCCATAACATATCCACCATGTGCCAATAACATGCGCCTGATTCAAATCCAGAATGGTTTTCTTTATAAGCATTTTTTACAGCCTTTAACAGCATAAAAATTAAAATAACCATGCCTAAAACTACATGTAAAAAATGAAAGGCAGTAATTAAAAAGTACAGTGTGAAAAATGTATTAGTTTCAATATCAATCCCTTGCAAGAAAAGTGATTGATATTCCCAACTTTTCACAAACAAATAAATAAACGCAAAGAGTAAAGCAAAAATTAAATACCATACAATTTGTTTTACTTTATTTTGATGTAATGCATTCACAGACAAAGCAACAAAAAGACTACTAGTGATTAATGCAATTGTATTAATCACACCACTTGCAGTATGAAGCTGAGCTTTTCCTTCAATAAATAACTGTTGGTTTAAATATTCAGTTATTGCAAAGCCAATAAAGAACATGGCAAATACAGTTAATTCAGCCAAGATAAAAAACCACATAGCCAAATCGCCAGGTAATTTTTTATCATTTATTAATAGATTGTTATTGTTCATAAAAATAAATACTAGCAACGTCCATTAACGCTTTAATAGTATCAGGATCATCAGTTAAAGGTTCTGCTAAACAACAGCGACAAACTTCCATAGGATTCATGCCACTAGACATCATTTTGGCTGCATAAATTAATAAACGAGTAGAAGCAACTTCATCTAAATCACTCTGTTCTAGTTTTCTTAATGCTTGAGCCAATTCGACTAATTTAAACGCAATGTGTGGTTCTACACCGCTTTCCTCAATAATAATATTTTGTTCAATCTCCGGCGATGGATAATCAAAGCGTAGCGCAACAAAACGCTGGCGCGTACTTGGTTTCATACCTTTTAAGAGATTTTGATAACCGGGATTATAAGACACAACCAACATAAAGCCAGGAGCCGCCTCTATAAGCTCTCCAGTTCTTTCTAGTGGAAGTACGCGACGATCATCAGCAAGAGGATGTAATACAACAGTAGTATCTTTTCGTGCTTCAACTACTTCATCTAAATAGCAAATTCCTCCTTCTCTAACCGCTTTAGTTAATGGCCCATCTTGCCAATAAGTGCCATTAGGGCCTATAAGGTGTCGTCCGACTAAATCGCCAGCCGTAAGATCGTCATGGCAGGCAACTGTATATAATGGCTTATTTAATTTTTGCGCCATATGTGTAATAAAGCGAGTTTTACCACACCCCGTAGGTCCTTTAATTAATACTGGAAGTTGATGGGAATAAGCATATTCAAATAGTGATACTTCATTGTTTTGTTGTTGATAAAATAACTCTCTTTCAGAGCTATTTGATATTTTAATATTTACAGTTGTCATAGTGTTCTTTAGCTTGCTAAACATGATAGTTAAGATACGCTTTTATTAATTTACCGGCAAATGAGACTGTCATTTACTTGATAAGGATCAAGCTATTGAATAAACCATTTTATTTTTTTATTCATATCGAAAAATATGCGTATAGATAATGATTTATACGTGGCTTGTGTTAAACATTATCTATGGGCTTAACACTGTTACTGTCCCTGTCATTTTAGGATGGGGCCCGCAAATATAATGATATTTCCCAAGTTCATCAAAGGTGATTTGAAATGACTCACCAGGGAAAAAATAATCTGGCTCTGCTTGTGTTAAATGCTTAAACCAAACATTATGGTACTGGCGTTTTTCAATATTTTTCCAAATAACAGTATCTCCCTTAATAATTTTCACATCGGCAGGAATAAACTCTTTCTTGAATATTTCCACCACAATTTCTTTACTCGACAGTTGAAAATTAATCATTAATAAAGCAATCAAACAGACCCGTTTGATAGTTATGACTCTTACCTTACTCAGAGTAATCAGCATAAAGGTCTCCCTCCTCCCCTTGATAAAACATTTCATAAAAAAAGGCTTTTTGACTATGCAAAAAGCCTAAAAATAAAATTAACGCTAGGAAGTTAATTTTAATAAATCAACGCGTTATTGGGCTTTAACATTTATTTCAGCATTAGCATTATCTAATGCTAATTTATAACCAAAAGAGACATGATGATAACGAGCACTTGAATAATCATCGTGTATGGCAAAGCCAAAGTTATATACTTTACCTGCCTCAATTGACACATCCCCTATTTTATCGGAGAGTAATTTTCGCTTGATGATCACTGACCATATACCTGCTTTAAGTGAAGCCTCAACTTCTGCTCCTTGCCCACCATGCATATTCCTTTCTTTTGAAATATTGCCATCTTCAACAGTTTCAGCTCCTGATTTATAACGTAACAGGTCCATAAACTGATTTTTACTCAATACGGCATTAATGGCCTTTTCATCTTTGAGTTTATCCCAACCACCTAATGCTTTACCTCCACGCCCTCTCAATTCAATATTTGTACGTGTTTCAGCTAAATACTTAGTAACACCACTATTGAGATCTAGTCTGCTAGCAAGGTCTGAACCTATTAACGTTTCTTTTACTGGAGTATCAGGCATAGAGTTAGCATCAGCATGACATGTTGCCCAACAACCTGCTCTATCTGCATACTCAACATCATCTGTTGCCAACATAAATGCTAATTTCATTGGATGTTCAGGATCCATTTTTCCCCCATCAACAAAAGGAACTGGAGCATGTTGACCTTCAGACCAGCTAAAACGTAAATACATATATTCATTATCATGAGTTGCATTAATTGTTACAGGAAAACTACCTCGTTTCCCTGGAATTATATTAGGCTCAAGCTCTTTATCACTCTCTCCAGATACAATTGCTTGACCAATATCAGTAATTTCGTCGCCATGACATGCAATACAACGGTCACCTTTAGTAAAAGCACGTTTTCCACCGTGATTTCGCCCTAATATCCATTCCATTGATGCCGTACCGGGATAAAATACGTTTAAGTCTGTGCTATTAGCTTTAGACCAATCAACATGAATTGAACTTACAGTAGAAGGTATTTCAACCGTTGCAGGAGTAGAAACAGTTGATTTAGTTGCTCCTACATTAGCTAAAGCTTGTGCTACTGCCGCATCTATTCGTTCTTGCTCTGCAATTTTCTGAGCTTCTTTTGCTGCCTTTTCCCTTGCAACTTGTTCTGCTTCTTCAGCCTCTATTTTAGCTAAACCAATACTATATATTTCAGGAATTTCTCTAATAAACTTAGGATTAGGCGCCTCTAAAGCTTCTAACTCTTCATCTGTTAATTTATCTCTTACATTATGATGCGCTATGCCTTTATGACAATCGATACAAGTTTGCCCAGTTTCCATTGCATTTAAATGTTGTTTACGTGCACGTGGTTTTTGAAATTCAGGATTCATCGATTCAAGATTATGACAATTGCGACATTCACGTGAATCGGTATCTTTCATCGCTTGCCATACATTTTTAGCAAGTGATAAACGATGCTCTTGGAATTTTTCAGGTGTATCAATTTTACCCGTTAACCAGTAAAAGACCTCTTTTGATGCTTGAACTTTACGCACCATTTTATGTACCCAAGGATCTGGTACATGACAATCAGAACATTCCGCACGTACGCCTGTTCTATTTGAAAAATGAATAGTCGGTTTATATTCTTGATAAACGTTATCTTCCATTTCATGACAAGAAGTACAAAATTCTAAGGTATTAGTTGCTTCCATTGCCGTATTAAAGCCCCCCCAGAAAATAACTCCTACTACGAAGAAAACGACTGCTCCGGCAACTGTAGTACCTAACATAAGTCGACGAGACCAAAAGCTAGGTTTAGTGAATTTAGAATTTGCCATAATATACTCGTGTTACTTTCAAAAAAGAAAAACCGTGAACATGGCATTAACCATGTTCACATCGGTACTTAAATAAAATCACTTAAATATCGATACTTAAATATTCATAACCAAATGAATAAACTAAGTTTTATGATTCGCACGATTAAATACGTTGAACTTGCCTGTTGGCGTAGTTAATCCTTTAATACGTGTTTTTTCTTTCAATGTTTTAGCATCGTACACCACGATTTCCCCTGTAGGGTTTCTCGCATCTTTTCGATTCCAAACCGATACCCAAACCTCACTACCATCATCATTAAATTCCATATGAAGCGCAGCTTTACCCTCTTCTTCAGTTACACGAATAGTTTTAACGATTTCATGGGTGTTTTTATCAAAAACTTGAACTGACTGTTGAATTTCTGGCTCAGGGTGTTTTAACTGATCAGCCCATACATATTGTGATGTTTCATGAGTACGAATAAAGACACCAGCGCCATCTGTCTCTACTTCATAACATAATTTCCATGCTTGATCAGGATGACCAATAGGATCGTTACCCCAAACAGAAACTAAGCCAACCCCTAAATGTGTCGTACCAGCAACCGGACCACACTTTTTATCAACCCAGTTAGCTCCTGGGCCTGGGTGTGGTAAAGATTCAACATCAATCATTGCTTCCAATTTACGTTCTTTGGTATCAACTACTACCATTTTATTAGAGGCGTTAGCCGCAATTTGAAAATAACGGCCAGATGGGTCAAAGAAACCATCATGTAAAAATTCAGCTGATGCAATAGTCGTAATTGTTAAGTTATCTAAATCAGAGTAATCAACTTGTAACATTTGCCCTGTTTCTTTAACAGCAACAATGAATGATGATTCATTAGGGGCGGTATAAATAGCCGCTACACGCGCTTCATTAATAAATTCACCCTTAGTGTTATACCCACGAGTTGACACTACCTTTAATGGGTTTAATGTAACAGCGTCCATAATAACGAAATGTGCAGGCCAGTAACCTCCAGCAATTACATATTTACCATCGCCTGATACTGCTATATCACGAGCGTCATAAGCCATTTTAGTTTCAGCAACTAACATTTTATCCGGAGTTTGCCATAAATCGATTTTATTCACTTTCCCGTCTCGACCTATGGTGTACCAAAAACGTCCGACATCTTTAGCATGATCAACTTTATGGTGCTCAGTTCCTTTAATGACATGTACAGCATAACCCGTATCAATATGCGTAACGATTTTCTTAGTATCACCATCAATAATTGCAGCCTTACCTGCATCACGTTCAATAACCACAAAAAAGTTTTCCCAATTTAAACCATGTAGTGGTTTGCTCGGATAGTCTTTAGGAGCTACATATTCTTTTGTGTGTGAACGCATTTGCTCTAATGACATTTCTGGCGGAACTGGTGGCGTCATTTGAATAAAAGTAGCTAAGTTAGCTATTTCTTCTTTTGTAAATAAATCATCAAAGTTATTCATTCCACCTTCAGTACCATAGGCAATAATTTTTTCTAACCGTGTTTGACCTTTTTTTAATGTCTCTTCAGGTTCTAAACTTTTACCTGTAGCACCTTTACGCAACGTGCCATGACACCCCGCACAGCGTTGAAAATATTGTAGTTTAGCTTGTTCATAATCAGCTTTTGATAATGTTGGTTCATTTGCTAGGGTCGATATACTAAAACCACTAGCAGCTATACCTATCGCTAAGCTGATCGCTGAAAGACCATATTTAATTGTTTTCATCAGTTTTCTCCAGATGTTACTTTACATACCAAGATAACTAGATAAGTACTTGTTTTATAAATATTATCTAATTATAAAAACTTTAGTGCTAAACCCGTTAACACCGATTGAAACTTTCACTCAAATTAAATCATTAAGCCTTTCAACTACTGACTTATAAAATTTAACCTTTAACTAGTTGGGAGACACTATTATTGAATTACGTGGCAATGTGACTGATGCAGATCAATGTTTAAAAATTTTTGATTAATAAGAAAAAATAACTTGATCAAGGTCAAAGAAAGGAAAAATTAAACATTTTTTTAAATAGTTAAAGCATAAAATAAATTCATACTAGCGAATTAATAATTAGTTCCGTCAACGTTATTTTAGGAGGATTAAAATGAAAAATCGTACTAAGGCTTTAATGTATGCAGCCATTATCGGCCTGATTATTGTGGCAATATTTTTAGGTTTTTTAACTAGCTTAACTAATCCTGTTTCTTGGATACTGATTTTGGTACTAATATTTATTCCAATGCTCTATAACAAAACAAAAGTAAATCAATCGCTTATTAAATGGAAAGATGAATATAGCGTTGGTATTGAAGCTATTGATAATGATCATAAAAAACTATTGAACTTACTTAACCAAGTTAATACCGCTTATGATTATGCAATGAGTGAAAGTTATGAAAAAGAAGCTCTGACTGATTTAGTCAATTACACCAAATATCACTTTGAACGTGAAGAAAAGTTAATGGCAGAAAATGACTATCCGGAACTAGAGACTCATAAACTACAGCATAAAAATATGATTGAACAAGTAGATCAATTTGTAGAACGCTATAACAAAGAAGGTCACGAGTGCTTGCATATTATTAGCGACTTTCTAACTCAATGGCTCATTAATCATATCAATGGTACTGATAAGGCTTACAGTAAACACCTCCACGACAGGGGTGTTTCATAGAAATTTTGCTTTGTTTTTTTAAACGTATTAATACAATAAAAGTGGGCTGTTATAGCCCACTGTATATTTTCCGCTTGTATTACCCCAGAAAGTAAACCTCCTCACTTTCTATACCTTGATTCAATCAAACCATTCTGGTCGACGTTTTAATAAGCAAAACGAAGTTAAGGTTTAAGCGCTGGTGTTGAAAATTTAGGAGGGGTTATCACTTTCGATGAACGACCTTCCAATTGTTCAAGCAATTCTATTACTGCACGTTCAAGCTGTGGATCTTTGCCCTCGGCTAACGATTTTGCATCTTGATAGACATTTATATCAGGTGCAATACCTTTATTTTCACCTACCCATTCATTGGCGATAGGATCAAATACAGCATTATCAGGAGCAGTTAAAGCTCCCCCATCAACTAAACGATAATGGACTGATGATTTTACTAATCCTCCCCATGTTTTAGCGCCAATTAACTTGCCTACTTTTTGTTGTCGAAATGCCCATGGAAAATAATCACCACCTGAACCAGCTAATTCATTAATCAGAAGCACTTTAGGGCCTTTTATGCCTGCAGGTAATTGTAATGGCTGACCGTCAGGTACTTCATTCGTTAAACTTGCTCGTAATTTTCTAGTCAATAAATCCACCATATAATCATCAAGTAAGCCACCGCCATTAAAGCGTTCATCAATCACAGCACCTTGTTTATCCTGTTGAGCAAAGAAATAGCGATTAAACGAAACAAAACCAGGGGTTGAGGTATTAGGTACCCAAACATAAGCTAACTTTCCACCAGACAATTGATCAACTAAACGACGATTATCTTCTACCCATGCGCGCTGTCGTAATGAATCCTCATTAGCAATGGGCTCTACAATAACTTGCCATGAATCTTTAAAGTTATCGGTTTCATTAATATAAAGCACCGTTTGTTGACCAAGAGTACCATCAAGGTATTGATATAAATTATCGTGACTGCTTACCTCTTGACCATTAATGCCAACAAGGTAATGACCATTTTCTACTTTCATTCCTGGTTGATCAAGTGGTCCTCTTAATTTTGGATTCCAGCTTTCAGTAGTAAAAATACGATCTATTTTCCAATGCTTTTTACTTGGAGAAAAATTGGCTCCTAATAAACCCGCTGTCGATTTTTCTACTTCTGGATAATCTCCACCAAAGACAAAACTGTGTCCAACAGATAGCTCACCATTTACTTGGTCTAATAAATAAGTAAGATCTGACCTGTGTCTTATATGAGCAACTTGTGGTTCATATCGAGCAAACACTTCGTTCCAATCGCGACCGTGCATATTAGGATCATAGAAATAATCACGTTGATAACGCCACGCTTCCACAAACATTTGACGCCATTCTTGCAAACGGTCTAGTTTCATTTTTAACGAAACATTAAGTGCTTTTTCTGGTTTAGCCTCTTCTTTACCTGTATCAAGAATATGCCAAGATTTTTTGATTTTTACTAATAGGCTTTTAGTGTCAGCAGAAATTTTTGCTGAGGTAACATCACTGATAAACAGTGAACTTTTGCGATCCTTTACACTGAATTTATGAAGTTTAAATGAACGATTTTTTTTATTACTCTCTGCAATAAACACTGAACCTTCAGGTCCATTAATCGTAAATTCGTAGTCTGCGGCTGGTATTGGTAGTGCAATAATACGACGCTCAATATCTTTAAAGTCTATGACGACAGGCGCTATGCTTTCAGTTTTGTTCTTATTTTCATTCTCATCGCTATTATCTGAAGATTTATCTTTATTATGCTCAGGTTCCGTAACTTTTTCTTCATCGCTACGAGCAATAAAGGGAGAGTCTTCACCTGTTGTTAAGTTAACAATATATGCCGCATATTCTGACTTAGCCCCTATGGTACTCGTATTAGCCCAACCACTTTTTAAGCCGTAATCTGTACTTGCTAAGAAATAAATATGTTTGCCGCTTTTGTCCCAGCTAGGAGATATTGAATCAGCAAATTTATTAGTTAAAGGCATAACCTTATTATTATCAGTAGACCAAATCATAATTTGGCGGAAGCTATTATTAGCCGTTTTTGAATACGCTAACCATTTAGAGTCGGGTGACCAAACTAAACCACTATCCCCCCTTTCTAAGTTATTACCCCCAACGTCTACAGTGATAATTTTCTCAGATGTTAAATCAAGTAAACGAATACGAACGTCATCATCAACAAACGCTATAAATTTTCCATCGGGTGACCATGTAGGCTCCCAAGCCATTTTTGATTCGCCAATTGAAATTGCTTTTGCCGCAGATAATCCATCTTGATCTTGTAACATCAAACGGTAACCTTTTTCACCTTGATCAGAAAACCAGGCTATTTTATCTCCTTGTGGTGACCAAAGTGGAGCACGATCAGCTGTATCAGAGCTTTGTGTGAGATTACGGGTCGAACCATGTTCAACAGGTACAGTAAAGATCTCACCTCGAGATGAAAATAACGCTCTTTTCCCTGTTGGCGATAAAGATGCTTCACTTGCTGATTTACTGACATCTTGCCATTTAGTTTCTGCCCAAGGAAAATCACCATAAATTTGAATGTTTAATTGCTGGTGTTTTTTACTTTTTACATCGTAAGTATGTAAATAACCATTTTGCTCAAATGCCAATAATTTACCGTTTGAAGCCAGTTGCTTTATATCACTCTTTTTAAAATGGGTAATTTGCTTAATTTGGTGATTTTTAGGAGTATATGACCACACGTTGGAAACCCAGTCGCGATCAGATAAAAAATACACAGTATCACCTGCCCATACAGGTTCAATATCAATAGTAGAGTCACTTGGTATTTGGGTTTCATTTAATGTTGTTAAATCAAGTAATACCAAGGGTGTATTTTGCCCTCCACGATAATTTCTCCATTCCACATCCCAGCGTGACATTCGGTCTATAACCAATTGTTTACCACTTTCAGCAAACGAGCCATTATATGCCCACTGTTCACTAACTAATTGTGACACACCACCATCACGTGGGACTGTCCATAAGCGATGATAACTTTTAGGGGCAGTTTCTCTTGCTGATGCATATAATACGGATTGTCCATCAGGCGTCCAACCTCGCGCGTAAGCTGATTTTGCATGCCATGTTAATCGCTTAATATCACTACCATCTAGTGAGACTGTATAAACAGAACTGGTTCCAGAACGATTTGAAGTGAAAGCAATGACTTTACCATCAGGGGAAAAATGAGGATCACTTTCTACAGCTGAAGTGCTAGTAACTCGACGAACCTGTTGGCCATTTAAATCAGATAACCAAATATCACCACCATAAACAAAGGTAATGTTATTATCGCTAATGCTAGGTTGCCTTAATAAGCGGCTTTCTTCTGCTTGTGATATAACAGGTAAGAATATAGTTAGAACTAATAAATATTTAAATAGTTTTTTCATTATTCATTTCTTTTTATTGATGAAACTAAAATTATTCCCCTGCGAAAGAATGGCTCTTTCATTCAATAGGTGAATGCTAACATCACTATAGCGTAAAAATTAGGCATAAAAAATTTTTTATGTTCACGCTAATGCTTTTATGATTAAAATGAAATTATCAGAACGAAAAAAGACTTAGAACAGATGCTCTAAGTCTTTGGTACAATTATTTTACTCTATTATTATATTAATAACTCAATCTAATAATAGCACCTAACCACCTATCTAAAACAAGGTGATTTTGTTGATATTTACCACATATATTTCAATTGCACTGAGCCATTAATACCAGGAGCAACTAAGCTTTCAAGTAATGGGTCTGTTGCCTCAAAACCGTTTACATTTGACCACTGCCAGTATTGACGATCTGTTAAGTTATAAATTCCTGCAGATAAGGTTAACTGTTTATCAAAATAAATATTAGCAATTAAATCAAACGTAGCATAGCCAGCCGTTTTTGCCAAAACATCGCTTGGATCATCAATATCAGACTTTGCACCAACGATATTAGCATTGAGCGCTATAGAGAGATCTTTCGTATTATTTAGCCACTGAGCTCCTAATAAAAGCGTATTAGGGTCAATATCATTTATGGGCTGATTAGTATCTTTATTCTCTCCTTTACTCCAAAATAAACTAACATAAGTATTAATACTGTCATTATCAGTAAACATATGATCAAATTTACCTTTATAATTTACTTCAGCACCAAAAATCTGCGTATTATCAATATTTTGAGATTGAAAAATAATACGTCCTACAGCAGGATCAAAACCTAAATTAACCTTAGTTTGAATAAAATCTTTGTAATCATTATAAAAAGCAACAAAATCGAATTGATGCTGTTCATTTTGATAGCTAAAACCAATTTCATAACCATCAGATGTTTCAGACTTAAGATCCGGATTAGGTATTGACCGCATTTTCATCATAGGAATATCTAAGCCAATGTTAGCATCTTCAAATGGAGGCGCTCTAAAGCCTTTAACGTATTGAATATAAACTTTACTTTCTTCACTAAGTTGGTACAGCACACTCAATTTAGGTGAAATACGATCTTCAGTAATATTAACAACAGTTGTTGCAGGGTTATCTTCTAAATAAATATCATCTGGTTTTGGCGTTAATTTGTACTTATCGTAGCGAATAGCGGGGATAAAAGTAATAGGGAAATCTGTAAATGTGATTTCATCATTCAAATAAATACCTATTTCTTTAACTTCAGAAATAGGAAAATCTCTCACTGGAAATATTTCTGAGAGGATATTGTTCGTTGAAATCCCTGTAGTGATATCGGTTTGTAAACCATCACGAGATTCTGTTGTTTTATTTTGGCTTAATTCAACACCGTAGCCAATAAGCTGTGATAATGCTTTAGATTCAACACCTGTATACAAATTAAATCGTAAGCCTTGTATATCTTGATCATAAAAGAAATCTCGATGGTATAAAAAGTCCTTACCTCTAGAGACTCTCCCTTCTTCAGTTAATTGTGTTGTTTGTGTTTTTTGATCATAAAGACGAATATTGCCGCCTTCCACCCATGGTAACTCACTAATAAAATTATAGTTTATTGAAAGGTTAGTTCGTTTAGTTTCATCATCACCCAACAGTGACGTAGTTGACGAAAATCGCTCTAAACCTAAAACAGATTGAGTATCAGACTCGGTAATACGGTTGAAATAATCATAACTAATATTAATTTCTTGTGTATCTGAAATATCATAATAATACTTAGCAAGAAACGACTCTGTCTTATTATCTTGTCTATCTTTAGCGAGTGTACCTGATAGCTTTTTATCAAGCTCATGCCCTTTACGCAAAGAGCCTGAAAACAATACACTCGACTGACCAAAAGCATAAGCAGTATTTAATGACACTGACTGACTTTCATCTATAGAATGAAAACTAGTTTTAATATCAAGATAAACTTCACTATCAGTTTGACTTAATAAATCTACAGGCTTTTTAGTCACAAAAGCAACTACACCACCGATAGCATCACTTCCATAGGTACTTGATGCCGGGCCGCGTAATATTTCAACCTGTTTGATAAGATCAGGATCTATAGTATTACGACCAGAATTCGAATAACTTCCCACACTAAACTGGTCTGCAACAGGAATTCCATCTATTTCAGTGGTCACTCGATTACCTGAAATACCTCGAATAGCAATGTTTGAGTCACCAAAACGACTCCCCGAATTTATAACATTGATACCCGCTTCATAGCGAAATAGACTTGCCATATCATGTACTAGTAACCTATCGATAGTTTCACTGTTAATAACAGATACAGCCCCAACGACATCTTGTACTTTTCTCGGCGTTTTACCGATAACCACAATAGTCTCAGCTTCTGTTTTTTCGGAAATTTCAGGGCCATTACCCGCAAACGATATACCTGCTGATAACCAAAAACTGACGATCGCTAAACTAATAAGTGACTTGTTAAACATACATTACTCCATAGCATTGTTAACTCACAAATTGAGTCATAAAATAAAAGTTTAACGAGCTTATATCCTAGTTACCTGACGTAAATAATGATCTGAGTCAAATGAATAAATGACTTAGAAGTCAATTACAATTAAGTTGATTACGCTCAAGTAAAACATGCTAATCTAGCGCTTTTATTAGTGGGATTAATTAAAAAAATGGAAATAGATTTTTTTGCAGCCTTCGTCATTGGCATTCTTGGCTCAGGTCATTGCATAGCAATGTGTGGCGGCATTACGACTATGTTATCTTCTGCGGTCAATAAAGAAACAAATGCAAGTAATAAACTCTCAATTATTTTGTCTTACAATCTAGGAAGAATAGCAACCTACTCACTTATTGGTGCAATCGCAGGGTTAACAGGGTCACTCGCCGCCAAAAATATTGGCTTTCCTGTATCAATTTTAAGAATGATCGCGGGTGTATTTCTTATTCTCTTAGGTCTCTATATTGGGCGATGGTTTATGTTACTTAATAAAGTTGAACAGTTAGGTAAAGGTATATGGAAATATCTATCGCCATTAAGTAAAAAATTTATCCCTATTGAAAAACCTAAGCAAGCCTTAGCTTTAGGAGCTATTTGGGGCTGGCTACCCTGCGGTTTAGTATATTCTACTCTAACATGGTCATTAGCAAGCGGATCATTATTATCTGGAGCAATTATTATGTTTTTCTTTGGCTTAGGTACATTACCAGCGTTAATGACTCTTTCATTTGGTGCTATTTCAATCAAATCAGTACTATTGAATAACAATTTCCGAAAAATAATGGCACTTTTGTTAATTATTTATGGGATTGTAACGTTAAAATTTGCATCTGACATGATGTTCTAATAACATCGCTATTAAATAGTTTAGTTGCTTTTATACTGGGATAACATGTCTACTAATCAATGCTCAGGACAACAACATATCCACTGCCAAAACTGCAGTATCAGTGAGTTATGCCTACCATATTCATTAAATGATCAAGAATTAGAAGAACTTGATAATATAATTGATCGTAAACGTCCGATTCATAAAGGTGATCAGCTGTTTCAAGATGGCGAAAGAATGCAGTCTTTATTTGCTATTCGTTCTGGTACATTCAAAACATTTACTGTTGATGAGCACGGAGAAGAACAAATTACAGGGTTTCATCTAGCGGGTGATTTATTAGGTTTTGACGCAATAGCATCATCAACTCATCCCAGCTTTGCTAAAGCGCTAGAAACCTCTATGGTATGTGAAATACCTTATGACACCCTAGATAATCTTTCAAATTCAGTTCCTAAACTTAAAAAGCAAATCTTACGAATGATGAGTACAGAAATTCGTGCAGATCAAGAAATGTTAACATTACTTAATCGTAAAAATGCAGAACAACGTTTAGCTACATTTATCAGCGCTTTAAGCATTCGTTACCATGCTCGTGGATTATCATCATCAGAATTTAGGCTCTCAATGACACGAAGTGATATCGGTAATTATATAGGCTTAACAGTAGAAACCATTAGTCGCTTGCTTAATAGGTTTCATAAAAGTGGCATAATTCAGGTCGAGGGAAAATTGATCAAAATACTTGATGCTGAAAAGTTAAGAGAATGTGCTGCAATTTAGCCATCTAATACAAAAGACTACTAATAGTGTTATTTAATTGATTTAAAACAAAATATTAAATGCTTTTTTGATGCATTATCATTGTAGGGCTACACTATTATTAAGTAGACAACTTAACTTAAGAGGCTAATCATGGAAAAATATCAAAAAATACTCACTATATTTGATCCTACTACGGAAGATCAAAAAGCCTTCGAACGTTCTATAGAACTCGCTAAAAAAACGAATGCGACAATTACCGCCTTTCTTAGTATATATGACTTTTCTTATGAGATGACGACAATGCTCTCTAGTGAAGAACGTGAAGCCATGAGAGCTTCTGTCATAAAAGATCGTGAATTATGGATTGCTGAAAAAATTGCAGCTGTTGATAACGAAGGGTTAATTATCGATAGTAAGGTTATTTGGCATAATCGTCCATTCGAACCAATCATTGAACAGGTTATAAACGAAGGTTATGACATTGTTATTAAGGGAACCCACGAACATGACAAACTTAAAGCCGTAATATTTACCCCAACAGATTGGCACATATTGCGTAAATGCCCCTGCCCTGTTTTATTAGTTAAAGATCATTCATGGCCGAAAGATGGTAATATTCTAGCTGCAATTAACGTGGGCAGTGACGAAGAAGAACATATATCACTTAATAAAATAATCACAGAAGAAGCCCTCAACTTAGCAAAATTGATTGATGCAAACGTACATTTGGTAAATTCATTTCCTGGTACCCCCGTTAATATAGCCATAGAAATACCTGAATTTAATGCCAATGAATATAATGAATCGATGTTAAACCATCATCAAACAGCAATGGCAGCACATGCTAAAGAATTTAATATAGACTCTAACAATACGCATGTATCTGAAGGGTTACCTGAAGATGTTATTCAAAATAAAGCATTATCATTAGATGCTGAGTTAGTAATTCTTGGGACTATTGGGCGTACAGGGCTTTCAGCCGCTTTAATAGGTAATACCGCTGAACATGTGATTGATGGTTTAAATTGTGATGTATTAGCTTTAAAACCAGAGGGTTATACCTCCCCATTAGCAATGTAATAAACCTTTTTATTCAAACATTCAATAATATATTTAAAGCAAGGTTACTACTTTAACCTTGCTTTAAATATCTTTGCGCACTTTCTCCGCCCTCTAATGTTTTAACGACTCTCACTATTATTACTTATCACAAGCGTGAATAACCTTTATAATGCAGCACAAATTAATAGCCCTCTCAGTGTATGCGTACTAAAGATATTGGTAAATAATATGGTGCTGGAAAACAAACAACAAAAATCAGTTAAAATAAATAAACTACAAAAGAAACTGCGGAGTAAAGTAGGTAAAGCCATCGCTGATTATAATATGATTGAGCATGGAGATGTAGTTATGGCCGCTATAAGCGGAGGTAAAGATTCTTTTGTAATGCTTGATATCTTGTTGCATCTTCAACATGTTGCCCCTATAAAATTCGAAGTCGTCGCAGTCAATCTTGATCAAAAACAACCAGGATTCCCTGAAGAAATTCTACCTAACTATTTAAAGCAAAAAGGTATTGATTACTACATTGTAGATAAAGACACCTATTCTGTAGTTAAAGAAAAAGTTCCTGAAGGGAAAACAACCTGTTCTTTGTGCTCGCGACTTAGAAGAGGATCATTGTATGGTTTTGCGGAAAAAATTGGCGCAACCAAAATAGCCCTAGGTCATCATATGGACGACATTGTTGAAACCTTGCTTATGAATATGTTTAATAATGCAAAGTTGAAAGCTATGCCGCCCAAGCTGCTCAGTGACGACAAACGTAATATCATCATTCGACCACTTGCCTATTGCAGAGAGAAAGATATCGCGCAATTAGCAGAGATTAATGACTACCCGATCATCCCTTGTAATCTCTGCGGCTCACAAGAGAATTTACAAAGAAAGAAAATAAAGGCAATGTTAACTACTTGGGATATTGAGTCTCCTGGTCGTGTAGAAAGTGTTTTTAAGAGTACTCAAAGTGTTAGTCTTTCTCAATTGTCTGATACAAATCTATACGATTTTTCGACTCTCGCCATTGATAGAACTGCTTTGCCAAAAGAGCATGAATTCGGTGGAGCTGAAATATCTTCGTCAAACTTAATCGACATAAAAAATATAGAAATTGTAGATGCTTCTTAATCAACATATTTTGAACAGAGCCCGTCTTTACAGTCATAGTAGCTATTTAAAAACAAGTTTACATTTTGATTAACTTTGTCGATCGAGAACATCGACAAGGTGGATTACCCTAGCTTTTGTACTTTAAACTAAGGTAGGTCAACTAGGGCTTCGACTGTTGCCACGCACGAGTCCTGAAATGACTGCTAGCTTGAACGTGATAAACGTTCAAGCATTTTAAATCAATAGGAAGATACCCCGAGCATTAAAATATAGCCCATGTAACTCTTTTCTAATAGCTATTAATATGAATTAAAAAAACATTGAAAACCTTCAAGCTCATAAACTCTATGTTTTAATGAGAGACTACACAACTAAAATAACAAATCCAGATGACAAAAGACAATATAAATGATAATTTGATAGGGTTTTTCTCTTTATTTGGACTTCCCAGATTTCACTAGACAGTTTGTAATTCAGAAAAATATGCTTCCTCAAATTTAGTAGGTGAAACACCGCCTGTATGTGAGTGACGCTTTTTAGGATTGTGAAACATCTCTCTAAAATTAAATATCTCAGCTTTCGCATCATTACGTGTTGAGTATATCTTTCGTTTAATTATTTGCTTTTTAATCGTAGCAAAAAAACTTTCAGCCACCGCATTATCATGATAATTTCCTGCTCGGCTCATTGATGGAACAAGATTGTGCTCTTTCATAAATGCTAAGTAATCAGCACTGCCATATTGACTACCTTGATCACTATGTACCATCACCTCAGCTTTGGGTTGTCGCTGATAAACCGCCATGAGCAATGCCCTAATCACTAAATGCTTATCCATATTTTTATCCATCGACCAACCGACAATGCGCCTAGAAAATAAATCCATGACTGTTGCCACATACAAAAAACCTTCATAGGTTCTAACATAGGTAATGTCGCTCACCCACGTTTGATTTGGCGCTGGAGGATTAAATTGGCGAGCTAACAGGTTATCTGCAATACGAGATGTTTTACCGCCTTTAATATGACGACGTTTATAGCCTATTTGCGCTTTGAGTTTATTCTGTCGCATGATCTTAGCTACTCGATTAACACTGCATTGCTCACCAGCTTCACGTAAATCTGCGTGTATCCAAGGACTGCCGTAAGTACCACCACTAGCCACATAGAACGCTTTAATTAGCTTGAGCAAACGATTATCTTCGATTGCTCTGTTACTTAAGGGCTTTTTTCATGCATAAAAGCCACTGCGATGTAGCTTAAAAAGGCGACACATAGCTTTGACAGAAAATTCATCTTGGTGATCTCGGATGAAGCAGTACTTTACTCGGGGTTGCAGGCAAAGTACCTTGCGGCCTTTTTTAGAATGTCCCGTTCCTCCGTGACGCGTTTTAATTCAGCCTCAAGTTTAGCGATCCTAAGTTGTTCATCTGATGACTTAACTGGTTTTGGTTTATCTGATAACTGGCTGCGCCAGTGATATAACGTTTTGGTACAAATATCTAGCCGTTCTGAAACTTCAGCAACTGAATAACCACGTTCTGTGATTTGCTTAACTGCTTCAATTTTAAATTCTTGGGTATACCGTTTGCCTTTGCTCATAAACACCTCTAGTTGAAGTTACAATGTAACTCATTGGGTGTCTAGTAAAGTCTGGGAAGTCCATTTTGACTATAAAGTAGCTTTAGTATATATTTTGAAATTATTAAGTGTAATGAAATATAAGGATATAAAATGAAAAAGCTATCATCTATAGTGATTGGTTTGGTTTTAGCTGTGGCTAATACACAAGCCCAAGCTTATCAAAGTGCAGGAGATAAATTATCTCTGTTAGTGGAAGACTCATTTAATTGTAGTAGATCATCTACGATAACTATAGACAGTATGTTTGGTAATCAATATAGCGTTCTACCATTTCTCTTTAATAAGAATGTCTGCATCTATAATATCGACGCCAAAAAATCAGTGAACACGAACCAATTAAGCACAAATGAAGAAGTGTTTAAGATGGTTGATCGTTATACTACAGCAATAAAGAATATTGACAGTAATGAAGATCGATTAAATTTCGTTAAGTTATTTTTAGAAAAAGCATCGAGAAAACACTTTATTACGGAGAGTATGTTAAAAAAAGATGACTCTATAGTTGTATCTGTTTGGGGAAAAAGAAACAACGGTAAATTATCAGGAGAAATCTTAAAATTAATTGATCGAAGCGACGTTGAACAGTATCAAATTAATAATTCTGACCTCTCAAATTCTGAACCCTCGGAAGTAAATGCCGATGAAATACAAAAACTTGTTAATTATGTAATAAACGGTAAAAAAAAATTCATACTTAAAAGCTAGTTCAGAAACTGGCTTATTATTTAATGGAGCCTCTTTTAAAGCCCGTTTAAGGACCAATCACGTGCTTTCAAGAACGTCATTTTCTGAGATATTTCCGACTTGAATCATTTAGTTCACCGGTTTTTTTAACTTCAATTTCAAACCTAAAATTAAATTACATGATGAATCGACTGGTAAATCATTACCTAAATTTCACATTGTTTCGCACCAATCCCAATGACTTTCCGTCAAAAAGTCATTATCCCTACGAATAGCAAAAGTGGCAGTTTGATCTTCCCCCGATTTTGTAGACCTCTAGCTTCCAGTTAAAAACTGGTTTTCATACTCATCAGGTGACACATGACCAAGG